>CAWHND010000008.1:0-206890 GCA_963830655.1 uncultured Actinomycetota bacterium
GGGGTTGCCATGACGCCTCCTGGAAGACAAGTTGAGTCTAGTGTGCTCAACTCTATCCGACAGGAAAGTCACGCACGCCGACAGACGGAGAAGCTCCCGGCGAATCGCCAGGCGAGGTACGTGTCAATTCGCGTGTTATTTCCACCAATCGGAACTTGGATGCAGGGGATGGAACCCCTGCTAGCGTAGGAGGGCATCACGGGAGAGGCGCACATGCTGGAAGTCAGAACATTCGATTCCGGGCGGTTGTCGAGTGGGACCACCCAGGACGGACTCGTCCGAACAGCCTCGAGCGGCGGAACCACCTCCGCGGGAGGGTCGGGCGTGCTGCCGACCCCCGCATGGTCGCCGACGATGGGCTCCGTGACGATGGCCGCCAGCGAGCTCTCGATCCTCGACTCCGTCGACGTGCTGATCTGCGGCGGGGGTCCGGCCGGTACGGGCGCGGCGATCTCAGCAGCCCGCGGTGGAGCGCGCACGCTGCTGCTGGAGCGCAACGGCTATCTCGGCGGCATGGCGACGGCGGGCCTGGTGGTGCCTCACTACAACCCCTTCCACAACAAGGGCCTGAACGCCGAGATCATCGAGAGGCTGGATGAGGCGGACGCATGGGGAGCCGACTTCTGGAAGATCTCCTTCGATCCCGAGACCTGGCGTCACGTCACTGACGACCTCGTGCTCGACAGCGGGAGCGACATCCTCTTCCACACCCAGGTGGTGGCGACCCTCGTCGAGGGGAATGCGGTGAGGGGAGTCGTCATCGAGAACAAGTCGGGCAGGTTCGCCGTCTTAGCCAAGGTGACTGTCGACGCGACGGGAGACGGCGACGTCGCCGCGAGAGCGGGTGCCCGCTTCGCGTTGGGCCGCGAACAGGACGGCGCTCTGCAGCCGATGACGACGATGTTCCGGATGGGCGGGGTCGATTGGGTGCAGACCACCAACGACGGCTTGGCTCGGCTCGTCGAGGACGCGATTGCCGCGTCCGGCAGCGGATTCCGCTTGGCGTACGAATTCCCCTGGGCGATCCACCTGCCCAATCCGCGCGAGGTGGTTCTGATGCTCGTGCACGTCCGCGGGGTCGACGGCACCGACGCCCGTGCGCTCAGCCGCTCCGAGGTGGACGGGCGCAGGCAGGCGCGAGCGGCGGCGAGCTTCCTCCGCGACAATGTGCCGGAGTTCGCCGAGTCATATCTGATTGAGACGGGCTCGCAGATCGGCGTGCGCGAGACCCGCCGGATCATCGGCGACTATGTGCTGACGAGCGAGGACGTGCAGGCCGGGCGGAGCTTCGAGGACGGCATCGCGACCGTCTCGTTCCCCATCGACATCCACGACCCGGTCGCGACCGGTCAGGTGGCATCGGCATCGGCATATCACGCGCCGCGCGGAGCCTATGACATCCCCTATCGCGCCCTTCTCCCGCTCGGCTTCGAGCAGCTTCTGGTCGCCGGCCGCTGCATCTCCGGAACCTACGAGGCGCACGCCTCCTATCGCGTGAAAGGGCCGTGCGTCGCGATGGGGCAGGCGGCGGGCCTCGCCGCCGCGATGTCGGTGCGAGACGGCGTCAGCCCCCGTGAGCTGAGCGCGCTGCGATTGCGGGACGAGCTCCAGTCGCATGGCGTGAAGGTGTGGGCCTCCGACCGCGTCACCAAGGTGAAAGAGGCGGCGGTCGACTTCCGTCCCGAGCGCCGCGCGCGCTCGTTTCGAGGACCGCTGTAGCCCCGCCCACCCTGCTGGCGGGCGTTGCACGGCTCACCCCTCGGGGCGCGGGCGCCAGAGCATGACCTCGGTGCGGCGCTGGATGCGAGTTCCCGCCCGCAACGGCGTGACGTCTCCTGCCTCGCCGGCGGCGAAGACCCGGCTGCCCGGTCGACGCAGCAGCTCGTCGGCGAGTGCGGCTTCCAGCTCGCGAACTCGGCGGCGCAGCGCCAGTGCCTCGTTCTCGAGCTCGAGGATGCGACGAATCCCCTCGAGGCTCACGCCCTCGGCGCTCAGACGTGCGACTTCGCGCAGTTGGGCGACGTCGCGCACCGAGTAGCGGCGGGATTTGCCGGCGGTGCGTCCGGGAGACACGAGTCCGATCCGGTCGTATTGCCGCAGGGTCTGCGGGTGCATGCCGGCGAGCTCCGCCGCGACCGCGATGGCGAACAGCGGAGCATCCGTCATGTCGCCGGTGGTCGGATCCATGTCCACAGCCCCTCCCCCTCTACTCCGCGCGCGCCTTGGCGAGCAGATCGTCACGCGGGTTGTCTCTCGGACCGGCCTGGACGAACTGCTCGAGCGCTTCCTGCTGCTCCGCGGTCAATCGCGACGGCACAGCGACTTCGATGCGAGCGAGGAGGTCTCCCGTGCCCTTGGGGGTCGCCACTCCCCGATCCTTGACCCGGAGGACCTTGCCGCTCGAGGTGCCGGGAGCGACGCGCAGCCGGACAGGCTCGCCGCCGAGGGTCGGGACCTCGATGGTGGCTCCGAGTGCGGCTTCGGCGAACGTCACAGGGACGGTCACGCGGAGGTTGAGGCCTTCGCGCTCGAAGACCGGATGCTTGCGCACGGTGACCGTAAGCACGAGGTCTCCGTCGGGGCCCCCGTCGAGGCTCGGCTCCCCCTTGCCCTTCAGCTTGATCTTCTGCCCGTTCGCGACGCCGGCCGGGATCTTGACGTTGAGGGGGCGGCCGTCGGCACCCTGGAGGCGGATGGTGTCGCCCTTCGTGGCCGTCACGAACTCGATGGTCGTCGTGGCGGTGACGTCGCGACCCGGCGTCGGACCTCCGAAGCCGCGGTAGCCGCCGCTGGACTGGCCGAAGCCGCCCTGACCGAAGGTCGTGCCGCTCTGACCGCCGCCGAACATCGAGAAGATGTCGTCGAAGTTGGCCTGCTGCGCACCCGCCGTCCGGCGGCCGCCCTGACCGTTGAACATGCCGCCGAAGACGTCCTCGAAGCCGCCGCCCTGGTTGCCGCCCGCGGTGAAGCGAGCGCCTGAGCCCATGGCGCGGATCTGGTCGTACTCGGCACGCTGGCCTGCGTCCGAGAGCACGGCGTAGGCCTCGCTGATCTCCTTGAACCGCGCCTCCGCTGCCGCATCACCCTGATTGGAGTCCGGGTGGTACTGGCGCGCGAGCTTGCGATATGCCTTCTTGAGCGCGCTGTCGTCGACGGTCTTGTCGACGCCGAGGACCTTGTAGAAGTCCTTGTCGAACCAGTCTTGGCTTGCCACTGTGCTCGATTCCTTGGATGGGAGTGCGGGGTGGGCCGCGCGGGCCCTGAGAAAGGGTACGGCCCCGGCTCCCGCCGGGGCCGTACTCGAAGGGTGGCGGGTCAGTCCGCCGGGGTGTCGACGACCACTCTGGCCACCCGGAGGTTCGCATCGCCGATGCGGTATCCGCGCTCGACGACATCGGCCACCGTGGGTGCGGTCACCTCGGAGTTCGGCTTCTGGAAGATCGCCTCATGCTGCTCCGGGTCGAACGCTTCGCCGATCTCGCCGTAGGGCGCGACGCCGAAGCGCTGGACGATGGCCCGGAGCTTCTGAGCGATGCTCGTCAGCGGTCCGCCCTCGACCAGGTCGCCGTGCTTCTCAGCCCGGTCGAGGTCGTCGAGCACGGGCAGGAGCTGCTTGACGACGTCGCCGACCGCGCGGTCCTTCTCGATCTGACGGTTGGCCTCGGTGCGACGCCGGTAGTTGGCGTACTCCGCAGTCACCCGCTTCAGGTCGGCGAGGTGCTCGCTGGCCGGATCCACGGGCACGCTTCCGAGCGACGATGCCCCGGCAGAGGGATCCGCCAGGAAGGCGAGGTCCTCCGCCGTGAGGGGAGACTCTCCCGCGTCGGCGGCCGCGGAGGGTCCGGCATCCGAGCCGATGGGGGTCTCGATATCGGGACCCTCCATCGACTCGAATGACGCGAACGGGTCGTCCGACGAGCTGCCGGCGCTGCTCGCGAGCTTGTCGGCGTCATTGTTCTTGCCGCTGTCGTCCGAGGTGCCGCCGGGCTGAGCGCCCGGCGACTTCGGTTCCTTGGGAGCCATCGTCCGTCCTACTTCTTGGTGTCGTCGTCTTCGTCGATGACCTCGGCATCGACGATGTCCTCGTCGCTCGAGGCACCCTCGGAGTTCGCCGTCTCCTCGGCGGCCGCGGTCGCGTCGGTCTGCGACTGGGAGTAGATCGCCTGGCCGAGCTTCGACTGGCTCTCGTTGAGCTTGTCGACTGCGGTCTTCACCGCGGCGTCGTCCTCGCCCGCGAGCGCGGACTTGAGGGCGTCGACGTCGGCCTGGACCTCGGACTTGACGTCGGCGGGCAGCTTCTCGTCGTTCTCCTTGATCAGCTTCTCGATCGAGTAGACGAGCTGCTCGGCGTTGTTGCGGACCTCGGCGGCCTCACGACGGCGCTTGTCCTCGGCGGCGTGCTCCTCGGCCTCGCGGACCATGCGCTCGATGTCCTCCTTGGGCAGCGACGAGCCGCCGGTGATGGTCATCGACTGCTCCTTGCCGGTGCCCTTGTCCTTCGCGGACACGTGCACGATGCCGTTGGCGTCGATGTCGAAGGTGACCTCGACCTGCGGAACGCCGCGGGGGGCCGGGGCGATGCCGGTCAGCTCGAAGGTGCCGAGCGCCTTGTTGTCGCGGGTGAAGTCGCGCTCGCCCTGGAAGACCTGGATCGCGACGGACGGCTGGTTGTCGTCGGCCGTGGTGAAGGTCTCGCTGCGCTTGGTCGGGATCGCGGTGTTGCGGTCGATGAGCTTGGTCATGATGCCGCCCTTGGTCTCGATGCCGAGGGAGAGGGGCGTGACGTCGATGAGCAGGACGTCCTTGCGCTCGCCCTTCAGCACCCCGGCCTGGAGCGCTGCGCCGACGGCGACGACCTCATCGGGGTTGACGCCCTTGTTGGGCTCCTTGCCGGTCTCGCTCTTGACGAGCTCGCTGACGGCGGGCATGCGGGTCGAGCCGCCGACGAGCACGACGTGCGCGATGTCTGCGACCTTGACGCCGGCCTCTCGGATGACGTCGGCGAACGGCTTCTTGGTGCGGTCGAGCAGGTCCTTCGTCAGATCCTCGAACTTGGCGCGGGTGAGCGTCTCGTCGAGGTTGGCCGGGCCGTTCTCCGTGAGGGAGAGGTAGGGCAGCTGGATCGAGGTCGAGGTGGAGCTGGAGAGCTCCTTCTTGGCCTGCTCAGCGGCCTCCTTGAGGCGCTGGAGGGCGATCTTGTCCTTCGAGACGTCGACTCCGGTCGAGTCCTTGAAGCGACCGATCAGGTATTCGACGACGCGCTGGTCCCAGTCGTCGCCTCCGAGGCGGTTGTCGCCCGCGGTGGAGCGGACCTGGATGGTCGAGAAGTCGTCGTCCTTGCCCACCTCGAGCAGCGAGACGTCGAAGGTTCCGCCACCGAGGTCGAAGACGAGGATGAGCTCGTCCTCCTTGCCCTTGTCGAGGCCGTACGCCAGCGCCGCGGCGGTCGGCTCGTTGATGATGCGGAGCACGTTGAGGCCCGCGATCTCGCCGGCATCCTTCGTGGCCTGACGCTCGGCGTCGTTGAAGTAGGCGGGGACGGTGATGACGGCGTCGGTCACGGTGTCGCCGAGGTACTGCTCGGCATCGCGCTTGAGCTTCGCGAGGATGCGAGCCGAGATCTCCTGCGGCGTGTACTTCTTGCCCGCGATGTCGGCCTTCCAGTCGGTGCCGATGTGGCGCTTGACCGACGCGATGGTGCGATCGACGTTGGTGACGGCCTGACGCTTGGCGGTCTCGCCGACAAGCACATCGTCGTCCTTGGTGAAGGCGACGACGGACGGGGTGGTGCGGAAGCCCTCGGCGTTGGCGATGACGACGGGCTCGCCGCCCTCGAGGACCGCGACCACCGAGTTGGTGGTTCCGAGGTCGATTCCTACTGCACGTGCCATGTGGGTTTCTCTCCTGCTGATAGTGGAACTGGATGGTGGAGCTGGATCAGGGTGGGCCGGGAGCGTTCGGGATTTCGACGACCGCGACGTCAGGTGCAAGACTTGAGCCTTACTGACTCAATGCTATGCATGAGCCGGCGCATGTCAAGTCTGATGCGCCAATCTTGAGCCTGTTGCGCTCAACTCTCAGCTTCGCCGCATGCCCGTCTGTTCGACCACCGTGCCCGTTCCCATCCCGAGGAAGCCGCAGCACTAGCCTGTGACCATGTCGCGCACTGTTGCCGAGGGACTCGACTCCCCGCAGGCAGAAGCCGTTCCCCGCAGGCGGATCGTGTCGTGGGCGCTCTGGGACTGGGGATCCGCGTCCTTCAACGCGGTCGTCACCACGTTCGTCTTCACCGTCTATCTGACGAGCAGCGATGGGTTCGGCGGCGAGGATTTCGTCTCGGCGCAGCTCGGCTGGGCGTTGGCGGTGGCAGGCGTGCTCGTGGCGCTCACCGCGCCGATCACCGGCCAGCGCTCCGACGGCTCGGGGCGACGCCGGCTGTGGCTGGCGATAAACAGCGGCGTGATCGTGGCGTGCATCGCCCTGATGTACTTCGTCGAGCCGAGAGCAGAGCTGCTCTGGCTCGGACTCGCCCTGCTCGCTGTCGGCACCGTCTTCTTCGAGTTCGCGTCGGTCAACTACAACGCGATGCTTCTGCAGGTCTCCACGTCGAAGACCATCGGCCGGGTCAGCGGCTTCGGATGGGCCATGGGCTACTTCGGCGGCATCGTGCTGCTGCTGATCCTCTACTTCGGCTTCATCAGCCCCGAGGTGGGCCTCTTCGGCGTCACCTCCGAGAACGGTCAGGCGGTCCGCGTCTCGATGGTCCTCGCTGCCGCCTGGTTCGCCATCTTCGCCATCCCGGTGCTCGTCTCGGTGCCGGAGATCACGCGCACCCGTCCGATCGGCGCCGCGCACGCCGGCGTGCTCGCGTCGTACCGCACGCTCTTCCGCGACATCGCAGCGCTCTGGCGAAGCGATCGCAATACCGTGCGCTTCCTCATCGCCAGCGCCGTCTTCCGCGACGGCCTCACCGGCGTCTTCACCTTCGGCGGGGTCCTGGCTGCAGGCACCTTCGGATTCTCTGCTGGCCAGGTGATCATCTTCGCGGTGGCCGCGAACGTCGTCGCCGGGCTCTCCACCGTCATCGTCGGGTCGCTCGACGATCGGCTCGGTCCGAGAACCGTCATCGTCACGGCACTCATCGGGCTGGCCGTATCGGGCACACTGGTCTTCCTGCTCAGCGCAGGCGGCACGACGGTGTTCTGGATCTTCGGCCTGCTGCTCTGCCTCTTCGTCGGGCCGGCCCAGTCGGCCAGCCGCAGCTTCCTGGCCAGGGTGATACCCCCAGGCAAGGAGGGCGAGATCTTCGGCCTCTACGCCACCACGGGCAAGGCGGCGACCTTCCTCGCCCCTACCCTGTGGGCGCTCTTCATCACGATCTTCGGATCGCAGGTGTTCGGCATCCTCGGCATCGTCCTGGTGCTGCTGGTCGGCCTCGGTCTGCTCATCCCGGTCCGAGCCGTGGGTCGCGCCCGCGCTGCGAGGGACTGACCCACCCGCGCCTCAGCGGATGAAGGCCCACCAGATCAGCAGCATGGTGACGAGGAAGCCCGTCACGTAGTTGAGCAGCAGGAACCGCCGCCAGCCGGCGTTCGCCCGTTCGGCATCGGCATCGGCGATGCCGAGGAAAGGGGCCACGTTCGCGGCGTAGAGCAATGCGCCAGGATCCCGCGAGCGGACCTGGCCAGGTCGTGAGCAGCATGAGCAGCCCGGCCGACGAGGTAGGCGGCGAACGCGAGGCGCGCCGTCGCCTTCGCGCCGATGACGGTGGCGACGGAGCCGATGCCGCCCGGCCCGGTCGGCGACGACGTCCTGCACCGCGCCGAACGCGTGGCTCGCGATGCCCCAGATGAAGTAGCCCACCAGCAGAGCGACGAGGCGGACTGTCACCGTCGCGCCCGCGAGCGCGAGGCCGTAGACGGCGGGGCTGACGAAGTGCGTGCTCGAGGTCAGCGAGTCGACGAATGGACGCTCCTTGAAGCGCAGTCCGGGAGCGCTGTAGGCGAGAACCGCGAAGACGCTCACCGCGAGGACCAGCCAGGAGATCGGGCTGCCCAGGATGAGCAGAGCCACCAGGAAGGGAGCGTTAGTGATGACGACGCCCCACAGCGTCGCGCGGTGCAGGCTCTTCGAGAGCACCGCGCCCTCGACCCCGCCCTTGCGGGGATTGCGGAGGTCCGACTCGTAGTCGAAGACGTCGTTGATGCCGTACATCGCCAGGTTGTACGGGACGAGGAAGTAGATGGTGCCGATCACGAAGGCGGCGTCGATCCGGCCGGTGGTCAGGATGTACGCCGCGGCGAACGGATAGGCGGTGTTGACCCACGAGATGGGTCGGGATGACGCGAACAGCGCCCGGAGGACCCGCATCAGCTCATCTCGCCGTCGTATCGGGGTCTCGCCCCGCCCGGGCGGCGCAGCAGGATCCACAGGCTGGGCAGCAGCACCGCCGCCGCGATCGCGTAGGCGAAGTCCTCGATGGGCGCGACGCCCACCCGGAGGCCGCTGATCCGCTCGCGAGTCGTAGTCGACGATCCCGGTCCCGATGATCACGTTGTCGAAGATTGCCGTGGCCACGAGCACTCCCACGAGTCCGATCAGCAGGGACGCAGGCGCGACGGCGGTCGAAGAGGCGCGCCGCCGTCGGGCACGCACGAACGCGACGCCGGCCAGTGCCAGCACCGGCAGCAGGAAGGCCGCATTCACCAGCAGGTAGGTCACGAGCTTCGCCGTTCTGGAGCCCGGCGAAGCTCGAGGACCCGCTCGGCGCCCGCGAACAGGTTCATCGCCGAGTAGCAGAGCAGGGCCAGGAAGAGGATCTCCTCGAGCGGGAACTCGGGACCGAGCAGGATGCCGGTCGTGATGGCGGACTCGCCCCGGAAGAAGACCCCGGTGGCGATCCCGGTGATGTCCCAGAGCACGAAGAGCACCAGTCCGATGCCGAGCACGATCGACGCGCGAGAGGCATCACGCCAGAAGAACAGGGCGAATCGCCGATCCAGTATCGCCATTCCCGACAGCGAGACGAGCAGGGCGATCAGATACAGCGCGCTCATGACCCAGAATCGCGCGCCGGAACGCCGGTTGGTGCGGCGGGCTCCCGGCTGGGTCCGGCCGAGACGTCGCCGCGCAGGCGCTTGAGGACGAGCTCCGCACTGATCAGGCACATGGGCAGTCCGATGCCCGGGATCGTGGAGCCGCCGGCGTAGAGCAGTCCCGTGACCTTCCTGCTGATGTTGCCGGCACGGAAGAAGGCGCTCTGGGTGAGGATGTGCGAGGGGCCGAGCGCCGATCCCTTCCACGCTCCGAGGTCACTCTCGAAGTCGGCGGGTCCGACTGTGCGACGCAGCACGATCCGCTCCGCGAGGTCGGGGATGCCAGCCCATTCGGCGATCTGCGCGATCACCGTGTCAGCGAGCTGCTCGATCCGCGCGTCTCCCGCGCCGTCCACCCCGCCCTTGCCAATGCTCGGATCTGCGGGAAGGGGGACCAGCACGAAGAGATTCTCGAATCCCTCAGGCGCAACGTTCGCGTCCGTCGCACTGGGGCGGCAGACGTAGATGGATGCCGGTTCGGGAATATGCGTCGGCGCGTCGAAGATCGCCGAGAAGTTCGCTTTCCAGTCTCGAGCGAACAGCAGCGTGTGGTGGTCGAGCTGCGGCACGGCGCCCCGAACGCCGAGGTAGAGCAGGAGCGCGCTGGGGCCGGCCTCCTTCTTGCTCCACCACTTCTCGGGGTAGGTCTGCAGGCTCTCCGGCAGAAGCTGGGTCTCGAGATGCAGATCTGCGCTGAGCACGACGGTGCCTGCCGCGAGGAACTGCTCCGCGCCGCTCGCGTCGGTGTAGCGCACCCCCAGGACCGTGGGCTTGGCGCCGCCGACGGGCTTCGTGACGATCGAGGTCACCCGCGCACCGGTCCGCACCGTCGCGCCGCCCGCGACGGCGAGGTCGCCGATGGATTCGATCACGCGAGCGATGCCGCCCTGCGGATAGAGCACCCCGTCATCGAGGTCGAGGTGCGACATCAGGTGGTACATGCTCGGGGTGCTGAACGGGGACGAGCCGAGGAAGACGGCGGGGTAGCCGAGCAGCTGGCGGAGCCGGGGGTCCGAGAACCGCCGGGCGACGAACCTGTCGAGCGTCGTGAGCAGCAGGGGCAGGAATCGCCCGGCCCGGCGCAGCACGTCGCGACCGAAGACGTCCCGGAAGTCCGCGAAGGTGCTGTACAGGAAGTGGCGCTTGGCGAGCTCGTAGGTGTCCTTCGCCGAATCGAGGTACGTCGCGAGGCGCCGACCCGCGCCCGGCTCGATGGCGCTCGAACATCGCGAGGTTCTCCTCGCGCGATCGAGCGACGACGATCGGCGACGAGCGGTCCGCGCCGGGCTCGAAGTAGATGCGATACCCCGGGTCCAGCGCCGTGAGCTCCAGCTCTTCGGACGCCGTGCTGCCGACCATCCGATAGAAGTGGTCGAACACCTCGGGCATCAGGTACCAGGAGGGCCCCGTGTCGAAGCGGAACCCGTCCTGCTCCCAGAGACCCGCCCGGCCCCCGAGCTGGCCGCGCGCCTCGAGGACCGTGACGTCGTAGCCCTCCCTGCTCAGCAGCGCGGCGGTCGCCAGTCCGCTGATGCCGCCGCCGATGACCGCCGCGCGCGGAGTCATGCCAGCCGGCCAGAGGTCAGGAGCGCACGCGCGGCGATGCGCAGCTTGACGGGGTCCGGCACGCTGACCCGCGTCTCGATGAGGCGTTCGGCGGGAACCGCGCGGATGCGGCGGGAGAGCTCGGCGAACAGGCCATGGGCGATCGCGACCGCGCGTCGGCTGCCGCGCGGGAGTCCGCGGGATGATCGAACGGGCGACCCGGAGGTCGGCGTCGAGGTCGTCGAGCAGTCGCGATCTTGGTCGCCTCATCGAAGTTGTCGACGCGTACGTCGGGGAAGTAGCTGCGGCCCAGGGTTCGGAAGTCGGCCGCGAGATCGCGCAGGAAGTTGACCTTCTGGAAGGCGGCGCCGAGCGCGCGCGCACCTCGCTGCAGCTCGTCGCGCCTGCTGACGGTGACCCGTCTGCCTTCGAGGAACGCGGCCAGGCACATCAATCCCACGACCTCCGCCGATCCGTAGACGTAGGTCGCGAAGGATTCGGGGGTGTGCTCGACCTCGACGATGTCGGCGCGCATGGATGCGAAGAACGGAGCGCTGAGCTCGACCCCGAAGCCCGTCGCCCGGGCGGTGCGGGCGAAGGCGTGCACGATGAGATCGGTGCTGTACCCGCTGCCGAGAGCCGCCTCGACCTCGTTCTCCAGCGCGTCGAGCGAGGCGGCGGTGCTGACGGGGTCCAGTCCTGCCTCCGCCGCCACACCGTCGACGACCTCGTCGGCCACCCGCACCAGCGCATAGATGTTCTGCACATGGCGCCGTTGACGTGACGGAAGCAGGCGAGTGGCGAGCCCGAACGAGGTGGAGTAGCTCCGGATGACCACGGCCGCGGCCGCCTCTGCCGCTCGGGTGTAGGTGTCGAGGGACGGCGTCTCCGACACCGTCCGCGATCCGTTCGACATCATCGGGTGCGGTCCAGAGTGGCGAGGAGGACGGGCCGCAGCTCCTCTGCCAGCGTCACGGGCATGTCGTCGAGCCGCGCGGCTGCCTCTGCCGCGGTTCGTGAGGCCAGACCGCGCGTGAAGACCTCGGCGCCGCAGGCGACGAGCAGCTCCCGGGCGTGATCTGCCTCGTCGCGGGTCAGGTCGCCCTTGCCGACGAACGGGGCGATCTGCGGCCACAGGCTGGTGGTCGCCGCGAATGCGATCGGCACGGTGCTCTTGCCCTCACGGAGGTCCCCGAGAGACGTCTTGCCGGTGAGCGACTCGTCGCCGAAGACGCCGAGCAGGTCGTCGGTGGCCTGGTAGGCGATCCCCAGGTCGCGGCCGAAGTCGCCGAGCAGCTCCTGGAGCGAAAGGGAGGCGTCCGCCAGCGCGGCGCCGGCCTTGAGCGGAGCCTCGAAGGTGTAGGCCGCCGTCTTGAGTCGCTCCATCTCCACGATCTGATCGACGGCGGGGATCTCTCGCGACACCGAGAACTCGACATCCAGCAGCTCGCCGGCGGCGGAGGCGAAGAGCGCCTCGTCCAGCAGGTCGAGCAGCCGTTCGCGGAGGGCGCCCTCCGTGCCGCTCCGATCGATCAGTCGGTAGGCGTTGAAGAGCGCGAGATCGCCCGCGATGATCGCGGTGGACATGCCGCGGTGCTCCGCCACGGGGATGGGGATGCCCGCGGTCGCGGCACGATCGCGATAGCTGCCCGAGACGTTGGGCATCCCGCGCCGAGTGAAGTCCCGATCGATGACGTCGTCGTGCACGATGAGGGCGGTGTGCAGCAGCTCGAATGCCGCGGCGACATGCGCCGCGGCCTCGTCACGCACGCCGCCGCAGCCGACGTGCGCGCAGAGCACGAGGCGGGGGCGGAACCTCTTCCCACCGAGCGTGCTGGAAGCAAGGGCATCCCAGAGCGCCCCGTATTCGACGGAGACTCCGGATGCGCGCCCCCGCATTAGGCTGAAGAAGCGTTCGAGGACTCTCATCGACGCGTCCGAGCCGTTCGGCGACGACGCCTCGACTGTCCGACGCATCCACAGTTGTCAGTGTTACACACGCGGGGAATATGTCAGCCGAACAAGAGCTGGTGGTGCTGGTCGACGACGACGGCGCCCCCATCGGGAGCGCCCCCAAAGCGACGGTCCATGACCGAGCGACGCCTCTGCACCTGGCCTTCTCCTGCCACGTCAGCGACGACGAAGGGCGACTGCTCGTCACCCGTCGATGCGCTGGCGAAGCGGACCTGGCCCGGTGTCTGGACCAACTCGTTCTGTGGGCATCCCGGCCCCGGCGAGGATCTCGAAGAGGCGGTCGTCCGTCGCGCCCGCGACGAGCTGGGCGTCGAGCTCACGGACCTCGAGCTGGTGCTGCCGTCCTTCCGCTATCGCGCTGTGGACGCCTCAGGCATCGTGGAGCACGAGATCTGCCCGGTGTTCCGAGCTCGTGCCGTCGGCACCGTGTCGCCGGAGCCCGATGAGGTCATGGACTGGCACTGGGTGGACGAGCGCGAGCTGGCGATCGCCGTGTCGGCGATCCCATTCGCATTCAGCCCCTGGCTCGCCCTGCAGCTGCCGCTTCTCGAGGCGGCTTCGGCCGCCCACTGATTCGGCGACGGCTCAGCTGCCGAGATGTCCCGCATCTGTCGTCGAGACGTCTGTGCGGTGGAAGTTGAGATGAGAGCGCGAGGCCGTCGGACCCCGCTGGCCGAGATAGCGCGAGAGGTACGGGCCTGAGCCATACGGGTGCTCGGCCGGTGAGCTCAGGCGGAAGAAGCAGAGCTGACCGATCTTCATCCCGGGCCACAGCTTGATGGGAAGGGTCGCCACGTTGCTCAGCTCCAACGTGACATGTCCGCTGAATCCGGGGTCGATGAACCCCGCCGTCGAATGGGTGAGCAGGCCCAGTCGCCCGAGGGAGCTCTTGCCCTCGAGGCGGGCGGCGATGTCGTCGGGCAGAGTGATCAGCTCGAAGGTGGAGCCGAGGACGAACTCGCCCGGATGGAGGATGAACGGCTGATCCGCCCTGGCTTCGACGAGTCGGGTGAGCTCGGGCTGGTCCTCGGCGGGATCGATGAACGGGTACTTGTGGTTGTCGAAGAGCCGGAAGTAGCGATCGAGCCGAACATCGAAGCTCGACGGCTGGATGAGGTCGGCCTGATAGGGATCGAGTCCGATCCGCCCCGACTCGATCTCGGTGCGGATATCGCGGTCGGAGAGCAGCACAGTGCAACCCTAGCCGGGCGCCGGCAGCCGCACCGCGGCGAGGTCGGCAGGCGTCGTAGGATGGATTCCGCTCGCCTCCGCCCTCTCTGAGCAGAGGGGTGGCGAGCTTCGCGGATGTAGTTCAATGGCAGAACTTCAGCTTCCCAAGCTGATAGCGCGGGTTCGATTCCCGTCATCCGCTCCACCCGCAGCAGGAGATGACGAATGGCCCGCCCTCTGAGGAGGACGGGCCATTCGCGTCGTGTCGCTAGTTCGCGTCGCTCGTGTTGAAGTCGCCGGCGATTCCCTTGGGGAAGAACCCGCCCGACTTGACCGACTTGTTGTTGAGGAACACGATGTTCAGCACCTGGCCGGGGGTGCGGCTGTAGGCGATGCCATTCGCGTCCGTCGGGACGATGTTCGACACGCCATCGCTCGCGTACAGGCCGTGGTCGATGTCCGACGGTCCATCGAGGCTGTCGCGTGCACCGGAGATCAGGTGCGCAGGAGTCGACGAGCCCGAGCTCGAAGAGCTCGTGAACGGATGATGCCAGCGTGGTACGCCTCGACGGCCAGGATTCCGGCTGCCGCCTCGAGGTAGGCCTTGTTCGAGATGAACGGGGCGGCACCCTTGTAGGCAGTGACTCCGACATCCTCGAAGATGAAGGCGCCGAGCAGGAAGCTCTGCTCGTCGGCGAACGGGTCGAACTTCTGGCCCGGCTTGATCACGCCGGCCGCTGTGGCGGCGGCAGTGAAGCTGGCATCGAGATCGATGGCCGGCCGGGAGACGGCTGCGCCCTTGAGATTGTCCGCAGGAACTTGACATGGGCCTGCTCGTCGCCGGCGATCTCCTCGGCGAACTGGCGGAATCGCTTCGTCTTGAACTCGAACCTTGTAGCCTCCGGTGACGCCCACCGGGTGCGTTGGCGCCGATGAGGTCGTTGCCGAGGCCCGCAGCCGGTCGTGGCACGGAGGTAGAACTCGGCCTCGAGATACTCGAGGTTCAGTGCGAAGTTGAGCACTGAGCCGTCGCTGATCGCGGGGCTATCGGTGGCTTGAAGCGGCCTGAGCAGGCAGCAGGGTCGCTGCACCGAGCCCAAGGCCCGCGACACCGGTCGCGATCAGCATCTTGCGGCGGTCGATCTGTGTCTCCGCGCTTCGCGCGATGGCACCACGGATAAAGGTCTGGTCGAACATAGAGACGTCTCCATCGGGTTCAAAGAAACGATGCGTCCCAGCTCGCATCCTTGACGGGGGCAAACATATGCCCTGTTCAGGGGGGCATCCGGACCCAATATCAGCCAATTGACAGTTTGGACTGACGGGATTGGCCACGCCGCCGATCCGAATTTTGCGCCCAACGCCCCCGAACCTGCACCAATCCAACCTGGCCCGCGGTCGCCGAATGCTCTTGCACAGGTGGTCACCCGTCAACGCAGGAAAGAACGCAGGAAAGGCGGATTCCCATGAGGACACCGGCAACAAACTCTATTCGACGGTCACCCAACCGCCTGATCGGCACGGTATTCGGTGCGGTCTATCTGCTGGTCGGATTCCTCGGCTTCGCCTATACGAGCGGCGTCTGATTCATCGCGCCGGACGGCGGACTGATCCTCGGCATCTTCGAGGTGAACCCGCTGCACAACATGGCGCATCTGCTGATCGGGGCAGCCCTGCTGATCGCCGGAATCTCCGACGTGCGTGCCGCCCGTGCCACCAACGGAATCGTCGGGAGTCGCCTATCTCGCCCTCGGCATCGTCGGCTTCTTCCTCGCCGCGGATCCGAACTCGAGCCTCAATTTCCTCGCCCTCAACATGCCTGACCACTTCCTTCATCTCGGCAGCGCAGTGATCCTCGGCGGTGCGGCGCTCGGCGCCGACAAGGCCAGCCGGTCCCTGCGCGCGCCCGCGGCCTGATCCGCGGTCCGCTGGCCGCCCATGATGCATGACCTCATGAGGACGATGATGCGTCTTCCGCTGGCCATGGCGGCGCTGGGCGCCGGGTCTGCTGCATTTCGCCCTGGCGGCCGGTGCCGGACCTGCCCTTCCAGATCGCCTTCGCCGTGTGCGGGGCCGCTGAGCTGGTCTGGGCTGGATTCGTTATCGCTCGCCACCCACTCCCACAGACACAATCGCACCCACCGGCAGAGGCTCTCCCCCTGGCACGGGCCATACCTTCCCTGGCCCTCGTGCCGATCGGGGTGTGGCTCATCGCACTGCTCTCGCCCGCGACGACCCCAGAGCACGCTGCCCCTGCCCGCGATCGCGGTCGCGTCACTGCTCGATCTCGGCGTGGCCATCGGTGCTGCCGTTCTGCTTCGAAGCCGACCCGCAGCGCGGAGGCAGTCAGCCCATGGCGAGGGTTTCACCGTGCCTCTGGTCATCGGGGCGTTCGCGATGACCGCGATCGTGCTGCCCGCGTTGGGCAGCACGGCGGCGGGCTCGGCGGCCTCTGCCGGCTCGCACGCGACGCATCAGCAGTCCGAGCTCCTCCGAGCTGCCCGTCGACCACACCGATCCCGCCGACCACTGAAGTCGGTCAGCGCAGCTCGGACTGCGCTCAGCGGGCCGAGGGTCCTGCCGCCGGACTCTGCACAGGAAGCGGCGAGACAGCGGGCCGGATCCGCACCGCGTCGCGCATGAATCGCACGACGTCCTGATCCACGATGATGTCCCGAGGGCGCAGCGGCCGGCTCAGGTAGAGACCCTCGAGACTGCGCAGCCGGCTCAGCGCGACGTAGGTCTGACCCGCAGCGAACACTCGCGACCCGAGATCGACGACCGCCGCGTCATAGGTCTTGCCCTGGGACTTGTGGATGGTCACCGCCCAGGCCAGACGGAGCGGGAACTGCAGGAACTCCGCCACGACGTCCCTCTTGATCGTCTTCGTCGCGGTCGAGTAGGTGTATCGGTTGCGCTCCCAGGACGCTCGCGGCACCTCCCAGTCCTCGCCATCGACGTCGACGATCGACCGATGTCGTCTTCACCCGCGTTACCTCGCCGACGGTGCCGTTGACCCACCGATGCTCCGCGTCGTTGCGGAGGAACATGACGTGCGCACCCGGCTTCAGCTCGAGCAGCTCGTCTGCGGGGAAGGCGCGGCCGCCGAACTCCCCGTTGACCTCGGCCTTGTAGCGCTTGACGGTGCCGGGCAGGGCCGCAAGCGCGCGAGCGTTGATGGAGTTGACGCTGTCGTTGCGCGTGGCGAGCGTGATCGGTGGATTGGCCGGCACCGGGCGCGCTCCCGCGGCGTTGAGCTGACCGGCGATCTCGGCCGTCACCCGGTTGTGTCGCACGGCGGTCAGCATGGCCTTGAAGGCGTCGTCGTGCTGACGATGGATGTCGGTCAGCTCGTAGACGCGTCAGGGGCGCCGACTCCCAGACCTTCGCGTCGAAGAACCACATGGACGCGTACCTGTCCGAGAAGAATGCGCGCTCGTCGCCGTCGCCCGGCACCGGGGGCAGCTGATACGGATCGCCGAACATCACCAGCTGAACGCCGCCGAATGGCTCCTTGCGCTGCCGGGCTATCCGCAGCGAGCGGTCGATGGCATCGATGAGGTCGGCGTTCACCATGGACACCTCGTCGATGACGACCGTGTCGATGGCGCCGAGGAGCTTGCGCAGGGGCGCGTCCTGCTCGAGGTCCTGGTCGCCGATGATGCCGATCGGCAGTCGGAACAGCGAATGGATCGTCTGCCCGCCGACGTTGAGGGCGGCGACCCCGGTGGGCGCGCAGATGACGATCTGCTTGTCCGTGCTCCACGCCAGATGGTTGAGCAGCGTCGACTTGCCGGTCCCCGCGCGACCAGTGACGAAGATGTGCTCGCGGGTGCTCTCGATGGCTTCGAAGATCGCCTGCTGCTCGGGCGCCAGGGTCGTCGACATATCCGAACACTGTAGCCGCGGCAACGGACACGCCCCCGGAGCCCTGCCTAGGATGGGCGCTATGCAGGGGGAGCAGTCGGAGGAGGCTCCTTCGGTGACCCTCGAACCGGCCGCGACCCTCGACCTGGTCGGTGACCCGGCCGGTGACCTGCGTGGCGGACGATCCCGTCGAAGGAGAAGCGCCGACCGGTCCAGTCGGTTCCGGCGGCACCGGCGGATGCTGGCGGCGCTGGCCGAAACCACCCCTGCTGCGCCGATCGAGCATCCTCGTGGGCGCCCCGGACGCTGGCTCGCCTTCACTCTGGCGGTGCTGCTCGTCTTCGTGGGAGTCGTGATGGCCCTCAACAGCAGCCTCTACAGCGCGTCGGGATTCGTCGAGCGCTACCTCGATGCGCTGCAACGACGGGATGTGGGAAGTGCGGAGACCATGGCAGGGGTCGTCCGCCCCGAAGGGAGCCTCCGCCGCGGCATTGACCCCTGACGCCCTCGACTCGATCACCAGTGTGCGGGTCCGCTCCGATGGGTCGCAGAGGAGGCGTGCACCGCATCGTCATGGGCTACCGGATGGGCGGGAACGCGCAGCGAGTCGACGTTCACCGTCGAGCAGGCACCGTCCCTGTTCGGCCTGTTCACCGCGTGGACGTTCGTGACGAGTCCGATCGTGCCCGTGGAGATCGCAGTGCGCAACTCCGACTCCCTCACCGTCGACGGGGCATCCGTGGACGCCACCAGCACCGATGCAGGCGGAGGCTCGGTCACGGTCGCCGCCTTCACGCCGTCCATCCTCGCGCTCGGTTCGACGATCGATACTTCGCCGCTGACCCGCTCGACGTCGTCGTCACCGGGACCCGATGCGGCGCCCGCCGTCTGGCCGTCTCGGCGAGCGCCGCGTTCGTCGACGATGTCCAGGCCAAGCTCGACGGCGTTCCTCGACGAGTGCGTCACCCAGCAGGTGCTGCTGCCCGCGGCGCTGCCCGTTCGGCAAGTCCGATCGAGGACCGGGTGCTCGCCGCGCCCGTCTGGACGATGGTGAGCTACCCGCGAGATCCGGTCGATCCGGGCCGCGGGACGGGTCATGGGATGGTCCCCGCCACGATGGGAACCGCGCACATCAGCGTGCCGGTCCAGTCGCTGTTCGATGGCACGACGTCGACGCTCGACGAGGACGTGCCGTTCGAGGTCTCCTACCGGATCACCGTCGGTGCCGACCGCAATGCTCATCATCAACGCCACCTGACGTCCCGATCGAGTGCAGTCCTGTCGGCCTCAGCGCGGCTGCCTGCTCGCCAGACGCGCCAGCATCGCGTTGTACTCGTGAGCTCGGCGTCCCCGGTGCGCTGCTCGGATCGGTCCTTGCGGGCCGCCTCGCGGACGTCGCTGCGCGACCACTGCACCGCCACGATGATGGCCAGCACCACGGTCGGGAACTCTCCGATGCCCCAGGCGATGCCGCCGCCCGCCTGCTGGTCGGCGAGCGCGCTGGTGCCCCAGCCCATCGCGCCGTACCAGTCGGCGAGCAGCAGACCGCTGAGCCCGAGAGCAGCGCGAGGCCGAAGAAGGCGTGGAAGGCCATGGTGCCGAGCAGCAGGAGCAGGCGGAGCGGATAGGGCAGGCGGACCGGGACGGGGTCGACCCCGACGAGCGCCTGGACGAAGAGGTATCCGGTCAGCAGGAAGTGCGCCATCATCCATTCGTGCCCGATGTGGTCGACGGTGGACCAGCGGAACAGCGGCGAGTAGTAGAAGATCAGCAGCGACATCGCGAAGAGCAGCGCCGCGACGATCGGGTGGCCGACGAAGCGGCCGAAGCGGGAGTGCACCGCCAGCAGGATCCATTCACGGCCGCCGCGGCTGCCGTCGGTGCGCTTGCGGATCGCGCGGGCGGCCAGAGTGACCGGCGCTCCCGGCACGAGGAGCAGCGGCACCATCATCGCCAGCAGCATGTGGTGCAGCATGTGGGCGCTGAAGAGATACCGCTCGTAGACGTTGAGGGAGCCGTTGGTGAGCCAGGCAAGCAGGAGCATGCCGGCGATCCAGAGGATCGTGCGGTGGATCGGCCAGACGTCGCCTCGGCGGCGCAGCCGGACGACGCCGGCCAGGTAGAAGCACGATCGCGAATCCGCAGAAGAGCAGCCAGATGAGGTCGACCCGCCACTGCAGGAGGATCTGCGAGAAGTCGAAGGGCGGAGGGAGCGGCTGACCGGTCAGGATCTCGGCAGGCGTGTCCGCCGGGGCAAGCTCGGTGTCGAGCACAGGCGACGCGGTGCGGGCCAACGCGGCCGCCGGCACCCGAGGCGACGCCCATGAACACGAGCTCCACCGCGACGAGCTGCCAGAACCAGCGACGCGCGGCCCCGGTCGTCGCTCCTGCGAGTCGGGCGATCGCAAAGCGACGGTGCGCGACGCCGAATCCCCCCAGCGCCAGCAGTGCGCCCACCTTGACCAGCACCAGGAGCCCGTATGGGCTCGCGAGCCGCTCGAGCGATCCGATGCGCAGCTCTGCGCTGACGTATCCCGAGACCGCCACGACCAGGAAGCAGATCAGGGCGAGCGACGAGTAGCGCTGGCACCGCGTCAGTGGTCGAGTCCCGCGGCTGAGGGACCGGCGGACATGGTGAGCACCACGAGCCCACCCAGCCAGATCGACGCGAAGACGACGTGCAGGGCGAGCGCGGTGACGGCCTGGTCGTGATCCGAGGCCGTGGCCGCGTGGCCCTGGGAGGCGAGCGGCAGCACGGCGGCGCAGGACAGGACGAAGACGACGGCGAGCGCTGTCTGGTTGCGGACGGCGAAGGCGAGCACAGTGACAGCTGCCGCGATCAGCGTCACCTGGAGCCAGGCGATGCCGGCATCGATGTCGGTGAGGTAGTAGCCGAGCTGCGCGCCGAACCGCTCGTCGAACGCGAGCGGGACCCCGGTGACGGTCAGGAAGCTGAACAGCGCGGATGCGGCCGACGGCGACCGTCCAGACTGCTGCCGCACCCGCCGCGATGTCGAGCACGCGCGAGCCGATCGCCGGGTGCCGGTGGGCAGCGCGAAGGCGCCAGAGCCAGGGCGCCGATGGTCACCGCCGCGCTGAGGTTGACGAGCAGCTTCGCTCAGCGGGAGTCCGTAGCGCACGAGGGAGCCGGGATCGTCGATGAGCGTCGGCGCCGCTCCGCCGCCGATCGCCGAGACCGAGCAGCAGCGCGACGAGCGCACTGGCGAGCAGCACGGCCGGGCCGAGGAGCCAGCAGCGCCGGCCGCGCAGCAGCAGGCCGTGCGCGGTGCATGCGCCGGGGGGTCGACGGTTCTGCTCGACACCCGTCAAGCCTAAGCGCCCCCTCCCGCGAGAAGCCTGCCGGGAGACGGCGGCCGCGTGCGCCGGCGAGCCCTGACGCCAAAGAGGGGATGCGCCGGAGCGCATCCCCTCTTTCGGGATTCGGATCCGCGGGGATCCGATGGTGGAACTGCCTACTTGGCGGCGGCCTTCAGCTTGCTGCCGGCGCTGATCTTGACGCACTTGCTCGCGGCGATCTCGATCGGCTCACCGGTCTGCGGGTTGCGGCCGGTGCGGGCGGCGCGCGAGGTCTGCTCGACGGCGATCCATCCCGGGATCGTCACCTTCGTGCCCTCGGCGACCGACTTCGCGAGCGTCGAGAACAGCGCGTCGAGCACGCCGTTCACGGCGGACTGCGTCTGGTCCGGACTCGGCGGCGACGGCTGCGACGAGATCGGTGCGGTTCAGGGTGATGCCATATGTGTCCTCCTCGGACTGTGCCGCCCGACAGGGGAGCGGCGTCTCATGTGTTGACGTTTGTCAGGATGGGGGCCACGAGGCCCGACGGGTCAAGGGCGACTGTCGCCCGGAACCTATCGAGCGGAAACGGCTACCAGCTCGACTTCGTGATGCCCGGGAGTTCTCCGCGATGCGCCATGTCACGGAAGCGGACGCGGGAGATGCCGAACTTCGTGAGGTTGCCGCGGGGGCGACCGTCGACGGCGTCGCGGTTGCGCAGACGGACCGGCGACGCGTTGCGGGGCAGCTTCTGCAGCCCGAGCGCGCGCGGCCTCGCGGGACTCGTCGGTCGCCGGTCGGGTCGACGAGGGCCTTCTTCAGCTCGAGGCGCTTGGCGCGCGTAGCGCTCGACGACGACTTGCGCTGGTCGTTGCGGGCGATCTTGCTCTTCTTGGCCATGGTCCTTCTATCGCTCTTCGCGGAAGTCGACGTGCTTGCGGATGACCGGGTCGTACTTCTTCAGCACGATGCGGTCGGGGTTGTTGCGACGGTTCTTGCGGGTCACGTAGGTGTACCCGGTGCCGGCCGTCGACTTGAGCTTGATGATCGGACGGACGTCCTGCTGCTTGGCCATCAGATCTTCTCCCCGCGAGCCAGGAGCTCCTTGACGACGCACTCGATGCCACGGGCGTCGATGACCTTGATGCCGCTTGGCGCAGACGTTCAGCGAGACCTTACGACGCAGCGACGGCACGTAGTAGGTGCTTCTTCTGGACGTTCGGGTCGAAGCGGCGACTGGTTGCGCCGGTGCGAGTGCGAGATGGCGTGACCGAATCCGGGCACTGCCCCGGTCACTTGGCAGACTGCTGCCACGTTTTCCTCCGTTACCGTGACGCCGGACGGCGTCACCCAAGATCACTTGTCTGCGCACGCGTCTACCCGGTCGTGCGACCAGGAGAGCAGGAGCGCTGCACGCCGGGAAGGGGTCCCGACGGCCAACAGACAACTGTACGGGTCGCGTGGGGATCCTGCAAACCGCCGGCCGCGAGCTCGTTCCGACGATGCTCAGGCGCCACGGACTTCCGTGGCCGCGCAGGCGGCGCAGAGTCCGAAGATGTCGACGACGTGCTGCGGGTCCGTGAAGCCATGCTCGGCCGCCATGCTGGCCGCCCACTGCTCGACGGCGTCGGCCTCGATCTCGACGGTGCGTGCCGCAGGTCCGGCAGATCAGGTGGTGGTGATGCTCCTGGGTGCTGCAGGCGCGGTAGAGGCTCTCGCCCTCGGTGGACTGCAGGGAGTCCGCCTCGCCCTCGCCCGCCAGGTCGGCCAGCGCGCGGTACACGGTGGCGAGGCCGATCGGAGAGCCGCGATTCACGCAGTCCCGCGTGCAGATGCTGTGCGCTGACGAAGCCCTGCGAGGTGTCGAGGGCCTCGCGCACGGCTGGCGCTGCCAGGTGTTGCGCTTCATCGGATCGAGTGTAGATCGGAGGAATCGGGCGGAAGGCCGCACGGAGCGCGCGGTGCCGACGGAGCCGGCCGAGCGAGAGCTGGTCGACCGGGAGCGGCGCGAGCCGATGATCCGGCAGACCAGGTAGATGGCGAAGGAGATCGTCGTCACGTAGGGGCTGATCGGGATCGACGACCCGAGCGCGAGCATGATGCCCCCGACGCTCGAGACGACCGCGAACAGCACGCTCAGGCCGGTGACGGCGAGCGGCGCCGATGCGACCCGCAGCGCGGCCGCGGCCGGGGTGACGAGCAGCGAGAGCACGAGCAGCGCGCCGACGAGGTGGATGCTGACCGCACGTTGCCAGGCCCAGGACCAGCATGAATCCGATCGAGAGCGCTCCGCACCGGCAGTCCGCGGGCGCGGGCCACCTCCTCGTCGACGCTGGCGAACAGGAGCGGACGCCAGAGGATCGCGATGGCGACGAGCACGACGACGGACACCGCGATCAGCGAGCCGAGCTCGGGACTGTCGACGGCCACGATCTGCCCGGTCAGCAGGCCGAACTTGTTCGAGGCGCGACCGGGGTAGAGCGCGAGGAAGAGGATGCCGAGCCCCAGGCCGAACGGCATGAGGACGCCGATGATCGAGTTGCGATCCCGTGCTCGGACGCCGAGGACGCCGATCAGCAGCGCGGCGAGGATGGAGCCGACCATGGAGCCGACCAGCACGTCGGCGCCGATCAGGAGCGCCGCGGAGGCGCCCGCGAAGGAGAGCTCGCTGATGCCGTGCACGGCGAAGGCGAGGTCGCGCGCCATCACGAAGTAGCCGACGACGCCGCCGACGATCCCCAGCACAGCGCCGGCGAGGATCGAGTTGCTGAGCAGGACGACGAGGGCGCCGTAGTCCGAGAAGTCGAAGAGCTGGGAGATATCGAGGGTCATGCCGTGCCCTGGTGTCTTGCGGGCGATGCCGTGTGCTCCGTCGACGACGAGTGCGGAGGCAGGGCGAGATGGTCGGCTTCGACGGGGCCCGCCACCACGATGATCCGCCCGTGCACGTCGAGGACGTCGACATGGGTCTCGTAGAGATCGCTGAGCACCTCGGTCGTCAGGACCTCCCGCGGGGCACCGAGCCGATGGCCGCGGGGGCCGAGGTAGAGCACCTGATCGATGCGGTCCAGGATCGGGTTGACGTCGTGGGTGACGAACACGACGGCCGCGCCGGTCTCCCGGCGGTATTCGTCGATTGCCTCGGTGACCGCGACCTGATGGCCGGGGTCGAGGGACAGCAGCGGCTCATCGCAGAGCAGCAGTCGCGGCCTCGAGATCAGCGCCTGGGCGATGCGGACCCGCTGCTGCTCACCGCCCGACAGGCTGCCCATCGGCGCATCTGCGAGGCCATCCGCCCCCGTCCTGTCCAGCGCGGCGATGATCCGGGCGCTGCGTTCCCGGGTCGGGACGGGCAATCCGAGCCGGTGCCCATCCAGCCCGAAGCCGACGAGGTCACGGGCGCGAAGGCCGACCCCGCGGTCGAAGAGGCGCTGCTGTGGGATGTAGCCGATGTCCGTGCCGACCGAGCGCGCGGCGCCGAGGAACTCGATGGAACCCGCCCGGAGCTCGACCTCGCCGAGGATCGCACGGATCAGGCTGCTCTTGCCGGCGCCGTTCGGGCCGAGCACCGCGAGGAAGGCACCCGCGCCCAGCCTGAGGTCGAGATCCGACCACAGCTCACGACCGCCGAGGGCGAGCGACGCCTTCCGCACGTCGAGGGTCGGCAGGTCAGCCGCGG
Source organism: uncultured Actinomycetota bacterium (assembly GCA_963830655.1). GTDB lineage: Bacteria > Actinomycetota > Actinomycetes > Actinomycetales > Microbacteriaceae > Naasia. The sequence goes on from CAWHND010000008.1 coordinate 24,628, forward strand.
AAGGAACCACCGTGCGAAGCTATTCCACCTGAGAATGATTGTCAAAGTCACTCCCGAACCTGCGGCGAATTGCCACATCTGGCTCTCTCGAAGGCGCGTACAGAGCCGAAGGTGGCAATTCGACGGGTCGGATGGCTCAGTCCAGGAGGAGGGCCGGCTCCTCGAGGATGCTCGCCACGTCGGCGGTGAAGCGACTGGCCACATCGCCGTCGACCACGCGGTGATCGAAGCTCGCGCCCACTGTGGTGACGAACCGGGGGACGACCTGTCCGTCCACCACCCAGGGCTTCTGCTTGATGGTGCCGAGTGCGACGATCGCCACCTCACCCGGATTGAGGATCGGGGTGCCCGTGTCCATGCCGAAGCTGCCGATGTTGGTGACCGTGATGGTCCCGTCGGCCATCTCGGCGGGCTGGGTGCGTGCCCTCCCGCGCGGTGAGGGTCAGCTGCTCGAGGGACTGGGCGAGCTGAGCAGGGACATGTCCTGCGCGTCCTTGACGTTCGGCACGATCAGTCCACGCGGGGTCGCCGCGGCGATGCCCAGGTTCACGTAGTGGTGGACGACGATCTCCTTGTCCGTCCAGCTCGAGTTCACCGTGGGGTTGCGCTGCACGGCCCAGATCATCGCCTTGGCCATGATCAGCAGCGGTGACACCCGCACTCCGGCGAAGTCGGTGGATGCCTTGAGGCGCTTGACGAACTCCATGGTGCGCGTCGCGTCGATGTCGACGAAGACGCTCACGTGCGGTGCGGAGAACTTGCTGGCGCACCATGGCGGTGGCGATCGCCTTGCGGACGCCCTTGACCGGGATCCGCTCCTCGCGGTCGGACGGCCAGGCCGGCGTCTCGATGTTGCGGAAAACGCTCGCCTGCCCCGCATGCCGCACGACGTCGTCGCGGGTGATGTCGCCGCGGGTGCCGGTCGCGACCACTGCGGCTGAGATCGACTCCGAGGTCCTTCGCGAGCTTGCGGATCGGGAGGCTTCGCCATGACCGGAGTGCCGGCGACGGGGGACGGCGGCGCGGCGACCGGGGTCCTGCGAGCACCGCGACGGGTGACGGCATGACCGCCGGTGCCATAGCCGACGAGCACGGAACCGGAGTCCGCGTCATCCGCCTCGTCTCCCGGCCTCGACGACCTGGACCTCGTTCGGCAGGGCCGACTGCGCCGGCGTTCTTCAGCGGGGCGGTCGAGATGCGCACCCTCCGAGGAGACGGTGATGATCGCGGTGCCGACCTCTACCGTGTCGCCCTCGCCGACCAGCAGCTCGCCGACGATGCCGGCGTAGGGGGAGGGCAGCTCGACGAGCGATTTGGCCGTCTCGATCTCGACGATCACCTGGTTGATCTCGACAGGGTCACCCGGGGCGACCTTCCACGAGACGATCTCGGCCTCGGTGAGGCCCTTCCCCGACGTCGGGCAGGGCGAACTTCGCGATACTCATGCGGCTCCTCGGCGGCCTGATCGGCCGGTGCTAGTAGGCCAGAGCACGGTCGACCGCTTCGAGCACGCGATCGGCGTCCGGCAGGTAGATCTTCTCGAGCTTGGCAGGAGGGAACGGGGCATCGAAGCCCGACACCCGCAGCACGGGCGCCTCGAGGGAGTAGAAGGCGCGCTCGGCGACCGTCGCCGCGATCTCGGAGCCGACGCTGACGGAGCCGGGGGCCTCCTGCGCCACGATCAGCCGGCCGGTCTTCTCCACGGACGCGATCAGCGGCGCGTAGTCGATCGGGCGACAGCGATCGCAGGTCGACGACCTCGAGGCTCCTGCCCTCGGTGGCCGCGACCTCGGCGGCCTGCAGGAGCACGCTCACCATGGCTCCGTGCGCGACGACCGTCGCGTCGGTCCCGCGCACGCACGACGCGTGCGGTGTGCATGCCCACGGCCGGTGCGCTCTCGTCGACGTCGCCCTTCGGCCAGTAGCGGCTCTTCGGCTCGAAGAACATCACCGGGTCGTTCGACTGGATGGCCTGCTGGATCATCCAGTACGCGTCATTGGGCGTGCTCGGGCTGACGACGCGCAGCCCCGGCGTGTGCGCGAAGTAGGCCTCCGGGCTCTCGGAGTGGTGCTCGATGGCCCCGATGTGCCCGCCGTACGGCACGCGGATGACGACGGGGAAGCTCTGGGTGCCCTCGTGCCGAGCGGTGAGCTTGGCGAGCTGGGAGGTGATCTGGTCGAAGGCCGGGTAGATGAATCCGTCGAACTGGATCTCGCAGACCGGGCGGTATCCGCGCATCGCCAGGCCGATCGCGGCGCCCACGATCCCGGCCTCGCCCAGCGGGGTGTCCATGACCCGGTCGGTCCCGAACTCGGCGGCGAGGCCCTCGGTGATCCGGAACACCCCGCCGAGCGTCCCGATGTCCTCGCCCATCAGGATGACCTTGTCGTCGTCCGCCATCGCTCTGCGCAGGCCGGAGTTCAGGGCCTTCGCCATGGTCCAGGTCCCGGTGGTGCTCATGCGCTGCCTTCTTCGAAGGTCGCCTCGTACGCACGCATCCACGCGTGCTGGGCGGAGGTGACCGGGTGATCGTCGGTGTACACGTGCTGCATGATCATCGCGGGATCCGGATCGGTCAGCTCGAGCATGCGACGGCGCACGTCGGAGGCGAGGTCCGCTGCCTCGACGTCGGCGTCGGTGAAGAACGCGCCGTCCGCGCCCTGCGCCTCGAGGTAGCGGCGGAAGCGCGCGATCGGGTCCCGCGCCTCCCAGTAGGCGAGCTCGCGTGCGGCGCGGTACCGGGTCGGATCATCCGACGTGGTGTGCGCGCCGATCCGATAGGTGAGCGCCTCGATGTAGCCGGGGCCGCGGCCAGCGCGAGCCTCGTCGAGGTAGTGGGTGGTCACCGCATATGCCGCGAGCACGTCGTTCCCGTCGACCTGGGTCGCCGGGATTCCGAAGCCCGACGCGCGCTGCACCAGCGGGACGCGGGACTGCCGGCTCACGGGCACCGAGATGGCCCAGTGATTGTTCTGCAGGAAGAACACCTGGGGCGTCTGATAGCTGGCCGCCCAGACGAGCGCCTCGCTCGCGTCGCCCTGCGACGTCGCCCCGTCGCCGAAGTAGACCAAGACCGCCTCGTCGACATCGGGGTCGCCCGTCGGCGCCCCGTCGAGGGAGATGCCCATCGCGTACCCCGTCGCGTGCAGGGTCTGCGATGCGATCACGAGCGTGTACAGCCGGAAGTTGCCGTGCGTCTTCGGGTCCCACCCGCCGTGCGTGATCCCGCGGAGCATGCGGATGATGTCCAAGGGGTCGATGCCCGCGGATCATGCCGACCGCGTGCTCGCGGTAGGCAGGGAAGATCGTGTCCTGAGCTCGGGCGGCTCGGCCGGATCCGACCTGGGCGGCCTCCTGGCCGTGGCTCGGGACCCAGAGCGCCAGCTGACCCTGGCGCTGGAGGTGGCCCGCCTCGGCGTCGAATCGGCGCACGGTCACCATGTCGCGATAGAACCGCTGGTGATCGGACTCGGTCAGCCGCTCGAGAGCCGGCAGGAATCGCTCAGCCGACTCGGTGGGCGCGAACGAGCCGTCCGCGGCCAGCACGCGAACTGTGTCCAGGGTGCCGATGTCGTCTTCGTCGAATTCCGTGGGCAGATCCGCCTGGGCTCCCCGTGATAGCTCGGCCACGAGCGCCTCCGATCTTCTTCCGGCAGCACGCCGTTCGTTCACTGAACCGAGCTCCGACCGGAGCCGGGCCGCGCCCTAATCTATCCGGCTCGTCTCAGGCCTCGTCGGTAGGTTCTCCACAATGTCCACCGCGGCTTGTTTGAGCTTTTGCACGGATTCGGCCTCTCCGATCGACACCCGCACTCCATCGCCGGGGAATGCGCGAGTGACGAGACCGTGGTCGTTCAAGATGTCTGCGGCGAATTCGGCGTCTGCCGCGAGGGGCAGCCAGACGAAGTTGCCCTGCGATTGCAGCACCGGCAGACCTGCCTCGAGCAGCGCACTGCGCACCTCGCTCCGTCGGGCGATGATGTGCTCCACGCGTGCGACGAGCTCGGCCTCGTGGTCCAGCGCGGCCGCGCCGGCCGCCTGCGCAGGACCGGTGACGGACAGCGGGATGGCGGCCGCCCGCGCGGCATCGAGCACGCGCTCCGGCCCGATGGCATAGCCGAGTCGCAAGCCGGCCAGCCCCCATGCCTTCGAGAACGTGCGCAGGATGACCAGGTTCGGGTACATGCCGACCAGGGCATGCCCGTCGACCGCGGCGTCGTCGCGGACGAACTCCGCGTAGGCCTCGTCGAGGAGGACCAGCAGATCGGCGGGGACCTCGGCCATGAAGGCGGAGAACTCCGCGGCGGTGACCACGCCTCCGGTGGGGTTGTTGGGCGAGCAGACGAGGACCACCCGCGTCCTGTCGGTGATCGCGGCCGCCATCGCAGGCAGGTCGTGCCGGCCGTCGGCGAGGTTGGGCACCGTCACGCTCGTCGCCCCCGACACGGTGACGAGACCAGGGTAGGCCTCGAACGATCGCCAGGAGTAGAGCACCTCGTCGCCCGGGCCCCGCGGCGGCGTTGATGAACTGGCTCAGCAGGGAGACCGAGCCGGCTCCCACGTGCACCTCGTCCACGCCGACACCGAAGCGCGGTGCGAGCTTCTCCCGAAGTGCACGGGCGGTGGCGTCGGGGTAGCGATTGATGTCGACGGCCGCCGCGACCGCCTCGAGGATGCTGGCGAGCGGGTCGAACGGATTCTCGTTGGAGGAGAGCTTGAAGCCGTCGGAGGCCGCGGTGCGTCCCTGGCGATAGGCCGGAAGGGCGGCGATCTCAGGACGGAGGCGGACGGGCGGTCGTTCGTCGGTCACAGTGCCCGAGTCTATTTGCGCGACAGCATCGCCTCCCGCGCGCTGGAGAGGCGCGGACCGGGCGCGGATGCCATAGTTGAGCCATGCGGAGGTTGCTGGTCGCCCTGGTCGGGAACGGAGTCGCCCTCTGGCTGACGACCCTGATCATCGGTCCCCTCGACAACGGGGTCACCGTCAGCGCCTATGCGCCCGGCGGCATGGTCGAGACACTGCTCACCTACGCGCTTCTCGCCGTCATCTTCGGGGTGGTCAACGGACTGATCGGCACAGCCATCCGGATCGTCGCGTTCCCGCTCTACCTGTTGACCCTCGGCCTGATCGCGCTGGTCGTGAACGGACTCCTCTTCCTGCTCGTCGCCTGGATCAGTGATGGCATCGGCTTCGGCCTGTCCGTCGAAGGCTTCTGGTGGGGCGTGCTCGGCGCATTCGTGATGGGCATCTTCAACTGGATCATCGGACTGATCCTGCGTCCGCTCGCGGGCACCCGCCGCTGACGGATCCACCGAGCGATCGTCTCTCGCAGCACTCGAAGCCTCCCCTCCGCACACCCCCTCCGCTCACGGGAGGACTCTGATTCCACGGAACTCGGTCGCCTCGCCGAACCGGCTGCCCTCCAGGAATTCCAGGACCTCGCGACGCGCGGCGACCAGGCGATCCTCTGACGAGGCGTCCGCCAGCTCCGCTGTTCGCCGGTAGGCCGCCATGTCGTGGGCCGGCAGCGTCTGACCCTCCGGAAACGGCGAACCGGCCAGCGCCGCGCGTTCGACGGTCACATGCGTTGGGGCGCCATCGGGCGAACGCATGCCGCCCAGAGCGGGCACGAGATCGTCCGAATGGGCGATCGCCACTACGGGGATGCGGGGATCGACGATCCCCGTGCCGGGTGAGCCGAAGGTCACCGCGCCCGCTGCGGTGTAGTCGCCGCTGTCCGCCAGACGCTCCGCCAGCAGGCCGCCCTGGGAGTATCCGACGAAGAGCACGGGCGCGACAGTGTCGATTCCCGCGGCACGCATGGCCGCCCGGGCGGTCTCGAGCGCCGCCGAGTTCCGGTCGGCGACGCTCGCGATATTGGAGGTCATGTCGAAGGGCTCATCTCCGGGGGGCAGGCCGAAGTCGGCAGTGCCGCCCAGGTAGACCACGAAGCGCTCGGAGTCGGAGTCGTCGAGATAGCGCTCGATCCTCACCTGGGGCTCGTCCCCTGCATCGCTGTCCCCCGCCCCCTTTGACGTCCCCGCAGCTGCGCCTGGCTCATGGCCCGGGATGCGGCGCGCGAGAGCGCCGAGCGTCCGCGGCGCGCTCGCGCTGCCCGCGGGACGGGTGCTCAGCCGCACTCGAGTGACGCCTCCCTTTGCGGTGAGGGTGACCGCGGCGAGCGCGAGCGACGCCAGCCACTGCCTGCCCTCGAGATCCTGGCTGGGGATCGGCGCCGGCGGCCGGGATGGGCCGAAGCCCGCACCATCAGGAGTGCCGAGCGCCGAAGGGAGGTGGGCGGCGCCTCGGACGGCGTCGTCGGCGGCGTCGACCGCGAGGCGCACGAACGCGAGGAACGCCGGATCGGCGAGGAGCTCCGGATGCTCACGCAGCCGCTTCCCGGTGGCCGCACCGATCAGCTGCAGCTCGGACCTGCCTGCGAAGAGGGCCGCCGCCAGGCCGAGCACGCCCCCGGGACCCAGCATGGCGAGCCCGAAGCCGACCGAGCTGCCTGCGCTGAAGGCGACGTCGGTCGACCATTCGGCCATCCGGGCCCGCAGCCGCCATTCCAGCTGGGAGTACTCATCTCGAGCGCGCATGAGGCCCGTCCGGAGGTCGTGCAGCCGGTCGGCGGTGCGCTGGCATAGCCGTGCCGACGACGTGAATGCGGTCGATGCGGTGGCGGTCCGCGGCGCCGGGACAGATGCTCCATGAGCGGCGAGATCGGACATCGTGGCCAGATCGTCGGCGATGGCCTCGAGCCGTCGTGCGATCGGACCGCAGCGATGGATGATGGCGTCCAGCTCGTCGGTGGCGATGATGAGCGATCCCCCGCCCGAGATGACCAGCTCCCCGCTGGTCACCCGACCTCGCCGATCACTGCAGCGACCGGATCATGCGCTCGCCGTCGCCGATCGCTGCCTCCGCCCTCAGGAGCTCGGCGCGCAGGTCGTCGATGATGACCGCCACTCGCCGAGCCGCGAGCGAACGCCAGACCACCGGGTCGAGCGCCGTCAGATCCGCGCGGACCGCAGCCAGCTCTGCTCGCGCGCGCTCCGCCAGCCCGATCAGCGCGGGACCGGACATGGCGGCGGAGTCGATCGACACCCGCTCATCCTGTGCCGTGCCGGCCCGCGAACCAGTTCGTCTGCAGGATCTGGGGATATCTGGCGACAGTCGCGTCCTGTGCACGGACGCGGGCGGCAGACCGCGGCTGTGTCGTCGTCCACGTCCGGTGTTTGGGAGAATCCCTGTGATGCCTTTCCACAGCTCGCCTTTCGTCACACTGCCCGCGCCGCGGAGCGACTCCGAGCCCTATCGCCTCTCATTCGTCTGCACCGGCAACATCTGCCGTTCGCCGATGGCTGACGTCGTGTTCCGGCGCCTGGTCGTCGAGGCCGGCCTCGACGATCGGATCGCGGTGCGCTCTTCGGGCACCGGTTCCTGGCATGTCGGGGAGGGTGCCGACCCTCGCACCGTCGCAGCTCTCGAGGTCCGCGGATTCGACGGCTCGTCTCACATCGCGGCCCAGTTCGCGGCCGAGGAGTTCGCAGAGCTGGACCTGATCCTCGCCCTTGATCGCTCCCACCTGTCGGCCCTGAGAGCTCTCGCTCCGGACGCCGCTGCCGAGGGGCGCATCCGACTCCTGCGCGACTTCGATCCCGAGCCCGGCGATGGGGAGGTCCCCGATCCGTACTACGGGGAGGACGCCCGATTCGGTGAGGTCCTCGCCATGATAGAGAGGTCCTGCGCCGGCCTCATCGCTGCCGTCACCCCCACGATCGGAGCTCCCGCACGATGACCAGCCTGCCTGCACAGCCCCTGAGTCCCCTCGACGGCCGGTACCGCGAAGCGGTCCGGGAGCTCGGATCGCACCTCAGCGAAGCGGGCCTCAACCGTGCCCGCCTGCACGTCGAGGTGGAATGGCTGATCTACCTGACCGACCATGGGTACTTCGGCAGCTCTCGACTGACCGCCGACCAGGCGCGAAGCCTGCGTCGCACGGTGGCGGACTTCGGCTCGGAGGACGTGGACGAGCTCGCGACCCTCGAGGCGACCACACGGCACGATGTCAAGGCGGTGGAGTACTTCATCCGTCGCCGACTCGATGCCCTGGGCCTCACCGCGATCGCTGAGCTGACCCACTTCGCGGCGACGAGCGAGGACATCAACAACCTCGCCTACGCGCTGACGGTGCGTGACGCGATCCAGCAGGTGTGGCGTCCGAAGCTGATCCAGGTCGTCGACATGCTGCGCGGCCTCGCCGTCGAGCTCCGGAGCGAGGCGATGCTCGCCCGCACCCACGGTCAGCCGGCCACTCCCACCACGATGGGCAAGGAGCTGGCCGTATTCGTGCATCGCATCGACAGGCTCGTCCGACGCCTCGACGCGGTCGAGTACCTCGGCAAGTTCAACGGAGCGTCCGGCACGTTCGCCGCGCACCTGGCCGCCGATCCGCAGATCGACTGGATGAACCTCTCGCGCGAGTTCGTGACCTCCCTCGGGCTGTCCTGGAATCCGCTCACCACCCAGATCGAATCGCACGACTGGCAGGCCGAGCTCTACGGCGTCGTCGTGCACATCGGGCGCGTGCTGCACAACCTGTGCACGGACATCTGGACCTACATCTCGATCGGCTACTTCCGACAGATCCCCGTCCCGGGCGCCACCGGCTCGTCGACGATGCCGCACAAGATCAACCCGATCCGGTTCGAGAACGCGGAGGCCAACCTCGAGCTGTCCGCCGCGGTGCTCGACTCCCTGTCTGCCACGCTTGTCACCTCCCGACTGCAGCGCGATCTCACGGACTCCACGACCCAGCGCAACATCGGCGTCGGCCTCGGCCATTCGATGCTGGCACTCGACAACATCGGCCGGGGACTCGGTGAGATCGCCATCGACAGCACCAAGCTGGCCGCCGACCTCGACGTCAATTGGGAGGTGCTGGCGGAGGCCGTGCAGACGGTCATCCGCGCAGAGGTGGTCGCGGGGAGGAGCTCCATCGCCGATCCGTACGCGGTGCTGAAGGATCTGACGCGCGGTCACCGCGTCGACGGCGCGCGCCTGGCCGAGTTCATCGACGGCCTCGACATCGGCATCGATGCCAAGGCATCGCTGACGGCGCTGACGCCCGCGGGCTACGCGGGTCTGGCGAGCGAGCTCGTCGACATCATCGCGCCGTCCAGCTGAACGGCCGCACCCACGCGCACGGTGTCGACGGGATGTCGGGTCGATGGGGTCGATCAGCGCGGGTCGATCAGCGCGGGTCGATCAGCGCGGGTCGATCAGGGCGCGTCGCCCTCATCGGCCTGAACCGCTGGCCGCGCGTCCGACTGCCTGTGCGGCTGCGCCGTCTCGGCCGAGGGGGGCGACCCCGCATCGCCCGCCTTCGGCTTGGGCGGATCCAGCGGGGCGTGGGCGCCCGGATCCGAGCCGACCGCCATCGCCAGCATCGCCAGGATGAGCAGGGCGACGATGAAGCCGATTCCCGCGAAGATCGCCGCGAGGTTGATCTCTCGCGTGGTGAATCCGACGACGGCGCCGGCGAATAGGGCCACGAAGAGGGCGAGTCCGACGAGTTCTGCAGGTCGGAAGCGTTCCGCGCGCGAGGGGGTCGCCATCAGGACTCCCCACCTGGTCGGCCGCGCCATCAGCACGCGCTGCGTCGGAGCGGGACGCGGGCAGCCTCAGCGAGATTCCCGCGATCGCGAGATAGACGCCGACGACGATCCCGTAGCCGCCGATGAGTCCGACGGCGAGCACCTCGTCGGGCGGGATGGCGAGGAAGACGATGGCGAGGACTGCGGTGAGCACGCCGACGAACAGGCTCTCGCGGGCAACGGCCGTGCCTCGCTCGATCCGGATGGAGCGATACAGCTCGAGCGCTCCGGTCACGGCGGCGAAGGCGGTGACGACGAGGAGGAGCGCGCCGAGCCCGAAGCCCGTCAGCGCCAGCGCGGCAGCTCCGATCACACCGCCGAGAACCCCCTGCGCGAGCAGGATCCTCTGCCCGGGCCCGCGGCCGTCGCGCACGGCGCTCGCGATCAGGACGATCGACTGGATGACGGCCCAGGCACCGAATACCACGCTGCCGTAGGCCGCGGAGTGATTGGTCGCCGAGAAGGTCACTGCCGCGCCGAGCAGCAGCCCTGCGATCGCGCGGCCGAGGAACAGCGCCGAGAGTGCCGAGGAGAATGCCGAGGAGGCTTCCGAGGGTGACACGGTGCGCGGGGCGGGCATGACGATCTCCTGGTGCATGGGCGCATCAACCCTACGACACCGCTCCTGCTCGTGACCTGCGCGGAGGCGGGGTCAGTGTCCGGGCGGAAGATCCACGAATCGCGAGTAGTGGCCATGGAAGCCGACGGTGATCGTTCGGGTCGGACCGTTGCGGTGCTTGGCGACGATGAGGTCGGCCTCGCCCGCGCGAGGGCTGTCCTTGTCGTACACGCTCTCGCGGTGCAGCAGGATGACCATGTCGGCGTCCTGCTCGATCGAGCCCGACTCGCGGAGGTCGGAGATGGCGGGCAGCTTGTCGGCGCGCTGCTCCGACCCTCGGTTCAGCTGGGACAGCGCGATGACCGGCACCTGCAGCTCCTTCGCGAGCAGCTTCAGCGCCCGGGAGAACTCGGAGACCTCCTGCTGGCGGCTCTCGACCTTCTTGCCGGAGGTCATGAGCTGCAGGTAGTCGATGACGACCATCTTGAGGCCGACCTTCTGCTTGAGCCGGCGGCACTTCGCCCGGATCTCGACCAGCGTCATGTTCGGGCTGTCGTCGATGTACAGCGGGGCGTCGTTGATGCGGCCGCGGGTCTGCGCGATCTTCGTCCAGTCGTCGCCCTGAAGCGTGCCCTTGCGCATGTGCTGCAGGGGGATGGCCGCCTCGGCGGACATGAGTCGCATGGCGATCTCGCTGCGCCCCATCTCGAGCGAGAAGAAGACCGACGGCATGCCGTGCTTCACCGACCGCGGCACGGCAGAAGTCGAGCGCGAGCGTGGACTTTCCCATGGCGGGTCGAGCTGCGACGACGATCATCTGTCCGCCGTGGAATCCGTTGGTGAGGTCGTCCAGCTCGGTGAAGCCGGTCGGGACGCCGGTCATCGATCCGTCGCGGTGCTGCGCGGCCTCGATCTCGTCGATGGCGGCAGCGACCGCGTCGGTGAGCGGCACGTAGTCCTCCGCCTCCCGCTCGCGAGTGACCGCGTAGATCTCAGCCTGAGCATTGTTGACGAGGTCGGTGACCTCGCCCTCGCTCGCGTAGCCCATCTGCACGATGCGGGTGCCGGCCTCGACGAGGCGGCGCAGAACGGCGCGCTCCGCGACGATCTCGGCGTAATAGCCGGCGTTGGCCGCTGTCGGCACGATGCTCGTGAGGGTGTGCAGGTAGTCCGCACCGCCGGCACGGGAGAGGTCGCCCGACTTGGTCAGCTGGTCGGTCACAGCGATCACATCGGTCGGCTCGCCATGGGCGTAGAGGTCGAGCACGGCCTCGAAGATGACCTCGTGCTTGGGCAGGTAGAAGTCGACCCCCTTGACGCACTCGAGGACGTCGGCCACGGCGTCCTTGCTCAGCAGCATGCCCCCCAGAGCGCTCTGCTCCGCGAGCAGATCGTGGGGAGGAGTGCGTTCGGGTCCACGGGGCTCGCTGCGCGGTGCGTCGTAGCGGCTCTCCGCTGCGATCCCCAGATGTGCGATCGACACGATCCCCCTCTTTCCAGCGGAGACATGCCCCGCATCGACGGACGACCGGCCCCCCGGTCGACAGCCATCCCGCCGCGTTCGCCGACGTAGTCGGCCGATGGGCTGTGACGGAGCCTCGTGATAGGCCCGCCATCCCTGTATACCCGTCGCGTCCGACACTGGTCGGACGCCGGGCCGCGGCGCACAGATGACGGTACCCGCGAACGGCTTTCCACGTTGTGCACAACGCTGTGGAGAAGATGCGGACAAGATCGCACACGTGTGGGAACCGCCGACGACACGCGCGGAATGCGATGTGGAGGAGTGTCCCCCTTACGGGGCCTGATCAGCAGTTTCCCCATGTGCAGAACCCCTGTGGATAACTGCCCTCAAGCATTGGTCGAGGGTTGTCCGCCACTTGACTTCCGGAGTGATATCTGTCGTAGTACATGACCGTTCTCCAGCGACAGTCGCGTCGCGTCCGGACGTGCCAGCGAGTGTCGTGACGGCAGTAGAGCAGAGCACCGGAAATGCGGAACGGCGGCCCGGTCGGCTCCAGAAAGAGCCTGCCGAACCGCCGTTCGAAGCTGCGTGCGATCAGCGCGCGGCGACCACCGTGAGGGTGATCGTCGCCGCGATGTCGTCGCGGAGGCGCACGGTGGCTTCATGGGTGCCGGTGACCTTGATCGGGCGTGCCGATCTCGATCTTGCGCTTGTCGATCTCGCCGAGGCCGGCTGCCTGCGACCGCGTGCGGCGACGTCGGAGGTCTTGACCGAGCCGAACAGCCGTCCGCCGGTCCCGGCCTTGACCTTGAGCGTGATCGGGTGCGGACTCGATCTTGGCCTTGAGCGCCTGCGCCTCTTCGATGGTTGCGAGCTCACGGGCGGCGCGGGCCGCCTTGATGGAGTCGACCTGCTTCTCGCCACCGCGGGTCCACGCCACGGCGAAGCCCTGGGGGATCAGGTAGTTGCGCGCATAGCCGGGCTTGACGTCGATGACGTCACCCGGGGTGCCGAGGCCGGTGACCTCGTGCGTCAGGATGAGCTTGGACACAGGGGCTACCTTCCCGATCCGGCGTAGGGCAGGAGAGCCATCTCGCGAGCGTTCTTCACCGCTCGCGCGATGAGGCGCTGCTCCTGCACGGAGACGCCCGTGATGCGACGGGCGCGGATCTTTCCACGCTCCGAGATGAACTTGCGCAGCGTCGCGACATCCTTGTAGTCGATGACGCCGACGCGGATGCGACTTTGCTGGGGCGACGGGCTTGCCGCCCTTGGTACGAGGAGACTTGCGGCGGTCGCCGCTCGACTTGCCGGCCATGGGGCCTTCCTTACGAACTGCAGGTCAGTGACCTGGAACTGATGATTGGGGATCTGTCGGCCTGAGCCGCGCAGGGGAGTCGACGACTCGGGTTCTGATTCAGATCTGCTGGATCAGAACGGGGTGTCGTCGTCGTAGGAGCCGGGGGTGTTCCAGACGTCGCCGCCTGAAGATCCGCCGCCGCCCTGGACCGCGGGCGGGCTGGCCCACGGCTCGTCGCCGCCCGAGGATCCACCGCGGCTGCCGCCGCCGCCGCTGTTGCCGCCACCGCTGTTGTAACCCTGGCTTCCGCCACCGTTGCCGCCACGGTCGGAGCCTCCGGCCGCGCGGGTGACCTGAGCGGTCGCGTAACGCAGCGAGGGGCCGATCTCGTCGACCTCGAGCTCGATGGCTGTGCGCTTCTCGCCCTCTTTGGTCTCGTAGCTGCGCTGGCGCAGACGTCCGGTCGCGACGACACGGGATCCCTTGGTGAGGGAGCCGGCGACGTGCTCGGCGAACTCGCGCCAGACGGAGGCACGGAGGAAGAGCGCGTCGCCGTCCTTCCAGTCGTTGCTCGCGCGATCGAAGCTGCGCGGAGTCGAGGCGATCGTGAAGTTGGCGACCGCCAGCCCGTTCTGCGTGTAGCGCAGCTCAGGGTCGGCGGTCAGGTTGCCGACAACCGTGATGATCGTTTCGCCGGCCATGTCTCAGGCTCCGCTCGGCGCTGCTTCTGCCGACGCTGCGGGAGCCGGAGCGGCAGGCGCTGACGGGGCCGACGCTGACGGCGCAGCTGCGGAGGGCGCAGATGCGGAAGGCGCGGCCGCCGGAGCGGCTTCTTGACGTGGGCGGCCTTCGCAGCGGCCTGGGCCTCTGCCGCCTTGAGGCGGAAGGTCGCCTCCTCGGCGCGGAGGACCTTGGTGCGCAGCACTGCCTCGGAGAGGTTGAGCTGGCGGTCGAGCTCCTTCGTCGGGAGCAGGCGTCGAGGTCAGGGCGACGACGGCGTAGATGCCTTCGGTCTTCTTCTTGATCTCGTAGGCGAGGCGGCGACGGCCCCAGATGTCGACGTTGTCGACGGTGCCACCATCGGCACGGATCACTCCGAGGAACTTGTCCAAGCTCGGAGCGACGGTGCGCTCGTCGATCTCGGGATCGAGGATGACCATGAGTTCGTACTTGTGCGTCACTGACCCACCTCCTTCGGTCTAGCGGTTGCAGGGATGTCTGCAACAAGAGGTCTGAATGCACGTGCCCGGCGAAGCTGGGCAACCGCAATAGCTTAGCGTCCCGGGTGGTCGCGTCCACCACTCGAGCAGTCGCGACGGTCGCCTCGTCCTCGCCCGAGCGGCCCCTCTTCCAGCCGCAGCTCGAGGAGGAAGCGGTAGGCCTCGCCGACGATCCGACCCGGCGGCATGCCGAGGACGGCCATGATCTGCTCGCCATCGAGGTCGGGCCGGACGGCCTGCATCTCCTCCTGCTCGGCGAGCTCGGCGATCCGGGTCTCGAGGTCGTCGTAGGCGTGCGCCGAGCCGATCCGCCTTGCGACGGTTGCGGGTCGTCACGTCGGCACGGGTGAGGATGTGCAGCTGCTCGAGCTGGTCGCCGGCGTCGCGGACGTAGCGGCGGACGGCGGAGTCGGTCCAGGCGCCCTCGGTGTAGCCGAAGAATCGCTGGTGCAGCTCGATGAGCGTGGCGACGCGGGCGATGGTGTCGTTGTCGAAGCGCAGCGCACGCAGGCGCTTCTTGGCCATCGAGGCGCCCACCGCGTCGTGGTGGTGGAAGGTCACCGGCGCCGCCCGGCTCGAACCGGCGCGTCGCCGGCTTGCCGATGTCGTGCAGCAGGGCCGCCAGCCGGAGCACGAGGTCGGGTGCGTGTCCTCGGCTCCCCGCGGCCGTCGCGTCGCTCGTCCTGAAGCTCGATCGCCTGTTCGAGCACGGTGAGGCGAGTGCTCGTACACGTCCTTGTGGCGGTGCTCGCTGAATCGACGGTCAGGCGCAGAGCCGGCAGCTCCGGCAGCACGAGGTCGGCGATGCCCGTGTCGACCAGCAGCTCGAGCCCCGCGCCGGGGCGACGGCGAGCCGACGAGCCGCTCCAGCTCGGTCGCGCATGCGCTCTGCGGAGACGATCTCGAGCCGGGGAGCCAGCCTGCGTCATCGCCTCGCGCACGTCGGCGTCACCTCGAAGCCCAGCTGCGAGGAGAACCGGGCGGCGCGGAGCATCCGCAGCGGGTCGTCCCCGAACGAGGAGTCGGGGGAGCCGGGAGTGCGCAGGGTGCGCGACAGGAGGTCCTCGATCCCGCCGCTCGGGTCGACGAGCACCCTGTCGGGAAGCCGGAGCGCCATGGCGTTGACCGTGAAGTCGCGCCGGGCGAGGTCGGTCTCCAGGTCATCGCCGAAGGCCACCTCGGGCTTGCGGGACTGGTCGCCGTAGGCCTCGGTGCGGTAGGTGGTGATCTCGACGGTCTCTCCGGCGATCCGCGCGGCGATGGTGCCGAACGCGCGCCCGACATCCCAGTGCGCACTGGCCAGCGGTCGGACCAGCTCGAGGATCCGATCAGGCCGCGCGTCGGTGGTGAAGTCCAGATCGGGGGAGCTGCGGTCGAGGAAGGCGTCCCGGACCGGACCGCCGACCAGAGCCAGCTCGTGGCCTGCCAGCCGCGAACGCCTCCGCCAGCAGGGCGACGGGCTTCGAGGCCGCCGTGCTCGCCAGCCGATCGAGTGCGGCCGCCGCGCTGTCCATCCGCCCATGGTAGGCCGCACGTCGAGCCCATCCGATCGTGCGAGACCGCCGCGCCCACATGTCAGGCGATGGTGGCCGGGCCTAAACTCGGGCCCATGGGAGCGTCCGATCGATGCGGCGCGCGCGGCACGGTCAGCGCGATCGCCCGATGAGTCGGACCCGGAGCCGGCGCGCGGCTGTGACCCCCCTCGGCACTCGGATCCTGCCCCGATCGATCGGAGGCGCCATGTTGAGCGCCGCGATCGCGATCGGGTTCCTGGCGGGCGGGCAGGCCGCCCCCTCCATGGCCGCCGAGACTGCACCGACGGAGTCCTCCGAGGCCGCGGGAACCGTGGAGCTCTTAGTCAGTGCTCCACGTGGAGCGGTCCTCCGCTCGGGGTCGGATCTGGTGCTCACCGGCACGCTCAGCAACGGCACCGCCGATCCCATCGGCGCGGGCGCACTCGAGATCCGGATCGAAGGCCAGCTGGCAGACCGCTCCGACCTCGCCGCCGCGATCGACGATCCAGGGTCGGTCAGCGGAGCCCTCGCCGCCACCGTCTCGACCCCGGAGGTCGGCGCCGGGAGGCTCGACAGCCATCGACATCACGATCCCGGCCGCCACGGTCGGTGCGCTGCTCTCCCCCGCCGGGTGGGGTCCGCACCTGATCGGAGCGACCCTCGAGGTCGATGGTGCGCCAGCTGGAGTCGGCACCGAGAGCACCGCCGACGGAGTCGACATCAGCATCGCGACCGCCGTGGTCTGGGCGGACGGTCTCGCTCCGAGCACGATCGACACTGCAATCGTCGTGCCGGTGACGGTGGCGCCCGGCCAGGACGGTGTCCTCAGCGCGGATCAGCTCAGCGAATACACGTCGACCGAGGGAGCGCTCAGCCGCAAGCTCGACGCGCTCGCCTCGGCACCGAACGCCATCATCGCCCTGGACCCGCGCATCATCGCGTCCATCCGCGCCTTGGGCGCGGCCGCTCCCGCCAGCGCGCTCGAGTGGCTGACCGGCCTTTCGAGCCTGCCGAACGATGTATTCCCGCTGCAGTATGCAGATGCCGATCTCTCCCTCGAGCGAGCGGCCGGCGTCACCAGCCCTCTGAGTGCGACGTCCCTGCTCTGGGCGCTGGACTCGGCGACCTTCGGCGGCTCGGAGACGCCTGCCTCCTCCCCCAGCCGCGTCGCCGACGCCGGGCACTGCGGCTCCGGCCGGTGAGCCCGTTCCGAGCCTCGACGATCTGCTGCGTTGGGACTGGACCACCGAAGACATCGCATGGCCGTCCGCAGATTCCGTCTCCGCTCAGGACCTTGCGTTCTTCGCCGGCGCCGGGCTCTCACGGGTGATCCTGTCCAGCGACAACATGACCGGCGGATCCCCGACCGGCGGATCGCTCACTGCGGAGTCGGTGCAGAGCGTGGGCGAGACGACGGCCCTGGTCGCCGACAGCGGCATCTCCGCGAGCCTCTCCGACGCGGCTTTCGCTGAGACGGACGCCGGGGTCCAGGCTGGACTCGCGATGGCGAGCGCGCAGCTCGCCGCCACGGCTGTCGAGCGCCCCGGCCGCACAAGCACCGTGCTCGTCACCCTCGATCGCGCCGCGGAGACCACGTCGGACGGACTCACCACGGCGCTCGCCACCCTGCGCATCCTCCCTGGTGTCGGAGATGCGGGACCGGCAGCGATCAGCTCCTCCGCCATCAGCACCGCCACCAGCCCCGTCGGCAGCCTCGTCGATTCGTCCAGGGCCGGGGCGGAGACCGTCGGGCAGCTGCTGGACCTCGATGCACGAGATCACCCCGTATGCATCCGTGGTCGCGACGCCCGAACTGCTCATCGGACGGGAGCGGACCGCCTGCTCGCCGTCCTCTCCGCGGGCTGGGCATCCGACCCTGCCGGCTGGCAGGCGGCCGCGGAGGAGACGCGAAGTCACTTCGACGACGTCCTGCATGCCGTGACGGTTGCTCCCCGGCAGCCCGATCATCGCGGCGGGCCAATTCGACGCGGTGCCGATCTACGTCCGCAACAACCTCGGCTACCCGGTCGACGTCATCGTCGATCCGAGGCCGAGCAACGGTCGGATCATCATGGAGCGCTACGTCGGCCGCCATCGAGCCCGGTGAGAGCCAACGGGTGTTCCTTCCAGCGAAATGGATCGCGAACGGCACCCTCACCATCGCGATCACGCTCTCTAGCGCCTCGACGGGCCTGCAGATCGACGGCCCCACCTACTGTCTCCTCGACGTGCAGACCTACTGGGAGACGGCCGTCTACATCGTGACCGGAGTGCTCGTCGTGGCCCTGTTCGGCTTCGGGATCTACCGGAACATCGTGCGCCGCCGTCGCATGGCCGCGGGCGCTGACGCCCGTGCCGCTCTCGACCTGACCCACGCTCCGGCAGAACCGGGCCCGGCGAATGAGCTCTCTCGGTCGCTCCAGCGCCCTCCTCGCTTCGGGGACGCTGGTCTCCCGGGTGCTCGGCTTCGTGAAGGCGATCGTCCTCGCGCAGGCGATCGGCGTGGTCGGAAGTCGGAAGCGCCGACGCCTTCTCGGTGTCGACGATCGTGCCCGCGAGCATCTACGCGATCATCGGCGGCGGGCTGCTGAGCGCTGTGCTCGTGCCCGCAGATCGTGCGCGCCAGCCGCGGTCCGGACGGCGGGGGAGCGTACGTCAACAAGCTCGTGACCCTGGCCTTGATCGGCTTCGCCGTCATCGGAGCGCTCGCCACCCTCTCGGCGCCCGCTGCTCGTCGATCTCTTCACCTCCGCCGATGTTCCGGCCGAGAATGTGCGCCTCGCGACGGCCTTCGCCTACTGGAGCCTCCCGCAGATCTTCTTCCTCGGCCTCTATGCCCTGCTGGGTGAGGTGCTGAACGCGCGCAAGTCCTTCGGTCCGTTCACCTGGGCGCCGGTGCTCAACAACGTGATCGGGATCGCGAGCATCGGCGTATTCATGGCCGTGCACGGAGCAGATCCCGATCGCGCGCCCGATGACTGGTCGGCAGCGATGATCGCGCTGCTCGCCGGTGGGGCGACGCTCGGAATCGCCACCCAGGCGGTCGTCCTGTTCGCGTTCTGGCGCCGCGTGGGGCTCAGCTATCGGCCCGACTTCGGCTGGCGGGGCGTCGGTCTCGGCTCGGCGGCGCGAGCTGCGGGCTGGACCCTCGGAATGCTCGTCGCCGGTCAGGTGGCCGGTGTCGTGGAGACCAACGTCTCGCTCATCGCCACGGGTCGGGGCGCGAGCGCTGCGACCATGGCGACGTCGTGGCTGATCTTCATGCTCCCCCACTCGATCATCACCGTGTCCATCGTCACGGCGCTGTACACGACCATGAGCGAGCATGCGAGCCGTGGCGACCTCACGGCGCTGCGCGGCGATCTCACGACAGCGCTGCGCGCGGTGGCCCTCGCCCTGACGCTCGCCACAGCGGTGCTCATCGTCTGCGCGGGCCCGTTCGCCCGCGTGTTCACCGGGGACTTCGGTGATGTGCAGCAGATGGCCGCGGTCATCGTCGCCTATCTGGTGGGGCTCGTGCCGTTCAGCCTGCTCTTCGTGGTGCAGCGCGTCTTCTACTCGCTCGGCGACACCCGGACTCCCTTCGCCTTCACGATCGTGCAGGTGGTGCTGGTGATCGGCGGCGTGCTGGCCTGCAGCCTGCTCCCCGTGGAACGGATCGCCATGGGCATCGCCGCGGTCGTCTCGATCGCGGGAGCCATCCAGCTCGTGATCGCATCCGTGCTGCTGCGACGCAAGGTCGCGGCCGACCCGGCGCCGATCGCGCGCAGCCTCATCCTCGACCTCGCGGCAGCCGTGCCGGCGGGCATCGCCGGCTATCTCGTCGGCGCTCCTGCTGGGCGCGTTTCGGGAGGATGGCTTCGCCATGTCCGGCGGTGCGCCGGCGATCCTGACGATGGTGGTCCTCGGCGTCGTGATGTCCGGCGTGTACGTCGGAGCGCTCCGCCTGCTGCGATCGCCGGACCTGGCTGCGATGACCTCGATCCTCGGACGCCGGTTCGGTCGCTGAGCCATGCGCATGTGTGCGCGCGGATGGTCGAACGCGGCACGCAGGATGGCTCCCTCACCGGCCGAACACATGGGATCGAACGCACGCCGGCCCTCCCCGGACGGGGGAGTGCCGACCCTCAGGCGCCGGGAATTGCCCGCACCTAGCATGGGTTGAAGCCAGAGCGGGTCGCGATGCGGCCGCGCAATGTACGTGTCACGACAGTCGAGGAGTCTGCAGTGCGCCAGATGATCATCATCGGATCCGGTCCCGCTGGATACACGGCCGCCATCTACGCCGCCCGGGCGGAGCTCGAGCCCCTCCTGATCGCCAGTTCCGTCGAAGCCGGCGGAGAGCTGATGAACACGACCGACGTCGAGAACTTCCCCGGGTTCCCCGAAGGCATCATGGGCCCGGAGCTGATGGACAGGTTCCGCGAGCAGGCCGAGAGATTCGGCACCGAGGTCGTCTACGACGACGTCGTCTCCGTCGATCTGTCCGGTCCGGTCAAGTCCGTGACTCTCGGCTCCGGCGCGGTGCACGAGGCGCTCTCTGTCATCGTCTCCACCGGCTCCGCGTACCGCAAGCTCGGCCTGCCCGACGAGGAACGGCTCAGCGGCCATGGCGTCTCATGGTGCGCCACCTGCGATGGCGCCTTCTTCCGCAAGCAGATCATCGCCGTCGTCGGCGGCGGCGACTCGGCCATGGAGGAGGCGACCTTCCTCACGCGCTTCGCCGACAAGGTGCATGTCATCGTCCGCCGAGACGCGCTTCGCGCTTCGAAGATCATGCAGCAGCGCGCGATCGACAACCCGAAGATCGAGTTCGTCTGGAATGCCGAGGTCGCTGCCATCCACGGCGACGAGAACAGCACCGGCGTGCACAGCATCACGCTCCGCGACACCGTCGACGGCACCGAGCGCGACCTCGACATCACGGGCCTGTTCATCGCCGTCGGAAACGACCCTCGAGTCCATCTCTTCCACGACCAGCTCGACCTCACCGTCGAGGGGACCATCGCGGTCGCAGGTCGCTCGTCGCGACACCAACCAGCCCGGCGTCTTCGCCGCGGGTGACGTGATCGACCCCACCTACCGTCAGGCGATCACCGCCGCGGCATCGGGCACGGTCGCCGCGCTCGACGCCGAGCACTATCTGGCCGAGTCTGCCGGCCGATCTGGAGTCGCAGGCGAAGGGCGTATCCCTGACGGGCGCGCTCACCGGCGGCCGGCAGCAGGATCGACGCCGACGGCGAGCTGGTCGGCCAGCCCTGAACCATGGCTGGTCGGAGCTCGCCGGCCACCCCCTCCGTCCGCGGCCGAGCCGCACTGCGCACCGCTATACACTTTCCACTGACCCAAGCAAGGAGCCGCACATGTCGAATCTCACCCAGGTGACCGACGCCACCTTCCAGGACATCGTCCTCAACTCGGACAAGCCGGTCCTGGTGGACTTCTGGGCCGAATGGTGCGGACCGTGTCGCGCGGTCGGACCGATCCTCGAGCAGATCGCCAGTGAGAACGGCGAGAAGATCTCGATCGTCAAGCTCAACGTCGACGAGAACCCCGAGACCGCCGCGAAGTATCACATCACCTCCATCCCGGCCATGAAGGTCTACAAGGGCGGCGAGGTCGTCAAGTCGGTCATCGGCGCCAAGCCGAAGCCCGCGCTCGAATCAGAATTGGCAGCATTCCTGGCATAGCCGTCGGGATGCTCGTTGAAGGCCCGCTCGGCACTCGCCGGGCGGGCCTTTCTGCGTCCTCCCCCATCTCCCGTTCACTATGTTGGGAATCCGCGGCCTTCGGCCGTCGGCTTCGGGGCCATTTCCAGCAGCGCTGATCACCGGCGCAGACACCGTCACGCGGGCTCCGAAGAAGCGAGGATGACGTGCAGGACAGCAGCAGCACCAACCGCGGCACCAATCTCGACCCCTGGTACGGCGCATACGCCGCCCGCACCGCCGGCCTGTCCGCATCGGAGGTTCGCGCTCTGTTCGCGGTGGCGTCCCGCCCGGAGGTCGTCTCATTGGCCGGCGGGATGCCATTCGTCGCCGCGCTGCCCGAGGACCTCATCCGCTCTGCGTTCGACACCGTCATGCGCACGCAGGGCCCGATGGCCCTGCAGTACGGATCCGGGCAGGGGGTTCCCGCGCTGCGCGAGCACATCCTCGAGGTGATGGCCGAGGAGGGCATCCGAGCCGGTGTGGACGATGTCGTCACCACAACGGGATCGCAGCAGGCGATCGACCTCGTCGCGAAGCTGTTCCTGGATCCCGGAGACGTCGTGCTCGCCGAAGCACCCAGCTACGTGGGTGCCATCGGCGTATTCCGCTCCTATCAGGCTCGGACCGTGCATGTGGCGATGGATGCGGACGGGCTCATCCCCCAGGCTCTGCGCGAGACGATCGCGGCGGAGCGGGCTGCCGGATCCACGATCAAATTCCTCTACACGGTGCCCAACTTCCACAATCCGGCGGGCGTGACGCTGAGCGCCGCCCGACGCCCCGAGATCCTCGAGATCGCCCGCAGCAACGGCATCCTCGTCGTCGAGGACAACCCGTACGGCCTGCTCTGGTTCGACGAGGCCCCACCGCCGCCGCTGCGCACCATGGAGGACGACGGAGTCATCTATCTGGGCTCCTTCTCCAAGACCCTCGCGCCGGGCTTCCGAGTGGGATGGGTCCTCGCTCCGCATGCGATCCGCGAGAAGCTCGTGCTCGCGGCGGAATCGGCGATCCTCTCCCCCAGCTCCTTCAACCAGCTCGTTGTCAACGAGTATCTGAACACCGCCGATTGGCGGGCCCAGATCGATGTCTTCCGAGGTGTCTATCGACAGCGCAAGGAGGCGATGCTCTCTGCCATGTCGGAGCATCTGCCGGAGCTGAGCTGGACCAACCCCAACGGCGGGTTCTACGTATGGGTCACCCTGCCTGACGAGCTCGACTCCAAGCAGATGCTGCCTCGAGCGGTGACAGAGCTCGTGGCCTATACGCCCGGAACAGCCTTCTATGCCGACGGGGGAGGTCGGAGCGAGATGCGACTCTCCTTCTGCTATCCGACGCCCGAGAACATCAGGATCGGCATCCGTCGCCTCGCCACGGTGGTCCGCGGCGAACTCGACCTGCTCCACACCTTCTCTGGAACCGGCGCCTTGAGAATCGATCGACCAAATCGAAGAGTGGTGAACCCCCCGCCCGACCTCGGCTGACCACCGAGCGCGTGGGCCACTCCCGTGAACGCCCCCGCAGCCACCACACCTGGCACGAACAAGGAGACATATTGTCCGAACAGCAGGCATCGCACCGCTCCGTGGCACCGAGTTCCACGGGGAACAGCCCCTACGCGCTGGTACTCGCCGGCGGCATCTCCCACGAGCGAGAGGTATCCCTCAGATCGGGCCGACGAGTGGCCGATGCGCTGCTGGAGCAGGGATGGCGCGTGGACGTGAGAGAGCCGGATGCGGACTTGCTTCCGTCTCTGGCCGCAGCGGGCTACGACGTCGTCTGGCCTGCGCTGCACGGGGCGAGTGGAGAGGATGGGGCCCTCCGGGCACTGCTCGATCTCGCCGGGGTCCCGTTCGTCGGCTCCGATCATCGCGCAGCCCGCCTGGCCTGGGACAAGCCGACCGCGAAGACACTGGTCGCCAACGCCGGCGGGGTGACCCCTCGCGGCTTGGCGCTCAGCCGCGAGACCTTCCGCGAGCTAGGGGCTCCCGCTGTGCTGAAGATCGTGCAGGACGCGTTCGCCTTCCCACTTGTGGTCAAGCCAGCTAAGGGCGGCTCAGCCCAGGGAGTCAGCATCGTTCCCACGCCAGACGCTCTCCCACGAGCGATGGTCGAGGCATACACCTACGGTGACGACGCGCTCATCGAATACTTCATCACCGGCGTCGAGATCGCGGTCGGGGTGGTCGACGTAGGCGATGGGCCTCGAGCCCTGGACGCCGTGGAGATCGAGCCGGTGGCCGGCGCCTATGACTACGAAGCCCGCTACAACGCGGGGGAGACTCGCTTCTATACGCCGGCGCGTATATCTTCCAAAGCCGCAGAGGCAGCGTCCGAACTCGCCCTCCTCAGCCATCGCGCACTCGGTCTGCGCCACCTCTCCCGCGTGGACATCATCATCGATCCTGAAGATCGCGCCTGGTTCCTGGAGGTCAACGTCCTGCCGGGATTGACCGAGACCTCGCTGCTTCCTCAGGCAATCCTGGCCCGCGGAGGCGACCTCGGCACGACCTACGCAGCCATCGCACGCGCGGCCATCGGCGCGATGTAGGGGCCTCGATTCGGCGCTGGCGCGCCTACTGAAAGTCGTTGGTCGAGTAGGCCGCCCGCGGCCGTATCGAGGCCATTCCGTGCGAGGGCCTCGGTACGGCGCTGGCGCGCCTGCTCGACCAACGAAATGGAGCTCGAGGGCCTCGATACGGCGCTAGCGCGCCTACTCGACCAACGAAAGGGTGATCAAGGGCCTCGATACGGCGCTAGCGCGCCTACTCGACCAACGGAATGAAGATCGAGGGCCTCGGTACGGCGCTGGCGCGCCTACTCGACCAACGGAATGGATGATCGAGGGCCTCGATACGGCGCTGGCGCGCCTACTCGACCAACCATGGAACGGCCGGGTCGGTGGTCGAGTAGGCCGTTCACGGCCGTATCGAGGCCCTCGCGACAGCCGGTCTATTCGAGAGAGACCGCTTACGATCGATCCTGACGAGATTCGGGGGCGCGATCTTTGCGCCCCCGGCCGTCATTCCCCGATGGCGCCGTCGTCACCCAGGTCGGTGAGGATGCGCTTGAGGTCGGCCAACGTCGCAAAATCGATCACGATCTGCCCCTTGCTGACCCCCAGAGAGACCTTCACCCGGGTGTTCAGCCGATCGCCCAGCCGATTGGCAACCGCATCGAAGTGCTCGCTGCGACGGGCAGCGGTCGCCGTCGCTTTCGCCGGATCCGCTCCGCGCGCCGCCGCAGCCTCGGTTGCCCGAACGGAGAGGTCCTCATTGACCACGCGATCGGCCAGCGCGAGCATCGCCTCGGGACTGCCGGCTGCCAGGATCGCTTTGGCGTGCCCAGCGGTCAAAACGCCCGCCGCCACTCGGCTCTGCACGCTCTCCGGCAGCTTGAGCAGGCGGATGGTATTCGTGATCTTGGGTCGAGATCGCCCGATCCGCTCCGCCAATGCCTCCTGGGTGATCCCGAAATCGGCGATGAGCTGCTGATAGGCGGATGCTTCCTCCAACGGATTCAGCTGGGACCTGTGGAGATTCTCCAGGAGAGCGTCCTGGAGCATCGAATTGTCAGCGGTGTCGCGCACAACCGCTGTGATCGTCCGTCGCTCCGCGAGCTTGCTGGCACGGAGACGCCGCTCCCCCATCACCAGCTCGAACTTGCCCTCGCTGCGTGGTGACGGACGGACCACGATCGGCTGCAGGACACCGTACTCGCGGACAGAGGTCACGAGCTCCTCGAGCGCCTCTGCGTCGAACTCCTTGCGAGGCTGCTGAGGGTTGGGAACGATGTCGTCGACGTCGAGCTCCACCAGGCGGGCGCCGGGCACGTCGACAAGGCCGCTATCGGCTGACATCGAGCCAGCGAAGAAGACGTCGGATGGACGGGTGGCACTGGGGTAGTCGGACATCGGGATCAGCGAGCCGATCCCCTTGCCTAGACCGCGCTTGGGCGCCGCCATCAGTTCTGCGCTCCCCGGTGAGCGATCTCGGCCGCCGCCTCCAGGTAGGAGATGGAACCGGGGGAGTTGGTGTCGTAGGTGATGACGCTCTGCCCGTAGCTGGGGGCTTCCGAGATCCGCACGGAGCGCGGGATGATCGCGGTGAGCGTCTCGGCGGGGAAGTGCTCGCGCACGTCCTGGGCTACCTGGTTGGCCAGGTTGGTGCGGGAGTCGTACATGGTGAGGAGGATCGTCGTCACCTTGAGCACGGGGTTGAGGTGTCGCTCGATCAGCTGGATGTTGCGCAGCAGCTGACTCAGTCCCTCGAGCGCGTAGTACTCGCACTGGATCGGGATGAGGACCTCGTTCGCCGCCACGAAGGCGTTGATGGTGAGCAGGCCGAGAGACGGCGGGCAGTCGATGAGGACGTAGTCGTATCGCTCCCCCGTCGAAAGATAGCTCTCGAGGGCGGTGCGGAGACGCTGCTCGCGTGCGACGAGGGAGACCAGCTCGATCTCCGCACCCGCGAGATGGATGGTCGCAGGCACGCAGAACAGCGTCGGGAACTCAGGGCTCTGTCGAACCACCTCCGCCATGGGGGAGTCGCTGACGATGACGTCGTACACGCTCACCGTCTCGGCGCGGTGCTCGATACCGAGCGCGGTCGAGGCGTTCCCCTGCGGGTCGAGGTCGATGACGAGGACGCGTGCGCCGGACCGGGCAAGCGCGGCGGCGAGGTTGACCGTCGTGGTGGTCTTCCCGACTCCGCCCTTCTGGTTCGCGACCGTGAAGATGCGGGTCTTGGCCGGTCTCGGCAGGGTGCCGACCTCGAGCGCCTGACGGCGACGAGTCAGATCTGCGAGCTCACGTGCCAGGGGAGTGGTCTCATCGAAGGATCGACGAGCCGATGCGCGACGTTCACTGGGTCGTGCGGGGACATCCTGCGGTTTCACGTGGAACCTTCCGTGCGAGGACCGGAGGATTCCGGGAGCAGCAGCCATGCGGCCGCGACACTCCCCCGATTCCGGTCAGTTCACTGTAGCCCGGAAGACTCGGGTTGCCTCGGTCGCCATACCGGTGCCGAGCTCCTCCACTCGGACATCCGCCAGTCGCGCCCGAACGATGGCCCGCTGCGCCTTCGCCACCTCGAGGTCGACCGTCGCGCCCTTGAAGAGCAGCAGCTGGCCCCCTCTGCGCGCCAGCGGCGCAGTGATCGGGATCAGTTTCGTCAGTGCTCCCACAGCGCGAGCGGTCACGATGTCAGCCACACCGCGGGGCGCGTCCTCAGCGCGCGCGCGAAGAACGCGCAAATTGGAAAGTCCCAGGTCAGAGGCCTGTTCTTGGAGCCAGTCGGTCCGTCGCTCCATCGGTTCGACAAGCGTGAAGCTCACGTCGGGTCGGATGATGGCCAGGACGATGCCGGGCAGCCCGGCCCCACTGCCGACGTCGGTCACGTCCCCGTGCAGCAGGGGCGCGGCCAGAGCGCAGTTGATGATGTGCCGGGTCCACAGCCGGGGGAGCTCGAGCGGGCCGATCAGGCCGCGGACCTCGCCCTCGTCGACGAGCGCGGCAGTGAAGCGGCGTGCCAGCTCGATCCGATCGCCGAAGACCTCGCTGGCGATTGCCGGCTCCACCTCCACCAGGGTGATCTCACCGGCATCGACCTCGATCCCGTCGGCTCGCTCGTCAGGGCCGACGGGGGCATCCGCCACGCTCAGGCGCGGGTCAGCACGGTGTGCCGATCCCGACCCTCGCCCTCGGAGACAGAGGTCAGTCCACGCTCCGCGGCGAGGTCGTGCACGATCTTGCGCTCGTACGAGGACATCGGCTCCAGTGGGTAGCGGCTCGCTCCCCCATCGAGCGCGACCAGCGCTGCATCGACGAGCGACTGAAAGCTCGTTCTGGCGTGCCTGACGACTGCCACCCACATCCAGGATGAGACGCGAGAACTCTCCCGTTCGGCTCTGGACTGCGAGGCGCGTCAGCTCCTGGAGCGCAGCGACGGCCTCTGCCGACGAGAGCACACGCAGGTTGCTGTCCGCTGACGCAGTCACCGAGATGTGCGCACGATCGCCCACCATGTCGATGTCGATGTCTCCGTCGAGATCGCAGATGTCGAGGAGCTCCTCGATGAAGTCGGCAGCCACATCCGCTTCATCCACGTCGCCGTCGGCCGTGTCGATGGCCGTCGCATCGGCATCGGCACCATCCGGGGCATCGACGTGCGCGGGGTGGATCTCGGTGTCCGGATCGGTCACTTCTTCGGGCTCCCTGTCTTCTTCGCGCGGTTCTTGTTGACCGGTTGGACCCGCTGAGTGGTCTGGCGCGGCGACTCGATGACACCGGACGACGCGGGGTTCAGGCTTCCATCCGCTCCAGCGATGGAGGGCTGCTCCTTGACCTTGCGGGCCAGTCTGGCCTCACGGGCGCGGGCCGCTTCGCTTCCGGGGGTGGGCATGTTGCGGATCACGAGGAACTGCTGGGCCATGGTCCAGAAGTTGGAGGTGAGCCAGTAGAACATCACGCCGAGCGGGAAGGCGACGCCTGAGAAGGCGAACACGAGGGGCAGCAGATAGAGCAGGATCTTCTGCTGCCGGTACATCGGGCTGGCCTTGGTCTCATCCGACATGTTCTTGGCCATCAGCTGCAGCTGGGTGAAGAACTGCGACGCCGTCATCAGGATGACCATGGTGGCGGCGATGATCATCACCAAGGCGTTGAACGACTGTCCCGATGTGGCGAGGGTGAACTGCTCCGCGAACGTCGACTTGAGAGGTGCTCCGAACAGCTCGGAGTTCGCGAACGAGTCGGCCAGGCTGATGTTCAGCAGGCCGACGCCGGCCTTGTCATGCTGCGCGTCGTTGAGCACCGAGAACAGGCCGAAGAAGATCGGCATCTGCAGCAGAAGCGGCAGGCAGGACGAGAGAGGATTCGTCCCGGTCTTCCTGTAGAGCTCCATCGTCTCGCGCGACATCGCCTCGCGGGAGAACTGATCGCGCTTTCCCTTGTACTTGTCCTGGATCTTCTTCAGCTGAGGCGCGACCTCGAGCATCTTGCGCTGGCTCTTGATCTGCCGGACGAAGACAGGGATGAGCGCGGCGCGCACGACCAGGACGAGCCCGACGATCGCGAGGACCCAGGTGATGCCTGCGTCCGCGTCGAGACCCGTGAGGGTCCAGAGGGAGTGGAAGGAGACGAGGAGCAGCTCGATGACCCATTTGATGGGCCAGAGGACGGTGCCGATGATGTCCAACGCGGGTCAGACCTTTCGTTCGGGAAGTGGAACGACGAATCCGAAGGACGTCAGGCGGTTCTTCGTGGAGCGTCTGCGCGGAATGTCGTCGACGCCGCCGGCGGCCCAGGGATGGCAGCGGCAGACGCGGACGGTGGCGAGGCCGGCGCCGATGAGGACTCCGTGCTCTTGAACCGCCTCGAGAGCGTAACGGGAGCAGGACGGGTAGTACCTGCACACCTCGCCGTAGAGGGGGGAGATCACCGCGCGATAGGCGCGGAGCAGCAGAACCAGCGCGTTCCGCGGCGCGAGGAGCGCGAACCTGGCCGCTGTCTTCACGGTCTGCTCCTGTGCATGGCTTGTTCGACCTCTCCGGAGAGGCTAGACCAGTCGGCCTGAGCGCTGGCGGGGAGTGCCCGGATCACGACGTCGACCCCGGCGAGACCGTCGAGCGAGGATGCCGTGGCTGATCGCCTTGAGCCGGCGTCGAACGCGGTTGCGCTGCACAGCACCGCCGACCGCTCTGACTCACGATGAAGCCGAACCGGGCGGGTGCGTCGACATCCGCCTTCTGCACATGCACGATGGTCAGCGGCCCGGCGCTGCGGCGCCCGCGACGGACGACGCGACGGTAGTCGGCGCCGGTGACGATGCGGTTCGCCCGATGCAGCACGAAGAGGGGTGAGGGCTATGCGGAGAGCTCGGTGCGGCCCTTGCCACGGCGAGCGCTGAGGATGGCGCGGCCCGCGCGGGTGCGCATGCGCAGGCGGAACCCGTGCACCTTCGCGCGACGGCGGTTGTTCGGCTGGAAGGTTCGCTTGCTCATGGGGATGCTCCTGGGAGAAGATCGATCGGCGCGGCCCCGGTGGCCTGCCGTGCGCGTCACCTCGTGTCGAGGTGATGCATGTCACACCACCCGCACGGTGCACGCGGCGCTGCCCGATCGATCGGGCTGCAGAGCGATCCGGGCTGCGGGCCGGCGGACAACTGCTTAAAAATACGCGGTAAGCGCTCTGTGGTCAAACGAGGGACCGCATCTCGATGGATAATCCCGTCAGATGCGGATGAACTTGATTCACCGTGTCTCAATCGTTACCGTGAGGGAGCCCGTCGCCGGTCGGGGCAGCACACGTTGCCCGCCCGGACTGCGCGAGGGTCTCTCCGATCTGCTCTCTACGAGATCTGGGCCCACCCGAGCCTTCGGACCGGGGACTCCGCACACCCGGACCCTCGTGCCAGCAGGCGCGAAGCCCGCCTCTTCGGAGCCACCGGCAGCACCCGACACTCGAGGCACAGAGGCGACATGGCAGAGGATGCGGGGCGAACCAGAGAGATCTGGCAGTCCGTCCTCGATGCACTCACCTCTGACGAGCGCATCACGCCGCAGTTGAGCGGCTTCCTCGCCCTCGTGGTGCCCAAGGGCGTGATGGGCGGGACCCTCTATCTCGAGGTGCCCAACGACCTGACCCGGGGGATGCTGGAGCAGCGGATCAGAGTCCCGCTCCTCAACGCGCTCGCGAGCATCGATCCGGCGGATGAGATCGGCAACTTCGCGGTCGTCGTCAATCCGGAGATCGAGCAGCAGAGCATCATCAGCGTCGGAGTCGAGTCGTCGACTGCGTCACCTGCTCAGCCGGCGGCGCCCACGACTCCTCCCGAATTCGCGGCGCCGGCACCGCGCAGCGACACCCGCCTCAATCCGAAGTACAGCTTCGACAGCTTCGTCATCGGAGCGTCGAACCGGTTCGCCCACGCCGCCGCGGTCGCCGTCTCCGAGGCGCCCGCGAAGGCCTACAACCCTCTCTTCATCTACGGGGAGTCCGGTCTCGGCAAGACCCATCTCCTGCACTCGATCGGCCACTACGCCTCCCGGCTCTACCCGGGGGTGCGGGTCCGATATGTGAGCTCGGAGGAGTTCACCAACGACTTCATCAACTCCATCGCCACGAACAAGGCGGCGCTGTTCCAGGCGCGGTACCGCGATGTCGATGTGCTCCTGATCGACGACATCCAGTTCCTTCAGGGCAAGGACTCCACTCAGGAGGCCTTCTTCCACACCTTCAACACGCTGCACGACCACAACAAGCAGCTGGTGATCACGAGCGACCTTCCGCCCAAGCAGCTGACAGGCTTCGAAGACCGCATGAGATCCCGCTTCGAGTGGGGGCTGATCACCGACGTACAGGCCCCCGATCTCGAGACCCGCATCGCGATCCTCCGCAAGCGAGCGCAGAACGACAAGCTGCAGGTGCCCGACGACATCCTCGAGTTCATGGCGTCGAAGGTCTCCAGCAACATCCGGGAGCTCGAGGGCACCCTGATTCGGGTCACTGCGTTCGCGAGCCTCAACCGCACCCCCGTCGACATGGCGCTGGTGCAGACCGTGCTCAAGGATCTGATCACCCTCGACGAGGACAACGTCATCGCGCCGGTCGACATCATCAACAGCGTCGCGGACTACTTCAAGCTCTCAGTGGACGATCTGTACGGGCCGTCTCGGTCGCAGGCGATCGCCACATCGCGTCAGATCGCGATGTACCTCTGCCGCGAGCTGACCAACCTGTCCCTGCCCAAGATCGGCCAGCTGTTCGGCGGACGCGACCATACGACGGTGATGTACGCCAACAAGAAGATCAGCGAGCTCATGAAGGAGCGCCGCTCGATCTACAACCAGGTCACCGAACTGACCAGCCGGATCAAGCAGAACCACCGCTTCCGCACGTAGGGATTAAGCGGTAAGGGCATCGCGTGAGTCACGTGAGCACTGCGTTGCGGACAACGCACCCTTCTGCGGACAGCACACCCTGGTCTACCGGAGTGTTCTGTCTCCAATGACGTGTCGGTGCCGGGTCCCGCAGATCACCGGCGCGTTCATCTCCGAGCCACCCCGAGTACACCCATCGCCGATCTATCCACAAGGTTTCCCACCTGTGGAAACTGAACCGGCTGGTCGTCGTGGCGATTCTCTCCCGTCAGATCTCTGGTTCCCCAGGCATTCCACAGGATCATGCACCATGACGGTCGAGGCGACCCGCCGCTCCTCGGGCGAACTGCGTGGTGTGGAGAACCTGGGGATGGATCGGGGAGAACACGCCGCAGGGCTGTTGATGGATCGCGTGCACCTGTCGGAACGGTCGATCCCCCGAACGAGGGGTTCGACATGGTCCATGAGTTTCCGCACCGGCGTCCCACAACTTCCAGCCGTGTAGTTCCCTAGGTACAGCTGGCGGAACGGCGGTTACTCACATCATCCACACCCGTTAAGAAGATTGTCTTTATCTATCTATCTCTGAAGGGCGATAACGCTATGAGGGGAGCGGACCGAGCCGATGCACGCCTCCAACGAGCCCGCTAGCATGAACCGACCGATCAGCGGGTCGACCGATCCGCACGAGAGATCCGCAAGACAGGGGTTGCAGTGAAGTTCCAGGCGAACAGGGATGTGTTCAGCGAGGCCGTGTCGTTCGCGGTCAAGCTGCTGCCCCAGCGCACGACGCTTCCGATCCTCAGCGGAGTGCTGCTCGAGGCGCACGAGGGCGGCCTGACCCTCTCGTCCTTCGACTACGAGGTGTCGGCGCGCACCGAGATCATCGCCGATGTCGCAGAGCCGGGTCGCGCGCTCGTGTCGGGCCGGCTGCTCGCCGACATCGCCAACCGGCTTCCGTCGAACGCCCCTGTCGAGGTCTTCTCCGAGGATTCCCGGATCGTCGTGAAGGCCGGCTCAGCCCGCTTCACGCTGCTGAGCATGCCCGTCGAGGAGTATCCGACCCTGCCGCAGGTGTCGTCGGTGACCGGGACGGTTCCTGCGGACGCGTTCTCGACTGCGGTGGCGCAGGTCGCCGTCGCCGCGTCGCGAGATGACGTCACCCCGGTGATCACCGGAGTGCAGCTCGAGATCACTGCAGACAGCCTGAGCCTCGTCGCCACCGACCGCTACCGCGTCGCCGTCCGGGGGATTCCCTGGGAGAGCGCCGACCCATCGGCCGCCCCGATCACCGCTCTCGTCCCCGCACGCACCCTGCAGGAGATCGGCAAGACCTTCGGGTCGAGCGGATCGATCAGCATCGCGATCACCGGAAGCGACGACCGAGAGCTCATCGCATTCAGCGCCGACAGGAAGACCGTCACCTCGCTGCTGATCAAGGGCAACTTCCCCCCGGTCAAGCGGCT
Organism: uncultured Actinomycetota bacterium; assembly: GCA_963830655.1. GTDB lineage: Bacteria > Actinomycetota > Actinomycetes > Actinomycetales > Microbacteriaceae > Naasia. The sequence continues at coordinate 57,403 of CAWHND010000008.1, forward strand.
GTTCCCCGAGAACGTCGACAACTACGCGGTGATCAACACGGGAGAGCTCGTCGAGGCGACCCGTCGCGTCCAGCTGGTGCTGGAACGCGAGGCGGCGTTGCGCTACACGTTCGACCTCGACGGCCTCACCCTCGAGGCGATCGGCTCCGAAGCCGCGCAGGCCCGAGAGAGCATCGAAGCGCTGCTCTCCGGCACGGACACGGTCGTCTCGCTGAAGCCGCAGTTCCTGCTCGACGGTCTCGGGGCAGTCCACTCCGAGTTCGTGCGCATCGCGTTCACCAAGACCGAGAACCCGAACAAGCCGGGTCCCGTGCTGATCACCAGCCAGGCCAGCAAGGACAAGGTCGGCACCGACGACTACAGGTACCTGCTCCAGCCCAACCTCCTCCTGCGCTGACCGGTCCATGACGAAGAACCCGTGACGACACCCCTGTGACGACAGAGAACGAGAAGAGCCAGAGCATGCAGATCGGCCTCGTCGGGCTCGGCAAGATGGGCAACAACATGCGTTCCCGGCTCAAGCGAGCGGGGATCGATGTCGTCGGCTACGACACCAATCCGGCCGTCTCCGACGTCGCGACGCTCGCCGACCTGGCCACGGCGCTGCAGGCGCCCCGCATCGTCTGGGTGATGGTCCCCGCCGGCAGGATCACGGATTCCGTGGTGACCGAGCTGGCCGGCGTGCTGGAGAAGGGCGACCTCGATCATCGATGGCGGCAACAGCCGCTTCACCGAGGACTTCACGCACGCGGCGCAGCTTGCCGAGACGGGCATCGACTACATGGACGCCGGCGTCTCAGGCGGCGTCTGGGGCCTCGACAACGGCTACGGCCTCATGGTGGGCGGCACGGCGGCGAGCGTCGAGCGTGCGATGCCCGTCTTCGACGCGCTGCGTCCCGAGGGGCCTCGTGCCGAGGGCTTCGTCCATGTCGGCGAGGTCGGCGCGGGTCACTACGCGAAGATGGTGCACAACGGCATCGAGTACGCGCTGATGCAGGCCTACGCCGAGGGCTACGAGCTCCTGGACACCCGCTCGGACATCATCAAGGACGTCACGGGGACCTTCAAGGCCTGGCAGCGCGGCACCGTCGTCCGCTCGTGGCTGCTCGAGCTGCTCGTGCGCGCCCTAGAGGAGGACCCGGAGTTCGAGCAACATCGAGGGCTACGTCGAGGACTCAGGCGAGGGCCGCTGGACGATCGAAGAGGCCATCGCCAACGCGGTGCCCGTTCCGACGATCTCGGCGTCGATCTTCGCCCGCTTCGTCTCCCGCCAGGAGGACTCGCCCGCCATGAAGGCCGTCGCGGCGCTGCGTCAGCAGTTCGGTGGACACTCGGTCAAGGCGGTCGACTGATCGGTCGGCGCCCAGGCCGAGCACCAGCCGGGAGCCGCCTGGAACCGGTCGGTCGGAGGCGGAGGGGTGAGCGGTGCGCGTTCGACATCTCAACCTCGCTGACTTCCGGAACTACGTCAGTGCCGACGTCGCCCTGATGCCCGGCGTCAACGTGTTCGTGGGCAGCAATGGTCAGGGCAAGACCAACCTCGTCGAGGCGCTCGGGCTACCTGAGCAGTCTCGGATCCCACCGGGTCTCGACGGACCAGGCGCTCGTTCGGCACGGAGCGCAGTCCGCCATCGTGCGGGCGCTGCTCGCGCACAACGGCCGCGAGATCCTGGTCGAGCTGCAGATCAATGCGTCAGGCGCGAACCGGGCGCAGATCTCGCGATCTCCCGCCAAGACCCGAGAGCTGCCGCGCTACTTCTCCAGCGTGCTGTTCGCGCCGGAGGATCTGGCGCTCGTCCGCGGGGATCCCGGTGGGCGACGACGCTTCCTCGACGGACTTCTCGTGCTGCGCACGCCACGGCTCGCGGGCGTGCTCGCGGACTACGACCGCGCCCTCCGACAGCGGAACACCCTGCTCAAGTCGGCGCGCGCGCAGGGCATGCGCGGCGGCAGCCTCGCGACGCTCGAGGTCTGGGACGAGCGTCTCATCGCCCTGGGCGTCGAGATCATCGCCGCACGACTCGCCCTGGTCGACGCGCTGCGACCCCGTGTCGCTGCCGCGTACCTCTCCATCGCCGGCGCCGATCACGGTCCGAGGCTCGCATCTCAGCTCAGCATCCTCTCCAGCGACCCGAGCGTCGACGCAGATGCGGATTCCGGCGGCGAACGGGCCGACGACGGGATGCCCGTCGAAGAGCTCACCGAGCGCTTCACATCGGCGCTGGCCGCACTTCGCCGACGGGAACTCGAGCGCGGGCTGACCCTTGTCGGACCGCACCGCGACGATCTGCTGCTCGAGCTGAACGGGCTGCCCGGCCAAGGGCTACGCGAGCCACGGCGAGTCGTGGTCGTTCGCGCTATCCCTCAAGCTCGCTTCGGCCGAGCTCCTGCGCGCGGAGTCGTCAGCGGGCGACCCGGTGCTCATCCTCGACGACGTCTTCGCCGAGCTCGACGAGCCGCGGCGTCAGCGTCTCGCCACCGCGATCGTCGGATACGAGCAGGTGCTGATCACCGCAGCGGTGGAGAACGACATCCCTTCGGAGCTCCGTACCAATCTGGTCCGGATCCGGGCCGGCGAGGTGATCGAGTCGACGATCGTGGACGACGTGCCTGCCACCGAGCCAGAGGCGGCGACGGAGGCGGCGTCGGAGTCAGCGTCGGCGTCGGAGGTCGAGGGTCCTCGCGCGATGGTCCGGGGAACGCCCGATGCGTGATGACGACGGAGTGATCGACGAGGCGCGTGCCGTCTATCAGCGCTTCCGCGTCTCCTTCGGCGGCCAGCTTGCGCGCAGCCCAGGACCTCGCCGGAAGCGCCGTCAGCCCGGGGTCGGCGAATCCGTGCCGTTCGGTGCAGGCCGAGACCCCGGGACTGTCGGGAGATGCCCTTGCAGGACTCACCCGCTCGATGGGCTGGGAGAAGTCGCTGGCCCAGAGCGATCTCGTCGCCGCCTGGAATGAGATCGCCGGACCGGAGACGGCAGAGCACTCCACGCCGACCGCGGTCGTGGATGGCGTGCTGCAGGTCGACTGCGACGCAACGGCGTGGGCGACCCAGCTCCGACTGATGCGCACGGAGATCGTCACGCGCATCCTTCAGCGCTATCCGGAGGCGGGCATCAGCAGCATCGTCTTCAACGGCCCCGGCACCCCCAACTGGAAACGGGGCCCCAGATCGGTTCCAGGGCGCGGCCCGCGCGATACTTACGGCTGAGGAGACAAAACTCCTCCATCGCCAAAGAAAAGGCCCGCAGATCGCCGATTCCGGCCTAGCCGACACGCCGTTTTGATAGACTCCGTGAGACCGGCGGGAGCCCATTCACGCATGACGATCGACACCAGCGAGCCGAATTCGGACGAGACAGTTCCAGACTCGGGTTCAGAGTCCATTCCTGAATCATCGAACGCCCCCGTCGAGGACGGTCTCGTCGAGGACGGTCCTCGTCGCGGAACGTCCTGTCGCGGACGCTCCGCACGTCTCCACGATGGCAACGCCGAAGGACACCTACGGCGCGAGCGACATCCAGGTGCTCGAAGGCCTCGAGGCGGTCCGCAAGCGCCCGGGCATGTACATCGGCTCCACCGGACCCCGCGGCCTGCACCATCTCGTCTACGAGATCGTCGACAACTCCGTCGACGAGGCGCTCGCCGGGCACTGCGACTACATCGATGTCACCATCCGCTCCGACGGGGCGGTGCGGGTCGTCGACAACGGTCGAGGCATCCCCGTCGACATCCACCCGGTCGAGAAGCGATCGACCGTCGAGGTGGTCCTCACCGTCCTGCACGCCGGCGGCAAGTTCGGCGGCGGCGGATACGCGGTCTCGGGCGGGCTGCACGGCGTCGGCAGCTCCGTCGTCAACGCGCTCTCGAGCAGGCTCGAGGTCGAAGTGCGCCGTCAGGGCAACGTCTACCGGCAGCGCTTCCACTCCGGAGTCCCCGAGGCACCCCTCGCCATGGGCGAGGAGACCGCCGAGACCGGCACGACCATCACCTTCTGGCCGAGCGCCGAGACCTTCGAGACCGTCGACTTCGACTACGAGACGCTGCGCGCCCGGTTCCAGCAGATGGCGTTCCTCAACAAGGGACTCACCATCGCACTCACCGACGAGCGCGTGCTCGCACCGGATGAGGGCGAAGAGCTCGAGGCCGAGGCGACGGGCGAGGCCGACGTCGCAGAGAAGGCCGACTTCCACCGCAACGTCTATCTGTATCAGCGCGGCCTCGTCGACTACGTCGAGTACCTCAACTCGGCCAAGAAGGCCGACCTGGTGAACGACGAGGTGATCTCCTTCGAGTCGGAGGACACCGAACGGCGCATCTCGCTGGAGGTCGCCATGCAGTGGACGACCGCGTACACCGAGAGCGTCCACACCTACGCCAACACCATCAACACCCATGAGGGCGGCACCCACGAAGAGGGCTTCCGGGCCGCACTGACGACGCTCGTCAACAAGTACGCGCGTGAGAAGGCGATCCTCAAGGAGAAGGACGACAACCTCTCCGGTGACGACGTGCGAGAGGGCCTCACCGCAGTCATCTCGGTGAAGCTCGGGGAGCCGCAGTTCGAGGGTCAGACCAAGACCAAGCTCGGCAACACCGAGGCGAAGACCTTCGTCCAGCGGATCACGACCGATCACCTCGGCGACTGGTTCGAGCGGAACCCCCTCCAGGCGCGCGAGATCATCCGCAAGGCCCTGCAGGCGGCCACAGCGCGCATGGCCGCGCGCAAGGCGCGTGAGACCGCGCGGCGCAAGGGGCTGCTCGAGGGCGGAGGCATGCCCGGCAAGCTCAAGGACTGTCAGAGCAAGGATCCGGTGGTCTCCGAGATCTTCCTCGTCGAGGGTGACTCGGCCGGCGGCTCCGCCGGCACCGGACGGGACCCGCTGACCCAGGCGATCCTGCCGCTGCGCGGCAAGATCCTCAACGTCGAGAAGGCGCGACTGGATCGCGCACTCGCCAACCTCGAGGTCCAGTCGATGATCACCGCGTTCGGCACGGGGATCGGTGAGGACTTCAACGGCGACAAGGCCAGGTACCACAAGATCATCCTGATGGCCGATGCCGACGTCGACGGACAGCACATCACCACGCTCCTGTTGACCCTGCTGTTCCGCTACATGCGGCCGCTGATCGAGCTGGGCTACGTCTACCTCGCGATGCCCCCGCTGTATCGGATCAAGTGGAGCAACTCCGCGCACGACTACGTCTACAGCGACGCTGAGCGCGACGCGGTGATGGCCGATGGCATCGCCCATGGCAAGCGCATCCCGAAGGACAACGGCCTGCAGCGCTACAAGGGCCTGGGTGAGATGGATCACAAGGAGCTGTGGGAGACAACCATGGACCCCGAGACCCGGACTCTCCGCCAGGTCACCCTCGACGACGCTGCCGCTGCCGACGAGACCTTCTCCACCCTGATGGGCGAGGACGTCGAGTCGCGCCGCAACTTCATCCAGCGCAACGCCAAAGACGTCCGGTTTCTGGATATCTGACGCTCCCGGTGGCTGCGCCGTCGCGAAGCGACGCGTCGAAGCCCAGCTGAGTCAGCGCTCGACCCGCTCCTTCTGAAAAGGACCCTGAACCATGGCAACAGACAAGATCGAGCCGGTCGACCTCCAGCTGGAGATGCAGCGCTCCTACCTCGACTACGCGATGAGCGTGATCGTCGGGCGTGCTCTGCCCGACGTGCGCGACGGCCTCAAACCCGTGCACCGCCGCGTCGTCTATGCGATGTTCGACGGCGGCTACCGCCCCGACCGTGCCTTCAGCAAGTGCGCCCGCGTGGTGGGCGAGGTCATGGGCCAGTACCACCCCCATGGCGACAGCGCGATCTACGACGCCCTGGTGCGCCTCGTCCAGCCGTGGAGCCTCCGCTACCCGCTCGCCCTCGGACAGGGCAACTTCGGCTCTCCCGGCAACGACGGCGCGGCCGCCTCGCGATACACCGAGACCAAGATGGCGCCGCTCGCCCTCGAGATGGTCCGGGATATCGACGAGGACACCGTCGACTTCCAGGACAACTACGACGGTCGCACCCAGGAGCCCGAGGTGCTCCCGGCCCGCTTTCCCGAATCTCCTCGTCAACGGCTCCGTCGGCATCGCGGTCGGCATGGCGACGAACATCCCGCCGCACAACCTCCGCGAGGTGGCCGACGGCGCGCTCTGGCTGCTCGAGCACCCCGACGCCGACCGCGAAGAGCTGCTCGAGGCGCTCCTGCAGCCGGATCAAGGGCCCGGACTTCCCGACCGGCGCGCAGATCCTCGGCGTCAAGGGCATCCAGGACGCGTATCGCACCGGCCGCGGCTCGATCACGATGCGCTCCGTCGTCGCCGTCGAGGAGATCCAGGGCCGCACCTGCCTCGTCGTCACCGAGCTGCCGTACCAGGTCAATCCCGACAACCTCGCGATCAAGATCGCCGAGCTGGTCAAGGATCAGCGGATCGCCGGCATCGCCGACATCCGCGACGAGAGCTCCGGCCGCACCGGCCAGCGCCTCGTCATCGTGCTCAAGCGCGACGCGGTCGCCGAAGGTCGTGCTGAACAACCTCTACAAGCACACCCAGCTGCAGGAGAACTTCGGCGCGAACATGCTCGCGATCGTCGACGGGGTGCCCCGCACCCTCGCCGATCGACGGCTTCATCAGCCTGTGGGTCGACCACCAGGTCGAGGTCATCGTGCGCCGCACCGAGTTCCGTCTGCGCAAGGCCGAGGCCGACGCGCACATCCTGCGCGGCTACCTCAAGGCCCTCGACATGCTCGACGAGGTGCTCGCGCTCATCCGCCGGTCGCCCGAGGTGGACGACGCGCGGGCCGGCCTGATGGAGCTGCTCGAGGTCGACGAGGTGCAGGCCAACGCGATCCTCAGCCTGCAGCTGCGCCGCCTCGCCGCGCTCGAGCGGCAGAAGATCATCGACCAGGCCGCCGAGCTCGAGCGCCTGATCGCCGACTACAAGGACATCCTGGCCAAGCCCGGCCGGCAGCGGCACGATCATCTCGGACGAGCTGCGCGAGATCGTCGACAAGTTCGGCGACGACCGCCGCACCGAGATCATGTTCGGCTTCGACGGCGACATGAGCGTCGAGGACCTCATCCCCGAGGAGGAGATGGTCGTCACCGTCACCCGCGGCGGCTACATCAAGCGCACCCGATCCGACAACTACCGCAGCCAGCACCGCGGCGGTCGTGGAGTGCGTGGTGCCCAGCTGCGCGCCGACGACATCGTCGACCACTTCTTCGTCACCACGACGCACCACTGGCTGCTCTTCTTCACGAACAAGGGCCGCGTCTACCGGGCCAAGGCCTACGAGGTGCAGGAGGCGCGGCCGCGACGCGAAGGGCCAGCACGTCGCCAACCTGCTCGCCATGCAGCCCGACGAGCAGATCGCCGAAGTGCTCGACATCCGCGACTACAGCGTCGCGCCAGTACCTGGTGCTGGCCACCCGTGGCGGCCTGGTCAAGAAGACGGCGCTCACCGAGTACGACACCAACCGCACCGGCGGCATCATCGCGCTCAGCCTCCGCGAGGGCGATGAGCTGGTCTCGGCGCTGCTCGTCGACGAGGACTCCGACGTCCTGCTGGTCTCCCGCAAGGGCATGTCGATCCGATTCACGGCGACCGACGAGCACGATGCGCCCCATGGGCCGCAGCACCTCCGGCGTCATCGGCATGCACTTCCGCGGCGACGACCAGCTGCTCGGCGCGTCCGTGATCGGCGCCGACACGAGTCGGCCTACGTCTTCGTCGTGACCGAGGGCGGCTACGCCAAGCGGACCGTCGCTCGATCAGTACCGGCGTGCAGAACCGCGGCGGACTCGGCATCAAGGTCGCCAAGCTCGATGAGACCCGCGGCGACCTCGTCGGCGCGCTGCTCGTGGAGGAGTCCGACGAGGTCCTCGTGGTGCTCGCGGGCGGCAAGGTCGTGCGCTCCGCGGTCTCCGAGGTGCCGGCCAAGGGGCGCGACACGATGGGAGTAGTTTTCGCCCGATTTGCCGACGAGGACAAAATCATCGCGGTTGCGAAGAACTCTGAACGTAATCTAGAGGCCAGCACGGCGGCTGAGGAGATTCCGGAGGCCGCCGCCCAGGCGGACGACGTCGAGACCGACGTCGCGCCCGCTGACAGCGGAGAGTCGGACAGCACCGATCCCGCTGAGGCTGCGAGACCCAATGAGCAGCACTGGGGACGATGGAGAGGACGTCGCAGAGGATGACTAGTGTCGCCGACAAGTTGGCGCGGAAGTCGACGCGACCCGACCGCGACGAAGCAGGTTCGCCTGAAGCTCGTCTACATCGACTTCTGGTCGGCGGTGAAGCTCTCCTTCCTCGTCGCGGTCGCGCTCGGGATCGTGCTCGTGGTCGGTGCCTTCCTCGTCTGGATGGTGCTCGAACCAGACGGGGATCTTCACCAGGCTCAGCGGCGTCATCGGCGAGGTCTCCGGGCGACGACAGCTTCAGCCTGCTGGACACGTTCGGGCTCGCTCAGGTGCTGGGCTTCGCACTGGTCGTCGCGGTGCTGAACACCATCGTCGGCACCGCACTCGGTGCGATCACCACAGTCCTCTACAACCTCAGCGTGCGGATCACCGGGGGCCTGCTGGTGGGCTTCGCCAACCAGTAGGCGCTGCACTCACGCAGTTCTCGCCTCGGCCAGCCGCGATTCGTGCCTCCCGTCCCTGTGGGGTAGGGTCGTATCTGCCCAAAACGGGCCCATAGCTCAGGCGGTTAGAGCGCTTCGCTGATAACGAAGAGGTCCCAGGTTCAAGTCCTGGTGGGCCCACGCAAGAACGTCGCACAGCACGTTCCTCGGGGATCGGCTGGGGGATGAGCTCGGGGGACGTAGCTCAATTGGCAGAGCACCGCCTTTGCAAGGCGGGGGTTAGGGGTTCGATTCCCCTCGTCTCCACATTCTTCGGTGGCTGAGGAGCTCGCGCAGCGAGCGTCCCGAAGCCGCTCCCACGGCGGCACGCCTCCGGGCTTCGAGACGGGCCTGCGGCCGTCCTCAGCCACCCGAGGCACCAGCCCATGCACCTGAACCTTCCCGCGCTCCGCTACCTCGCGGCCGCCATCCCGCTCCGGATGGCGGGAGCGGGGCCCGCGTCGCTCTCGTCGTCATCGCGGTGGACCGAGCGGACAGCGTTCCGCTCGGCGCACTGTTCGTCGCGGCATCGCTCGCTCCCAGCGTGATCGCCGCTCCGCTGATCGGGGTGGCGCTCGACCGATCCCGAGCGCCGCGCCGCCTGATGGTGGCGTCCGGTCTCATCAGCGGCGGTCGCGTTCGTCGTGACTGGCTTCTTCATCCGTTGCCCGCCTGGCTGGTGGTCCTGGCGCTCCTCGCCTCCGGGGCCACGATTCCGGCGTTCATGGGCGGGCTCAGCAGCTTCGCGGCCGACATCATGCCGGGCGCGGCCCGCCGATGCGTACGCACAGGACGCACTCGCCTACAACATCGCGGGGGTCGCCGGGCCGGCGATAGCCGCGGGCGCGATCGCGGCCGGCTCATCCCAGTGGGCGATCTGGCTGCTGGCGATCGGCGCAGCTTGTCGGGAGCGCGGTGATGGCGTCATGCCCGATACCGCCGCGACCCCGTGCGCGCACATAGCGGTGTCGGTCGCTCGCAGAGTGCGGACAGGTCTCACTCACCTCGTGCGGCATCGACCGCTCGCGATCGCAACCCTCGCCGGGACGCTCAGCCAGCTCGGCGCAGGCGCCATCCCGGTCGCGGCGGTGGCGATCGCGCTCGAGCGGGTGGGCGACGTCGCCGCGGCGGGCTGGATCGTCACCGCTCTCGCCATCGGAGGGCTCATCGGTGCCGCTGGCGAGCAACCGTCTGGTCGACCGCGCGGTGGCAGCCCCAGCACGTGATGCTGGTCGGCTTCGCCGTGACAGGCATGTTCAGCGCGATCGCCGCCTTCGACATCGGCTATCCCGCAACGCTCATCGCCGTCGGCATCTCGGGGCTGACGATCGCCCCAGCCGTCGCCTCGCTCCTGCTGATCCGACGGGAGGAGAGCCCGCCGGAAGTCCGCTCTCAGGTCTTCACCGTCGGCGCCGCGCTGCGCATCAGCACCGAGGCGATCGGAGCTGCGCGTCGCCGGCATCTTCGCCGTCTCGGGCGCGTTCGCTCTGATGCTCTTCGTCGCCGCGGGCTGGCTCGTGTCCGCGGCCGATCCTCGCTCTGGTATCCGCGCACGGGGCGCACCCACCAATGAGAACTGCCCGCCGCTCCGAGGGGAGAGGCGGGCAGTTCGCGTCGTGCACCGAGGCGATCAGGCCTTCGGGGTGTCCGTGCCCGTGGCTTCGGGCTCATCATCGGCGACCCACAGGTCGTCGTCGGCGCGGAAGGTCTGCCAGGCGGCGTAGGCGACACCGGCGAGGGTCAGCACGCCGAGCACGATCAGCACGATCGTGCCGGCGCCGGGACCGGTCTTCTTGGGTGCACGGCTGCCAGCTTCTTCGCGATCTTGCCGGCGGCGGCTGCCTTCGCCACCTTCTTCGAGGTCTTCCCGATCGTCTTGCCCGCCTTGCCGGCAGACTCCCCGACCTTGGCGCGGACGTCCTTCGTGAGCTCCAGGACGGAGAGAGCCGATCCGACCACCGCAGCGGCGGCGGGAATCACATCATCGACGACCTTGTCCTTCGCCGTGCTGGCGACGGCGCGGCCGTAGACCATGCCCTTGTCGACCGATGGCTTGAGCTTCGCGTCGTAGGTGGTCTTGACCCGAGGGACGACCTCCTCCTGCGCGAGCAGGGTGGCCTGGCGAGACGCCTCCTTGAAGACGCCGGAAGCACGGTCGAGGACGACCTGCTGCTCCTGCCAGAGATCCTCAGCGCTGCCGCGGAGCTTCTTGAGTTCTTTCTTGCGCTTGCGGGTGAGACTCATCTCATGCCTCCAATATGACGCCGATGCGGCGTAGGTATGCCAGTGGGCGCCCTCTGCGGACGAACGTTGCTCCATCTTGCCACCCAGACCGCTGGGAGCGCCCTGGGCAGTTTGTGAGGGCGTCATAGAATCGGGGGATGAGCAAGCACACCGCGGTCGCCACCCTCCACACGACGCAGGGCGATATCCGCGTCAACCTCTTCGGCAACCACGCACCCAAGACCGTCAAGAACTTCGTCGGACTCGCCACAGGCGACATCGAATGGACCGATCCCGACCAGTGGACAGAAGAAGTCCGAGCCGCTGTACTCCAACATCGTCTTCCACCGCATCATCCCCAACTTCATGATCCAGGGCGGGGACCCGCTCGGCACCGGCACCGGCGGACCCGGGCTACCAGTTCGACGACGAGATCAACCCCGAACTCGACTTCACTCAGCCCTACATCCTCGCGATGGCCAACGCCGGCAAGCGCGGAGGCCGCGGAACCAACGGCTCCCAGTTCTTCATCACCACCGCGCCCACCACCTGGCTGCAGGGAGCGCACACGATCTTCGGCGAGGTCGCGGATGACGAGTCGCGAGCAGTCGTCGACGCCCTCGGCGCCGTTCCCACCGACGGACGCGACCGTCCGCGCGAGGAGCAGGTCCTGAAGAGCGTCACCATCACCGACGCCTGACGACGTGTCCTACTACGGCACCGGACTGGGGGCGGGTCTGCGTCGCCTCCGTCGTTCGGTGGCGCCGTCGGCCACGCTACGCGATCATCACGATCACCTCCTGGTGTTCCTGCTGCAGCTGATCCCCGGCCTCGGGGTGACGAACGGCCTGGAGTTCGCCGGCGCCTATGTGATGCCGGCGTTCGGCTCCCTCGAGCCGTGGCGGATGCTCACGGTGTCGCTCGTGCACTCGACGAGCAGCCCGTTCCACATCCTGTTCAACATGCTGTTCCTCTGGCTGATGGGACGGCAGGTCGAGTCGATGCTAGGAACGGGGCGGTTCGTCGCCCTCTATGTCATCTCGACGCTCGGCGGCTCGGTGGCGGTGCTCTACCTGGCCTCCCCGCTGCAGCCGGTGGTCGGCGCGTCCGGGGCGATCTACGGGCTGCTCGCCGCCTTCTTCGTCATCGCGCGCAAGAGCGGCGGCAACACGACCGGCCTGGTGATCCTGATCGGGATCAATCTCGTGTTCAGCTTCGTGACCGCGTCGATCTCCTGGCAGGGCCACCTCGGCGGTCTCATCACCGGCGGTCTCGTCGCTGGGTGCTGGTGCAGACACCCGGCGGCTCAGGCAGCGGCAGCGCAGATCGCGTCTGCTCGGCGGCTGATCGTGCTGGCGCCTCGATCGTGCTGACTGCGCTGAGGATCGCTCGCGACTCATCTCCTGAGTCGCAGTGCCTGCGGCAGAAGTTATCCACAGGCGCCTCCACAGTGTGAAGAATTACACCGGTGTAATCCCTGTCGGATGTGGTCGGCCTCAGCGCCAGCGAGTGGTCATCAGGAAGCCGATGAAGGCGATGCCGAACCCGATGAGGATGTTCCAGCTCTGCAGATCGGGGATCGGCAGGGTGCCCTGGCTGACGTAGAACACGATGATCCAGGCGAGTCCGAGCAGCATGAAGCCGAACATGACGGGCTTGAACCACACAGGGTTCGGCGCGTCCGCCCCAGTGCGGAGGTCGTCGGCAGGGGTCGGTGTGCGCAGCTTGGCTCGGGCCATGCCGCAGAGTTTACAGCCTCGAGCCCATTCACCCAGCTCGGCCCGGGGCGCCGGTGGAGAACCTGTGGACAGATGTGGAAAGCCGAGGTGCGCAGTGTCTGCTGGTGCGGCTCCCGGCCGGCGAGCCTCCCGACGTAGGATGCGGGAATGCATTCCCGGGGTTCCACGGGCGTCGGAATCGGAGGAGGCGCCCGGTGCGCCGATAGCTGTGGGGCGCTGAGGATCGCCGCCGGCCATCGGTGGTCGGCGTGCTGGGTGAGATCCTGCTGACGCTCGGCGTCGTCGTGCTGCTCTTCCTGGCCTGGCAGCTGTGGTGGAACGACGCGATCCTCGCGGGGTCGCAGACATCGGCGGCACGTGATCTCAGCCGAGCGTGGGATGCGTCCGAGCCATCCTCCAACAGTCCGCCGACGCCGCAGCCGGCCTCACCTGGAGCGACAGCCCCCGACTACGGTCTGCCCGTAGTCGGCGCCGCAGCCCGATCACCTCGGCGTGCTCGGCAATCTGTGGGTGCCGCGGTTCGGCTCCGACTATGTGCGCTCCATCGCCCAGGGCACCAGCACCGCCGTGCTCAACAGCACCCGCCTGGGCATCGGCCATTACGACGAACCCAGATGCCGGGCGAGGTCGGCAATTTCGCGATCGCCGCGCATCGCAGTGCCTACGGCGGCGGAATGCACCTCATCGATGAGCTGCAGCTGGGTGATCCCATCGTGGTCGAGACGCCGACGGGTGGTACGTCTACCGATTCACGAATCTGGAATACGTCCTGCCCGTCCGCGGTCGACGTCCTCGCCCCGGTGCCGCAGCATCCTGGTGCGACACCGGGGGATCGGATCATCACGCTGACGACCTGCAATCCGCTCTACTCGACGGCCGAACGGGTCGCCGCGTATGGCGTCTTCGAATCGTGGCAGCCGCGCTCGGCCGGCCCTCCCGCTGTGGTCGCGGACATCGTCGCAGCTTCGGGGGTGCAGTGATGTACGCCGCACTCTGGCGGGTCCTGCCCGGACCGCTCTGGGTCCGCGTGCTGACTCTCATCGATCCTGGCCGCCGTGGTGGTCGACAGCACTGATGACGTGGGTCTTCCCCGTGGTGGACGGTATCCTCAATCCTCAGGACGTGACGGTCTCCGGATAGCCGTCCCCGCAGGCGCAAGATGAGGAGCCCGACCGCATGACGCGGATCCTGGTGATCGACAACTACGACAGCTTCGTCTACACCCTCAACGGCTACCTCCAGCAGCTCGGCGCGGAGACCGACGTCGTGCGCAACGACGACATCGCCATCGAGGACATCCCCGCGCGACTCAGCGAGTACGACGGGGTCCTGCTGTCGCCCGGACCGGGCAAGCCGTCGGACGCGGGGATCTCGATCCCCGTCGTCACGTGGGCGATCGCGAAGCGGATCACCGCTGCTGGGCGTCTGCCTCGGCCACCAGGCGATCGCTGAGGCCCTCGGTGCCACCGTGACCAACGCGGAAGAGCTCATGCACGGCAAGACCTCCGAGGTCGAGCACGACGGCAGCGGCTTCTACGACGGCGTCGCGCAGACGTTCACCGCCACCAGGTACCACTCGCTCGCCGTGGTCGACGGCACGGTTCCCCGCGACCTCGTCGTCACCTCGCGCACGAAGGGCGGCGTGATCATGGGCTTGCGACACATCAGCAAGCCCGTCTTCGGCGTGCAGTTCCATCCGGAATCGGTGCTGACCGAGGGTGGCTATCGGATGCTGGGCAATTGGCTCGCCACCGTCGGCCTGGCGGAGGCTCCGGAGCGCGCCCGCACCCTCAACCCTCTGATCTCGACCCGCTGACCAGCGCCAGCCGCTCCATCCGATGGTCGAGTAGGGCGCCCTGCGCCCGTATCGAGGCCCTCCTCCGCCGCCCGGACGGCCTCGATACGTCCCCGGCGCAAGCGTGCGCCGTGGGCCCAGCTGGCGCGCCTACTCGACCAGCGAGTCCGTTGGTCGAGTAGGCCGTTCACGGCCGTATCGAGGCCCTTCTCAGCCGGCGGGAATCGTCGGTTCTGGGGTCGTCGACCCCGTGCCGTCGCAGTAGGTCAGGGTGACCTCGGAGTTCTGCGGCACAGTTCCCGGCGCAAGTGACTGAGTCTGGACGATGTCCGATGCGGCGCCGCAGCCGCCCACGCGACCCACTTTGACCCGCAGACCGAGCTCGACGCTCTCCAGCTGCTCGCGCGCCTGGGCGAGCGGCAGGTTGCGCACGTCGGGCATCTCGACGAGTCCGTCGGAGACGATCAGGTTGACGGTCGAGCCCTCGGTGAGCGCGGTCGCAGTGACCGGATCCGTGGCGATGACCGTTCCTCTCGCCGCCGTCGCCGAATGCTGGGTCGTGATGACACCGACGACGAGCTTCGAATCGATGAGGGTCTGCTGCGCCACGGCCTGATCCAGACCGACGACATTCGGCACCGCGTTGAGCACCGGTCCGGTCGAGACGTACACGTCGATCGACGTGCCCTCACTGACGACCGTCCCGGGCTTCGGGATCCGTCCGGATCACCTCACCCACAGGAACCGTCGCGCTCGATTCCATCTTCTCCAGCGGCACGCAGATCGAGGTCGGACAGCGCGCGCTCGGCGCTCGCATAGGTGGCGCCCACCAGAGCCGGGACGTCGCGGGACGACGACGGCAGATCCTGGCTGGGCTTGAGGGTGACCACCCAGAAGACCACGGCGAATACGATCACGAGGACGCTGAGGATGCCCGCCCAGATCCAGACGGCCGGGGGGCGGGTCTGTGTGCGCACGACGGTGTCGTCGTCGGCCGCCAGCTGCTTCATGGCGATGTTGGCCGAACCGAGCGCTTCGCTGGGCGCGGCGCCGAACAGGGCCGAGGTGAACTCCGTCTGCGGCAGCTTGCGGGCGGGCACCTTGCCGGTGGCAGCCGTCTGCACGTCTTCGCGGAACTCGGCGGCGGTCTGGAACCGCTGGGTCTTGTCCTTCGAGAGGGCGTGGGCGACGACCGAGTCGAGCGCGGGGGTGACCTTGGGATTGAAGCTGCTCGTGATGGGCGGCGCCTCGCTCACGTGCTGGTAGGCGACGGCCACCGGAGTGTCACCACGGAACGGCGGACGTCCAGCAAGCATCTCGAACAGCACGACACCCGTGGAGTAGAGGTCGGTGCGCGCGTCGACGGACTCGCCCCGAGCCTGTTCGGGGGAGAAGTACTGCGCAGTGCCGAGCACGGCGGTGGTCTGCGCCACGGTCGCCGAGGAGTCGGAGATGGCACGGGCGATGCCGAAATCCATCACCTTCACCTGGCCGGCGCGGGTGATCATGATGTTGCCCGGCTTGATGTCGCGATGCACGACCCCGGCGCGGTGCGAGTACTCGAGCGCGGTCAGGATGCCCTCGACGATATGGGTGGCCTCGGGCGGCTCGAGCGGTCCGCGCGCGATGATCTCCTTGAGCAGCTTGCCGTCGACGTACTCCATCACGATGAACGGCAGCTGGCTCTCGACGCCGTTGGCATCGCGGACGATCTCCTCACCCGCATCGAAGACGCGGACGATGGTGGGATGCGCCATGCGGGCTGCGGCCTGAGCCTCCTGCCGGAAGCGCATCCGGAACGCCGGGTCGGTGGCGAGAGACGAGCGCAGCAGCTTGATGGCGACCGTGCGGCCGAGCCGGTTGTCGGTGCCCATGTGCACATCGGCCATGCCGCCACGGCCGATCAGCGCACCGATCTGATAGCGCCCGGCGAGCAGCCGTCGGGGGGGCTCAGCGGCCGCCTCCGACGGGAGCTGGGTTGGTCCGGTCGAGGTCACCATCAGCCGCCGTTGCCCGTGCCTGTTCCAGTGCCCGTTCCCGTCCCCGCTCCAGCAGGCGCTGCCTTCACCGCGATCGACAGAGGGGCCGAGTCGGGGGAGTTGCGCTGATCGCAGTAGGCCACGTAGGTGACCGTGATCGTGCCGTCGGTGGTGCCCGCAGTGATCATGTTGTAGTTGGTCTGGTTCGCTCCGAGCTGGAACGTGCCGTTGCTCGAGTCGGAAGCGCCGGCGACGGTGATGGTGTAGCCGCTCCGAGTCGTGCCGGCGGGACAGCCGGTGAACGAGTCCCACTTGACGTTGATCTGCGTCTGGGTGGTCGCCGTGCTGGCCGGGACGGGCTGAGTAGGCGGCGAGACGAGAACGGCTGCGGCCGGCGCCGGGATGGAGGCTACGGGTCCGTTGTAGGTCACGGTCACGCGGGTGTTCTGATCCAGGTTCCCGGTGGGGTTGATCGCCGTGACGAGTCCTACCTGATCCTCGGAGGTAGCGGCGTTGCCTACAGCGGACGATGCCTGGAGCCCCGCCGCGTTGAGCTCGTCGACGACGTCCTGGAACGGTCGGTTCACATAGTCGGCGGCGTTCACCGTGACCTTCGTCGCGGCGGGGGGTGGGGTCGAGCTCGGTGCGGCCGATGGCGTCGTCGAGGTGCTGGGGGTGACGGCGGGGGTGCTGACGGCGGGCGAGGTCGCCGGGGTCACGTTCCCGTCGCGATTGACCAACAGGAAGATGGTCGCTATCACGATGATCACCAGCAGGATGATCAGGCCGATGAGCGGCCAGGTCCACGGGCTGCGCCGGTCGGACTGCTGATCCTCGCGGCGCAGCGGGACACCGCTCGTGGTGAGCTGGCCGGTCATGCCCGTCTGGGCCGCGCCCGCGGGGAGAAGGGTGGTCGCCTGGGTGCTGCTGCCCCCCGGGTTGAACAGCTGGGTGGCGGCGTCGGGGTTGGACATCGCCTGAGTGAACGTCGGGTTGTACGGCAGCACACCCGGCACGGCGGCCGCAGCGGCCTGCAGATCTCCCCGGCGGAGAGCCGTCGCTGCGCGAGCGAGGTTGGCGGCCGTGGAGGGCCGGTCGGACGGGCTCTTGGCGATGCTGGCCAGCACGAGCTGCTTCACCGGCTCGGCGACGGTCACGGGCAGGTCGGGCGGGGTCTCGTTGATCTGCGCCATCGCGATCGCGACCTGCGATTCGCCGGAGAACGGCCGACGGCCGGCGAGGGCCTCGTAGGCGACGATGCCGAGGGAGTAGATGTCTGTGGCAGGGCTCGCGGGGTGGCCGCTCGCCTGCTCGGGAGAGAGGTACTGCACCGTGCCCATGACCTGGCCTGTGGCGGTCAGTGGAACCTGATCTGCGATCCGCGCGATGCCGAAGTCCGTGATCTTGACACGGCCGTCGGGGGTGATCAGCAGGTTGCCCGGCTTGATGTCGCGGTGCACGAGGCCCGCGGCATGCGCGGCCTGAAGTGCCGATGCGGTCTGGGCCACGATGTCGAGCACGCGGTCGGTGCTCAGCATGTGCTCGCGCTCGAGCACGGATGAGAGCGCCTCACCGGGCACGAGCTCCATGACGAGGAAGGCCGAGCCGTCCTCTTCTCCGTAGTCGAAGACGTTCGCGATGCCCTCGTGATTGACCAGGGCGGCGTGACGCGCTTCGGCCCGGAACCTCTCGAGGAACCCGGGGTCGCCGAGGTATTCGTCCTTGAGGATCTTGATGGCGACGGTGCGCCCGATGACGAGGTCGGTGGCCTCCCACACCTCGCCCATGCCGCCGATGGCGACACGGGATTGGAGCTGGTATCGACCCCCGAAGGTCAGACCCGCTGTCGGCCTCATCTGTTCAGTACCGCCTCAATTACCTGCTTGGCGATGGGCGCGGCGACCAGGTTCCCGAACCCGTCTTGACCGAGCCCTCCCCCATCTTCGACCACGACCGCTATGGCGACTTGCGGATCATCCGCTGGAGCGAAACCGGTGAACCAGAGCGTGTAGGGATCGTCCCCACCGTTCTCCGCTGTCCCCGTCTTTCCGGCAACGCTGACCCCGTCTATTCTTGCATTGCTGGCCGCGCCGTTCTCGACACCATTGACCATCATCTGGGTGAGTGTTGCAGAGGTGTTACCTGAGATCGGTCGCGAGAACTGGGTCGGCGTGAAGGTCGACCGCGCCGTGAGATCCGGTGCGAGCACCTGCTCCACGAGGTTCGGCTGCATGACCACTCCGCCGTTCGCGATGCCGGCCGACACCATCGCGATCTGCATCGGCGTGACGCGGTCCTCGTACTGGCCGAATGACGACAGTGCCAGCTGCCCCTGATCCAGACCGGATGGGTAGGTGCTGGGCGTCACGGTCATCGGGATGGACAGGTCCTGGCCGAAGCCATAGGCCGAAGCCATGGCGGCGATGGTGTCCTCACCGAGTGCGCCGCCCAGCTCGGCGAAGGGGATGTTGCAGGACAGCCGCAGCGCAGTGGCGATGGTGGCCGTGTCGCCGCCTCCGCAGCTGCCGCCCTCTGAGTTGTTGATGAACGTGTCCGTGCCGGGCAGCTGATAGGTCGGCGGATTCGGGAACTCGCTGTCCGGTGTGTACTGGCCGCCATTGAGTGCCGCCGAGGCCACCACGAGCTTGAACACCGATCCGGGCGGATTGAGGGCGCCCCCGATCGCCCGGTTCTGCAGCGGCTGAGTGGGGTCGTCGATCAGTCCTGAATAGGCGGCATCGGACGCGTCGGAGTCGTGGCTCGCGATCGGGTTCGGGTCGAATGAGGGCTTGGAGACCATGGCGAGGATGGCACCGGTCTTGGGGTCGATCGCCACCACTGCGCCCCGCAGGTCGCCGAGCGCATCCCATGCTGCCTGCTGCACCACGGGGTCGATGGTGAGCTCGACGGAGTCGCCTCGCGGGGCCTCGCCGGTCACGATGCGGCTGATCCGGTCGAGGAACTGAGAGCCGGCGGTGCCGCTCAGGTCGGCGTTGAGTGAGCCTTCGATGCCGGTCGGGTCGCCATCGATCGCGAAGTAGCCCGTTACCGCTGCGTAGAGCTCGCCGTTCGAGTAGGTGCGCTGGAACCTGTAGCGGTCAGCGGAGGCGACCGACTCGGCGACGGGCTGCCCATCGACGAGGATGGAGCCGCGCTGCACGTCGTAGCTGTCGTAGCGCGTCCGCACGTTGCGCGGGTCAGCCGAGAGGTTGTCGGCCTGGAAGACCTGGATGATCGACGTCGATACGAAGAGCGCGACGAACATCAGGACGACGAGCACGCTGACCCGCTTCAGCTCCCTGTTCATGCCGTTCCATTCATATGCGTCGAGTGACGTCGACGATCGACGGGCGAGGCGCTCATACGACGAGCCTCGACTGGCTGCGGACGGAGTCCGAGATGCGCAGCAGCAGCGCCGCGATGATCCAGTTGGCTACGAGAGACGATCCGCCCGATGCGAGGAAGGGGGTGGTCAGCCCGGTGAGCGGGATCACTCGGGTCACCCCGCCGATGACCACGAAGCATTGGAGGGCGACGACGAACGACAGGCCGACCGCGAGCAGCTTGCCGAAGTCGTCCTGCCCGGCGAAGCCGATGCGGAATCCACGGGAGACGAAGAGCAGGTAGAGCGCCAGGATGGCGAAGACGCCCGTGAGCCCCAGCTCCTCGCCGAGGGTGGCGATGATGTAGTCGCTCTGCGCGACGGGCGTCTGCTCCGGCATGCCCTGGCCGAGCCCTGTTCCGATCAGGCCGCCGTGTGCGAGCCCGAAGAGGCCCTGGACGAGCTGGTAGGACCCGCCTTCCGAGTCGTAGCTCGTGGCGCTGAAGGCGTCGAGCCAGTTGTTGAGTCGTCCGCCGACGTACTCCAGCGTGCGGCCGGCGACGAATGCGCCACCGCCGAACAGCAGCAGCCCGATGAGCACCCAGCTGAACCGCCCGGTCGCGACGTAGAGCATCACGAGGAAGAGGCCGAAGTACAGCAGGGCGGTGCCGAGGTCGCGCTGGAAGACGATGACCGACATGGCGAGCGCCCAGATCACCAGGATCGGACCGAGGTCGCGGATGCGCGGCAGCTTCAAGCCCAGGAAACTGCGTCCGACCATCGAGAGGGAGTCGCGTCGAGTGACCAGGTATCCAGCGAAGAAGACGGCGAGGGCGATCTTCGCGATCTCGCCGGGCTGGAAGGTGAAGGGTCCGATGCCGATCCACACCCGAGCGCCGTTGATGGTGAGGCCGATCCCTGGGAGCATCGGCAGCAGCAGCAGGACGACGCCGACGAGCATCGCGAGATAGGTGTAGCGCTGCAGCACGCGATGATTGCGGACGACGACGAGACCGATGATCGCGATGACGATCGCCAGCGCGGTCCAGACGACCTGGCGGACGGCGGCGGACTCCCAGCCGGAGTCCCCGAAGGCGATGTCGACGCGGTAGATGCCGGCGATGCCGATCCCGTTGAGCAGGGTCGCGATCGGCAGGATGAATGGATCGGCCTCGCGTGCGATCACGCGCAGCTCGAGATGCATGACGAAGGTGAGGCCTGACACCAGCAGGGTGAGACCCAGCATCGTCGGCTCCGTCGCGCCGAGGGCGCCGAGCTGGACGAGAGCGATCGCGGCCAGGTTGATCAGCCACACCGCCGCCAGCAGCAGGAACTCGATGTTGCGCAGCCGCCGGGGCAGGCGCATCGTGCGCACCCGCTCCGAGCGCGGCGAGCGGGCATCCGCCAGAGTGCCCGAAGCGCTGCCCGACGTCACTGAGCCGGCTCCGTGCGGGCCGCGGTTCCCGACGCTGAGCCGGATCCGGTGCGCGCGCGGGACTCGAGGCTGGTCACGATGGCGAACGCGTCGTCGACGCTGCCCGCGCTGATCGTGCTCTCCACTCGGGTCCGGTCATACGACCCGAGCTTCGATACGGCGAGGTCGGTGTCCTGGAACACGGAGGACAGCTGTATCGGGCCGATGCCCTGCTGGACGCCCTTGTATATCGCAACGTGTCCGGCGTTGGAGCCGACGTAGAAGCGGCTCTGGGTCCAGTTGTAGCCGATCACCGCGGCCACCACGATCGCCAGCACGATGACCCCGATCACCACCAGCCAGGTGACCCGGCGGATGCGCGAGCGGCGCCGATCCTCCGCGATGAGCGCGTCGAGGTAGTCCTCCGTCTCGGGTTCGAAGTGCGAATCCCTCGCCACGACCGTCGATTTGATCGGATGCAGGATCAGGTTCGGCAGCTTGCCGCGCCTGCCGGCATCCCCCTCGAACTCGAGGGGCGCGGCCGCCGAGCCGACCGTGGTCGCGGTGGCCGGCTGCGCGGCGTCTCCGCCGAACGGGTCGATATCGACCACGATGACCGTGACGTTGTCCGGAGCGCCGTGCTCGAGCGCCTCCTTGATGAGTCGGTCGGCGACATCGGCGGGAGGCGTGTTGTCGCCCATGATCGAGCGGATGCGGTCTTCGCCGACGTAGCTGCTCAGCCCGTCGGAGCAGATCATCCATCGATCGCCTGCACTCGTGGTCATGATGCCGGTGTCGATCTCGGGCGCGGCATCGATGTCGCCCAGGACCCGCATCAGCACGGACCGCCGGGGGTGAGTGGTCGCCTCTTCCGGAGTGATCCGCCCACTGTCGACAAGTCGCTGCACGAACGTGTGGTCGATGGTGATCTGGGTGAGCTCGGTGCCGCGCAGGAGGTAGATCCGGGAGTCGCCGATGTGCGCCATCGCGATCTGGTCGCCGACCCGGATGAAGGCGGACACCGTGGTGCCCATGCCCGTCAGCTCGGGGTGCTCGAAGACGGTCTCGGCCAGGAGCTGGTTGGCTGCCACGAGCGCGGACTGCAGCGCCATCTCGGCGTCCGACGCGGTCGCGAAGTACTGGGCGTCCGTCTCGGCGATCCGGGTGACGGCGATCGCGGAGGCGATGTCGCCGCCCGCGTGGCCGCCCATGCCGTCGGCGACGACGAACAGCTGGCCGCCGGCGTACCCGGAGTCCTGGTTGTTGGATCGGACCTTGCCGACATGGGAGGCGGCTGCTCCCACGGTGAACTGCGCCATCCTGCCTACCGTCGCAGCTCGAACGTCGTGGCGCCGACCTTGAGAGGCGTGTTGATCGGAATCTGGGTGGGAACGGTCACCCGCGCGCCGTCGAGGAAGGTGCCGTTGGTCGAATCGAGGTCCTGGATGACCCACTCGTCGCCCCAGAGCAGCAGTCGGGCGTGGTGGGTGGAGGTGTAGTCGTCGCGGATCTGCAGCCCCGACTCGCTGGACCGACCGATCGTGAGCGGCTCGGAGCCCAAGGGGATCTCCGTTCCGGCCTTCGGGCCCGAGGTGATGACGAGCCGCATGGCCGTCCCGGTGGTCGCCATCGGCCTGCCCTGCTGCAGGAGCACAGGGTTTCCGGTCGGCAGCGACTGCACCGCGGGCGGAGCTTCGGCGAACGCGGGGGAGAGGGTCGAGGAGGCGACCGGGCCCGTCCCGAGGCCCACTCCGCTGAGTCCGCTCGGCCCCGCAGGTGCAGCATCCGGCAGTCGGCGCACCCGCGCGCCGAACAGGTCGGAGCGCAGCGCATAGACGATGCCGAAGACGAAGGCCCAGAGCAGCGCGAGGAATCCGAAACGCAGGATCAGGAGGGTGAGCTCGCTCATCGCCAGCTGCCGGAGTCGTCGAGGCCGAGCTCGGCGAACGGATCGTCGGGCGGCCGCTCGTCGGGGAATGACTCCCCGGCCGCCGCAGGCCACTGCATGGGCGAGCGTGTCGATGGGGGAGCGGGGCTCTCCGCCGCGCGGGGTGCTCGACGTGCAGGAGGCTGTTCAGCCGGTGGCGCAGCCCGCGGTGCCGGACGGGCCTTCGCGACGCTGTCGGCCGACTGCGGCACGAGTCGGAAGGTGATCTGGGTCCGCCCGATCTGGATGATCGAGTCGGGGGCGAGCAGGGCCTTGGTGACCTTCTGCCCGTCGACGGAGGAGCCGTTCGTGCTGCCGAGGTCGTTCATCTGGGCGCGGCTGCCGTCCCACAGCACTTCAACGTGCTTGCGGCTGGTGCCTGTGTCGGCGATCGTGATGTCGGCGTCCGAGCCACGACCGATGATGGTGCGCCCCTTGGCGATGGGGTAGCGGGTTCCGGCGATCTCGAGCACCGGAGTCCACTCGATCGACTTCCCTCGGAGATTGCCCGAGTCGACCTGGATGAGGCCGTCCGTGATGTGCGGGTCGGCCTGCAGTTCGATGCGGATCGGACCGGCGAACTGATAGCCCTGTGCAGCGGCGTGCTTCGTCACCAGCGCGGTCAGCTCGTCGAGCAGATCGGGACCGAGTTCATCCATCCGATCGAAGTCTGCGGGCGCGAGGTGCACGACGAACCGGTTCGGCGCCAGGATGCGATCCCGACTCACCACGGCGGCGTGGGTGTCGAGCTCGCGGCGCAGTGCCGAGGTGATCTCGATGGGCTGCAGGCCGGAGCGGAACGTCTTGGCGAAGACGCCGTTCACCGCGCGCTCGAGACCTCTTTCGAAGTTGTCGAGTATGCCCACGGATCCGCGGCCTTCCGGTCGAGCGCGCGCGGGACTCCGCGCCTTGCCTCAGGGAATGTTAGCCCGCGACCCCGGGAGAGCCGTTCTGCCTCGCCCGCTCGTCCCACTGAGCCGCATGCGCATCCGCCCGGGCGAGGTGGCGTTCTCGTGGTGCCAGCCCGGCTCGGCCACCTTTCGGTTCGGCTCGGCCACCCTTTCCTCCCGCGGCCACCTTTCCGCCCGCGCCGGCCAGCTTTCCTACCGTCGGCCAGGTTTGCATACCGGGCCGACGGTAGGAAAGGTGGCCGTCACGCGCGAAGCGGACTGGATGCCCGCTTCGGAGGGGAGCCTGGACGCTGTGGTAATCTCGCTCGTCGGCGCGAGAGCGTCGTGGTGAGCGCGAGTGGCGGAATAGGCAGACGCGCACGGTTCAGGTCCGTGTGCCCGTGAGGGCGTGGGGGTTCAACTCCCCCCTCGCGCACCAGCGTCGAAGCACCGCAGACCGGTTAGGGTCTGCGGTGCTTCGTGCGTTAATCGCCGAAACAGAGTGCTGGAAGGATGAGCGCACGGTCGATTGCGAACGGAGGGCGGGCGGATGGATCGCGGAGTGGATCGCAGCGGTGAGCGGATCGGTGAGCGGATCGATGTCGTCGAGCTGAGCATCGCCGAGATGCTCGACGCGATGGAGTCCGGCGCGGTCACGAGCGTCGAGCTGGTCAGCGCCTATCTCAACCGCATCGCGTACTACGACCGCACCGGCCTCTGCCTGCATGCGATCGCGGTGCTGGATCCGACCTGCCTCGAGCAGGCGGCCGCGTCCGACGCCCGGCGCCGAGCGGGAAATGCGGGACCGCTCGAGGGCGTGCCGTTCACGGTGAAGGACAGCTACAAGGTGAAGGGCCTGACGGTTGCCTCCGGGAGTCCGGCGCTCGCCGACCTCGTCGCGACAGAGGATGCGGCATCCGTCGCGCAGCTGCGGGCGGCCGGCGCCGTCCTGCTCGGCAAGACCAATATGCCGCCCATGGCCGCCGGGGGCATGCAGCCGGGCCTCTACGACTACGCCCGCAGCCCGTACCACCCGCAGTTCCTCACGGCGGCATGGGGATCGGGGTCGTCCAACGGGTCGGGCACGGCGACGGCGGCGAGCATGTGCGCCTTCGCCATGGCCGAGGAGACGGTGTCGTCAGGTCGGGCACCCGCCTCGAACAACAGCCTCGTCGCCTACACCCCGTCGCGCGGGGTGCTCTCGATCCGGGGCAACTGGCCGCTCCGTCCGACCTGCGATGTGGTCGTGCCGCACACCCGCACCGTCTCCGACCTGCTGCTCCTCCTCGACGTGCTGGCCGTCTCGGACGAGGATTCCCGCGGCGACTTCTGGCGCCAGCAGAGCGCAGTCGAGTTGCCGACGCCGGAGTCCGTGCTGCCTGGGCCGGTCGCCCGGGCACGCCCCGAACGTCTCGACGGACTCCGCATCGGCGTGCCCCGCCTGTACATCGGCGAGGATCCCGTCCCTCTCGACCCTCCCGTCATCCGGCCTCCGTGCGAGCGCTGTGGGATCGCGCGGCAGACGATCTGCGTGCACTCGGCGCCGAGGTCATCGAGGTCGACTTCCCGGTGGTGTCGAACTATGAGGAGGACCGCTCCGATTCGCGCGGGCTCGCCGCACGCGGACTGGTGCCGCCCGACTGGCGGGCAGTCGAGGGCGGACCGATCACCGCGATGGCCCTCGATGCGTTCCTGCGCGACAACGCAGACCCCGAGCTGAGCAGCTGGGCCGACGTCGACGGCGACAGTGTCTTTCCGATCGAGGACGCTCCGGTGCCGGTCTGGATCACCCGAGCACGCGGCGGATTCGACTGGCAGCGGCTGGCGGAGCTGGTCAAACAGGGACTGCCCGAGACCTTCGACGCGGTGCCGGGGATCGACCAGCTCCTCCAGGGACTGGAGCAGGCGCGACGCGAGGACTTCGAGGACTGGATGGTGGAGCTGAAGCTCGACCTGATCGTGTTCCCTGCAGCCGGCGATGTGGGCCGAGTCGATCTGTTCACGCGGCCGGAGAGCCTGGAGGCCGCGTCGCGCAACGGGGTGGTCTACTCCAACGGCAACCGGGTGATCCGACATCTCGGCATCCCGACGGTGACCGTGCCGATGGGGTTCATGGGCGATATCCAGATGCCGGTGGGGCTCACCTTCGCCGGCCCCGCCTACAGCGACGACGCGCTGCTCGATCACGCCTCGGCCTACGAGGCCGCGACCCGACGGCGGCAGCCCGCCTTCCTGACGCCCACCCTGCCCAGCAACCAGATCGCTCCGCACATGGCGAGCACCACGAATCCGGCAGGTCTCGATGAGGCGGCGGACGCTGCTGCGCATTCGACCCTGGTCACCATCGCGCCGGTCAGGCGCTCATGGATGGTGGAGGTCGATCTGGGTGACCCGATCGACGCGGCTCAGGCATGGGCGGACGGTCACATCCTGCGCCCGGTGCCCGGCAGGCCGGGCGTCTTCCGCGGCAGGGTCTCGCTCTCTCGGAGGCGACTCGCCGCCGAGATGATGATCATCGTGCTGAGAGCACGGTCATCGGCCGAGCTGATCCTCGTGGAGCTCCCTGCCGACTCCTAGTCCGGGGACGTCGTGTCAGCAGGACACGTTGTAGTCGACACCGTTCGAGACGTACTGCATCAGTCGGTTCGACCCGCCGGTGAAGGGCGTCGCGCTCGTGCAGTTGGCCTGAGCCACCTTTGCAGACGACGCGCCCGCGCCCCACTCGTCGAGGCCGACGAGATTGCTGACTGCGCCATTCGGCAGACGCGGGATGTTCGTGCCGATCCCGCCGACAATGGCAGTCCACTGCGCGGTCGTGGAGTAGACCCCGACCCGCGCGCCCACCTCGGCGAGGTACGCGGCGGCACCTGCCAGGGATGCGGCGTTGGCCGTCTTGTCCGACTGCCAGGTGTTCATCGTCTCGACGTCGAGCCACCAGCGATACGCCGAGGGAGTGAAGCCGCTGACCTGCTCGCGCGCCCACTGGACCGCTTCTTCGGCGCGGACGTAGCCGTAGACGTAGGCGCATTTGCCGTCGTAAGAGGGAGAGCCGGTGGCCATGAGGGCGCAGCCCACGGGGCTTCCGTCGGGGTAGGTCACCGTGAGCACGGGCGGAGAGCCGACCGGATAGGGCGCGGTGCCGCGCGGTGGCGTGCTGGCATCCGAGGTGGGCCACCACGACCCCTGGCCCGCCGGGTTGGCCGTGTTGATGTAGTACTGCACCTTGGGCTGGACGGTCGCACCCGAAGTGGATCGAGCCCAGGTCGTCTGCGCGGCGACACAGGGGTTGAAGCTCGCCGCAGTGCCGCCGTTGACTCCGACGATGCCGAAGCCCTGGCCGGTCGGCAGCTTCTGTCCGCACTGGGGCCACGAGACATCCACCCCTGTGGTGATCGCCGTGCTGCTCGGTTTCGAACCCCCGGCGTAGGCGGGTTGCGCGGCCAGAATCGGCACCAGGGCGATCGTCAGGGTGAGGGCGGTGGCTAGTCCGAGGCGGCGACGCATCCCCCCATCATGACTGATCCGGCAGACGATGGCCGGAAGCAGCTCATTCGGTGTGCCACTCCGACCCCCGGTCGAGCGCGGCCGCCAGTGCCGTCGCCCGCTCCGAGGCAAGGACGTCTTCGAGCAGAAGGGGCTTCCCGTCCGGTCCCGACAGGGGGATCTGCCAGTTCGGATACTGGCTCTCATCCGTTCCCGGCTGGTTCTGCGTGCGCCTGTCGCCCACGGCATCCGTCAGTGCGACGTTGAGCAGCCGGGACGGCGCAAGCCTGAGGTAGCGGTGCAGTGCTGTGACCGTCTCTTCCACCGTCGCATCGGCCGCGAGCAGGTCTCGTCGGCGCAGCTCGGCCAGCCAGGTCTCCCGATCCCTCTCATCCGCTTCCCGCTCCTCCTCTGCGGGACGCTCGAGCAGGCCGAGGCGATCGCGCAGCTCCACGTGCACCCCCTCGAGGTATCCGGCATTGGGCGGAAGGTCGTGCGTGGTGGCAGAGGCGAGGCAGAGCTCCCGCCACTCCTCGGCCGGAAGCGGGTCGCCGTTCCCATCGCGCTCGAACCAGAGGATCGACGTGCCGAGGATCCCGTGCTCCTTCAGATAGACGCGGGCGCTCGGCTCCACCACGCCGAGATCCTCGCCCACGACGACCGCGCCGACCCGCCGCGCCTCCTCGATGAGGATGCCGATGAACGCCTCGTGGTCGTATCGGACGTAGGTGCCTTCGGCGGGAGATGCGCCTTCCGGGATCCACCAGAGGCGGAAGAGGCCGATGATGTGGTCGATCCGCACCCCGCCCGCATGGCGGAGCACGTTGCGGATCAGGTCGCGGAACGGCGCGTAGTCGCGCTCGGCGAGGCTATCGGGACGCCACGGAGGCTGCTGCCAGTCCTGGCCCATCTGGTTGTAGGCGTCCGGCGGCGCCCCGACACGCACCCCCGCAGCGTAGATCGACCGGTTGCGCCAGGCGTCCGCACCGCCGGGATGCACCCCGACGGCGAGGTCGTGCATGATCCCGATGCTCATCCCGGCGGCCTTCGCCGTGGCCTGGACGAGCTCGAGCTGCTCGTCGAGCACCCACTGCAGCCACATCTCGAAGTCGATCTCCGTGGGATGTCCGGCCGCGAACTCTGCGACGGCGGCGCTCGCCGGATCGCGCAGCTCCTCGGGCCAGAGCCGCGAGTCGACGCCGCGCCCCACAGCGAGCGCGTTCCAGGTGGCGAAGCCGGTGAGAGCGTCGGCGTGCAGCTCGCGGAACGCGGAGTACGCCGCCTCGCGTTCCGCGGTCCGTGGAGCGCGATGGAGCAGCTCGAGCGCTGCCCGTTTGGCATTCCACGACGCGTCGCGGTCGATCAGCTCCGCGCCGACCAGCTCGTCGTTCACTGCCTCGGCCAGCGCCTCGATAACAGCCTGCTCTTCGGCGTCGACCTGCGAGAACTCCGGAACGTCCTCCACCCGGATGTAGAGCGGATTCCAGAAGCGACGAGAGGAGGGCAGATAGGGCGAGGGTTCCAGCGGAGCGACGGGCTCGGCGGCATGCAGCGGATTGATGAGGATGTAGTCGGCGCCGAGCTCGGCCGACCAGCGTGCGAGGGTGGCGAGGTCGCCGAGGTCGCCGACGCCCCAGGACTGGCGAGACCTGACGCTGTAGAGCTGGACGGCGAACCCCCATGCCTGGCCGTCGCCGAGCGACTCGGGCAGACCGAGGAAGGCGTCGGGGTCCTCCACGATGGAGGCGGCTGCCGAAGGCGCGGAATCCGGGTCGCCGGACTCGGAGATCCCCATCGCGGTCAGTATCGCCGAGACGGTCGAATCCGACGCCTCGGTCGAGCGCCCTCGCCAGTCGTCGAAGGAGGTGGCGATGCCGTGATGCTGTGCGAGCGCGGCGAGGCGAGCGGAGAGAGGCATGCTCCATCCTCCCGCTCGCGACGGCAGGATGGCGACGATGCGCACAGCATCTTCTCGGCTCGCGGGGAACTAACTCCAGGTTGGCGGAGTTCTATCTACCGAGGCCAGAAGCCCCGATGTCGCAGCCAGCGACATGAGACAGAAGGACACCGATGACCACCCAGTCCAGCAAGACCCAGACGAGTCCGGCGAAGTACGCGAAGAACCCCGAGGCTGTTGCCGCCCTCACCCGCGAGCAGTTCGCCGTGACCCAGCAATCGGCCACCGAGCCCGCCTTCACCGGAGAGTTCTGGGACAACCACGACGACGGCATCTACGTCGACATCGTCTCGGGAGAGCCACTCTTCTCTTCGACCGACAAGTACGACAGCCGCTCCGGCTGGCCGAGCTTCACTCAGCCGATCGACTCGGCCAATGTGATCCGGCACGAGGACAACACCTACGGGATGCGGCGTGTCGAGGTGCGCTCCACCAACGCCGACAGCCACCTCGGACACGTCTTCGACGACGGGCCAGTCGAGGCGGGCGGCTTGCGCTACTGCATCAATTCCGCCGCACTCCGCTTCATCCCTGTCGACCGGCTCGAGAGTCAGGGCTACGGCGACTACCGCGAGCTGTTCGCATCCAGCACGACACCCGACACGACACCCGACACCGAAGGGGATGCACGATGACCACCGAGACCGCGATTCTCGCCGGCGGCTGCTTCTGGGGGGCGCAGCAGCTGCTGCGCCGACGTCCCGGAGTGATCTCGTCCCGCGTGGGCTACTCCGGCGGCTGGGAAGACAACGCCACCTACCGCAGCCACGGCGGCCACGCCGAAGCCGTCGAGGTGGTGTTCGACCCCGACCTGATCAGCTATCGCGACGTGCTGGAGTTCTTCTTCCAGATCCACGATCCGTCGACGAAGGACCGTCAGGGCAACGACGTCGGATCGAGCTATCGCTCGGCGATCTTCTACACCTCCGAGGCGCAGAAGTCGGTGGCGCTCGACACCATCGCCGACGTCGACGCCTCCGGCATCTGGCCGGGCAGGGTCGTGACCGAGGTGGAGCCGGCCGGCGCGTTCTGGGAGGCCGAAGAGGAGCACCAGGACTACTTGGAGAAGAATCCCTACGGCTACACCTGCCACTACGTGCGCCCGGGCTGGAAGCTTCCCCACCGCGAGGAGCAGCCCGCGTAGCCGCAGGCATGCGGAAAGCTCGTGGGCCCGTGAGATTTCACGGGCCCACGAGCTTTTCAGCTGCCCGAGTGCTACGGGACCTGCGGGTTCTTCTTCTCCCGCCAGGTGCGCTCGAACGGCAGCCGCCAGGCGTTCGGCGCCACCAGCTGGTGGATGGCGTTCGGCCCCCACGAGCCCTGTGCGTAGGTGCGAACGGGCGGCGGATCCTCGATCAGCGCCTCCGACACCTGCCAGAGTCGCTCGATGCCCTCCGAGGTCGTGAACAGGGTGCGGTCGCCCTTCATCGCGTCGAGGATGAGCCGCTCGTAGGCTTCGAGGATGTCGCCCGCGTTGTCGGTCTCCTGCATCGCGAACTGCATGCTGATCTTGTCGAGCTTCATACCCGGCCCCGGCCGCTTGCCGTAGAAGGACAGCGACATCTTCGAGGCGTCCGCGAGGTCGAAGGTCAGATGGTCGGGGCCCTTGACGCCGAGGCCCGAGCCGATCGGGAACATGCTCTTCGGGGGCTCCTTGAATGCGATCGAGATGATCCGCTGGCCCTCCGCGAGCCGCTTGCCCGTTCGCAGATAGAAGGGCACTCCGGCCCAGCGCCAGTTGTCGATCTCGCACTCCAGCGCGATGAAGGTCTCCGTGTCGCTGTCCGGCGAGACCCCTGGCTCGTCCTTGTAGCCGATGTATTGACCGCGGACCACCTTGGCGGGATCGATCGGCATCATCGAGCGGAAGACCTTGTTCTTCTCCTCGCTGATGGCGCGCGGCTCGAGGGCGGTCGGTGCCTCCATGGCCATGAAGGCCAGCACCTGGAAGAGGTGCGTGACGACCATGTCCTTGTACGCGCCGGTCGCCTCGTAGAAGACCGCCCGGCGATCGAGGCCGAGGGTCTCGGGGATGTCGATCTGCACGTGATCGATGAAGTTCCGGTTCCAGATGGGCTCGAACAGGCCGTTGGCGAAGCGGATGGCGAGGATGTTCTGGGCCGGCTCCTTGCCCAGGAAGTGATCGATCCGGAAGATCTGGTTCTCGTCGAACGTCTCGTGCAGCTCGGCGTTGAGCGCGACGGCGCTGGCCAGATCGGTGCCGAACGGCTTCTCCATGATGATCCGCGAATTCGCGACCAGATCAGCCTCCTCCAGCATGTGGACGACGGCCAGCGCGGCCTTGGGCGGGACGCTCGTGTAGTGCAGCAGGCGCGCTCCCTCGCCCAGCCGCTGCTGCGCTGCTCGCACCGCCGTCGCCAGCGCTTCAGGGCCGGCTGCCTGCGAGACGTAGTGGATCTTCGAGGCGAAGAACTCCCACTGCTCTTCGGTCAGCGGCAGTCGGCTGAACTCGTCACAGGCCGAATGCGCGAGTTCGCGGAACTCCTCGGAGCTGATCTCCTCGAGAGAGGTCCCGACGATCTCGATCGTCGGCGCGAGGGAGGAGAGCGCGAGGTGGAACATTCCGGGCAGGAGCTTGCGTTTCGCGAGGTCTCCGGTGGCGCCGAACAGGACGACGACGTGGGGCTCGATCCGGTCTGGGCCACGGGAGACCTTCGACTCGACGGTGAAGGCGGTCATCCCCTCAGCCTGGCAGTCGACGAGTGGATCCACCCACCGCTCGGTCAGGATTCACACAGGTGTTACAGTCCCGCGCGTCGATCGGCGTGAATCGATGTGCCGTCGGCGCGCGACTGCGATCACGCGCGCTGCGACGTGGGCTACCCCCCAGGGGTACCCTGCTCAGGTGATCGGCTACATGGGAAACAAGGACGATGTGCTCCGCCGACTCGGCCGCGCGGAGGGCCAGGTGCGCGGCATCGCGCGGATGGTCGAGCAGGACACGTACTGCATCGACGTGCTGACCCAGGTCGCCGCAGCGACGAAGGCCCTGGAGAGCGTCGCGCTGGCTCTGCTCGACGACCACCTCGCCCACTGCGTGGCCGAAGCGGCGACCGTGGGCGGTGAGGTCGCGGAGGAGAAGCTGCGGGAGGCCTCGCAGGCGATCGCGCGGCTCGTCCGCTCCTGACTTCGAGCCTCGTCGCGTCGTTGCGACAGATGGTCGAAGTGACGCAGATGGTTGGCTCGATGCGATCAAGCCAGCTATTCGAGTCACGTCGACGGCTCGTCGCGCTCAGATGGCGGCGTTCGCCACCGGCGGCTCCGGAGCGCCCCGCGAGATGAATACGGGCAGATCCGACGGAGTGTCGGCGACGGCGATCGAGCCGACCTTCTCGGCATCCGAGCCGTAGCCCCACTCGACGAAGATGGTGGGGATCCCGTTGGCCGCTGCTCCATGCACGTCGTGCTCTCGATCGCCGATCATCACGGCATTCGAGACGTCGACGTCGAGCGCGATGAGGTTGTCCAGCACGTAGGAGACGACATCCGCCTTCTCGCTGCGCGCCTCGTCGTCCGATGCGCCGCCGATGAAGGTGAAGACGTCATCGAGACCGAAGTGCTGGAGGATCCTCCGCGCCTGAGTCTCGGGCTTCGAGGTCGCCAGAGCGAGCGGCACACCGGTCGCGGCGATTGCACGCATGGCCTCCTCGATGCCGGGATAGACCGAGCTGTCGAATGCACCGCGCTCGTGATAGCGCTCGCGGTAGATCCCCAAGCGCCTGCCGGCTCTGCTCGGGATCCAGTCCGAGGGCTGCGAAGCCGTCGAGGATGGGCGGGCCGACGAAGGCGAGCAGCTCGGCCGGTGACGGCACGGGGCGCTGCATCGCCTCGAGGGTGTGCGCGAGCGTGGCGGTGATTCCGGCGGCCGAATCGGTGATCGTGCCATCGAGATCGAAGAGCACGCAGCTCCAGGGCGGGGGTCATGCGATCAGCCTAGGGGAGCGAAAATCGCCTGATCGACGCCCAGTCTGAGCGGTCCCGATAGTTGCACGGATCCGGAAAACGAGCGCGGATCCGGACGGACGGAGGGGCAGAACCGCCAGAACAGGCTGGAGGATCCGGAACCGTGCAACTTCTCCGGATCCGTGAAGACGCGGGGGTGCGGGATGTCTCAGAAGAGGCGGGCGTGGACGTCGTCCATGCCGCGCATCGCGTCGTAGTCGAGCACCACGCAGCGGATGCCGCGATCCTGGGCGAGCGTGCGGGCCTGCGGCTTGATCTCCTGCGCGGCGAAGACGCCCGTCACCGGGGCGAGGTGCGGATCGCGGTTCATCAGTTCGAGGTAGCGGGTGAGCTGCTCGACGCCGTCGATCGCCGCCGCGGCGCTTGATCTCGACCGCAACCGACCGGCCATTCGCGTCTCGGGCGAGGATGTCCACGGGCCCGATCGCCGTCATGTACTCGCGGCGGACCAGCGTGTGGCCTTCGCCGAGCACCTCGATCTGCTCGGCGAGCAGCTCCTGCAGATCGGCCTCGACACCGTCCTTGATCAGTCCCGGATCGATGCCGAGCTCATGAGCGGAGTCGTGCAGGATCTCATGCAGCGAGACCACGAGCACATCGTCGGTCTTCGCGTGCCGCACTGTCCAGAGCTCCGTCACACCGCCGGCCACCTCATGCTCATCGGGCTGGGAGACGCTCGACGCGAGCAGGGCGGACTCATCCAGTTGAGGGGCTTGTAGGAGCCGCCGTCGGAGTGGATGAGGACACTGCCGTCGGCCTTGAGCATGAGCACGCGCGGCGCCAGCGGCAGATGTGCGCTGAGCCTGCCGGCGTAGTCGACGGAGCAATGGGCAACGACGAGACGCACCCGACGATGCTAGCCACCCGGACGGAGTGGACGCCGCAATGGCAGCGGTGCGGTCCTGTAGCTGTCAGGCCGTCGGCAGCTTCGGCTCGCGCGCCGCGCTCGTCACCAGGCCGGAGATGACCACGACCACCACCACCACGAGCAGCGCGCGCAGCAGCCCCACCTGATCGCCGAGGATGCCGATCAGGGGAGGGCCACCGAGGAAGGCGAGATAGCCGATCGTCGCCACCACGCTCACGCGAGCACTCGCCATCCGCGCATCGTCCGCCGCCGCGGACATGCCGACCGGGAAGCCCAACGATGCTCCGAGCCCCCAGATCACCGATCCGATGATGGCGACGGCGGGCGCGGGTCCGAAGATCACCAGACCCAGGCCGAGAACCGCGAGGGTCGCGGCGGCGCGCAGCACGGGAACGCGCCCGAATCGGTCGAGCAGGAACACGCCGCCCAACCGGCCGACCGTCATGGCCGCGAGGAAGGCGCCGAGGACGACGGCGCCCTGGTCGTTCTGCAGGCCGTGCCCGTCGACCATGGCGAGCGGCAGCCAGTCGTTCGCACTGCCTTCGGCGAACGCCATCCCGAGCACCACCAGCCCGATCAACAGGGTCCGGGGCTCGCCCCACACCCGCAGTCGCTCGCGCCAGTCGGGGCGGATCTCGTCGTGAGCCGCGGGGGTGCGCTCGGATCGGAACCAGCGCGTCGCCGAGAGGACGCCCGCAAGGATGATCGCCGACGCGATCGACATATGGAGCAGGACAGGGACCGCGAGTGCCTCGGCGAGAGATCCCGCGCCGACTCCGACGACGGTCCCCACGCTGAATGCGGCGTGGAAGAGCGGCATCACCGAGCGTCCGAGCGCGCGCTCGTTGGCGGCCCCCGAGATGTTCATGGCGACGTCCCACATCCCGATGCCGAAGCCGAAGACGGCGAGGCCCGCAAAGGTCAGCATCGGGCTCGCCAACGAGGAGCCGATGGCGGCGATGGGCAGGCCCGCCGCGCAGGCCGCGACCGCGACGAGCAGCCCTCTGGCGGCACCGATCCTCTCGATCACGCCGCTCGACGCGGTGAGGCCGAGCATCGAGCCAGCCGCCAGACCGAGCAGCACGAAGCCGAGCACGCTCGTCGAGACGGCGAGCTCGTCGCGCACGGCGGGAACCCGAGACAGCCAGCTGGCCACGGCGAAGCCGCCGAGGGCGAAGACGACGAAAAGGGCGTTGCGCCATCCGATCGCGTCGCGCCGGGAGAGGATGGCGGCGTCGGAGGTCACCCGTCAACGCTATGGGACGTGGAGGGCGCCGCGCGTCGCCGGGACCTGGGCTGCGACTGCGAGTGCGCCGGCGTCCCATGCGCCCGGATGTTCGCTGACAGGCGGGTGAGCGTCCGAAGGTCCCGAATAGGCTGGTGGATCGTGAGTGACACTGCATCCGAAGCCCTGACCTCCGGCATCGAGCTCGACGAGCTCGACCCCGCCACCCGCCCGCAGGACGATCTGTTCCGTCACGTCAACGGCAGATGGATCGAGCGCACGGAGATCCCCGCCGACCGGGCGCGCTACGGATCGTTCTACCTGCTCGCCGAAGAGGCCGAGCGTGCGGTGCGCGACATCATCATCGAGGCCCAGGACTCGGAGCCCGGCACGGAGGAGCGCAAGTTCGGCGACCTCTACTCCAGCTTCATCGACGAGGAGACCGTCGAGGGGCTCGGGGCCGGCCCGATCGCCGGACTGCTCGAGGTCGCGGCCGCCGTCGACTCCATCCCCTCGCTGCTGGCCACGCTCGGAAACCTCGAGCGGACCGGCACATCGGGCTTCTTCCAGCTCTTCGTCGACAACGATCCGGGCAACCCCGAGCGCTACCTCGTCTTCGTCGAGCAGGCGGGTCTCGGCCTGCCGGACGAGAGCTACTACCGCGAGGACGACTTCGCCGCAGATCCGCGAGGCGTACCGGCTGCATCTCGCCCGGATGCTGGGCCTGGCGGGACTCGACGACCTCGAGGCGCGGGCCGAGCGGGTCTTCCAGCTCGAGACCGAGCTCGCAGCCGCGCATTGGGACAACGTGCGCACCCGCGACAGCCAGGCCACCTACAACCTCGCCTCCGTCGACGAGTTCGCCGCCCTCGCAGGGGATGCCAGCCCTGCTCGGCGCCTGGCTGGACGGCATCGACGGACCGGACGGCGCGTTCGGCGAGGTCGTCGTGCGCGAGCCCAGCTTCGTCACCGGGCTCGGCGAACTGCTCGTCGAGGACCGCCTCGACGCCTGGCGTGACTGGCTGTCCTGGCAGATCGTGCGCGGCACCGCCGCCTACCTCTCATCCGAATTCGTCGCAGGCCAACTTCGACTTCTACGGCAAGACCCTCACCGGCACGCCGGAGATGCGGGCGCGCTGGAAGCGCGGGTGTCGCTCGTCGAGGGCTCGATGGGCGAGGCGGTCGGCCGGACCTACGTCGAGCGGCACTTCCCGCCGAGCGCGAAGGTCGCCATGGACGAGCTGGTCGACTACCTCGTCGACGGCCTACCGCGACTCCATCGCCGCCCTCGACTGGATGGGCGAGGACACCCGAGCGAAGGCGCTCGAGAAGCTCGAGAAGTTCACGCCGAAGATCGGCTACCCGGTGAAATGGCGCGACTACTCGTCGCTCGAGACCGACGCGTCGACCTGGTGGGCAACGTCCGGCGCACGGCCGCGTTCGAGTTCGAGCGCGAGCTCGGCAAGATCGGCCGGCCGCTGGATCGCGACGAGTGGTTCATGACCCCGCAGACGATCAACGCGTACTACAACCCGGGCTTCAACGAGATCGTCTTCCCCGCCGCGATCCTGCAGTTCCCCTTCTTCACGGCCGATCGCGATGCCGCAGCGAACTACGGCGCGATCGGCGCCGTCATCGGCCACGAGATCGGCCACGGCTTCGACGATCAGGGCTCGCGATTCGACGGCGACGGCCGCCTGATCGACTGGTGGACGGCGGACGACCGGGCCGCATTCGAGACGCGGACGGCCTCGCTGATCGCGCAGTACGACGCGCTCGCGCCGCTGCAGACGCCGGATCACCATGTCAACGGCGCGCTCACGATCGGCGAGAACATCGGCGACCTCGGCGGACTCGGGATCGCCTGGAAGGCCTACCTGCTCTCGCTCCAGGGCGAGGAGCCGCCCGTGGTCGACGGCCTGACGGGCGCCGAGCGGTTCTTCCTCTCCTGGGCGCAGGCCTGGCAGCTGAAGGCACGCGACGCCGAGGTCATCCGCCTGCTGGCGATCGACCCGCACTCGCCCGAGCGAGTTCCGCTGCAACCAGATCGTCCGCAACCTCGACGCGTTCTACGAGGCCTTCGCTGTGACCGAATCCGATGCCCTCTGGCTGCCGCCGGAGGATCGCGTCAGCATCTGGTGAGCTCGGCCGGCATCGGCGCGCCTCGAGATTCCTGTCATGACGCCGGCGCATCGACGCACCTGGGAATCATGACGGCACGAGCATGATGAGCAGCGATGACTGCAGCGGGGGAGCGGATCAGGCGAGCGCGCGAGCGCGAGGCTGCGGCCGCCCGGCACCGGGGCCTGGAGGCGGCGGAGAACTTCTCCGCCGGATTCGCCGCGCTCGCGCAGCTCGCGCTCGACGGATCGCAGGTCTCGGCTCGGGCCGTGGATCTGCTGAGCGGCCGGGTGCTGTTCTCGGTGGACGACCACATCGTGCTGCCGACGGCGGGCGTCGGCAAGGTGCTGCTGCTGCTCGAGGTGGCCGCGCGACTCGAGCGACGGCACATGGTCGCGATACGAGGTGCTCGACCGCACCGACTCCGACCTCATCGGCGGAGCCGGGGTCTGGCAGCACCTGCATGTGCCCGCGCTGCCGCTCGCCGACCTCGCCGCCATCGTCGGATCGACCAGCGACAACGTGGCGACCAACATCCTGCTGCGACGGGTCGGGCTCGACGCGGTCCGCCGACGCGCCGAATCGCTGGGCATCACGAAGTCCGCGCTGCTCGACGTGGTCCGGGAGCGCCGAGGTCCTGACGACGCTCCTCAGCTCTCCGTGGGCTCGGCCGCGGAGCTCGCCTGGCTGTTCGCACGGATCGCCCGAGGGGAGGCGGTCGACGCCCCGACGAGCTACAGGGTTGCCGACTGGCTGGCGCTCGGCGCGGATCTCACGCTGGTCGCGAGCGCCTTCGGCCTCGACCCGCTGGCGCACACCCGATCCGACCACAGCCTCACCCTGTTCAACCAGACGGGCACCGACACCGGCATCCGGTGCGAGGCGGGCGTGCTCCGCGGGCCGCGCGCCGGCGTCGCCTATGCGGTGACCGTGATGTTCGCGGATAAGGACATCTCGACGCGGCTCGAGGCCCTCGGCGCGATGCGGACGATCGGGACCGATCTGCTGGAGTACGTGCACTGACAGTGCGCGGATGGGGCAGGGCCTCGATGCGGCCCTGACGGGCCTACTCGACCGACGGAGCGGGGGAGGTCTCAGCCTGAGAAGGAGCTCAGGAGGCGGCCGGGTCGGCCAATCCAGGCGCCTGCAGTCCGTAGTGGGGATCGGTCGGCGCATCGATGTCGAACAGTGCAGAGAACGCGGCGACCGCCTCATCGGCCCGACCGTCGCGGGCGAGCTGCTTGGCGCGGGCGGTGGGAGTGTGCACCAGGACGCTCGCGAGATGGCGCATCGCCCGCTCGGTGGCCTCTGTGCTCTCGCCTCGCGCTCGCAGCCGCTCGAGCTCTGTGTCGAGCAGGTCGAACACATGCGCGCGATAGCCCACGACGGCCGCCGTCACCTCGTGCTCGGTGCTCTCCGCGGAGTAGGCGGCGGCGGCACGGCCGACCAGCTCGCGAGCGTCTTGGGCGGCGGTCAGCTCGTGCAGGGGTGCGTGCAGGCGGACCGTCTCGAGATCGAGCAGCTCGACGCCCGCGATGGCCGCGACGGCGGGTTCGACGTTGCGCGGCAGTCCCAGGTCGATGACCATCAGCGGCGAGCCGTCGCGCGCGGATCCGAGCAGATCGGCGGTGACGACGTAGCCGTTCGCCGTGCTGCAGGAGACGATGACCGTGGCCTGTGCCAGCTCGGCCGCGAGATCGCCTGCTGTGACAGCGCGGACGCCCTCACGCGTGCCGAAGCGGTGCGCCCGTCCGGACGGGGAGTAGACGCCGACATCCGTCACTCCGCGATCCCGCAGGGCCGCGAGGCTCGCACCCGCGTAGGCGCCCGTTCCGACGAGCAGGACCCGCTGGACGCGCCAGTCGGCGAGCCGGCTGGAGGCCAGATCCAGGGCCAAGCGCACGATCGATCGACCTGCGCCGCCCAGGCCGGTGGAGTTCTGCACGCTGCGGGACGCCGTCGAGGCGCGCTGGAACACCCGCTCGAGATCGGCGGTGGTGGTGCCCTCTGCGCGGGCGGCGCCCAGAGCGCGCTTGACCTGACCGGCGATCTCGCCCTCGCCGACGACGACGGATTCGAGCCCGCTCGACACCGCGAAGAGGTGCTCGGCGGCTGCGGCTCCCACATGCAGGGCGGCGGAGGAGGAAAGGGCGCTCGGCTGGATGCCGCTCGCCGCCGCGATGGTGGCGAGCGCACTGCTCTCAGCGACCGACCGGGAATCCGATTCGTCGAGCGCGATGTCCAGATAGGCCTCGAACCGGTTGCAGGTCGCGAGGACCACGGCACCGGAGATCGCATCGGCGCTGTCGACGAGAGCCCCACCGAGGGCGGGTGCACCCTCCGAGAGTCGCTCCAGCAGATCGAACGACGTCGTCCGATGGCTGAGTGACACGCAGAAGAGCACCAGGCGATTTTAGTCGCGGAATGGCGCGCCCCCGACCGAATGCCCCCGTTTGCACGCATGCACTCGGGGGATTCCGAGCGTGGCACACGCGCAGGACGCCCCATCGGGCGCGCGATGGAACACTTGAGGGGTGTCTGAACACTCCACACCCGCCGCCCTGTCCCCGGACCATCCCCTCAACGACGGTCGGACGAGCGGGTCCGCACTCATCCGGGCCTACCGCGGCGATCGCCCGGAGGTGACTCCCGTGTGGTTCATGCGGCAGGCGGGGCGCTCGCTGCCGGAGTACCGGCGCCTCCGTGAGGGAGTGGCCATGCTCGACTCCTGCCTCGATCCGGTGATGGCCAGCGAGATCACCCTGCAGCCGGTCCGCAGGCACGGCGTCGATGCCGCCATCCTCTTCAGCGACATCGTCATCCCGCTCCGCCTGGCGGGGGTCGACGTCGAGATCGTGCCCGGACGCGGTCCGGTCATCGCCCGACCGGTGCGCACCGCGGAGGACGTCGCCGCGCTCGCCGACCTGACCCTCGAGGCGGACGCGCTCGAGCCGATCGCCGAGGCGGTCCGGCTGACCGTCGACGAGCTGGGCTCCACCCCGCTGATCGGCTTCGCCGGCGCTCCCTTCACCCTCGCCGCCTACCTCGTCGAGGGCGGGCCGTCGAAGGATCACCTCGCCGCCCGCAGCATGATGCTCGGGGACCCGGATACATGGGCGGCGCTGATGGCGTGGACGGCTCGGATCACGGGCGCCTTCCTCCGTGCGCAGCTCCTCGCGGGCGCCAGCGCTGGTCAGCTCTTCGATTCGTGGGCGGGCTCGCTCTCGCTGGACGACTACACGACCTCGGTCGCCCCTGCCTCCGCGGCGGCACTCGACATCGTCCGCGATCTCGGGGCACCGCTCGTGCACTTCGGGGTGGGCACCGGCGACCTGCTGGAGGCCATGCGCGACGCGGGAGCGGACGTGGTGGGCGTCGACTGGCGCACACGTCTCGACGACGCGTCGCGACGGCTCGGCCCGACCGTGCCAGTCCAGGGCAATCTCGACTCCGCCCTGCTCTCGGCTCCCGCCGCCGCGATCGAGCGCGGAGTGCTCGACGTGCTCCGACGCGGGCGGGCCGCTCCCGCGCATGTCTTCAACCTCGGCCACGGCGTGCCCCCCGGCACGGATCCGGATGTGCTGACCGGCATCGTCGAGCTGGTGCACCGGTCGGACTCGGAGCACGGTGAGCGCGCTGCCGAGCGCCTCCGCGGCTTTCGACACGGTCGTCGTGGGCGGGGGAGCGGCCGGGCTGGTGACGGCGAGAGCCGAGGCGCTCGCGGGTCGCAGCGTGGCTCTGCTCGACGCGGCAGACGAGCCGGGCGGCGCCCTCGCTCGCGCATCGGTGGCCGATGTCGAGGTCGACATCGGACGCAGAGAGCTTCGCCGTCCGAGGAACCGCCGTCTCGACGCTGATCCGCTCGCTCGGACTGACCCAGGTGGAGCCGTCTCCCGAAGGGGCATGGCTGCTGCGAGATGGGAGCGCTCATCCGCTGCCCGCTGCAGGAGTCCTTGGGATCCCGGGATTCCCGCTCGCCGACGACGTCCGCGCGATCATCGGGACCCGGGCTGCGGTGCGCGCCTTCGCCGACCGGCTGATCCCCGAGCTCACCATCGGCCGCGAGCACGACCTCGCTCGCCTGGTGCGCCGCAGGATGGGGGTCGCGGTGCTCGACGACCTGGTGCGGCCGGTGGTCGAGAGCGTCTACGGCCTGCGACCGGAGGACGCGGACGTCGACGCGCTGCTGCCGGGGCTCAACGGTGCTCTGACCGCGACCGGCTCCCTCTCGTCCGCCGTGCTCAGACTCCGCGGAGCCGCCCCCGCCGGATCGGCGGTTGCGGGTGTCGACGGGGGTATCCACCTCATCGCTCGTGTCTCTCGTCGCAGACCTGCAGCGATTCGGGGCGGAGATCCGTCTGTCGAGCCCCGTCAGCTCGGTCGATCACGCGCCGGCGGGATGGCGCATCCGCACCGCCGACGATGTGATCGATGCTGAACGCCTCGTGATCGCGACCGATGGGGCGACCGCGCGATCTCTGCTGCGGCCGATCCTCGGCGATGCGGTCGGCGCCGAGGACGACTGGCCGGCCGGCCGGCGATCGACCACGATCACCTTGGCAGTCGACGGCGTCGGGGCCCTCGATTCCGCACCGCGCGGATCGGGCGTGCTCGTGGCCGGCCCCGAGGACGGCGGCGCGACGGCCCTGACCCACTCGTCGGCCAAATGGCCGTGGCTGCGTGCCGTCCTGCCTTCCGGCAGGCATCTGCTGCGGGTGAGCTTCCGTGGTGGTGACGAGGTGCCGGTGGACCTGGCTGTCGAGGAGGCGGGCCGACTGCTCGGGGTGACGATCCCCGCAGCCTCGGTGGTGGATGCCGCCCGAACCGTCTGGCGGCAGGACGCAGCCCGCGCGACCCGCGGTCTGCCCGCCCGGCTCTCCGCGCTCTCCTCCGCCGTCGCAGCGACGCCGGCGCTCGCGGTCACGGGAGCCTGGGTGGCCGGCACGGGGCTTGCCTCTGTCGTCGCGCACGCGCAGTCCGAGGTCGACCGTCTCGCAGCGGAGCCCACCGCCTGACCCGTGCCTTCCTGAACTGCGTCGTCCTCACCGCGTCCCTCCCAGCCGCCCTACCTGAGGGACATTCCAGAAACCGCATACGCGCGGACGACTACTGTGGAGAGCAGTGTTTCCATCGATGTTTCTCTCGATCCGAATGGAGTGATCATGAAGGGCAAACTGGTCTTCGCCGCCGGCGCAGCGCTCGGCTACGTGCTGGGTTCGCGTGCTGGCCGCAAGCGCTACGAGCAGATCAAGTCGAACGCGCAGAAGGTCTGGCACAGCGATTCCGTGCAGAAGGGCGTGGAGCAGGTCCAGTCCTTCGTGGACGACCACGTTCCCGATGTGCCGACCGTGCTCGCCGACGGCGCCAAGAAGGTCATCGACGGCGTCGCCGGCAAGGTCTCGAAGAAGCCGGACACCTCGTCCGAGCCCTCTCCCTCGATCTGAGACGGAGCAGCACCGTGTCGAACCCGACCTCACCCGGCGCACCCGGCGGCTCGAGCGCAGCGAGCTCGTCGGCGAAGAAGAAGTCGCTGATCGCGCTGATCGGAGACCTCCCCGGACTGGTCGGCAGCCTCATCCGCGATGAGATCGAGCAGATCAAGAAGGAGCTCACCGCCAAGCTGGTGAGCCTCGGCATCGGGGCCGGACTGTTCGCCGGTGCGGCGTTCTTCGCGTTCTTCGCGTTCGCCGTGCTCATCGCCGCGGCCGTCCTGGGGATCGCCACTGCGCTGCCCGGGTGGCTGGCGGCGTTGATCGTCGCAGCCGCCCTCCTGGTGATCACGGCTATCCTCGTGCTCATCGGGGTCACGGAAGGTCAAGAAGGGCGTGCCTCCCGTTCCCGAGCAGGCCGATCGAGAGCGTCAAGAACGATGTCAGGGCAATCAAGGGAGTGGGGAATTATGACCGATGACGACACCGCGCTGAGCCACAAGGAGCGCGCCCTCGGCGAGATCCGTTCGGACATCGAGTCCACGCGGGAGAAGCTGGCCCAGACCCTCGATGCCATCGAGGACAAGCTCAACGTGCCCAAGCAGGTGAGCAAGGCGGCGTCCAAGGCGCGCGACGACCTTCGACGACCTGCGCAAGAACAATCCCGTCGTGCTCTACGCGTCTGCCGGTGTCGCCCTCGCGGTGATCGGTGGAGCAGTAGCGCTGCGGACCGCTCGCCGCTAGACGAGTGATCCCAGGGCCGACCCCGTTTTGGGGCGCGGCCTCGGCGGGTGGAAGATGGAGGATATGACGTCCGCTGGGTTCGCCCTCTGGGCAGTGCTGCGGCGGGATCCCACCGCTCCGTTCGCCGCACCTGCCTCCTCCCATCCATCCGATGCCGTGTCCGCCGCAGCGGACTCACGGAGTTCGGATCCATCGGATGCCGCCCTGTCGGAGATCGATGCGGTCGTCGGCGAGCTCTCCGGCGACGGCGTGGTCGTCCGCGGCTTCTACGACGTCTCCGGTCTGCGTGCCGACGCCGACCTGATGATCTGGCTGCACGGGGACACCGCCGAGGCGCTGCAGGCGGGCTTGCGACGTCTCCGTCGCACCTCTCTGCTGCGGGGCCTGCTGCCCACCTGGAACGCCCTCGGCGTCCATCGGGATGCGGAGTTCAACCGCGCGCACGTCCCGGCTTCCTGCGCGGGGAGCGCGCTCGAGACTGGCTGACGGTCTATCCGTTCGTCCGATCGTTCGACTGGTACCTCCTCGACGAGACCGAGCGTCGTACGATGCTCGCCGACCACGGGCGCAAGGGCGCGGCCTTCACCTCCGTCATCGCGAACACCGTCGCATCGTTCGCGCTCGGCGACTACGAGTGGATCCTGCCGATGGAGTCCGACGACCTCGTCGACCTGGTCGACATGATGCGCGCCCTGCGCGCCACCGAGGCGCGCATGCACGTGCGCGAAGAGGTGCCGTTCTTCACCGGGCGCCGGATCGCGACGTCCGAGATCGCCGAGGTGCTGGCGTGACGGCCTCCACCACTCCCGTCGTGCTCGCCGCGACCGCAGCGGCGGCCAGCGGCCCCGCGCACGTCGAGGTGCCGACGGCGTACGACGCCATCCTGCTCGCCAGCTTCGGCGGGCCCGAGGGACAGGACGACGTCATCCCGTTCCTCCGCAACGTCACCCGCGGGCGCGGCATCCCCGACGAGCGCCTGGAGGAGGTCGCGCACCACTACCGGCACTTCGGCGGCGTCAGCCCGATCAACGACGCAGAACCGCGAGCTGAAGGCGGCGCTCGAGGCCGAGCTCGCGCGGCGCG
Organism: uncultured Actinomycetota bacterium; assembly: GCA_963830655.1. Classification (GTDB taxonomy): domain Bacteria; phylum Actinomycetota; class Actinomycetes; order Actinomycetales; family Microbacteriaceae; genus Naasia. Next base: position 102,225 of record CAWHND010000008.1, read on the forward strand.
GCATCGACCTGCCCGGTCCTCTGGGGCAACCGCAACTGGGATCCGTACCTGGCCGAGGCGCTGCAGGAGGCGGACGACGCGCGGACTGCACCGGCTCATCGCGATCGCCACGAGCGCGTACAGCTCGTACTCCAGCTGCCGGCAGTACCGCGAGGACTTCGCGATCGCGCTCGCCGAGACCGGACTCGAGGGCACGATCGAGATCGACAAGGTCCGGCAGTTCTTCGACCACCCCGGTTTCGTGCAGCCGTTCATCGAGGGGGTCGCCGACGGGCTGGGCCGAGATCGAGCAGCTCGTGCCCGGCATCGATCTCGTCTACCGAGGCGCGCGTGCTGTTCTCCACCCACTCCATCCCGTCGACCGACGCCGAGCGCTCCGGCCCCGACTTCCGCGGCTTCGGAGAGGGCGGCGCCTACGCGGCCCAGCACCTCGCGGTGGCCGAGGTCGTCATGCACGCGTCCGGGCGGGACGTCGCGTGGGACCTCGTGTACCAGTCGCGCAGCGGACCGCCCGACCCAGCCGTGGCTCGAGCCCGACGTCAACGACGCATCACCGAACTGGCCGCTCAGGGCGTCCGGGCGGTCGTCATCGTGCCGCTCGGCTTCGTCAGCGACCACATGGAGGTCATGTGGGACCTCGACACCGAGGCGATGGAGACCGCGGCCGAGCTCGGCATCGCCGCGGTCCGCGTGCCGACGCCTGGCGTGCACGCCGCGTACGTCTCCGGGCTGGTCGACCTCGTGCTCGAGCGCGTGACGGCACGCCCGCCGATCGAGCGTCCCGCCGTGACGGCGCTCGGCCCCTGGTACGACGTCTGCCGCCCCGGCTGCTGCGAGAACAAGCGGCTGGGCTTCAAGCCGGCGGTATCCGGGCTCGCGCCGTGACCATCGGCGTCGACACCCGGCGTCGCGACGGTCGGCTTCGGATCGGGCGCCCTCAGGCAGGACCCCTCGCGGATAGGACCTCTTCGAATCGGGACCCGCCGGAGCGCCCTGGCCCTGGCGCAGGCGGGGATGATCGCCGACGCCCTGCGGGCCGCGGGCAACGATGTGGAGCTCGTGCCGATCGCGAGCGAGGGCGATGTCATCGAGCGTCGCTCTCCGTGATCGGCGGGACGGGCGTGTTCGCCGGCACCCTGCGGTCCGCGCTGCTGGCTGGCGACTGCGATCTCGTCGTGCACTCCTTCAAGGATCTGCCGACGGCTCCCTTCGAGGGCTTGAGCGTCCTCGGCGTCCCGACGCGGGAGGACCAGCGCGATGTCCTCTGTGCGCGGGACGGCTTGACGCTCGACGCAGCTGCCTGCTGGTTCGCGGGTCGGCACCGGATCGCCCCGACGGATCGCGCAGCTGCCGTCGCACCGTCCGGATCTCGAGGTCGTCGACCTGCGCGGCAACGTCGACACCCGGCTCGGCATGGTCGCTGGAGGACGGCTGGATGCGGTCGTTCTCGCCGCTGCCGGGGCTCGGCCGGCTCGGCCGCGACAGCGCGGTCGACGGAGCGCTTCGGCCTCGACGACTGGCCGACGGCTCCCGCGCAGGGTGCCCTCGCGATCGAGGTGCGCGCTGAGGACGCGCGCATCGCCTGCCGCCGTTCCCCGACCCGACCGAGATCGGCCGCGCCGTCGACGCCCTCACGGACCTCGAATCCGCCCACGCGGTCGAGGCGGAGCGTGGGGTGCTCCGCGGCCTCGAGGCCGGCTGCGCCGCGCCGGTCGGCGTGTCCGCCGTGGCGCGGGATGGCAGGCTGGACGTCGTGGCGAGCGTGTATCGGATCGACGGGACGGAATCCATCGTCCGCACCGCGGGCGCTGCCTACGACCCGGCCGACCCCGCGACCCTGCTCAGCGCCGCTCAGAGCCTGAGCGCCCAGCTCGTGGCCGAGCTCCTCGATGGCGGCGCCGCCGACCTCGCCCCGCTCGGGGTGACGCGCATGACCGCCGCGAAGCCGCTGGTCGGCTGGCGGGTGCTCGTTCCCCGCGGAGGCCCGTGGGGGCACGAGGTCGCGCCGACCTGCGCGCCCACGGCGCGACCCCGGTGGTCGCTCCGATGATCAACTTCGCCGGCACCGGCGACGCTCCTGCCCTCGAGGCCGCCCTCGCCCGGCTGACCGAGGGCGCATTCGACTGGATGTCGGTCACGAGCGCCACGACCGTCGACGTGCTGTCCGCGCACCGGGCCGTCATTCCCGGCACGACCCGCATCGCCGCGGTCGGCGAGACCACCGCCGCCGCCCTGCTCGCGGCCGGGTTCCGCGTCGACTTCGTGCCCGCCAACGACAACTCGGCGCGGGGGCTGCTCGAGGAATGGGACGAGGTGACCGGTGCGCTCGGTGCCGCAGCGCATCCTCGCCCTCCGCTCGGACATCGCGCCGCCGGTGCTCACCGACGGCCTGCGCGCTCTTGGTCACGAGGTCGAATCCGTCGTCGCCTACCGCACGGTCGGCGTCGCGGTGGACGACTCCATCCGATCCGACGTCGCCGACGGTCGATTCCGGGCGATCTTCGTCACCTCGGGCAGCGTCGCGGTCCAGGTCCAGCAGCAGCTCGGCCTCGTGCCCGACGCCACGCTGGTCGTCTGCATCGGCCCCCGGACGGCGGCTGATCGCGCAGCCGCGGGCTGCGGGTGGACCTCGTCGCGAAGGAGCGCATCGGCCGCCGTCGCTGATCGACGGCGCTGCTCGAGGTGGCTCGAACGCGAGCGGCCCGACGAGGACGACGCATGGTGACCATCCGACCGGTGATCCGTCCCCGCCGGCTGCGAGCGACTCCCGCCCTGCGCCGGCTGGTGTCCGAGACGCGGGTGCATGCCGCCGATCTCGTGCTGCCGATGTTCGTGCGCGAGGGCGCGACCGAGCCGCAGCCCATCGGCTCGATGCCCGGCGTCGTCCAGCACTCGCTCGACTCGCTCAAGGCTGCCCTCGCCGAGGCCGCCGAGGCCGGGATCGGCGGCGTCATGCTCTTCGGCGTCCCCTCGACGCGCGACGCGATCGGGTCGGGCGCCACCGACCCCGACGGCATCCTCAACGTCGCCACCCGCCTGGCCGCGGCCGAGGTCGGGGACGCCCTCGTCGTGCAGACCGACCTGTGCCTCGACGAGTTCACCGACCACGGGCACTGCGGGGTGCTGGCCGCCGACGGATCGGTGGACAACGACGCGACCCTCGTGCGGTACGCCCAGATGGCTATCGTGCAGGCGGAATCCGGGTCTCAGCTGCTCGGCCTCAGCGGCATGATGGACGGCCAGATCGCCGCGGTGCGCGCGGCGCTCGACGCGTCAGGCCACTCGGGGACGGCGGTGCTCGCCTATTCGGCCAAGTACGCGACGGCCCTGTACGGCCCATTCCGCGACGCCGTGGAGTCCGCTCTGGTCGGCGATCGTCGGACCTACCAGCTCGATCCGGCGAACCGCCGCGAGGGCGTGCGCGAGGCCGAGCTGGACATCGACGAGGGGGCGGACATCGTGATGGTGAAGCCCGCCTCGCTCTATCTCGATGTGCTCTCCGATGTGGCCGCGATGAGTCCCGTGCCTGTGTGGGCGTATCAGGTGTCAGGGGAGTACTCGATGATCGAGGCGGCTGCCGCGCAGGGCTGGATCGATCGCGAGCGCGCCGTGCTCGAGTCGCTGGTCGCCATCCGGCGTGCGGGCGCCGACGTGGTGCTGAGCTACTGGGCGGTCGAGGCCGCTCGCTGGCTCGCCCGGCGCTGATCCTGCGAGACCGGGCTGTGCCCTTGGAGATGTCATGACCACGAACGACCAGCTGTTCGAGCGCGCCCGCCAGGCGATCCCGGGGGGAGTGAATTCCCCGGTGCGTGCCTATGGCTCGGTCGGCGGCACACCTCGCTTCCTGGTGAGCGCGTCCGGCGCGACCGTGACCGACGCCGAGGGCCGCGACTACGTGGATCTGGTCGGCTCGTGGGGACCCGCCATCCTCGGCCACGCGCACCCCGAGGTGGTGGCAGCAGTGCAGGAGGCGGCGGCGAGGGGACTGTCCTTCGGTGCGACCACCCCGCCGAGACCGAGCTGGCCGAACTGGTCATCGAACGCGTGCAGGCCGCGGGGATCACCCCGTTGGAGCGCGTGCGACTCGTCTCGACGGGCACCGAGGCGACGATGACGGCGATCCGGCTCGCTCGCGGCTTCACCGGCCGCGACCTTCTGATCAAGTTCGCCGGTCACTACCACGGCCACTCCGACGGACTGCTCGCCTAGGCCGGCTCGGGTCTGGCGACGCTCGCGCTGCCCGCGTCGGCCGGGGTGCCCGATGCCATCGCGGCGCAGACTCTCGTTCTCCCCTACAACGACCTCGATGCGGTCCGGGCCGCGTTCGCGCGCGTACGACGGCAGGATCGCAGCGGTGATCACCGAGGCCGCGGCCGCCAACATGGGCGTGGTCGCGCCGCTCGACGGCTTCAACGCCGCGCTGGTCGAGATCGCCCACGAGGCGGGTGCGCTCGTCATCCTCGACGAGGTGCTCACAGGATTCCGGGTCAGCCCGGCGGGCTGGTGGGGGCACGACGTCAGCCGCGGGCCCGCCTACACGCCCGACATCTTCGCCTTCGGCAAGGTCATCGGAGGGGGCATGCCGCTCGCCGCGCTCGGCGGTCGGGCCGAGGTGATGAACAGGCTCGCGCCGCTCGGCCCGGTGTACCAGGCGGGCACGCTGTCGGGCAATCCGGTTGCGGTGGCGGCCGGTCTCGCGACCCTGCGATTGGCCGACGCCGAGGTCTACGCCGCGGTGGATGCGGCGGCCGCGCGACTCTCCGCGTCGGTATCCGCGGCGCTCGATGATGCGGGGGTCGCGCACTCGGTGCAGCGCGCGGGCAGCCTGTTCAGCTTCGTCTTCGGGCCGGGCCCGCGCCCCTCAACTACGCGCAGGTCACGCGCGCAGGAGTCGTGGCGCTACGCCCCGTTCTTCCACGCCATGCTCGACGGCGGAGTCTCTCTGCCCCCGTCGGTGTTCGAGGCGTGGTTCCTCTCCGCCGCGCACTCCGACGATGTGCTGACCCGGATCGAGGACGTCCTGCCGGCCGCCGCCCGCGCCGCCGCCGAGGCTCAGCCTCCCGCCTGACCCTGTCCCCTGCACCCACTTCCACGGATCCGGAGAATGTGCACCGATCCGGATACTTCAACGTGGGCTAGCGGATTAAGGGCTGCATTCGTCCGGAACGAGATGCGTTTTCCGGATCCGTGGAAGATGCTCAGCGCGTGACGTCGACGACCACTCGGCCAGCCACCCTGCCCGCGAGCAGCTCGGCGGCGAGTGGGATGGCGTCTGCCAAGCCGATCGTCTGGGGGGCGATCGACGTGACGGTCGCTTCGTCCAGGATGTCGGCGATCAGCTGCCATGCCTCCGTCCTCCTCTCGTGCGAGGCGTCGACGGAGTTGATGCCGAGCAGCGAGACACCCCGCAGGATGAAGGGCAGCACCGTCCCGGGAAGGTCGGGACCCTGCGCGAGTCCGCAGGCGGTGACCACACCGCCGTAGCTCGTCTGCGCCAGCACGGAGACGAGGGTGGTGCTCCCGACGGAATCGACTGCCCCGGCCCAACGGGCCTTCTGCATCGGCTTGCCGCCCGAGTCCGAGAGCTCCCTGCGGTGGATGACCTCCGCGGCGCCGAGACCTCGGAGACGATCTCCCTGATCATCGGGTCTGCCGGTGGAGGCGACGACCCGGTACCCGAGAGAGGTGAGGAGCCGGATGGCGAAGGAGCCCACCCCGCCTGCCGCACCCGTGACCAGCACATCCCCTGCATCGGTGGGGACCTCCCGCTGCAGAGCCAGAACGGACAGCGCCGCCGTGAAGCCGGCGGTTCCGACGGCGGCCGCGCTTCGGGCCGACCAGCCGCTCGGCAGCCGCACCGCGCTCTCGGCGGGCACCACGACTCGCTCCGCCAGACCTCCGTCGGCTCGCTCGCCGATCCCTGCGCCATTGAGGATGACCAGCTGTCCGGTCTGCCAACGGGAGTCGTCGGTGCGCACGACCGTGCCGACCGCGTCGATCCCAGGGACCATCGGGTGGCTGCGCAGCACACCGGGACGACCGGTGATCGCGAGGGCATCCTTGAAGTTGATCGAGCTGAACTGCACCTCGAGCACCAGTTCGCCGGGCCCGGCCTGCGGCATCCCCCGCGCCTCGATCGCAGCGACGGCGCCGTTCTGGGTGCTTCGGACGACGATCGCGCGATGGGGGCCCTCATCGGCGCGATTGTCAGCAGCGATGCTCACAGCGCGACTGTCGTTGTCTCGACCACGACGGGGGTGTCGCCCGCATCGCCGTCGCGTACAGGGTGACGACTGGGGGAGCTGCCGGCCTCATCTGCTGTCGGCATTGCGTCCTCTCGTTCTCTCGTCGTCCCGTCCTGAGATCCTGGGATCACCATGCGCATCCGTCACGCTACTCCGGCCGGCGTCCGGAACATCGACGAACTTTTGGGGTTCGGGCCACGCCGAGGTTCGGATGGGCGACCCGGCTGTCGGGGCACCGACGTAGCATTGTCCGCACCGGACGGGGTGAGCCGGCGTGGGGGTGGAATGAGTACGACGCTGGCGAGCGATGCGGCGCAGACCGATCCCGCGGAGGCCATCGGGTCTGCTGAGCGGTTCGAGGCGTCGCTGATCTCGGAGCCGTTCGAGCTGGGTGCGAACCCGTCGACGGCGCAGGCGGCCGAATCGCCCGTGAGTACGGCTACGCCCACGGATGCGGATGCGGATGGTGATGCGGCCGGTCTCGCGGAACGCGTGGTCATGACGACCTGGACGCCGGATTTCCCGCTCGATCTCGCCCGGGCAATGGGGGACTACTCCCGCGGAATGGGCGATCCGACGCTGCAGTGGGACCGAGAGGGCCGGTTCGGCGCTCCCGGCGTCTGGAAGACACTGCTCACTCCGCTCGGCCCCGCCACCCTTCATCTGGCCCAGCGCGCCCGCGGCGAGGTCGTCGCGCGGGCATGGGGCGCTGGAGCGGAGTGGGCGATCGACGGGGTGCCGCAGCTGCTCGGTGCCGGCGACGAGCTCGACGACTTCGATCCATCCGCTCATCCGTTCCTCGCTGAGGCGCACCGCCGACTGCCCGGACTGCGGCTCGGACGCATCTCGCTCGTCTTCGAGATGCTCGTCGCCTCGATCCTGGAGCAGAAGGTGACAGGCAAGGAGGCTCGCCAGTCATGGCGGGTGCTCGTGCGCAGCCATGGCACTGCCGCCCCGGGGCCTGCTCCGGCGGCGATGAGAGTGGCGCCGTCGCCCGAGGCATGGCGGATGATCCCGTCGTGGGACTTCCATCGAGCGGGCGTCGATCCCAAGCGGTCGCGCACCTGCGTCGAGGCGGCCAAGGTGGCGCGCGGGCTCGAGCGCACCCTCGAGCTCGGCCGCGGCGGACCCGAGGTGGAGCGCCGGCTCCGCAGCGTGTCGGGGGTCGGCGTGTGGACGGCCGCCGAGACTCGGCAGCGATCGCACGGCGATGCCGACGCCGTGAGCGTCGGCGACTACCACGTGCACGACACGGTGGGCTGGGCCCTGATCGGCAGGCCGATCGACGATGACGGCATGCTCGAACTCCTCGAACCGTGGAGGGGGCACCGCCACCGTGTTGTCCGCATCATCCACGCGAGCGGCTTCCGCAAGCCCCGGTTCGGTCCGCGGATGACCATCCAGGACCACCGCCACCACTGAGTTCCTACGTTCCGGCCCAATACCTACGGAATTTCGGGCACATCTGCTGGATTCGTAGGTAAAGCTGCGGTCGGCCCGGACGAGGCTGCGGTCGGCCAGACGCGGCCAGACGGGAACAACACGCGAACAGCTCGTTCCCGCGACTCAATCGTGTGCACGAAAGCGGCGAATACCTACGGAATATCGAGCACATTGGGCCGGAACGTAGGAAAGGGTCAGGGGCCGAGGGCGAAGAGGCGCTCCGGATCCCAGGTGGTGCGGGTACGGGCGAGGCGGTCGAACGCGTCCGCCGGCCAGGCGCTCGCGAACTGCTGGGTCGACGCCACATGACCGAGGAAGTTGATGTTGGTCTCCGCTGCGATCCACGGCTCGATGCCCTCGACGATGTGATCCGAGCTCTGCGGCAGGATCTCGTCGAACAGCGCCGGGACCGGGACGCCGATCATCACCAGGATGAACGGCGAGAGCCGCCCGCCGACCGCGTCGTCTCCGGAGGGTGACGTAGAGGTGGCGCCGCCGCCGATGTGCCGGATCTCGATCGCGATGAACGGCACATCGGCTTCGGTGCCTGCCCGCTCGAGGAAGGCCGTGACGAAGTCCTGGTCGATGTCGTCGAGCTGCATGCCGCGATCCCAGGCCGGACCTGGCTGGTCGGCATCGTCGTGGATGGAGCCGATGGCCGTCGTCGGCAGCTCGCCGACCAGGTCGACGAAGGCCGGAGCCGCATCGCGCATGGGGGCGAGGATGCGCTCGCCGTCCTCGGCCTCGCCGACGAAGGCATACCGCAGATGGAGCGCGAACCTGCCCCGGAGAGCCTCCGGCACCTCGTCGATGGGCGGGAAGCGCACCAGCGCGATGGAGGAGGTGACGGTGTCGGGCACGGTGTGCACCCAGTCGACCCACGCGCGCATGGCGCGCTCGATGTGCGCCGTGTCGAAGAAGAGGCCGCCGCCGTAGACCTTCGTGAGCGGGATCAGCTCGAGGTCCATGTCGATGACGACTCCGAGTCCGACCTTGCCGCCACGCAGCGCCCAGAACAGGTCGACGTTCTCGTCGGCGGAGGCGCGCACTTCACGACCGTCGGCGGTGACGACGGTGAAGCCGCGCGCCCAGTCGGCCGTGAAGCCGTAGGTCCGCGAGAGCGGGCCGAGCCCGCCGCCCAGGGTGTAGCCGACGGCGCCCACGTTGGTCGAGGACCCCGTCACCGGGGTCAGCCCGTGGCGAGCGGCCTGCTCCACGACCGCGCCCCACCTGGCGCCCGCGCCGATCGTGGCGATCCGACTGCGGCGGTCGATCCGCACGCCGGCCAGCCGCTGCGTGGTGATCAGCAGGCCTTCGGTGATCGGCGCGAACGCGCCATGGCCCGTCGCCTGCACGAACACCGGGAGTCCGAAGTAGGAGGCGAACGAGACCGCCTCGATCACATCGTCCGTCGACACGGCGCCGACCACGACGTCGGGGTCGTGCACCACCGCGGTGTTGAAGCACGCCGCCTCTTCCGCGAGACCGTCGTCGCCGCGCGCGAAGACGGCTCCGGCGATGGCATCCCTCAGCTCGACGATGGCCGTCGGGGGAAGGGGCGCCGCCATAGCGCTGAGGATAGCCCGTCGCACCTTCGCCGACGCATCCGACGGCGGCGAGGAGCCGCAGTGTTCATCTCGGCCGGAATGCACAGGACGGGTGCTGCCGACGGCGGTCCGTTCGGCGATCAGGCCTCGAGGACGGCCATGGCGGCATTGTGGCCGCCGATTCCGCTGACCGCACCGCCACGCCGAGCCCCCGAGCCGCAGAGCAGGATCCGAGGGTGCCGGGTGGCCACACCCCAGCGCTCCGCGGCTGTCGACACCGAGTCGTCGTCCTCGAGGAACGGCCAGGAGAGGTCGCCGTGGAAGATGCTGCCGCCGGTCAGATTGAGTCCCTCCTCGAGGTCGAGGGTCGTCTTCGTCTCGATGCACGGCCGGCCGTCGGCGTCGGTGAGCAGCAGCGATTCGATGGACTCCGCGAGGACCGAGTCGAGCGCTCGGATGGCCGCGGCCTGCAGCTCGGATCGGTACTCGTCGGCATGGCGCCCCGTCGCCAGCCGATGCGGAGTGTGCAGGCCGAACAGGGTGAGGGTGTGCGCCTCGCCCGCGGCGAGCTCCGGTCCGAGGATGGATCGGTCGCTGAGAGTGTGGCAGTAGACCTCCACCGGAAGACGATGGGGGACCTGCCCGGCGGCCGCTTCTGCGAAGGCGTCTCCGATCGCGGAATAGGTCTCGCCGATGTGGAAGGTTCCCGCGAACGCCTGCTCGGGGTCCACCTGTGGATCGCGGAGCAGCGGAAGGCGGCTGAGGATGAGGTTGACCTTCACCTGAGACCCCTCGGGGCGCGAGATCGCGGGCCCGGGCGCCGCACCCCCTGCGGCCAGCAGCTCCTCGAGGACGTAGGGCGCGACGCCGCTGAGGATGACCTCCGCTTCGACCTCACCAGTCAGTTCCGACTCGGTCCGCGAGCTCCAGCGAACGAATCCATTCGGATCGACGGAGGTCACCTGCACACCGGTGGTGATCGACGCGCCGGCAGCGCGAGCGCTGGCCTCCAGCGCTCCCGAGACGGCGCCCATTCCGCCGATCGGCACATCCCAGTCGCCCGTTCCCCCGCCGATGACGTGCAGCAGCAGGCAGCGATTGGCGAGCAGATCGTCGGCCTCGGCGAACGTGCCGATCACGCCATCGGTGAAGACGACTCCCCGGACCAGGTCGGAGGCGAATCGCCGCTCGATGGTCCGCCCGATCGGACGCTCGATGAAGTCGTCCCAGACCCGGGGGTCGGCGCCCGCGTCGCTCAGCGTGGCGCGCAGCTCGGAGCGGGTGCGCAGAGGCTCGAGCAGGGACGGGAAGACCACGGAGGCCAGGGCGGCGCTGTCCTCGTAGAAGTCGGCGAAGGCCGTCGCATCCGCTTCGGCGCCGATCCGGCCGAACGATGCCGCGGTCGCCGCTTCGTCGCCCGTGTCGATCAGCAGTCCGGTCGCGCCGTCCGTCGACGGGTCGGGCGTGTAGGAGGAGTAGCGCCGCCGAGTGAGATGGACATCCAGCCCGAGGTCGTCGATGATGCGCCGCGGCAGCAGGCTGACGAGATAGGAGTATCGGGACAGGCGAGCGTCGACGCCCGGAAACGGAGCCTCCGAGACAGCGGCCCCGCCGACGTGGTCCTCGCGCTCGAGCACGACGACGGAACGCCCCGCCCTGGCGAGATACGCGGCGGCCACCAGCGCGTTGTGCCCGCCTCCGACGATGACGACATCAGCCCGTGCAGGAACTCCCATCCGCCGAGCCTAGCCACGCCGAATCGCCGCTCTCGGTGCGCCCGTCCGATGCGTCTCCCGGTGAGGGGAGCCTCATCTGGCGATTCGGCGCTTCGACAGCGGTCATGGAGCGGCGAGGGCGGCGCGGACATAGTCGAGGGCGGTCGCCGGAGAGAGGCCCAGCTCGGTGACACGGGCGGCGAATGCCTGCGCTGCCAGCCTGCCCTGGCGCTCGAGTGCATCGCCGACGGCCGCGACCGTGGTGCCGTTTCGTCCATTGGTCGCGAGGAGCTCGTCGGCTTCGAGCTCCTTGTACGCCCGGGCGACGGTGCCCGCGGCCACCTCGAGCCGCTCCGCCAGGGCTCGGACCGCCGGGAGCCGGGTGCCGAACGGCAGTTCGCCCTCCATGATCTGCCGGCGGAGCTCCTCGCGGATCTGCAGGAACGGTGCCGTCGGGGATGTCGGATCGACGGTGAGCCGGAGGCCGTCGCTCACTCCGCGCGCCGATGGATGAGTCGCGACAGCACGATGGCGCTGCGGGTGTGGTCCACGTTCGGCGCGATCCGCATGCGCTCGAGGGCGAGCTCGAGGCTGGGGATGTCCCGGCTGCGCATGTGCACGATGGCATCCGCACTGCCGGTCACCGTGCCGGCATCGACCACCTCGGGGATGCCCGAGAGGATGCGCTTGAGCTCCGCAGGGGCCACCGTGCCACGGCAGAACAGCTCCACGTAGGCCTCGGTGCGGGCTCCGTCGATCTCCGGATCGACCTGGATGGTGAAGGCCCTGATCACACCATCCGCGACGAGTCGGTCCACCCGGCGCTTGACCGCGGAGGCGGAGAGGCCCACCACGTCTCCGATATCGCCGTAACCCGACCGGGCGTTGAGGCGCAGCAGGTCGAGGATCCGGTAGTCGATGTTGTCCACGGCTGAATCTAACGCGCGATCCGTGCGTCGATCGCTCGATCGTGTCGATGAGTTGCGTCCTAGGCGTCGTAGGCGAAGATCACGCGCAGGGTGCCTCCTCGGACCTCGGTGCGCACCGTGGGAAAGAATGTCCGCACCATGGCGATGTACGGAGCCAGCCTGCCGCGGTCGAGGCGAGCGCCATCGCGTCTCTCCAGGACGAGGGTGCCGACGATGGCGCGATCATGACCGGTGAGCCGCATCGACGCCCGCGCCGCCACGTCGGGATCCACCGCGGTCTGCACCAGTCCGCGGATCGCCGAGCGCTGCTCGCCGGACATCCGCTCAGCCGACCGCGATGGATCGTGCACCTCGATGCCGAGCTCGTCGATCCAGCTCTCGTCGAGCTGCGCGACCGTGACGGCGCGCAGCTCGCTGGCGAGCCTCCGCGCCCGCAGGCTGTCGCGTTCGGTGATCACCCCTGATTCGACGACCGACGCGAGGAACGGCAGGACCTCATCGCCGAGCGCCTCGAGCCGGCGTCCGCGCACGGTGGCCTCGACGGCGGCGCGCAACTCGGGACCGTCGGCGCCGAGGGCCGCATACCGCTCGTGTGCGCGGAAGAACGCCGATGAGAGGACGGCGGTGCTGATGCCCATGGCGAGCACCGGCGTGATGGCGACGAGAGCGTAGGTCACCATCGGCAGGCGTGGGGTGAAGCTGGACGACTCGAGGACGGTGATCGAGGCGATGACCGTGCAGGAGATGACCGTGCAGGCGATCAGCTCGATCGTGGGTCGGAAGATGCCCGCGCCCAGCAGGACCAGAGCGAGTGCCAGCGGCCCCCAGTCGTCTCGGATGGTCGTGTTCGTACCCAGCTGGCTGCCGGCGTTGAGCGCCACCGCGGCCAGGCCGAGCGATGCGACGACGGCGTGGTCCAGGCGTGTGAACGGCGCACGGAACGGACTGGAGGCGATGCCGAAGTAGACCGCGGAGGCGGTGATGGCGACCAGTCCGAGCATGGCGAGAGGGAAGCTGTGGACCTGATCGATCCCCTGGAGGGTGAGCAGGATGGCCGTTGCGACTCCGAGCACGCCGCCGCCGATGGCGATCCGGTGCGCCACCACTCCGGAGACAGGGGAGAGGACCTGAACGGTCCGTTCGGGGATGCTCATCGGCCGGATCGCCCCGGCACGGTCAGCACCACGGAGGTTCCCGCTCCCGGCGTCGACCAGATCTGGGCGCTGCCGCCGAGCTCCTCCAGCCGCGTCTTCACCGAGGTGCGCAGCCCGATGCGGTCGCCGGGATCGCTGGGCTCGACGAAGCCGATTCCATCGTCGATGATCATGACCGAGACCTCCTCGGCCGAGCCGAGCACCACCACTTCCGCCGCGGTCTCGCCGGAGTGCCGGAGCACGTTCGTGAGGCACTGCTCGACGGCTCTGAGCAGCTCCGTGACAACGGAGCCCGTGAGCTCGGTCAGCAGTCCTCGCTCGCCCGAGACGGAGACGTCGAGGCCAGCCGCGCGGCAGCGGTCGATGAGATGGTCCAGCCCGCCGTCGGTCACCCCATCGGATGACGCCGGGCCGAGCAGCCAATCCTCGCGGTTGAGGTGACGCAGACTCGACTCCAGCTGCCGGAGCACTTCGGGACGCAGCGGCCCCGGGGGCGTGGTCGCGAGCACGGCGAGCTCGTTGAGCACGGTGTCGTGGACGATGGCCGATGCTCGGCTTTCGAGCTGGATGCGATGAGCGCCCTGCTCGACCAGCAGGCGCACCTCGGCGACGGCGTCGAAGGCGGCCTGCGAGCGCTGACGGCTGACGCGCACCACCACGACCACGACGAGGAGGGTCACGGTCGCGATCGAGGTGAAGAGGTCGAAGCGCCACGGCACGTCGTTCGGCCAGACGACGAAGGCGAGGGGGATGAGGACCGTCAGCGCATAGAGCACCGGGATGGCGACGAGCGGCACCGCGCGCCAGGTGACGCTGCCGTTGATCGTGACGAAGGCGGCTGAGGCGAGGGTGATGATGTAGTCGGGCTGGGCCACGCCGGAGCCGTTGAAGCTCTGGGTTCCCGACACGAAGCCGATCAGTCCGATGACGCTGAGCACGCCGATGATCAGCCTGGTGGTGGGGGAGCGCACCCGGCGGAGCAGCAGCAGGCACGGGCTGGCGATCAGCGCGACGCTCGCGAGGGCGAGCGCCACATAGGACGGGCCGGCCACCGGCGTGACCGACGCAGCGATCGCGAAGGTCATCGACAGCATGACGATCGACCAGGTCGCGACCGCGCTGCGGATCGCGTCGGCGGCCGCGCGGCGCTCGAACGCTTCCTCGAGCGGCACCGCGGTCATCCCGTCAGGGTAGCCGCGGGCGGCCGGTCCCGCCGTACCCGGGTGCGCGTCCGCCCGTGCACGATCGCCGGCGTGCCCTCGGGATCCGAGACGGCCGGCCGTACGCTGACCCCATGTCGGCGCCGATCCTCACTTCCTCCCGTCAGCTCTTCGACCTCGCCGGTCGCACCGCCCTCGTCACTGGAGCGAGCCGCGGGATCGGGGCGGGCGCGGTCGCAGCGCTGGCATCGGCAGGTGCGCAGGTCGTGGGCGTCGCACGCACCGAAGAGGCCATGGGGGAGATCGGCGCTGCGGTGGCGGCCCATGGCGGTGTCTTCATCCCACTCGCCTGCGACCTGTCCGATCGTGCTGCCGTCGCTCATCTCGCAGAGCGCGTCGACGGCGCGGGCGTGGAGGTCGACATCCTCGTCAACAGCGCCGGGATCGCGCATCGCGAGCCCGCAGAGCTGCATTCCGACGTCGGCTGGGACGAGGTGCTCGACCTCGATCTGCGTGCACCCGGACTGCTGGCCCGGGATTTCGGCAGGCGGATGCTGGATCGCGGCTGGGGTCGGATCGTGTTCGTCGGCTCGATGATGACCTTCCAGGGTGGACGCAATGTGGTGAGCTACGCCGCCGCGAAATCAGGCATCGCCGGAATCGTGCATGCCCTGGCGAACGAGTGGACGGATCGCGGTGTCACGGTGAACGCGATCGCGCCCGGCTATATCCGGACCGACCTGACAATCGCCTCTCACGGGGATGAGGTCGTCAGCCGCCGCTTCGTCGACCGGATCCCTGCGGGACGGTGGGGCGAACCGTCCGACCTGGCCGGGCCGCTCGTATTCCTCAGCAGCGCGGCGAGCGCCTACGTGAGCGGCACGGTGCTGCCGGTGGATGGCGGCTGGCTCACCCGCTGACGGTTCGGCCGGGCGCGTGGAATGCGCCCTCATTCGTCACTCGTCGTGTTGACAGCGTCGCTGGCGGATGATTAGTGTTCTGACTTGTATACAGGTGCGGATACAAGGTCGATGACGATCAGCCTCGACGTGGAGCCGACCTCGGAGAGGACATCCCGTGACGTCAGCCGAAGCTGTGAGCGGCTCCGCCTTCCTGCGCGGGCACATCGCCCGTGAGCTCGCCGCGGCCGTCGGGCCCACGCATGTGACGACCGACCCGTCGGTCCTCCAGGAACAGGCCGCCGACTGGTCCTGGATGGCGAAGTACCTCCAGTACCGCGAGCTCGATCTGCCGAGCGCCGACTACTCCGTCGCCCCGGCGAACACCGCCGAGGTCGCGGAGGTGGTGCGGATCGCCTCCGAGTTCCGCATCCCCGTGGTTCCCCGCGGCGGCGGCTCCGGAACGCAGGGTGGCACGCTCGCGCCCTACGGCGGGATCTCGCTGGACCTGACCCGACTGAACAGCATCGTCGAGCTCGACGAGGAGAGCCTCGTCGTCACGGTCGGCGCGGGCATCGACGGGCCCACCCTCGAAGCCGCGCTCAATGCCCGGGGCCTGACCCAGGCGCACTATCCGGGGTCGTACCACCTGGGCGCCACCGTCGGCGGCTTCGTCGCCGCTCGCGGCTCGGGCGTCGTATCGACCAAGTACGGCAAGGCGGAGGATCAGGTCCTGCAGCTCGAGGCGGTCGTTCCGCCCGGCATCGTCGTGAACACCCTCACGGTGCCGAGCCACGCCGCGGGACCCGACCTGCTGCAGACCTTCGTGGGATCCGAGGGGACCCTCGGGGTCATCACCCAGGTCGCGCTCCGGGTGGACCCCCTGCCCGCCGCGCGCGGATTCCTCAGCTTCAGCTTCCCCGACATCTTCGCCGGCATCGAGGCCGGTCGACTGATCATGACCAACCGGCTGCGGCCCTCGGTGATCCGGCTCTACGACGAAGCGGACAGCCTCAAGCTGCGTGACTGGGTCGGCACCCCGTTCACCGGGACGCTCATGGTGCTGATGTGCGACGGCGATCAGCGCCTCGTCGACTACGAGATGGCCGCCATCACGGCGCTCGCCGAGAAGGCCGGCGGCACCTCGCTCGGCCCTGACGTCGGCCGGATCTGGTGGGACGGCAAGTACGAGCCCTACGCCAAGGGCAAGCTGCCCCAGCCGCCCCTGCTCTACGGCACCCTCGACACGGTCGCCCGGTTCACCGCGATCCCCAAGATCTACCGGGCGCGCAAGAAGGCCATCGAGGAGCGCTTCGCAGAGTACGGCGCCCGATACACCGCGCACCTGTCGCACTGGTACGACTGGGGCGCCATGATCTACGACCGCTTCTACGTCGACGAGCCGCCGACCGACCCCGCCGAGGCGATGGCGCTGCACGACGAGCTGTGGAACGTGGGGGTCGCCGAGGCGCTCGCGAACGGCGGGACGATCAACGACCACCATGGCGTCGGCATGAAGCTCGGGCGGTTCATGCGCCCGCAGTACGGCACCGCCTTCCCGCTGATCCAGGGCATCAAGGATGCCTGGGATCCCGACGGGATCATGAACCCCGGCAAGCTCGGCTTCGGCGCTCCGCGCGGCGGCCGCTAGCCGATCAGAGTCGGCTCGTCCAACAGCCCGGACCGATCGGACCGACCGGCGACCGGACAGACCACACCCGAAGACCCCAACAGTGGCACGCTGGTGCCGAACCTCAAAGGAGAGTGTCATGCATCTTTCGATGCACAACTGGATGCGGCAGGAGCCGATCGAGACCACGATCGCCCGACTGGCCAAGTACGGCTACAAGAGCATCGAGATCAGCGGCGAGCCCGAGAAGTACGACGCGAAGCACGTGCGCGGTCTGCTCGACCACTACGGCCTCGAGTGCTGGGGCTCCGTGACGCTGATGGTCGACAAGCGCAATCTGCAGAGCGCGGATGAGGCCAAGCGAGCTGCCAGCGTGCAGTACGTCAAGGACTGCATCCAGCTGGTGCACGACCTGAACGGCCAGATCCTCACTCTCGTCCCCGGCACCGTCGGGAAGATCGCGCCCGACTCCACCCCGGAGAACGAGTGGGGCTGGCTCGTCGACGGCGTCAAGGAGATCTACGAGGTCGCCGAGGCGAAGGGCGTGCGGGTCGGCATCGAGCCGCTCAACCGCTTCGAGTCCTACCTGATCACCCGCGCGGAGCAGGCGCTCGCGCTGTGCGATGCGGTCGGCCCGAACCTGGGCGTCGTGCTCGATGCGTTCCACATCAACATCGAGGAGTCGAACATCCACGACGCCATCCGGCTCGTGGGCGATCGGCTCGTCGACTTCCACGTCGCGGACAACAACCGCATGCCCGCCGGCTACGGCGACTACGACTGGCCCGCCCTCGTCGGCGTGCTCAAGGAGATCGGCTACGACGGCGCCCTCACCGCAGAGTTCGTCGCTCCGGTCGACCGCACACCGGCCAACAAGTACCCCAACGCGCTCGAGACGAACTTCGAGGGCATCGAGATCGACGAGGAGCAGCTCAAGTTCATCATCGACCACGGCTCCTCGATCCTCACCGAGGAGTACTACGACTGGCTGGTCAAGGTGAACTCGGAGACGCTCCTCCCGCTCACCTGAGCGGAGGAGCGGAAGTCGTGGAGGGTCGGCCGTGAGCACCGTCGTCATCGTCGCGACGCTCGACACCAAGGGTCCTGAGATCGCGTATCTGCGCGACCGTCTCATCTCCCTCGGCATGGGCGTGGTGGTCGTGGACTCCGGCATCCTCGGCGAGCCCGTCGGCATCGTGCCCGATGTCAGCCACCAGCAGCTCGCCGAGCGCGGCGGGATGACCCTCGATCAGCTCCAGAACGCGGGGTCGCGGGGCAAGGCGGTCGAGATCATGCGGGTGCTGGTCAGCGATCTCGTCCGCGAGCTCTACGCGCGCGGCGAGATCGACGGCGGGATCAGCGTCGGCGGCGTCGGATCGGTCATGGGTGCCGCGGCGATCCAGACGCTGCCCGTCGGGGTGCCCAAGATCGTGGTCGCGCCGACCGCATCCGGACACCACGAGTTCGCGCCGTACGTCGGTCTCAAAGATGTGATGGTGATGCATTCCATCGTCGACATATTGGGCCTCAACCCGATCGCGACCACGGTGTTCGACAACGTGGCGGCGGCGATGTCCGGGATGCTGGCGTCCGGCCATCCGCTGCCCGCTCGCACCGGCTCGGCGCGCTACGTCGCCACGACGATGCTCGGCAACACCACGACGTCGGTCGGGGCGATGCGCGATCGGCTCGGCGAGCTGGGCTTCGAGACGGTCGTCTTCCACTCCAACGGCGTGGGTGGGCCGGCGATGGAGGAGCTCGCCGAGGCGGGACAGTTCATCGGCGCGGTCGACTTCACGACCAACGAGATCACCGACCCGCTGACCGGCGGCATCCACGACGGCGGGCCGGATCGGCTGCGCACCATCGGCCGGCTGGGTCTGCCGCAGGTCGTGGTGCCGGGCTGCGTCGACTTCTCGGTCTGGGCCGCCGGCTCCGTGCCCGAGTCGATGCGCAGCAGGCCGATCTACGACCACAACCCCGAGTACACCCTCGTCCGCTCCACACCGGAGGAGATGCTGACCATCGCCGGCATCTTCGCCGGCCGGCTCAACGAGTCGACCGGCCCGCTGCGGGTCGTGCTGCCCACCCGCGGCCTCTCGGCACCGAGCCACCCCGGAGGCCCGTTCTGGGACCCCGAGGGCGACGCGGCGTTCCGCGCCGAGGTGCAGCGGCTGCTCCGCCCCGATATCCCCGTCGATGTCGTCGACCTGCACATCAACGATCCCGAGCTCGGCCGCCTCTGCGCCGACCTCTTCTCCGACCTGCTCGACCCGGCCCCGCACGCCCACCATCAGAAGGAAGTCCTCGCATGACCGACCGCCCGAACCGCGTGATCAACCGGCTCACGACCGGCGATGAGGAGTTCCGCGCCAAGTTCCGCTCCTGGAACCTCGCGCACCTCTCCTACGTCGACATCGGCGAGTACCTGAAGACCAAGGACACCGTGCTCGTGCCCATGGCCAGCACCGAGCAGCACGGCCCCCATCTGCCGCTCTACACCGACACCATCACCGCGGTCGAGATCGCCGAGCGCATCTCCGAGGAGATCGGCGTGCTGCACACCCCGCCCATCTGGACCGGCTACTCGCCGCAGCACATGTACGGCGTGGGCGAGGGGCGCGGCACGATCACCATCCGGAGCAGCGTGCTGCTCGGCCTGATGAACGACATCGCGCGCAGCCTCATCCACCACGGCTTCAGCCGGATCATCTTCATCAACGGGCACGGCTCGAACATCAAGGTCGTGGACCCGGCGCTGCGGAAGCTCCGCTACGACACCGGTGCGCTCATCGCGTTCGTGAAGCCCTACATGGAGCGCTACGAGGGAATCCTCAAGGGCATCCTCGAGAACCCGCCCGAGGAGACCCCCGGCTGGCACTCCAGCGAGCTGGAGACGAGCCAGGACCTCGCGTGGAACCCCGACCTCGTGCGCATGGAGCGGGCGGTGGACACCCGGGCCCACATCCCCGCCTTCCTCCCGAAGGCGTTCAGCAAGGACGACGGCATGCCCGACGCCGAGTTCGAGGGCTACCAGTACTTCTCCTTCCCGATGGACCACCACGAGTTCGTCGAGAACGGCATCATCGGCAATCCGATGCGCGCGACGGCAGAGAAGGGCGAAGAGGCGTTCCGACGGCTCAGCGAGCACGTCGCGCGGGGCATCCTCGAACTCGAGAAGGTGCCGGTGAACGTGCACACCCGCGAATTCGTCGACCGGGTGCTGTGACGGAACGCGAAACATCGTCGGCTTATAGTTCTCCCTGACGTGAGCGAGAGGGGGTGCCCGTGACCATCGCGGACTCGGGGTCGCGCGTGAACGACGCGTACGACTGGCTGCTCGCCGAGATCACGGGCTTCCGGCTGCGCTCTGGCGCCGCCCTCTCCGAGAACCGGATCGCATCCCAGCTCGGCATCTCCCGCACGCCGGTGCGCGAGGCGCTTCAGCGCCTCGAGAAGGAGGGGCTCGTCAAGCGGACCGACAACGCCCGCTTCGCCGTCTCCCAGCTCTCCGTGGCCGAGGTCAACGACGCCTGCGATCTGCTCCAGGTGCTCGACACCTACATCTGCGTCAAGGCGGCGTCGAAGCTCGACCAGCACGACATCCAGCGCCTGCGCGAGAACATCGAGACGATGAAGGCCGCCGCGGAGGCGGGCGACCGCACGAGCTGGGCGTCGGCCGACCTCGCCTTCCATCGGATGGTGAACACCATCGCGGGCAACCAGCTGGTGGCCGAGACCGTCAAGGAGACCCGGCGGCGGGTGCAGCGGTTCTGGATCCGCGGATCGTCGACTCAGGGCAGGCTGCTCGAGTGCTCGCGCGAGCACGAGGCGCTGACCAACGCCATGGTCGCGAAGGACTACGGCGCCATCGGCCCGGCCGTGGAAGAGCACATCGACCACATGCGCCAACGGATGATCGACATGTTCGAGGCCGCCGCCCTGATCCTCGGCGAGGATTAGCAGGGCTTCACTCGGGCACCTCGCCGCTCGGCGAGCTCGGATCATTGACACGCGCGCCCCGTGATCCCTATTCTACGATGCGTGTATACAAGTGTGGATACACAAAGGTGTCCAGCTACCGGATGACGAACGCCGAACCTGGCGACAGCACATTCCTCACGACGATGTGGAGCGAAGGCGATGGATCAGTTCCTGCTCGTGGCGCTCAACGGCCTCACCCTCGGCTCGATCTACTTCCTGGTGGCCTCCGGCCTCACCCTGATCTTCGGACTGATGCGGGTCATCACGATGGCGCACGGCACGAGCTACCTGCTCGGCGGCTACATCGGCTACTCGATCGCCCGGGCGAGCGGCAACTGGGTACTCGGCGCGCTGGGCGCGGCGGTGGCCGTCGGGCTGCTCGGCCTCTTCATCCACCAGGTGCTCATCCGCCGCTTCCAGGACGACGATCTGCGCGTCGCGCTGATCACCCTCGGCGTCTCCCTGATCGGCACCGACCTGATGTTCGCCGCGTTCGGCGGCACCGCGACCCAGGTTCCGATCCCCGTCGAGTGGCAGACCGCGCTCACGCTGCCGTCGGGCGATCGCTATCCGGCGATCCGGCTGATCATCCTGGTGCTCGCCATCGTGATCGGCGTCGTGATGTGGCTCGTCATCAACAGGACGCGGGCGGGCTCCATCGTGCGCGCCGGCGTCGACGACAGCGCCATGACCTCGGCCACGGGAGTGAATGTCCGAGTCGTGTTCGCGGTCGTGTTCGTCGTCGGATCCGCGCTCGCCGCCTTCGCCGGCGTCGTCGGCGGTTCGCTGTTCCCCCTGCTGCCCGGTCAGGACGGGACCTACCTGCTGTTCTCCCTCGTCGTCGTGATCGTCGGAGGGATGGGGAGCATTCCCGGCGCGGCCATCGGCGCAGCGCTCGTCGGCCTCGTCTCGCAGTTCGGCCTGGTCTTCGCTCCGACCTATGCCACGGTGCTCACCTTCGCTCTCATGGTCTTCGTTCTCGCATTCCGCCCGCAGGGCATCCTCGGGAGGGCGGTATGAGCAGCCTGCCGAACAAGGGCGAGCCGATCAGCACCACCCCGTCGTCGCCTGCGGCGAAGCGGCGGCCCATCCTGTGGATGCGCAACCGATGGGTGCTCGTCGTCCTGGTCGTCGCATTCGCCGCGCTCTTCCCCTGGCTGGTCGACCGGCCGAGGTTCTGGATCCCGAACATCGGCATCCGCACCCTCTGGCTCGGCACCATCGCGATGAGCCTCGTATTCCTCAACAAGTACGTAGGCCTGCTCTCGCTCGCGCAGGTCACCTTCGCCGGCATCGCCGCATACGGGGTCGGCTACTTCTCGGTGACGCTCGGCCTGCCCTACCTCGCGGCGGTGCCGATCGGGATCCTCCTGGGTACAGCGGCCGGGTTCCTGGTGGCTCTGATCGCGGTGCGGACGAAGGCCATCTACTTCCTGATGATCACGCTGGCCATCGGCCAGGTCTTCTTCTCCTACGCGTCCCAGGCGATCGAGGTGACGGGTGCTCGTCGGGGACTGTCTCCCATCCTCCGCGAGGATCTCGGGTTCGCCGACTTCCGCAACCTCGACCTGTTCTACTACACGGCATTGACGGTGGTCGTCGCCCTCTATCTGCTCTGCCGCTATCTGGCGAGCACATCGTTCGGATACGCCCTCCAGGGCATCCGCGACAGCCCGGATCGGATGGCTGCTCTCGGATACCGAGTCAATCGGTACCGGGTGGCCGCTGTCACCTTCGCGGCGTTCGTCGCGTCGGTCGGCGGGATGATCCTGGTCTTCGACCGAAGCCAGGTCGACCCCGATGTGGTGAGCCTCGGGTCGACCCTCGACGTGCTGATCGCCGCTGTCATCGGCGGCGTCGGCTCTCTCGGCGGAGTCTTCCTCGGCGCTGTCGTGCTCGCCCTGCTCGACAACTTCGCGCAGGACTTCACCGACCGCTACCTCACCCTCACGGGCGTCATCTTCATCGTCGTCCTGCTCTTCGCCCCGGCGGGTCTCGCCGGAGTGGGCGGGCAGGTCAGGCGGGCCATCCGGAAGCGGCGCGACCACGCCGAACATCCGACGCCCGGCCACCAAGAAACGCCGGCCCCTGCGCCTGCGGAAAATGCAATCACGAAAGGAAAACAGCAATGAAGCTGACGAAACGTCGCATCATCACCGCCACAGCAATCGGCTCCGTGCTCCTGCTCTCCCTCGCAGCCTGTCGCGCAAGCGACAGCGGGGAGACCGGAGGCGGAGGCGGAGGCGAACCAGCCGCGGGCAGCGACACCATCACCATCGGGGTGCTGGCTACGGACACGGGCAACCTGGCGTTCGGCATGGACGCCGCCAAGGAGGCGATCAACGCTGTCCTGAAGGCCGAGGGCGAGGAGATCGGCGGCAAGAAGATCGAACTCGTCTACGAGGGCACCGACGGCACGTCGAGCTCCGCGCAGACCAAGGTCAAGAAGCTCGTCGAGAACGACGGCGTCGACATCGTGCTCGGCCCGGTTTCGGGCGATGAGGGCGAGACCGTGGTGCAGTACGCGCTCACCGTGCCCGATGTCACCTTCGTCAACGGCTCGGCCAGCCCCGTCAGCCAGACCCTCGAGGGAGCGACGAACTTCTTCCGCTTCCACGGCGACTCGGCCATGTGGATGGGCGGCGTCGGCGACTACGCCTACAACGACAAGGGCTACAAGAAGATGTACGGCGTCGCAGAGGACTACTCGTTCCCCTACGACAACGCGGGCGGATTCTTCTCGGAGTTCTGCGCAGCGGGCGGCGACCTCACCGGCTTCAGCTGGGTCCCGGTCGGCACCACCGACTACGCGACGATCATCTCTCAGATCCCGCGCGATGTGGATGCCGTGTACGTGGGCCTCGGCGGTGCGGACGCGGCCAGCTTCCTCTCTCAGGCGGTGACGAACGGGCTCACCAAGCCCCTCGTCGGCGGCACGATCGCGGTCGACCCCGACCGCTCTCGGCGGGGACGCGAACATCAGGGATGTGGCGATCGGCACGATCACCGGTGGACCTGTCCCCGGAGCCGGATACGACACGCCTGAGTGGAACCAGTTCCTGAAGGAGATCCCGACACCGAACATCTTCTCGCTGCTCTACTACAACTCCTTCAAGTCGCTCCACCTGGCGCTCCAGGAGACCGACGGCGAGCTCGGCGATGGCCAGGCGGACCTGCGCGATGCGCTGAAGAACCTGGACTGGGACAGCCCCACCGGGAACATCACCCTGGATGAGAACAACCAGGGCATCGTCGACAACTTCATCACCGAGGTTCAGGCGAATGATGACGGAACTCTCGGCACGATGGTGATCAGCGAGGCCAAGGGCGTCAAGCAGGGCACGACGATCTACGACCGGTTCGAGTCCTGCCCGAAGTAGTACCTTCCCCACCGCGGCCGGCCGTGCCACCTCAGGCGCGGCCGGCTGCGACCACCCTCAGATGCGGAGACCGCGATGCCCGATGCAACCCACGCGCTGCGTGTGATGGACGTCTCGAAGACGTTCGGCGGTCTGCGCGCCATCAAGAGCGTGAGCCTCGACATCTCGTGGGGCGAGCGGATCAGCGTCATCGGCACGAACGGCGCCGGGAAGTCGACGCTGTTCAACGCCATCGCAGGCGTCTTCCCTGTCAGCTCGGGAACCATCGAGCTCTTCGGGGAAGATGCCACGCGGCTTCAGACCGCGGCCCGGGCCAAACGGGGTCTCGCGAGGACCTTCCAGACATCGAGGCTCTTCGACGGACTCACCGCCGCCGAGAACGTCTACATCGCCCTGGGTGGGACTCGGTTTCCGGGCAGGCTGCTGCGTTCCTCACGGAGGACGCCGGAGCGGTGGCTGGGCGTCGAGGAGCTCCTCGAGCGTGTCGGGCTCAGCGGCCGCGGTCCGATGATCGTCGCCGACCTCAGCCACGGCGAGCAGCGCCAGCTCGAACTCGCGATGGCCCTTGCACTCGAGCCCAAGCTCCTGATGCTCGATGAGCCTGCTGCCGGCTTCTCGCCCGCAGAGCGGCAGCACCTCACAGCCTTGTTGCGCGACCTCCCTCGCGACATCACTCTCCTGCTCATCGAGCACGATATGGACATCGCCCTGGCCGTCGCCGATCGCGTCATCGTGATGCACGACGGAGAGAAGATCCTCGAAGGCAGCCCCGCAGACATCCGCGCCAGCGAGCGAGTGCGCGAGATCTACCTCGGAGGGAGCATCGATGATGCAGCCTGACGCCTCACCCGCCGCCGCGTTGCCCGGACGCCCCGAGACCCGCAGCACGGGCGGCCTCCGCGTCCAGAATCTCAACGTGAGCTATGGGCGCGTGCACGTGCTCCAGGACGTGTCGTTCGAGATGGGCTCGGAGCCGGTCGGCATGGTCGGGCGCAACGGGATGGGGAAGACGACCCTCGTCAAGGCGATCGTCGGCTTCCTCCCCAGCACCGGCGAGCTCGAATTCGAAGGCGCCTCGATCCAGGGCCGCCAGCCGTATCAGATCACCCGTGCGGGCATCGGCTACGTGCCGCAGGGAAGGCGGATCTTCCCATCGCTGACCGTGCACGAGCACCTCACGATGGTGGGCGCGAAGAAGTCGGATCGCTGGAACGTGTCGAGCGTCTACGACCTCTTCCCGCGCCTGGCCGAGCGCAAGCGCAACGGCGGAGGAGACCTCTCGGGCGGCGAGCAGCAGATGCTCGCCATCGCGCGCGCTCTGCTCACCAACCCACGGCTGGTCGTGATGGACGAGCCGTCCGAGGGACTCGCGCCCGCCGTGGTCGATCACGTGTCGCAGGTGCTGCGCTCCGTCGTCGCCGAGGGTCAGTCCGTGCTGCTCATCGAGCAGAACCTGCGCTTCGCAACCGAGCTCTGCGACCGGATACTGGTCATGGTCAACGGCAGGATCGCCGCGGACCTGCCCTCCGAGGTCATCGCCAACGACCCCGAGGTCCAGGCCCGCTACCTCGGCGTCGTCTGACCGCCCGGCCGAGCGCATCGCGGCGTCAGCGCGTGCTGACCGGCCGGGGACCGAGGCGCTCGAGCTGGGTGACGTGGCTCGGGTTCAGTTCCTCGAGGCTGTTCACGCCGAGCAGCTTCATGGTCCGGACGACCTGAGTGCGCAGGATCTCGATCGTGCGGTCGACGCCCTCGCGCCCGCCCGCCATCAGGCCGTAGAGGTAGGCCCGGCCGATGAGGGTGAAGCGCGCGCCCATCGCGATGCTGGCGACGATGTCCGAGCCCGACATGATGCCCGTGTCCACGTGCACCTCGGTGTCCATGCCCGACCTCGCGCACGACCGCGGGCAGCAGGTGGAACGGGATGGGCGCCCGGTCGAGCTGACGACCTCCGTGATTGGAGAGCAGCACCGCATCCACGCCCATGCCCGCCAGGCGCTTGGCGTCGTCGACGTTCTGCACGCCCTTGACGACGAGCTTGCCCGGCCACTGGTCCTTGATCCAGGCGAGATCATCGAACGTCACGGTCGGGTCGAACATGGTGTCGAGCAGCTGTGCCACGGTGCCCGACCAGCGATCGAGCGACGCGAAGGCCAGCGGCTCGGTGGTGAGGAAGTTGATCCACCATTCGGGGCGGGGGAGGGCGTTGATGACCGTCTTCGGCGTGAGGGTGGGAGGGATGGTCATGCCGTTGCGGGAGTCGCGCAGGCGCGCGCCGGCGACGGGAACGTCCACCGTGACCAGGAGGGTGTCGAAGCCCGCCTTCGCGGCGCGATCGACGAGCGCCATCGAGCGGTCGCGGTCCTTCCACATGTAGAGCTGGAACCAGTTGCGTCCGCCCGCTCCGGCCTTGGCGACGTCCTCGATCGAGCTCGTGCCCATCGTCGAGAGGGAGAACGGGATGCCGGCCGCAGCGGCGGCGCCCGCTCCGGCGACCTCGCCCTCGGTCTGCATCATCCGGGTGAAGCCGGTGGGCGCGATGCCGAACGGCAGCGCGACCGGGGCGCCGAGCACGTCCCATCCCGTCGACACGGAGGACACGTCGCGCAGGATCGATGGATGGAATTCGACATCCTCGAACGCCTGACGGGCGCGGGTGATCGACAGCTCCTGATCGGCGGAGCCGTCGGTGTAGTCGAACGCCGCCGTGGGCGTGCGGCGCTTGGCGATCGCGCGCAGATCGTAGATCGTGTACGCCTCCTGCAGGCGGCGCTTCCTCGCGTCGAGGGTCGGCTTCTTGAACTTCATCAGGGGCGCGAGATCGCGCACCTTGGGGATTCTGCGCTGGACCATGGTTCTCGTCTTTCGGTGCGGATGGAGTGTGCGGGTGGAGGCTGGGGATGGAGGCGGCGGGCCGCGGATGCGGTGAGGTCAGTGGGTGGAGTCGTAGTGCGCGAGCAGTCGGTCGCGGGAGTAGGAGATGTGCGCCCGGGTCAGATGCTCGGACTGCACGGCATCGCCGTCGATGACCGCGGACAGGATGCCCTGGTGCTGCGCCGCGATCTCCTGCGGATTGAGCAGCGCATAGCTCTGCACCTGGCCGATGCACAGCTCGATCTCGCCCATCAGCAGGGCGTGCATCCGCGCGAGCCGGACGCTCGGCTGGCCGTTCACCAGCGCTCGGTGGAAGGCGATGTCCTCGTGCGCGAATGTATCGCCCTCGGTCATCGTCTGGATGGCGCGGTGCGCGGCGAGTGCCTCGGCCGGGATCGTGCCCGAGCGGGCCAGCGAAGCGACCGCAGCGCTCTCGACCGTGGCCCGGCTGTCGTAGAGGTCGGTGATGTCATCGCGACTCAGCACGGGAACGCGGGCAGCGTGATGCGGCTCGCGGCGCAGCAGCCCTTCGGCGACGAGGCGGTCGATGGCGGTGCGCGCGGTGGGTCGGGCCACGCCGAAGCGCACGGCGACCGCGGCCTCGGTGATGGTCGATCCCGGGGCATCGGTCTGATCGATGATCGAGGCGCGAAGCTCCGCCGAGACGGAGTCGCCGAGCACGCTGGAGGTCTCGGCGCTCATCCGATCATCCTCCACGTCATTGTCTGACAATATCTCTTGATTGCCTGGCAGGGCAACTGCTGGGATCAGAGAATCCAGGTGCACGAAACCGGCGTATGTGCACGAAATTTCGTGCACATTGGGCCGGAACGTAGGAAATCGGGTCAGGGGCGGGGGGAGTAGAGGAGGGGTGGGAAGGCGGTGGCGACCAGGCGGCGGAGGGTCTCGAGGTCGACATCGCGATCGCCGAGGGCTCCGAGCGCTCTCGCCTGGACGAGCATGTTGCCGATCGCCGTGGCCTCCACCGGGCCGGCGAGGACCGGCAGGCCCGAGCGGTCGGCGGTGAGCTGGCAGAGCAGCTCATTGAGCGATCCGCCACCCACGATGTGGATGACGCCGACACTCTTCCCCGACAGCTCCGACGCGGTGCGCACAGCATCCGCGAATGCGGTGGCGAGGCTCTCGACGATGCTCCGGGCGAAGCTCGCGCGGGTCGACGCGGCGGGCAGTCCGCGCGCCTCGCAGTGCGCCGCGATCCTCGTGGCCATGCCGCCGGGCGGCAGGAACTCGGGGTCGTTCGCGTCGAACACCGCGACGGGCTCGGTGACGGCCGCGGCATCTGCGAGCAGTGCGGGCAGGTCGATGACGGTCCCGTCGCGCTCCCACTCCCGCACCGTCTCGGTGAGCAGCCAGAGCCCCATCACGTTGTGCAGATAGCGGATCCGACCGTCGACGCCGCCCTCATTCGTGAAGCCCGCGACGCGCCCGGCCTCGCTGAGCTCCGGCGCATCGAGCTCCACCCCGACCAGTCCCCAGGTGCCGGCGCTGATGTAGGCGAAGTCGGGGGTCGTGGCGGGCACTGCGACGACGGCTGAGGCCGTGTCGTGCGATCCGACGGCGGTGACCGATCCGACTCCGTGACCGCCGATGTCCATCGCCACGGATGGCAGCAGCTCGCCGATGACCGATCCCGCGTCGACGAGCTCGGGCAGGACGCCGCACGGGATCGCGAGTCGCTCGAGCAGCTCGGCGTGCCAGGTGCCGGTGCGCGGATCGAGCAGGCCGGTGGTCGAGGCGTTGGTGCGCTCGGCGATCACCCGACCCGTCAGCCAGTAGGCGAGCAGATCGGGGATGAGCAGCGCCGACTCGGCGCCGTCGAGCTGCTCGGTGGCGAGCTGGAAGACCGTGTTGAAGGGCAGGTGCTGCAGTCCGTTGAGCTGGTACAGCTCCTCGGCGGGAACGACGGCGTGCACCGCGGCGACGCCCGTCCGCCGTCCGCCCATCGCGGTAGTGGAAGGGGTTGCCGAGCATCCGATCGCCCCGCAGCAGCGCGTAGTCCACTGCCCACGAGTCGATGCCGACGCTGTCGATGCGCCCTGTGCGCGCTGCCGTCGCGAGTCCCGCGAGGGCGTTGCGGTACAGGCTGAGGATGTCCCAGTGCAGCCCGTCGATGGTGCGCACGGGATCGTTCGGGAACCGTGCGACGGTCTCGAGCTCGAAGACGCCCGGCCCGATGAGTCCGGTCATCACCCGTCCGCTCGTCGCGCCGAGATCGATCGCCGCGACCCGGACCGTGGAGCGCATCAGCGGAGGAAGGCCGCGGCGACCCCGGCGTCGACGGGGATGTGCAGCCCGGTCGTGTGGCTGAGGTCGCTGGAGCAGAGCACGAACACGGCGTTGGCGACGTTCTCGGGCAGGACCTCGCGCTTCAGCAGGGTGCGCTGGGCGTAGTACGAGCCGAGCTCCTCCTCGGGCACGCCGTAGACCGCCGCGCGCTTGGCGCCCCAGCCGCCCGCGAAGATGCCGGAGCCGCGCACGACGCCGTCGGGGTTGATGCCGTTGACCTTGACGCCGTGCTCGCCGAGCTCGGCTGCGAGCAGGCGCACCTGGTGCGCCTGGTCGGCCTTCGTGGCGGAGTAGGCGATGTTGTTGGGGCCGGCGAAGACCGAGTTCTTGGAGGAGATGTAGATGACGTCCCCGCCGAGCTTCTGGTCGATGAGCACCTTGGCGGCGGCACGCGAGACGAGGAACGAGCCCTTCGCCATCACGTCGTGCTGCAGGTCCCAGTCGGCGACCGTGGTCTCGAGCAGGGACTTGGAGAGCGACAGCCCCGCGTTGTTGACCACGATGTCGAGTCCGCCGAACGCGAGCACCGCGGCGTCGACCGCAGGCCTGCACCTGGGCCTCGTCGGTCACGTTCGCCTGCACGCCGACGGCCACATCGGTGCCGCCGATCTCGGCCGCGGCCTCCTGCGCCTTGGCGAGGTCGAGGTCGGCGATCACGACGCATGCGCCCTCCGCCGCGAGACGGGTGGCGATGGCCTTGCCGATCCCGGATGCGGCACCGGTGACGAGCGCGATGCGGGTCGCGAGCGGCTTGGGCTTGGGCATCCGCGCGAGCTTGGCCTCCTCGAGAGCCCAGTACTCGATCCGGAACTTCTCGAGGTCGCTGATCGGCGCATAGGTCGAGAGCGACTCCGCGCCGCGCATCACGTTGATCGCGTTGATGTAGAACTCGCCGGCGACGCGCGCCGTCTGCTTGTTGGCGCCGTAGCTGAACATGCCGACGCCGGGGATGAGCACGATCGCCGGGTCGGCGCCGCGGATGGCGGGGGAGTCGGCGGTCGCGTAGGTGTCGTAGTAGGCCTGGTAGTCGACGCGGTACTGCTCGTGCAGCTCTCCCAGACGGGCGAGCTGCTCCTCGACGGTCGCGGTGGGCGGCAGGTCGAGCACCATGGGCTTGACCTTGGTGCGCAGGAAGTGGTCGGGGCAGCTCGTGCCCAGCGCCGCGAGACGCGGGTGCTCCGTGGAGGCGAGGAAGTCGAGCACGACGGCGTCGTCGGTGAACGAGCCGACCTGCGGCTTGTCGGTCGAGACGAGCGCGCGGATCGTGGGCGCGAGGGCGGCGGCGCGCGCGCGGCGCTCGGCCTCGGGCAGTGCGCCGAAGCCGTCGAGCGGCCGGACCGAACGGCGCGGGGCGGCCGTTCGCCTCGATGTACGTCGCGGCGGTGTCGATGATCCAGAGCGAGTTGGCCTCGGTCTCCTCGCTGGTGTCGCCCCACGCGGTGATGCCGTGGCCGCCGAGGATGCAGCCGATCGCAGACGGGTTCGCCTCCTTGATGGCGGCGATGTCGAGGCCCAGCTGGAAGCCGGGCCGACGCCATGGCACCCAGACCACCTTGTCGCCGAAGATCGTGGAGGTGAGCGCCTCGCCGTCCGCCGCCGTGGCGATCGCGATTCCCGAGTCGGGGTGCAGATGGTCGACATGCGCAGCGTCGACGAGGCCGTGCATGGCGGTGTCGATCGACGGCGCCGCGCCGCCCTTGCCGTGCAGCGTGTAGTCGAACGCCGCGACCATCTCGTCCTCGCGCTCGAGGCCCGGGTACACCCCGGTCAGCGCGCGCAGCCGATCGACGCGCAGCACGGCGAGACCGGCCTCGGTCAGGGTGCCGAGGTCGCCGCCCGAGCCCTTGACCCACATCAGCTCGACCTCCTCGCCGGTGACCGGATCGGTCTCGGTGCCCTTGGCGGAGGTGTTGCCGCCCGCGTAGTTGGTGTTGCGCGGGTCGGCGCCGAGTCGGTTGGAGCGCGCGATCAGCTCGGCGGCAGCGGGGTTCGTCATGGTGTCGGTGGGTCCTGTCGTGGAGGGTGGGAAGGGGTGGCGGGCGCTTACGCGCCCCAGCCGGCCTGCTCGCCGCCGACGCGGTCCGCCTCGATCTGCTCCTGGTAGCCGCTCGCCGCGTAGGCCGTCATCGGGTTGGCGGGGAGCCCGCGCGTCTCCCGCCAGTCGGCGAGGGCGGGGCGCACGTCGGTGTAGAACGCGTCGTTGAACACCTCGTGGGCGCCGAGCACGTCGCCCGCGGCCTGGGCGGTCGGCGAGGGCGTCGCGGTCGACGAGCAGCGCGCGGGCCGTCATCTCCTGGACGTTCAGCACCGAGCGGATCTGGCCGGGGATCTTCTTCTCGATGTTGTGGCACTGGTCGAGCATGAACGCGACCTCGCTGTCCGGGCCGAAGCCGCCGCCGCGGACGACCTCGTAGAGGATCCGGAACAGCTGGAATGGGTCGGCCGATCCGACGATCAGGTCGTCGTCGGCGTAGAAGCGCGAGTTGAAGTCGAACGAGCCGAGCCGGCCGAGGCGCAGCAGCTGCGCCACGATGAACTCGATGTTGGTGCCCGGCGCGTGGTGGCCGGTGTCCAGGCAGACGTGCGCCCTGTCGCCGAGGGCGAGCACCTGCGTGTAGGCGGTTCCCCAGTCGGGGACGTCCATGTGGTAGAACGCCGGCTCGAAGAACTTGTACTCGAGGACGAGTCGCTGGTCGTCGCCGATCCGCGCGTAGATCTGCTGCAGGGAGTCGGCGAGGCGGTCCTGGCGGGCGCGGATGTCGTCCTGGCCGGGGTAGTTGGTGCCGTCGGCGAGCCAGATCTTGAGGTCGCGCGAGCCCGTGGCGTCCATCACGTCGATGCACTCGAAGTGGTGGTCGATCGCCTTCTGGCGGATGCGGGGATCCCAGTGGGTCAGGCTGCCGAACTTGTAGTCGTCGTCCTGGAAGGTGTTGGAGTTGACCGTGCCGAGCTCCACGCCGAAGTCCTGCGCGTAGGAGCGCAGCGAGGCGTAGTCGTCGACCTTGTCCCACGGGATGTGCAGCGCGACCTTCGGAGCGAGGCCGGTGAATTCGTTGACCTTGGCGGCATCCGCGATCTTCTCCCGAGGATTGCGGGGTACTCCGGCCTGGGCGAATACCTTGAAGCGGGTGCCCGAGTTGCCGAAGGCCCAGGAGGGGAGCTCGATGACCTGGGTGGCAAGTCGGTCGAGGACGTCGTCGTTGATCATCGAGTGCGCTTTCTCGGGGAAGGTGTCGGTAGCCATGTTGAATCGTTTCAAACATGCCGTCAAGCGAAGATAGCCCGTGCCCGTTAGCGTGTCAACGACCGGCTCCGCGACACGATCTGAAAGGGACGGATGGCATCCATCAGTGTCCGCGACGTGGCGACCCGCGCGGGCGTCTCGGTCGGCACGGTCTCGAACGTGCTGAACAAGCCCGAGAAGGTGAACCCAGAGACCATTCGGCGGGTGCACGAGGCGATCGATTCCCTCGGCTTCGTGCGCAACGACGCCGCTCGTCAGCTGCGGGCAGGACGCAGCCGGGCCATCGGGCTCATCGTCCTCGATGCGTCCAACCCCTTCTTCACGGATGTGGCGCGCGGTGCCGAGAACGCGGCCCAGGATTTCGGCATCGCGGTGCTCACGGGGAACAGCGATCAGGACCCAGAGCGCGAACAGCGCTACCTCGACCTGTTCGAGGAGCAGCGGGTGCGCGGCATCCTGCTGTCCCCGGTGGGCGAGCTGACCGCGCGGCTGGAGCGCATGAGAGCACGCGGAGTGCCCGTGGTGCTGGTGGACCGGCGGGCGGACCTGGAGGGCTTCTCCTCCGTCTCGGTGGACGACATCCTGGGGGGCCGGCTCGCGGTGGAGCATCTGCTCCAGCTCGGCCGGCGGCGCATCGCGTTCGTCGGCGGCCCTCTCGGATTGCGGCAGGTGGCGGACCGTCTCGACGGAGCGCGCCGGGCGATCGCCGACGTGCCCGGCGCCGACCTCGAGGTCCTGTCCATCCCCCAGCTCACGGTCGAGCACGGCCGCCTGGTGGGCGAGAGCCTTCGGGGGCGGAGTGCGCGCGAGCTGCCGGATGCCGTGTTCGCAGCGAACGACCTCGTCGCGGTGGGGCTGCTGCAGGCGTTCATGCTGACCGGCTCGGTGCGCGTACCCGAGCAGGTCGCTCTGGTCGGCTACGACGACATCGCCTTCGCGAGCGCCGCCGTGGTGCCGATCACCTCCATCCGGCAGCCGAGCGAGCTGATGGGACGGACGGCGATCGAGCTCATCGAACGGGAGCTGGAGGATCCCGAGGGGGCGGAGCGCGAGCACGTGGTCTTCCCCCCGGTGCTCGTGGTGCGCGCGTCAAGCGGCGGGGCGATCGGCTCCGACCCGGGTGCGCTTTCCGCCTGAGAGGAGCAGAACGGTGCTGATTCTGTTCAGTCCAATGTGAATCGATATGCAGAACAGCCGGAGCGAGCCGAGTCCCTGCGCGAAAGGTGCCCATAACCGCCCGCATGCGCGTGATCGTCGACAACGACTTCTCCGGTGATCCAGAAGACCTGTTCCAGCTCGCGCACCATGTCCTGAGTCCGTCCGTCGAGATCCCCTTCGTGATCGGATCGCACCTGAAGTTCGGCGACTTCTTCGACCGGTCCGAGACCCAGGCGGAGAACGCCGCCGCCATCGCGCGAGACCTGCTGACCCGACTCGGCTCCGACATCCCGGTGCTCACCGGGAGCAACACCGCGCTTCCCGCTGCCTCGACGCCCGTCGCGTCGGCCGAGGCGGCGGACGCCATCATCGCCGAGGTCATGCGGGAGGACACCGACGCACATGCGGGCTGCCACCGAAGGGGCAGGTAATCAGAGTCCTGTTAGGTATTTGCGAGCGACGCCTTGACAGGCCAATCCGGGCCTGCGAGACTGCCCATGCACGGATAACCGGCCCTGACTAGATATTCAGAGCTATTCATCCCCACCTGGCTCCGAAGGGGTAGCGCATCGCCATGGCAGCACTGACGGCTGATCCACACACCGCCGAGACATATCTCGAGCTCCGACGCGCTCTTGACGAGGGCGACGCCGATCGCCGTCGCGAGATCCTCGAGGCCCGTGCCAGGGAGACTCGCCGTTCCATCGTGAACATGATCGCGGGGGCCGGCCAGGGTCACATCGGGGGAGACCTCTCGGTCACGGACATCCTGACCACCCTCTTCAACGCGGTGCTCAAGGTGAACCCGGACAACCCCACCTGGACCGATCGGGACCGCTTCGTGCTCAGCAAGGGGCACTGCGCGGCCGCCCTCTATTCCACGCTCGCGCATTGCGGATTCTTCGCCGCGGCCGAGCTGACCACCTTCATGGAGCCTCTCTCCGCACTGAATGGCCACCCCAATCGCAACAAGGTACCGGGTGTCGAGACGAACACGGGTCCGCTCGGGCACGGCCTTCCCGTCGCCGTCGGCGCTGCGATCGCCGCGCGGCTGACGAAGGCGCCGACGCGCGTGTTCGTCGTGCTGGGCGACGGCGAGATGCAGGAGGGCAGCAACTGGGAGGCCATGATGTCGGCGGCCCAGTACAAGCTCGACAACCTCACGGTGATCGTCGACCGCAACCGCCTGCAGCAGGGTGCTCGGACCGAGGACACCAACGGGCTCGACCCGCTCGACGACAAGATGGCCGCCTTCGGACTGGAGGTTCGGATGATCGACGGGCACGACTACGACGCGCTGTACGAGGCGTTCCAGCCATCGACCACCGGCAAGCCGGTCGCCGTCATCGCGAACACGATCAAGGGCAAGGGCGTCTCGTTCATCGAGGACCGCGTCGAATGGCACCACAAGGTGCCGAGCGCAGAACAGGTCGTCACGGCCCTTGAAGGAACTGGCATGAGCAGCGCAGCAACGACCTCGGCCGCGTCCGCC
This sequence comes from uncultured Actinomycetota bacterium, assembly GCA_963830655.1. Lineage (GTDB taxonomy): Bacteria > Actinomycetota > Actinomycetes > Actinomycetales > Microbacteriaceae > Naasia. The sequence continues at coordinate 137,386 of CAWHND010000008.1, forward strand.
GCGACCGGCGACCAGCCCGTCTACGACAATCGCGTCGCCTTCGCCGAGGAGCTCATCGCGATCGCGCGCACCGACGAGCGCATCGTCGCCGTCTGCAACGACTCCGTCGGCTCGAGCAACCTCACCGCCTTCCGCGACGAGTTCCCCGACCGCCTGATCAATGTCGGCATCGCCGAGCAGAACATGGTCGGTGTCGGCGCAGGCCTGGCGAACGCCGGCCTGATCCCCTTCGTCTGCGCCGCATCGCCCTTCCTGACCGGCCGTTCGCTCGAGCAGGTCAAGGCTGACGTGGCGTACAGCCAGCACAAGGTCATCCTCTGCGGGATGAGCCCGGGCATGGCGTACGGCGAGCTCGGTCCGACGCACCACTCCGTCGAGGATCTGTCCTGGCTGCGGGCGCTGCCAGGACTCGACGTCGCCATGCCAGCCGATCGCCTGCAGACTCGGCAGGCGATTCGGGAGCTGGTCGCCAAACCCCGGCCCACCTTCCTGCGCATCGGCCGGCATAAGGTGCCCGATGTGACCCCCGAGTCCACCGCGTGGATCCGCGGCAAGTTCCCCGTGCTCCGCGAGGGCAGCGATGTGACCCTCATCGGCACCGGCACGCTCGTATCGCGCGCCCTCGTGGCTGCGGAGGCGCTCGCGGCGGACGGCATCTCGGCGCGCGTGCTCAACGCGTCGTGGATCTCCCCTCTCGACGTCGAGGCGATCACCGCCGCGGCACGTGAGACGGGTGCCATCATCGTCGCCGAGGAGGCCAACCTCGCCGGTGGCCTGGGTTCCGCTGTGGCGTCGATCGTCGCCCAGCTCGAGAACGGAGCCCGCCCGCCTGTCCGCCTGATGGGGCTCACCGAATTCGCGCCCACCGGCAGCACGGACTTCCTGCTCGACTACTTCGGGCTGACGGCCGCCGATTACGCCCGGCACGCTCGGGAGGCACTTGCGCATGGCTGATGACGGCCCGGTCATCATAGCCGTCGACCAAGGCACGAGCTCCACCAAGACGCTGGTCGTGGATGACTCGGGCAGCGTGCTGAGCACGACCTCCGTGCCGCTCGGGCAGTCGCATCCTGCCGCGGGCTGGGTGGAGCAGAATGCCGTGGCGATCCTCGAGAGCATGCAGGCGGGCATCCGCTCGGCGACGGAACGATACGGCTCTCGAGTGGCCGCCATCGGCCTGAGCAATCAGCGGGAATCCGCAGTGGTCTGGGATACCAGCACGGGCGAGCCGGTAGGTCCCATGCTCGGCTGGCAGGACCGTCGCACCGCTCCCCGCGCTCGTGACCTCGCAGACCACGCCGCACGGGTGCGGCGAATCAGCGGTCTGCCGATCGATCCGATGTTCTCCGCACTGAAGTTCGGCTGGCTGCTCGACGAGGTCGACCCTGACAGATCCCGCAGTCGACGCGGCGAGCTCGCTCTCGGCACAGTCGACTCGTGGCTGATCGCCCGTCTGACTGGCGAGCATCGCATCGAGATCGGCAACGCGAGCAGGACGCAGCTGCTGGATATCGAGACGGCCGACTGGAGCCCCGAGCTGCTCGACCTGTTCCGCATCCCGGCTGCCGTGCTTCCCCGGGTGGCAGCCAGCGATGAGGCGACGCAGCCTGTCAGTGGGTCCGGCGTGGCCATCACCGCTGTTCTCGGCGATTCGCACGCGGCGCTGTACGGCCACGGGGCTCGCGAGGCAGGCTCGGTGAAGGTCACCTACGGAACCGGATCGTCGATCATGGGGCTCAGCGCCCCCGATGCTCTGCCCACTGCATCGGGGCTCGTCCGAACCATCGCCTGGGGGGTCGGCGGTTCCATCGCGCGCGCCTTCGAGGGCAACATCCTCTCGACGGGCGCCACCCTGGTCTGGCTCTCTGCGCTCTTCGGAATCACGCCGGCCGAGGTGGTCGCGCTCGGCCAGGCCTCTCCCGCATCGACCGTCGACCTGGTGCCCGCCTTCGCCGGACTCGGCGCCCCATGGTGGGACGAGAACGCGGTCGCGGTGCTGTCCGGCTTCGACCTCGGCACCCCGCGAGCGGCCATCGCGCGCGCCGCCGTCGAATCGATAGTTCTGCAGATCGAGGACGTCCTCGTGGCCGCGGATGGCTCCGGAGCCCGCGTGCAGTGGATCCTCGCCGACGGAGGGCCGTCGTCCAACGACTGGCTCGTCCAGCTGCAGGCGGACCTGAGTCAGCGCGGAGTGGTCCGCTCCGACGTCGCCGAGCTCTCGGCTCTCGGCGTCGCCCACCTCGCCGGCATCGGCGCCGGACTGTGGGATGACAAGCAGCTCGCCGCCAAGCCTCGCGATGTCGCGGTGTTCAGGCCGGAGATCGACGCGGATGCGGCGACCGCTCGTCGTGCTCGCTGGCTGCAGGCCGTCGCCCGCTCCCGATACGGCTCGACCGCGTTTGAACCTTCCATTTCCCCCAGATCCGCCTACTGACCGAGCAGCACAGCACTGCAAAGGAGCAGATATGCCATCTACACCCACAGCAACACCTACAGCGTCCCGTCGCACTCGCGGCCCCATTCGACCCTGGATGGTCGGAATTGCGGCGCTCGTCGTGGTTCTGGTCGCCGCGGGTCTCTCTACCAAGGTGGTCAGTACGGCGGAAGCCGCAGCGCAGGGAGCGGACAAATTCGACGCCGCTGCCTATGCCGAGAAGCGCTATGCGGACGACATCGTCCCCTATATCGAAGAGAACGCGTTCGACCTGTCGACCCTGCTCGCGGATCTCGCAGGCGGGGCCGACGAGGCCGACTTCGGCAACACCTCGGGTGCCAGCAGCGCCTTCGCCTTCCCGGTCACGTTCGACGCGGTGGCCGGCGACGCTCACCGCGCCCGTGCTGCCCGGTGACCGTCGACGGGGTGTCGAACCGGCCATCACCGTGCAGGTCCAGGTCGGCCCTGCCATCAACGGCACGGCGCTGCGCGACGTGACCGGCACGATCTCGTTCAACCAGTTCACCAACCAGCTCGAGTACCAGAAGGTCGGCACCGAGCTGAACAACCTCGTGCGCGAGCGAGGTGCTCGCGGCCTTCGACGCCGCGGCCGCCGAGGGCAAGACCATCCGCGTTACCGGCGCGTTCCTCCGGGTGAACCCCGCGCTCGTCTCGCGTCGTGCCAGGTCGATCGAGGTGAGTCGGAGTGACGCGACCGACGACGTCGTCATGCGCGCCGTCGGGCATCACGAAGAGCTACGGCGCGACTCGCGCGCTCAAGGGGGTCGACTTCGAGGTCCGCCGCGGCGCGGTGACCGTGCTGTTCGGCGAGAACGGCGCGGGCAAGTCGACGCTGATGAAGATCCTGAGCGGCGTCGAGATCGCCGACCTCGGGCGACGCTCGAGCTCGACGGCGAACCGGCTCGTGCTGCGCAACACGGTGGACGCGGCGCGCCGCGGCATCGCGATCATCCACCAGGAGCTGAGCCTCGCGCCCAACCTGAGCGTGCGCGACAACATCTTCATGGGCCGCGAGACTCGTCCGCGGCGGCGTGGTCGTCGACGATCGCCGCGAGAACAGCGTCACCGACGGCGCTGCTCGAGCGCCTGGAGGAGCAGATCGACCCGCGCACGCTCGTCGCCGACCTGCGCTCGGCCAGCAGCAGGTCGTCGAGATCGCGCGAGCCCTCGCCGGCGAGGCACGTGTGCTGATCATGGACGAGCCGACCTCCGCGCTCAGCGGCAGCGAGGTCGAGGTGCTGTTCAGGGTGATCCGCGAGCTCACCGCCGAGGGCGTCGCGATCGTCTACATCTCGCACCACCTCGAGGAGGCGCTCGAGATCGCCGACCACGCGGTGGTGTTCCGCGACGGTGCGCTCGTCGCCCGCGGCGACGTCGCCGACATCGACATCAACTGGGTCATCTCGCAACATGGTCGGCCGCACCGCCGACGGGCTCGAACCCCGACCTGCTGCACGAGTTCGGCGAGGTCGTCGCTCGACCTGCGCGACGTCAGCGTCGTCGACCCGTCGAACCCGCGCCGACTGAGCGTCGACGAGCTGAGCCTCAGGTGCGCGCCGGTGAGATCGTCTGCCTCTACGGGCTGATGGGCGCGGGGCGCACCGAACTGCTCGAGGCGCTCGCCGGCCGGCTGCCGCTCGCCGGCGGCGAGGTGCGTCGGTCAAGGGCGAGCCGCATGCGTGAAGCAGTCGATCGCCGAGCGCATCCGGCTCGGGCTCGCGCTCGTGCCCGAGGACCGGCAGCGCGACGGGCTGGTGCAGACCATGTCGGTCGGCGAGAACCTGTCGCTCGCCGCCGCTCCTCGGCTTCGTGCGCGGGCTCGTCGTCTCGCGACCGCGCGAGCGCGACGGCGGTCGATGCCGGAGTGCGCGGACGTGCGCGTCAAGACCGTCGGGCCCGCCGCATCGATCACGTCGCTGTCCGGCGGCAACCAGCAGAAGGTCGTCATCGGCAAGGTGCTGCATGACCGCAGCCGGAGGTGCTGCTGCTCGACGAGCCCACCCGCGGCATCGACGTCGGAGCGAAGGCCGAGATCTTCGCGCTGATGGCCCGCGAGGCCCGCCGCGGTCTCGCGGTGCTCTATCGCGACGAGCGAGATCGGCGAGGCGCTCGGAGCGTCCAACCGCATCGTCGTCATGTCCAAGGGACGCATCGTCCGAGAGTTCGACCCCCGCACCGCCAACCGCGACGACGTCATGGTCGCCAGCGGCGAGACCCAGCACGAAGGAGCCAGCGCCGATGAGCACCGCAATCGGTCACCAAGCCCAGCGCGCTTCGACCTCGGCAGCCATCCTGCTCGAGGGTCGCGCCTTCATCGCCCTCATCGTGCTCATCATCGTCTTCGCGCTGCTGTCGGACTCTTCCTGACCCTCCCAACCTCATCACGATGACCAAGCACGTCGCCTATGAACGCGATCCTCGCGCATCGGCATGCTGTTCGTCATCCTCAAGGGCGGCATCGACCTGTCCGTCGGCTCGACGGTCGGCCTCTCGGGCGTGGTCGCGGGCGTGCTGCTGCAGGGCCTGCGCATCGACGTGCTTCGACGTGGTGCTCTACCCGGCGGTCTGGGTCGTCGTGCTCGCATCGCTCGCGGTCGGCACGCTCGTCGGCCTCATCAACGGCATCCTGGTCACGCGCTTCAACGTCGCGCCGTTCATCGCGACTCTCGGCATGCTCTACGTCGCGCGCGGCGCAGCCTGCTGATCTCCAACGGTGCCACCTATCCCGCGCCTCGCCGGCATCCTGAGCTCGGCAACACCGGCTTCCTGCTGCATCGGCGGCGGCCGCCTGCTCGGCGTGCCGACGGCATCTGGATCATGCTCGTCTTCGTCGCTCGTCGCGGTGTTCGTGCTGCGCCAAGACGCCGTTCGGGCGCTGGGTGTACGCGACCGGCGGCAACGAGCGCGCCGCCGAGCTGTCGGGGGTGCCGGTCAAGCGGGTGAAGCTCGGGTCTACATGATCAGCGGCTTCTGCGCCGCGACCGCGGGCCTCATCATCTCGTCGGAGCTCACCAGCGCTGCGCCGCAGACCGGCAACGCGTTCGAGCTGAACGCGATCGCGGCCGTCGTCATCGGCGGCGCGGCGCTGACGCGGCGGGCGAGGCAACGTGCGCGGCGTGCTGCTCGGCGCCTTCGTGATCGGCTTCCTCGTCGACGGCCTCGTGATCGTCGGCGTCTCGACGTTCTGGCAGACCGTCATCAAGGGCGCCGTCATCGTGCTCGCCGTCGTGATCGACCAGGCCCAGCAGCGCATCACGCGCTCGAAGAACGCCGCGCTCGCCGCCGCCGGCAAGTCGACCACCAGACGACTCGGCGGCGATGCTGCCGACTTGACCGGAGTCCCGCGCCAGGAGCCCGCAAAGCACCCTGACCGGAACCACTGACCGGCAAGGATGTCGGTCGGCACCAGGAGATGAAAGGTACGAGACACATGCTACGACGCAAGATCATCGTCGCCGCAGCTGCAGCCACGATCGCCGCACTCGCCCTCGCCGGCTGCTCCGGCGGTGGCGACAACCGACGCGGCGACACGGACGGCGGAGACGGCGAGGCCGGCAGGCCTCATCGCCATCATCACGCCCTCGCCCGAGAATCCGTTCTTCAAGGCCGAGGCCGACGCCGCGCAAGGCCGAGGCGGAGGAGCTCGGCTACGAGACCTCGGTCGCCGTCGCACGACGACGACCCGAACAAGCAGAGCGAGCTCATCGACGCCGCGATCAGCCAGAAGGCGCGAAGGCGATCATCCTCGACAACGCCGGGCGCCGACGCCTCCATCGGTCCGATCCAGAAGGCCGAGGATGCCGGCATCCCGGTCTTCCTCATCGACCGCGAGATCAACGAGACCGGCATCGCCAAGGCGCAGATCGTCGCGAACAACGCCCAGGGCGCGGCCGCGGTCGCCGAGGAGTTCGTGGCGGCGCTGCCGGATGGCGGCAACTACATCGAGCTGACCGGCAAGGAGACCGACACGAACGCCGGCGTGCGCTCCGAGGCCTACGCGAGCGTGATCTCGCAGTACCCGAACCTCGTCGCGCGTCGCGCAAGGAGACGGCGAACTGGAGCCAGGACGAGGCGTTCACCAAGATCGAGACGCTGCTGCAGCGCGACCGGACGTGCAGGGGATCATCGCGGGCAACGACACGATGGCGCTCGGTGCGGTCGCCGCTGTCGAGGCGGCGGGACTGCTCGACCAGATCAAGATCGTCGGCTTCGACGGCAGCCCCGACGCGGTCGACGCGATCAAGGCGGGCAAGCTCGTCGCGACCGGCCTCCAGCCGGCCGTGCTGATCTCGCAGCTCGCGGTGCAGCAGGCCGACAAGTTCATCACCACGGGCGAGACCGGAGAGGACGAGAAGCAGTCGATCGACTGCGTCGTCATCAACGCCGCGAACGCCGACAAGTACACCCTGTTCGGCGCTCGAATAGGTCGCTCCACCTGCGGGTGCCCGCCAGCGCGGCGGGCACCCGCACCTCACCACCCGCGATGAAAGACAGGCACATGTCCTCCGAAGAATCAGCACCGACGAATCCGTCCGGCCAGCGCTACGGCGCAGGTATCTGGCACTTCGCCACCTACGTCGACCGCTACGCGACCGACGGCTATGGCGACCCGCGCACCATCATCGATGCGATCGACATCGCAGGCAAGGTCCGCGACCTTTCGGTCGTCGACCTCAACTGGCCATTCTTCGGTGGCGATTTCAGCAACGAGCAGGTCAAGGAAGCCCTCGACCGCAACAAGCTGAGCGTCATCGGCATCACCCCCGAGATGTATACCCGCGTATTCGCCAAGGGCGCCTTCACCAACCCCGACCCCGGGGTGCGCGAACTCGCCCACGACCTGATCACTCAGGCGGCCGACGTCGTCCGCTTCTTCGGCGCGGACTACGTGAAGCTGTGGCCCGGTCAGGACGGCTGGGACTACCCCTTCCAGGTGGACCACGGAGCGCTCTGGAAGAACTCGCTCGACGGCGTTGGTCGCCTTGCCAGCGAGAACCCGGACCTCAAGTTTGTCATCGAGTACAAGCCCCGCGAGCCCCGCGTGCACATGAGCTTCGACTCCGTGTCGCGGACCCTGCTCGGCATCGAGAAGATCGGCCTGCCCAACGTCGGCATCCTCCTCGACTTCGGCCACGCCCTGTTCGGCGGGGAGTCGCCCGCCGATTCGGCGCAGCTCGCGATCGACTACGGGCGCCTCTTCGGCATGGACGTCAACGACAACCTGCGCAGCTGGGACGACGATATGGTCGCCGGCACCGTGCATCCGATCGAGCTGTTCGAGTTCTTCTACACGCTGAAGAAGAACAATTGGGAGGGCGTGTGGCAGCTCGATCAGTTCCCGTTCCGCGAGGACAGCGTGAAGGCCGCCGACTCGGCGATCGAGTTCTTGAAAGCCGTCCAGCGCGGACTCGACAAGCTCGACATCCCGGCGCTCGTCGAGGCGCAGGCGAACCACGACGCGATCGGCGCGATGAGCCTGGTGCAGAAGGCACTCTTCACCTCTTATTGACCAGGGTCGTGGGGCGGCGGGTAGATATGCCGCCCGTGGGCGATAATTCGGGTGTGCTGAATGAGCCCTCCGCGGGCGCGAGTCGCCTGAGTCCCGACCGGATGTCGCTGCTCGTGAAGATCGCGCGGATGTATCACGAGCAGGGCATCCGGCAGCCCGAGATCGCGGAGCGACTGCACATCTCGCAGTCACGCGTGTCGCGGTTCCTCAAGGAGGCGGTGTCGCTCGGGATCGTGCGTACTGTCGTCGTACCGCCCCCTGGGGTGCACCCCGACCTCGAGGATTCGGTGCGCGACGGCTACAGGCTGTCCGACGTGGTGATCGCCCACACCTCCGATACGGACGAGGTGTCGCTGCTCTCCGCACTCGGCTCAGCGGGTGCCGCCTACCTCGAGACCACGCTGACCGGCTCCGAGCGGATCGGGCTCTCGTCGTGGTCAGCCACCCTCATAGCCACCGTCGACGCGATGACTCCGCGCAACGCCCGCACCGCGACTCAGGTGGTCCAGCTGCTCGGCGGCATCGGGGACCCGCGCGTGCAGGTCCAGGCCAACCGCCTCGCCGATCGGCTCGCGGTGGTGACCGGAGCCGACCCCGTCTTCTTCCCTGCCCCCGGCTTCGTGCGCACGCAGGCGGCTCGGGATGCGATCCTCGAAGACCCGTCCATCCAGGCGATCACCGCACAGTGGTCCGAGCTGTCGATGGCGCTGGTCGGCATCGGCAGCATGCAGCCATCGACCCTCCTGCGCGACTCGGGCAACGCCGTGCCGCCCGACATGCTCGAGGAGCTGCGTGGGGGCGGGGCCGTCGGCGACGTCTGCCTGCGCTTCTTCGACTCCGACGGAGCGACCGTGTCGTCCGATCTCAACGATCGGGTGCTCGGCATCAGCGTCGACCAGCTGAAGGCGGTTCCCCGACGCGTCGGCATTGCCGGCGGACCGCGCAAGTACGAGGCCATCCGTGCTGCACTCCGCGGCGGCTGGGTCGACGTCCTGATCACCGACCTGGCGACCGCCGAGCACCTGGCGAGCGACCTGTAGGTCACTCACGTGTCGAGGGCATGCCAAAGACGCAAGGGCCCGCGAAATATCCCGGGCCGGTGCGTTTTTCGCATGCCCGAACGCGAAGCGCAGGCCTCTGAAACCTCCCCGCAACACGGCTGAGTAGGCTCACATCATGGGAGACCTGTTCGACGGCTACGCCAGCCTCAAGGCGGCGCGCACGTACGAACCGAAGCATCCGGCGTGGGACGAGATGTTCGACATGCCGCCCGGCATGGGCGCTCCGGTCAGTGCTCGCGAGCCGTACAGCCAGATCCACGGCGCCCTCGCCAAGATGACCCAGGCCGAGCTGCGGGGTCGCACCGACGCGCTCGCATCGAGCTATCTCGCACAGGGCGTGACCTTCGACTTCGCGGGGGAGGAGCGGCCCTTCCCGCTCGATGCGGTGCCGCGGGTGATCGACCACAAGGAGTGGGTCGATGTCGAGGCCGGCATCAAGCAGCGGGTGCGAGCGCTCGAGGCGTTCCTCGCCGATGTCTACGGCCCGCAGCGTGCCGTCTTCGACGGGATCATCCCCGCATCGCTCATCACCTCGTCCTCCAACTACCACCGTGAGGCCGCGGGCATCACCTCCGCCAACGGCGTGCGCATCCATGTCTCCGGCATCGACCTGATCCGCGACGAGGCGGGGGCCTGGCGGGTGCTCGAGGACAACGTCCGCGTGCCCAGCGGTGTCAGCTACGTCATCTCGAATCGCCGCGTCATGGCGCAGACGCTTCCTGAGCTCTTCGTCTCCATGCGCGTGCGTCCGGTGGGCGACTATCCGAACCGGCTGCTCCAGTCGCTGCGGGCGAGCGCGCCGGTCGGCGTCGAAGAGCCCAACGTCGTCGTGCTCACCCCGGGCGTCTACAACTCCGCCTACTTCGAGCACACCCTGCTCGCGCGACTGATGGGCGTGGAGCTGGTCGAGGGCCGCGACCTGTTCTGCTCCGGCGGTCGGGTCTGGATGCGCACGACCGCAGGCCCGACGCGGGTCGACGTCATCTACCGCCGTGTCGACGACGAGTTCCTCGATCCGCTGCAGTTCCGCGCCGACTCGATGCTGGGCTCGCCGGGCCTCATGCTCGCCGCCCGCCTCGGAAACGTCACCATCGCCAACGCGGTGGGCAACGGCGTCGCGGACGACAAGCTGATCTACACGTACATGCCCGATCTCATCAAGTACTACCTCGACGAGGACGCCGATCCTGCCGAACGTCGACACCTGGCGACTCGAAGAACCCGGAGCGCTCGAAGAGGTGCTCGACCGCCTCGACGAGCTCGTCGTGAAGCCGGTGGACAGCTCCGGCGGCAAGGGCCTCGTCGTGGGCCCGGCCGCCTCGAAGCTCGAGCTCGAGGAGCTGCGCCAGCGGCTCATCAAGGACCCGCGCGGCTGGATCGCGCAGCCGGTCGTCCAGCTCTCCACCATCCCGACCCTGGTCGAGGACGGCATGCGGCCGCGGCACGCCGATCTCCGGCCGTTCGCGGTCAACGACGGCAAGGACGTCTGGGTGCTGCCCGGAGGACTCACCCGCGTGGCGCTCCCCGAGGGCCAGCTCGTGGTCAACTCGAGCCAGGGCGGCGGATCCAAGGACACCTGGGTCGTCGGCCACGAGCCCGTCTACGCGACGTCGGGCGGCGCTCGCAGCGTGCAGACTCTCGTGGCTGGCCAGGCCGCCAACACGCAGTCCATCTCGATCATCCGAGAGCATGCCCCCGATCACTCCCCGCTCGATCGTCCGCGGGACCGGGGAGAGCAGCAGGAGCAGCAGCAGCAGGCGCATGCATATGCCGCGTATGGCATGGAGTCGGACGCTGCGGACGCTCCTCACGCAGACGGTGAGGTCGAAGGATGCTGAGCCGCATCGCCGAGAGCCTGTTCTGGATCGGCCGGTACATCGAGCGGAGCGACGGAACGGCCCGCATCCTCGACGTGCACCTGCAGCTGCTGCTCGAAGACCCGTGGATCGAGGAGGACGTGGCCTGCCGCTCGCTCCTCTCGGTGATGGGCAGCTCCGTCGAGGACGACCGCACGCTCACCCGTCAGGATGTGCTGGCCATCCTCGCCGTGGATCGCACTCACCCCGCCTCGATCGCCTACTCGCTCGGCGCCGCCCGCGAGAACGCCCGCCGCGCGCGCGAGATCGTCTCGACCGAGCTGTGGGAGTGCCTCAACACGACCCGCGCGCGAATGCCCCGCACGTGTATCGAGCGAGAAGGTCAGCGAGTTCTTCTCCTGGATCCGCGAGCGTGCCGCCCTCGCCGTCGGCATCATCGAATCGGCGACCAGTCGCGACGAGGCATGGCTGTTCTTCACGCTCGGCCGCAGCATCGAGCGCGCGGACATGACGGCCCGCCTGCTCGCCACCCGCTCGCTCACTGAGGCGAGTGGCCCCAGCTGGACCACGATCCTCCGATCGTGCGGCGCCTACGAGGCCTACCTCCGCACCTATCGCGGGGTGCCATCCGCTCGGAACGCGGCCGAGTTCCTGCTGCTCGATCGGCTGTTCCCGCGTTCGGTGCTGTTCTCCGTGTCCCGCGCCGAGGAGTGCCTCCGCGAGCTCGAGCCGCGAAGCGAGCGTGTCGGCGTCGCCGACCAGGCCCAGCGGCTGCTCGGCCAGATCCGGAGCCAGCTCGAATACCGGCCCATCCAGGAGATCCTCGACGACCTCACGGCGCAGATGGACGATGTGCAGGATGTGACCTCGGCGGCGTCGGAGGCGATTCGTCAGAGATACTTCCCGACGAACGCGGCGCCGAGCTGGACGGGGGAGAGTTGACCACGCGATGACCAAACGACTGCGCATCAAGCACGAGACCGGCTACCACTACAAGGGCGAGGTCAGCGCGAGCTACAACGAGGCGCGAATGCTGCCCTCGAGCTCGGACGGCCAGTTCGTGCTGCACTCGCACCTCGAGATCCTTCCGATCTCCTCGCAGCACGGCTACGTCGACTACTGGGGCACCCGGGTCAGCTCCTTCGAGATCCTCACGCCGCACAGCGAGCTGTCGCTGCGGGCCACGAGCCTCGTCGAGGTGCGCGACCGCGAGCACGGCGATCACACCGTCGGCTGGGACGAGCTGCCCGACGCCATCGCCCGCCAGGTCGCGTGCGTCGAGCAGACCAGGCAGACCCGGCTGACCGAGCCGTCGGACGAGGTCGTCGAGCTCGCGCGGAGGATCGCAGACGACGCGTACGGCCCGTGCGACGCGGCTCAGAAGATCAGCCAGGCCATCGGCGACGCCGTGGAGTACATGCATGGCGTGACAGGCGTGCACTCCACCGCCAAGGAGGCGTGGGCCGAGCGCAAGGGCGTCTGCCAGGACATCACCCACATCGCCATCGGCGCCATCCGATCGGTCGGCATCCCCGCTCGCTACGTGTCCGGCTACCTGCACCCCAAGCCCGACGCCGCCATCGGCGAGACGGTCACCGGAGAGTCGCACGCGTGGGTGGAGTGGTTCTGCGGCGAGTGGCGCGGCTGGGACCCCACCAACCTCATCGAGATCGGCGACCGGCACGTGCTCGTGGGCCGGGGCCGCGACTACAACGACGTCGCTCCGCTGCGGGGCGTCTACGCGGGCCCCTTCCGCAGCGAGCTCTTCGTCAAGGTGGAGATCACCCGCGAGTCCTGACTCCTGCATTCGTGCCGCCGATTGCACGGATCCGGAAACTTCTCACGGATCCGGACAGTTGGACGCAATCATGGGAAATCCAGGTCGCATTCCATCCGGATCCGTGTGCGATTTCCGGATCCGTGAAAGTGGAAGACTCGGAGCATGCCCGAGTACACCGACGCCCACGGCGTCGTCATCACCTACTACGAGTGGCTCATCGATGAGCCGACAGCGATCGTCCAGATCGCGCACGGAGTGGGCGAGCATGCGGGGCGCTACCGATTGCTCGCCGAGGACCTCAATTCCGCCGGATTCTCGGTGATCGCGGATGACCATCGCGGCCACGGCGCGACGGGGATGACCCAGCACGGCGGCGAGAAGACACTGATGGGCAAGCTCGGGATCGGCGGCCTCCGCGCCACGACGGAGGCGGTGCACCAGCTCAGCGGCATCATCCGCGCAGCTCATCCGGGGGCACCCCTGGTGCTGCTCGGCCACAGCTGGGGATCGCTGATGGCTCAGATCATCCTGAACTCGCATTCCGAGGACTATGCGGCCGCCGTGCTCACCGGAACCGCGTACCGCTGGCCGGGATCGATGGCCGCCGGCGATCTCAACAGGCGCCACAGGCACCTCGGCACCACGGGCGCCGAATGGCTCAGCCGCGACACCGCCATCTCAGAGGGGTTCTACACCGATCCGCTCAATTTCAGTGCCGATGTCGCCAAGCTGTTCGGCATCGCGGATGGACTCCGGCTCTTCGGCCGGCCGGCGAGGAATCTGCTGCACGACCTGCCCCTGCTGATCCAGATCGGCAGCGAGGATCCGCTCGGCGGCGAGAAGAGCATTCGCAAGCTGGCGCAGAGCTACGTCACCCGCGGGGCACTGACCGACGTGTCGGCGATCGTCTACCCGGGCGCCCGACACGAGGTGTTCAACGAGACCAACCGCGACGAGGTCATCGCCGACCTGGTGTTCTGGCTGAACTCCCGGCTTCGCGCGAAAGCCGAGCGCACGCCCCACACGACCCCCATCACGGAGAGCTGACGCATGCACGGCGAATACAAGGTCCCGGGCGGCAAGCTCGTCGTCGTCGATCTCGATGAGGAGGGCGGCCGGATCGCCGAACTTCCGACTGGCCGGCGACTTCTTCCTCGAGCCCGACACCGCGCTCGACGCCATCGACGCGGCCGTCAACGGCCTGCGCGGTCGACCTCGATGCGGCTGGGCTCGCCGCGGCGATCCGCACGGCGCTGCCCGACGACGCCGTGCTGCTCGGCTTCTCGCCCGAGGCCGTCGCGACCGCGATCCGGCGCATCCATCGGCAACGCCACGAGCTGGCGCGACTACGACTGGCAGATCGTGCACGACCCCGCCGTGTCGCCCGGCGATGCACCTCGCCCTCGACGAGGTGCTCACCGAGGAGGTCGGCGCGGGGCGCCGCGCGCCGACGCTGCGGATCTGGGAGTGGGACCGATCGGCCGTCGTGATCGGCAGCTTCCAGTCGCTGCGCAACGAGGTCGACCTCGAGAACGCCGCGAAGTACGGCTTCGAGGTCGTGCGCCGCATCAGCGGCGGCGGCGCGATGTTCATGGAGGCCGGCTCGGTCGTCACCTACTCGCTCTACGCGCCCGGCGACCTCGTGCGCGGGCATGACCTTCGCCGAGTCGTACGCCTACCTCGACGAGTGGGTCATCACGGCGCTGAAGTCGCTCGGCATCGACGCGTTCTACCAGCCGCTCAACGACATCACCTCGCCGAAGGGCAAGATCGGCGGCGCCGCGCAGAAGCGCCTCGGCGGGGGAGCCGTGCTGCACCACGTCACCATGAGCTACGACATGGACGGCCAGAAGATGGTGCAGGTGCTGCGCATCGGCCGCGAGAAGCTCAGCGACAAGGGCACGACGAGCGCCGCCAAGCGCGTCGATCCGCTGCGGAGCCAGACCGGCCTGTCGCGCGCGGCGATCATCGAGCGGATGACCTCCACGTTCACCTCGCTGTACGGGGCGACCCCGGGCACGGTGGCACGCCGCGGAGCGCGAGCGCGCCGAGGCCCTCGTCGCCAGCAAGTTCACCTCGCCGGAGTGGCTCGCCCGCGTCCCGTGACCGACGGCTCTCGGACGGCTCGAAGGCTCAGTCGACTGGAGCAACCGGCTCAGCTTGACGTGGTTGCCGTGACAGCCGATTCGAGCTGCCCCGCAGTCCCGCGAGAAAGGCGCCTACCTCGTGACGAGGTCGCGGTAGTCGGGATGCGCTTCGATCCACTCGTCGACGAACGGGCAGAGCGGCACGACGCGCTGGGTGAAGCGGGTGCGGGTGTCGTCGAGCGCCCCCTTGATGAGCTTGCCGCCGAGGCCGTGGCCGCGCATCGAGGGATCCACCTCGGTGTGGGTGAACAGGATGCGGTCTTCGCGCAGCTGATAGTCGGCGAGTCCGAGCTCGCGTCCGTCCTCTCCGACGATGAGGTATCGGTTCTCTTCGGGTACGTGCCGAATCGTCTCGGTCATCAGTGCCTCCCAGCGAGGATGTCGTGAGCGCGGTCGTCGCGTTCGCTTCGAGCCTACGACTCTGAAAGGGCGCGCGCGTCGGAGCCCGCCCACATGTCAGCGGACAGAGCGAGCGCCGGACGAGCGGCAGCCCGCCGCCCGGACGACCCCCATCGAGATGCCACCTTCCGTCCCTATCCGTGCGGAATAGGGACGGAGAGTGGCATCTCGATCCGGTTCAGGTGCCGGTCGAAGCCCGGATGAGGAGTTGCGTCGGCATCATCGTGACCCGTTGCGCCTCGCGGCCGGCCATCAGCTCGACCAGCACCTCGGCCATCTTGGCGCCGAGCTCGGTCGCCGGCTGGGAGATCGTGGTGAGGGGAGGGCTGCTCGTCTCGCTGAAGTAGTCGCCGTCGAAGCCTGCGACTGGCCACATCCTGCGGGACCCGACGGCCCCGCTCCCGCAGTGCGGTCAGCGCGCCGGCCGCCATCTGATCGCTCGCCGCGAAGACCCCGTCGACGTCGGGCTCGCGGTCGAGGAGGCGTCGCATCGCCTCGGCGCCGCTGCCGGGGTGAAGTCGCCGTGCTCGATGAGGTCGTCCGGCAGGTCGGCCTCGCGTACGGCGGCGAGCCAGCCGGACGAGCCGGTCGACGCCCGGCGGCATGTCGGGGGGGCCGGCGATCGTCGCGAGCCGGCGTGCGGCCCGACGCGATCAGGTGCTGGGTGACCGCCGCGACGCCGCCGGAGTTGTCGACGTCGACGTAGTAGCTGTCGTGACCCTCGGCGCTCATCGGGCGCCCGCCGAAGACGACGGGGAGGCTGCTGGCCGAGTCGCGAACGAGCGGTCGTCGCTGTGGTGCGACAGGATGATCGCGCCGTCGACGTTGCCGCCGTGCAGGTAGCGCCGGGTCTTCTCGGCGTCGTTCTCGGCCGCGATCAGCAGGGTCAGCGTGTAGTCGGTGTTCGACAGGTACATCGCGACGCCCTGCACGACCGTGGCGAAGTACGGGTCGGCGAAGAACTTGGCGGTGATTCTCGGGGATGACCAGCGCGATCGACGTGGGTCTGCGGCTGGCGAGCGATGCGCGCCGCGCGGTTCGGCACGTAGCCGAGGCGGCTCGATCGCGTCCTCGACCGCGGCGATCGCCTCGGCGGTCACATTCGGCGACGGTTGACGACGCGGGACACGGTCGATCGCGAGACACCCGCCGCGGCGGCGACCATCTCGAGCGTGGGCGCGCCGACGCGGGATCACGGGGCACGGTGGATCCTCCTGGAGCTGTGAATCTAGGAAGTCTAGGTGCGCGCTCCGTCGCCGTGCTCGCGTGACGGCGCTCCGTGACGGCGCTGCGGATGCGACTAGGCCCGAGCTCCTGCCGCCTTCGCTCGGCCGATGATCTCGGCGTACGCCAGCCGCTGTCCTTCGAGTGCGCTTCAGGGTCTCGTAGTCGACGCGGACGATGCCGAAGCGCTTCTCGTAGCCCCACGCCCACTCGAAGTTGTCGAGCAGCGACCAGACGAAGTAGCCGCGCACGTCGGCGCCGTCCGCGATCGCGTCGGCGACGGCATCCAGATGCGCCTCGAGGTAGGCGACCCGCTCGGTCGTCGTGCACCGCGCCGTCGGAGGCGACCTCGTCGTCGTACGCCGACCCGTTCTCGGTGACGTACAGCGGCGGCAGCGTCGGGTACTCCTGCCGAGCCGGACCAGCAGCGTGCGCAGGCCGTCGGGGTTGACCTCCCAGCCCATCGCGGTCGCGCGGCAGGCCGCGCGGCGGGAAGGTGACGTGCTCGCTGCCGACGAACGGCGACGCGCCCGGCTTGTCCGTCGGCGCGCAGCCCCGGCGGGGTGCCCGGCGGCAGCGGATGCCCGCTCACGTTGTCGTCGTGGTAGTGGTTCACGCCGAGGAAGTCGATCGGCTGCGCGATGAGCTCGAGGTCGCCGTCGCGCACGAGCGCGTCGAATTCGTGGCCGGCGACATCGTCGAGGAAGTCGGCCGGGTAGCGCCCGAGCAGCAGCGGCTCGAGGAACGCGCGGTTCCAGAGCGCGTCGATGCGGCGCGCGGCGTCGAGGTCGACCGGGTCGGCCGGGTCGTTCGGCACCGCGTTCGTCAGGTTGAGCGTGATGCCGAGCTGCTCGGCGCCGCGCTCGCGCAGGGACGCGACGGCGAGCCCGTGCGCGAGGTGCTGGTGGTGCAGCGCGGCGAGGCCGCGCGCGGGGCTCGGTGCGTCCGGGGGCGTGCTCGCCGCCGGCGTAGGCGATGAGCGACGAGCAAGCGGCTCGTTGAACGTCGTCCAGTGCGTGACGCGGTCGCCGAGGTGCGTCGTGCACGAGCTCGGCGTAGTCGAGGAACCGGCGCGCGGTGTCGCGGTTCGCCCAGCCGCCCGTCTCCTCGACGCGCCTGCGGCAGATCCCAGTGGTACAGGGTGAGCCAGGGCAGGATGCCGGCGCCGAGCAGCTCGTCGACCAGCCGGCTGTAGAAGTCGAGGCCCTTCGGGTTGGCGGCCCCGTCGTCCGGCTTGACGCGCGCCCAGCTCACCGAGAAGCGGTACGAGTCCAGGCCGAGCTCGCGCATCAGCGCGCACGTCCTCCGGCATCCGGTGGTAGTGGTCGACCGCCGCGCTCGGGGGTGTCGCCGCCCGCGATGTTGCCGGGCGTCGCGCGCGAAGTGGTCCCAGATGGAGTCGGCCTTGCCGTCCTCGTGTGCCGCGCCCTCGACCTGGGCCGCCGCGGTCGCGGCGCCCCAGATGAACCCGCGCGGGAAGGTGGTTCGCCCGTCGCTCATCCCTTCACCGCGCCCGACATGATGCCGCTGATCAGCTGCCTGCCGGCGGCGATGAACAGGATCAGCAGCGGGATGACCGACACGACGGCGCCGGCCAGCACCATCGAGTGGTCGGGGGTGTGCCCGCCTGCAGCGCTGAGGGCCGCCAGTGCGGTCTGCACGCTCGGGTTCGTCGGCCCGAGCACGAGCAGCGGCCAGAGGAAGTCGGTCCACGCCGCCATGAAGGTGAACAGCCCGAGCACCGCCATCGCCGGACGGGCGGCGGGCAGGGCGACGTGCCAGAACGTGCCCCACATGCTGGCGCCGTCGATGCGCGCCGCCTCGATCAGCTCGTCGGGGATCACGTCGACCAGGTACTGGCGCATGAAGAACACGCCGAACGCGGTCACCAGGCCGGGCACGATGACGGCGCCGAGCGTGCCCGTCCAGTGCAGGTACTTCGACATCAGGATGAACAGCGGGATGATGCCCAGCTGGGTCGGGATCGCCATGCGTCACGATCACGGCGACCAGCAGGCCGTTGCGTCCGCGGAACCGCAGCTTCGCGAACGCGTAGCCGGCGAGCGTGGAGAAGAACACCACCGAGAGGTGATGACGCCCGAGATGATCACGCTGTTCAGCAGCGCCTTGCCGAAGTCGACGGTCTCGAACGCCTTCGTCACGTTGGCGAGGAAGTTGCGGGCCGGGGATCAGCGGCGACCGGCGACCAGGTTGATGTCGGACGCCTGCCGGCTGCCGATCACGAACGACCACCAGAGCGGGAGCGCCGAGCCGGCGAACAGGGCGATCAGCAGCGCGTAGCTGAGGAAGCCGGGGCCGGTCGATGCCGCCGGCCCGCGCACGGAGCGGGGCTTGCGGCGCGCGGGACGGCGGTGGCTCTGAGTCGGGCGGTCATCGCCGTCTCCTGGTCGGACGCTGGGGCGTGGCGCCACCGATGCGGCAGGACCGTTCTAGCGACTCGCGGGCTGCGGATGCGACTGGGCTCCCCGTCGGATGGTGCGCGAGATGAGGAAGTTGATGAGCGCCGATGATCACGATGATCAGGAACAGCAGCCAGGCGACCGCCGCGGCCTGGCCGAAGTCGCGGCGCGGGAAGGCGAGCTCGTAGAGGTAGAGCACGAGCGTCTGGTACTGGCGGTTCGAGCCGCCGTAGACGTTGCCGGCGAGCCCTGGTCGAACAGCTTCGGCTCGGCGAAGATCTGCAGCCCGCCGATCGTCGAGGTGATGATGACGAAGATCATGGTGGGGCGGATCATCGGGATCGTGATCGACCAGAAGCGGCGGATGCGGCCGGCGCCGTCGATCGCCGCCGACTCGTAGAGGTCGCGCGGGATCGCCTGCATGGCGGCGAGCAGGATGAGCGCGTTGTAGCCGGTCCAGCGCCAGTTGACCATGCTCGCGACCGCGATGTGCGACGGGAAGACGTCGAACGACCAGCGGATCGGCTCCTGGCCGATGCGACTCGAAGAAGCCGGCGATCGGGCCGTTGAACTGGCTGAAGATCTGGGTGAAGATGACCGCGACCGCGACCGGGCGCGACGATGTAGGGCAGCAGCACGCTCATGCGCCAGAACGTGCTTGCGCGCGGAGCGCCTGGTCGAGGACGGCGGCGATGATCGACGGCGAAGATCAGCTGCGGCACCGCCGACAGCAGGAAGATGCTGATCGTGTTGCCGAACGCGTTCCAGAAGAAGCGGTCGTCCGAGCACGTCGACGTAGTTCTCGAGGCCGACGAAGTCGCCCTGGCCCTTGAGCAGATGCCACTGGTACAGCGAGACGTTGAGCGTGTAGGCGATCGGGAAGAGGCCGATCAGGCCGAAGAGGATGAAGAACGGCGAGATGTAGAGGTACGGGCGAGGCCTTGACGTCGAAGCGGCTGAGCCGCTGCCGGAACGTCAGCGCGCAGGCGGCGGGCAGGACGGTGGCTGTCGTCGGTCGTCGGCTCCGGTCGGTCCGGAGGCGACGGGCAGCGTGGGAGTGATCGCGTCGCCTTTCGTGCGGATGGGGCAGCCCCGGACGAGCCGGGTCGCGCGGATGGTGCAGCGTCGGCTGAGCCTGGCTGACGTAGCTACTCCGGACGACGAGCTGGTTCAGCAGGTCCATCGCCGCCGCCCAGGCGGCGTCACCGTCGGTCTCGCCCTGGCTGATCTGGTCGAGGACGGGCCGAAGACGTTGTCCTGGATGACCGAGTCCTCGGAACCCTTCACCTGGGCGACGACGCCCTGCGAACGGCGCGAAGATCTCGCCGACCGGTGCGTCGTTGAAGAACGCGTTGGTCGAGTCGGCCACCGAGCGCTCCTGCGCCTCGAGAGCTCGGGAACGGACCGGCCGCCTCGAACGGCGACCTGCTGCTCGGGCTGCGAGCCAGAGGGCGAGCTGCGGCGGCCTCCTTGTGCTCCGACTCGTCGGGACACCCAGGAACGAGCCGCCCCAGTTGGCCGAGCCGCCGGGCATCACGTCGGCGAAGTCCCAGCCGGTGCTGGCGTCGCCGCTGCCGGCGTCGTAGTAGCCGCTCACGACGCCGAGCATCCAGCTCGGGCAGATGTAGGTCGCGAAGGTCTGCCGTTGCGGTCTGGCCGCCGCCAGTCCCACGCCGGCGGAGCCGGCCGGCAGCTTCGGCGGCGGTGCTCGACGAGCAGCCCAGCTGGTCCTTCAGCTCGGCGTTGTCCTCGATGTTCAGCTGTGCCGTCGGCCTTGTAGTAGCCCTCGTCCTGCTGGTTGACCAAGGCGTTCCAGAGGAACGACGGGTTGTACAAGGCCTTGCCGGTGGCCGCCTGGTACTGCTCGCCGACCTCGAAGTAGTTCTCCCAGGTGGCGTCGTCGCCGCCGAGCAGCTCGGCGACCTCGTCGCGGTCGCTCGGCAGGCCGGCGGCCTCGAACAGGTCGCCGCGGTAGCAGAGGCCCTCCGGGCCGATGTCGGAGCCGAAGCCGATGACGCGGCCGTCGGCGTCCGTGCCCTGCGCGTACTTCCAGTCGAGCCAGTCGTCCTTGCGGTCCTCGAAGCCGTAGTCGTTGAGGTCGACGAAGGCGTCGGAGACGTCGATGATGGAGCTGAGCCAGCCCTCCTCGATCGCGACGACGTCGGAGAGGCCGGTGCCGCGCGGCGATCTTGGTGTACGCGTCGGTGCGGGCGGTGCCGCCGGTGTCGATGTTGGTCGCCTCGATGGTGACGTTCGGGTGGGCGTCCTCGTACTCGTCGTAGTTGGCGTCGTTGCCGAAGGTGCCGAACGTGGTGACGGTCAGTGTGATGTCATCGCCCGAGCCGGATGCGGCGCCCCCGCGGCGGAGCAGCCGCTGAGGAGGAGGGAGGGGATGCGGCGGCCGCGACGGCGGCGGCCCTGCATTCGTCGTTCGAAAGTCTCACGGTCACTCCTTTGTGTGCGTGGAATGGTGAACCGTGGGAGCGCTCCCAAATCAGTCGAGGGAGCTGCGGCGACGGATCGGGATCACTCTAGATAGCTGGACGATGATCAGTCAAGAGAGCGCTCCCACGAATCTGCGCTGACGCCTCCTCCCTGGAAATCGAGATGCCACCTTCCGTCCCTATTCGAGCGTGATAGGGACGGAAACGCGGCATCTGGATCGGATGATGAGCCGCGCGGTGCGCGCCCGCCAGGAGAGTCTCAGCGCGTCGTATGCTCGGCCTGTGCGCGGACGACTGCCCTTCTCCGGTCGACGGACGCTCGGCGCTCGTCGTGCTCGGATCGGGACTCGCGGCCCTCGCGCTCGGCCTCGTCGGCTGCGCGCCCTCGGCTGCACCCAGCAGCCCACCCGCCACATCCGCGGACCAGTGCAATGACCCCGACGCCGTCCGCCGTCCCCACCCCCACGCCGAGCCCGACGCCGACCTTCGACATGGCGGCGCTCTCGATCGACGACCCCGCGAGCATCTGGGTGGTCGCCGACAAGCTCCGACCGTTGAATCCGGCGGACTACGTCCCGGCCGACCTCGTCGAGGTCCCGGTTGCCCACACCAACGATCCCCTGCTCCGTCAGGAGCCATCCGATGCCGTGGTCGCCATGTTCCAGGCGGCGCAGGCGGAGGCCGGGCTCGCGCTGGCCTCGAACAGCGCCTATCGCTCGTACGAGACCCAGGTGCGCGTCTACCAGCGGGACATCGACAACTCGGCCAGGAGTTCGCCGACGCGAACACGGCGCGGCCCGGACACAGCGAGCACCAGACCGGTCTGGCCATGGACATCGGTGCGGAGTCGGGCCGCTGCTCGCTGGATCCGTGCTTCGCGGACACCCCTGAGGGCCAGTGGCTCGCGGCGAATGCCTGGCGGTTCGGCTTCCTGCTGCGCTATCCCGCCGACAAGGTCGCCCGTGACGGGGTACACCTTCGAGCCGTGGCACTACCGCTACATCGGCGTCGCGCTGTCGACCGAGATGCACGACACGGGCGTCACCACCCTCGAGGAGTTCTTCGGGCTGCCTGCGGCGCCCGGCTATCCCTGATCCACCGTGCGTCGACTCAGGTCGGTGTCTCTACGCTGAGGGGAATGCGCCTCCTCCTCATCCGCCACGGACAGACCGACGACAACGTGACCGGCCGACTGGGCGCCGTCGTGCCCGGCCCGGGGCTCACCGAGCTCGGGCTCGAGCAGGCCGCCGCGGTCGCCCAGGCGCTGCGCGACGAGGACATCGAGGCGATCTACGTCTCCGACATGATCCGCACGCACCTCACCGCCGAGCCGCTGGCCGCCGAACGGGGCATCGATCCGATCGAGCTCCCCGGACTGCGCGAGATCTCGTCGGGCGACCTCGAAGGCCTCTCGGACAAGGAGTCGGTGCGGCAGCTACGTCGATCCGATCATCGGCTGGTGGTCGGACCAGAGCGGCCGCATCCCGGGCGGCGAGAACGGACACGAGTTCTTCGACGCTACGACGCCGCGATCCGACGGATCGCGTCCGCCCACGCGGCACCGTGGCTGTGTTCAGCCACGGCGCGGCCATCCGGACTTGGGTGGCATGGACGGCCGCGAACCTCGATGAGGAGAACACCCGCGGACTCTTCCTCGACAACACCGGCATCGTCGTCCTCGAGGGGGACCCGGAGACCGGATGGATCGCGATCCTGTGGGAGGGCTCTGCGATCGGCGGGCGGAGGTTGGACGACCCACGGCCGTCGACCCGACCGGCGATCTGAGCGAGTCCTCCGTCGGCGATTCCGGGGGCGCCTGAGCGCCATGGCTCCGTCGCCGGGGGTAGACCGATCGGTGGATCGCAGAGGCAACGGGGTACGAAATCGCCGACGCCCCATCCGTCCACGGTGTCTCCATAAGTTGAGCACGTACTCTCGACGCGATGCGCTCCCGTCACACCTCTCGTCACCCCCTCCTTGCTCACCCCAGCCCTCGCCGTCTCGACGGTGGCCGGGCTGCTCGTCGTCGCCGCGCTGACAGGCTGCGCCGTCCGCGACGGCGCGTCGGAGACGGATGCCGCCGCTACACCCCGATCGATCCCCTCGACGACCGCGGCACCCAAGGTCGCAGCAGAGTCCGTCGCGCCTGCTGAATCCTCAGCTCCTCCGGAAGCCCCAGCGCCCTCTGAGGCCGCTGAATCCTCAGCGCCCCCTGAGGTCACGGACGTCACGTCGCTCGGCACCGAACCGCTGCCCTCGTCGGTCGGTGCGCAGATCAGCTACGCGCTCGCCTACTGGAGTGGCTACAACAGCAGCTTCGGTGTCGTCGCCGGCAACGACTGCGTCAACTTCACCAGTCAGTCGCTGCTCCAGCGAGGCTGGGTGCAGGACGGCAGCTGGTACTACAACGACGACAACGTCTACAGGAGCAGCGCGGCTTGGGTCAGCTCGACGGCGTTCCGCAACTACCTGCGGACCCGATCGGACACCGTCGCACTGGACGACAGCCAACGGGACCAGGTCGCCGTGGGGGACATCGTCCAATTCGACTGGGACAACAGCGGCGACCGCGATCACACCGGCATCGTGACCAGGGTCGAGAACACGGACACCGGCGTGAGGATCTTCTTCGCCGGCCACACGACCGACTCCGACTACCGCAGCGTCGACGATGCGATCACCATCGATCACCCGGGCGGCACGGCCTACTACTTCCACATCACCAGCTGAACCCGCCAGGCCAGTTCCACGGATCCGGAGAAGTTGCACGGATCCGGAGTATCCGACGTGATCCCGCGAAATCGACCCTCAATCCATCCGGATCCGTGTGCGTTTTCCGGATCCGTGCAAACGGCTACTCGGCGAGGGCGGCGTCCACGATGCGCTTGGCCTCGGCCTGCACGAGCTTGAGGTGCTCCGGCCCCTTGAACGACTCGGCGTAGATCTTGTAGACGTCCTCGGTGCCGGACGGTCGAGCGGCGAACCAGGCATCCGCCGTCTGGACCTTGACGCCGCCGATGGCCGCATCGTTGCCGGGCGCCTTGCTCAGCTTGAGGGTGATCGGGTCGCCCGCGACGGTGTCTGCGGTGATCGCGTCGCCGTCGAGCTTGCCGAGCTTGGCCTTCTGCGCCTTGCTGGCCGCGGCGTCGATGCGCTCGTAGGCGGGAGCGCCGAATCGCTCCACGAGCTCCGCATAGTGCTGGCTCGGGGTCTTGCCGGTCTTGGCGAGGATCTCGCTCGCGAGCAGCGCGAGGATGATGCCGTCCTTGTCGGTGGTCCAGACGGTGCCGTCGAAGCGCAGGAAGCTCGCGCCGGCCGACTCCTCGCCGCCGAAGCCGACGGAGCCGTCGACGAGGCCGGGCACGAACCACTTGAAGCCGACCGGGACCTCCCAGAGGCGTCGGCCGAGCGACTCGGCGACCAGGTCGATCATGCTCGAGCGAGACGAGCGTCTTGCCGATCGCCGCGTCCTCGCGCCAGCCGGGACGGTTGGCGTAGAGGTACTGGATCGCGACCGCGAGGTAGTGGTTGGGGTTCATCAGACCCGCGTCGGGGGTGACGATGCCGTGGCGGTCGGAGTCGGCGTCGTTGCCGGTGAGGATGTCGTAGTCGTTGCGGCGGGCGACCACCGAGGCCATCGCGGACGGAGAGGACGGATCCATCCGGATCTTCTCGTCCCAGTCGAGCGTCATGAAGCTCCACGCCGGGTCGATCTCGGGATTCACGACGGTGAGGTCGATGCCGTACTTCTCGGCGATCGCCTGCCAGTAGGACAGGCTCGCGCCGCCCAGCGGGTCGGCGCCGATCCGGATGCCGGACTCCCTGATGGCGTCGAGATCGATGATGTTCTTGAGGTCGTCGACGTAGTTGCCGAGGAAGTCGTACGTCTCGACGGCGGAGGCCTCGGCGCGCTTCACGTCCTTCAGCCCGCCCGCGATGATCTCGTTCGCGCGGTTGGCGATCCACGTGGTGGCGTCGCTGTCTGCGGGGCCTCCGTGCGGCGGGTTGTACTTGAAGCCGCCGTCGCGCGGCGGGTTGTGGCTGGGCGTGACGACGATGCCGTCCGCGATGCCGGTGTATCTGGACACGTGCCGGAGCATCCTTGCCGGCGGTGTTGTACTTGAGGATCGCGTGCGAGACGCAGGGGTGGGCGTGTAGCCGTCGAACTCGTCGGAGAGCACGCGCACGCCGTTGGCGACGAGCACCTCGAGCGCAGTCGTCTCGGCCGGTCGGCTGAGGCCGTGGGTGTCCCGGCCGATGAACAGCGGACCGTCGACGCCCTGCGACGCCCGGTACTCCACGATCGCCTGAGTCGTGGCCGCGATGTGGTCGTCGTTGAAGGCGGTGTCGAACGAGCTGCCGCGGTGTCCGGAGGTGCCGAACACCACCCGCTGCTCGGGGATGCTGACATCGGGGTGGAGATCGAAGTACGCCTTGACCAAGGCGTGGACGTCGATGAGGTCGGATTCCAGGGCAACCGTGCCCGCGCGGGAACTCATGGCCCCATCCTGGCACCACAGTCGCTGGCCCACAGCCTGCTCGCCCAGAGTCTGCTCTCGTTGGCCGATATCCTCGGCACATGTCTCAGCCGGGTGCCGCCACGTCGTCCAACGATGAGCCGCAGGTGCGAGAGCTACAGCTTCCTCGGCCCGTCCGGCACCTTCACCGAGGCCGCCCTCGCGCAGGTGCCGGCCGCGCGCGGCAAGCTGTGGCGCTCGGCGAACAATGTCGGCGAGGCGCTCGACGATGTCGTCAGCGGGCGCAGCGTGGCCGCGATGATCGCGATCGAGAACTCCGTCGAGGGCGGCGTCACCGCCGCCCAGGACGCGCTCACCACCATTCCCGGACTGCGGATCATCGGCGAGTACCTGGTGCCCGTCGGATTCGTGCTCGTCGCCCGGCCCGGGACCGCGCTCGCCGATGTGCGCATCGTCAACGCGCATCCGGTCGCCTACGCGCAGTGCCTGCGCTGGCTGGACGCGACCATCCCCTCGCACGCGCACATCCCGATGACCTCCAACGTCACAGCGGCGTCAGCGCTGCTGGAGGAGGGCGGGCTCGCCGACGCCGCGATAGCGCCGCCGAACATCCTCGACCTCTACCCGCTCGAGGTGCTCGCCGAGGACATCGCCACCAACCCCAATGCCGTCACTCGGTTCGTACTGGTCAGTCGGACCACGACGCTGCCGCCGCGGACCGGAGCGGACAAGACGAGCATCGTCGCCGAGCTGCCCGAGGATCGCTCCGGCGCGCTGCTGGAGCTGCTCGAGCAGTTCTCCACTCGGGGCATCAACATGTCGCTGCTCCAGTCGCGGCCCATCGGCGACGCCCTCGGCCGCTACCGGTTCGTCATCGACCTCGACGGTCACGCGCGCGACGAGCGGATCGCCGACGCGCTGCTGGGCGTTCGCCGGTTCAGCCCGAATGTCGTATTCCTCGGCAGCTATGCCCGCGCCGACCGGATCCCGGTCGAGCACACCCCGGCCTACGCGGATGAGGTGTTCGCCGAGGCCCGCGCCTGGCTCGACGACCTCCTCACCTGACTTCCTACGTTCCGGCTCAATGTGCACGAAATTTCGCGCACATCCGCGGCTTTCGTAGGTATCCACGAAGGGCTCATGGCGTTCGAGCGCGTCTCGGGTGACATGACGCACCCGTCTGTCATCCATGTGCACGAAACCCGCGGATACCTACGAAATTACGTGCACATTGGGCCGGAACGTAGGAATAGTTAGTGCGGACTGGGCGGACTGGGCGGCCTTCGCCGCGTCGGATGCGGGAAGGCGGTCGGCCTCCGTCGACGGGATCATCACCTTGAGGGCGAGCGGATCCACCCAGGATCGGACGGCCTTCACCTGTCCGAATGTGTCGCCGTCGAGCTGGAACTCCTGCGGCTCCTCGGGCCGGATGACGATCTCGCGGCCCTTGAGGTACCGCAGGGTGCGGACCTCGCGCGTGAAGGACATCAGCTTGCGCCCGACGCTGCTGCGCCGCAGGACCCCGTTCTCCCAGACGATCTTGACCCAGATCTGCACCCAGCCGAAGAAGCCTTCGGGGCGCAGCGCGACGATGTCGAACAGCCCATCGTCGATGGCGGCCTCGGGCAGCAGCAGGATGTTCGGCGGCAGCGAACCGCAGTTCCCGATGAGGATCGTGTTCACGCGGAGCTGGCGCGGCGCCTGGCCGTCGAGGCTGAAGCGCAGGCGGACGTTGTTGCCGCCCCGCAGGGACCGCGCGATCGCGTCGACGTAGGCGAGCCAGCCGACCCTCCTCTTCAGTTCGGGATTGGTGTTCGCGATCATCCGGGCGTCGAGGCCGAGCCCCGCCATCACCAGGAAGACGTGGGAGTCGCGGCTGCCGTCGACGCGCTCGATCTCGACGATGCCCAGATCGATCTCCCGGACGACGCCGGTGAACGCGGTCGAGACCGATTCTTCGAGTCGAACCAGAGCGAGGTTGAGGTTGCGGGCCAGCAGGTTGCCCGTGCCCGACGGGATGAGCGAGATCGGCACGCCTGTGCCGCGCAGCGCCTCGGCCACCGCGCGCACCGTGCCGTCGCCGCCGGCCGCCATCACGATGTCGGCGCCGTCTTCCAGGGCCTGCTTCGTCATGCCCTGTCCGGCGTCCTCGGCAGAGGTCTCATAGAAGCGGGTCGTGCCCCAGCCCGCGTCAGTCTCGGCGACGGCGATGGCCGATCGGAGGTGCTCGAAGTTCACCTTGAGGGGGTTGTAGACGATCGCGGCCGTGGACGTGGTGATTCCGCGGGGCGGCATCGTCTCAACCTAGCCGAGCGGTCCCGGCCGAGGCCCTGCCCGGGTCACGCCGAGATCCCGCCCCGGTCATGCACGGACCGCTACGATACCGGGATCACCGGATCCGTAGGGATCAGGCGAAGGATCCCGCGTGCACCCTGCAGAACCGAGGACGGGTGGCCGTCCGACGCACTGGCGCCTTCAGTAGGCTGGAGCCGTGATCGACCCGCAGCTGCTCCGCGACGCTCCCGACGTGATCCGACGCTCGCAGGAGTCGCGCGGGGACTCCGTGGACGCGGTCGACGACGCCATCGCCGCCGACGCCGCCCGCCGCTCCGCCCTGTCCGAGTTCGAACGCCTCCGCGCCGAGCAGAACGCGTTCGGCAAGCGCGTGGCCGCGGCCGCCAAGGAGGAGAAGGCCGCCCTGGTCGCCCAGGTGCAGCAGCTCGCCGCCGACGTCAAGGCCGCCCAGACGCGCCGCGGCGGAGGCCGAGTCGAGCTACAACTCGGCCATCCGCTCCATCGCGAACATCGTGCTCGACGGGGTGCCCGCCGGCGGCGAGGACAACTTCGAGGTGCTGCGCGAGGTCGGCGGCACCCCGCCTTCGACTTCGAGCCGCGCGACCACCTCGAGCTCGGCGAGCGCCTCGACGCGATCGACATGGAGCGCGGCGCGAAGGTCGTCGGGTCGCGCTTCTACTTCCTCAAGGGCATCGGCGCCCGGCTCGAGCTCGCGCTCATGACACTCGGCCTCGACCGGGCCCTCGACGCCGGCTTCATCCCGCTGATCCCGCCGACGCTCGTGCGGCCCGAGATCATGGAGGGCACCGGCTTCCTCGGCGAGCACGCCGACGAGGTCTACTACCTGCCCGCCGACGACCTCTACCTGACCGGCACCAGCGAGGTCGCGCTCGCCGGGCTCCACACCGACGAGATCCTCGACCTCGCCGAGGGCCCGATCCGCTACGCCGGCTGGTCGACCTGCTACCGCCGCGAGGCCGGGTCGTACGGCAAGGACACCCGCGGCATCATCCGCGTGCACCAGTTCAACAAGCTCGAGATGTTCGTCTACACGACTCCCGATCAGGCCGAGGCGGAGCACGAGCGCCTCGTCGCCTTGCAGGAGGGCATGCTGCAGAGCCTCGGCCTCAGCTACCGCGTGATCGACGTCGCCGCCGGCGACCTCGGTTCGAGCGCCGCGCGCAAGTTCGACGTCGAGGCGTGGGTGCCCACGCAGGGCGCGTACCGCGAGCTCACCTCGACCTCGAACTGCACGACCTACCAGGCGCGGCGCCTCGACATCCGCCACCGCAGTCGAGGGCAAGGCCGAGCCGGTCGCGACGCTCAACGGCACCCTCGCCACCACCCGCTGGATCGTCGCGCTGCTCGAGACGCACCAGCGGGCGGACGGCTCGGTCGTCGTGCCCGAGGCGCTGCGCCCCTACCTCGGCGGCCTCGAGCTGCTCGAGCCGACTGCGAAGCGCTGACCAGCCCAGATGAGCCAGCCCCGATGAGCCAGCCCCGATGAGCCAGCCCAGATGAGTAGAGCGCTATGACGAGGTCCGAAGCCCGCAGGGCCGAGAGCCGACTGCTCATCGCGCTCGACATCGACGGCACCGTGCTGCATGACACCGGCGAGCTCAGCGACGCGGTCCTCAAGCAGGTCAAGCGCCTTGCGGCACGGGGTGACGAGGTGATGCTCGCCACCGGTCGATCGGAGTCGTCCACCCTGCCCGTGCTCGATCAGCTCGGCCTCACTCCGGAGTACGTGGTCTGCTCCAACGGCGCGATCACCCTGCGCCGCGACGCGGAGGCCCCGATGGGCTACCGCCGCGAGTTCGTCGAGACCTTCGATCCGACCGAGGTGCTGCAG
The DNA here is from genome assembly GCA_963830655.1 of uncultured Actinomycetota bacterium. Taxonomy (GTDB): domain Bacteria; phylum Actinomycetota; class Actinomycetes; order Actinomycetales; family Microbacteriaceae; genus Naasia. The sequence goes on from CAWHND010000008.1 coordinate 167,267, forward strand.
ACCATCCGGGGTCACCTCGACGACGCGCTCTACGCGGTCGAGGACGAGACGGGCTTCTACCGCTACACCGAGGCGTTCCCCGAGAACGCGCTGGGCCTCGCGAGCGAGCAGGTCGACTTCGAGGGCCTGCTCGGCACCCGCGTGACCCGCGTGGTGGTGATCTCGCCGGACCACGAGGTGGAGGACTTCCTCTCCGTCGTCGAGCAGATGGGCCTGCACCGCGTCAGCTACAACGTGGGCTGGACCGCGTGGCTCGACATCGCTCCCGACGGGGTCAACAAGGCGACGGCGATGGAGCGGGTGCGCGAGCTGCTCGGCATCCCGATCGGCAACGTCATGGCGGTCGGCGACGGCCGCAACGACATCGAGATGCTGCAGTGGGCGGGTCGGCAGGGCAGGGGAGTGGCGATGGGCCAGGCGCCGCACGAGGTCATCGCCGCGTCGTCCGAGACCACCGCGCCCGTCTCCGAGGACGGCCTGGCGAAGGTGCTCGCGAGCCTGAAGTAGGCGGCCTGGGGAGCGCCGGTCTGATGCGGGCGATTCGGCAGCTCCGCCGGGAGTACGGCTCACTGAGCCGACGCCCATCGATCAGACGGTGTGCCGCGCCGTCTCCGCGTCGGTGTCTTCGGAGTCGACTCCGGCTGACGCCGTCGCGCTCGGTCGGCGGCGCACGCGTGCCAGGGCGAGGACCAGAGCCAGGACGCCGAGGATCAGCACGGCGGCGAGGACGAAGAGCGCGATGACCGGGAGGTCGAGCTCCACCGGGGTGCCGAAGGTCTCGGCGACCGTGACGACCTGCGTCGAGGCCGTCATCGCCGGGATGGCGGAAAGGGTCACTCCTCCGACGATGGCCGTGTCAGGGGTGAAATCGGTCGTCACGGTGTAGTCCTCGCCGCGTTCGAGAGTGGCGTCGACGGGAACGACGAGGGGCAGCTCGGCTCCGATGGCCTGTGCGATCGTCTGCGTGCCGGCGACGTCGCCCGTGGCTGACTGGACCGAGACCGTCCAGGTGCCCGCTGGCACGCCGAAGGCTGTGAGATAGGTGCCCGTCATGTCGAGGGATATGGTGCCCGCCTCGTCGCCCCATCCGTCGAGCGCCGCGGTCGGGTCGATCGTGAGCGGCAGGATGCTGATGGCCAGCGGCTGAGCGGTCTGACTGCTCGCAAGCGTGCTGTCCGTGGATGGGTGGAAGACGGCCGTCAGCGTGTGCGGTCCCGCAGCGAGCAGCGGCGCGGTCGATTGGGTGACGTACGCGGTGCCGTCGGCCTGGATGGGCAGTCCTGCCGCGACCGCGGCGGCCCCACCGTCCGCGTAGACATCGATGGTCCCCTCGGCGCCCGTCACCGTCTCCTTCGAGTCGATGCGGGAAACGTGGGCAGCGACCACCCAGTCGGAGCCGTAGGCGAAGTCGGTGGATCCGACCGCGGTAACAGTGGTCTTGGTGGTGCTGACGCCTGTGGCGTAGGCGGGAGCGGGGAGCAGAACGGCGAGCATGGCGATCAGCCCTGCGCCCGTCACGACGCCACGGACTCGATGATCAGACATCGCTGGTCTCCTTCGCCGTCTCGGCTGTCACGTCACTCGCCGCGGCGTCGGCCGCAGAGTCCGGATCGGAAGCCGCTTTGGACGAGCTCTTCTGCGCGGACTGCCGCCGTCGCGCCGACGCGAGCAGCGCGCTGAGGACGATGACCGCGATGAGCGCGAGCAGCGCCGCTACCCCTGCGGCCACGAGCGACCAGAGCGGTGCGCTGGCTGCCCCCTCGGTCGGGTCCCCCAGCGCGACCTCGGTACCTGCTTCTACGGGCGTTGCCGCGCCGGGCGCAGTGGCCACGGGCGGCGGCGTGTACGGCACTGCGGCGGCGGGGGAGAAGGCCCAGTTTTCCGACGCCTCGCTGGGCTCGAACGACGCGACGCCGGTGAAGGTCTGGCCGGCGGGTACGTCCGGCCAGTACATGGTCGAGACGGCGAGGCCGCCGTCCTCGACTGGGGTGCGCTTTGAGAAGGCGGACTGTCCGCTCGAGTCGGTGAAGTCGACGGACCAGGTGCCAGCGCGCGGCACGCGGGGGCTGATGTAGCCGTAGTCCTCGTCGTAGGAGCTCGATCAGTGAAGCTCCCGGTGAGATGCACCGTGATGATGGCGTTGCGCGGGGCAGCCGGATCGGCTTCGATCTGGAGCTGCACGGCCGCGGCGGCTGGTTCGATGGTGACGGGCAGCGGGACGCTCCGCGTCACCCGGCGTCCCCGGTTCGGCGGCACTCGCCACCAGGGTGTAGTCGCCGCCTCGAGTTCCGGGAAATCGGACGAGCGACGTGTACCAGTTGGTGCCGGCCGGCGTCCCTGCTGGTAGGAGTCGTACGTTGCGGCTGACTTCGACGCCCGAGTCGTCGTAGAGCGCGGCGGCGAACGAGGTGACGTAGCCGCGCGTGGAGGCCTTCACGCTCACGTACCGGGGGCACCGAACTCTGCCGTGATGCTCGTCTCGTTGAACGTCACGGTCTCCGAAGCGAACACGGCGGGTGTGACGGCGATGCCGAGCAGGCCGGACCCGAGAGCCGCCGACACGCTCACGGCTATGAGAGATGACCGGAGGCGGCGAGATCGAGGGGGTTCCACGCCGCGACTATATGAGGCGTACCGGGGGCATCCTGCGGCCACGCCGGACACGCGGTCACGATCGTGTCGAGGGCGCTTCCGCTGCGTCGGGGCTCACAGCTTAGCCTCGACGCATGAGCGACGAGGCTGAAGCCTTTAGACGGAGACGTGGACGCGCGGGACCAGCGGTCTGCTTCCGGTGCCGCGGGCGACCGCTCCTTGCGCAGGCATCGACGACGCCTTCTGCCGCGTCGGAGGCTATCTGTAGCCTCGGACCCATGAGCATCGAAGCGGATACGCCCGGGGCTTCGGGCGATCCGGCCGGAGCCGATGTGGAAGTCTGCGGCATCCGGTTCGAATGCATCGGGCGGGTCCATGGATCCGGAGCTGGTGAGGAGCAACTTCCGCGCGTTCCTGCAGGTGCTCATCAACACCGCGGTCGCGAACCTCACCACGAGCTTCCTCTGGTTCGGCCTCACCTTCTGGGCCTACCTCGAGACCCGATCCGTCCTCGCCACCGGAATCATCGGCGGCACGTACATGCTGTTCATCGCGTTCTTCGGCATCCTGTTCGGCTCCATCGTCGACAGGCACCGCAAGCACCGGGTGATGGTGCTCTCGAGCATCGTCACGCTCATCGCCTTCCTGATCGCCGGCGGCATCTACCTCGCCGCACCCGAAGGCGAGCTGTCGACCTCGGCAAGCCCGTGGTTCTGGTTCTTCGCGGCCGTCATCCTGCTCGGCGCGGTCGTCGAGAACCTCCGCAACATCGCCCTCTCGACCACCGTCACGCTGCTCGTGCCCGAGGAGCGGCACGCCAACGCCAACGGGCTGGTCGGCACGGTGCAGGGCGTCGCCTTCATCGTCACGAGCGTGTTCTCGGGCCTGGCGATCGGCTTCGTCGGCATGGGCGGCACGCTGCTGATCGCCCTCGTGCTCACGGGGCTGACTTTCCTGCATCTCGCCTTCGTGCGGATCCCCGAAGCGAAGCGCGTCGCGGTCGCCGGAGACACCCAGCGCACCTTCGACCTGCGCGGCAGCATCGCGGCCGTCGACCGCCGTGCCCGGCCTGTTCGCGCTGATCATCTTCTCGACGTTCAACAACCTCATCGGCGGCGTCTACATGGCGCTGATGGACCCGTATGGGCTGACCCTGTTCCCCGTCGAGCTCTGGGGCGTCGTCTTCGGAGTCGCCTCCATCGGGTTCATCATCGGCGGACTGCTGGTCGCCAAGTTCGGGCTCGGACGCAATCCGATCCGCACGATGCTGCTGCTCGTGGTCGTGATGGGTGCCATCGGCAGCCTCTTCACCATCCGAGAGTGGTGGTGGCTCTACGCGCTCGGCATCTTCCTCTACCTGGTGACGATCCCCGCCGTCGAGGCCGCCGAGCAGACGGTCATCCAGAGGGTCGTGCCCTACGAGCGGCAGGGACGGGTGTTCGGATTCGCCCAGGCCTTCGAGGCGGCCGCGGCGCCCATCACGGCCTTCCTCATCGCCCCGATCGCCCAGTTCGGCATCATTCCGCTGCTCCGTTCGCAGGAAGGGAAGGAGCTCTGGGGCTGGCTGCTCGGCGACGGCGAAGCACGGGGCATAGCCCTGGTGTTCTTCTTCGCCGGCATCGCCATGATCCTCATCGCCATCGCAGCGTTCAGGACACCCGCCTATCGGATTCTCTCCCAGGGCTACCTCGGCACGGCCGACTCGGCAGCCAGCCCGCCCGCATGATCAACGCGATCGTCGCGGTCGACTGACGCTCGGCCACCCTTAGGGTCGTTCGGCCACCTTTAGGGTCGTTCGGCCACCTTTCGAAAGGTGGCCGAACGTGCCCAAAGGTGGCCAAGCGTGCCGGAGGCTGGCCGTATGGCGCGCGAGGGCCTCGATACGGGCGCTGAGCGCCCTACTCGACCACCGAGGCGGGGAGGGAGTCCGGCGCCTGCTGGGCGGAGAGGTTGCGAGGGCCTCGATACGGGCGCTGAGCGCCCTACTCGACCACCGGGATGGGGAGGGACTTCGGCTCCTGCTGGGCGTGGAGGTTGGGAGGGCCTCGATACGGGCGCTGAGCGCCCTACTCGACCACCGAGATGGGGAGGGAGTCCGGCTCCTGCTGGACGGGCGAGGGCGAGAGGGACTCAACGGGCGCTGAGCGCCTACTCGACCACCGAGGTGGGGAAGGACTCCAGGCGCCATTCCGCGTCGAGCGACTCCCCGGTCTCGAAGGCGGCGGCCTCGCGCTCGCGCAGCTCGACCCGGCGGATCTTGCCCGAGATGGTCTTGGGCAGCTCGAAGAACTCGATCCGCCGCACGCGCTCGAAGGCCGAGAGCTGCTCCCGGGCGTGGGAGAGGATCGCGCCGGCGGTCTCGGCGGGTCGGCTCCCAGCCCGGAGCGAGCGCGACGTACGCCTTGACGACGTTCAGCCGGCTCGCGTCCGGCGCCGGCACGACGGCGGATTCCGCGACGGCCGGGTGCTGCAGGAGCACGCTCTCGACCTCGAACGGCGAGATCTTGTAGTCCGGACGACTTGAAGACGTCGTCGGTCCGTCCGACGAAGGTGATCTGGCCGTCGCCGCCGCGCGAGGCGACGTCGCCGGTGTGGAAGTAGCCGCCCGAGCGCGACAGCTCGGTGCGCTCGTCGTCGCCGAGGTAGCCCGCCATGAGGCTGACCGGCTCGGCGGAGAGGTCGAGGCAGATCTCGCCGGTGTCGCCGACCTCACCGGTCAGCGGGTCGACGAGCGCGATCGCGATGCCCGGCAGCGGCCGGCCCATCGAGCCGGGCGTCACGGAGATCCCGGGCGGGTTGGCGATGATCGCGGTCATCTCGGTCTGGCCGTAGCCGTCGCGGATCTCCAGACCCCATGCGTTCTGCACCCGCGAGATGACCTCGGAGTTGAGCGGCTCGCCCGCCGAGAGGATCTCGCGAAGTCCGCGAGGCCGTGATCCGAGGTCGGACTGGATGAGCATCCGCCACACGGTCGGAGGCGCACAGAAGGTGTTCACGCCGGCGTCGTCGAGCCGAGAGCGGAGGGCGGCGGCGTCGAAGCGCGCGTAGTTGAACACGAACACCGTCGCCTCGGCGTTCCACGGTCCGAAGAAGCAGCCCCACGCGTGCTTGCGCCCAGCCGGGCGAGCTGATGGTCATGTGCACATCGCCGGGCTGCACACCGAGCCAGTACATGGTCGTCAGGTGGCCGACCGGATAGGACTCGTGAGTGTGCACGACCATCTTCGGCCTGCTGGTCGTGCCAGAGGTGAAGTAGATGAGGCACGGATCGGTGCTGCGGACATCGACGAGCGGTCGAACGCGGTCTCGACCGTGCGCGCGGTCCCGAAGTCCGCCCATCCCTCCACCGCGCCCCCCACCGACGATCCGACGGAAGTCTCCCGTCAGGCTCGTCGAACTTGTCCGCATCGGCGGCGTCGGCGATGACATGCCGGACGCCGCCCCGATCGAGGCGATCCTGCAGGTCGGCGTCGGACAGCAGGGTGGTCGTCGGCAGGATCACCGCGCCGAGCTTCATGATGGCGAGCATCGACTCCCACAGCTCGACCCGGTTGCCGAGCATGAGGAGCACGTGGTCGCCCTGACCGACGCCCTGCTCGGCGAGCCATGCGGCGACCCGGTCCGAGCGGCGGCGCATCTCGTCGAAGGTGACCCGCGTGTCGGTGCCGTCCTCGTCGACGATCCAGAGCGCGATCCGGTCGCTGCCTTCCGCGATGACGTCGAACCAGTCCGTCGCCCAGTTGAAGGAGGGACCGACATCCGGCCAGCGGAAGGCGGTGGTCGCAGCGACGACATCGGTGCGATGGGTCAGCAGGAGGTCACGGGCTGCGCGGAGTTCGGTGGAGGCGCTCATCCGGCAATTCTGGACCCGCGAACCTGTGCTCTCCGGCCGACGCCGGGTCGAGCTCAGCGCTGCATGGCCTTCGCGATGGTGACGGCGCGGTCGAGGTGGTCCTTCTCGAGGGTGTCCTCCTCGACCGCCCAGAGCACGCGCACCACCTCGCGGAGCAGCGACCATTCGCGCGTCCTGTCCTCGTCCAGCCCAGCTGCGTCCACCGCGGTGTACAGGCGGTCGAGGATCCCGCCGCGGAGATTCGCACCGGCATTCGCACCTGCAGTCCCCCGGCATTCGCGCCGACCAGCTCGTCCCATCGGTTGCCGAGCAGCGGGCCGACCTCGTAGCAGGGGTCGCCGGAGAGCGGCTTGGGATCGATGACCAGCCACCCGCGATGGTCCTGATCCGCGTCGTCGCGGAGCGATCCGAGCACGTTCTCGTAGTGCAGATCGGTGTGGATGAGCGTGCCGTCCGACGCGGGGTCGCGGCTGAAGTCGCGCGACAGTGAGATGGCCTGCTCGACGATCCGCCGTGGCATTCCTCCGTGCTCGATCAGGCGGGGGAGTCGCTGCACCCAGTCGTCGGCGAGCGACGAGAGGGTGCGCAGCTGCGGAGGCGGGCGTCGATGGAGACGCGGGTAGAGCGTCGCGACGACCTCGATCGCCTCTCGAACCCGCAGCGTCCGCAGATCGCGGAGGCCGTCGGCTCGCTCGAGGAGCAGTGCGAAGCGGCGAGGATCGGCACGCAGCAGTCGCACCGCGCCATCGCCCGCCCAATAGCGCAGCGCCAGGTGCTCTGTCTCGGCCTCCCAGTGCGGCCAGCTCACCTTGAGCGCCGCGGCCTCGCCATCGCCGGTGCGCACGGGGACGACGATCGCGGCGCTTCCAGCCGTGGCCGATCCGTCCCTCCGGAGCTGCCATTCGCCGAGCAGATCGTCGATCAGGCGCGGCAGCCGGTCGAGCCACCCGGTCCATCGCGGGTCGGACGCGCGGGCGACGAGGCCGGAGGGGATCGAGACGCTCATCGGATTCGACCCTAACCGCCACTCCGCGGGGCGCGACTCGCCGAGCAGGACGGGTCAGCCCGGGACGCGGTCCGACCGCACGCCCGCCGTCTTCGCGATGCCCGCGACCGTGATGAGGCCGAACACGGCGGCGATGAGGACCGAGACGGCGACGGCGACCAGGGACAGGGTCCACGCTCCGGTGGAGTCGCGAAGCGCGCCGAGGGCGGCCGGCGCTGTCGCCGCGATGGCGTAGCCCACTCCCTGCACGGTCGCGGAGGCCCGTCCGCCGCGGGCGCCCTGGCTGAGGGCCACGACGAGCAGGAACATCATCGTGATCCCTCCGCCCTGCGCGAGACCGCCGGTGATCGTCCAGACCGGCCAGGCCTGGGGAGCGATCAGCAGACCGAGCGGCACGCTGAGCCAGAACGCGAGGACCGTCAGGATGCCCGCCCGTCGTCCGAGCCATCGGACGAGAAGGGGGAGGGTCAGCGCGCCGGCGATGCCGAACAGCTGGAAGACCGCGCTCGCCGATCCGGCCTTCTGAGCGGAGAAGCCCTGCTCGTCGGTGAGGAGCTTCGGCAGCCAGGCACTCATCCCGTAGAAGGCGAACGCCTGCGTTCCGAACGCCACGCCCAGTGCGAGGACGATGCCGAAGGAAACGCTCGGCGGGGCTGCAGCGCGGGCGGCGGCGTCCATCTGCGGACGAGGCCGTGGGGTGAGAGCGGCCTTCGGTCCGACGGCCGCCAGCCACACGACGAGGGCGACCACCGCGAGTCCGGCCCAGATCGCCAGTGCGACGCGCCATCCCAGCGCGAGCGCGATCTGGGCTGTCCCGAACGTGGTGATCACCGAGCCGACGTTGAGCGACGCCGTGTATGCGCCGGTGGCCATCCCCGAGCGCGCCGACGGGATCTCGTCGGCGATCACGAGCGGGATGACGACATTGCCGACCGTGATGAAGATGCCGAGGACGATGGTGCCCACGAAAGCTGCTGCAGCGCCGTCGGAGCTGCGGATCAGGGTGCCGATCACCACCCCGACGAGCGTGATCGAGGCCGACAGGTCGCGCCCGGCGCGCGCGATGATGAGCGACGCGAGCGGCGTCGCGAATGCGAAGCAGAGCAGCGGGAGGCTGGTGAGCAGGCCGACGCGCGCTGAGTCGAGATCCAGCTCGCCGCCGATGAGCCCTGCGACCGGTGCGACCGCGACCACGGGTCCGCGCAGGCTCAAGCCGATCAGCACGATGGCCGCGAGGATCAGCCAGGGCAGCGCCCGGACGATCGGCGTCTCCGTGCTCCGCACCGCAGCCTCCTCGCTTCGGGGATCACTATCTCCGTAGTGAGAGTACTCGGAGGAAGTTGATCCCGCCGGTGATTCGCGACCCGGATCGAGGGTTACGGAACGCGATAGCCGGCGGTCCGGAACAGCTCGTACCACTCGGCCCGGGTCAGCGGGATGTCCGACCCGGCGGCAGCGCCGGTCACGCGCTCGGGGTTGGTGGTGCCGAGCACCACCTGCATCTGCGCCGGGTGCCGGGTGATCCACGCGGTCGCGATCGCGATCGCCGGCACGTCGTACTTCGCGGCGAGCCGGTCGATCGACGCGTTGAGTTCTGGGTAGTCGGGCGATCCGAGGAAGACCCCGTTGAAGAATCCGGCCTGGAAGGGCGACCACGCCTGAACGGTGATGTCGTTGAGGCGGCAGTAGTCCACGATTCCCCCGCCGTCGATGGTGAGCGACTGATCCTCGCCTGCCATGTTCGCCGCGACCCCCTGCGCGACGATCGGCGAGTGGGTGATCGAGAGCTGCAGCTGATTGGCGACGATCGGCTGGCGCACCGACTTCTTGAGCAGCTCGATCTGGCGGGGCGTCTGATTGGAGACGCCGAACGCGCGGACCTTGCCGGCGGCTTCGAGCTCGTCGAACGCGCGCGCCACCTCGTCCGGCTCGACGAGCGCGTCGGGGCGGTGCAGCAGCAGGATGTCGATGCGGTCGGTCTGCAGGGCGGCCAGTGAGCCCTCGACCGATTCGATGAGGTGCTCGTAGGAGAAGTCGAAGTAGGGGCCATCGCGGACGATGCCCGCCTTGGTCTGGATGGTGATCTCATCCCGCTGCGACGGCGTCAGCTGCAGGGCCTCGGCGAATCGCGCCTCGCAGCCGTGCAGCTCGTCGCCGTAGACGTCCGCGTGATCGAAGAAGTCGATGCCGGCGTCGCGGGCCGCGCGCACGAGCTCCTGCACCTCGTCATCGGTCTTCTTGGCGATCCGCATCACGCCGAGGACGACGTTCGGCGCGACGATGTCGGTGCCGGGCAGAGTGAAGGTCTTCATCGATTTCCGATCCGAGGTGGGCTGGAGGCAGAGCGTGCACGCAGCGCACCCGCCGGGCGAGCGCGCCCGTCCGGAATCGTAGCGAGCCTCGGTGGGTGCCGTCTGGATCGCGCCACGCCGTGATACGGAGGGAAAGATCCACGCCCCCGACACGGGGTCGTAGCATCTGTCCTGTCAGACCGTCGTCCACGGCGCGCCTGATCGGAGGAGTGCCGAAGCATGACGAACCCGACGCCCGGATCTGGGAGCGAGGAGCAGCGGCGACTTCTCGCGGGCAGGTACGTCATCGGCGAGGTGATCGGCAGCGGAGGCCGAGCGATCGTCTACGGCGCGAGCGATCCCGCGCTGCAGCGCGATGTCGCCGTCAAGGTGTTCCGGGCCAAGGCCTCGACCACGGCCGAACTGCGCCTGCAGGAGGCGGAAGCGCGGCTGATCGCAGGGATGAACCACTACGCCCTGACAACGCTGTTCGATGCCGGGGTGGACGACTCGGACCCCAGCAACCCGCGGATCTACCTCGTGATGGAGCGGATTCCCGGAGTCGACCTCAAGCGGTACGTCGCGGCGCACGGCCCGCTCAGCGCGGAACAGGTCGCCCACCTCGGCTTCGATCTCGCGGAGGGGCTCCAATACGTCCACGAGCACGGCTTCCTGCATCGCGACATCAAGCCGGCGAACGTCCTTCTCGCCGATCGGCGGATCACGACCCGCATCCGCGGAAAGCTCGCCGACTTCGGCATCGCCAGCATCATCGGCACCCAGGAGCGGGGCGCTACGACCACAGGGACCGCCGCCTACATCAGCCCGGAGCAGGCGCGAGGCGAGCCGCCGACCACGGCATCCGACGTCTACTCTCTCGGGCTCGTCCTGCTCGAGGCGCTCAGCGGACGGGTCGCCTTCCCCGGTGAGATCCACCAGACGGTCGCCGCCCGACTGCGCGAAGATCCCTGGATTCCGCCCGGTGCGCCGTCTGTCCTGCGAGGCATCCTTCGTCGGATGACCGCGCGCCGGCCGGATGAGCGACCGGATCTCGACGAGGTCGCGCTCGAACTGCAGCGCTCGGTGGTGCAGGAGATGATCGATTCGGGGCGCGTCGACCGTGAGCAGATCACTGAGAACGAGCACCGCCGCCTCGCTGCAGTGCGTCGCTACAACATCCTCGACACGCCTCCCGACGAGGCATTCGACCGGATCACCCATCTCGCGGGCCGGCTGCTCGACGTGCCGGTCGCGCTGCTGTCCATCGTCGACACCGACCGGGAGTGGTTCAAGTCGAGCCGGGGCGCGGACGTCTCCGAGATCGACCGCAACGTCGCCATCTGCAGCATCACGGTGACCCAGGGAATCCCCTTCGTCGTGCCCGACGCTCGGGCCGATCCGGCCTTCCGGCTCAATCCGCTTCTCCAGCAGGACCCCTCTCTGCATGGCTTCGCATCCGTGCCGCTCGTCACGGCCGACGGGTATGTCATCGGCACGCTCTGCGTCTTCGATCGGAGGGTGCGGCTCTTCGGTCCTACCGAGCTGGATGATCTCGGGCAGCTCGCAGCCGTCGCGGTGCGGGAGCTCGATCTGCGGCTGGCCAGCCGACGGGCCGCGTTCGATCGCTGAGTCACCGAGCTCATCCACAGCGCGGATGGAGTCTGCGGCCAGGCTGCGCACAGGCTCGAGATAGTCTCAAAAGTAGGCTCGACCGAGTGACGCCGGTCTGCACCATCTTCTTCCTTCCCGGCCTCGGGTTCGATGCCGCTGCTGCGGCGCCGCTCCGTGAGGCGCTGGATGACCGATTCCGCGTGGTGCCCATCGACTTCGCCGTACCGGCGGACAGCCCGGATGCAGTCGACGGCTCGATCGAGGCGCTGACGGATGCGGCCCTGACGGCCATCGCTCGGGAAGCAGACGGAGGACCGTGGATCCTCCTCGCCCACAGCATGGGCGGCAAGATCGCCGCGGGCATCGCCGCCCACGTGCTCGCGGGCAGAACCGGACCTCACGGCGAGTCGGGCCTGTTCGGTCTCGCAGGGGCCGTGCTGCTCGCGCCCTCGCCTCCCCGCCCCGAGCCGATGTCCGAGGATCGCCGCGCGCGCATGATCGGCTGGGTCGCCGACGACAGCACCCTCGACGAGGAGCAGGCACGCGAGTTCCTGTCCGGCAACGTCGCGTCTGCGCTGTCGGCCGCAGATTCGACCGATGCCGTTCAGCAGCTCACCCGCTTTCCGCCGAGCGTATGGCGGGGCTGGCTCGAGATCGGCAGTCGCGAGGACATCTCGAACGAGGTGGGAACGCTGGATCTGCCCGTCACGGTCCTCGCCGGAGAAGACGATGCGGACCTCGGCTCGTCCGCGCAGCCGGGCCTGCTCGCGGACGTCTACCCCCGCGCCCGCTTCGTCTCGCTGCCGTCCACGGGTCACCTGATCGGCTACGAGCGACCCGGATGATGTGGCCACGGCCATCGTCGAGCTCTGGGAGACGATCGTCGAGCCCGCGCCGCAGACCCCGGCGGAGTGGGGGCGCCTCATCGCCTCGTCGCGCACCGACGTGGAGGTGCGGAGCAACTTCGCGGAACGGGCAGTGCCCGACGATGCGACGTACGCGCCGCTCGCGCTCACGGAGGACGCAGTTGGCCACCCTGCGCCGACTCGCCGAACTCCTCGTTCCGCAGCCGGGTGCCGCGCGCATCGACCTCGCCGCACGGGTCGACGCCCGCCTCGCCGGCAAGCCGGGCGACGGCTGGCGCCCCGCAGGTCTGCCGGATGACCGCATCGCCTATCGGCTCGGCCTCGACGCGCTCGCTGCGACCTGGCCGGACAGCCCAGCGGATCGGCTCGCTCTCGTCGGCCGTCTGGTCGAGGGCGAGGAGGGCGTCTCGGCATTCCCCACGGTGGAGCTGTCCCGACGCTGGTTCGAGGACGTGCGCGTGGACCTCATCCAGAGCTGGATGGCCCACCCCGCCTCGCAGGCGCGCATCGGCTACGACGGATTCGCCACGGGCGGCACCGCGCCAGATCCGGTCGGCTTCTCCGAGCTCGCCGCGGGGCGACGCGAGAGCTGGGAACCCGAGGAGCTGGGGCGGCTCGACGATCGGCGCGAGAGCCTGCGCGAGAACCGGCCCGAGGATCGGCTCCACAACCAGGATGGGGAAGACGCGTGAACCTCGACGGAATGAGGACCTACCAGGACGACGATGAGGTGGACGTCGTCGTGGTCGGCACCGGTGCGGGAGGCGGTCCGCTGCTCGCCCGCCTCGCCAGCCGTGGCCTGCGCGTCATCGCCTTCGAGGCGGGACCGAACTTCGACTCGGCGGACTTCACGCAGGACGAGCTCACCGCGCCGCGCATCAACTGGCTGTCCGAGCGGATCAGCGGAGGAGACACGCCTACGGCGTTCGGCCCGAACAACAGCGGCATGGGAGTCGGTGGCGGCACCCTGCACTGGGGCGCGTTCACGCCGCGACCCGACCCGCGCGATATGACATTGCACTCCGAGACCGGGATCGGTGCCGATTGGCCCATCGCCCACGCGGAGCTCGTGCGCTACCTCGTCGAGGTCGAGCGCGACATCGGCGTCTCGGGCCCGACGCCATATCCCTGGGATCCGGAGCGGAGCTACCTGTACGAGCCGGTGGCCCGCAACGCTCCGGCCGACCTGATGGCCCTCGGCTGCGAGCGGCTGGGAATCCGCGCGACCGATTCGCCTGCCGCGATGATCAGCCGCGACCGCGATCAGCCGCACCACGGCCCCCGGCGCTCGGGATTCAACCTCGGCAGCATCCATCAGGGCGACCGGTTCGGCACCAAGGCATCGACCGCGATCACCTATTTGCCCGCCGCGGTGGCCGACGGTGCGGAGATCCGCCCGAACTCGATGGTCACAGGCATCGAGCGAGACAGCAGCGGACGCGTCACCGGCGTCACGTACCTGTCAGGCGGAGGCCTCGCCGACGGAGTCGAGAGGCGGCAGCGCTGCGCCGCACTCGTCCTGGCCGGCGGCGGAGTCGAGACCCCGCGGCTGCTCCTGCACACGGGGCTCGCGAACTCCAGCGGACTGGTCGGCCGCAACTTCCTCGCCCACGGGGCGGCGCAGGTGTGGGGGCGCTTCGACGAGCAGATCCGCGGCTACCGCGGTTATCCGTCGGCGCTCATCACCGAGGACTTCGTGCGACCAGCGGATGCGGATTTCGCCGGCGGATACCTCCTGCAGAGCCTCGGCGTGATGCCGGTCAACTTCGCGACCAACCTCGTTCGCGGTGCGGGCCTATGGGGGGCCGAGCTGATGCAGGCCCTCGACGACTACCGCTACTCGGCCGGAGTCGGCATGAACGGCGAGTTCCTGCCGTCCGAGGGCAACCTGATCGAGCTCACCGACGAGCTCGACGAATGGGGACTGCCGCGCGCCACGATCAGCCTCTCGCCGGGCCCCAACGAGAAGGCGATCGAGCGCCATGCCATCGCCCGGATGACCGAGATCCTCGAGGCCGCAGGCGCGCGCAGCACCCGCGCGGTCATGCGGTCCGCCCACACGCTCGGCACCTGCCGGATGAGCACCGATCCGTCCGATGGAGTGGTCGATCCCGACGGCCGCAGCCACGACATCGACAACCTGTGGATCTGCGACAACTCCACGTTCCCGAGCTCGCTCTCCGCGAATCCCGGCCTGACCCAGATGGCGCTCGCGACTCCGGACAGCGGATCGGATGCTGGCGGGCTGATCGTCATCCCGCCAGGGGCGTCAACGAGCCGCGGACTGCGGCTTTGCGGTCCTCCTCCGTGCGCTCGGCGTGCGCACGGGACTTCTCCGTCAGGTACCAGCCGCGTCGCCCGCCCGACTCCACGGCGTCCATGCCGACCACGACCTTCCCTCGGGAATGCATCGCAGCAAGGTCTTGATAGGCCTCCGAGATGAAGTCGAAGGGGTAGAAGCCGGATATGAGCACCGAGATCCGATGCTCGGCCACCATGGTGACGATCGAGGAGAGCATCGAGCGCGCCTCGGCGTCATCAGCGGCGGCGGTGAGGAAGCGGATCTCCACGTCGCGGCGCTCGACGCTGCGCACCAGCCGTTCGCCCGACACCCCGAGCCGCTCCGCCAGTGCCTCATGTGAGCCGTGATTGTCGATGAACGCCGTGACCGGCCTGCTGCCGGCTGCCGCGCGGATCCGGGCTTCCTCGCCATCGCCGTAGGTGACGGGAAGGGCGTGCAGCCCGCGGAGGAAGTCGTGGTTGTCCGCGCCTGCCAGTGCGATCACGGTCGCGCCCTGCTGCTTGGCCAGCTGCACCTGGATGTGGCCGACCCCGCCCGCGGCGGCGCTGATGACGACCGTGTCCTGCGGCCCCAGGCGGAGCCGTCGGATCATGCTCAGTGCGGTGCATCCCGCGAGATAGAGTCCGCCGGCGACCTCCAGCTTGAGGGTGCTCGGCTTCGGCACGACGGCAGATGCGGCCACCCTGACCCAGGTGGCGTGCGTGCCGCCTCCGGGAAGATGTCCCACCACCTCCTCGCCCTTCCGAGGTGACTTGACCCCGGCGCCCACAGCGACGACCACTCCCGCGAAGTCGACGCCTTGACCGGAGGGGAATCGCGTCGGGACGAGATCGCGCAGCAGCCCCTCGCGCACGAACCGCTCGATGTGATTGAGACCCGGCGGCCGACACCTGCACCACGATCTCGCCCGATGCGGGCACAGGACGCTCCATGGGCACGACCTGCACGACGTCGAACCCGCCGTATTGGCGGTACTGAACCGCTTTGCCTCGTTGCACGTCGTCTCCCTCGCCTGCGTCCGGCTCGGGCGCGCACGCGCTTAGTCCGGGATGTCTTCGCTAACCGTGCCGGTCGGACCGAGGGTCCAGCGCTTCCCGCCGAGAGAGCTCCGAGCAGACTTGCAGACGGCGTGCAGAGAAAGGGGTCGCCCGAGTGGTGTCGAAGGCGTCGGCCTCAATGGCAACTTTCCTGCCTCATTCAGAGGTCAGTTGCGGAGGGCTAGGGATTCGAACCCTAGAGACATTTCTGCCCACCAGTTTTCAAGACTGGCTCCATCGGCCGCTCGGACAGCCCTCCTGGGCTTCCGCTGAACGATCCAGCCGAAGCGCCGACACAGAGTTTATCGTGAGCGTGCGTTCGCCCTACCCCGGGCGGCCCGCGATCGCCAGGCGGAATGTGCGCCACCCCCGCGCGTTTCCCCCGAACATTCGAGATCGCACCGCACAATCGATGGCACGCACTCACCTGCCATCGCGCAGGTTCGGACCGAGAGGAGCTCACGTTGTCGACGACGAATCGCCGCGGCGACGCGCAGCCCCGCCCGCTCGCCCGCCACGGGCAGCTGCCGCGTCCGAGCGCCATGAGGCTCATCGGCAAGGGTCTCGCCCTGCTCGTCGCGATCGCCGTGGCGAGCACCGTCTCCATCGTCGCCATCGCGGCGTGGGACCTCAGCCGATCCATTCAGACCGTCCATCTCGGCGGCGGCCCCGCATCAGGACCTGTGCCGGAGATCAGCGCGATCGAGGGTGGCGTCAACATGCTGCTCGTCGGAAGCGACAGTCGCGCCGACTCCGCCTACAGCTACGGCGAGGACCCGGAGAGCGAGCTCAACGACGTCACGATGCTCCTGCACATCTCGCAGGACCACACCAGCGCGACCGTCGTGAGCTTCCCCCGCGACACCTATGTGCCGATCCCCGAGTGCCCCGATCCTGAGGGGGGCACCTTCGATGCCATGGAGTCGCAGAAGATCAACACCACGCTGGGCTACGGCGGCCTCGCCTGCACGGTCCTCACGGTGGAGGCGCTCACCGGACTCACCATCCCGTTCGCGGCCGAGATCAAGTTCGACGGCGTGATCGAGATGTCGAATGCGGTCGGCGGTGTGCCCGTCTGCGTGGCCGCTCCGATCGAGGACACCCACACCGAGCTCTACCTCGATGCCGGCACCCATGAGCTGCAGGGTGTCGACGCGCTCAAGTTCCTCCGCACCCGATACGGGGTCGGCGACGGATCCGATGTCACGCGCATCAGCTCGCAGCAGGTCTTCCTCTCCGCCCTGGTGCGCAAGGTGAAGAGCGCCGACACCCTGACGGACGTGAGCAAGCTCTACGGATTGGCGAAGGCCGCCGTCAGCAACATGGTGTTCTCCGACAGCCTCAACATCGACAACCTGGTGCAGATCGCGAAGGCGCTTCAGCCGATCGACCTCTCGCAGATCGTCTTCGTGCAGTATCCGACCGTCGAGGTCGATGGCGGCCTCGAGCCCAACACGGAATCCGCTGACGCACTGTTCACCGCTCTCTCCACAGACCAGGCCGTCGGCCTGACATCGGTGGACGAGGGTCGCGGATCGGTGGTGGATCCCAACTCGGTCCCGGCCCCGACCGATTCGCCCGCTCCGGCCGAACCCGACCCAGCCGCGTCGACGCCTCCTGTGGCCGAGCTGCCGGAGGATGTGCTGGGCCAGACGGCCGCCGAGGCTCGGTGCACGGTGGGCCGCACGCTCGACGACCAGTAGGGCTCAGACGTCGTCCTTCCGCACCCGCGGCTGGGCGGCGCCTGCCTGGCTCCCGGCCTCGCTTCGGCTATAGTTGCGGGGGTCGAGGAGACGTCGCATAGTCCGGTCGAGTGCACCACCCTGCTAAGGTGGAGAACCCTTTGAGGGTTCCAAGGGTTCAAATCCCTTCGTCTCCGCACGTGGGAAAGGCCGCAGAATCAATCCGATTCTGCGGCCTTTCCTCATTCATCTGCCGGATCTGGCCGAGCCGCCGGATCCTGCGGAGCCGCCTCGACTGCCTCCAGCGCCCGTCGGGCTCCCTCCGTCGGACCCACGGACACGAGTGCGCGGTAGAGGCGCAGCAATGCCTACCGGTCCGTGCGGCCGGCGCGACGCCGAACGCAGCACCGACTGGGTGGCGGCTTCGAGCTGGAACCGGCCGAACCCTCAGCCATCAGCTCGGGTTAGTGCAACAGGATCTGAATGCGTCGCCGATCGACAGCTGACGACAAGTTCCCCGACGTAGCGTGAGACCGCGGACGTCCCGTCCCGGGTTCGGCCCGCACCGGCGGCGTCGCACGCGGCGTCGGACGCGCCGACGTTCGGGTCGTCGCGGATGTTCCAGCAGGGGGTCGCAGATGGACTATCGAGAGCTCGCACCGGGCCAGATAAGCAGGGTCTGGATCGCCGACCTCGGCGATCACGATCCCGAGATGGTCTTCGAGTCGGCGGACATGCTGATCGAGGCGCCCAACTGGACGCTCGACGGGAGCGCCCTGATCGTCAACGGCAACGGGGTGCTCTGGCGACTCGACCTCGCGGATCGCGTGCTCGTCCAGATCCCGTTCGACGGGCTCCCGCCGATCAACAACGATCATGTCCTGCATCCCAACGGCGAGGACATCTTCCTGTCGGCGGCCGACTGGCAGATCTACCGCGGATCACTGCGCGGGGGAGCGGTGACCCGCATCACCGGCGACGGGCCGCCCGAGCTGCACTTCCTGCACGGGGTCAGCCCCGACGGTGAGAGCCTCGCCTACGTGGGCCTCGAGCCCGAGGACGGCGACATGTGGGCGCGGGCGAACATCTTCACGACACCGGCGGCGGGCGGCGCCGACCTGCGGCTGACCGACACCGGGTCGCCGGCGGACGGCCCCGAGTATTCGCCCGATGGCGAGTGGATCTACTTCAACACCGAGCAGTTCAGCGACGTTCCCGGGCACGCCCAGATCGCACGCATGCGGCCGGACGGCAGCTCGACTCGAGCAGCTGACCGTCGACGATCGGCGTCAACTGGTTCCCGCACTGGGCGCCCGATGGCCGGACCGCGGTCTACCTGCGATATCCGCAGGGCACCAGAGGGCACCCCGCCGATCTCGAGGTCGAGCTCGAGCTGGTGGAGGGCGGCGACTGGACCGCGCCGCGCACCCGCGCTCGCGTCTTCGGCGGGCAGGGCACGATCAACGTCAACAGCTGGGCGCCGACCAGCGACCGCTTCGCCTACGTGGAGTACCCGATCGGCTGACCGGCCGGAAGTGCTGAGCCGAAGATCAGCGGACTGCGAGCTGCGGGTACAGGGCGCTGATCGGACCGGACAGTCCGGCCTTGACGTCGCGGCTGATCTGGTCGGCCAGGATTTCGAGCTCGCCGGCCTCGATGCCGTCGAGGGTGTCGCGGACGACATCCGCCGGGTCGTTCTTCGGGTCGGTGACGCCCGCGGTCATCGGGGTGTCCGTGTATCCGAGGTGCACGCCTACGACCTGGATGCCATCAGCTGCGAGCTCCAGCCGGAGGGAGTTCGTGAGCGACCAGAACGCGGCCTTCGACGCGCTGTACGCACCTGCCAGGCCGATCCAGCTGAGCACGGAGTGAATGTCGACGATCGCGCCGCCGCCATTCGCCCGGATCACCGAGGCGAAGGCCTTCGCGACCTGGAGAGCACCGAAGAAGTTGGTCTCGAAGACGCGGCGCACCTCGGCCATCTCGGACCCGAGCACCGAGTGGCCGCCGCCGACGCCCGCGTTGTTGATGAGCACGGTGGCATCCTTCGCCACGCTGGCAGCAGCTGCGACGCTCTCCGGATCGGTCACATCGAGGGCCAGCGAGACGATTCGCGGATCGTTCCAGTCCTTCGGGGTGCGGGCGGTCGCGTAGACCTTGGCCGCACCTCGCTGGAGTGCCTGCCGGACGAACTCGCTGCCGAGCCCTCCGTTCGCTCCGGTGACCACTACGACTGCGCCATCGAACAGTGCCATGACTGATTTCCGTTCCTCTCGGAGCCCAGAGAACGTCCATCTGTGTTTGGATCGCCAACTGAGCTGCAGATGACCCTAGCACTGGATTGGCGATCTGGACTCAGGTATCCTTCTCGCATGAGCGCATTGGGTCCCGACAGCCGTTGCCCCATCGCCCGCACGCTCGACGCGTTGGGCGATCGCTGGACGCTTCTCGTCGTCCGCGAGGCGATGTTCGGGAGCACTCGCTTCAGCGAATTCCTCGACGCGCTGGGAGCTCCGCGCGACGTGCTCACCGCGCGCCTCAACTCGCTCGTCGACGGCGGCGTGCTCGAACGGCGCCCCTACAAGCCGGAGGGTGGTCGGACAAGGGACGAGTACGTGATCACGGAGGCGGGTAGGGCCCTCGCGCCCGTGCTCGCAGCGTTGGGGGAGTGGGGCCTGCGCTATCGCCCGAATGGCAAGGGTCCGCTGGTCGATTTCGTCGATGCGGAGACGGGAGAGACGGCGCGGATCGCGTTCGTGAGCGGTGGTCGTCCACTGCCCGCCGATCAGGTCGCCACTCGCGTCGCCTGAGCCCCCGCGTCCCCTGATCGCCCGAGTGGCCTGAACGCCCGAGTCGCCTGGGCGCGCACGGAGCCCCCGAGCTTCCTCTGACGCTGAGTCGTGAAAAATCCCCCCTTGCTCTGTCGCTCGGGCGACGCCGTGCGTAGCGTGGCCCCATGGGACGCCTGATCTTCGCGAGCATCGTCTCGCTCGATGGCTATGTCGCGGACGCCGAGGGCAGGTTCGATTGGAGCGAGCCCGACGAGGAGGTGCACCGGGCGGTCAACGAGATACAGCGCCCGATCGGCACACACCTCTATGGGCGACGGCTCTATGACGTCCTGGTCGCGTGGGAGACGTGGGATGTCACCGACGAGCCAGAGGTCATCCGCGACTACGCCCAGATCTGGCGGGGGGCAGACAAGGTCGTCTACTCACGCACGCTCGAGGAGCCGAAGAGCGCGCGCACCCGCATCGTCGAGGAGCTCGATGTGACTGCCATCGTCGAGCTGAAGGCGACCTCGCCAGGCGACATCCTCATCGGAGGTCCAGAGATCGCCGCGCTGGCGCTCGCCGCTGGCATCGTCGACGAGATTCACCTCTTCGTCTCGCCCGTCGTGGTGGGGTCGGGCAATCCCGTCTTCCCTGACGATCTGGCGCTGTCGCTCGAGCTGGTCGAGGAACGGCGATTCGGCAACGGCGTGGTCCACCTGCACTACTCCGTGACGGAGTCGCGGGACAGCTGACCTCCGTCCGGCCGACCTTTGGGCTGGGCGGGCTACTGTCCGGCCGGCCTCGGGGCTGGTCGAGCTACTTCACCGTGCCCATGGTGCTCGCAAGCACCTTGAGCACCGGCGGCTTCAGCAGCACGACGGCGACGACCATCACGACGATCGTGGCGACGAACACGATCAGCCCGGCTGGGGAGCTGCTGTCGGTCGCCGTGTAGATGTGATTGAGGTTGCGCAGCGCTCCGGTCGCCAGCACGAGGAAGACGTGCACGGCGGTGAATGCCAGGAACGCCACGAGGATCCACCAGTGCACGCGGGTCGCTGGGGCGAGGGGAAACCAGCGGATGTCGCGGCGCACGAATGCGGGCGACATCCGGATTCCTGTCGCGATGGCGGCGGGCGCAAGCAGGAAGACGACGGCGAAGTACGAGAGCACCTGCAAGGCGTTGTAGTTGACCCAGCCGTTCTCGGTCGGCCA
Source organism: uncultured Actinomycetota bacterium (assembly GCA_963830655.1). GTDB lineage: Bacteria > Actinomycetota > Actinomycetes > Actinomycetales > Microbacteriaceae > Naasia. The sequence goes on from CAWHND010000008.1 coordinate 188,496, forward strand.
GTCGAGACTCGCGTACTGCAGCGCGGCCGAGAAGGCGTTGGGCACGATGTCCCAGCGAGTGGGGACCAGTCGCACCCACTGGCCGGTGGCGAACAGCAGAACGACGTAGACGATGCCGTTGACGATGAAGAGAGTGTCGACGACGAGGTGCAGCCAGAGCTCGATGCCGATCCGCCGCGGGGGATCCTTCGTCGTGAACGGACCAGTGTTGTTGCGAAGGAAGAACGCGGCGGGTCGCTGCCTGCGGCGAAGCTGGAGTCCGGAGCGCACGACGAACAGCAGGAAGAAGGCATTGAGGCCGTGCTGCCACGCGAGCCAGGCCGGGATCCCGACGGGCGCAGACTGTGGCAGCGCCGACTGGCCGGGATAGTCGGCGAGGAAGCTCATCAGGGCCGGCTGGTCACGGAGGAATCGCGCGAAAAGCACGCCGACGACTGCAATAACCACGATCAGCGGCACGAGCCAGGCGAGGAGTCTCCACCGGCCCCGCGGCGTCGCGCCGCTGTCGGTGGATGCCGGTATCACGGAGACAACTCAAGCAGACCAGAGCCGTGAGCTGGAACAGCGGCACGGCCTCGCCGACGGAGTTGTACACAGGTGCGAAACTCTGTGGACAATATGAACTTGCTCATTCGTATTCATCTCTGGTCTGTGGTATGCTTGACGTAGCTCGTGCCGGGCTCCGCATTCCGCCTCAGGAATGCTCTCCTCAAAGGGGATCGATCATCCGGCGCGTCTTCGAGGGCACCTCTACCCTCCTCGCTCAGCTCGAGGCTCTCGGCGTCACCGATGAGTCCGAATCGTTGACGCGAGCGCTGACGGCAGCGGACAAGTCGTGCTTGACTCGCCCTGTTGCAGGCGACCTCCTCGCTCTCTCGGATCGTCGACGGCATCACCGCTCGGGTCGCCGGCGAGATCGGCTATCGCTCCAGCCGCGACATGGTCGAGCCCTTGGCGAAGCAATACGGCGAGCGCAGCGGCACGGCCCTCGTAGCCTCGATCGGCCGCCTCCCGCAACCCGTTGCCGCTTCGTTCGGCAAGGTGGGGATGGGCATCCGCGCTCGCACGTCACTGACTGGCGAAGAACTGCCATCGCTGCGTCCTCTCCTCGGCGCCGCGGTTGACGAAGGGCGCATCCCGCTCGCCTCCGCGCGGCTCGCACTGGTCTGCCTCGATCGGGCCGAGCGGCACCTCTCCGTCGAGAGGCTGGACGCGTTGGAGGCGAACCTCGTCGAGAAGGCCGAGGCGTACCCCATCAGCGAGTTCACCACCTTCAGCCAGCACGCCGCCGACCTCATCGATGCCGAGGGCGTCGAACCGCGGGAAGCGATGCAGCACGAGCGCGAGGGGGTGCGCAGCTTCGCTCGCCCCAACGGCATGATGCGCACCATCATCGACACCGCGCCCGAGAACTCGGGCTTCATCAACGCTGCCATTCAGGGCTCGATGGTGCCCCGGACGGCGCTCGTCGTCGACGGAGAGTTCAATGACCTCGCGATGACCGACACCCGTAGCCTGCCGCAGCGCCGGCTCGACGCTCTGATGGGAAGTTCTCCGAGCGGGCATCGCAGCCGACGGGAGCCAGGTGGCGGGGGTGGACACCACGATGCTCGTCGCGGTCAGCCTCGCCGACCTCACAGAGGGCGTGGGAGCCGCGTACATCCTCGGGGTCGACGAGCCGATCAGCATCGCCACCACCCTTCGGCTGGCGGCGACCGCCAAGATCATCCCGATCGTGCTCGACTCCAAGGGAGAGATCATCTTCGCGGGCCGCGGCAACCGCCTGTTCAACCGCGCCCAACGCCGGGCGATGGCGTTCCGCGACGGCGGATGCGTGGTCGACGGCTGCACGGCTCCTCTCTCGCAGGTGCAGGCGGCCCATATCCTCAGCTGGGCGGCCGGTGGACCGACCGACTTGGACAACGGTCTGCTGCTGTGTGCGGTCCACCATCGGATGTTCGACCTCGGCGGTTGGGAGTTCATGCGCCAGGGCGATAAGCGGTATTTGGTTCCGCCCGCCGACATCGATCCGTTGCGAAGGCCGCGGCCGATCCGGAACCGCCGACCGAACCTCGACGCGATCCTCCGGTAGGGGCTTCGGATCATTCAGCGTCGTCCTCAACGCCGGAGCTCTCGAACACTGATGCTCTCGAACACTGATGCTCTTGAACGTGGGACGAGTGCGCTACGCTATCTGAGGCGTTTCCGCCGCCCTCAAGTGGCGAAACTGCCTTCAGTCGTGTGAGGTCTCGCCACCTCGCACGACCTGCGCCCGTAGCTCAACGGATAGAGCATCTGACTACGGATCAGAAGGTTGGGGGTTCGAATCCCTTCGGGCGCACAGATCGAGTGGTCGGTTTCCTCAGGGAATCGGCCGCTTTCTGCGTTCAACCGCCCTCCCTCGCGTGGTGCTGGACAGCCCTCGGGGCCACCATCCACTCTCGACCCGCCCCGGCTCGGGCGACACCGATTGGACGTGGCCTTCTCTGCCGCGCGTCGCCAGGAGCGCTATGACCCGCGTATCAGTCCGTCGGGACAGACCAGCTTGGCGCGCCCAGCTCGCGTGAGATGTTGCGCGCAGCGTCAGTCAGCTCGCTCACGACACTGTGCCCTACAGGCCATTCCGTTGATGGAACCACCACGGCGACCGCAGCAACAACCGCGCCACTGCTGTCGTAGACCGGAGCGGCTATCGAGTTCTCACCGATGACGGCCTCTTCGATCTCATAGCCCACCGACTCCCGTCTGATCTGTTCGAACTCACCCTCGAGCTGAGCGACACTCGTTCGAGTGGCACCGGTCAGTGTTCGCAGGGGGCGCTTGAGCGCGTCGCGTCGGTGATCAGCGTCGAGGGCGAGCAGCACTTTTCCCATTGCCGAGGCGTGACTCGGTATGGTCAGCCCGGTCTCGGGCATCTGCTCCAAGCCATCTGGTCGGCGATCATGATGGATGATCAGGACTTCACCGAAGAGCTCTGCGCCCAACCTTGTTGCAAAGCCTGTCTGTCGTGACAGGTCATGCATCCATCGGATCGATCTCGCCCGCACATCCAGTGTGTCGAGGTACACATTGGACAGCTTCACCAGCGCGGGCCCGAGCATGTAGCGATTCCCGCTCCGCTCCTGGGCAACCAGGCCATGGGCCTGCAGCGACTTCAGGATGCCGTGAACGGTCGACGGCGGCAGCTCCAGAGCAGCGCCGAGGTCAGTGACGCCGAGCCGACGGGCGCCCTGGAGCAGCGCCAGAATCCTCGCCGCGCGGTCTATCGACTGGATCACTGACTCTCCTACTGGCCCGCCACCGCACGTGCCCTCCATTCTCGCGGAGTTCTTGACAACCCGAGACCGACCGTGCACTATTCGATATTACCGAATGCACTTCGACAATGTCGAATCTCGGCCTACCATCAGTTCAAAGGAGAACAGTTTCATGGACGACAACCGGACTTGGCAGCGGTTGACCGCTGAGTTCCTCGGCACCGCCTTTCTCGTCTTCATCGGCGTCGGCTCGGTTCCTGCCACGCTGATCGTGAACGGTGACGCTCCCTTCACGATGGCCAGCTTGGGGTTCATATCTCTGGCTTTCGCGACCGTCGTCATCGCCACGGTCTACGTCTTCGGGTACATCTCGGGCAACCACATCAACCCAGCTGTCACCATCGCCCTCGCTGTCAGCGGCAAGTTCGCGTGGCGGGAGGTTCCCGGGTACCTCATCGCGCAGGTGCTCGGAGCTGTGGCCGGCGCATTCGCGATCGTCGGCACGCTCGGCCAGCAGGCAAGTGACCTCGGACTTGGAGTCGCTGCATATGGCGACATCCCAATCTGGCAGGCGTTCACGGCAGAGTTCCTAGGAACCTTCATCCTCGTCTTCACCGTCTTCGGCGTCATCCACCGAAAAGCCGCCCCCGGATTCGCGGGCATCGTGATCGGCCTGGTCGTCTTCGCTGCGATCATCCCCGTCGCACCCGCAACGGGAGCATCGATCAACCCGGCCCGCACGACAGGACCGATGCTCGTCCAGCAGATCCTCGGCGGAACCGTGCAGTGGGAGCAGTGGCCCGTCTACGTCATCGCGGAGGTTGCCGCCGGCATCGCAGCAGGTCTGCTGTTCGGCTTCGTCTCCCGCACTCGCGCTGACCGCACGACCCTGACGGAGGCGCTGGAAGAAGAAGACGCCCGTGCATGACGACCAGACGCAGACTCTGAGGACAACCCTCACAGTTGCTGATCTCGTCGCTTGGATCAACCGATTCGACGATCTCTGCTCGACCCACCTGATGTGGTTGACCGAACTCGACACCGCCATCGGCGACGCCGATCACGGCGTGAATCTCACTCGCGGCACCTCGGCACTCCGGCAGAAGCTCCGTGAGGTGACCCCGATCGACGCCGGACAACTCCTCCACCTCTGCGCTATCACGATGATCACCACCGTCGGCGGAGCCAGCGGGGCCCTATACGGATCAATGTTCGCCGAGATGGGCCGGAGCGCCGGATCCGCGCCGGAACTCACTGCTCCAGCGCTGGCCGAGTCCTTCCGGGCGGGGGTGGCGGCAGTTGTCTCCCTGGGCCGAGCCGAGGCTGGCGACAAGACCATGGTCGACGCCCTCGCCCCGGCGGCCGAAGCGCTGCTCGCCGTCGCAGCAGAGCACCGGCCTCTGGAGGACGCGTTGGAGGCCGCGGCCGAGCTGCTGTGTTGGGACGAGATAGCACCCTTCCTCTGGTCGCTCGCAAAGGACGCGCGAGCTACCTCGGTGAACGCAGCGCCGACCACCTCGATCCCGGGCGGCATCGTCGGCACTCCTATTCGAAGCCCTTGCCCCACGAACCGCTACGACACATCACCAGCCCACCGCAACGACAGGAGCACCCATGCCCTCCATCCGCCGCCAATTCGTCAACCGACCCGACGACGTCATCGCCGAAGCCCTGGAAGGGCTTCAGCGCACCCACCCCAACCTCCTGGCGTTCGACGCCGCCAACAACGTCATCTCGCGAGCCACGCCGGCCAACGGCAAGGTCGGCCTGGTCTCAGGCGGCGGATCAGGCCACGAACCCCTCCACGCCGGGTTCGTCGGCACCGGGATGCTCGATGCCGCCGTCTGCGGCGCCGTGTTCGCCAGCCCCACCTCCGAGCAGGTGCAGGCCGGCACTCGTCTGGCGGACAGCGGCGCTGGAGTCGTCCACATTGTGAAGAACTACACCGGCGACGTACTCAACTTCCAGATCGCTGCCGAACTCGTCAGCGATGACGGCGTCTCCATGGAAGCCGTCATCGTCGACGATGATCTCGCATCCGACGGCATCGCCGACGGACCCGGCCGCCGCGGGACCGCAGCGGTCGTCACGGTCGAAAAGGTGCTCGGCGCCCTCGCCGAGTCCGGTGCAGACCTCGCCACCATCGCCGCGCGGGGTCGCGACGTCGTGAGTCGGTCCCGCAGCCTTGCCCTGGCCCTGGACGCCTGCACGCACCCAGGCGAATCTCGGGCGGCCTTCGAGCTGGCGGCCGACGAAGTGGAATTCGGCATCGGGATCCACGGCGAGCGAGGCATCTCCCGCATTCCGTTCGCCACGGCGGACGAACTCGTCGAGCAGCTGGTCACCCCCCTCGCAAAGAACCTGGGACTCAAGCGGGGCCAGTCCGTGATCGCGATCGTCAACGGACTCGGCGGCGCCTACCCTCTCGAACTGTCGATCATCGCCCGGCAGTTGCACCGCCTCCTCTACGACCGCGGGGTGCAGGTCGCCCGCTCCCTGGTCGGGTCCTACGTGACGTCGCTCGACATGCACGGCGCCTCCATCACTCTTACCATCGCCGACGACGAACTGGTCAGCGCTTGGGACGCTCCGGTTCGCACTCCCAACCTCAGCTGGTAAGGAACCCACCGCCATGACCGACTCCATCACCGGTGCCATCGCCTTCGATTGGATCACCCGATTCGCCAATGACTTCGCCGCCGCGAAGGAACGGCTCACCGACCTGGACCGCCTCGCCGGCGACGGCGACTTCGGCACCAACATCTCCTCCGCCCTCCGACGATCAACCGACAAGCTTCCCAACCGAGAGATCGCTACCTTCGCAACCGTCTTCGGCGCTACCTCCCGCGGCTTCCTCGCCACCGGCGGCACAAGCGGACCTCTTTTCGGGATGTGGTTCCGCGACATCTCGCGAGCTGCCTCCCCCTCTGGCGCATCCGTTGCTGAGCTCGCTGATGGTGTCGCAGCCGGTCTCGCCACCATCCAGAAGCTCGGCGGGGCACACGTGGGCGACAACACCATGATCGACGCCCTCGCGCCTGCCGCAGACGCACTCATCGGAACCGCGAATCAAGGAGGATTCCTCACCGCGACCCTCAGGGCTGCTGCAGATGCCGCGCGCGCGGGCGCTGAATCCACGGCAGGTCTCGTCGCCTCCCGTGGACGAGCGAGCTACGTCGGCGAACTCGCCCGCGGCGTCCTCGACCCTGGCGCGGTGACGATCGCACTGTTCTTCGAATGCGGAGCTGCCGCGGTCGGAGCTCTCGACGACCACAAGCCGCTCGAATGGCTTGCCTCCCTCGCCAACTGACACGAGTGGGCTCGCCAATGTCTCTACGGGGAGCCCACTCCGAGTTTCGCGCATCTGCCGGCGGGCACACTCCGCAACCTGACCGCTAGATCTGCAATGCAGCTTGACGCTCCTACAGCCGGATTGCACTCTCCTTCGGAGAGTGCAATACTGCACTTCGTGATGCAGAGTGCAACTTCGACGAATCGACTGTCCGACCGGATGGCCGCCACCGCCGCGCGCCTGACGACCGTGTCGCGTCGACTCACGGCCGCCCAGGGCCTCAACGGCTTCACCATCGAAGAACTCTGCGAGGAGGTCGGCGTCTCGCGTCGCACCTTCTTCAACTACTTCCCGAGCAAGGAGGACGCCGTCCTCGGCGTCGACGAGACAGAGGAGACCGAGCGGTTCGCCACCGAGTTCCTCGCCCTCGGCTCGCGGGGGTGGCGCGCCGTGCTCGACGACTTCATGCTCATCGCGGCCGGCCATGCGGAGCGGTCCGGATTCGGCCTGGCCGAGCACGTCGACTTCCACGCCGCCCTCGAGCGCGAACCGAAGTTGCTGGTCCGGTTCATGGGCCTCAACCGTGAGCGCGAGCAACTGCTCGTCGAGCTCATCGCCGTGCGGGAAGGCGTCCCGGCAGACGACCCGCGTGCCCGCGCCTGCGCCGACCTCTTCGGGATGGCGATCAAGACGACGATGGCGCGCGTCTTCGGCAGCGGCGTCGCCGACATCGGACAGGGCGGGGAGTTCGACATCGTCGGCTGCCATCCGCGAATGCCTCGCGACGTACCGCACCATCCTCGAGCCCGACGAAACCGAATCCGCCGACGCCGGACCTGCCGACGCGCCGCACCCCAGATCCCCCACACGAACCCCACTCCTCGAAAGGACCTCCAGATGACCGCCGCCACCGCCGCACCGCAACGAGGGCCCGATGCTGCTCACCAAGCGCCGCATCTGGATCATCTTCGCCGCCCTCATCGCCGGCATGCTGCTCTCCAGCCTCGACCAGACCATCGTCTCGACCGCGATGCCGACGATCGTCGGCCAGCTCGGCGGCGTCGAGCACCAGGTCTGGATCACCACCGCCTACCTGCTCGCGACCACGATCGTGATGCCGATCTACGGCAAGTTCGGCGACGTGCTCGGCCGCCGCAACCTGTTCCTCGTCGCGATCGCGCTGTTCACGCTCGCCTCGGTCGGCTGCGCGTTCGCCGGCGACTTCTGGATGTTCGTCGTCTTCCGCGCCCTGCAGGGCCTCGGCGGCGGCGGGCTGATGATCCTGTCGCAGGCGATCATCGCCGACATCGTGCCCGCCTACGAGCGCGGCAAGTACCTCGGCCCGCTCGGCGCCGTCTTCGGCCTCTCCGCCGTCGGCGGCCCGCTGCTCGGCGGCTTCTTCGTCGACCACCTCACCTGGCAGTGGGCGTTCTACATCAACATCCCGGTCGGCATCGCCGCGTTCGTCGATCGCGCTGGTTCGCGCTGACGCTGCCGAACAAGAAGGCGACCAAGCCGATCGACATCCTCGGCGTCGTGCTTCCTCTCGGTCGCGACCACCTGCCTGATCTTCTTCACCGACTTCGGCGGCGACGCCGACGCACGGCTGGGGCGCCCTCGAGACCTGGGCGTTCGGCGCCGGCCTGCGTGCGTCGCCGTCGCCGCTCTTCGTCTTCACCGAGTCGCGCGCCGAGGACCCGATCATCCCGCTGTCGCCTCTTCCGCAACCCGATCTTCGTCAACGCGACCGCGATCGGCCTCGTGCTCGGCCTCGGCATGTTCGCGGCGATCGGCTTCGTGCCGACGTTCCTGCAGATGTCGTCCGGCACCTCGGCCGCCGCATCCGGGCCTGCTGATGCTGCCGATGATGGTCGGCCTGATCGGCACCTCGATCGTCTCGGGCATCGCTGATCACGAGGACCGGCCGCTACAGGATGTTCCCGATCGTCGGCACGCTCGCTCACCGGCCGTCGCGATGGTCGCGATGACCACGCTGACCGCCGACACCCCGATCTGGCTGATCTGCGTCTTCCTGTTCGTCTTCGGCGCCGGGCTCGGCCTGATCATGCAGGTCGTCGTCCTCGTCGTGCAGAACGCGGTCGCCGCCGGCGATGATCGGCACCGCGACGAGCACGAACAACTACTTCCGCGAGGTCGGCGCCTCGCTCGGCGTCGCCGTGTTCGGCACGATCTTCACCACGCGCCTGACCGAGAACCTCACCGACGTGTTCGCCGGCGCCGGGCGCCTGCGCCGGCGACGCCGCGCAGCGCGACGGCGACGCTCGACCCGCAGACGCTGAGCCAGCTGCCCGACGCGGTGCGCGACGGCATCGTCGACCGCCTACGCCGACGCGCTGGCGCCGGTGTTCTGGTACCTGCTGCCGTTCATCGCGCATCGCCTTCGTGCTCTCGCTGTTCCTCAAGCAGATCCCGCTGTCGGACGTCGCCGGGCTGGTCGCCCGCGGCGAGGCGATCGGCGGCGACGAGGCCGAGGCGCTCGAGGCCGAGCAGCGGGCGAGTGCCGGCAAGGCGGGTAGGCCGAAGGCGGGATCCGCGATAGATGCGGACGCGCGACGCTGCTGCTGACGCCGCTTCGCACTCTTCCGTGGAGTCGGAGCAGATCGGCGCCCGCTGACGATCGACACGAACTGCCCAGCTCTGCTCCCTGGAACATCATCGAGGCGGCAGAACTGGGCAGGTCGATCGTCCCGCTCGTGGGTCTCTCAGCGAGGGACGACGAGCGGGGCGCCGGTCACCGGGTCGGCGATGACCACGCAGGGCAGGTCGAACACGGCCTCGACCAGCTCGGCGGTGATGACCTCGCGCGGGGCGCCCGTCGCGACGACCGTCCGTGCCGCATCACGATGAGGTGGGTCGCGTAGCGCGCGGCGTGGTTGAGGTCGTGCAGCACCGCGACGAGGGTGGTGCCCTGCCGGTGCAGGCCGGGCGAACAGGTCGAGCAGGTCGATCTGGTGCGCGATGTCGAGGTAGGTCGTCGGCTCGTCGAGCAGCAGGATCGGGGTCTGCTGGGCGAGCGCCATCGCGACCCAGACCCGCTGGCGCTGACCGCCCGACAGCTCGTCGACCGGGCGGCCGGCGAGATCGGTGAGATCGGTCGCGGCCAGCGCCTCCGTCGACGGCGACGCGTCGTCGGGCCGGTCCACTGCCGGAGCAGCCCCTGGTGCGGGTAGCGGCCGCGCGCGACGAGGTCGGCGACCGTGATGCCGTCGGGCGCGATCGAGCTCTGGGGGAGGAGCCCGACCGTGCGCGCGACCTCCTTCGGCGGCAGTGCGGCGATGTCCGTGCCGTCGAGCAGCACCGATCCGGCCATCGGGCTTGAGCAGCCGGGCAGAAGGCGCGCAGCAGGGTCGACTTCCCGCAGGCGTTCGGGCCGATGATGACCGTGAACGAGCCGTCGGGGATGCCAGCGGACAGTCCCTCCGAGACGGTCCGGCGGTCGTAGCCGAGGCGGGCGTCGACGGTCTGCAGCCGCGCGTCGCCGGGCGGACCGCGGAGGCGCTGGCCGGTCGGGCTGGTCAGTGGGGTGCTCGACGCGTCGGTCATCGCTGCTTCCTGGCTTCGTGCACGAGCAGCGCGAGCAGGTAGACGCCGCCGATCCGATGATGGTGACGACGCCGACCGGGACGGCGTCGGCGGCACGATGCTGGGCGACCATGTCGGCGCTCAGCAGGAGCAGCGCCGCCGACCAGCGCCGAGGCGACGAGCGGCGATTCCGGCGCGAGCGGGCGAGCCGGTGCGCGATCTGCGGAGCCGAGCAGGCCGACGAAGGCGATCGGCCCGGCTGGTCGCGGTGACCAGCGCGATCAGCGCGACGCCGAGCACGAGGAGCGTCAGCCGCGACGCGTTCGACGCGGACGCCGTGCGGCGCGTGCGGCGTCGTCGCCGAGCTCGAGCTGGCGCAGCGGCCGCGGATGCGAGGAACACGGCGGGGGTCAGCGCCGCCAGCAGCGATCGCGACCGGCACGAGCTGGCTCCCAGCCGACCAGCGAGAGCGAGCCGGCGCCCCAGAACGACGCCTCCATGGCCACCTCGGTGCTGGCGCGGCAGCAGCAGCAGGGTGTTGGCCGACTGCAGGATGGCCGTGACGCCGATGCCCACGATGATCAGCCGGAAGCCGTGCACGCCGCGGCGGTAGGCCAGCAGGTAGACGATCAGCGCGGTGACGAGCCCGCCGGCCAGGGCGCCGACCGCGGCCGATCGCGAACGACGCTCCGCGACGTGATGACGACAGCGCCCCGGTGTAGGCGCCGGTGGAGAAGCCGATGATGTCGGGGGAGCCGAGCGGGTTGCGCGGTGAGTGACTGGAAGAGGCCGCCCGAGACGCCGAGCGCCGCGCCGAAGACGAGGGCCGCGAGCACGCGCGGCAGTCGCCATCGAGCACGATGGTGGTCGCGAACCCGCCGTCCGTGGCGAAGGCCGCCCGCACGACCTCGGGCGGGGTGAGCGGGAAGTCGCCGAGGCGCCGAGCGCCACGAGGGCGAGCAGACGCAGCACGATCGACAGCGCGATGCACGACGAGCGCCGGGATCGCCGGCGCGCGGCCGGTCGCGCCGCGGCGCGAGTCGCGCGGCCGCGCTCGATGCCGGGGTCGGCGGACGCCGGGCTGCGCGGACGAGCTCGGCGGTGCCCGTCACAGCCCGCTCACCCCCCGGCGCCGGGCCAGGACGATCAGCACGGGAGCGCCGACGCGCGGCCGTGACGATGCCGACGGGGATCTCGCCGGGCGGCAGCGACGATCGCGGCCGAGGACGTCGGCGAGCAGGAGCAGGCTGGGCCCGAGCACGATGCACGAGAGGCGAGGATCCAGCGTTGATCGGGGCCGGCGATCCAGCGGGCGACGTGGGGGATCATCAGCCCGACGAAGGCGAGCGGGACCGGCCATCGCGGTCGCGCCGCCGGCCAGCAGGGCGACGGCGAACGGCGGCCAGCAGGCGCACGAGTGCCCACCCGCACGCCGAGCGCCGCCGCGCGATCCTCGCCGAGCGCGAGCGAGTTGAAGGCGCGGCCCAGCATCAGCGCGAGCACGGCGCCGGCGGCGAGGAACGGCAGCACGGGGAGCAGGTCGTCCCAGCCGCGGCCGTCGAGCGCTCCCGACCTCCCACGACGCGGACGGCGTCGAAGCGGCGCGGATCGGCGAGCACGATCGACGAGGTGATCCCGATGAAGACGGCGCCGAGCGCGACGCCCGCGAGCGTGGTGCGGGCGGGCGAGCCGCCGTCCCGGCCGACCGCGCCGATGAGCGAGACCGCGATGATCACCGACGAGCGCGCCGCCGAACGCGTACCAGCGGTAGTCGCTGGCCGAGTCGACGCCGAGGAAGCCCACGGCGATGGCGACCGCGAAGCGCGCTCCCCGGAGTGATGCCGAGCATTCCGGGGTCCGCGAGCGGATTGCGGGTCACCGCCTGGATGACGCCGCCGGCCAGGCCGAGCGCGGCGCCGGCCGCGATCGCGACCGACAGTCCGGGGGATGCCGGAGCTCGAGGACGACGGCCGCGTCGGCGGTCGCTCCCGGGTCGCCGAACAGGGCGCAGCAGCACGGTTGTGAGGGGGACCGGCCGCGAGCCGACGATGATGCTCAGCCAGGTCGCGAGCGAGCAGGAGCGCCACCGCGCCGAGAGCTCCTGCCGTGCGCGGCGGCGCGCCGGGAGGACGCATCGGATCGCGGAGCACCGCCATCCCCGGGATCGGAGACCGTCGGATCGTCGCGAATCCGGCTGATTCGGCTGCGCCGGACGCCTGCCTCGGAGCTCCCGCCGGGCGGCCGGCACGGGCTGGCTCATGCAGCTCAGCTCCGGCTAGCCTCGACCTACCAAGCCTGCTGATCGACCTCACAGCTCCTGACGGCCGAGCCACGAAAGCGAATGCACACAGATGACTATCTCGACCGCCTCCGTCGCGCGCTCCCGCCCTCGCGGCGCTGGCTGCTGCGACGGTGCTGCTGGCCGGATCCAGCACGGCGACGCACCTGCGACGACGCCGACCAGCGACACCGCCGGCCTCGACGGCGCCTCCCCGGCCGACCGTCAGCACGAAGTTCGGCGACGTCACCATCGACGAGGAGCCCGCAGCGCGTCGTCGCGCTCGGCTGGGGCGACGCCGAGACGGCGCTCGCCCTCGGCTTCCAGCCCGTCGGGGCGTCCGACTGGCTCGGCTTCGGCGGCGACGGGCGTCGGCCCGTGGGCCGAGGGCCTCTACGACCAGGCCCCGGAGATCATCGGCACGCTCGAGCCCTCCTACGAGGCCATCGCCGCGCTCGAGCCCGACCTGATCCTCGACGTGCAAGAGCTCGGGCGACCAGGAGCGCTACGACCGCCTGCCGACGATCGCGCCGACGATCGGCGTCCCCGAGGGCGGCGACAGCTACCTGACCGACCAGCGAGGACCAGATGGCACGATGATCTCGACCGCGCTGGGCGTGCCCGCCGAGGGCGAGCGCTCATGGACGAGATCGAGCAGGCCTTCGCCGACGCCGCCGGCCGCCCACCCGGAGTGGGCAGGGCAAGACGGTCACCGCCGCCACGAAGACCAGCGAGGGCTGGGGCGCCTACGTCGAGGGCGGCGAGCGGGTCGAGCTCCTCGAGGAGCTCGGCTTCGTGCAGAACCCGACGATCGCGGCGCTGCCCGCCAACGCCGGCGGCTTCTCGGTCGACATCTCCGAGCGAGCAGCTCGACGCTGCTCGACGCCGACCTCATCGTCGCGTTCCCGATCTTCATCGAGACGACCGAGATCACCGACGACCCGCTGTGGCGCAAGGTCCCGGCCGTCGCGGACGGCCGCTGCCGTCGTCATCGACGGCGACATCTCGGCGGCGTACTCGCTGGGCACGTCGCTCGCTCGCGTCGTACGCGATCGAGCAGCTGGTCCCGCTGCTCGAGGCGGCTACCGCCTCCTGACCGGAGCCTGTCGCCGTTGCGAGTCGCGAAGCCCTGTCGCTCATCCGAGCGGCGGGGCTTCCGCGCTCAGCGGCGGCCCGCTCACCCGCTGGATCACGGGCACGGGCACGGGCATGGAGGTCATATGCCGAATCGCGCATGTGGACGTCGTGGGCCAGGATGAGGCGCATGAGTACACCGTTGCGCGTCGGCATCATCGGCTTCGGACTGGCCGGGCGGGTGTTCCACGCTCCGTTCATCGCCACCAACCCCGACTTCGAGCTCGCGCTGGTCGCGACGAGCAGCAGCGAGCGCGCCGCCGAGGCCCGCGCCCAGCATCCGGACGCCGAGATCGTCGCGTCCCCCGATGACCTGCTGGGGCGGGCGGGCGAGCTCGACCTGATCGTGCTCGCGTCTCCTGCACACGTGCATCTGGAGCAGGGGCTCGCGGCGTTCGCCGCCGGAGCCAGCGTCGTGGTGGACAAGCCGTTCGCACCTTCCGTCGACGCGGCCGAGCAGCTCATCGCGGCCGCCGAGAGCGCAGGCAGGGTGCTGGCGGTGTTCCAGAACCGGCGCTGGGACGGCGACTTCCGCACCATTCGTCGCCTCGTCGACGAGGGTGCGCTCGGCACCGTGTTCCGGTTCGAGTCGACCTTCGAGCGGTGGGGTGGTCCGACCCGGCAGCGCTGGCAGGACACCACGACCATCGAGCAGGGTGCCGGGATCACGTTCGACCTCGGCAGCCACCTGGTCGATCAGGCGCTCCAGCTGTTCGGACCGGCGACGCTGGCGCGCGCTGAGCTGCGCATCGTGCGCGATGGCGGCGTCAGCGACGACGATGCCGTGCTGATCCTCGAGCATGACGGCGGCGTCGTCTCCCATCTCATCGTGAGCCGGGTGGCCGGCCAGACCGGTCCGCGGTTCCGAGTGCTCGGCTCCGAGGGCGCCTACTGCGTGGACGGACTCGACAATCAGGAGCCGTTCCTCAAGGAGCAGCGCTGGCCGGGCTCGGAGGGCTTCGGGGTCACCCCGGAGCACGAATGGGGCCTGATCGGCGTGGGCGACGAGCTGCGCGCCGTCCCCACTGAGGCGGGGGACTACCCCGCGTTCTATGCCGCGGTCGCCGCCAGCATCCGCACGGGGAGCCCGTTCCCGGTGGATCCGCGTGACGCCCTCGCCGTGGTGCGGATCCTCGAGGAGGCGCACCGCATGTCGCCGGTCGGCTGAGCGATTGCGGCTCCCGATATCCTGAAGTCGACATGTCAGCCACGCCGACCTCGGATCCGACGCCCGGTGGGCTCGCGTCCCGAGGCGTGCGGACGATGCGTGCTGGCGTCGCGTCGAGCCTCGCGGTCTTCGTCGCCCTGAGCTTCCACGTGCTCGGCGGAGGATCGGCGCCCGCGCCGATCGTCCTGGTCGCTGCTCTTGGCCTGGCAATGCCACCCGCCGTGGTGCTCATCGGCCGTCGCCTGTCCACGGTGCGGCTGGGAGCCGTGGTGGTCGTGGCGCAGGCTCTGCTGCACGCCCTGTTCAGCATGGGGATGACCGGTTCTCTGTCGCGCTCGGGCCTCGACGGGCATCTCTCCCACCTGCCGCCGCCACCCATCCCGCTCTCGATGCAGGTCATGGACGGCGCCTCATCGGGCTCAGGACTGCTCGGTCTCTCCGCCGGGATGACCGTCGCGCACCTCGCCGCGGCGGGCATCACCCTGATCGCGCTCCGCTGCGGCGAAGGCGCGTTCTGGGCGCTGGTGCTCCGCGCGGCCTGGGTGCTCCGTCGACTGCTTCCCATGGTCCGGACCATCTCTGCTCCCGTCCGGAAGCCCTCTCCGCCCGCCCATGGCGTCGGCCGGCTGCAGGCGCAGCTCCTCGCCTGGTGCGGCGTGCGCCACCGCGGGCCACCCCTGCCGCTCTGATCGTTCGTCGCCTGCCGGGAAGCTCTCCTGCACCCGGACCGGCCCCTCCGCCCTTCGTGGCGTGCGGGCTCACCCGCAGCGCGCATCGCCGCTGCAGCATCGAACAGCGCTCCGACGGCCGACCAGGCCGATATGAAGCGCGCTGTCCGCTCTCTCTCGAAGGACTACGCATGGCTCGCCACACCCTTTCCCACACCACCCGTTTCAGACACTCCCGTTTCACACAGGCCCGATCCGTGCACTCGATCCATGCGAGTCGGGGTCGCGGCCGTCGCGCTCGCGCTCGTGCTCGCCGCGCCGCTCGCCGCCAGCGCGCACGTGCACGTCGACCCCGAGAACGCCGAGCCGGGGGAGTACGCCCTGCTGACCTTCCGGGTGCCCAACGAGTCGGCGACGGCGGCCACCACTTCGGTCGAGATCCAGCTGCCGACCGACACTCCGTTCAGCTACGCGGCCGTCGAGCCCGTCGACGGCTGGACCGCCCAGGTGGTGACCAGCGAGCTGCCCGCACCGGTCGACGTCGACGGCACCACCATCTCCACTGCGCCGACGAGCATCAGGTTCACGGCGACGGGCGCGGGAATCGGCGACGGAGAGTTCCAGCGCTTCACGGTGTCCGTCGGCGCGGTGCCGGACACCGGCAGCATCCTGCTTCCCGTCGTCCAGACCTACTCGGACGGCTCAGTCTCGAGCTGGACGGACCCGACCCCGGCGTCAGGAGTGGAGCCAGAGTTCCCGGCACCGACCCTGTACATCACTGATGAGGCCCCCGCGGGCGACAGCCACGGTGGGGCTTCGGTTCATGCGGACGACGGCGAGCATGCGGAAACGTCCGCAGGGCAGTCCTCATCGGACTCGACCGGCCTCGTCGTCGGCTTCCTCGGGCTCGGCGTGGCTGCAGTCGCCCTGGTGGTCTCGGGACTCGCACTCGCGCGAAGCCGCAGGGCTGCGAGCCCTCGGAAGAAGGCATAGCCGTGGCGCGGTCGCGGGCTTCGTCCCCTCGCCCTACGGCGCGGACTCGGAGGCGCCTCGCTGTCGCTTCCGCACTGATGCTCGCGGCCGCGCTCGCACTGGTGCCTGCCGGCGCCGCGTCGGCGCACGACTACCTGATCTCGACCGATCCGACCGCCGACTCGACGGTCACGGCAGAGCTCGACCAGATCGGCCTGACCTTCAACAACGCCGTGCTCGACTTCGCCGACTCGACCCGGCTGCAGGTGACGGGGCCCGATGGCAGTGCGACCCACTTCGAGACGGCCTGCGCCTCGGTGTCGGGAACGAAGGTGTCCGCTCCGATCGCACTCGGAGAGGCCGGGGTGTACACGGTGGTCTGGCGGATCGTATCGGCAGACGGCCATGCGGTGAGCGATACATTCTCATTCCGGTATGAACCGGTCGAGGGTGCGACCGCGGCTGAGGGCACCTCGAGCGGGCCGACGTGTGGGGAGGGCGCGGCCGCCCCGAGCGACAGCGCTCCACCCTCGGGGGTTGGCTCGGATTCCTACCTGCTGATCGGCACTGCCGTGGTGATCGCGCTGGTCGCCGCCGTCACCTTCGGCATCATCATCCTCCGCCGTCCCCGCGACGATGAGGAGGACTGACGGCGGGTAGCTGACGACGTGACGGGTCGAGCCTCAGCGTCGAGCCGCGTACTGCTCGCGGATCACCGGTGCGTAGGCCACGTCGAGCTCCGCGAGCATGGCGGTCGACCAGCTGGGCAGCTCGCCGGTGAGGACCCAGGCGGCCTGGCGGGCTGCGCCGCCGGCGACGTACTCTCCCGGCTCAGGCACGTGCACGGCGATGGGGAAGACCTCGCTGGCGATCCGCTGGACCGCCGGATTGAGGGCGGCGCCACCGATCAGCAGCACCCGCTCGGCCTCGACCCCGAGGGATGTGATCGCGGCCAGGCCGTCGGCCAATCCGCAGAGCAGCCCCTCGATCGCGGCGCGCGCCAGGTGGGCACGGGTGGTGGTGGCGAGAGTCATGCCGAAGAGGGTGGCCGTGGCATCGGGCAGGTTCGGAGTGCGCTCGCCCTCGAAGTACGGCTGCAGCACCAGGCCGTCCGACCCGGCCGGCGCCTCGAGCGCGAGGGCGCCGAGCTCGTCGTGGGTCACGCCGAGCAGGCTCGCCGTCGCATCCAGGATGCGCGCCGCGTTGAGGGTCGCGACGAGCGGGAGGAAGTGGCCGGTCGCGTCGGCGAAGCCCGCGACAGTTCCCGTCGCGTCCGCCGTCGCAGCCTCGGTGACCGCGAAGACCGTGCCGCTCGTGCCGATCGACACGACGACATCGCCCGTCGCCGCGCCCAGTCCGAGAGCGGCGCCCGCGTTGTCTCCGGCGCCGGGGCCGATCAGGATCTCCGAGCCGGCGACGGTGCCTGCCCGCTCAGACGGACCGAGAACCCGGGGCAGGATCACGTCGTGACCGAGCGCGGCGATGAGCAGCTCGCGGTCGTAGTCCTCGGTCGTCGGATTCCAGTAGCTGGTCCCGCTTGCGTCCGAGCGATCGGTGACCAGCTCGGAGAGCACGGCACCGTTGGGGTCGGTGCTGTCGGGGCCGAAGCCGCGCAGTCTCCAGGTCAGCCAGTCGTGGGGGAGCGCCACCGCGGCGACGCGGGCGGCGTTCTCGGGCTCCGCATCGCGCAGCCAGCGCAGCTTGGTGGCAGTGAACGAGGCGACGGGCACCGACCCGGTCCGGGAGGCGAGCTCCTCGGCGCCGAACTCCACGATGAGGTCGCGGGCCGCCTGCGCGGAGCGGGTGTCGTTCCAGAGCAGGGCGTCGCGGATGACGCGGCCCGACTCGTCGAGGAGCCACCATCCCGTGCTGCTGACCGCCGATGGCGATCGCCGCGACCCCCTCGAGTCCGCCCGCGGAATCGAGGGCGGACCTGAGTGCGAGCCACCAGGCCTCGGGATCGACCGATGTGCCGGCCGGGTGAGCCGCGCGACCCTCGCGGACGATAGCGCCCGTCTCCAGGTCGCGGACGACCACCTTGCAGCTCTGGGTCGACGAGTCGACTCCGGCGACGAGCGTCATC
>CAWHND010000009.1:0-239695 GCA_963830655.1 uncultured Actinomycetota bacterium
GCGTTCGTCGTCGCGGAAGGGGATCCGCGATCAGCCACCTCGGGCCGGAGCGTCGAGCGGACATCGATCTCGCGGCCATCCGAGCCAACGTCGAACGGCTGCGCGCCCAGGTCGCCCCCGCGGCGGCGATGGCGGTGGTCAAGGCGAACGGCTACGGGCACGGAGCAGCGCCGGCGCCCGTGCCGCGCTCGAGGGCGGTGCCGCCTGGCTGGGCGTCGCCGACATCGGCGAGGCGCTCGCGCTGCGCGCCGCAGGCATCACCGCACCGGTCCTCGCCTGGCTGCACGACCCGACCACCGACTTCGCTCCGGCGATCGACGCGGGCATCGACATCGGCGTCTCCACCATCGACCAGCTCGAGCTGCTCGCGTCACCTCGACGCGGAGGCTCCGCCGCTCGTCCAGCTCAAGGTCGAGACCGGGCTCAGCCGCAACGGCCTCCCTCCTGAGCACTGGGACGAGGCGTTCGATCGCGCGGCGCCTGCTCGAGAAGGCCGGCCTGCTCCGCGTCCGCGGGCATCTTCTCGCACCTGGCCGAACACGTCGCGCGAAGGCGACGATGCGGCGATCGCCGCCTTCACGACCGCACTGACCTGGCGGACGGACGCCGGCCTCAGCCCGGACCTTCGCCACCTCGCCAGCACCGCCGCCGCGATCCAGCGACCCGACGCCCGCTTCGACCTCGTCCGTCTCGGGATCGGCATCTACGGGCTCTCGCCCTTCGCCGAGATGGGCTCGGCCGACCTCGGACTCGTCCGGCGATGACCCTGCGCGGTCAGCGTCGCCGCCGTGCGTCGCGTCGACGCGGGCGCCGGCGTCTCCTATGACCACATCTGGCGTGCCTCGGCTCGCGACGACGCTCGCGCTGATCCCTCTCGGCTACGCCGAGGGCATCCCGCGCGCCGCATCCAGTGTCGCCGAGGTCTGGATCGACGGCGTCCGCCACCCGGTGCGGGGGCGGATCGCGATGGATCAGCTCGTGGTCGACGTCGGCGACGCAGCCGTGCGGGCCGGCGACATCGCTGTTCTGTTCGGCGATCCCGCTGCGCGGGCACCCGAGCGCGGACGACTGGGCTCGGTGGGCCGGCACCATCAACTACGAGATCGTGACCCGCATCGGTCCGCGGGTCGAGCGGCGCCGATGAGCGCCACCTCGCCGGAGGCGGGATGACGGTCCGCGGAGATCGCCTGACGCCCCCGAGGAGATGCACGCGCTCGGCCGGGAGCTCGCCGCGCCGCTGCGGGCGGGAGACCTGGTCATCCTGTCTGGGCCGCTCGGCGCGGGCAAGACGGCCGCTGGTTCGAGGGATCGGCGAGGGGCTGGGGTCCGCGGACCCCATCACCAGCCCGACCTTCGTGCTCGCGCGCACCCACCCCTCGCTCGTCTCCGGTCCATCCCTGGTGCACGCTGACGCCTACCGGCTCGGCTCCGCGGCGGAGCTGGACGATCTCGATCTCGACTTCGCGGACTCGGTCGTCGCGGTCGAGTGGGGCGCTGGGCTGCTCGACGGGGTCGCCGAGTCGTTCCTCACCATCGAGATCGCGCGGCGCGAGGGCGATGCGCCGCTGGGCGAAGACGAGGGGGAGGACGGCGGTCCCGAGCCGCGCACGGTCACGATCTCGGCCACGGCCCGCGCTGGGCTCCTGGCGCGCTGCAGCGCCTGAGCGGGCTCCGGTGGCTGAGCCGCGCGCGACTGAGCTACATCCGGTGGCTGAGCCGCGCCGAAGGCGCGTGTCGAAGCCCCGTCCGCGGAAGCGGTCTTCGGCATGGGCGCTGGCGCCCGGCGCAGCCACGGGAACAGCGCCGCCATTCTCGGCTCGTAGGCTTGCAGGATGCTCCTCGCGATCGACAGCTCCGCCGGTACCAGCGCTGCCGTCGTCGACTTCGAGACCGGCATCCTGGCGGAGGCGTCGAGCGATGATCCGCTCCGGCACGCCGAAGTGGTCGGGGAGCTGATCGCCGAGGTGCTCGCGCAGGCGGCACGTCCGAGTCGAAGCCCTATCCGCGGTGGCTCTCGGCATCGGCCCCGGACCCTTCACGGGTCTGCGGGTCGGAATGGCCGCCGGCCGCGCCTTCGCGCTGGGTGCCGGCATCCCTGTCGCACCCGTGATCAGCCACGACGCCGTCGCCGCAGGCCACTACGCCTCGGCGGGCGATAGGCAGCCTGCTCGTCGCCACCGATGCGCGTCGCCGCGAGGTGTTCTGGTCGCTCTACTCGGGCGCGGATCCGACAGGGCATCCCGCACCGCATCGAGGGCCCCGCGCTCGCCAAGGCGGATGCGACGCTGCCCGGCTGCCGACCGCCGCATCGACGCGCGCTCGATCCCGGCGGGCTGGCTCGGCATGGTGGCCGAGCGCTCCTGGGCTGCCGGACGCGCCTTCCCGTCCGGCGATGCCGTCTACCTGCGCTCGCCCGACGTCACGCTCTCCGCGCCCAAGCGGGTGACCGGATGAGCTGGCGACTGCGGCCCGCCGACCCGGACGACCTCGCCGCGATCATGCGACTCGAGGTGGACGTGTTCCCGTCCGATGCGTGGTCGCGCACGATGATGGAGGCCGAGCTGCGCAGCGAGCACACCGTCTACCTCGTCGCCGTGACCGGCGGCGCGCTCGATGAGCCGGGCCCCGACGGGCAGCGGGAGGGTCAGCAGATCGTCGGCTACGCCGGGCTGCTCGCTCCGGCCGGAGCGACGGACGCCGAGATCCAGACCCTCGCCGTAGTCGATTCGGCTCGTCGGACCGGGCTCGGCCGCGCGCTGATGACGACCCTGCTCGATGCCGCGGCCGAACGCGGCGCGCACGAGCGTGTTCCTCGAGGTGCGCGAGGACAATCCGCCGGCCCAGAACCTGTACCGCTCGCTCGGCTTCGAGGAGCTCGGCGTGCGTCCGCACTACTACCAGCCCGACGACGTGGCGGCCGTGATCATGCGCCGGACCGCGTCCGGCCCAGCGCCAGCCGATCGGGGCTCCCGATGAGCGCGTGCGGCATGAGCCGCGGCGGACCGCTCGTGCTCGGCATCGAGACCTCGCTGCGACGAGACGGGCATCGGCATCGTCCGCGGCGAACCGGTGCTCGCCAACGTCATCTCGTCGTCGATGGAGCAGCACGCCCGCTACGGCGGCGTCGTGCCCGAGGTCGCCGCGCGCGCGCACCTCGAGGCGATCGAGCCGGCGCTCGCGCGCAGGCGCTCGCCGAGGCCGGATGTGCGCGCTCGCCGAGCTCGACGCGATCGCCGTGACCAGCGGACCCGGTCTCGCCGGCGCGCTCATGGTCGGCGTCGGGGCGGCCAAGGGCGCTGGCCGCTCGCGGCGGGCAAGCCGCTCTACGGCGTCAATCACCTCATCGGCCACGTCGGCGCGGACTACCTCGTCGACCGACGGCGCGCCGGGCCGGACTCGCGTACGAGGCGAGCCACCATCGCGCTGCTCGTCTCGGGCGGTCACACCTCGCTGCTGCTGGTGCGCGACCTCATCACCGACGTCGAACTGCTCGGCGAGACGATCGACGACGCCGCTGGCGAGGCCTTCGACAAGGTCGCCCGGCTGCTCGGCACTGCGGCTATCCCGGCGGGCCGCGGGATCGACCGCGGCCGCCGCGACGGCGATCCCGACCGCCATCCGCTTCCCGCGCGGGCTCACTCAGCCGAAGGACCTGGCCGCGCATCGCTACGACTTCTCGTTCTCCGGGCTGAAGACCTCGGTCGCCCGATGGGTCGAGCGGCAGGACGACGGCGCCATGGAGATCCGTGTCGCCGACGTCGCCGCCAGCTTCCGCGAGGCGGTCGTCGACGTGCTGCTCGGCAAGGCCATCGCGGCGTGCCAGGACCTCGGCGTGCCCCGCCTGCTGCTCGGCGGGGGAGTCGTCGCCAACGCCCGCCTGCGCGCGGTGGCCGCCGAGCGCTGCGAGGCGGCGGGCATCGCGCTGCGGATTCCGCCCCTCTCGCTCTGCACCGACAACGGTGCGATGATCGCCGGAGTCGGCGCCCGCGCTGGTCGCCGCGGGACACGCGCCATCCGACCCCGGATTCGGCGCCGATTCCTCTCTGCCGGTCACCACTGCCCAGGTCGGACGAGCATCCTCAGACATGCGCTTCTGACTCGGCCAGCGCCCCCACATGGTGACGCCGAGGTATGTGACCCGGGGGTATGTGACGTCGGGGTGCTGACTCGGGGTATGTGACGTCGGGGTGCGTGACGTCGGGGTGCGTGACGTCGGGTATGTGACGTCGAGGTAACAGGACGACCATCCGAATTGACACTCGTCCGCCCCCGCTGACACGATGAATCCATCGCGATCCTCAGAATGAGCTGAGAATCCATCACTAGGGAGATCCCGCATGTCGACGCCCCAGCCGCAGTACTCCAGCCCTCAGTACGCCGGCGCCGCACCATCCAAGACCCTGTCGATCATCTCGCTCGTCGCGGGCATCGTCGGACTCTTCTTCGGCACCCTCCCCTCCATCGCCGCCATCGTGCTCGGGTTCCTCGGCCGCAGCCGCGAGCCGCACGCCCGCGGCTTCTGGCTGACCGGCATCATCCTCGGCTTCGTCGGCCTGGTGCTCGGATTCATCTGGATCGCGATCATCGTCTCGCTGTCCGTGGCCGGCGCCGGCCTCAGCACCGTTCAGTAGTCCATCGCTCGTCCTATCGAGCGCGGATCGGAGTGTGCGGGCGGAAGCGCCCGCGCACTCCGGCACACTGGTCGGGGCGTGCCCGTCGTGCGTCGCACCTGACCGCCGACCGACAGGAACCCCATGACCGATCCAACGCCCGGCGACGCGCCCAAGGACGGCGCCGTTCCGCCGCCCGCTCCTCCTGCTGCAGCGCCGTCGACTGAGCCGACCTCCTCGACCGGGCCGAACTCGTCGACTGAGCCGCCCGCTCCTCCCGGCTACCGCCGGCGCCTCCGCACCGCCGGCGCCGCCGCGCTCCGCCCGCGCCGCCTGCTCCGCCGACCTTCGCGTCGCCCGCGACGCCACCGGTGGCTCCTCCCGCCCCGCCGTCGTACGGTCCCCCGCCCACTGCGCCCACCCCGCCTGCACCTTCGGCCGGGCCGACCCCGAGCTACGCGCCGCCTGCTCCGCCCTACTCGACGGCTGGCGCGACCCCGCCGCCCTATGCGACGCCTCCCGCGCCCGCTGGGTCGGTGAACTACGGCGCTCCGGGCGCACCCAACTACGGTGCTCCGGCGGGCTCGGTCCCCTCAGGCGCCAAGGCGCCGGTGCTGAGCATCATCTCGCTCGTCGCCGGAATCCTGAGCTTCCTCGGGGGAGCGATCGTCTTCATTCCGTTCGTCGGCTCGGTGCTGCAGCTCTTCCTCCCGGTCGGTGCGATCGTGCTGGGCTTCCTCGGGAAGGCCAAGGAGCCCCACGCCTCCAAGGGACTGTGGCTCACGGGGATCATCCTCGGCTTCGTCGGCCTCCTGATCGCGATCGCTGGCTTCGTCATCTGGGGCATCGTCTTCTCGTCCTATGGCAGCGGCTACGACTACTACAACGACTTCTCCTAGTTCCTACGTTCCGGCCCTATGTGCACGTAATTCCGTGCACATGGGGCCGTTTCGTGCACATGGGCCCGTCTGCGCAGGACAAGCCTCGCTGCGTGGGTCCAGCCGAATCACACCGGCATGCGCGAAAGGCCGGGCGGATCATCTGCTCGATCCCCGCAGATACCTACGAAATTTCGTGCACATTCGGCCGGAACGTAGGAAAGGGAACGTAGGAAAAGGGGCGGATCAGACGCGGTGGGCGAGGAGGGCGGTGCGCCTGCCCGCGACGCGGGTGAGGATGAGGGTGGCCTCCCCATCGCCCTTGAGGCCCAGCTTGGCGCGGAAGGCCGCCGGATCGATGTCCACCCCGCGCTTCTTCACCTCCAGCCGACCGATGCCGCGGCTGCGGAGCTCGCGGGCGATCCGACGCTCGTCGATCGGCAGCTCGGCGTCGATCTCGAAGCTCGCAGCCAGCGGCGACGTGCTGATGGACGACCCGGTCAGGTAGGCGATCCGGTCGCTGACGATCCCGGCATCCAGGCTGCCCGCGAGATCGCCGATGAGGCGTGAGCGGATCACGGCACCGGCCGGCTCGTGCAGATAGCCCTGCAGAGGCCGGAGCTCAGGATCCTCGCTGTCGGCGGGGGCGGTGAGCTCGGCGACCCGATCGCCCGCGATGACGAGCGCCGCGCGTCGGACGAGGGGGCGGGCCAGCGCCCCCGACCACAGGCTCAGCTCGACCGTCTCTCCGTCGACGGTCACCCACTGCGCCTCGACGCCTGTGGGGATCTCCTCGCGGTCGAATGCCGGGCCGAGCTTGATGCCGGTCGGCTTCGCCTCGGCGATCGCGAACGCCATGCCGAGCGATGGACTGTACTGATCCGCGTCGACGCGCGTGGTGCTGTCGTGTCCGGGAGCTCGCCGGGCCGGATCGAGGAAGACGGCGTCGACATCGGAGAGGTCGGCCGTTCCCGCATCGCCGACCACGACCTCCGCGGTCGGGAACGGAGCGAGGTTGTACGCGGCGATCGCCGCCGTGACCTCATCGATCTCGACGCCGAGAACCTGCAGGTCGAGGGCGGCGAGAGCCAGGGCGTCGCCGCCGATCCCGCATCCGAGATCCGCGACCCGCAGGAGACCGGCATCCCGGAAGCGGGCCGCATGACGCGCGGCCACCTGAAGCCGGGTGGCCTGCTCGAGCCCCGCCGCCGTGAACAGCATGCGGCTGGCGAACGGGCCGAACTTCGCGACCGCCTTCTCGCGCAGCCGTGCCTGGGTCAGCACGGCGGCGATCAGCGACGGGGGATGGCCCTCGCGGCGCAGCCGGCTCGACAGCTGGACCACATCGGCGCCGGATCGGTAGGGCGGAAGGGCGTCGAGAAGTCGCAGTCCTTCGACGGTGAGGAGCTCGCGCACCTCGCTCTCCTCCATGGCCCTCACGCTAGCGCCCGCGCCGGTGAGGCCCGTCCCGAACGCCGTCATCTGACCCGCCACCGACGGCTGGCACTCGCATTGCAGGAGTGCCAGCGGAGCCTCTAGACTCTCTTTGGCACTCGGCTCCGTCGGGTGCCAGCCGAGCGGGCAGTGCGTCTGCGGACTTTCGTCTGCGGCGGACGCCCCTTCATCACCGTCTGAGGCACATCACTGTCTGAGGCCAAGGCCCATTCAGCAAGAGAAAGAAGGTCACCTATGTCGACCGCAACCAAGGTCTCCATCAAGCCGCTCGAGGACCGCATCGTCATCCAGCAGATCGAGGCAGAGCAGACCACCGCGTCGGGCCTCGTGATCCCGGACACCGCCAAGGAGAAGCCGCAGGAGGGCGAGGTCATCGCCGTCGGACCCGGCCGCATCGACGACAACGGCAACCGCGTCCCGCTCGACGTCGCCGTCGGCGACCGCGTCATCTACTCCAAGTACGGCGGAACCGAGGTCAAGTTCGGCGGCGAGGAGTTCCTCGTCCTCTCCGCGCGCGACGTGCTCGCCGTCGTGGTGCGCTGACCTTCCCGTCACCGCACCCGCAGCACCCGCAGTACGCATCTCCAGAAGGCCCGTCCGCCGCTCAGCTCGAGCGGATGGCGGGCCTTCTGTCATCCGTCGACAGCTGCGCGCCAGGAGCCGCCGGAGCCCCGCTCGACGACGAGCGGCCTCCGAACGGCGGATACGCTGGGGACAGTGAGCGAACGATGACCGACAGGCAGCAGACGGTCGACGCATCCGGCCGAACCGCAGAGCAGAGCAGTCGACGCACCGGGCTGATCGCCGGGGTCGCCGCTTACACGATCTGGGGCGTGCTCCCGCTCTACTTCCTCGCCATGCGACCCGCCGGCCCGTTCGAGATCGTCGCGCTGCGCATCGTCTTCGCGCTCGTCTTCTGCGCGCTGCTGCTCACGGTCACGCGTGCATGGCCCAGGTTCCTCGGACTCGCCCGCCAGCCGAAGGTCCTGTTCACGATGGGGCTCGCTGGCGCGCTGATCTTCGTGAACTGGCAGACCTACGTCGATCGGCACGCTCGGCGGACACGTCGTCGAGACCTCGCTCGGCTATTTCATCAACCCGATCGTCACCGTGTTCCTCGGCGTCTTCTTCTTGGGCGAGCGCCTCCGCCCTGCACAGTGGACGGCCGTCGGCCTGAGCTTCGTCGCGGTGGTGGTGCTGACCGTCGGGTACGGCGCGGTGCCGTGGATCTCGCTCATCCTCGCCTTCTCCTTCGGCTTCTACGGCTATATCAAGAAGCGGGTGGGCGGGCAGGTGGATGCCGTCAGCGGTCTGACGCTCGAGACGGCCTGGCTCGTCCCGATCGCCGTCGTCGAGCTCATCGTCGTCAACGCGATGAGCGGGCTGGTGTTCGGCACCGCGGGAGTCGGCAACACCCTGATCCTGCTCTCGGCCGGCGTCGTGACGGCGATCCCACTCCTGCTGTTCGCGACCGCTGCCTCCCGGCTTCCGCTCTCGATCGTCGGCTTCCTGCAGTACTTCGCTCCGATCCTGCAGTTCATCATCGGGATCACGGTCGTCGGGGAGGCGATGCCGCCGGAGCGGCTGGATCGGCTTCGGCATCGTCTGGCTCGCGCTCATCGTGCTGTCGGTCGATGCCATCCGCGTGGGCCGATCGCGACGCCTGGTCGTCGCGACGCCCTAGGCGCAGCTTCTCGGGCTCGTCACCACCCGCAGTACTGTCCGACGTATTCGAAGATCCTGCCCTTCAGTGTCGACGACGCGGCGGCCACGATGGCGGCCGTCGTGCCGTCGGGGAACGTGACCGTCAGCGGTATCCGCGTGCCCACCTTGTCCTCCGCGACAGCGTGAGGATCGCATCGCGATGGGATGTAGCGCAGCGTGACCGACGTGGGGGATCCCGACGCGGTGACCTCGAGGCCCAGTTGCCGAACGGTGTCCGGATCCTGTCGGAGGAGCACGGTGCTGCCCGACGTGTCGATCACGAAGGAGCCGGTGCCCGAGCCGCGAGGCGTGATCACGAGGTCCAGCAGGGCGACCGGATGACCGTCATCCTCCTCGACCCGGAGGTTCTCATCGAGGGCGATCAGGGCGGTCGCATCCAGCTCGGCGACGGCGCATTCGACCCCGGTCAGTCGGACGAGCGCGGCCAATGAGTCGGAGGCGGTCCGCGTGAGGTCGAAGTCGCTGCCGTCGACGCGCGCATGCACAGTGGCCACGCCGTCGAAGGCGCCGTCCGCGGGCCGATCCGCTCCGCAGACCGCGTCGGGGAAGGGGACTCGCAGGGCCTTGGCCTGCCCCGCCGGTACGACCGTCTCGCCGACCCAGTGCGGCGCGGTCGCGAAGAGGGGCGAGTCGATCCGCACATCCGTCACGGTGAACGGCTCACCGCCCGTGTTGCTCACCAGGAGGGTCACCATGCCGCCGTCGACGTCGGTGCGCGTCTGGCGGACGTCCACCGAGAGCTGGGGCGTGGCCGCTGGTGCCGTGGTCTCTGATGCCGGGGTCGCTGGTGCCGTGGTCGCTGGTGCCGACGACAGAGAAGGTGAGCTGGACTCCGCACAGCCGGCCAGGCCCCCGAGGAGCGCAGCAGCGAGAGCGGCAACGAGTGCGCGCAAGCTTCGCGTGGAGAGATGCAATCCGGTGCCCCATTGCTGTGGTGAACACGCATCACGGTACGGCAGATCGCCCTTCCCCGGATGGCTGTCTCCCGCGGGGGATATCGCTCTCGACGAGGCAGGCGCGGCCCTGCATGCCGTCCGGATCAGCCATTCGGCGGCTGAACAGGCGGCACCCGTTTAGGTCACGGAGTGTAACGATTCGCCGCTGAGAGCCGTCTTGTAACACGGCGGAATTGTTCCCCGCTTAGCTTTACCTCGCGGCCTCGCTTCGCCGTGACCCAAACCTCTATAACAAGGAGAACAATGAGCGGATTCGAGAAGGCCAAGGCCCCTCGCTCACGGACTCTCAAGAACGTGCTGGGCGGCGTCGCCGTCATCGGCGTGAGTGTGCTGTTCCTCAGCGCATGCTCGCCGACGGCAAGCACCGGTTCTTCAGAGACCGCAGCACCTCCCACCGACGACCTCACCCTGAAGATCGGCACGGCACTGCCGCAGACCGGCAACCTGGCCTACCTGGGCCCGCCCGAAGAGGCAGGTGTGCAGTACGCGATCAGCGAGATCAACGCTGCCACCGCCGACACCGGTCTCACGGTCGATCTCACCCTCGGCGACTCGGGTGACACGGACAACAAGGCATACGAGACCGAGATCCCGCGTCTGCTCGGCGCTGGCGTGTCCGCCATCATCGGCGCCGCCTCGTCCGGCACCTCGCTGAAGTTCATCGACGACGTGGTCGGTGCTGGAGTCATCCAGTTCTCGCCGGCGAACACCTCCGACGCGTTCACCACCTACGACGACAAGGGCCTGTACTTCAGGACCGCGCCGTCCGATGTGCTGCAGGGCGAGGTCCTCGGAAACCTGATCGCGGAAGACGGCAACCAGACTCTCGGTCTGATCGTCCTCAACGACTCGTACGGAACCGGTCTGGCCAAGTACGTCACGGACTCCTTCGAGGCCGCTGGCGGCGAGGTCGTCGCCGCACCGACCTACAACACCGGTGACACCTCGTTCGACTCCCAGATCCAGGAGGTCCTCGCGGCCGACCCCGACGCGATCGCACTGATCACGTTCGAAGAGGTCAAGACGATCCTCCCGGGCCTCCTCGCGAGCTTCCCGTCCGACAAGCTCTACTTCGTCGACGGAAACCTCAAGAACTTCGGCGATGAGCTGCCTGCCGGCTCGCTCACCGGAGCGAAGGGAACCCTGCCGGGTCTGACGATCGACTCCCTCACCGACTTCACCAGCGCCATCGACGACTTCGCGTCGTCCGAGGGTCTGCCTGCGCTGAAGGACTACAGCTACGCGGCGGAGTCGTACGACGCCACCGTGCTGCTCGCCCTGGGTGCGCTGGCCGCCGGCTCGACCGACGGCACCGACATCGCCGGCAAGCTCCAGGAGGTCTCTGGTGGTTCGGGCGATGGCGAGAAGTGCACCACATTCGCCGATTGCGCCGACGATCATCATCGGAGGCGGCACCGCCGACTACGACGGCATCTCCGGCCCGATCTCGTTCGACGAGGTCGGCGACCCACCGGATGCGAGCATCGGGATCTACGTGTACGGCGAGGACAACAACTACACCGCATACGAGGGCTGATCACGCGCTGATCTGAACTCACCGAAGCGGGGCTCCGACCGAGAGGTCGGGGCCCCGCTCTGCCGTGTCCGACAGGGACCGGCAGAGCTGTCGGGCGGCACGAAGAAGAGGTGGCCGACCGGAACCGGTCGACCACCTCTGAGGTCCCTCTGTCAGGCGTCGACGCCCAGCGTGCCCAGATACAGGTTGATGACCTTGGGATCGTTGAGCAGGTCCCGGCCCGTCCCCGTGTAGGCATCCCGGCCCTGGTCGAGCACATATCCGCGATCGCAGATCTGGAGGCAGCGTCGCGCGTTCTGCTCGACCATGATGGTGGTCACGCCCGCCTTGTTGATCTCGGAGACGCGGATGAACGCCTCGTCCTGACGGGCGGGGGACAGGCCAGCGGACGGCTCGTCCAGCAGCAGCACGTGCGGTCGCATCATGAGCGCCCGGCCCATCGCGACCATCTGGCGCTCGCCGCCGGACAGCGAGCCCGCGCGCTGCTTGAGGCGCTTGCCCAGCTCGGCGAAGATGCCCGTCACGAATTCGAGGCGCTCCTTGTACTCCTTGGGGCGCTGGTAGAGGCCCATCTGGAGGTTCTCCTCGATGGAGAGGCTGGGGAACACATTGTTGTTCTGCGGCACCATGCCGACTCCGCGGGAGACCAGCTTGTCCGCCTTGAGGCCGGTGATGTCATCACCCATCAGACGGATCGCGCCATCGCGGATCTTGACCTGGCCGAAGATCGACTTCAGCAGCGTCGACTTGCCGGCTCCATTCGGGCCGATGATGCCGATGAGCTCGCCCTCGTAGGCCTTGAGAGAGCAGCCGTTGAGGATGTTGACCCCGGGCAGGTAGCCCGCTGTGATGTTGTCGATGTGCACGACGAGCCGACTCGGATCGGTCGAGGGACGCTCCACGGGTGCGGCGGACTCTGCGGCGGCCATCAGCTCTTCCCTTCCGGTGTGTAGCGGCCCGTGAGCTCGCCCAGGTCGATCTCCTGGTGAGCGCCGAGGTAGGCGTCGATCACCGCCGGATTCTGCATGACCTCGAGTCGGCGGGCCCTCGGCGACGACCTGACCTTCCGCCATGACGACCACCCAGTCGGCGATGTGGCGGACCATGTGCATGTCGTGCTCGACGAACAGCACCGTCATGCCCTCGTCCTTGAGGTCGAGGATCTTGTCGAGCAGCGACTGGGTCAGCGCCGGGTTGACGCCGGCCATGGGCTCGTCGAGCATCACCAGGACGGGATCGCTCATGAGCGCTCGTGCCATCTCGAGCAGCTTGCGCTGTCCACCCGAGAGGCTGGCCGCGAAGTCGTCCTTCTTGGCGTCGAGCTTGAACTTCACCAGCAGATCGAGAGCCTTCTGCCTCGATCTCCTCGTCCTGCTTGCGCCACAGGGCGGGGAAGAGGCTCTGGAAGAAGTTCTCGCCGGTCTGGCCCTTGGCGCCGAGCTTCATGTTCTCGAGCACGGTGAGCAGTGCCGAGTGCCTTCGTCAGCTGGAAGGTGCGGACCTGGCCCATCCGGGCGACCTTGTAGGCGGGGACGTCCGACGAGGGACTTGCCGTCGAAGGTCCACGTGCCGGCGTCGGGCTTGTCGAAGCCGGTAGGAGGTTGAAGAGCGTGGTCTTGCCCGCGCCGTTCGGGCCGATCAGGGCTGTGATGGCGTTGCGGGGGATCTCCAGGTGCTCGACGTCGACGGCCGTCAGGCCGCCGAACGTGCGGGTGATGCCGTCGGCGACGATGATCGGGTCGACCTTGGCGACGCCGGGGGCTGGCATCTCCCTTGTGCAGGCCGGTCGTCTTCGGACGGCGGTGCGTGCGGCATGGGCGACGACCGGGGGTACCGGCTCCGGGATCTCACTTGACAAAGGTCAGCTCCTTCTTGTTGCCGAGGATGCCCTGCGGCCGGAAGATCACGATCAGCATCAGAGCGACGCCCACCAGGATGAATCTCAGCGTGCTCGCCTGGGAGCTGGATACAGGCAGGACGCCGATCGACGCGAGGCCGGGGAGGATGTTGCCGAGGAAGGTCTGCAGCACCCAGAAGAGGATCGGAGCCGAGCACGGGTCCGAAGACGGTCGCGGCGCCGCCGAGCAGCAGGCGTGTAGACGAAGAAGGTCAGCGACGTCACGTAGGAGCCCGGGATGACCGCGGACGGCAGCGCGAAGACCACGCCGCCGAGGCGCCGAAGACGCCGCCGAGCATGAGGGCCTGCATCTTGTAGGCGAACACGTTCTTGCCGAGGGCGCGGACCGCATCCTCGTCCTCGCGGATGCCCTTGAGCACGCGGCCCCACGGGCTGCGCATGAGAGCCCAGACCACGAGCACGGCGACCGCGAGCGAGGAGCGACGCCGAACGATGCGGACCCACGAGCCGTTCGCGCTGTAGGTCCCACGGCCCGAAGCCATACGTGCCCTCGGGGAACGGGTTCGCCGCCCGGAAGCTCGCTGTGGTACCCGCTCAGCCCGTCGGCGGAGCTGGTGACTCGTCGAAGTCTGCCGTCGGTGAACAGCAGACGCACGATCTCGGCCGCCGCGATCGTGACGATCGCGAGATAGTCGCCGCGCAGTCGCAGCGTCGGGATGCCGAGGATCAGCGAGAAGATCACCGAGCCGACGATGCCGACCAGCATCCCGCCCCACCACGGGAATCCGAAGGTGAGGACCGAGATCGCGTAGCCGTAGGCGCCGATGGCCATGTACGCCGCGATGCCGAAGTTGAGCAGCCCGGCGTAGCCGAAGTGGACCGAGAGGCCGATCGCCGCCAGCGCATAGGCGATGGTGGCCGGCGCGATGAGGAACGCGACCGTGTTGGAGAGGATCTGTGCCAAATCCATGTCAGGGCCTCCTAGCCAATTCTCTCTCGGCGACCGAGGATGCCCTGGGGTCGCAACAGCAGGATGAGGATCAGCACGACGAGCGCGCCGACGTACTTGAGGTCGGCCGGGATCCACAGGCGTCGAGATCTCGACGAGGATTCCGACGATGAGCGCGCCGACGAGCGCGCCGAATGCGGTGCCGAGTCCGCCCAGGGTGATCGCCGCGAAGATCAGCAGCAGGATCTGCGCGCCCATGTCCCACTTCACGCCCGGGGCGGAAGTAGGCCTAGAGGATGCCGGCGAGGCCCGGCGAGGCCGGCGGCCATGATCCAGACGATGCGGACCACCCGGTCGACGTTGATGCCCGATGCGGCGGCGAGCGACGGGTTGTCGGAGATGGCGCGGGTGGCCTTGCCGATGCGGGTGCGGAGGAGCCAGAAGGCGAAGGCCGCGATCACGACGATGCTGATGCCCATGCTGACGATGTCGATGACCGTGAGCTTGACCGCGCCGAACAGCGGGATCTCGGGCGAGTTGGAGCCCGGCAGCTGCAGGGTGCCGCCGCCGATGAAGAACTGGAAGACGTAGCGCAGCGCGAGGCTCAGGCCGATGCTGACGATCATCAGCTGGACGATGCCGAGACCCTTCCGCCGGAGCGGTCGCCAGATGCCCGACGTCCATCCCGAGTCCGAACACGGCGCTGAGGACGATGGCGAGGGGGATGGCGATGAAGATCGGAACCGCGAGCGCCGCCCCGAAGAACCAGGCGATGAGCGCGCCGAAGGTGACCATCTCGGCGTGGGCGAAGTTCGACAGCCCCGTGGTGCCGAAGACCAGCGAGAGGCCTATCTGCCGCAAGGCCCAGCATGAGGCCGAAGTTCAGCCCGCTGACGAGGCGCTGGACGACCTGATCGAAGAAGGGCGTCACATTGCGCTCGCCCTTGCCGATGAAGAAGTTGGTGGTCACACGACCACCGGGTCCGACCGTGACGGTCTGCACGTTCGAGGTATCGCCGACCACCGCGACTCCATCGGGGAGTGTGGACTCGTCGAGCGTCACCTTGTAGTCGGACTTCTCCGGCACTCCGACGCGCCATTTGCCCTCTGCGTCGGTTGCTACCTCGGCGTTGTAGCCGCCGCCCTCGACCGTAAGCTCGACGCCCTCAAGGGGATCGCCGTTGTACTGGACATTGCCGCTGACGCGATACGGGTTGTCCTCGATGCCGACCTCGTCGGCATGGGCAGCGGGTGCGGAGCCGAACAGGGCGGCCAGGACCAGCAGACCGCCGAATACGACGACGAGGATCGGGCGCAACCGGGTCGCGGTGAATCCGATGGCGGACAAGTGACCTCCAGGTGATGCGGGAGAGGTGTCCGCGGCGCAGACATTGCGTGGACGTTGGTTGACTCTATGACTCCTTTGTTGCGTCTGTGTTTCCCCGTCCAACCGTGACGGGATCGTTGCGGACGCGCCGACGGAAATCCGATTGCATGATCGCCACGGGAAGAGTGGGGCTCGCGCGCGGTTAAGATGTATCACCGGTACGCAATGTCGCCGCCGGAGCAATCATCATGTTCATCCCGTGACCGTGCTCCTCAGGCCATCTGTCGAGCGCAGCGCGACGGCGACTGGGAGGGGCCCATGGAAGGCCACGATCCGTTCGGATTCATCGGACTCACATACGACGACGTCATGCTCCTGCCCGGGCACACCGACGTCATCCCCAGCGAGGCAGACACCTCGTCGCGGCTCACCAAGCGGATCACAGTCGCCGCCCCCCTGCTCTCGTCGGCGATGGACACCGTCACCGAGTCGCGGATGGCGATCGCCATGGCCCGCAACGGCGGCCTCGGCGTGCTGCACCGCAACCTCTCCATCGAAGAGCAGGCCGTCCAGGTCGACGCGGTGAAGCGATCCGAGTCGGGCATGATCACCAACCCGGTCAC
This sequence comes from uncultured Actinomycetota bacterium, assembly GCA_963830655.1. Classification (GTDB taxonomy): domain Bacteria; phylum Actinomycetota; class Actinomycetes; order Actinomycetales; family Microbacteriaceae; genus Naasia. Next base: position 15,919 of record CAWHND010000009.1, read on the forward strand.
GACCACGCCCGACGCGACCGTGGCCGAGGTGGACGCGCTCTGCGGACAGTTCCGCGTCTCGGGGCTCCCGGTCATCGGACCCGACGGTCGCCTCGTCGGCATCGTGACCAACCGCGACATGCGCTTCGTCTCGCCGTTCGAGAAGGAGACCACCCTCGTCCGCGACGTGATGACCTCGACAGGGCTGATCACCGCCCCCGTCGGCATCGACTCCGACGGCGCCGTCGCGCTGCTCGCCCAGCACCGCATCGAGAAGCTGCCGATCGTCGATGGCAGCGGGATCCTCCGCGGCCTGATCACGGTCAAGGACTTCGACAAGAGCGACAAGTACCCGAATGCGACCAAGGACTCGGCGGGCCGCCTCCGGGTCGCCGCCGCCATCGGGTTCTTCGGCGACGCGTGGGATCGCGCCGTCGCCCTCCGAGAGGCGGGCGTGGATGTCATCGTGGTCGACACCGCCAACGGCGACTCCCGCGGCGTGCTCGACATCATCAGCCGCCTGAAGTCCGACTCGGCGTTCGATGCGATCGACGTCATCGGCGGCAATGTCGCCACCCGATCCGGCGCGCAGTCGCTCGTCGATGCTGGTGCCGACGCCATCAAGGTCGGCGTCGGACCGGGCTCGATCTGCACCACCCGCGTGGTTGCCGGTGTCGGCGTGCCCCAGGTCACCGCTGTCTACGAGGCGTCGCTCGCCGCGCGCGAGTCCGGGGTGCCGGTGATCGCGGATGGCGGCCTGCAGTACTCGGGCGACATCGCCAAGGCGCTCGTCGCCGGAGCCGACACCGTCATGCTCGGCTCGCTGCTCGCCGGGACCGATGAGAGCCCGGGGGATCTCGTCTTCGTGAACGGCAAGCAGTACAAGAAGTACCGAGGCATGGGCTCGCTCGGCGCGCTCCAGACCCGCGGCAAGAAGACCTCCTACTCGCGCGACAGGTACTTCCAGGCGGATGTGCCGAGCGACGAGCAGCTGATCGCCGAGGGCATCGAGGGGCAGGTGCCCTACCGCGGCCCGGTCGCGGCGGTCTCATATCAGCTCACCGGCGGCCTGCGTCAGTCGATGTTCTACGTCGGAGCCCGCAACATCGACGAGCTCAAGGCGAAGGGCAAGTTCGTCCGGATCACCGCGGCGGGCCTCAAGGAGTCCCACCCGCACGACGTCCAGATGGTCGTCGAGGCCCCGAACTACCGCCGCTGATAGGTCCCCGCGGTAGAAAGTGGCTCCCCGCTACGGATAGTTCCGTAGCGGGGAGCCACTTTCCATAGCGGCGAGGAAACGAGCTGCCTGTCGTCCACAGGCACTCATCCGGACGGGTTCTGCACCGATCCCCTATCACCGCCCCACACGCCCGTGAGCGTGGCGAGGATGTCGCCGTGAATCTCGACTCGCTGTCCCGACGCGGCATCCTGCTGATCTCCGACCTCCGCCAGGCGGGGATGTCACCGCGCACGGTCCAGAGCCAGGTGTCTTCTGGACGCCTGGTGCACATCCGTCGCGGCGCCTACTGCGATCGGACTCGCTGGGAGGCCGCGGACCTGCGCGAGCAGCATCGTCTGCGAATGCGCGCGGTCGTCGAATCGTCGCCTACCGAGCCGGTGTTCTGTGGGGAGTCAGCCGCTGCGGCATGGCGCCTGCCGACCATGGAGATCGGCGATCGAGTCAGCATCTGCGCGCAACCTGCCGACGGTGGCCGATCGCAGGGTGATGTCCGCCGTCACCCCACCGAGCTGGCCAGCACGCGGATCCAAGAGGTGGATGGATTCCTGGTCACGGGCGTCGCTCGGACCGCCTGCGATCTCGCGCTGGCGAATCCGTTCTCCGACGCCGTCGGCACAGTTGACGCTGCGCTCGCCGAGCGAAATGTCGACCGGGTGACGAAGGACGACCTGCAGGCAGAGCTTCACGCGATCGACCCGCGGTATAGGAGACGCAACTGCACGGCCGTGATCGAGTTCGCGACTCATCTGTCCGATTCCTATGGAGAGTCGTTCGCGCGGGCGCAGATCCATCTGCTCGGCTTCGAGACGCCGGAACTGCAGGTCCCGTTCTCGGACGAACGCGGCGCCATCGGCCGCGTCGACTTCTACTGGCCCGGCAGTCGAGTCATCGGCGAGTTCGACGGCGCGGTCAAGTACATGGCGGCTGAGATGCGCAACGGACTGAGCCCTGCGGACATCGTGTGGAACGAGAAGAAGCGCGAAGACCGCCTCCGCCGCCAGAGCGACGCCCTCTTCCGCATCATCTGGGCGGACATCCGCGACCGCTCGCGACTCCGAGGGATCCTGCTCGGCGCGGGCCTCACACCTCGGCGCGGTAGATAGTGGCTCCCCGCGGTTGATCTTTCCCCCGCCGGGAGCCATCTTCGACCGCGGGGAGCTCGGAGTCGTCGGTCTGTAGGGTGGACGGGTGAGCATGGAGTTCGAGATCGGGCGCTCGAAGCGGGCACGTCGGGCGTATGCGTTCGACGACATCGCCGTGGTGCCGTCCCGTCGCACGCGTGATCCCGAAGACGTCTCGACCGCCTGGTCGATCGATGCGTACCAGTTCCAGATTCCCGTGATCGCCGCCCCGATGGACTCGGTCGTCTCGCCGGCCACCGCCATCGCGATCGGCAAGCTCGGCGGCCTGGGCGTGCTCGACCTCGAGGGTCTCTGGACCCGCTACGAGGACGCCGCCGACCGGCTGGCCGAGATCCGCGCGCTCGACGACGTCGATGCCACGGCCGCCATGCAGGCCCTCTACTCCGCGCCGATCCAGCCCGAGCTGATCAAGAGCCGGCTCGCCGAGATCCGCGCCTCCGGCGTGCCTGTCGCTGGAGCCCTCAGCCCCCAGCGCACGCAGGAGCACTACAAGACCGTGGTCGCCGCCGGCGTCGACCTCTTCGTCATCCGCGGCACGACGGTCTCGGCCGAGCATGTGTCGAAGAAGCGCGAGCCCCTCAACCTCAAGGAGTTCATCTACGACCTCGACGTGCCCGTCATCGTCGGCGGCGCCGCCACCTACACGGCAGCCCTGCATCTCATGCGCACAGGCGCGGCTGGCGTGCTCGTCGGCTTCGGCGGGGGAGCGGCCTCCACGACCCGTGCCGCCCTCGGAGTGCACGCGCCGATGGCGACGGCCGTGGCCGATGTCGCGGGCGCACGCCGGGACTATCTCGACGAGTCGGGCGGGCGCTACGTGCACGTCATCGCGGATGGCGGCCTCAGCACGGCGGGCGACATCGTGAAGGCCATCGCGGTGGGAGCGGATGCCGTCATGCTCGGCACCGCCCTCGCGCGCGCCACCGAGGCGCCGGGCGGCGGCTGGCATTGGGGCCCCGAAGCACACCATTCCGAGCTTCCTCGCGGCAACAGGGTGCAGGTTGGTCATGTGGCCCCGCTCGAGCAGATCCTCTACGGCCCGGCCACGGTCGCGAATGGTACAACGAACCTGATCGGGGCGTTGAAGAAATCGATGGCAACCACCGGATACTCCGATCTCAAGGAGTTCCAGCGCGTGGAAGTCGTCGTCGCCCCCTATCGGGTGAACTAGCAGCAGCACGGTCCGCTCTCGAAGCGGCCACAGGAGGAAGTCATGGCTCAGGGAAACAGCGTCACGCTCTCATCGAAGCTCGGCCCCGAGGAGCGCGCAGCCGCGATCCTCGCGCTCAAGGAGAAGGAGCTCGACATCCTCGTCGTCGGCGGGGGCATCGTCGGGGCGGGAAGTGCGCTGGACGCAGCGACCCGCGGACTGAGTGTCGGCCTCCTCGAGGCCCGCGACTTCTCATCGGGCACGTCGAGCCGGTCGTCCAAGCTGGTGCACGGCGGGATCCGCTACCTCGAGCAGCTCGACTTCCGTCTCGTCCGCGAGGCCCTCATCGAGCGCGGCCTGCTGCTGCAGCGCCTGGCGCCCCACCTCGTGAAGCCGGTGAAGTTCCTCTACCCGCTCACGCACCGGGTGTGGGAGCGTGCCTACATCGGCGCCGGCATGCTGCTGTACGACATCTTCAGCTGGTCGGGCGGTCGTCCTCCGGGCGTGCCGCACCACCGCCACCTGACCAAGTCGCAGATGCTCCGCGCCATGCCGAGCCTCGCGAACGACGCGTTCACCGGAGGGCTCACCTACTACGACGCCCAGGTCGATGACGCCCGCTACGTGTCGACGCTGGTCCGCACCGCCTCCTTCTACGGCACCCATGTCGCCAGCCGCGTCCGCGTCGAGGGCTTCATCAAGGTGGGCGAGCGCGTTGTCGGCGTGCACGCCCACGACCTCGAGACCGGTGACAAGTTCGAGGTCCGCGCCAAGCAGGTCGTCAACGCAACCGGGGTCTGGACCGACGAGACGCAGTCGATGGTCGGCGAGCGCGGCCAGTTCAAGGTCCGCGCATCCAAGGGCATCCACCTCGTCGTGCCACGGGACCGCTTCCAGTCCAATGGCGGCGTGATCCTCCGCACCGAGAAGAGCGTGCTCTTCGTGATCCCATGGGGCCGCCACTGGATCATCGGAACCACCGATACCGACTGGCACCTCGACAAGGCGCATCCCGCCGCGACCGCGGCTGATATCGACTACGTGCTCGAGCACGTCAACAAGATCCTCGCCGTGCCGCTCACCCGCGAAGACGTCGAGGGCGTCTACGCCGGCCTGCGTCCGCTGCTGGCCGGGGAGTCCGAGCAGACCTCCAAGCTCTCGCGTGAGCACCTGGTCGCCCATTCGGTTCCCGGGCTCGTGGTCATCGCGGGCGGCAAGTGGACGACCTACCGGGTCATGGCGAAGGACGCCATCGACGCTGCGGTCTCCGCGCTCGACGGTCGCATCCCGGCCTCCACCACGCAGGACATCGCCCTGCTCGGCGCCGAGGGCTATCAGGCCGCCTGGAACAAGCGCGGCAGGATCGCCAGCGCCTTCGGTGTGCACCGCGTACGGATCGAGCACCTGCTCAACCGCTACGGCGTGCTGACGGACGAGCTGCTCGACCTCATCAAGGCGCGCCCCGAGCTCCAGGAGCCGCTGCCCGGCGCCGACGACTACATCCAGGCCGAGGTCATCTACGCCGCCTCGCACGAGGGCGCCCTGCACCTCGAGGACGTGCTCGCCCGCCGCACTCGGATCTCCATCGAGGCATGGGATCGCGGCGTCTCGGCGGCGCCGGTCGCCGCGCGGCTGATGGCCGAGGTGCTCGGTTGGGATGACGCGAAGATCCAGCGCGAGGTCAACACCTACCTCAAGCGGGTCGAGGCGGAGCGCGCCAGCCAGCAGCAGCCCGACGACGAGTCGGCCGATCGCGTGCGCCTCGAGGCACCCGATATCGTCACCGTCGCCTGAGTCGATCATCGACCGACCATCTCTCGGAGATTCTGCGCGGAAGGCCCCTGGATCCGCATGATCAGGTGGCCCGAGCCCAGAATCTCCGTGATCTGGCAGTGAGATGTCCGCTGTGACCACCGCCCCTCCCGTCACCGCCAGCATGCTGCAGATCATGCGGCGCCCACGGTCGCTGCTGATGCTCGGCGGCTTCATCCTGCTCGCCGTCGTCTTCGCCCTGTTCGGCCAGTGGCAGCTCTCACGCGCCGTTCAGGCGGGCACCGTGGTGGAACGGCCGACCGAGCAGGTGCTCCCTCTCGGCCAGGTCGCCGACCCCGCCACCTCGGTCAGTGATGAGGCCATCGGGCAGCTCGTGAGTGCATCCGGCGAATGGGTGCGAGGAGAGTTCCAGATCCTCTCCGATCGGCTCGACGAGGGGCGTTCGGGATATTGGGTCATCGGCCACTTCCGCACGGATGACGGCGACTCGCTCGCCGTCGGCCTCGGCTGGACAGGGGATGAGGAGAGTGCGCGATCGGCGCTCTCGGATGCGGATGCCTCGGCGCTTCCTGCCACCGTCAGCGGTCGCTTCCAGCAGAGCGAAGCCCCTACAGAGCCGGCCGACGGCGAGGTCTATCCGAAGGACTTCGCAGTTGCGGCTCTCATCAACGAGTGGGCGGATGCCGGCCCGACCTACGCCGGCTACATCACCCTGACGGATGCGCCGGACGGTCTCGGGCTCGACCCCATCTACTCCCCGCCGCTCGAGCAGCAGGTGCAGCTGAACTTCCTCAACCTGTTCTATGCCGTCGAATGGGCTCTGTTCGCGGTCATCGCCCTCTACATCTGGTACCGCCTGATCCGCGACGTCCACGAGCGCGAACGTGACGAGGCGGCCGGTGTCGATTCTGCGAAGCCGGGGTCGCCCTCCGTCCCGGCAGGGCAGCCCGCCGCGCGACCGTAGACTGGATCAATGCCGACGGCCCCGCGGACAGCCGACTTCCCCCGCATCCGCACCGCCCTCGCGGTCTACCGCGTTCTTGCCTACGCCACCGGTGTGATGCTGCTCATCCTCGTCGTCGAGATCGTCCTCAAGTACGTCTTCGGCCTCGAGCTCGAGCTCGGCGGAGTCGGCGGCTTCATCGCCCTCGTCCCGTCGGGAAGCGTGCAGGCGATCAACCTCAGCCTCGTCGTTCCAGATCACGCACGGGTACCTGTATCTGGCGTATCTCATCGCCGACTTCGTGCTCATCACATTCATGCGCTGGCCGATCACACGCTTCATCCTGATCGCGGCAGGGGGCGTCGTGCCCCTCCTGTCCTTCTTCACCGAGCGGCGCGTCCACCGCGAGGTCACCGACTACCTCGCCCAGCGCGAGGCCGCAGCCATCCCCGCTCCCAGCAAGGCAGGCCCCTCAGCATGACAGTCCCCAGCGAGTCCATCCCGGTCGCGACCGAGGCCCGCCCCGTGCTGGTCGTCGACTTCGGCGCCCAGTACGCACAGCTGATCGCGCGCCGAGTCCGCGAGGCGAGCGTCTACTCCGAGATCGTGCCGCACTCCATCTCTGCGGCAGAGGTCGCGGCCAAGAATCCGGTGGGCATCATCCTCAGCGGTGGGCCGTCCAGCGTCTACGAGCCGGGGGCGCCGGCGCTCGATCCCGGCATCATCGAGCTGGGCGTGCCCGTGCTCGGCATCTGCTACGGGTTCCAGGTGATGGCGCAGCAGCTCGGCGGCGAGGTCGGCAAGACCGGCGCACGCGAGTACGGCTCCACGGATGTCGTCGCGTCCGACACCTCGAACGTGCTGCTGCACGACCAGCCCGAGCAGCAGATCACCTGGATGTCGCACGGCGACTCCGTTCTCCAGGCTCCGGCGGGATTCGACGTCCTGGCGTCTTCGGCATCCACTCCCGTCGCGGCCTTCGCCAACGACGCGCGCCGCCTCTACGGCGTGCAATGGCACCCCGAGGTCAAGCACACCCAGTACGGACAGAGCGTGCTCGAGAACTTCCTGCATCGCGCCGCCGGCATCCCCGACGACTGGAACAGCGGCAACGTCATCGCCGAGCAGGTGGAGCGCATCCGCAGCCAGGTCGGATCCGCCCGCGTCATCTGCGGCTCTGAGCGGGGGAGTGGACTCCGCCGTCGCGGCCGCGATCGTGCAGAGGGCGGTCGGCGATCAGCTCACCTGCATCTTCGTCGACCACGGCCTGCTGCGTCAGGACGAGGCCCGGCAGGTGCAGGAGGACTTCGTGGCCGTCCACCGGCGTCCGCCTGGTCACCGTCGACGCCGAGGATCAGTTCCTCGACGCCCTCGCCGGAGTGAGCGATCCCGAGCAGAAGCGCAAGATCATCGGCCGCGAGTTCATCCGCACCTTCGAGGCGGCCGCCGAGGCGCTCGTGCTCGAGTCGAAGGCCGACGGCGCGACGATCGACTTCCTCGTCCAGGGCACGCTCTACCCGGATGTCGTCGAGTCGGGTGGCGGATCCGGCACGGCCAACATCAAGTCGCATCACAATGTCGGCGGCCTGCCCGACGACCTGACATTCGCCCTCGTCGAACCGCTGCGCACCCTCTTCAAGGACGAGGTGCGCGCCATCGGCCGTGAGCTCGGCCTGCCCGAGGTCATCGTCTCCCGCCAGCCGTTCCCCGGCCCCGGCCTCGGCATCAGGATCGTCGGCGAGGTCACCCGCGAGCGGCTCGACCTGCTGCGTCTGGCCGATGCGATCGCTCGCGAGGAGCTCACGGGCGCGGGCCTCGACGGTGAGATCTGGCAGTGCCCTGTCGTGCTGCTGGCCGATGTCCGCAGCGTGGGGGTGCAGGGCGACGGTCGAACCTACGGCCATCCGATCGTGCTCCGCCCGGTTTCGAGCGAGGACGCGATGACCGCCGACTGGACGCGTCTGCCCTACGACCTGCTCGCCCGCATCTCGAACCGGATCACCAACGAGGTGCCAGGGGTCAACCGAGTGGTGCTCGACGTGACATCGAAGCCGCCGGGAACCATCGAGTGGGAGTAACCATCGCCGAACGCGGTAATACCGGCCGAACGCGGTAGGTGCACCCACGCGCGTTGGGCCGCAGCTACCGCGCTCGAAACACTTCGGGCGACGAAGAAGGGCGGCTCCCCTGGGGAACCGCCCTTCTCGATATCTGACCCGCTGACCGCTACTCGCGGGTCAGGGCGAAGATGCGCAGGAACTCGACGTACAGCCAGACGATGGTGACCATGAGGCCGAAGGCCGCCTGCCAGCCGAACTTGCGGGGGAGCCCCCGCTGCACACCCTGCTTGACGAAGTCGAAGTCGAGCACCAACGAGTACGCCGCGAGCAGCACAGCGAGCGCGCCGATCACGAGACCGAAGGGGATGCTGGTTCCCGGGATGTCAGCAGAGCGCAGGCCGAAGGCGCCTCCGCCGATCGCGTCGCCCGCGAAGATCATCAGGCCGAAGTTCACGAGCGAGAAGACCGCGTAGGCGATCATCGCGACGAGGAAGATCTTCGTGGCGCGGGCCGATGCGCGCACCTTGCCACTCGCGAACAGGGCGAGGACCACCGCGACGGTGACGAGCGTCGCGAGGATCGCCTGGATGACGACGCCCTCCCAGACCTGCTCGAAGATCGCGGAGATACCGCCGACGAACAGACCCTCGAACGCCGCATACGCGACGATCAGAGGCACCGACGGCTGCTTCTTGAAGGTGTTGACAATACCCAGCACGAGGCCGACGATCGCGCCGACGATAGCCAGCGGCGGGAACGCCCAGCCGACGGCTCCGGTGACGAGCAGGACGGCGAAGAGCGCGACGGTCTTGAGCGTGGTGTCCTCGTAGGACATCCGGTCGGTGTCCGTCGGAGTCGCCGACGGGCGCGAGTACAGCTCGTCGAGCTCGGTCGCGCTGGGCGTGCTGACGGCGATTGCGCCTCTGCCGTTGAACGCCGCGTTGTTCTTGAATGCGGGATTGGAGGACTGTGCCATGCCTACTCGGAATTCCTTACCGGGTCGATCCCTCCAGGACGATCCTGGCGGGAGTGACAATCCATAGGATTCTACCTTTCGTCAGGTGAATCTCCGCTGTGGGCGCGCTCGGAGGGCACCACAGAGCGACGACCGGCTGACGCGCCCGGGCTGTCCGTTCGGCCGGCCGCTGTGTCGGAGGCCTCGCTTAGAATCGATGTCCTGATGCAGACCGCTGTCGAGATGTCCGATGCCCTCCTCAACGGACTCAACCCCCAGCAGCGCGAGGCCGTTCTCTATCGAGGCCAGGCCCTGCTGATCGTGGCCGGCGCCGGCTCGGGCAAGACCAGCGTGCTGACCCGTCGGATCGCGGGACTGCTCGAGACCCGCGAGGCGTACCCGAGCCAGATCCTGGCCATCACATTCACCAACAAGGCCGCCGCAGAGATGCGCGAGCGCGTGCGCGCGCTCGTCGGCAACGTGGCCGAGGGCATGTGGATCTCGACCTTCCATTCCGCCTGTGTGCGCATCCTCCGTCGCGAGGCCGAGCAGTTCGGCTACAGCCGCAACTTCACGATCTACGACAGCGGCGACTCGCGCGCTCTGCTCAAGCGGATCATCAAGGACCGCGAGGCCGACGTTCTCGGCTTCACCGTCTCGTCCACCGCCAACAAGATCTCCAAGCTCAAGAATGAGCTCGCCGACGTCGAGAGCTATGCGCGATCGGTCAACCACGGCGATCCGAGCGACTCGATGTTCCTCGAGATCTTCCGCGACTACTCTCGCGCGCTCTCGAGCGCCAACGCCTTCGACTTCGACGACCTCATCGCCCAGACGGTCTACCTGTTCCGCGCCTTCCCGCACATCGCCGCGATGTACCAGAAGCGCTTCCGGCACATCCTCGTCGATGAGTACCAGGACACCAACCACGCGCAGTACGCCCTCATCCGCGAGCTCACCAAGGAGCCGGCTGAGCGGGACCCCGGCCTGATCTCGGCCGTCGACGGCGCATCGCTCACGGTCGTCGGCGACTCCGATCAGTCGATCTACGCCTTCCGCGGAGCCGACATCCGCAACATCGTCGAGTTCGAGCGCGACTTCGCCGGAGCCAAGGTCATCCTGCTCGAGCAGAACTACCGCTCGACCCAGAACATCCTCACCGCCGCCAACTCGGTGATCGCCAACAACTTCGACCGCAAGGACAAGAAGCTCTGGACCTCCGTCGGCGACGGCGACAAGATCGTCGGCTACACCGGGTACTCCGGCCACGACGAGGCCCAATTCGTGGCCGACGAGATCCAGACCATGCACGAGAGGGGCATGGCCTACAAGGACATCGCGGTGTTCTACCGCACCAACTCGCAGACCCGCGCGCTGGAGGAGATCTTCATCCGCTCCGCGCTGCCGTACCGGATCGTCGGCGGCACCAAGTTCTACGAGCGCGCCGAGATCAAAGACGTCATGGCGTACCTGATCGCCGTCGCCAACCCGGCGGACACCCTCGCGGTCCGCCGCATCCTCAACACCCCCAAGCGCGGCATCGGTCCGGCGACCGAGACGCAGCTGGCGAACTTCGCCGAGAAGAACCAGATGAGCTTCCGCGACAGCCTGCGCTTCGCCGGTGAGCTCGGACTCGGCCCCAAGGTCACGAGGGCCATCTCCGAGCTGTCCAACCTGCTCGACGAGGCGTCTGTGCTGGCCGAGCCGCCGGCCGAAGGAGCTGCCGCCGCCGATGGTGTGCACGAGGGCAGTGCTTCCGACGGCGGTGTTCCCGAAGTGCTCGGACTCCTGATCTCGCGCAGCGGCTACCTCGACGCTCTCCGCAGGTCGCAGGATCCGCAGGATGAGGCCCGAGCCGAGAACGTGGAGGAGCTGCTCTCCGTCACGAAGGAGTATCAGCGCAACAACCCCAGCGGAACGCTCATCGACTTCCTCACCGAGGTGTCTCTTGTCGCGGCGGCCGATGAGCTCGATGACAGCAGCGGCACCGTCTCTCTGATGACCCTGCACACGGCCAAAGGCCTCGAGTACGACGCGGTGTTCCTCACCGGCATCGAGGAGGACCTCCTGCCGCATCGGATGTCCGCCAATGAACCAGGTGGACCCGCCGAAGAGCGCCGACTCTTCTACGTCGGCATCACGAGGGCCCGCAAGCGCCTCTTCCTCTCTCTGGCGATGACCCGTGCGCAGTACGGGGATGTCTCGGTGGCCATGCCGAGTCGCTATCTGCAGGAGATACCCGGTGAGCTGATCGACTGGAAGCAGTCTCCCGGAATGGCCACCAGTCGTGGCGGAACGCAGCCTCGTGCGCTCAACGCGCGTCGCGACGGCTATGGCGGCGCGTACAGCGTTCCCGGCAACCGCAGCGGCGGCTCGTCGTACGGGTCTCAGGCAGGCGCCCAGAACGGGGCGCAGAGGCCCAAGACCGAGTGGTCCAATCGGGTCACCGGCCAGATGCGCGACAACGGCGACCTCGTGCTCGCGGCTGGCGACAGGATCAGGCACTCGGACTTCGGTGACGGCAAGGTGCTCGGCGTGACGGGCGAAGGCGCGAAGCGGATCGCGGAGGTCCAGTTCGATTCCGCCGGACGCAAGCGCCTGCTCATCAAGGTCGCTCCGCTGGAGAAGCTCGATGCCGACGGGAACCCCGCCTCGGCTGCCTCCGCTGCGCACGACGCGGCCGAGGGCGATCAGACAGACCCGCGGGTCGACGAGTTCGAGCCGTCCTGAGCGCGGGCAGGTTCAGCCTGCGGGACACATGCCCGCTTATTGGGGGAAGAATCCGCGTTACGTACCGGTTACTCTTGCGTTACGAATCTGCGGGCGACCCAGCCCCTGCGTTAGATTCTTGCGTGTGCAGACACGTGCGGCGTCAGATGCGAACCCGCGCATCCGCATTTCCCGTTAGCGTGTTGGAGAGTTCGCCGAGTGGAATTACGTGATTATCTGAGGATCCTCCGCAAGGGGTGGCTTCTCATTCTTGCAATCACCGTCGTCGCCATCGGTGCCGCCGCGGCTTATTCGTTCATCAAGACGCCGGAATATTCGGCGACCTCCAAGGTCTTCGTCTCCGTTCAGGGAGGCGCCTCGACCAGTGATCTGGTGCAGGGCAACACCTTCACCCAGAACCGCGTCAAGTCGTATGCCGAGCTGGTGACCACTCCCAAGGTGCTGACGCCGGTGGTGGATCAGCTGGGGCTCGACATGACAGTTTCAGAGCTTGCGAACGCGATCACAGCGACTGCGCCGCTCGACACGAGCCTCATTCAGATCGACGCGATGTCGATCGACCCGGTGCAGGCAGCCGACATCGCGAACGCCACATCGGCCAGTCTGGCTCGCGTCGTCGACGACATCGAGGCTCCCGATTCCACAACTGGCGCCTCGCCCGTCAAGATCACGCCGGTGACCGATGCGCTGGTCCCGCTGGCGCCGGTGAGCCCGAACATCCCGCTGAACATCGCCCTCGGCGCGCTCATCGGCCTGGCTCTGGGCATCGGCATCGCCGTGCTCCGCGAGACGCTCGACACCCGCATCCGCAACGAGCACGACGTCAACGCGATCTCCGAGACGCCCATCGTGGGCGGCATCGCCTTCGACGCCAAGGCCGCCGAGCGACCGCTGATCGTGCAGGCCGATCCGCGCAGCATTCGCGCGGAATCCTTCCGTGCGCTTCGAACCAACTTCCAGTTCCTCGGCGCCGGAACCGGCGGCGAGCGCCGCAGCACGTTCGTCTTCACCTCGTCGGTGCAGGCGGAGGGCAAGACGACCACCGTCGCCAACCTCGCCATCGCGCTCTCCGATGCGGGGCGCAGCGTCGTCGTCGTCGACGCCGACCTCCGCCGTCCCCGTCTCGCCGACATCCTCGGTCTCGAAGGTGCCGTGGGACTGTCCGACCTGCTCATCGGTCGGGCTCGACTCAATGACGTCATCCAGCCATGGGGCGCCGGCTCGCTCGACGTGCTCCCGGCCGGCCGAATTCCCCCGAACCCCAGCGAGCTGCTCGGCTCGTCGACCATGGTCGACGTCATCCGCAAGCTCGAGGAGCGCTACGAGTACGTGCTCTTCGACGCGGCCCCCCTGCTGCCGGTCACCGACGCCGCCGTGCTCTCGACCTACGCGTCGGGCACGATCATCGTCGTAGCGGCCGGCCGCACCCGCAAGGCTCAGCTGCGCGGCACGCTGATGGCCCTGCTCAATGTCGAGACCAAGCCGGTCGGCTTCGTGATCACGATGCTGCCGACCAAGGGCCCCGACGCCTACAGCTATGGCTACGGCTACGGATATGTGGCGGACTCCGAAGCCGAGAGCCCCACGATGGACAGTGCCGTCATCCCGCGTCCGGCCGCGCTGATCACCTCGAGCATCCCGATCGTCTCGGCCGCGCCCGGCCCGCGCCGAGGGGCGACGGACGCGCCAGGGACGATGGAGGCGGACGACCGATTCATCGAGGATGAGCCGAGCGCCGACATCGACGCGGGCGAGGATGTTGCTCTGCCCCGCGACGATTCGGAGAGAGGCGCCCTTCAGGACGGCGAGCTCGATGGGGCCGCCGCCGCGCCTTCCCCCCGCAAGTCCGCGGCTGCTGGCAAGTCCAGCGCCGCCAAGGCCGCTGCCGCTCGCAAGGCATCGGCACGATCGGCGGCATCGGCGAAGTCGAGCGAACCGCGAAGCGCAGGCTCGACGGACGATGAGCCCGCGATGTCCCGGTCGACCCGCATTCGAGTCAGCGACCCGAAGCCCGCCGCATCGTCGGTCAACGCCCAGGGCCCGCTCGGGGCGATCGATGAGGATGGGGTCGACCAGTCCGATCAGTCCGACGAGACCCGAGCCACTCTCGTCTCACTGCGGAGCCGTCGCACCGCTCCGCGGCCGCCGCGGTCCACGGGTCGCGACGGCTCGCGATGACCGCCGCGTGCTGAGTCCCGTCAGCCCGAGCGATGCGTCCCGTCATCCACTGGGCCGCCCGTCGCCGATGGTGACGTCGTGACCCCGGAGACCTTCACGATCCTGGTGGTCTGCTCGGGCAACATCTGCCGGAGCCCGGTCGCGGAGCAGCTGCTGCGCGACCGCCTGTCCGGCATTGCAGGCGTCCGCGTTCACAGCGCAGGAACCATCGCCCGGCCCGGGGTGCCGATGACCGATCAGGCCATAGAGCTCTCGCAGCGATATGGGGGCCAGCCCGATGGGCATCTGTCGCAGCCGCTCACGGCGGCGCTCATCGAAGGCGCCGATCTGGTGCTGACGGCGGAGCGCTCGCATCGCGCGGACGTGGCGCGTCTGCATCCCCGAGCGTCGCGCTTCGCCTTCACCCTCACCCAGTTCGCCCGGATGGTCGACTCCATCGAGCCCGATGCGCGTGCGAAGATCGCCAATCCACAGGAGCTGGTGGCCGCTGCAGCCGCCCGACGGGGCTATGTGCAGGCGTCGTCGCCAGAGGCAGATGACATCGCCGACCCGTACCGACGTCCACAGTCGGCGTACGACGCGGCGGGCATCAGCATCGACGGAGCGGTGACGAGCATCGCGGCCGCCTTCCCGCGTCCCGTCGGCTGATCGAACCGCCTCGCGGCGCTTCCAGATGAGAACGGCCCGTCCGACGATGTCGGACGGGCCGTCTCACAGTGTGCTGATATCAGCCGTTGGCGCTGGCGTATGCGTCCTGGACGGTCTTCGCGATCCGGCCGCGCTCGGACACATTGTGTCCGTTGCTGCGCGCCCATTCGCGGATGTCCTGCAGCTTCGACGCGCTCTTGGCCGTCGGGGCCGACGGGCGACGGATCGCACCGGTCTGCCGTGCCTTCTCGATGTACGGCTCCAGCAGGGACTGGAGCTGCGAGGTGTTCTCGTCGGAGAGATCGATCTCGTAGGACTTGCCCTGCAGGGAGAACTGGACGGTGCCGCCGGATCCGTCGGTGATCACGGTTCCGTCGAGATCGTCGACGGTTTCGACGATGACCTTCTGTGCCACGCGGAGCTCCTTATTGTGTGTCGCCAAGTCGATGGATTGCCGAAGATAGTCGCGCAGACAATGCGACGACGCTGAAGATAACCCCGGCAGATGCATCATAAGTCATCTATTGACATTTGGCGCATTTCATTCCATCAATCGGCGCGACCATTTCGGCAATTGATTGTCGCTCAGTTCTTTCCCGACGCGTGAATGCGTCCGTCAATACCGGCTCATTGCCGAGATCCGGATGAGGGTGGGAGCGTGCACGGGCCGGATCGCGGACGAGAGCACCGAAGCCGCGGGAGTAGGCTTGGATCGCCCGATCTTCCCTGCGCGTGTCGCTCCGCGGCCGCAGGGCATGCCGATCGGTGCGTCCACCAATGACGGCCCGGAAGAGGACTGTGGATCTTTACGAGTACCAAGCCCGTGACCTATTCGAGAGCTACGGGGTCCCCGTGCTCGCCGGCATCGTCGCCGACTCCCCGCAGGAGGTGAGGGCGGCTGCCGAGAAGCTCGGCGGCACCGTCGTCGTCAAGGCCCAGGTGAAGGCGGGCGGCCGTGGCAAGGCCGGCGGCGTGAAGGTCGCGCACAATCCCGCGGATGCCGAAGCGGCCGCGGAGAAGATCTTCGGCCTCGACATCAAGGGCCACATCGTCACGCGCGTGATGGTCGCCGCCGGCGCTCGCATCGCCCAGGAGTTCTACTTCTCGGTGCTGCTCGACCGCGGCAACCGCTCCTACCTCTCGCTCTCCAGCGTCGAAGGCGGCGTGGAGATCGAAGAGCTCGCCGTGGAGCGCCCCGAGGCGCTCGCCCGGATCGAGATCGACCCGATCGCCGGCATCGACACCGCGAAGGCGACCGAGATCGCCCGCGCAGCGAGGTTCCCCGACGAGCTGATCGACAAGATCGTCCCCGTCATCGAGCGCCTCTGGTGGGTCTACCGCGACGAGGATGCCACTCTCGTCGAGGTCAATCCGCTCGTGCTCACCGAGTCCGGGCGAGATCATCGCCCTCGACGGCAAGGTCACCCTCGACGAGAACGCCGAGTTCCGCCACGAGAACCACGCGGCACTTGCCGAGGCGGGCGACATCGATCCTCTCGAGGCGAAGGCGAAGGCCAGCAATCTCAACTACGTGAAACTCGACGGCGAGGTCGGGATCATCGGCAACGGCGCAGGCCTCGTGATGTCGACGCTCGACGTCGTCTCCTACGCCGGGGAGAAGCACGGCGGCGTCAAGCCCGCCAACTTCCTGGACATCGGCGGCGGAGCATCGGCCGAGGTCATGGCCGCGGGCCTCGACGTCATCCTCGGCGACCCGCAGGTGAAGAGCGTCTTCGTCAACGTGTTCGGCGGCATCACCGCCTGCGACGCGGTTGCCAATGGAATCGTCGGCGCCCTGGCCAAGCTCGGAGACGCGGCGACCAAGCCGCTCGTCGTTCGACTCGACGGCAACAACGTGGTCGAAGGCCGACAGATCCTCGCTGACGCCGCGCATCCGCTGGTGACCGTCGTCGACACCATGGACGAGGCGGCCGACAAGGCCGCTGAGCTCGCCGCGGCCTGAGCCGCGATTCCTCCTTCCGAGCTTCAGAAACCCGCAGAACAGGGAACAGCAGATGTCGATCCTTCTCGACGAGAACTCCAAGATCATCGTCCAGGGCCTCACCGGCTCCGAGGGCACCAAGCACGCCGGGCGCATGCTCAAGTCCGGCTCCCAGATCGTCGGCGGCGTCAACCCGCGGAAGGCTGGCACGGAGGTCGAGATCGAGGGTCACACCCTTCCGATCTTCGGCTCGGTCGCTGAGGCGATCGCCGCGACCGGCGCCAACGTGTCGGTCATCTTCGTGCCGCCCGCCTTCGCCAAGGCCGCAGTGGTCGAGGCCATCGAGGCCGAGATGCCGCTCGCGGTCGTCATCACCGAGGGCATCCCGATCAAGGACTCGGCCGAGTTCTGGGCGCTGGCCAAGAGCAAGGGCGGCGCCACGCGCATCCTCGGCCCCAACTGCCCCGGGATCATCAGCCCCGGAAAGTCGAACGCCGGCATCATCCCCGCCACGATCTCCGACAGTGGCCCTATCGGGCTGGTCTCGAAGTCGGGCACTCTGACCTACCAGATGATGTTCGAGCTGCGGGACATCGGCTTCTCCACCGCCATCGGCATCGGCGGCGACCCGATCATCGGCACGACGCACATCGATGCGCTGGCGGCCTTCGAGGCCGACCCCGAGACCAAGGCGATCGTGATGATCGGCGAGATCGGCGGCGACGCCGAGGAGCGCGCGGCCGAATTCATCGCGGCGAACGTGACGAAGCCCGTCGTCGCCTACGTCGCGGGCTTCACGGCTCCCGAGGGCAAGACGATGGGCCACGCCGGCGCCATCGTCTCCGGCTCGTCGGGCACGGCGCAGGCGAAGAAGGAGGCCCTCGAGGCCGCCGGAGTCAAGGTCGGCAAGACGCCGAGCGAGACCGCGGCCCTCATGCGCGAGGTCTTCGCCACCGCCTGATCGTGCAGTCACTCGCGGATCAGGCTCACCGTCGCGGATCGGGTCGGTGGTGCCTGATCCGCGGTCGCACACGACCTGACTACCCGCGCGGTGATCGATCGACTGATCCGCGCTGTGGCTGACGGGCGCGGTGGGAGCACGCGGTTAGGCTCGGCCGGGCCATGAATCGTCCACTCACCGCTGTCTCGCGGCATTCGAGGCGGCCGTCGTGGTCGGGGTGGGCTTCGGCGCGCTTCTCGCCCCGCTGACTGCGGTCTGGGCGATCACCTACGGACTGCGCGTCGACTGGACTGTGTTCTATCGGGCGGCCGCCGACGGCTGGCTGCTCGGACACGGCGTCGACCTGTCGGTCGCTCCGGATGCGGCCGACGCGGCGCGCACCGGACTGACGGGGGCGGGCGCGTCCTATGAGGTCACCATCGCCGCGCTCGGCATCGGCCTGATCAGCCTGCTCCTCGCGCGCGGGTCGGGCGCCGACTGCGGGTGCTCGAGCATCCCGCCGATCGCCGCGGGCGCGGCGATCGTCGTCTTCGCCATTCTCTCGACTCTGCTCGCGCTCACGGCTGGCGCCCCGCTGGTGAGTCCGTCGGTGCCGCAGGGAATCCTGCTGCCCACAGGGGTGTTCGTGCTGGGGCTCGCCCTCGGTGCCGCGCTGTCCGGGCAGGAGATCTCGTCCGAACAGCTGAACAGAGCGCAGAGCAGCGCCCGAGATGCGCTCCCGTTCGACCCTCGCGGTCATGCGGCACTGCTCGTGAGCTGGTCGGTGCGACTCGGAGCCGCGTCCGCATCGGCGGTGCTCGCCGTGTCCGCGGTGATCGTCGCCGTGCTGCTGGCCGTCAACTACGCCACTATCGTGACGCTCTACGAATCGGTGCAGGGCGGAGCGCTCGGCGGCGGCGTGCTCACGCTCGCCCAGCTGCTCCTGCTGCCCAACCTCGTGGTCTGGGCAGCGTCGTGGCTCATCGGCCCCGGCTTCGCGATCGGCGCCGGCTCGTCGGTCTCGCCCCTCGGCACGGTGCTCGGCCCGCTTCCCTCTCTGCCGATCTTCGGCGCCCTGCCCGCCGGTGCTCCTGCCATCGGATATCTTGGCGTCCTGGTGCCGGTCGCCGCGGCCTTCCTCATCGGCGCCCTGCTGCGCCGAGGCATGTCCCGCGATCTCGGCACGGATCGGCCTCTCATCGGGCGTGCTCGCCATCGGGGCGGGATCGGGCCTGGTCGGCGGAATCCTGCTCGGCCTCCTGGCCTGGATCGCCTCGGGCTCCGCCGGGCCGGGCCGCCTCGTCGCGGTGGGCGCGGATCCATTCCCCGTCGTCGGCTTCTCGGCCATCGAGATCGGGATCGCCTCCGTCGCTGGGGCTTGCGTCACCGGATCCCGTCGCCCGGACTAGCCCCTGACGCACTCGCCCTCCGAGGTCGCAGGGCCGCCAGTATGCTTTCGGGGTGCTGAACCTCGTCGTCCTCATCTCGGGGGGCGGCTCCAACCTCCGGGCCCTGCTCGAGGCGGCACGGCATGGCGACTTCCCGGCCCAGGTCATAGCGGTCGGCGCCGATCGCGACGCCGATGGGCTCGTCCATGCGGAGGAATTCGGCGTCCCGACCTTCAGCGTCCCGTTCACCTCTTCTCCGACCGCGAGGCGTGGGGAGCGGAGCTCGCGTGCCCAGCTCGACTCAGTGGAAGCCCGACCTCGTCGTGCTCAGCGGTCTCATGCGGCTGCTGCCCGAATCGCGTCGTCGCCGCCTACGCCCCGCGCGTCTGATCAACACCCACCCCGCCTACCTGCCCGAGTTCCCGGGCGCGCATGCCGTCCGCGACGCCATGGCCGCCGGCGTCAGCCAGACGGGGGCGAGCGTGATCGTCGTCGACGACGGGGTCGACAGCGGACCCGATCCTCGCCCGTGAGCGGGTGCCGATCCTGCCCGGCGACGACGCCGACGCGGTGCACGACCGCATCAAGATCGTCGAGCGCCGGCTGCTCGCCGAGGTGGTCAGGGGCATCGCCGACGGCACGGTCAGCCTGACGGGCTCCACGCAGCCCGTCGCGGACCCGGGTCCACGGGATGAGACGCATGAGACGGCAGACGACCTCGCCCACTGGCCCGCCGGATTGATCTCGGGACCCGTCGCCGATATCAGCCCCGACGACCGCCCCGCCATCAGCCTGGACTCAAGCCCGGACCTCCCGTCGGACCTCGACCCGGATCTCCGCTCCGGCCCGGTCGGCACCGAAGACCTCAGCCCCGCCCCCACCTCGACCCCCACCTCGACCCCCACCTCGACCCCCAAGGAGACCGGACCCGCATGAGCGGACACCGCATCGCCCCCGAGCTCTACCGTGATCGCGACGTCGTCGAGATCCGCCGAGCCCTCATCTCTGTCAGTGACAAGACAGGTCTGCTCGAGCTGGCCGAGGCTCTCATCGCTTCGGGCGTGGAGATCGTCTCGACCGGATCGACTGCGGCGATGATCGCTGCCGCCGGCCATCCCGTCACCGAGGTCGCGTCGGTCACCGGCTTCCCCGAGTCGCTCGACGGCCGGGTCAAGACTCTGCACCCCGCCGTGCACGGCGGACTCCTGGCCGATCTGCGGCTCGAAGACCACGAACGGCAGCTCGACGAGCTCGGCATCGCGCCGTTCCAGCTCGCGGTCGTCAACCTCTACCCGTTCGCCGCCACGGTCGCTGCCGGAGCAGGGCCCGCCGAGGTCATCGAGCAGATCGACATCGGAGGCCCCGCCGTTGTCCGTGCCTCCGCCAAGAACCACGCGAACGTCGCCATCGTCGTCTCGCCGTCCGGATACACGGAGATCGTCGCGGCCTTGAAGGCCGGCGGCACCTCACTCGAGCAGCGGCGGCGCTTCGCCGCGGCCGCCTTCGCCCACACCGCGTCGTACGACCGTCAAGTGGCCGACTGGTTCGCGACGCAGACAGGGGCGGCCGAATCGCTGCTGCGCACCGAGGTGCACCTCGCGGGCAGCCTCCGCTATGGCGAGAACGCCCACCAGAGCGCATCGCTCTACACGATCGAAGGCGGCCGGGGCATCGCTCAGGCGCAGCTGCTCGGCGGCAAGGAGATGAGCTACAACAACTACGTCGACGCCGACGCCGCTGTTCGCGCCGCCTACGACTTCGACGAGCCTGCAGTCGCGATCATCAAGCACGCCAATCCGTGCGGAATCGCCGTCGCCTCATCCAAGGCCGTCGATCCCATCGCGTCGGCACACCGCCGCGCGCACGAGACCGACCCGGTGTCCGCGTTCGGAGGAGTGATCGCGGCCAACCGCACCGTCACGCTGGGCATGGCCGAGCAGGTCGCCGACGTCTTCACGGAGGTGCTGGCCGCTCCCGACTTCGAGCCCGAAGCGCTGCGGCTGCTGCAGTCGCGGAAGAATCTACGGCTGATCAAGCTGCCCGCCGACTACCACCGGGAGGCCCGAGAGGTCCGGCAGATCAGCGGGGGATACCTGCTGCAGACTGCGGACACGTTCGGCGACGGCGGATCGGCGTTGCCCGACTCGAGCAGCTGGACGCTGGCGTCTGGAGCGGAGGTGGACGCCGCCACCCGAGCCGACCTCGAATTCGCCTGGCGCGCCTGCCGGGCGGTCAAGTCCAACGCCATCCTGCTCGCTGATGGAGGAGCCTCCGTCGGAGTGGGCATGGGTCAGGTGAACCGGGTGGACTCGTGCCACCTGGCCGTCTCGCGGGCGGGCGCTCGCGCGGCGGGATCGGTGGCTGCATCCGACGCGTTCTTCCCGTTCGCTGACGGGCTGCAGGTGCTGCTGGACGCAGGGGTCCGCGCCGTCGTGCAGCCGGGCGGATCGGTCCGCGACTCCGAGGTGATCGAAGCGGCGCAGAAGGCCGGGGTGTCCATGTACTTCACCGGGGAGCGGCACTTCTACCACTGAGCGATGCCGCCCAGCCCGGTTGCGCGTCCGCTCAGGACTCATGCCGGATTCATCAGCTCACCGCAAGGGCCTCCTCCTCGTCACCCTTAAGGTTGATCAGTGATCTCGACGCCGCTCTCCCGACGCCTGCTCGCCTCCGCCGTCTCGGCCGCGCTCACCGCGGTCATCGCGCATGTGGTGACGCTGCTGGTCCTGTTCGTCGGCAACGGATTCGACGCCAGCGTCCTGGCCGCGGCCAACGGATTCTTCGGCTTCGGCACCCTCATCGCGTTCCTGCTACTGACCCTGGGAGGTGCGTTCGGCGGCTTCGCCCGATGGTGGCTGACGCTGATCGTCGGTGCGCGTGGCGGCCTTCGTGGGCGCGACGATCGGCACCACGCTCGTCTTCGTCCTCGCGGGCAATCCATTCACCGCGACGGTGTTCGGTGGGGTCATCGCCACCTTCGCCGGGGTCAATCTCATCTTCTTCGTCGCGCTCGTGGTGACCTACGCGGTGCTCGCGCGGCGAATCTACCTGTCGGTCCTGGCAGGCCGGCGCCCGGCGGCCGGTCGCCGGATCGCGCTGGTGCGACTGCCGGCGGACAACCTCGCGCAGGGCGCCGTCACCCACCAGGAGCGCGTGCTCATCGACCCGGCCCTCGCCGACACGCAGTGGTCGGACTACGTCGATGCTCTGCGCGCCGAGAACTGGGACGTCGTGGAGGTGCCGGCGGCTCCCGATCTGGCCGACTCCGTCTTCGTCGAGGACGCGGTCGTCATGTTCGGCGACCTCGCTGTCGTCACCCGGCCCGGATCCGACCACCGACTCGACGAGATCGACGGAGTCATCGAGACGGTCACCCAACTCGGCCTGCCCATGGCGAGGATCCAGGAGCCGGGCACACTCGACGGCGGCGATGTGCTCAAGGTCGGCGACACGGTCTACGTCGGCCGCGGCGGCCGCACCAATGCGGAGGGCGTGCGCCAGCTCCGCGCGATCCTCGCGTCGCCGCAGTCGGGTTCGACCGCGTGGCGCGTCGTCGCTGTGCCGACCTCCAGGGTGCTGCACCTCAAGTCGGCGGTGACGGCGCTGCCCGACGGAACGATCCTCGGCCACCCGGACAGCGTCGACGACGCCCGGATGTTCTCGCCGTACCTCGAGGTGCCCGAGCCGGAGGGCGCGCACGTCGTGATCCTCGACGACGACGTCGTGCTGATGTCGGCGAGCGCTCCGCGCTCCATCGCGCTGATCGAGTCGCTCGGATATCGCGTCGTGAGCGTCGAGCTGTCCGAGTTCGAAAAGCTGGAGGGGTGCGTGACCTGCCTTTCCGTGCGGGTGCGCTAGCACCCGCACGGAAAGGCAGGTCACGCAGTCGCTGGTCGAGTAGCGAGGTCGGCCGTGCGCCAGGCATTCGGTGCCGGCGCTGGCGCGCCTACTCGACGCGAGCGCTGCGGCGTAGGCTTGCGTGCCGCGGCCCCGCGGGCGTAGCTTGAAAGGCTGCGCCGAGACCCCGGCCGGCGCCGGAGACATCTGGTTGCGACGTCAGGAGGACGACATGCACGGAATCATCACCGCTCCGCTGGCGTTGACCCTGACGGCGCCGCGCTCCTAGCCCATCGCTTCGCGGGTGCAGCCCGCCACCCTCCCTTCCGCACCAGATGATCGCCCGAACGAGGGCGACGACTACGGGGCCGCCCGCGCGCCTCCCCGTTCGAGGACACCCATGTCAGCCGATCGTCGGCCCACCACCGTCTCCGCACTCTGGAGACTCCTTCCCTACGCACGCCCCGCGCTGCCCCGACTGATCCTCGGCATGGTGGTCGGCATCTCCGCCGGTCTCGTCGCCCTCGCCATCCCGCAGGTGCTGGAGTATCTGGTGGACACCGTCCTCGCCGACCGGAACGCGGCCGGCATCCTGCCTGCGGCACTCGCTCGATCCTCGGGCTCGGCGTCTTCGAGGCCGCCGCGATCCTCGTGCGCCGCACCCTCGTGCTGACGCCCAACACGCACATCGAAGCGCGGATGCGCAACGCGCTGTTCGAGCACCTGCAGCGGCTGCCCGTCGCCTTTCACGACCGGTGGCCGAGCGGCCAGCTGCTCTCCCGCGCGATCAGCGACCTGAGCGCGATCCGCCGGTGGCTGGCCTTCGGCCTGATGCTGCTCGTCGTCAACTCCGTCACGATCGTGGTCGGGGCGGTGCTGCTCGTCACCACGAGCCCGCTCCTGGGCGTCGTCTACCTCGTGCTGTCGGTGCCGATCTGGTTCGTCGGCGCCAAGTTCGAGCGCACCTACACGCTGGTCGCTCGGCGCAGCCAGGATCAGACCGGCGACCTCGCAACAGCGGTCGAGGAGTCGGTGCACGGCATCCGCGTGCTGAAGGCATTCGGCCGCGGCGGACATGCCCTCAAGAAGTTCGAGCGTCAGGCCGAGGAGCTGCGCGGAACGGAGCTCGAGAAGGCGGCGGCCGTCGCGTTCGTCTGGCGCTGGCTGATCCTGATCCCGGATGTCACGTTCGCGGTGTGCCTCGCCCTCGGCGTCGTGCTGGCTGCCAAGGATCGCTGACCGCCGGCGCCCTCGTCGCCTTCTTCGCGACCGCGACGGTGCTGCGCTTCCCGATCGAGTCGATCGGATTCCTGCTCTCCTTCACCCTCGACACCCGGACGGCCACCGACCGGTACTTCGAGGTCATGGACGAGCCGAACACGATCACCGATCCGCAGTCGCCGCCGCACGCTCGACCAGCCGCGCGGCCTGCTGGAGTTCCGTGATGTGCACTTCCGCTACCCCGACGCCCCCGAACGTTTCGCCGATCTGGTCGAACGGGGTCGACCTGAGGATCGAGCCAGGGGAGACCATGGCCCTCGTCGGCCTCACGGGCTCGGGGAAGTCGACCATCACGGCCCTCGTCAGCCGGCTGTACGACATCGACTCGGGCGCGATCACGCTCGACGGGGTCGACATCCGAGAGCTGCGTCTCGACGAGCTGCGCTCGCGTGTCGCCATGGCCTTCGAGGACGCGACCCTGTTCTCGGCGACCGTCCGCGAGAACGTGCTGCTCGGTCGACCCGACGCGGGGGAGGACGCGCTCGCCGAAGCGCTGCGGATCGCTCAGGCGCAGTTCGTCCACGACCTGCCCGATGGCCTCGACACCGTGATCGGCGAGGAGGGACTCAGCCTCTCGGGCGGCCAGCGGCAGCGGCTCGCTCTCGCCCGCGCGGTCGCCGCGCGCCCGTCGGTGCTGGTGCTCGACGACCCGCTCTCCGCGCTCGACGTGGAGACCGAGGAGCTCGTCGAATCCGCGCTGCGCCATGTGCTCGCCTCGACGACCGCGTTGATCGTCGCCCACCGACCGTCCACCGTCATGCTCGCCGACCGCGTCGCCGTGCTCGAGGACGGCCGGATCACGCGCGGTCGGCCGACACTCCGAGCTGCTCGCGACCAACGAGCACTACAGGTTCGTCATCTCGAGCCTCGACGAGGAGCGGCAGTCCGCAGCCGCGAATCCGGACGCCGCATCCGGCGGCGGCGGAGTGACCGATGCCGCCGCGGCGATCGATGCAGAGGAGGTGCGCGCATGACCGTCGTCACGGGGGTCACGGGCGAGGAGCGCGACGACCTGAACCGGGCGGAGAGCACGCAGGTCCGCCGCCGCTCGCAGGTGCTGCTCGGCTCGCTGCTCGTCTCCGCTGAAGCGCCGCATCGTCCTGACCTTCGCCGTCGTGGTCGTCAGCACGGCCGCCCAGGTCGCCGGACCCGCCCTGATCGCGCTCGGCATCGACCGGGGCGTGCCCGCCCTGATCGACGGTGACGCCATGCCGGTCGCGCTCGCGACCATCGCGTACATCGTGCTCGGCATCGGCGGCGCCCTGCTGATCGGCTGGTACACGCTTCTGCAGGCGCAAGATCAGCCAGGCGGTGCTCCTCGACCTCCGCCGTCGGGTGTTCCGGCAGACGCAGCGTCTCAGCCTCGAGTTCCACGAGTCGTACACGTCCGGTCGGATCATCTCCCGGCAGACGAGCGACCTCGACTCCATCCGCGAGCTGCTCGACTCCGGGGTCAGCAACCTCGTCTCCGGCGTGCTCTACATGGTCGGCACCGCGATCGCCCTCGTCGTGATCGATCCGGCTCAGCGGCGCGATCCTGGCCGGTGCTCTTGTCCCGCTCTGGTTCCTGACCCGCTGGTTCCAGACCCGCATCGCAGGTCGCGGTTCCGGCGCACCCGGGTGGCATCCGCGCGGGTGATCGTCAAATTCGTCGAGACCATGACCGGCATCCGCGCGGTGAAGGCGTTCCGCACCGAGCCGCGCCAACGACCGCGTGTTCGCGAAGGACGTCGAGGAGCACCGCGACGCCAACGCGCGGGTCATCCGGCTCTTCGGAATCTACGACCCCGGCCTCGTCGCTCATCGGCAACGTCACGGTGGCGATCGTGCTGCTCGTCGGCGGCTACCGCGTCGTCGACGGCGGCATCCAGATCGGCGTCCTGCTGGCCGCCCTGCTCTACTCGCGTCGGTTCTTCGACCCGATGGAGGAGATGGCGATGTTCTACAACAGCTACCAGTCCGCCGCCGCCGCGCTGGAGAAGATCTCAGGAGTGCTGGAGGAGGAGCCGACCGTGCCCGATCCCGCGCGTCCTGTCGAGCTCGCGTGCGGCTCACGGCGCCCTCCGCTTCGACGAGCGTGACGCTTCGGCTACTCGCGCGGACCGCGTCATCCTGCCGAGCTTCGATCTGGACATCCCGGCTGGCCAGGTCATCGCGCTGGTCGGATCGACGGGGGCCGGCAAGACGACGCTCGCCAAGCTGATCTCCCGGTTCTACGACCCCACCGCTGGGCGCCGTCACTCTCGACGGCGTCGATCTGCGCGCGCTGCACCCGAAGGACCTGCGGCGCGCGATCGTGATGGTGACCCAGGAGTCGTACCTGTTCTCGGGCTCGGTCGCCGAGAACATCGCACTGGGCAGGCCCGAGCGCCACCCGCGAGGAGATCGTGAGCGCGGCGCGCGCGGTCGGCGCGCACGATTTCATCGAGCTGCTGCCGGGCGGGCTACGACACCGACGTGAACAAGCGCGGCGGGCGGGTGTCGGCCGGCCAGCGCCAGCTGATCTCGTTCGCCCGGGCGTTCCTCGCCGATCCGGCGGTGCTGATCCTCGACGAGGCGACCGCGTCGCTGGACATCCCGAGCGAGCGCGCGGTGCAGGAGGCGCTGCAGACGCTGCTCGCCGACCGGACCGCGATCATCATCGCCCACCGCCTGTCGACGGTGGCGATCGCCGACCGCGTGCTGGTGATGGAGCACGGCCGGATCGTGGAGGACGGCGCGCCGGCCGACCTGATCGGCGGCACCGGCCGCTTCGCGAGTCCTGCACGCCGCCTGGCGCGACTCCCTCGTCTGACCGCGGGATCTGCCGATGCGGCCGATCTGCGACGGAGGGCATCGTCCAGGATCGGGCGTCACCGAGGGCGTCCAGGCCGCGGCGCGGAGGTCGATGCGGTAGCCCTCCGGCGTATCGGCGGGCAGCAGCGGGGTGCCCTCCGCCTCGTAGTGCGTCCGCGCCGACGTCGGCGTGGCCGGTCGGCGGATGGCCGCCCGCGCGGATCACCCGCCACCAGGCGACCTCGGATCCGCGGTAGCGCATGACCATCCCGACCGCGCGCGCGCCCGGGCGGCCGAACACCCAGGCGACGTCGCCGTAGGTCATCACGCGGCCTGCCGGGATCTGCGCGACGATCTCGAGCACCTGCTCGCGAGTACTCGCCCGACCGCTCGAAGACCGCCACGCGATCGGGCTGGCTCAGAGGTCGAGCGCGGCGACGCGCCTCGCCGTACTGGGTCTCGCTGAACTGGCGTGAAGCCCACGCGGGCGAAGAAGTCCTCCGGGCCCTCGTCGCCGCGCTCGTAGATCACCGTGAGGCGTCGGAAGCCGCGGGCGCGCGCCTCGTCCGCGAGCGCCCGGACGGCGAACGTGCCGACGCCGTGGCCCTGCGCGTCAGCCGCGACGTTGATCCGCCAGATGCAGCTGCGGAACTCCTCCTGGTCGGCGTCCGGATCGAAGTTGCCCATGATGAACCCGACGACCTCGTCGTCGTCGAGCACCACGCGCGGCCAGGCGGTGGTCGGGGTTGACGTAGGCCTCGGCGATGGAGTGCGAGACGGGCGCGACGAACTGCTCCTGGCCCGGCTTGAGCGTGAGGGTGTTCGCCGCGACGATGTTGCCGGCGTTGAGCTCCTCGAGGCGCAGGTGCCCATGCGCTCAGGCTAGCGACCGGATGCGATCCGGCGCATCCCCGGAGCGCGAGACGGCGGCGAGGTATCTCGACGTCGAGCTATCTGCCGTGCGGATAAGCTGGTCCGGGCGCTCGTCGCGGCGCCGCCGATGATGTCGAGGAGTATGCACGTGGCGAAGATCAAGGTCGAGGGAACCGTCGTCGAGCTCGACGGCGACGAGATGACCCGGATCATCTGGCAGAGGATCAAGGACACCCTGATCCACCCCTACCTCGACGTGGACCTCGAGTACTACGACCTCGGCATGGAGAACCGCGACGAGACCGACGACCAGGTCACCATCGACTGCCGCCCACGCCATCCAGAAGCACGGCGTCGGCGTCAAGTGCGCGACCATCACGCCCGACGAGGCGCGGGTCGAGGAGTTCGGCCTCAAGAAGATGTGGAAGAGCCCGAACGGCACGATCCGCAACATCCTCGGCGGCGTCATCTTCCGCGAGCCGATCATCATCTCGAACATCCCGCGTCTCGTGCCCGGCTGGAACAAGCCGATCATCGTCGGCCGCCACGCGTTCGGCGACCAGTACAGGGCCACCGACTTCCGCTTCGAGGGCCCCGGCACGCTGACCGATCAGCTTCGCGCCGGAGGACGGCAGCGAGGCGCAGTCGTTCGAGGTCTTCCAGGCGCCGTCCAGCGGCGTCGCGATGGCGATGTACAACCTCGACGACTCGATCCGCGACTTCGCCCGCGCCAGCCTCAACTACGGCCTCGCCCGCAACTACCCGGTCTACCTCTCGACCAAGAACACGATCCTCAAGGCCTACGACGGCCGCTTCAAGGACCTGTTCCAGGAGATCTTCGAGGCCGAGTTCGCGGAGAAGTTCGCCGCCGCCGGCATCACCTACGAGCACCGCCTGATCGACGACATGGTCGCCGCCGCGCTGAAGTGGGAGGGCGGCTACGTCTGGGCCGCCAAGAACTACGACGGCGACGTGCAGTCCGACACCGTCGCGCAGGGCTTCGGCTCGCTCGGCCTGATGACGAGCGTGCTCTTCACGCCCGACGGCAAGATCGTCGAGGCGGAGGCCGCGCACGGCACCGTGACCCGGCACTACCGCCAGTGGCAGCAGGGCAAGCCCACCTCGACCAACCCGATCGCCTCGATCTACGCCTGGACCCGCGGCCTCGCGCACCGCGGCAAGCTCGACGGCAACGCCGGCGCTGCATCGACTTCACCGAGACCCTCGAGGACGTCGTCATCAAGACGGTCGAGAGCGGCAAGATGACGAAGGACCTGGCGCTGCTCGTCGGGCCCGGACCAGGCCTGCCAGACCACCGAGGAGTTCCTCGACTCGCTCGCCGAGAACCTCAAGGCGCGCCTGGGCTGACCCCATCCCATGTGTACGTTCCGGCCCTGTGTGCTCGAAATCTCGAGCACATAGGGCCGGTTTCGTGCACATGACGGATTCACGGTTAGCGGCGCCGATCGATGCTCCCGGTCATGTGCACGAAGACCGCGAATGTGCACGGAATTTCGTGCACATTCGGCCGGAACGGACACATGGGCTGCGGGGCCGGGCGGCACGGCGGCTCCTGCTGAGCTCTAGGCTCGGGAGGACATGAAAGAGCCGCACCCCGCCCGCTTTCCGCTCGTGGGGCTGTTCGTGCTCATGGGTCCGATCTCCATGACGAGGCAGTTCCTGCCCTCGGAGGTTCGCCCGTGACCCCGGCGGCTTCACGCGAAGTCCTGCCGCCCTTCCCATACTTCGCTCTGATCGTGCTCGCGGGCGCGATCTTCACCCTCGTGACCGGCGAGTTCCTTCCGACCGGCCTGCTGCCGGACATGGCTGCCGATCTCGGTGTCTCCCTGTCGCAGACGGGCATCCTCGTGACGGTCTTCGCCGTGACGGTCGTGGTGGCGACCACCCCGCTCGCAGCGCTCACCCGGCGAGTGCCGCGCAAGCGCCTGGTGGTCATCGTCATGTCGGCGAACGCGGTCGCCAATGTCTGCGCCGCGCTGGCGCCGACGTACGAGCTGCTCGTGGGGGCCAGAGTCTTCGCGGGGCTCTGCCACGGGCTGTTCTGGGCGGTCGTCGGCGCCTACGCCGCGCATCTGGTGCCGAGACAGCAGCTCGCGCGGGCGGTCGCGGTCTCAGGGGCGGGCGGCACCGCGGCCTTCGTGCTCGGCGTGCCGGCCGGCACAGCGATAGGTCACGCCGTCGGATGGCGGCTCGCCTTCGTGGTCATCGCCGTCGTCGTGGCTCTGCTCACGCTCCTCGTGATCCGCTGGCTGCCCCCCATCGAGCGGTACGCTGCCGTCGGGTGAGCCGGGGGAGGAGATCCGGGCTCGGCGTGATCCGTCGCTCCCGGGCGTTCTGCTGACGGCGCTGCTCATCGTGATCCTGCTGACCGGGCAGAACATCTTCTACACGTACATCGCACCGTTCTCGATCGAGACGGCGGGTCTGCCCGCCGACGCGGTGCCCGGGCTGCTGCTGCTCTACGGCGTCGCGGGCGCCGTCGGTCTGGTGCTGGCGGGCGTCTTCGGTGGGAGGCATCCGTTCGTCGCGGCGACCTCCTTCATGATCGTCTCCGCGGTCTCGGTGCTGCTCATCTGGCTCCTGCCGACCGTCGTCCCGGTATTCGTCGCGGTCGTCGTGCCTGTGGGGTGTCGCCATCGGGGCGCTGCCCGCGCTGCTGCAGACCCGGATGATGCACGTCGCATCACCCCGCATCCGCGATCTCGCCGCGGCCGTCCAGACGACCAGCTTCAACTTCGGCATCGGAGTCGGGTGCGCTGATCGGCGCGGTGCTCATCGCGCCGATCGGGCTCGAGGGGCTGCCGCTGGTCAGCGCGGTCGGTCATCGCTGCTGGCGCTCGTGGTCCTCCTCGTCACGAGAGGGCCGCGCACGAACCTCTGAAGCCGATGCCGTCGGCGCGCAGCACCCGATGCCGAGGACCCGTCGCGCCGACGCTGCGGCGAAGCGGGGCGGCAAGCGGGTGGTGGCGGCGAGCGCGACACCGGAGAAGTCGGGCGACACGGCGGAGCCGTGGTCTGCCTGGGCATACTTCCGCCCCCGACACTCTGTTCAGACGGGTCGGTTATGGTTACCGCACCGAGCGACGGTGAGGAACCATGAATCAGTCTGGGAGAGCGGAATGACCGCGATCGACAAGGCACTCCGCAGCGCAGCGGACAGGGTGCTCACCTCCGTGCAGACCGTCATCGACGGCAAGCCCGAAGCCGCCTCGATCGCCCTCACCGTGCTGGTCGCCGAGGGGCATCTGCTCATCGAAGACGTGCCGGGTGTGGGCAAGACCATGCTCGCCAAGGCGCTCGCCCGCTCGATCGGCGGCTCGATCAGCCGCATCCAGTTCACCCCCGACCTCCTGCCCGTCCGATGTGACCGGAGTATCCGTCTTCGACCAGGCCGCCGGCCAGTTCGAGTTCAAGCCCGGCGCCGTCTTCGCCAACCTCGTGATCGGCGACGAGATCAACCGCGCCTCGCCGAAGACCCAGTCCGCGCTGCTCGAGTGCATGGAGGAGGGGCAGGTCACCGTCGACGGCCGCACCTGGCAGCTCCCCAATCCCTTCATGGTGGTCGCGACCCAGAACCCCATCGAGATGGACGGCACCTACGCGCTGCCCGAGGCCCAGCGCGACCGCTTCATGGCGTCGATGTCGATGGGCTATCCCGATCCTCGCGCGGAGCTCGCCATGCTGCGCTCGCGCGAGAGCCAGAGCCCCATCGCCGCGGTCCGTCCCGTGATCGACACAGAGGAGCTCGCAGGCCTCATCGCCGCCGCTCGTGCCGTCTACCTGTCGCCCACCGTCGAGCAGTACCTGCTCGGCATCATCACCGCTACCCGTGCCCACCCCGATCTGCGGCTCGGCGCAAGTCCCCGCGCCACCCTCCAGTTCGCGCGTGCGGCCAAGGCTCGGGCCCTGCTGGACGGGCGCGAATACGTCATCCCCGACGACCTCTCGGATCTCGCCATCCCCGTGCTCGCCCACCGTCTGCTGCCCACCCGTCAGGCGATCGCCCGCAGCGGCACGACCGAGGCGCTCACCTCCGCCGAGGTCGTGCGCTCGGTCGTCGCCGCGACCCCGGTGCCGCGCGGCTGAGCGTTCAGTCCCACCGACCGAGCGAACCAGAGTCGACCCCAGCCCCAGCCCCAGCCCGATGACGCGAACCCGATGATCCGATGACCGACCGCAGCCCGATCGACCTCGATCAGCCCGCGCGCGTCCGACGCGGGGTGAGCATCCCGCATCTCACCCGTAGGGGATGGATGCTGGCGGGCGCGGCCGCGGTCGCCTTCATCGTGGCCTACTCGTCGGCCTGGCGCGACCTGCTCTACGTCGCCTGCATCCTCGCGCTGCTGCTCGCCGCGACCGTCGTCGCGGTGCGAACCCGAGCCACCACGCTCGCCGCGTCCCGCCGCATCGATCCACAGCCGGTCAGCGCAGGGCAGACCGCGATGGTCACGATCGACGTGGCCAACCGATCCTGGATCCGCACCGGCTCGGAGACCTGGCGCGACCTCACCCCGTCCGGTCTCGCAGCACCTCCGCATCGATCGCTTCCCGCGCTCGCCGGCTTCGGCGGCACTCGATCGACGGCTCGACTGCGCTATCCGATCGAGACGACCTCGCGGGGGGTCTTCGCCGTCGGCCCGATGGTGGTGCGCCGCACCGATCCGTTCGGACTCTGCCTGCACGAGCAGATCGTCGGTGAGGCAGAGGAGCTCGTCGTGCTCCCGCGCATCACTCCGCTCGACGGTGGGGTCACCGGCCGTGTCAACGTGACCGACTCGGCCGTGCGGTCATGGAAGGCCGGGCGCGGCAGCGATGACGTGATCGCTCGCGAATATCGGGCCGGAGACGCCCTGCGTCACGTGCACTGGCGCGCCACAGCGCATCGTGGCGAGCTCATGGTCCGCCAGGAGCAGCGCCAGGAGAACAGCCGTGCCGTTGTCGTGCTCGACACTCGACGCGACGCCTATCGATCCCGCGCCGGCTTCGAATGGGCGGTGGCGTTCGCCGCATCGCTGGTCGACCACCTGTCCGACGGTGACACGACGGTGGCGCTCGTGGAGACTGCCCCTGACCCCGCGTCGGAGAGCGTGGATGATCGAACGGTGCTCGAGGCGCTCGTCTCACTGGCCAGCGTCGAGCGGCGCTCCCATCGCGGGGACGCCTACCTCGGCCCGGCTGACCGAGCAGCTCGCCGCCCGTCCGGCCAGCGCGTTCGTCGTGCTCGGCGCGGGGATGCCATCGGACATCTCCGATCTCGCCGCTCGACGGGGCAGTCCTCGGCCGGGCCGCCGTCATGCTCGTCGATGACCTGCTGCCTGAGATCCCCGATGCGCTGTGGCATTCGGGCTGGCGGATCGGCACCGCGACTCCCGACACCGACCCGGCGGAGGCCTGGCGCCAGCTCAACCCGGCGGGAGTCGCCCGTGACTGACCGCGCCGTACTGCCTCGGCCCGCCGTCGGCGCTCCCGACCCGGCTGGGTCGAGCTCCTCCTCCAGCCCTCGTCCAACCCGGTCATCGCCCGAGCGACAGCCGACCTGGGCGATCAGCGTGCTGTCGGTCGTCGCCGTCCTCCTCGCCTCCGGCTCGCTCGGCGCCCTCGTGATCGGTTCGGGGTGGTGGCTGACGGCCGCTGTCTACGCGGCGGCCGCCGTGGGAGCCGCTGGCCTCGTGCGCCGCTTGGGCCGCAGCTGGGTCCTCTCGCTGCTGGGTGGACTCCTCGCGATCGTGCTGCTCACGATCCTCTTCTACGGCCAGGGCACGCTCTGGCTCGGATCCGTGCCCACCCTCGACACCGTGGATCAGGTGGTGGCCACCCTCCAGCAGGCATTCGTGCAGATCTACCTGGACACGATCCCCGCCACGCTGACCCCCGGACTCCAGCTGATGATGGCGGGAGGGGTGGGCGTGCTCGCCCTCGTGATCGAGGCGCTCATCGTCGGAGCCAGGCTTCCCCTCCTGGCCGGGATCCCGCTGCTGCTGCTCACCATCGTCCCGCGCCGCGTCGTCATCGACGACGATGGCCTGCTCGGGGTCGCCACTCACCGCGATCGTCTTCCTCACGCTCGTCCTGCTCGACCGCCGACGCGACACCGGGCGATTCCCGGCAGGCTTCGCCGCGGCCACGGCGGCCATCGCGGTGATCGGCGCACTCTTCCTCCAGGCGGCGCTGCCTCCCTTCGCCGAACGACCGGCGTCGGCATCGTCGCTGCTGCCCGTCTTCGGCCAGGGCGGGGACCCCCTCGTGCGGCTCGGTGCACACCTGCGCCAGGGCGCGGATGTCGTCACCCTCACCTACCAGACGACCTCTGCCGATCCCGTCTATCTGCGGGTCGTCACGATCGACGACCTCAGCGGCCAGGACTGGACGCCGAGCGACCTCGAATCCTCCGATGGCGGCAGCGAGCTCTCCGAGTTCGCCGCTCCCGCCGGCCTCGACGATGCGGTGACCCGAACCGAGGTCACGACGAAGGTGTCCGACCGGTTCGATCGCCGTCAATGGCTCCCGGTGCCCTATCCCGTGACCTCCATCGAGGGCCTCGACGGAGACTGGGTGTGGAGCGCGGACTCGCTCAGCGTCGAATCCGCCCGTTCCACGCAGCCGGCCGGCGAGTACACCGTGAACAGCCTGGCGATCTCGCCCACTCCCGAGCAGCTGCAGAACGCTGCCGGCGAACTCCCGCCCGGATTCGCGCGCTACCTCGACCTGCCCGCGGGATTTCCGCAGGTCATCGCCGACACGGCGGCCGAGGTCACCGCCGATGCGACCACCGACTATGAGAGGGCCGTCGCGTTGCAGGCGTACTTCCGAGCCAACGGCTTCCTCTACGACGAGGAGGCGCCGGTCACCGCCGGCTACGACGGCGATGGCATGGCCGTCATCGAGGCGTTCCTCGCTGCGAAGAGCGGCTACTGCATCCACTTCGCGTCCGCCATGACCGCCATGGCGCGCTCGCTGCGGAATCCCGGCGCGGCTGGCTGTCGGCTACCAGCCAGGGGAGCGTCAGATCGGCGCCGGTGACACGTTCGAGGTGACCTCGCACGACCTGCACGCCTGGCCGGAGCTCTTCTTCCCCGGCGTCGGCTGGACCCGATTCGAGCCGACGCCCAGCCGAGGCGAGGCGCCCGAATACTCGTTCGGCGTCCAGGCCGCCCCGACAGATCCCGGAGCGAGTACCGCGACCGCCGCTGCACCGGACACGGTCCAGCGGGAGGAGGCGGCCGGACCCACCTCCAACGCCGCCGCTGCCAGCGCAGCCAACACCCTGTCGGTATGGCTGCTCAGCGGGGCGGCGCTGCTGCTCGTGCTGGTGCCGGCGGGAATCCGGATGGCACGGCGTCGACTGCGCCTCGGCCGGCTCGCGGGCGGACGGGCCGGACCCGCCCTCGACGAACTGGCCGACACCGCGGTGGACCTCGGCGTGATCGCGCCCCAGCAGCTGACTCCTCGCGCCGTCGGGGCGGGCCTTGCGGATGTGCTCGGCGAGGCACCGGCGCTCGACCGACTGGTGAGCGCGGTGGAACGCGAGCGCTACGCGCGCCCCAAGACGGCATCGGCTCGGCCTGCAGCCGAATCCGCCTCCTCTGGATTCGCCGATCCGTCCGCCGGAACGTACGCCGACGCACGCGGCAGTGAGGTGGATGGAGCGCCGTCTGCCCGCGAGGTGGAGGCGCTGATCCATCGACTCCGCACCCGAGCGACGCGTCTCGAGCGGGTCCGCGCGTTCCTCACCCCGCGCTCCCTGTTCCGACCTCGAGCCATCGTCTCCGCCGCGCGGCGATCGTCGGGACGCAGCCAGCGGCGGGCCCGCGCACGTTTGATAGGCTGGCCTCGTCGCGACTGGCGCGGGAGCAACCTTTCGGGGGAGCTCCAGGGTGGGCCTACCACCGGGGAACGACTGACACGGATGTGGCCGTACGCCTGGGCCACCGCATCCGGTCTGTCAGTGCGCTTCCCGTCGTTTGGAGTAGGACCCGTGACCACCCCCGCCTCTCTTCCGTCCACCTTCCTTGAGCCGCTCTCGGTGGTGGATCCCGAGATCGCCGCCATCCTGGCGAGCGAGCTCGATCGCCAGCAGTCCACGCTCGAGATGATCGCGAGCGAGAACTTCGTGCCGCGGGCTGTGCTCGAAGCGCAGGGCTCCGTGCTGACCAACAAGTACGCCGAGGGCTACCCGGGCCGCCGCTACTACGGCGGCTGCGAGTTCGTCGACGTCGCGGAGGAGCTGGCGATCAGCCGCGCGAAGTCCCTGTTCGGCGCGGAGTTCGCCAACGTCCAGCCGCACTCCGGCGCCAGCGCGAACGCGGCCGTGCTGCACGCGATCGCCAGCCCGGGCGACACGATCCTCGGCCTCGAGCTCGCGCACGGCGGCCACCTCACGCACGGCATGAAGCTCAACTTCTCGGGCCGGCTCTACAACGCCGTCTCCTACGGCGTCGACCCCGAGACCTTCCTCGTCGACATGGACGTCGTGCGCGCGCGCGCGCTCGAGCACAGGCCCGCGGTGATCATCGCCGGCTGGTCGGCCTACTCGCGCCAGCTCGACTTCGCCGCCTTCCGTGCGATCGCGGACGAGGTGGGCGCCAAGCTCTGGGTCGACATGGCGCATTTCGCCGGTCTCGTCGCCGCCGGACTGCACCCGTCGCCGGTGCCGCA
Source organism: uncultured Actinomycetota bacterium (assembly GCA_963830655.1). Lineage (GTDB taxonomy): Bacteria > Actinomycetota > Actinomycetes > Actinomycetales > Microbacteriaceae > Naasia. The sequence continues at coordinate 52,429 of CAWHND010000009.1, forward strand.
TGCCCACGTGGTCTCCAGCACCGTGCACAAGACGATCGGCGGTCCGCGCTCGGGCTTCATCCTCAGCAACGACGAGGAGCTGTTCAAGAAGCTCAACTCCGCGGTCTTCCCCGGTCAGCAGGGCGGCCCGCTGATGCACGTGATCGCCGCCAAGGCCACCGCCTTCAAGCTGGCCGCCGAGCCCGAGTTCCGCGACCGTCAGGAGCGCACCCTGCGCGGGGCGCAGATCCTCGCCGATCGACTGACCCGGCCCGATGCGAAGGCGGCAGGCATCGACGTGCTCACCGGCGGCACCGACGTGCACCTCGTTCTCGTCGACCTGCGCGACTCCGAGATCGACGGCAAGACGGCCGAAGATGTGCTGCACGAGGTCGGCATCACGGTGAACCGCAACTCCGTGCCGTTCGATCCGCGGCCTCCGATGGTCACGTCCGGCGTCCGGATCGGCACCCCGGCTCTCGCCACCCGCGGGTTCGGCGATGCCGAGTTCACAGAGGTCGCCGACATCATCGCGGCGGCGCTGATGCCGGAGCCCGATCTCGGTGCCCTGCGCACGCGGGTGACGGCGCTCGCCGCCCGATTCCCGCTGTACGAGGGCCTCGACGCGAGCGGAATGCCGCTGCAGCAGCACGAGCTGGCTCCGTCGGTCGTCTGAGCGTGAGCGCAGGCAGACTCGACGGCACCGCGACCGCAGCCGCGATCAAGGCCGAGCTCCGCGAGCGCGTCGACGCGCTGCGCGCTCGCGGCATCGTGCCAGGTCTCGGCACTCTGCTCGTCGGGGACGATCCCGCATCGCACGCCTATGTCGCCGGCAAGCACCGCGACTGCGCCGAGGTCGGCGTCGAGTCCATCCGCCTCGACCTGCCCGGCGACGCCAGCGCGGCGGATGTGATGGCGGCCATCGACCAGCTCAATTCCGATCCCGCCGTCACCGGCTACATCGTCCAGCTCCCGTTGCCGCAGGGCATCGACGCGAATGCCGCGCTCGAGCGCATCGATCCGTCGAAGGATGCGGACGGACTGCACCCCACCAATCTGGGGCGTCTGGTCCTCGGCGTCGATGGCGAGCTCACCTCACCGCTGCCCTGCACCCCGGCCGGCATCGTCGAGCTCCTGCAGCGGCACGGTGTCGCTCTGCCCGGCACGCACGTGGTCGTTCTGGGCCGCGGGCTGACGGTCGGAAGACCGCTCGGACTGCTGCTCACCCGCAAGGGGATCGACGCGACCGTCACCCTGGCCCACTCCCGCACCCCTGACCTGGCGGCGGAAGTCCGCCGTGCGGACGTCGTCGTGGCCGCCGTGGGCGTTCCGCATCTCGTCAGGGCGGACTGGATCAAGCCCGGTGCCGCCGTGCTCGACGTGGGGGTCACCCGCGTCACCGATCATGCGACCGGCAAGGCGAAGCTCACCGGCGACATCGATCCTGCCGTTGCCGGCGTGGCAGGGTGGCTCTCGCCCAACCCGGGCGGGGTCGGCCCGATGACCCGCGCCCTGCTGGTCGCCAACGTCGTCCAGGCAGCGGAACGCCAGCTCGCCGCCCGCGCCTCCTGACCAAACAGCGTCGAATTGCCACCTTCGGCTCTCAAAGTGCGAATTTGAGAGCCGAAGACGGCAATTCGACGCCTCAGGGGACGCGTTAGGGGCGGCCGATGGCGAGGGTGAAGCGCATCGGGCTGGCCCGGACGGAGCTGGGCCAGGGCGTCGAGGGAGGCGTCGGTCACGACCGCGATAACGGGATAGCCGCCCGTCACCGGTGCATCGACGCCGAGGATGGTCGGCACGCCATCGGGTGAGACCTGGATCGCTCCGGGGATCATCCCTTCGCTTGCCAGCTCGCCCGCCTGCACCCTGTCGAGCGTCGGTCCCTCGAGCCGGATGCCCGTCCGGTCAGATCGGGGTGACGTGGTCCATGCCGATTCCCGCATGAGACTCCACGCGTCCGAGCTGAACCAATCGGCGCGAGGCCCGGGCCGCAGCGAGATCCACACTGTGCCGTCGGCGGGAGGGTCGACCGGCACGAGATCGACTCCGGGCACGGGCCCCTCGGTGTCGTCGCCGATCAGCATCCTGTCGCCGTCCCGGAGCGGACCGGGGCCCAGCGCCGCCAGTGTGTCTCGGGATCGCGAGCCGAGCACCGGATTGGCGGCGATGCCTCCGCGGACCGCCAGATACCAGCGGATCCCGTGTTCGGCGGTCCCGATGCGGAGGGTGCGACCGCCGGGAACGAGCGTCGCGGTGTGCGGCTCGACGGCGCTCATCGCGGTGATCGGCCCCCACGCGCCAGTCAGCGCGACCCACACATCGGAATCGAACCGGATCTCGAGGCCGCCCACGAGGATCTCCAGCACCGCGGCGCCGACGCGATTGCCGACGAGTCGATTGGCCAGTCGAGCTGCACCGCGATCGAAGGCGCCGGAAGCTCCGACCCCGAGATGCGCGAGGCCCGGTCGGCCACGGTCCTGCACCAGGGTCATCGGTCCGGCCGCGATCACCTCGAACGCATTCATCGGGTCACCGCCGTGAATCGGACGCGGTCGCCGGGGGAGATGCGGGCGGGGAAGTCCTTCGTCGGATCCCAGAGCACCGCGTCGGTTCGGCCGATGATCTGCCAGCCGCCCGGCGATTCGCGAGGGTAGACGCCGGTGAACTCACCGGCCAGCCCTACCGCTCCCGCGGGAACGGCGGGGCGCGATGTGGCGCGGCGAGGCACGACGAGCGGATCGAATGCACTTGTCAGGTACGCGAAGCCGGGCGCGAAGCCGATGAACGCGCAGGTCCACTCCGTGCCGGTATGTCGCGCGATGAGCTCGTCCGATCCGATGCCGAGGAGGCGGGCTGCGTCCGCGAGGTCGTCACCGTCGTAGGTCACGGCTATCGAGATCGTGGTCGGCTGCGGACCGTCGATCCCACCCTCGGGATGGACGGACAGCAGCCATCGTCGCGCGGCATCCAGCGGGAGCACCAGGGGGTCGACCCGCACCAGCACGGTGCGTGCGGCGGGCACCAGCTCCACGAGTCCGCGCGGCGTGCTCGCCGACAGAGACTGGTACGCGGCGATCGTCTCGGGCAGCGAATCGTATTCGGCGAGGATCGCGCGGTCGCCGAATGGCAGGATCCTCATGCGAATGCCTCGAGGGTGGGCACGCGTCGCCGGATCGCGGTCAGCAGGGCGACCGCGTGAGGGGAGTCCCCATGCACGCAGAGCGACCTGGCGCTCACGGGCACGATCTCGCCGGCGGAGGTCTCGACGGTGCCGCTCTCGATCATCCGGACGACCCGGGCGGCGACCTCCTCCGGATCGTGCAGCACGGCTCCGGGGCGGTCTCGCGGCACCAGCGTGCCGTCGGCGAGGTAGCCGCGATCGGCGAATGCCTCCGCGAAGAAGGCCACCCCATGACGTCGGGCCGCCGCGTCGATCGCAGATCCGGCGAGACCGAGCAGCGGGAGGCCGGCGGTCGCCCCAGCTCGGGCGACGGCGTCGGCCTGCTCCGGGTCGTGAGCGATCCGGTTGTACAGGGCGCCGTGCGGCTTGAGATAGCGCACCTCGCCCCCCTCGACGCGCGCCGCCGATCGGAGCGCCTCGATCTGCTCGAGGACCTGGTCGGCGAGCTCGTCGGGCAGGATCTCGACCGGAAGCCGGCCGAAGTTCGCCCGATCCCGATACGAGGGGTGCGCGCCGATCGTCACGCCGTGGCTCATCGCCAGCGCGACGCTGCGTCGCATGACATCCGCGTTCCCGGCGTGGACGCCACAGGCGATGTTGGCGCTCGAGATCAGCGGGAAGATGCGCTCATCGTGGGGGAATCCCTCTCCGAGGTCGCAGTTGAGGTCGACCGTTCGCACGCGACGAGCCTAGCGACGCAGCATCACCAGGAGCCGGGGGAGTAGTCCTTGAGGAATACGCCGAACAGATCCTCCCCGGCCTCGCCGCGGACGATCGGGTCGTACACGCGGGCGGCCCCGTCGACCAGATCCAGCGGGGCGTGGAAGCCCTCCTCGGCCAGGCGCACCTTGGTGGGATGGGGCCGCTCGTCGGTGATCCAGCCGGTGTCGACGCTCGTCATGAGGATGCCGTCCGTCTCGAACAGCTCGCGGGCGCTCGTGCGGGTGAGCATGTTGACGGCGGCCTTCGCCATGTTGGTGTGCGGGTGGCCGGGGCCCTTGTAGCCGCGGCCGAAGACGCCCTCCATCGCGCTGACGTTGACGATGTAGGTGCGCTTCGCCGTGGATGCGGCGAGCGACCTGCGCAGCTTGGAGATCAGGATGAACGGCGCCGTCTCGTTGGCCAGCTGCACCTCGAGCATCTCGAGCGGGTCGACGGCGTCCACGCTCTGCGTCCAGGAGTTGATCGGGGCGAGGTCGGGCACCAGTCCGCCGGCGTCGATGGCGGTCCCATCGGCCAGGCGCTCCAGCGATGTCGAACCTGGTGCCATCGCCTGCGCCGTGAGAGCGTCGGCCTGTGCGGCTGCCGCCGCGAGGATCGGATGGGCGGCTACGGAGCGTTCGAGCGCCTGAGGATGGGCATCGTTGGTGTGGCCGAACGTCTCGAGCTCGGGCAGCGGACCGTCGGGCAGGGGTGCGAGCTCGGCGTCGACCAGCTGCTGGTAGGCGCCGCGGGATCGGCGCACGGTCTGTGCCGCATTGTTGATGAGGATGTCGAGCGGCCCCTGCGCGGCCACCGACTCGGCCAGTGCGATCACCTGCGCAGGATCGCGCAGATCGATGCCGACGACCCGCAGTCGGTGCAGCCAGTCAGCGGAGTCCGGCAGGCTGGTGAAGCGCCGCACCGCGTCGCGGGGGAAACGGGTCGTGATCGTGGTGTGTGCTCCGTCGCGGAGAAGCCGCAGCGCGATGTACATGCCGATCTTCGCCCGCCCGCCGGTCAGCAGGGCCCGCTTGCCGCGAGAGATCGGTGCGTGCGTCCCGCTTGACGTGGCTCATCGCCGCGCAGTCGGGGCAGAGCTGGTGGTAGAACGCGTCGACGACGGTGTACGACGCCTTGCAGATGTAGCAGGGACGGGCCTTGAGCAGCACCCCCGCGATGCGCTCGGTGGCGACGCCGGAGATCGGGATGCCGCGGGTCTCGTCATCGATGCGGTCGGGCGCACCTGTCGCGGTCGCGGCGACGACTGCGCGGTCGCTCTGCTGGATGCGGGATCGCGTCTCGAGCCGGCGCTCCCGCTTGACCGCCTTGAACATGGCGGCTGTCGCGCGGCGCACCGTGACGAAGTCCGGATGCTCGTGATCGATCGAGGCCATGGCGTCGAGCACTCGCAGGGTGATCGCGAGGTCCGCGGGGTCGATCCCGCTCGGCGTCGACGATTCCTCAGATGGCACGGACGATTCTCGCATCCCCACGGCGTCAGCCGCGAACCTCTGCACGGGCACGTCCAGATGGTCCGGGCACACCGAGGAAGGCGGGCCCGGACGGTCCCGGTGTGCCGGAACGATCAGTGCTCGCGCTGAGCGCCCTGCGCTGCAGCGACCGTGAACGTGCCGGGGGCTGCGTAGCCGTGCTCGGCGAACGCCCCGTCGACGGCGAACTCCACCCGCGAGATGAGGTCGACGGGGGTGAGCGCGATGGCTGCCCCGCCGAATCCTCCGCCGGTCATCCGTGCGCCGATGGCGCCGGCGTTGAGCGCCGCTTCGACGGCCAGGTCGAGCTCGGGAACGGAGATCTCGAAGTCGTCCCGCATCGAGCGGTGGGATGCGTCGAGCAGATCGCCGATCGCTGTCGGTCCCTGCTCGTGCAGAGTGCGGACGGTGTCGAGCACGCGCTGGTTCTCGGTGACGACGTGGCGGACGCGGCGGAAGGTCTCGTCGTCCATCAGGTCGCGGGCGCGCGGCAGGTCGGCGACCGTCACATCGCGCAGCGAGACGACCTCGAGGGCCGCGGCGCCCGCCTCGCAGGACTCCCGTCGGGCTCGGTATCCGCCGGTGGCGTGCGAATGGGAGACTCCGGTGTCCATGATCATGAGGGCCAGTCCGGCCGCTTCGAAGCCGAGCGGGATGATCTCCGCCTCCAGCGACCGGCAGTCGAGGAACACTCCCTGATCCTTCTGGCCGAGCAGGGAGGCCGACTGATCCATGATGCCGGTGGGGGCGCCGACGGCCCTGTTCTCGGCGAGCTGCCCGACCCGGGCGAGGGAGCGACGGTCGAGGCCGGCGTCCCAGAGGTCGTCGAGCGCGAGGGCCACAGCCGACTCGATGGCGGCCGAGGAGGAGAGCCCGGCACCCACGGGCACGTCGGAGTCGATGTAGAGATCGAATCCGACCTCGCGGGTGCGGCCGTTCGTGAATGCGCGGAGCGCCCAGGCGACGCCGAGAGGGTAGGCGGACCAACCCGAGAGCACGTCCGGTCCGAGATCCTCGAGGGAGACCTCGACGGAGTCGTCGGCGAACGAGGTCATCACCCGCATCACCCCGTCGGTGCGGGGGCGGAGCGCGGCGTAGGTGCGCCGGTCGATCGCGAACGGGAAGACGAAGCCCTCGTTGTAGTCGGTGTGCTCGCCGATCAGGTTCACCCGGCCGGGTGCCGACCACAGGGAGTCCGCCCGCCCGCCGAACCGATCCTCGAAGCCGATCAGGGTCTCGTCGCGCAGGTCGCTCATGGCTGGGTCCTCAAATCCGTGTGCTCGAGTGGATGGTCGCAGTCGCGCAGGTCGCGGTCCTCGCCACTACAGTCTGGCCAATGCCGCTCGGATGGAAGCCGCCGACTGCTCCGGAGGAACGTCGCCGATCCACGCGCCCATCGCGGACTCGGACCCGGCCAGGAACTTGAGCTTCGTCTCCGCGCGACGCGGCGAGGTGATCTGCAGCATCAGGCGGATGTCGTCCCGGTGGACTGTTCACCGGCGCCTGATGCCACGCCGAGATGTACGGCGTCGGCGTCGGGTAGAGGGCGTCGATGCCCTGCAGCAGCTGCAGGTACACGCGCGACAGCTCGTCGCGCTCGTCCGTCGAGGTCGCGGCGAGGTCGGGGACGTGCCGGTTCGGCAGGAGGTGCACCTCGACGGGCCAGCGGGCTGCGAACGGCACGAACGCCGTCCAGTGCTCGGCCGCGATGAGCACTCGCTCGGATGCGCGCTCCGTCTCGAGGATCTGCGCGAACAGGTCGGGCACCTGCTCCACCGAGTGGATCAGCTTGGTCGTCCGCGGGGTGATGTAGGGGTAGGAGTAGATCTGGCCGTGCGGGTGGTGGAGGGTGACCCCGATCTCCTGCCCCGGTTCTCGAACGGGAACACCTGCTGGATCCCCGCCATGGCAGACAGTGCTGCGGTCCGTTCGGCCCAGGCCTCGATCACCGTTCGAGATCGGCTGACGGTGAGGCCGCTGAACGAGCCCTCGTGCGCAGGGGAGAAGCAGACGACCTCGCAGCGCCCGACGGAGGTGCGGGTTCGGCCGAATCCGATCTGCGTCAGATCCTCCAGGCTCGTCGGCGCGTTCTCGTCGCTCAGCAGCGGTCCGAAGGACGGGGAGCGGTTCTCGAAGACGGCCACGTCGTAGTTGGAGGGGATCTCCGACGGGTTGGTCGGCGTCTGCGGTGCCAGCGGATCGAGCTCGGCAGGAGGAAGGAACGCCCGGTTCTGCCGGGACGCGGCGACGGAGATCCAATCGCCCGTCAGCACGTCCTGCCGCATCGAGGCAGTGGCCGGACGCGGGTCGAGCACCCGAGAATCGACGGCGCGCTCTCCCGTGAGGGTGGTGTCTGCGTCGTCGAAGTAGATCAGGTCCCGGCCGTCGGCGAGCTTGGTCGCCGTCGCCGTCACACCAGAAGTGAGTTCCATAGCAGGCCAACCCTATCCGGCGAGCGCATGCGGGAATCGCCTCACTAGAGTGACCGGATGGCCGCCACCGGAGAGCAGTTCGACCTCGTCCTGCAGACATCGAACGGCGAGGTGTCCGCCACGGTCGCGGAGCTCGCCGCCGGTCTGCGTCGACTCAGCGTCGGATGGGGCCGAGCTCGTATCCCGCTATCCGGACGACCGCACTCCGCCCTACGGCTCGGGCATCATCCTGGTGCCGTGGCCGAATCGGGTGGCGGACGCGCGATGGGTCCTCGACGGCGAGGTGCAGAAGCTCGACATCACCGAGCTGACCACAGGCAATGCGAGCCACGGACTGCTGCGGAACACCGGGTATCGGGTCACCGATCGCATCGAGAGCGCGGTGACGCTCGCGGCGCCGATCTTCCCGCAGCACGGCTATCCATTCCTACCTGCGCACATCCGTGCGGTACCAGCTCGAGCCGGATGGGCTGCGGCGTGACCCACAGAGTGGTGAACGAATCCGCCGTCCCCGCTCCAGTGGCGATCGGAGCCCATCCGTACATTCGTGCGGGTGCGGCGCCGGTCGAGAGCCTGACCATGACCGTCGCCGCGCGACCAGCTACATCGAGGTGGACGAGAAGCAGATCCCGACCGCATCGAAGGATGTCGCGGGCAGCGACGTCGACCTCCGCGCCGGACGGGTGCTGGGCGAGATCGACTCTCGACACCGGCTTCAGCGGTCTGCACCTGGAGAACGGCGCCGTTCCGCCACCGCCTCGAATCGCCCGACGGCACCGCAGTGGAGCTGTGGGCGGAGCAGGACTTCGGCTACGTGCCAGGTGTTCACCCTGCCGCATTACGCCGGCCTCGACGGTCCGGAGTTCGGGGTCGCGATCGAGCCGATGACCGCACCGGCAAATGCGTTCAACTCGGGCGAGGGCCTCCGGTGGCTCGAGCCGGGTGAGGAGTGGATCGCGGCGTGGGGCATGCGGCGCCTGCGCTAGGTCCTAAGGCTCAGTGAGCGACCACGGGCTCCTGTGCCTGCGCAGGGTCGTCCTGCGCAACGGCTGCTGCAGCTGCCCGCGCGCGGGTGTCCGTGCGAGTGCGGAAGAGCAGGGCTGACATGATCGCGCCGACCGCGAAGAAGCCGGCGCCCCACCAGTAGGCGGTGGCATAGCTGTTCACGGCGGCATCCGCCGCCACCCCCGCCGTGACCGGGAGGTGCGAGGCCAGGTAGTCGGTGGCGGCTGTGGCGGCCAGCGTGTTGAGCAGCGCAGTGCCGATCGATCCACCGACCTGTTGGCTGGTGTTGACCATGGCAGAGGCGACTCCGGCGAAACGGCGGTCGACGCCGAGCGTGGCGGTCTGGATCGATGCGGGCATGATCGAGCCCATCGCGAAGCCGATGATCATCAGCGGCGGCAGGATGTCGGCCGCGTACGTGCTGTCCACGTCGAGGTGGGTGAGGTACACCATGCCGATCGCACCGAGCGTCATGCCGAACGGCACCATGATCTTCGGCCCGAAGCGCGGCACGAAGATGTTCGTGCCCAGCTGCGCCGCGAGCACGAGCATCGCGATCATCGGCAGGAAGGCGAGGCCCGTCTGGAACGCCTCGTACCCGAGCGACGCCTGCAGGTAGTAGGTGACGAACAGGAAGACGCCGAACATGCCGACGCCGGCGATCAGCACGGAGCTGTATGCCGCCCCGCGGTTGCGATCGAGGACGATCGACAGCGGGAGCAGGGGATGCGCGGCGCGGCGCTGCCAGAGCACGAAGGCGATGAGCAGGATCACCGCGCCCGCGAGGAAGCCCCAGGTGAGCGGCGAGTCCCAGCCTTCCGTCTCGGCGTTCGAGAAGCCGTAGACGAGGCTGAACAGGGCGGCTGACACGAGGATCGTTCCGGGGACATCGAGCTTGGGCCTCGGGCCGGTGCGGTCGATGTGGGCCACGAAGATCGCGGCGCCGACGATCGCGAGGATCGCGATCGGCACGTTGATGTAGAGGTTCCAGCGCCAGTCGAGGTACTCGGTGAGGAAGCCACCGAGCAGCAGTCCGATGGCTCCGCCCGCTCCGGCGATGGCGCCGAAGACGCCGAAGGCGCGAGCGCGCTCCTTGGGGACGGTGAAGGTCGTGGTCAGCACCGCGAGCGCGGTGGGGGCGAGCAGGGCGCCGAAGGCTCCCTGGAGTGCGCGTGCGGCGACGAGCAGCTCGAAGCTGCCGGCCGCGCCGCCGAGCGCGGATGCGGCAGCGAAGCCGACCATCCCGATGATGAAGGTGCGCTTGCGTCCCATCAGGTCGGAGAGGCGTCCGCCCAGGAGCAGCAGGCTGCCGAAGGCGAGGGAGTACGCGGTGACGATCCACTGCCGGTCGCCGTCCGAGAATCCGAGATCATTCTGTGCCGACGGCAGCGCGATGTTCACCACGGTCGAGTCGAGGACGACCATGAGCTGCGCGAGTGCGACGACGCCGAGGGTCCACCAGCGGCGGGAGGGATGGGGTGCGGCCGTCGGCAGCACGGGGGAGGACAGTGACATGAGACTCACCATATCCGATACTCGTGAGTTCCGGATCACTCGGGTTCTGAATTAGACTCGTGCCGGTCGGCGAGCCCATCTGGGCGACGAGCGACGACCGCAAGCAGGAACGCAGCAGAGGAAAGGAGATCGCAGCGATGACGCTCGACCTCGAAGAGCACGCTAGCCGAGGCGCCCAAGATGGGGCGCAAGCGCGACCACACCCGTGACGCCGAGATCCTCGAGGCCACGATCGATGTGCTCGCTGAGACCGGCTACGACGGAATGACCATCGACATGGTCGCGGCACGCGCCAAGGCGGGCAAGGCGACCGTCTATCGCCGGTGGGCATCCAAGGGCGAGATGGTGATCGACGCCGATCGCCTGCATGAAGCAGAGCGATGTGGACTTCGCCAATCTGCCCGACACGGGAACCCTGCGCGGCGACCTCATCGCGATGATCAAGCCGCCGACCATCGAGGACGCGGAGCGCAAACTCCAGGTGATGGGCGGACTGGTGTCGATGCTCGCCCGGTCGCCCGAGCTGGCCGAGGCGGCGCGCCTGGCGATCGTCGAGCCGCGCGCTTCGGCGAATCGCTTCCTGATCCAGCGGGCGATCGACCGCGGCGAGATCTCGCCGGACTGCGACATCGACACCATCGTGCTCGTCGGGCCGTCCATGGCGGCGCATCGAGTGCTGCTGCTGCGCAAGCCCGTCGACCGCGAGTTCCTCGTCTCCATCATCGACGGGGTCGTGCTTCCGGCGCTCGGCATCCACCCATAGGGCGTCGTCCGGCAGCCGCGCCCCGTTCGGCCTCCTGCCGTCATCCGCGGGCTCCGCAGGGTCTGACAAGCTGATCGGAGGCGTCGCAACGACGTCGAGTCCGGGCGTCGCTGCAGGCGCGCACTACCGCTCTGGGGGATCCGATGGTCAAGTGGCTGCTGCTCGGTGGCGCGATCCTCCTCGAGGTCTCGGCGTCGCTGTCGCTGAAGGCGGCGCTGATGCACCCTGCCTGGTACGTGCTCGTCGTCGCCGGATACGCGGGTGCGTTCCTCATGCTCGTCGCCGTGCTGCGGGCGGGAATGCCGATCGGAGCGGCCTACGGGATCTGGGGTGCGCTCGGGGTGGCGCTGACCGCCGTCTCCTCGACCCTGATCTTCGACGAGCCGCTCACCGTCCTCATGGTGATCGGCATCCTGCTGGTCATCGCGGGCGTGCTCTGCGTCGAGCTCGGATCGCACGCCAGGCCGGCGCCCGATGCGCCCGTCTCCGCCCCCGGAGGAGCGGTCTGATGGGGTGGGTCTTCCTCGCCTTGGCGATCCTCATCGAAGTGGGGTCGTCCCTCGCGCTCCAGGCAGCGGTCAACGGCCGCAGACCCCTCTACGCGGTCACCGTCCTCGGCTATATCGCCGCCTTCTCGTTCCTCTCGCTCGCGCTCGGTCAGGGCATGCCGTTGGGAGTGAGCTATGGGATCTGGGCCGCGACCGGCGTGGCTCTGACCGCGGTGCTCGCCCGGATCATCTTCCGACAGCGCTTCACCTGGGTGATGTCGATGGGAATCGTCCTGATCGTCGGCGGCGTCCTGCTCATCGAGCTCGGCTCGGGTTCCTAGACCTGCCGCCATCCGTCACCACTAGCGCGGGTGAAGCCGCCATCTCGCGGGCGGAACTTCCCCCGCGAGATGTCCGCATCCCGCACGACCTGCCGCGTCGGCTCGCGTGCGTCCCATACCCCCAGGGGGTATGCTGGTTCCGATGTTAGGGAGCCGATGACACACGATCACCATCACGCCGACGCAGCGCACGATCACGCCGATCACGATCACGCCGGCCGCGCCTCGGATGGCGTCACCTGGGCGGCCGCGGCGCAGGCGACGCTGCACTGTCTGACGGGGTGCGCCATCGGCGAGGTGCTCGGCATGGTCATCGGCACCTCCCTCGGACTGCACAACGCCGGGACGGTGATCCTCTCGATCGTGCTGGCCTTCGTCTTCGGCTACGCCCTGACGATGCGCTCGGTGCTCAAGGCGGGCCTCGCCGTCGGCGTCGCGTTCTCCGTGGCGCTCGCCGCGGACACCGTGTCGATCACGGTCATGGAGATCATCGACAACACGGCATGGTCCTGATCCCCGGCGCCATGGACGCGGGCGTGGCCCAGCCGCTGTTCTGGATCTCGCTCGCCGGATCGCTCGCGCTCGCCTTCCTGGTCACCACTCCCGTGAACCGCTTCCTCATGTCCCGCGGTCGCGGGCACGCGGTGGTGCACCAATACCACCAGCACTGACGCGCGCGATCGCTGAGGAGTCGGTACCGTCCTCCCATGTCGAAGCGGAAGCCGGACAAGAAGATCGTCGCTCTCATCCGGGAGGTCCAGCGCGAGCAGGCGAGACCGCTCGCTCCGATTCGCCGGGCCGAGGGGCGGGCATTCAACGAGGAGTACGACCGCTGGGTCGAGGCCGGCGGTCGGCTCGCTGAGAAGGCAATCAGCGCGCTCGAGAACGGCGACGAACGCGCAGCTCGCTCGCTGGTCGAGAGATTGACCAGGCTTCCCGCCGTCGATGACGATTCGCCGACGGGACCATTCTCGGTCAGCCTCCTGCTGTATCGGACTGTCGGATGGCCGTTCGAAGACCTCGAGGACGACCAGTACGAGGATCACCTCGACAACGAGTACTACTCGAACGCGGACGACAAGGGGCATGTCGATTGGCTGCAGGCCCCGCTCGCCATCCTCGAGTCGCTGCCGGAACCCGCGGCGATGGAGCTGCGGCGAGCCTTGGCGTGCATGGTCGAGAACCCGATGAGTGGAGAGGACTACCTGCGCATCACGGCTGTCGTCGACCCCGACCGGAGGCTGGACCCAGAGTTCGAGGGGGTGGCAGACACGGATCTGGTCGAGACGGTGCTGGTGCTGGTGGACGTGGTGCGCCGCCTTCGACGGGATATTCCGGACCACTGGTGAACGGCGACGCGTGAGCGGAGCCCGTCGGCCTCCGCAGCCGGATTCATGAGCTCGCCTGGATCACGGGGGTTCGCGCTGCCGTGGCGAGCAGAGTCCGGCGCTAGCCCAGTTCCTTGCGCATCACGAAGTTCGTCATCTCTCACCCCCGAAACGACGGGGTGCTGCTCGGCCTGAAGCACGAAACCTTGGCTTTCGAAGAAGGGGCGGGCGGTGATGCTCACGTCGGCCGAAAGCCGCCGGGCCCCGCGCTCTCGAGCGATCTCCTCCAAGACGGCCAAGAGCCCCTTTGCCGCTCCGCGGCGCGCGTAGCGCGGCGAGACGAACATCATCTCGATGTGACCGTCTCGGTCGACATCCGAGAAGCCAGCGATCTCACCATCCACCACGGCTACATAGGTGTTGAGGCTGCTCCTGGCACGATGCCAATCGGTGACGTTCCGATGCTCGGGACGGGACCACACCCGTATCTGCTCCGGCGAGTAGTCAGCCGATGCGGTCTCGATGACAGCGGCGAGGAACACGGCGAGGGTGCCGTCTGCGTCCTCGCTGCGATAGGCGCGTATCTGGATGATGGGAGCGTCGACGTCGTTCACGCGATCATCCTCGCTTCACGCAGCCGATCTGTCGCAGGCAGGCGCGCATGCGGCAGAGGTCTCGAGGAGAAGCCGAACGAGCCGCGGTGAATGGTGGGCCCCGTCGGGCTCGAACCGACGACCCGCGGATTAAAAGTCCGCTGCTCTACCGACTGAGCTAGAGGCCCGCCGGACAAGGGTAGCGCGTGCGCAGGATGCGACTGCTGCCGAAGGTCGACCGTGCGGTCAGGCCTTGCGGCCGCCGATCACTCGCAGAAGGAACGCGATCGCGGCGATGATCAGCAGGACGAGCCCGACCCAGAGGAGGAAGGAGAGCGTCTGCTGCACCCCTCCGATGATGAGCAGGACGATCGCGACGACCGCGATGATGACGAGCAGCAGATTCATGGTCTGTCCTTTCTGTTCAGCGCTCTCGCGCGCTGCCGGGCTGCCGTCGCTCAGGACGACGAGGAACGGCCGCGCCTCTGGCGGATCCCGCCGAACACCGCGGTCAGAAGGAACAGCACGACGCCGATGATCAGCAGCCAGAACAGGCCCTTGATGACGGCACCGAGAATTGCGAGCACGACCCAGATGACGAGCAGCGCAATGATGACCTTCATGCCTCCACGCTAGCGATGTCCAGCTGCCGTTCTGTGACATTCCGGAGATCTCCCAGACGGACGTTCGGTTCGGATGTCCGAGAGGGCAGCCGACGTAAGCTCTTCTGATGCCAGAGCGATTCTCCAAGCCGGTCAAGTTCGCGGGCTACCAGTTCGAGTCGATCCAGGGCGGAGAGGACCCCGCCGCCATCAGTCGCCTCGCCCACGAGACAGCCGCGGCCCTTGTGGCCCGAGTGCGGAAGGATCCCGATCCGGCGATCGTCGAGCGTCTCGTGCGATTCACCGACGAGAACGGCATCGACGCCATCGCAGAGCTCTGGTCGCGAGCCACCCCACACAGCCTTCCCGGCACGCTCTGGCGCATCTACCTTGTGCGTTCGATGATCCGCGCCGATGCCGAATCGGTGGCCCTCTTCTATCAGCGCGGCAGCGTCGTCGGCACGATCGACCCCGTCGTCGCCGGCGCTCCCGATCCGGCAGGCCCGGCCGAGGTCCTCGAGCTCGCCGATCAGATCCTGCGCGGCGTCTTCATCGGCGACCTCGCCACAGCCCTCGATCGCGCAGCGGCGTTCTGCCGGGTGATCGCAGCCGGCTGCACCAGCGTCGCCGACGATCTCGAGGGCACGGAGCCGGATCGCGCGACGGAGCTCACCCGGCGAGCGCTTCGACTGAGCCAGACTGCCGCGGACCTGACCGCCTCCTCCAAGCTCGAGCGCGAAGGTGGTTTAGACTAGTTCCGCCGGGCCGCGATAACCCCGGGCTCCAAATTTCGCCGCCGTGAGCGGCCTTTTGCCGAGAGGCGTTCATTCGCGGTCCGGCACTCATCCTCTGAGCGGTGAGCGGCCCAGTCGACATCGAAGCAGTGCGCCCGGCCCGATGCATACGGCCTGCTGGCGCGCCCGGAACTGGGGATCCACCAGATCGGGGCATTCGTCCAATCCGGCAGGATCAGGTCTCCGAACGCCTTTCAAGGAGCCTCGCCGGCTTCGCATCGTCGACGTGCTGGTTCTCGCGCCATCCCAGAAGTACGCCGGCGAAGTGGACTCGGTGAGGCTCCCTTTCAATCCGCGACACATCGATCTCGTCGACGCCCCCGCGTTCGACCGCGCCCCCATCCCCATGTCTCTGCGCCTGTTCCAGGGAACGTCTGGGATGCTGGTCATCGTGGCTGAATCCAATCCCGGCGACTCATCGTCGGTCGAGGTAGAAACTCGCGAGTCCCTGCTCGCCCGGGTCGCCCAGGGCGACAAGGCCGCCTTCAGCGATCTCTACGACCAGACCGCGCCCCGGGTTCTCGGTCTCATTCGACGCGTGCTCATCGATCACGCCCAATCCGAAGAGGTCACTCAGGAAGTTTTCCTGGAGATATGGCAATCCGCTTCGCGCTATGAACCGAATAAAGGGGGAGCGACAACCTGGATTCTGACCATGGCCCACAGACGGGCCATCGACAGGATCCGCGCATCGCAGTCCTCACGGGACCGCGATATGAAGATCGGCGTTCGGGATTACGACCCCGGAGTCGACGATGTCGCCGACAGTGTCGAGATCCGCATCGAGAACGAGAGGGTGAAGAAGGCCATGCAGCAGCTGACCGAATTGCAGCGTCAAGCGATCACTCTCGCGTTCTACGAGGGGTATACCCATAGCGAGGTCTCGACCATCCTGCACGTGCCGATCGGCACGGTGAAGACACGACTGCGCGACGGCATGATCCGGCTGCGCGACGCGATGGGGGTGACCTCGTGACGCGCAATGAATTCGATGCCGCCAACTCGACCGGGGCGTACGCCCTCGGTGCACTGAGCGCTGAGGACCGACTGCTGTTCGAACGCGAGCTCGCGGGATCGGAGGAGCTCCGTGCAGAAGTCGCCGGTCTCGTCGACACCGCCGCCGTTCTGGCCCTGGCGATCCAGCCGATCGACCCGCCCCCTGCGCTGAAGTCGAGCATCATGGCGATGCTCGACTCGACTCCGCAGCTTCCGGCACGAGCCGGCCGACGACGTCGCAGATTCGATCGAGCAGACGACGTCGCGGCGTCCTCAGCGAACGCGCCGACCGCAGCCGACGCCACGGTCTCGTCTTTCGCCGACCACCAGCCGACCGGCCGCAGCGTTCGGGGGTCGCGTCGCCGCTTGCGTCCGCTGACCGCGCTGCTCGCGTCCGCCGCGGCGGTGGCTCTGTTCATCGGCGGCGCGTTCGCCGGTGGCCTGCTCGGCACCATCGGCAGCGAGCGTCAGTCCGACCAGTTCGCGGCGCTCAATTCCGCACCGGACGTCACCCGTGAGATCACCCGGATGCAGAACGGCGGCACGGCCGCGCTCATCTCCTCCGATCAGCTCGAGATGTCGGCGATCGTGCTCAACAACGCTCCTGAGTTGAGCGATGACGAGGTGTACCAGCTCTGGTACCTGCACGACCAGGAGGTCACCAGCGCCGGAATCGTCGATCCCGACGATGCGCAGACCTACGCCATGCTGGACGGGGCCTTCGATCCCACCTACGCCGTCGCGATGACCGTCGAGCCCGTGGGCGGGTCTGAACAGCCGACCGGCATCCCGACCCTGCTCAGCGGGGCCTGACCCTAGCTCGATCACCGTCCTGAAGCAGTCGCAGCGGAACAGCGCAGCAGCGCCCACCCGAACCGCAGAAGGCCCCTCCGAATTCGGAGGGGCCTTCTGCGTGTCCGCCGCTGTGGCGGGGTGGCCGATGTCGGATCAGCCGAAGCGGCCGCTGACATAGTCCTCGGTGGCCTGGACGGTCGGCTTCGAGAAGATGGTGGCAGTGTCGTTGTATTCGATGAGCTTGCCTGGCTTGCCGGTTCCTGCGATGTTGAAGAAGGCCGTCTTGTCGGAGACGCGGCTGGCCTGCTGCATGTTGTGAGTCACGATCACGATCGTGTACTCCTGCTTGAGCTCCTCGATCAGATCCTCGATCGCGAGAGTCGAGATCGGGTCGAGTGCGGAGCACGGCTCGTCCATCAGGACGACATCGGGGGATACGGCGATCGCGCGCGCGATGCAGAGACGCTGCTGCTGACCGCCGGAGAGTCCCGATCCAGGCAGGTTGAGGCGGTCCTTGACCTCGTTCCAGAGGTTGGCGCCCTGCAGGGACTTCTCGACCAGGTCGTCGGCGTCGGTCTTGCTGATCCGCTTGTTGTTGAGCTTGACGCCGGCGAGCACGTTGTCGCGGATCGACATGGTCGGGAACGGGTTCGGGCGCTGGAAGACCATGCCCACCTGGCGGCGGACGAGGACCGGGTCGACGCCGGGGCCATAGAGATTGTTGCCGTCGATCAGCACCTCTCCCTCGACCCGTGCCTTGGGGATGACCTCGTGCATCCGGTTGAGCGTGCGGAGGAAGGTGGACTTCCCGCAGCCGGAGGGGCCGATGAAGGCGGTGACGGTGCGAGGCTCGATGGTGAGGTTGACGTCTTCGACCGCGCGGAACTTGTCGTAGTAGACGTTGAGGTCGTTGACTTCGATGCGCTTGGACACGGGTGCTCTCTCTGGGCGGCGGGACGCGGACTGCGGACGGGCGCGGTCAGCGGGCGATCTTGGGCGCGAAGAAGCGCGCGATCAGGCGGGCGATGAGGTTCAGCAGCATGACGATCACGATGAGCGTCAGGGCGCCGGCCCAGGCACGGTCGAGGAATGCCTGCACGTCGCTGCCCGGGTTGGCGTACTGGGTGTACACGAACACGGGGAGCGTCATCATCCGCTCGTCGAACAGGTTGTAGTTCACGCTCTGCGTGAACCCGGCGATGAGCAGCAGCGGTGCCGTCTCGCCGATCACACGGGAGATCGAGAGCATGATGCCCGTGATGATCCCGGCGACGGAGGTCGGGAGGACGACCTTGACGACGGTGAGCCAGCGCGGCACCCCGAGCGCGAACGATGCCTCGCGCAGCTCGTTCGGCACGAGCTTGAGCATCTCCTCGCAGGAGCGGACGACGACGGGGATCATCAGCACCGAGAGTGCTACGGCGCCTCCGAAGCCGAACCGGATCCCCGGCTGGTTCAGGATGAGCGAGAAGAAGGCGAAGGCGAACAGACCGGCGACGATCGAGGGAATGCCCGTCATCACGTCGACGAGGAAGGTGATCGCGCTTGCGAGGCGGCCGCGACCGTACTCGACCAGGTAGATGGCGGTGAGCAGGCCGATCGGGACGGACATCAGTGTGGCCATGCCGGTGATCTCGAGGGTTCCGATGATGGCGTGGATGGCGCCGCCGGGAGCGTCGCCCACCACGTTGCGCATCGAGTTGTTGAAGAAGGTGAGATCGAAGCGGGCGGCGCCCGCGATGACAGCCGTGGATACCAGGGAGACGAGCGGCAGCAGGGCGACGATGAACGCCGTCGTGACGAGGGCCGCCATGAGGCGGTCGGTGGCCTTGCGGGGACCTTCGACGATCCGCGATGCGACGTAGATGATCGCGGCGTACAGCAGGGTGCCGAAGAATACGGTGCCCACGAGATTGAAGTCGGAGGTGACGCCCGCAAGCACGAGGATGGTGAAGAGGCCGCCCACGACGACCCAGCTGATGACGAGCAGCCAGATCGGCGAGAACCGGGGCAGCTGGCCCGCGGTCAGCTGTGCACGCTGGCCGAGAGCGACGGAGGTGGTGGAGGCCATCAGTTCGCTCCGGAGAAGGCCTTGCGGCGGTTGATCGCGTAGCGCGCAAGGGCGTTGACGGCGAAGGTGATCACGAAGAGGACCAGGCCGGTGGCGATGAGCACGTTGACATTGACGCCCGCGGCCTCCGGGAAGTTCAGGGCGATGTTCGCCGCGATCGTGGTGGGGTTCTGCGACTGCAGGAGCACGAACGAGATCACCGCCGCGGGGGAGAGCACCATGGCGACGGCCATCGTCTCGCCGAGTGCGCGTCCGAGGCCGAGCATCGACGCGGAGATGATGCCGGGGCGGCCGAACGGCAGCACGGCGGTGCGGATCATCTCCCAGCGGGTGGCACCGAGGGCGAGCGCCGCCTCTTCATGCAGGCGCGGGGTCTGCAGGAAGACCTCCCGGCACAGGGCAGTGATGATCGGGAGGATCATCACCGCGAGCACGATCGCCACGGTGAGGATCGTGCGACCGGTGCCCGACACGGGTCCGGCGAAGAGGGGAATCCATCCGAGGTTGGTGGCGAGCCACTCGTAGCCAGGGCGGACGAACGGGGCGAGCACCTTGATGCCCCAGAGGCCGAACACGACCGAGGGCACAGCGGCAAGCAGGTCGATCAGATAGCCGAGACCCTGCGCGAGACGCCGCGGTGCGTAGTGGGAGATGAACAGGGCGATGCCGATGGCGATCGGCAGCGCGATGGCGAGGGCGATGACGGCGGCCCAGAGGGTGCCGAAGACGAGCGGGCCGACGTAGGCCCAGAAACTCGCGGGTGCACCCTTGATGTCGGCCGGATCGGCGATGAGGGCGGGGATGCTCTGCGCGATGAGGAAGATCGCGACGGCGGCGAGGACGACGACGATGATCCAGCCGGCGGTCACTGTCGAGCCGGAGAAGAGGATGTCGCCGAGGCGCTTCTTCGCCGTGATCTCGCCCGCTGGGGTCGGGGCTGCGGATGCGGTCATGCGGGCTGTGGCCATCCTCATTCTGGAGCGGGTTGCCGGTGGAGCGGGTTCGGGCTGCGTGGGGAGCGCGTTGCCGGTGGAGCGGGTTCTTCGGGTGATGCGAGGAGTTGCGTACGACGCAGGAATGGCGGGCCGGGCGCTGAGATCATCTCAGCACGCCCGGCCCGCCGTCCGGTACTGCTTCTAGGACACGGTCTCCAGTGCGGCGGCGACCTTCGCGGACAGTTCGTCCGAGAGGGGCGCGGAGCCGGCGGCCTTGGCCGCGGCGGCCTGGCCGTCTGCGCTGGTGATGTAGCCGATGTAGGCCTTCACCAGTGCGGCGGCGTCAGCGTCGGCGTAGGTCTGGCAGACGATCGAGTACGAGACCAGCACCAGCGGGTAGTGGGTCGGGTCGGTCGTCTTGCGGTCCAGAGCGACGGCGAGGTCGTTGGCGTCGCGGCCCTCGACGAGCGGCGAGTCGTTGACGACGGCGGCGGCGGCCTCAGCGGTGTAGCCGACGAACTCGTCGCCGACCTTGATCTTCGCGGTGCCGAGGTCTCCGGCCTTCGACGCATCGGCGTAGCCGATGGTGTTCGAGCCGTTGGTGACTGCGTCGACCACGCCGGAGGTGCCCTGCGCGCCCTCGCCGCCGAAGGCTGCGGGGAATGCGTCGGCGGCCTTCTCGGTCCACAGGTCCGAGGCGGTCTTGCCGAGGTAGTCGGTGAAGTTCTTCGTGGTGCCCGAGTCATCCGAACGGTGCACGGCGGTGATCGTCGCAGACGGGAGGGTGACGCCCTCGTTGAGTGCGGCGATGGCCGGGTCGTTCCAGGTGGTGATCGTGCCGTTGAAGATGCTCGCGAGAGTCGCCGAGTCGAGGTTGAGCTCGTCGACGCCCTCCACGTTGAAGATGACCGCGATCGGGGAGATGTAGGTCGGCAGGTCGATGGCCTTCGAGTCGGGCGCGCAGGCGGCGAAGGTGCCGCCCAGCTCCTCGTCGTTCAGAGCCGAGTCGCTGCCCGCCCATGCCACGCCGCCCGCGATGAAGGCGGTGCGGCCCGCGCCGGAGCCGGCGGGGTCGTAGTTGATGGTGACCTCGGGGTTGGCCGTCTGGAACGCGGCCTGCCAGGCCTCCTGAGCACTGCCCTGAGCGGACGAGCCGGAGCCGGAGATGGTGCCGGAGAGAGTGGATGCTGAGGCGGACGCCGTGCTGTCGGTGCCGCCGTCGCTCGCTGCGGGGGTCTCGTTGGCGGCGCACGCGCTGAGCGCGAGGACACCGGCGAGGGTGAGGCCGATGAGCCCCGCTGAACGCTTCGAAATCAAGTGATTGCCCTTCATGGTGATTGCGGGTCGGCATTCCGCGCAGGATTGCGGCGCCGTGATGCACGCTAAAGGCCGCAAGTGGACAGACTCGTGCCGCAGGGTTAACGGAAGATGAACGGGCTGAGCCCCCATTCGGGGGAGGGTGCGCGGCGCGGCGCCGAGGAATGAGCGCCCGCTGTGCTAGCGACGGGTCAGATGGTGGAGGAGTGCGACTCGATCGCGACGATCCCGTGCTCCGGATGCTCCGTCGAGAGGTGCACCACGGTGAACTCCGCCGTCGAGAGGATCGCGGCACGGGTGAGCCGGCCGTCTCGCTCGCCGTGCGAGGCGCGGGCCACCGCGTCGAGGATGGCCGGCAGCACAGGGGAGTGGCTGCAGATCACCGCGGTTCGCTTCTTCTTGAGGCGCTTGGCGACGAACGCGGCGATGTCTTCGGCAGAAGACTCCCCGTCCTCCCAGGCGCCCTGGCCGATCACCGGCACGCGCTTGATCTCGGCCCCGATGGCGTCGGCGATCGGGGTGACGGTCTCGAGACAGCGCACGGCCGGGCTGCTGAATACAGCCAGCGGTCCCCAGGCCTGCAGCGACGGAACGAGTGCGGCGGACTGGGTGCGGCCCCGGGGGGCGAGGGCACGGGCGGCATCGCTGCCATCCGGAGAGTCGAGGTTGGCCTTGGCGTGCCGGAGCGCGATCAGAGCGAAGGTGCGATGGTCCCCCCGCGAGCTCAGCTGGTCGAAGCGGTCGAGCAGCTCGACGTCGCGCTCGTAGCTGAGGCGCTTGCGAGCGCGGGCGATGGGCAGCCATTCGATGGACTGCACCTCGTCGTTGGCCTTGAAGCGACCCTTGCGGAGCTGATCGCTCGTGACCTCGGCGGCCCAGTAGTAGACGACCTTGTCCCGGCCGTTCGGCAGGAGGTACTCCGTCGTGCCGAGGGAGGGGCCGAGGGTGATCTGGAACCCGGTCTCCTCGCTGATCTCGCGAACCGCGGCGACGGGGGTGCTCTCTCCCGCGTCGACCTTGCCCTTCGGCAGGCTGATGTCGTCATGCCGGCTGCGATGGATGAGCAGCACCTCGAGTCCTGCGCGGCCGTCCCTCCAGCACACGGCGCCCGCCGCAAGGACCGGTCCGACCTCGTCCATGCTCATCGGGTCAGTCTGGTCCAGGTCATCGGTGTTCGCCAATCCGAGCGGCGCTCATGACCGCCGGCGACGCCGCCGGCGGGTGGAGGTCGGTGCGAGGTCCGCGCCGCCGGAAGTCAGCGACCCCGACGACGCGCGGTGATGTCCCGCATGGTCTTGGTCTGCAGGTCGATGAGGAGCCCGCCGTTGGCGTTGCGTGAGCGCCGCGTCCACTCTCCGTCTGGCTCGAGGTGCCAGGAGGCCGTCGTGTCGGCCATCGCCAGATCGAACAGCCGGCTGATCTCGCGCAGGTGGCCGCGCTCCTTCAGCTGCACGAGCACCTCGACGCGGCGGTCCAGGTTGCGGTGCATCATGTCGGCGCTGCCGATGAAGACCTCAGGGCTGCCGTCGTTCGCGAACCAGAAGATGCGCGAGTGCTCGAGGTAGCGGCCGAGGATCGAGCGGACCCTGATGTTCTCGCTGTAGTCCGGCTGTCCGGGCTTGATCGCGCAGATGCCGCGAATCCAGATGTCGATGGGCACCCCGGCGTTGCTCGCCCGGTAGAGGGCATCGATGATCGCCTCGTCGACGATGGAGTTCATCTTGAGCCGGATGCCGGCGGGCTTGCCGGCCAGGGCGTTCGCCGTCTCGTTGTCGATGCGCTTGAGCAGACCCTTGCGGAGGTAGCGGGGGGCGACGAGCAGCCGGCTGAACTTCTTCTCGATGGCGTAGCCCGAGAGCTCGTTGAAGAGGCGGGTGACCTCTTTGCCGACCTGCGGGTCGGCGGTCAGCAGTCCGAGGTCCTCGTAGATCCGGCTGGTCTTCGGGTTGTAGTTGCCCGTGCCGATGTGCGTGTAGAGCTTGAGCTCGCCGTTCTTCTCCTGACGGATGACGGAGGCGAGCTTGCAGTGGGTCTTCAGTCCGACCAGCCCGTAGACGACGTGCACGCCTGCCTTCTCGAGCTTGCGCGCCCAGGAGATGTTCGCCTGCTCGTCGAACCGGGCCTTGATCTCGACCAGAGCGAGCACGGCCTTTCCGGCCTGCGCTGCGTCGATCAGGGCCTCGACGATCGGGCTGTCGCCCGACGTGCGGTACAGGGTCTGCTTGATCGCGAGCACCTGCGGGTCGGCGGCGGCCTGCTCGAGGAACGCCTGCACGCTCGTCGCGAATGACTCGTAGGGGTGGTGCAGCAGGATGTCGCCGCGCGAGATCGCGTCGAAGACGTTCGGGTCCTCGTTCGGCTCGCTCTGCAGCAGCTGGGACGCGGTCGTCGGCAGCTGAGCGGGATAGCGCAGCGCGGGGCGGTCGAGCTTGCCGAACTCGAACAGCCGCGACAGGTCGAGCGGTGCCGGCAGTCGGTAGACGTCCTGTTCGGTGATCTCCAGCTCGCGCATGAGCAGCTCGAGCGTCACAGGATCCATGTCGTCGGTGATCTCGAGGCGGATCGGCGGGCCGAAGCGGCGCTGCAGAAGCTCCTTCTCGAGCGCCTTGATCAGGTTCTCCGACTCGTCCTCGTCGACGTTGACGTCCTCGTTGCGGGTGAGCCGGAACTCGTGGTGCTCGAGGATCTCCATGCCCGGAAACAGGTACTCGAGGTGGTTGGAGATCAGATCCTCGAGCGGGATGAACCGCGTCGTCCCGGTTCCGTCGTCCGGCAGCTGGACGAATCGGGGGAGCAGCGGCGGGACCTTGATGCGTGCGAACTCCGTCTTCTCGGTCTTGGGGTTGCGCACCCGCACAGAGAGGTTCAGCGAGAGTCCCGAGATGTAGGGGAACGGGTGGGCGGGGTCGACCGCAAGGGGCATCAGGACGGGATAGATCTGCGCGGTGAACAGCTCGGCGACGCGGGCGCGATCCTCCTCGCCCAGGTCGCTCCACGCCTCGACATGGATGTCTGCCGCATCGAGCGCCGGCTTGACCTCGTTGCGGAAGACGGCCGCATGGCGCGCCTGAAGCTCGTGGGCCTTCTCGCTCATGTCGGCGAGCACGTCCACGGGGGCGCGCCCGATGTTGGTGGGGACGGCGATGCCGGTCGCGATGCGGCGCTTCAGGCCGGCGACGCGCACCATGAAGAACTCGTCGAGGTTGCTCGCGAAGATGGCGAGGAAGTTGGCCCGCTCGAGCAGCGGCACCTTCGGGTCCTCTGCGAGTTCGAGCACCCGCTGGTTGAAGGCCAGCCAGCTGACCTCGCGGTCGAGGTAGCGGTCGGGCGGGAGGCTCTCGTCCTCGTCGGCCGTCGTCTCGTCGAACTCGTCGGCCACATCGGCGGCCAGTCCGGCATCGCCGAGCAGCGTGTCGCTATCCATTCGGCAATTGTGGCACTGGCCGGGTGAACAGCCGGCAAACAGTGCGCACGAGGCGGCCAGGGGCGCCACGTGTCGAAGCCCACACGCTGACCTTCGGCGCACCCGCGCGCCGCGCGACGGGGCATGCCCAGCCATGCCCAGCCATGCCCAGCCTCAGCCTCAATGTGTACGTTCCGGCCCCATGTGCTCGAAATTACGGGCACATGTGTCCGGTTTCGCAGGTACCGTGCGACGCGCGGCCGTCAGCCGACGACGGCGCGCTGATGCTCCGCGTCGTCCTCGAAGACGTTGAAGCGATAGCCCACGTTGCGGACCGTGCCGATCAGCGATTCGAGGTCGCCCAGCTTGGCGCGCAGGCGCCGCACGTGCACGTCGACCGTGCGGGTGCCGCCGAAATAGTCGTAGCCCCACACTTCGCTGAGCAGCTGCTCGCGCGTGAACACGCGGCTGGGATGGGTGGCGAAGAAGCGGAGGAGCTCGAACTCCTTGAAGGTGAGGTCGAGGGGGCGGCCGTGCACCTTGGCCGAATAGCTGGCCTCGTCGATGACGACGCCCGACGCCTGGATCTTGGAGGCCGACTGCTCCTGGGCCATCCTGCCGATGACCAGGCGGATGCGGGCGTCGACCTCTGCGGGGCCGGCGGTCTCGAGGATCACATCGTTGGCTCCCCAGTCCGCGGACACCGCGGTGAGGCCGCCTTCGGTGAGGATGAGGACCAGGGGGACCGAGATGCCCGTGGTGTGCAGGATCTTGCACAGCGACTTGGCGGACTGCAGATCCTGACGTGCATCGACGAGGATGACATCGGACGGCGGGGCGCTGATGAGCTGCGCCGGTTCGGCCGGAATCTGCCGCACTCGGTGACTCAGGAGGCCCAATGCGGGCAGCGCTTCCTGGTCCATGGCAGGCGTGAGGATCAACAGCTGCGCCAATGACCCTCCAAATTGCTTGGCCCCATGCTATCTCAGGGATCTCGGGCGGTCGGCCCCGCCGCGATAGGGGACAATCGACCCGATGAGAGATCAACGATGAAGGGCCATTGGGTAGGCGTCGTCGTCATCTGGATCGCGACTGCGGTCGGGGCTGCGGTAGGGGTGGTCGTGCTGGCCACGGACGAGCGGCTGAAGGGGCTGTCGCTGATACTGGCCGGGGCTGTCGTACTGACCTTCTGCGTTCAGCTGCTGGTCGCCGAGAAGGTCGGCTTCGTCACCCGTCTGACCGCATCAGCCCTCGGCGCATTCGGTGTCGTGCTGCTGGCCAGCCTCGTCGGCGCGTTCCTGCCCTGAATCGACCCCGCTGTCCTTCCGACCATGTGGCCTGCGTGCCCCTCGCCTGCTCGACCCTGGCCCGTGCGCAATCGGGCGCAATCGGGCGCGACCATGGCGTCGCCGGCGATCGCTAGACTGTGAGCATGATCGTGGCGCTCGAGATCACCTATCTCTGTCTCCTGGTGCTCGCGGCACTCGCGATCGGATGGGTGTCGCTCGTCGTCCTCTACAGCCTCTTCCGGGGCCAGCGCTGATTCTGCGCTCGCTGATTCCGCGCGTTCCGCGTCGAACCGTGCAGCCGTCTCCGACCGATCCGCGATTGACCCGCCTGGAGCGCTCGGCGGTCAGCCCATGATCAATATCCCCACCGACCTCCCGTCGGAGCTCGTCCCCCTCTCCTGGCTGCTCGGCGTCTGGGAGGGCCCGGGACTGGTCGAGTACGTGGTCGGCGACGACGTCGTCCGCCACTCGTTCAACCAGCGCGTCAGCTTCAGCCACGACGGTCAGCCCTACCTCAACTACACGTCCAGCACCTGGCTGGCCGATGAGCAGGCCGAGGCCGCCGACCCCTTGGGCACCGGCATCGTCGTCGGCGTGCCCCTCGCGTCGGAGGCCGGCTACTGGCGCCTGTCCCGCATGCTCGTCGAAGGCGACCCCGGCCCAGGAATGCTCCCGGGCGTCGGATCGCGCCCCTTCGGCACCGCCCAATCGGTCGAGACCCTGCGCAACTCGCATGGCGGCTTCGACATCCAGGTGAGCCTCGTGCATCCGACCGGCGTCAGCGAGCTCTACCTCGGGCAGGTCAAGGGTGCCCGAATCGACCTGGCAACCGACGCCGTGATGCGCACGCAGGGTGCGAAGGACTATTCGGCGGCCACGCGCCTGTACGGCCTCGTCGAGGGCGATCTGCTCTGGGCCTGGGACATCGCGGCCCTCGGCCAGGACCTGCGCACCCACTCATCTGGACGGCTCTCCCGTGTCGACTGACGCCGCGGCCGAGACTGGGGCGCACGCTCTCGACTCCGCTGACAACTCCGACGTCGGCCCTGCCGCCAGTCCGCTCCTCGGCCTGCCCGCCGCCGTTGCTGCGGAGGGCATCGACTCGGGTGTGGTCGCGCACTACGGCAACCCGCTCGGCGAGCAGAGGCTCCTCGCGTCCGGCGCGGCGCTCGCCCAGGTCGCCCGTGGTGTCGTGACCGTCACCGGACCCGACCGACTCACCTGGCTCGACTCGCTCACGAGTCAGAGCATCGCCCGACTCGCCCCCGGGGAGTCCGCTGAATCCCTGCTGCTCGATCCGCAGGGCAGGGTCGAGCACGACATCCGCATCGTCGACGACGGCAGCACCGCCTGGCTGATCCTCGAGCGCCCGCAGACCGCCGCACTCGCCGCGTTCCTCGGCAGGATGCGGTTCATGCTGCGTGTCGAGATCGCGGACGTGAGCGATCAGCATGCGGTCATCGGCTCGCTCGACGCCGATCTCGCCACCCGGATCCTCGGCGGGGACGCCATCGTCAGCTGGCAGGACCCCTGGCGCACCGGCGCGGTCGGCGGTGTCTCCTACGCCCGCGCCGCCGCCGAGCACCCGGGGCGCGAATGGACCTGGTCCGAGACCGTGATCCACCTCGGCGCGCTCGAACGCCTGACCGCTGCGGTCGCGGCGGCCGAGGTGCGGGTGGCCGGATCGCTCGCCGTCGACGCGCTGCGCATCGCCGCCTGGCGTCCCAGGATCGGCGTGGACACCGACGAGCGCACCATTCCCCACGAACTCGACTGGCTCCGCAGCGCTGTCCATCTCAGCAAGGGCTGCTACCGCGGCCAGGAGACCGTCGCCAAGGTGCACAACCTCGGGCAGGCCTCCGCGCCGTATCGTGCTGCTCGATCTCGACGGCTCAGAGGGCATCGCCGTTCCGCCGGGAGCTCCCGTGCTCGCCCTGCGCCAGGGCGAGCAGGTCGAAGCGGGTACCGTCACCTCCAGTGCCATCCACTACGAGCTCGGGCCCATCGCCCTCGCCGTCATCCGCCGCGCCGTGGATCCCGACGAGATCCTCACCGTCGTCGCCGACGGAGTCTCCATCGCCGCCCGCCAGGAGATAATCGTGCCGGCGGATGCAGGTCCCGCCGTCACCGACATCCCTCGTCTGCCCCGCCTCGGCCGCCCCGCGTGAGCGCCGAATTGCCACATCTGGCTCACACAACCGCCGCATAGGAGCCGAAGGTGGCAACTCGGACGGCGCTCGCATCGGTCCGGCCTGCGATGGAGCGGTCACTGTCGCGAACGGTCGCGTCTCTGCCCGCCGTGCTGCAGATCGCGGGAGCCGCCACCGCCGGATACGCGATCGCCCACTTCGCGTTCGGCCATCCCACCCCGATCTTCTCCTCGACCGTCGCGATCACGGCACTCGGCTTCTCGCGCGATGCCCGTCCGATCCGCGTCGCCGAGACCGCGCTGGGCATCATCCTCGGGATCGTCCTCGCCGACCTGCTGCTCCTCGGCATCGGACGGGGCTGGTGGCAGCTCTTCGTCGTGCTCGTCGTCACCCTCCTCGCCGGGCGCCTGCTCTCGCCGAGCATCGGCTTCGCGGCGGCCGCCGGTGTGCAATCCGCCCTCGTGACGCTCTTCCCCGTGGCGAGCGGCACCGAGTTCACCAGGGTGCTCGACGGACTGATCGGTGGTGCCGTCGCGTTGGTGGCGACGGCGCTCATCCCACGCGATCCGCGGCGGGCGGCGCTGCGGGACGCCCGCCTGCTGTTCGATGAGTGCACGGAGGCGCTCGCCGCGATCACCGCCGCCCTGAGGATCGCGGATGCCGACGCGGCAGTGCGCGCGCTGTCCCGGCTGCGGATGACCCAGCCGCTGGTGGACGCCTGGGCGACCTCCTTGGAGTCGGGGTCGGCGGTGGCGCGGATCTCGCCGTTCCTCCGCCGGCATCTCGCGGACTTCGATCGTCAGCGGCGGGTGCAGCGCGGGATGGACCTCGCCACCCGCAACCTCCGGATCATCGCGCGCCGAGTCGAGTTCCTCGTCCCGGACGGCCGTCCGCGTCCTGAGCTCGCCGAGCTGCTCGGCACGATCTCGGAGTGCATCACGCTGCTCGGCCGGGCGCTGCGCGCCCCCGGCCTCTTCGAGGTCGCCCGACGCGACCTCACAGTGCTTGCCAAGCACCTGCATCCCGCACTGCTGGACGAGCCCTCGATCAGCGAGACGATGGTGCTCGTCCTGATCCGCCCGCTGATCGTCGATCTGCTGACGGCGACGGGCATGGACGAGGACGAGGCACGCGCCCTCCTCCCTCCCCTCCCCGCCTGACTCTTCCTACGTTCCGGCCGAATACCTACGAAATTTCGGGCACATCCGCCGCTTTCGTAGGAAGAACTCCATCCGCTCCGCTCGATCCGCGGTCGCTCGGCGAACCCGGTCGCTCGGCGAACCGATCGCCGGACCGATCGGCGGACCGATCGGCGGAGCGGTCCAGCTCTGCGACGCCTCGATCGTGTGCTCGAAACCGGCAGATGTGCGCGGAATTTCGTGCACATTCGGCCGGAACGTAGGAATTCAGCGGGGGGCGACGGCGGTCCAGGGGAGGGTGAGCTCGCCGAGGCGACGGCGCCGCGGGGGAGTCAGGACGGTCCAGCCCTGATCGGCAAGGCGACGTATGGTCTCCAGCCAGCGCTGCTGCGCGCCGAACTCCGCGTAGCCCGCCGTGTGGGCCCACAGCCGATCGAGGTCGGCGATCAGCGCGTGGATGCGCTCGCCGGGGACATTGCGATGGATGAGCGACTTCGGCAGCCGCTCCTCCACGACACCCGGACGCTCCAGCTCGGCAAGCCTCAGAGACACCGTGAAGGTCTGGGGGCCGGAGGCATCGAGCGCCACCCAGCTCGCGATCCGCCCGATCTCGTTGCTCGTCCCATCGACGACCAGCCCTCCGGGTGCCAGCCGCGACGTCATCAGCGCCCACGCGGCAGCGACCTCGGACTCGTCGTACTGCCGGAGGACATTGAGCGCTCGGATGACGGTCGGGCGCTCGCCGGAGGGCAGCGGCACCTCGAAGCCGCCGCGGGCGAAGCTCAGGCCCTCGCGCTCGAACGTCTGGGCGGCCGCGACCCGACTCGGATCGATCTCGAGCCCGACCACGCGGGTGAGCGGGTTGGCCCGGCGGAGCCGATCGAGCAGCTCGGACGCGGTCCAGTGGGCGGCTCCGTAGCCGAGATCGACGACCAATGGCCGCTCGGCAGCGGTGAACGCGGACGACGCGGCGATCCATCGGTCGACGCGTCGCAGCCGGTTGGTTCCGGTGGTTCCGCGGGTGATCCGCCCTTCGGGCATGACCAATAAGGTAGGGGACATGCCAGCTCCATACACGCTCGTCCTCCTCCGCCACGGTCACAGCGAGTGGAACGAGAAGGGCCTCTTCACCGGTTGGGTCGACGCGAATCTCACCGAGAAGGGCATCGCGGAGGGCAAGCGGGCCGGCGAGCTGATCCGCGACGCCGAGATCAAGCCCGACATCCTCTACACGTCGTTGCTGAACCGCGCGATCCAGACCGCCAACTTCGCCCTCACCGAGGTGGACCGGCTGTGGATCGAGACCAAGCGCACCTGGCGACTCAACGAGCGCCACTATGGCGCCCTGCAGGGCAAGGACAAGGCGGCCACCCTCGCCGAGTACGGTCCCGAGCAGTTCCAGACCTGGCGTCGGTCCTTCGACGTGCCGCCGCCGCCCATCGACGACGACGACAAGTACTCGCAGGCCCACGACCCGCGCTACGCGGGTCTCGGCCCCGATCTGCCCCGGACCGAGGCGCTGAGCAACGTCATCGACCGGATGCTCCCGTATTGGGAGATCGAGATCAAGCCTCAGCTGCGCGCGGGCCGCACGGTGCTCGTCGTGGCGCACGGCAACTCGCTGCGCGCGCTCGTCAAGCACCTCGACGGCATCACCGACGCCGACATCGCCGAACTCAACCTGCCGACCGGCATCCCGTTGGTCTACAAGCTCGACGAGAACTACAAGCCCGAGGTGCGCCTCGGCGAGTACCTCGATCCGGAGGCCGCAGCAGCCGGCGCCGCGGCCGTGGCCGCCCAGGGCAAGAAGACGCCCATCGACGAGAGCGACGAGGCTCCGTCGAGTCCCGCTGAGCACACTCGCTGAGCACACCCGCTCGACGCGCACCCGTCCGGCGCGCGCTGATTCGATCGGCGCGGACCTGCGCGGTACCGATAAGCGGAGCCGACCCCGGATTCGGGTGCCTACGCCGCGCAGACGGCCTCGGATCCGCTCGTCGGTACGTCGGATCCGCTCGTCGGTACGCCGGATCCGCGAGTGGCGGCCGACGCAGCGGCGCCTCAGACGGAGGCGGTGGTGGAGACCGTCGGGACCGCCCAGTCGCCCGTCGCCAGGTACTGGACCTTCTTGGCGATGGACACCGCGTGGTCTGCGAAGCGCTCGTGGTACCGGGAGGCGAGGGTCGCATCCACGGTGTCGACCGCCGCGCCCTTCCAGGTCTCGCCGAGCACCTTGTCGAAGACGCTGAGGTGCAGGTCGTCGATCAGATCGTCGTCGCTGCGGATCTGCTCGGCGAGGGCCATGTCCTCGGTGCGGAGCAATTCGGTGAGCTTGAGGGCGATCTCGGAGTCGAGGCGGCCCATCTCCTTGAACGTGCCGCGCAGGCCCTTCGGCACGACCTTCTCGGGGAACCGGTAGCGGGCCAGCTGCGCGATGTGCGAGCTCATGTCTCCCATCCGCTCCAGCGAGGCGCTGATCCGCAGCGCACTGACGACGATGCGCAGGTCGCGGGCGACCGGCTGCTGACGGGCGAGGATGTTGATCGCCAGCTCGTCGAGCGTGAGGGCGAGCTCGTCGATCCGATCGTCGTCGGCGATGACGCTCTCGGCCAGAGTCACATCCGACTCGTTGAACGCGCGGGTGGCATTGGCGATGGACGTGGCGACGAGCTCGGCGATGGTGACCAGGCCCTCGCGCACCTCGGCGAGCTCTTGCTGGAACACTTCGCGCATGTGTGGGTCCTCCCCAGAAGGCCGCGCGGAAGATCCGGCGGTGCGTGATACGACTGGCGAGTCTTTCCGGCCCAGGTTAACGGCCGGTGCCGGGACGCTGAACGGAAGCCGAACTCGCGTCCCCCCAGGCCTGGGGGGCGCTCTCGCCGGGTGCCGATAGCTAGTGTAAGGCCCATGGAATCAGCGTGGCTGGTGATCCTGGCCCTGCTGTTCGGTCTCGCCGTAGGCATCGGATTCACGCTCCTCTACGTGGCGGCGCTGCGCCGCGGTGCGCAGGCGATCGACGCGGCCGGGGAAGAGCTCCCGGACGGGATGCAGAGCATGCTCGACGCCCTCGAGGCGACCGGCGTGGTCCTCGGACCTTCCAACATGGTGGTCGGCGCATCCGCCGGCGCTCTCTCGCTCGGCCTCATCGAGGACCGCCGCCTCGTGCACGCGCCACTCACGGCTGTCGTCGATCGTGCGCGCTCGATCGGGGAGTCGGTGCAGGAGGAGGTGCTGCTGGCTCGTGGGCCCTTCGGCAACTCCAATCTCAGCGTCATCGCCCGCGCCTCCCTCCTCGGCTCGCGCTACGTCCTGCTGCAGGTGGACGACCGCACCGAGGGCGTCCGGCTCGACGAGATGCGTCGCGACTTCGTCGCCAACATCAGCCATGAGCTGAAGACGCCCATCGGTGCGGTCGGGCTGCTCGCCGAGGCGCTCAGCTCCGCTGCAGACGAGCCGGAGCTGGTCCGCCGGTTCGCGGATCGGCTGACGACCGAAGCGAACCGGCTGTCCCGCATCACGAGGGAGATCATCGAGCTCTCGCGGCTGCAGTCCGCCGATCCGCTCACCGACGCGGAGCTCGTGGACGTCGACCACATCGTGGCGAGCGCCATCGATCAGAACGCTGTGGCTGCAGAAGCGGGCGGTGTGCGGCTCGTCCGAGGCGGCGACAAGCGCAGCACCGTCATCGGGGACGAGGCGCTGCTCATCGTCGCCCTGCACAACCTGATCGCCAATGCCATCCAGTACTCCTCGCGCGGTGCGCGGATCGGCATCGGCGTGCGCGCGGGCAACGAGCTGGTGGAGATCGCCGTGACCGATCAGGGGATCGGCATCGCTGCCGAAGACCTCGAGCGGGTGTTCGAGCGCTTCTACCGCGTCGATCAGGCGCGCTCTCGCAACACAGGAGGGACAGGACTCGGCCTGAGCATCGTCAAGCACGTCGTGCAGAACCATGGGGGAGAGGTGGCGGTCTGGTCTCAGCGCGGACGTGGATCCACCTTCACCGTGCGCCTGCCGCGGGGGCTCCGTCCGAGTTCCGCCGAGCCCGCCCATTTCGAGCCGGTGGAGTTCGACACCGCATCGCTCGACCGGATCACGGTCGAAGCCGCGACGCTCAGCGGGTCGTCCGCCGTTCTGCCCGTCTCCACCGCACTGCCTGCCACCCCCGACGCATCGCCGTCTCAGCCCACCAGCGGCCCCGCCGCCGGAACGGAGAACCCATGACCAGGATCCTGCTCGTCGAAGACGAGCCGGCGCTCAGTGAACCGCTCGCCTTCCTGCTCGGCCGGGAGGGCTACGACGTGGTCGTCGCCGCGGACGGCCCGTCGGCGCTCTCGGAGTTCGGTCGCTCGGGCGCCGATCTGGTGCTGCTCGACCTCATGCTGCCCGGGCTGCCCGGCACGGAGGTCTGCCGGGAGATCCGCGCCACCTCCGCGGTGCCGATCATCATGCTGACGGCGAAGGACTCGGAGGTCGACATCGTGGTCGGTCTCGAGCTCGGCGCCGACGACTACGTGACCAAGCCCTACTCGACGCGCGAGCTGCTCGCCCGCATCCGCGCCGTGCTGCGCCGACAGGTCGAGCCCGCCGGCCACGACGGGATGATCGAGGTCGGTCCCGTCCGGATGGACGTCGACCGGCACATCGTCTCGGTCAACGGCCGCGAGACGCCCATGCCGCTGAAGGAATTCGACCTGCTCGAGGTGCTGCTCCGCAACGCCGGACGCGTGCTCACCCGCGGCCAGCTGATCGATCGGGTGTGGGGTTCCGACTACTTCGGCGACACCAAGACCCTCGATGTGCACATCAAGCGCATCCGAGGGAAGATCGAGGACTCGCCGTCGGAGCCGACCCTGCTGGTCACGGTGCGCGGGCTCGGCTACCGCGTCGAGGACCAGCCGCCCGTCTGACCTCGAGCCCGACGGACGCGCAGAGGGAGCCGATCCGGTGGGTCGGCATCCTCGTGCAGCAGCTCAGGAGATCTGCCGCCTCAGCCGACGCTCGTGTCGTCGGTGTCGGGGTCGGTGGTCACGCCCTCGGTGCCGGATGGGTCGTCGGGAACGGGCGTCTCCGTGGGTCCGGGCGTCTCGATGATCATCGGCGTTGGAGTGGGGGTGGGCATCGGCGTCGGCGAGGGGCCGGGAGTGAGGCCGGTGTACGTGCCCAGTGTGCCGTCCAGCACGGGGACCTGAAGCTCCTGGCCCTCTGCATCGCCGCTCTGGAAGTAGAGGGGCAGCAGTGCGCCCGCTGGCGCCTCGACGTCCTCGAGAACGACCTGCGCGCCGGTGCCCCCGCCGATCTGGGTGATGGCGTTGGCTGCTGCGAACACCGTGGTCGTGGCCCGAGTCGATCCGGAGTCGTACTGGATCTCGAGGGTCCGAATGGAATCCGTGGAATTGACGACCGAGACGACGAGCGACGCGCGGGTGCCATCGGTGGTGACCAGAAGCGCGTTGCGCACCTCGAGGTCGCCCAGGCTGCCGCTCACGCCGTCGCTGGGGTCGTAGCGTTCCAGGGTCGTCTGCGGGCTGAAGAAGTTGCAGGCGGTCAATCCGCTGAGGACTGCTCCGGCCAGGGCGATCGAGACGACGGCGCGTACTCCGACTCCGCGCGAGATCACGATGGGCCTCCGTTTGAGCGGCTGTGGACGAGGGATCAGCTGGATGCTCGGAGCCGCTGTGCATCTCCTCCAGCCATCCGGAGCCTATCGCATGGGGGGTGGGCGCCTGGGGCTGACCGGAGGCTTGTCGGCCCCTCTGTGCTAGAATCTAGGCCGGTCGAAAGGACTCATCACCCATGCTTTTCGAGGTCGGCGAGACTGTCGTATATCCCCATCACGGGGCAGCAACCATCACAGAAGTCAAGAAGCGGATGATGAGAGGTGAAGAGAAGGTCTACCTCAAGCTGAACGTGACGCAGGGCGATCTGACCATCGAGGTCCCCGCGGAGAACGTCGACCTCGTCGGCGTCCGCGACGTGATCGGCAAGGAGGGCCTCGACCGCGTGTTCGAGGTGCTGCGCGCGCCCTTCACCGAGGAGCCGACCAACTGGTCCCGTCGGTACAAGGCCAACCTCGAGAAGCTCGCCTCGGGCGATGTGATCAAGGTCTCCGAGGTCGTTCGCGATCTCTGGCGTCGCGACCAGGACCGCGGGCTGTCCGCCGGGGAGAAGCGGATGCTCGCGAAGGCGCGGCAGATCCTCATCTCCGAGCTGGCGCTCGCCGAGAAGACCGACGAAGAGAAGGCCTCGACGGTCCTCGACGAGGTCCTCGCGTCCTGAGCCCGTTCTCGACGAGCAGGTCCGCGGTGAGCGGGTCGGAACGACGGCTCTGGCTCGGACAGCTCTCGCATGGAGGGCTCGCGCATGCAGTGGCTCTGGCATGAGCGGTCCGGCGGACGACGGCGGTGATCGTCGTCGCCGCCGGTGAAGGCACCCGCCTCGGCCTCGGCCCCAAAGCGTTCGTCGACCATCGCGCGGGCGGAGCCTGCTCCAGCTGAGCCTCGAGCGCGTGCGTCGCGTTCGAGGTGGCGTCGAGGTGGTCGTCGTGGCGCCCGCGAGCCACCTCGACGGAGGCTCGGCGGCTGGCGCCCGACGCTCGCGTGGTGCCCGGAGGCGCGACCCGGCAGCAGTCGGTGGCCGCCGGGCTCGCAGCGCTCGGGCCGGCTGTGCGGCGAGTGCTGGTGCACGACGCGGCGCGCGCGCTGACCCCGACGGCCCTGTTCGATGCGGTCTCCGATGCGGTCGCGAGTCGAACGCCGGCGTCGTCCCGGCACTGCCGGTCGCCGACACCATCAAGCGCGTCGATGCCGACGGGACGGTCGTCGCACGGTCGACCGCTC
This sequence comes from uncultured Actinomycetota bacterium, assembly GCA_963830655.1. Lineage (GTDB taxonomy): Bacteria > Actinomycetota > Actinomycetes > Actinomycetales > Microbacteriaceae > Naasia. The sequence goes on from CAWHND010000009.1 coordinate 88,579, forward strand.
GGAGCTCGCCGCGGTGCAGACGCCGCAGGGCTTTCCCCGCGAGCCAGCTCGACGCCGGCCTATGCCGCCGTCGACGCGGATCACACCGACGATGCGGCCGTGTTCGCGGCATCCGGCCGGACGGTGGTCGTGATCCCGGGCGACCCGCTGGCGTTCAAGATCACCACTCCCGACGACCTGGCGCGCGCGGCCGAGCAGCGCTCGGCGTCCGAGCCCGCAGGTTCCGGCCTGATCCGCACCGGCATCGGAATCGACGTCCACGCCTTCGGCGGCGATGACGAGCTGCGGCTGGCGGTCTGAGCTGGCCCGGCGAGCAGGGGCTGGCCGGGCACAGCGACGGCGACGCCGTCGCGCACGCGATCTGCGACGCGCTGCTCTCCGCCGCCGGACTCGGCGACATCGGGTCCCGCTTCGGCACCGACGACCCGCAGCTACGCCGGGCGCCGCGGGTGAGGTCTTCCTGACCAGGCACCGTCGCGCTGCTGACGGAGGCCGGGCTTCGCGCCGAGCAACGTCGTCGGTGCAGCTCGTCGGCCAGCGGCCCCGCTTCGCCGCGCGGCGCGCCGAGGCCGAGGCGGTGCTCTGACGGCTCTGGTCGGCGCCCCGGTCAGCGTCTCGGCGACGACCACCGACGGCCTCGGGTTCACCGGGCGCGGCGAAGGCGTCGCGGCGATCGCGACCGCGCTCGTCCGAGCCCGATCTGCAGCACGGTCGCCGGCGCGCGGACCGGCCAGCCCGCAGGTCAGTACCATTCGCGGTGACCGTTCGCCTCTACGACTCCACGACCCGGGCGGCTGCGCGACTTCGTGCCGCTGCGTGCGACGGCGAGGTCGGGATCTACGTCTGCGGGCCCACGGTGCAGTCGTCGCCGCACATCGGCCACCTGCGGTCGGCGCTCGTCTACGACCTGTGGCGGCGCTGGCTCACCTACCGCGGGCTGCGGCGTGACCTTCGTGCGCAACGTCACCGACATCGACGACAAGATCCTGCATCGAGCGCGCGAGGCCGGACCTCGAGCAGTGGTGGGCGCTGGCCTACCGCTTCGAGCTCGAGTTCACGGCGGGATACACGGCCCTCGGCGTGCTGCCGCCGACCTACGAGCCCCGCGCGACCGCGAGCGTCCAGCAGATGATCGAGCTCATCGCGCGCCTCATCGAGCGCGGGCACGCCTACCCGGCGCCCGACGACTCCGGCGACGTCTACTTCGACGCCGCGAGCTGGCCGGAGTACGGCGCAGCTCACCCGCCAGAGGCCGACGACATGGTGGCCGGCGACGGACTCCGACCCGCGCGGCAAGCGCGATCCGCGCGACTTCGCCCTGTGGAAGGGGCGCAAGGCCGAGCGAGCCCGGATCCGCGTCCTGGACCTCGCCGTGGGGCGCAGGCCGCCCGGGCTGGCACATCGAGTGCTCCGCCATGTCCGCCCGCTACCTGGGCGCCGCAGTTCGACATCCACGGCGGCGGGCTGGATCTGCGCTTCCCGCACCACGAGAACGAGCTCGCCCAGTCCCGGCGGCGGGCGACGCCGTTCGCCCGGTACTGGGTGCACAACGGCCTGGTGTCACGTCGACGGGCAGAAGATGTCCAAGTCGCTCGGCAACTCGGTCTTCGCCGCCGACCTGCTTGCGGCGGCCCGTCCGATCGTCGTGCGCTACTACCTCGGGTGCCGCGCACTACCGCTCCGTGCTGGACTATCACGACGGTGCGCTCGCCGAGGCGGAGGCGGCGCTCGACCGGATCGAGAGCTTCCTCGACCGCGCCGCCCGGCGGCTCGACGGCACCGCGCGTGCCGTCCGGCGTCGAGCGCGTTCCCGCGATGCGTTCGCGGCCGCGATGGACGACGATCTGGCGGTGCCCGAGGCGCTCGCGGTGCTGCACGAGACGGTGCCGAGCCGGCAACGCGGCCCTCGACGACGAGCGACCTGCAGCGCGCGTCGCGAAACTGCGCGGCGAGGTGCACCGCGATGGTGCAGAGTGCTCGGCATCGATCCGCGGCGCCGGCGACGTGGGCAGGGCGGCGTCGACACCGCCGGCCGCCGGGCGCTCGGCGCGCTCGTCGACCGCCTGCTCGACGACCGTCAGGAGGCGCGCGCCGCGCAAGGACTTCGCTGCGAGCCGACCACATCCGCGACGAACTGGCGCCGCAGGCATCACGCTCGAGGACTCTGCCAACGGAACCCACTGGAGCATCAATGGCGAATAAGCCAGGGCGCGCCGGCGCCGTACGCAAGTCCACAAGCGGCGCCAAGGTCGGCACCGGCGGCCACGGCCGCAAGGCCCTCGAGGGCAAGCGGACCCGACTCCGAAGGCCGAGGACCGGACCTACCACACCGCCGCGCAAGCGCAAGGCAGCTGCGCGAGCGGCGCCGAGGCGCGCTCCGGAGCCAGCCGCCGGAGGCGGCGAGACCCGCTCCCGCGCCGCCCAAGCGCAAGTCCACGAGCGACGAGGCCGAGATCGTCACCGGCCGCAACTCGGTCGTCGAGGCGCTGCGCGCGCGCATCCCCGCGACCGCGCTCTACGTCGCCCAGCGCATCGAGGTCGACGAGCGCGTCACGCGAGGTGCTCTCCGTCGCCAACAACCGCGCGATCCCGATCATGGAGATCACCCGGCCCGAGCTCGACCGCATCGCCGGCGAGAACGCCGTCCACCAGGGTCTCGCGCTCAAGGTGCCCGCGTACGAGTACGCGCATCCGCTGCAGCTCCTCGACAACCTCGAGGCGCGGGGCGAGCTGCCCCTGCTCGTCGCCCTCGACGGCGTCACCGATCCGCGCAATCTCGGCGCGATCATCCGCTCGGTCGCCGCGTTCGGCGGACAGGGCGTCATCGTGCCGCAGCGCCGTTCCGTCGGCGTGACTGCGGCCGCCTGGCGCACCTCGGCGGGCGCAGCCGCCCGCGTGCCGGTCGCCATGGCCGCGAACCTGACCCAGACGCTCAAGGCACTCAAGGAGCGCGGCGTCTTCGTGATCGGCCTCGACGGCGACGGGGATACTCCGCTGCCCGGCCTCGAGCTGGCCGATCAGCCGGTCGTGCTCGTGGTGGGCTCCGAGGGCAAGGGGCTGTCCCGCCTCGTCACCGAGACCTGCGATGCCGTGGTCTCGATCCCGATCCACGCCGCGACGGAGTCGCTCAACGCGGGCATCGCCGCGAGCGTCACCCTCTACGAGATCAGCAGAATAAGGTCCTCCAGCGAATAGGCCGGTGCTCGAGTAGCGCCGTCTACGGCCGTCAACCGGCCTCGATACGGCCGTGAACGGCCTACTCGACCACCGGGCGTTCTACGTGCCGGGTCTATACCTTGGAGCGCCAGTCTTCTCGTCCGCCGGGTCGGTCGCGGCCTCGAGGTCACCGGGTTGCAGGTCGATCGGCGCGGTGAACATGCCCGTCGCCGGATTGATCATCATCGCCTCGTCGCGACGGTGCCGCAGGATGTCGTCGATGTAGGCCGAGACCGCCTCGGCGAGCGGCACGTCCCGGCTCTGGTTCTGCGACATGAACCAGCGGTGCTCGAGCAGCTGGTGGAAGATCTCGGCGGGCTCGAGCTTGCCCTTGAGGTCCTCGGAATCGCGCGCACGACCGGCTCGAAGACCGTCGACACCCACTCGTGCGCCATGGCCTCCTCGTCGAGGTGCGGCTTGCCGAACGACGCCGAGTAGGAGTCGAGGTCGTTGAGCAGTCGGCGGGCCTGGTTCTCCTGGGCGTCGATGCCAGTGAGTCGGATCAGGCGGCGCTGGTGGTGGCCCGCGTCGACGACCTTGGGCTGGATGCGCACCTGGGTGCCGCTCTCGTCGGTCTTGATGACCAGCTCCTCGATGTCGAAGCCCAGCTCGTTGAGACGGTCGACCCGCTCGTTGATCCGCCAGCGCTCCTGGTTCGGGAAGGTCTCCCAGCCGGTCAGCTCCTTCCAGAGCGTGCGGTACTGGGCGACGATCCGCTCGCTGATCTCCAGCGCATCGAGCTCGTCGGCGACCCGGCCGCCGGCCTCGAGGTCCATCAGCTCGCCGGCGATGTTGACGCGGGCGACCTCGAGGTCGTTCTCGCGCTGGCCGTTGGACAGTCCGCCCGTGTAGAGCTTTCCCGTCTCGGCGTCGACGAGGTGCGCGGCGAACGAGCCGGCGTCGCGGCGGAAGAGGGTGTTCGAGAGCGACACGTCGCCCCAGAAGAAGCCGATGATGTGCAGCCGGACGAGCAGCAGGGCGAGCGCGTCGACGAGACGCGTGGCGGTATCGGGCCGCAGGGACTGAGAGAACAGCGCGCGGTAGGGGAGGGAGAACTTGAGGTGCCGGGTGACGAGCACCGGGTCGAGCGGCGCGCCGTTCTCATCGGTCCGCCCGGCGATCACGGCGACCGGCTCGACGCACGGGACCTCGAGCCGCTGCAGCGTGCGGAGCATCTCGTACTCGCGGCGAGCGATGTCGTCGGTGGTCTCCTTGACGGCGATGACGTAGCCGGAGAGGTTGACGAAGCGCACGAGGTGGCGCGAGATGCCCTTCGGCAGGGCCGCGATGTTCTCGTCGGGCCAGTCCTCCAGGGGAAGATCCCACGGCAGATCGAGCAGCGCGGGATCGACCATTGCGGCCTGGATGTTGAGAGAACCGGAGATAGCCATCAGGCCTCAGCTTAGATGTCGGGGAACGGAACGGGGGCCTGCCGCGTGAACGCGACAGGCCCCCAATGCAGGTCAGTCGACCCGAGTGGACTCGGTCTGACTAGTGCGCGATGGCCGTGTCGAGCAGGCGCTCGCCCGACTCCACGTCGAACGCGTGCATGTGGTTCGGTGCCGGCATGAGGTAGACCGTGTCGCCCATGTTCGGGTGCGAGCGGCCGTCGACGCGCGCGACGATGTCGGTGCGGCGACCGTCGACCTCGGAGTGGCCGTAGAGGTAGCCGTCGGCGCCGAGCTCCTCGACGAGGTCGACCGTGACCGGCAGGCCCTCGCCCTGGACCTCGGACACCACGATGTCCTCGGGGCGCACGCCGATCGTGATCTGCTTGGCCTTGGTGGCCGACGCGAGGGCGCGATCGATGCCGATGACGGCCGTGCCGAAGCGCACTCCGCCGCCCTCGGCGACCTCGGCGGTGAACAGGTTCATCGCCGGGCTGCCGATGAAGCCGGCGACGAACACGTTGTTCGGCTTCTCGTAGAGGTCGCGCGGGGTGCCGACCTGCTGGAGCAGGCCGTCCTTGAGCACGGCGATGCGGTCGCCCATGGTGAGCGCCTCGGTCTGGTCGTGCGTGACGTAGACCGTGGTGACGCCGAGGCGGCGCTGGAGCGACGCGATCTGGGTGCGGGTCTGCACGCGAAGCTTGGCGTCGAGGTTCGACAGCGGCTCGTCCATGAGGAACACCTGCGGCTGGCGGACGATGGCGCGGCCCATCGCGACGCGCTGACGCTGGCCACCCGAGAGGGCCTTCGGCTTGCGGTTGAGGTAGGGCTCGAGGTCGAGCAGCTTGGCGGCCTCGAGCACGCGGGTGGCGCGCTCGTCCTTGCCGATGCCGGCGATCTTGAGCGCGAAGCCCATGTTCTCGGCAACGGTCATGTGCGGGTAGAGCGCGTAGTTCTGGAACACCATCGCGATGTCGCGGTCCTTCGGCGGCACGTCGGTGACGTTGCGGTCGCCGATCAGGATGGCGCCGGAGTTGACCTCTTCGAGGCCGGCGAGCATCCGGAGGGACGTCGACTTGCCGCAGCCCGAGGGGCCGACGAGGACGAGGAACTCGCCATCCGCGACATCGAGGTTGAGCTTGTCGACCGCGGGGCGGGTTCCGCCCGGGTAGAAGCGGGTGGCGTTGTCGAAAGTGACTGTGGCCATGGTTCATGCATCTCCTTCACCGGCAGGTACGTGCCGGACGATCCGTAGTGAAAGTACGACCGCGCGTCATCACACGGTCGCATCAAGTATGGCACCGTGGGGTGCCCGGATGGGCGGTCGTTCTTCCGAGCCCGCCGCGACACAGTGCGGATCCAGGCCCCTCCTTGGGCCTTTCCCAGCATGGAGCCCCTACTCTTTTGACGGCGATTCGACTTCTGGAGCAGTCGCCGCGCACGAATTGGAGACCTTTTGTCGAACGCCCCATTCAGTGAGGGACGACCTTCGAAGAACGACCGCCGCGAAGCGGCTCGGGAGAAGGCCCGTCTGCTCCGCGAGGAGCAGCGCAAGCGCGAACGTCGCAACAGGGTCCTCATCGGCGGTGGGATCGGCATCGGAGTTCTCGCCGCCATCGCCATCATCGCCTTCGTGATCTTCACCTCCATCCGCCCCGCGGGTCCCGGCCCGGCCAACATGGCGAGCGACGGCATCAAGTTGACCAGCGACACGGCGGGCGCGATCACCCACATCCCGACCACGGCTCTCGCGAACGATGCTGATCCGGTCGCCTATCCGGCCGAACCTCGACGGCGCCGTCGACATCCGTGTCTACCTCGACTACCTCTGCCCGTTCTGCGCCCAGTTCGAGGCGACCAACAACGACCAGATCTCGCAATGGGTCACCGATGGATCCGCCACCTACGAGGTGCATCCGATCGCGATCCTGACCAGCCAGTCGCTCGGCACGCGGTACTCCAATCGCGCCGCGAACGCCGCGGCCTGTGTGGCGGACCAATCGCCCGATGCCTTCCTGGCCTTCAACAACCTTCTCTTCACGAATCAGCCGGACGAGCAGACCGAGGGCCTGACCAACGACGAGATCCTCGACCTCGCCACCCAGGCGGGAGCGACGGGGTCATCCATCGAGAAATGCGTGACCGATGGCACCTTCAACGCCTGGGTGACTGCATCGACCGCGCGCGCGCTCGACGGCCCGCTGCTCGACACCGACGTGGAGAAGGTGAGCGGCACCCCGACCGTCCTCGTCAACGGAGTCCAGTACACCGGCACCCTCACCGATGCCGACGAGTTCGCTGCGTTCGTGCTGCAGCAGTCCGCCGTGGAGACCACGCCGTACTCCCACCCCGACGCCGACGCCTTCCCCGACGCCTGCGGGTTGATCGACTGATCCACGGGCCGAAGCCGTTCCCTACTATGGAGGGGCGGCTCCGGTCGCATGCCGGCTTGGCGCAATTGGTAGCGCACCGTACTTGTAATACGGGGGTTGCGGGTTCAAGTCCCGCAGTCGGCCCCAAGATCGAAGAGCGCACCCCACAGGATCCCTGATCAAACCAGCAGTTACCTGACAAGTAACGGGGATCACATGCTCAGCGGCTCGCCCTTCCGAACACTCAAGTCGTCAAAAACTCGTCATAAACCCCTCCAGAATCCCGCCCTGACGGCGCTGTGCTCCTACTGGTTCCGGTTGATCCCCGGCTGCCTCCGGGTGGTGCCGGGGCGACGTGCTCACCTCACAGGTATGAACGAGCCCCAGCCCTTCCCCGAGCTTCCTACCCGTCTGGAGCGCCTGCTGAGCGTGCAGCAGCTCTCGGACTACCTCGGCGTTCCGGTCAAGACGCTCTACGAGTGGCGCACGCAACACGTGGGTCCGCGGGCGGTGAAGGTCGGTCGTGCCCTCCGCTATCCGGAGAGCCGGGTCGCAACGTGGTTGGACGAGCAGTCATGAGCCGGCCGGTCCAGCCTGTCGGCACCTATGGGGACATCTCGGTGCGCAAGGTGGGGACGAAGTACGCGGCCACCACCCGCTACCGCGAGGACGACGGCAGCTACGTCCGCATCCAGGCCACCGGGGCAAGCGGCACCAAGGCGAAGAACGCGCTGAAGGCGAGGATCGCTGAGCGGGTCGCCAAGAGCGGCGACAGCGACCTGGACGGCAGCACCCTGCTGGCCGAACTCGCCCGGTACTGGCTGGAAGAGGCCCGACTGATCGGCCGGCAGAGCCCCCAGACGCTCGACGCATACGAACACAGCCTGACGAAGGTGGTGCTCCCCGCGCTGGGCCAGCTCCGTCTGCGAGAGCTGACGGTGGGACGCGTCGACCGGTTCCTCAAGGCAAATGCTGCCGAGGCTCCCTCCCGAGCTCGCACTGCCCGAGTCGTCCTCGCCCTGGTGCTCGACCTCGCCGTCCGGCACGACGCCCTGCCGAAGAACCCGGTGCGGGGGGCCGGACAGCTCCCACGGAGCCGCAGGGAGGTCCTCGCTCTCGACCAAGCCAAGCTCGCCCGGCTACGCGATGCGCTGGCCATGTGGCGTACGGGGGAGAACGTGCACGGCCCAAAACCCGACGGGCAACTCGCCGACGTCATTGAGACCATCCTCGGCACCTCAGCCCGCATCGGCGAGGCGCTGGCGATCAGAAAGTGCGACGTCGATATGACGGTCTCGCCCCCCGAGGTCACGATCAGCGGGACACTCGTGCATCGAAGGGGTCTACGGCCTGTACCGGCAGCCGCTTATCAAGCACTCGAAGGACTGGCGCATCATCGCCGTGCCCAGCTACACAGCTGAAGCGATCCGCTCTCGTCTGGCCGCGCTCGGCAACGTGCCGGATGAGCATCCGATCTTCAGCACCCGCAACGGGACTTTCATCTCGCCCCACAATCTGCGGAGACAACTCCGCGCTGTGATCGCCTCCGTGGGACTGTCGGCGGAAGTCGACCTCAGCGGCATCACCCCTCACGCTTTCCGCAGAACTGTCGCCACGACGATCGACCAGGCATCTACAGCAGACCTCGCTGCTGAGTTGCTGGGCCACTCGTCGAAAGAGGTCACGGAGGCGTACTATATCCAGCCCACGAAACACGTCAACCCAATCACCGCCGAGATCCTCGAGCGTCTCGGCCCGGACGCGGGGGAGCGTTGAAGACCTCATGATCCCGACGGCTGCAGGATGCGCACGCCGAGAGCGGTGGTGCCGTGACGGCACCACCGCTCTTTACGGCGATTTCGAGGCTGCGGCCGCGCGGTGCGCGAGCCGACGGACGGAGCCGCTTCTGAGGGGTACCCCGTCTGAAGCGCACAAAACAGTTCCGTCGGCCATCTGAAGACTCACCTCCGATAGGTAGGTGCGCACGGCCTTACGGGAAACTCGCGGTGGTGCCGAGGCCAGCCAGCTAAGGCTGCCCGAAGCCGGCAATGAGGTGATTGCGGGTGAGGCTGACCCGGGTGCCCGGACGGCTGGTTGGTTGAGAAGGCTGCCAGCGTGAGCTGGCGGCGTCCGTACCCTAACGGGCTGAAATAGTCGATTTGCGGTGTGGCGTCTAACTGCGTGGCACCGCCCGTCCACCCATGCCTATCAGGCACGCGGGCACCGGTGGGCTTTCTCTGCGGATGGGCAAGATCACGCGACGCGCCCGCACGGAGCCGCCCCTTGCAACTTTGCAACCGGACAGGTTCCACCAGGCAAACGTCGACGCCGCAACAGAGGCAGGGGCGAACTTCCGGACGGGCTCAACGTGCGAGCAGTCCAGCAGGACGGCGAAGTCGTGACCCTGCCCGCCGATGGATACCCACCGAGTTGGGGCCGGAGTGGAGCTTCCCCTGCCCACGTTCGGCGACTGGAATGGCTCCGTCCTTCTTGACTGGGGCCCACCGCCGGGACCCGACGCAGGACCCACGTCCAGAGTGCTACCTCGCCTCAACCGAATTCCGCGACGCCCAAAATTTATTGCAAATGGCCGGGGGCCTGCCCGGAAAAAAACTCACCTTGGATAAAACGTGGCTCAATCTCGGTGATTTACCTGGTTGAGCAGGCAATTGGATCGCCAGGGCCTCCTAGGCGCGATCGCCGTTCGGGGGCGGGTCAGCTGGAGGGCTTGCTATTTACGCGGGAGTGTGGATTATTTATACCTACGTCCCGCATCGTTGCGGTACTGGCAAGCAAAGGAGCTTGGGTATGGCTGAAGACCCCCATCTGCAATCCGCAGAGGTCACCCCGGTGCTCGAAGCCCGAGACATCACAAAGCACTATGACGGCGTGACAGCTCTGGACCACGCTCAGCTCTCGGTACGGCGCGGTGAGATCCACGCTCTGCTCGGCGGCAACGGCGCGGGCAAGTCGACGCTGATCAGCATCATCTCGGGAGCCAACCGGCCCGATGAGGGCTCGATCCTGCTCGAAGGCGAGCCGCTCACGGCTGCCGGCCCCCAGGCCAGGATCAGCGCAGGGGTCTCCACGATCTATCAGGAGCTCTCGTTGGTGCCTGCTCTGTCGGTGCTCGACAACATCTTCCTCGGCCGCGAGCTCAAGCGTCGCGTCGCTGGCTTTCCGCTGGTGTCCGACCGACGCCGCATGGAGGACGCAGTGCGCGAGCTCGCGAGCGACTTCGGCATCTCCGCCCACGAACTGCACATGCCGGTCTCCGAATTCGGAGCCTTGAAGAAGCGCTCGATCGAGATCGTCAAGGCGCTCGCATTCGACCCGAAGGTTCTCGATCCTGGATGAGCCGACGTCGGGCCTCGAAGACGCCGAACGCGTCTCACTGTTCGGATACATGCGCACACTCCGCAGCCGCAACGTCGGACTCGTCTGGGTCACCCATCACCTCGAGGAGCTCATCGGTCTCGCGGACCGCGCCACGATCTTCCGCGACGGCCGCAATGCAGGAACCGTCGAGGTCGCCGAGACCTCCATCGAGCAGTTCTTGGCCTACATGTTCGGCGAACAGCGGGAGGAGTTCGGCGCCGGCGACACCCGTCACCTCAACCGGCTCACTCCTCTCGACGATGCACCGATCGTGCTCTCCGCCAAGGGCCTCACCCGCGGATCGGTCGTCCGCGATGTCTCCTTCGAGGTGCACGAGGGCGAAGTGATCGGGCTGGCCGGGCTGGCCGGCGCCGGTCGCACCGAGGTCGTCCGGACCCTGATGGGCCTCGACCGCCTGACCTCCGGAACCATCGAGTTGGACGGGCGGCGCATCTCGCCCCGCTCGTCTGCCGCCGCATACCGGCGCCGGTCTCGCGATGCTGCCCGAAGACCGCAAGCAGCTCGGCATCCTCGCCGACATGCCGATCGCCGCCAACATCTCGCTCTCCAAGCTGCGCACGGTCAGCTGGGGGCGGTTCTGGATCAGCGCGCGCCGCGAACGCGCACTGGCCGAGGCGCTACCGCACACGCCTCGGGATCAAGACCCCGAGCGTGACGTCGCGCATCGGCAACCTCAGCGGCGGGAACCAGCAGAAGGCGATCGTCGCCCGCTGCCTCAACACCTCACCGCGGCTCCTCATCTTCGATGAGCCGACGCAGGGCATCGACGTCGCGGCCAAGGTCGACGTGCACGCTCTGATCCGGCACCACGCGGCGGACGGCGGCGCCGCGATCCTCATCGCCTCCGAACTCGAGGAGCTCCTCGAGTTGAGCCATCGAGTACTCGTCATCAAGAAGGGTCGCATCGTGGGAGAGATCCGGGACATCCCGAAGGGCATCGCATCGGGCCACTTCGCCGAGATGAAGTCCAAGGTGCTCGCCCTCAGCGCGACGGGATCGGCCGCATGAAAGCCTCGACCCCCATCTCCCGGGTGATGAGCATCCCGGGGCTCCCCATGACCGTGATCCTGATCCTCGCCGTGATCGTATTCCAGGTCCTGAACCCGATCTTCCTCACCCCCGGCGCCCTCTCGAATTACCTGACGAATGCAATGCCGCTCCTGCTGCTGACCCTCGGATCAGCGATCGTCATCATTGGAGGAGGCATCGATCTGTCGGTCGGCACGGTCGCGGGGCTCAGCGCCGGCACGACCATGTGGGCGCTCGTCGGAGGAGCTCCCCTCTGGCTCGGCATCCTCGTGGGCTGCCTCACCGGACTGGGCTTCGGCCTGCTGAACGGCGTGCTGGTCGCCGTCTTCCGCATCAACGACTTCATCGCCACCCTCGCGACGCTCAACATCGCGGCCGGGCTGCTCGTGGTGCTCTCCCAGGCCACGCCGCTCCAAGGCGTCTCGGATCCAGCCTTCGCCGGTCTGACCCGCGGCACGGTCTTCGGGATCCCGATCGCCTTCCTCGTCGCAATCGGCATCTTCGTCATCGCCCACCTTCTGCTCGCGAAGACGGTGACCGGGCGCCGCACCTACGCCATCGGCATATCTGCTGAGGCCGCGAATGTGGCAGGCGTCAACGTGCAGCGAGCTCGGATGTTCACCTTCGTGATCTCCGGTCTCCTCGCTGGGGTTGCCGGCGTATTCCTCGCCTCTCGACTCGGCGCGGTGCAGGCATTTCTCGGCATCGGCTACGAATTCACCGCGATTGCCGGAGCGGTGGTGGGCGGAATCGCCCTCGCCGGCGGCGGCGGCAGCGCCTGGGCCGCTCTGGTCGGCGGGCTCTTCCTAGCCACCGTCCAGCAGGGCCTGCGCTTGAACAACGTCGACCCCGTCTACTTCAGCATCGTCACGGCCCTCGCGATCGTGTTCGGTGTGCTCTTCGACCGGCAGGTGCGCAGGGTGCTCCTCCGCGGCGCACTGGCCCGAACGGCCGCGGCCCTCGCTGAGCGGGGTCCCGTGAATGCTGCTGAGTCTGTCGATCGTGACTCCAGGAAGGTGCTGCGCTGATGTCCGAACGCCCCTCAGTTCGCCCCAACGGCAACGCCGTCATCCAGCGGATCCTCGTGGATCCCACTCTCGGCGTGATCGCGCTGCTGCTGATCTTCTCGATCGGCGCAGCCATCGCACTGCCCGTGTTCTACGCGGGGAACAACCTCTTCAATGTGGTGAGCAGCTCGATCACCGTGATGATCCTCGCGATCGGGGTGACCGTCGTGCTGATCTCCGGAGGCATCGACCTCTCCGTCGGCGCCGTGATGGCCCTGAGCGCAGGGGCGGCGGCCTCCGCGATGCGAATGGGCGCACCGGTCATCGCGGCGTTCGCCGCAGCGATCCTGGTCGGAGTGCTGGCGGGCATCCTCAACGGACTGCTGGTCACCCGCGTCGGCCTGCCCGACTTCATCGCAACCCTCGCCACGCTGGGATTCGCGAGCGGGGTCCTCTACATATGGACACAGGGCGTCCCGATCATCGGGTACATGACCCCGGAGTTCCGGGTGGTCGGCGGGCTTCAGCCGCTCTTCGGCCAGCTCACCCTGCCGATGGTCATCGCCCTGCTTCTCGCTGTGATCGTGGGATGGGTGCTTCGCAGCACCAGCCTCGGCACTCGATTCTTCGCAGCCGGCAGCAACCCCGTGGCCGCTCGTCAATCGGGCATCCGGGTGCGGTGGGTGAAGACCCAGGCCTACATGCTCAGCGGAGTCTGCGCCTCGATCGCGGGCATCATCCTCGCGGGTCGCAACAACAACGTCCCCGCCGACCTCGGGACCGGCTACGAGATCCAGGCGATCTCCGCGGCCATCATCGGCGGCGCGTCCTTGATGGGCGGTCGAGGCCGCGTCCTCGGCGCAGTCCTAGGAGCAATCACGCTCGCCTTGGCCATCAACATCATCAACCTGGTCGGAGTCCCGTCCAGCTTCCAGAAGATCGTGATCGGCGCGATCCTCCTCCTCGCGGTGTTCGCCAACTTCCTGAGCGACAAGGTGCGCACCGCCACCTTGCGCCGTCGAGCCACCCAGCTCTCAAGCATCGTCGCTTGAGTCCCACCCCACCGCCCAGAAGAACTCCGGGCAAAAGAATGAGAGGAATCCTCATGTTCCACAGCAGTTCGAGAACTACCGGTCGACGACCGAGCGCCTGGCGCTCGCTGTCCACCGCGGCGATCGTCGCCATGGCGGCCACCGCACTCGCGGGATGCACCACCGTCGCTTCCAACGGCAACGGCGCCTCCGAAGGAGCCCCGTCGGCGAGCGCCGCCTGCGGCAGCGAGTCGACCCAAGCCGCGATCACGAAGGTGGTGGACGGCCGGACCATCAAGATCGGCTACACGCCGCCGATCCTCTCGGAGTTCTACACCCAGGTGGAGAAGGCCGCCCAGAACAGGATGGCGGAGCTCGAGGCCTGCTACGGCGTCAAATGGGATTGGTCCCGCCAGGGCGCACTGAACGATGCGCACTCCGGGGTGGAGGCCGTCGGCATCGTCGAGAACTTCATCTCGAACGGATTCGACGCCGTCTTCGTCTGCTCGGCTGCCCCCCACGCCACCATGCAGGAGATCTACGCGAAGGGCTCCGAGCAGGGCGTGGACTTCTACCAGTTCAACTCCACCGAGGAGCTCGACAACCCGTCGCAGGCTGATGACCCCGACGGCGGGCTGCACACCGTCTCGAACATCGGCTACGACGACCGCTGGCAGTCCGGCTACATCGCCGGACAGTACCTCGCGAAGCTGCTGAAGGGCGAAGGACAGATCATCCAGATCCTCGGCCCGTCGGGTTCGGACTGGACCAAGCTGCGCCAACAGGGCTTCGAGAAGGCGATCGCCGAGTTCCCCGGCATGGAGATCGTCGGCTCGGCCGACGGCGGATATGTCCGCGACAAGGGCCTGACCGCCGCACAGGATCTGCTCACCAAGTTCCCGAAGATCAACGCGATCTACGGCGAGAACGAGGACATGGCGCTCGGTGCATCGCAGGCGATCGACCTCGCGGGCCTGAAGCACTGGGATGGCACCGAAGGCATCATCACCATCGGCGCTGACGGCCTCATCTCCGGGATGGACTCCATCCGCGGCGGCCAGCTGACGGCCACCGTCGACGTCAACTCGGTCGAGATGGGCACCACGATGATCGACACCCTGTTCCAGCACGAGGTGCTGGGCATGTCGGTCAACCAGTTCATCCGAATCCCCACCGTTGTGGTGGACAACACGAATGTCGACTGGGCCCAGGGTCTCATCGCCGACGCCATGGCCGGGCCCGGCAAGTACTAGCGAACGGCGGCGGGGTGCCCGCGCACGCCGGGCACCCCGCCACACCCCAGAACATCGAAGAAGGAGAGATTCACATGATTAAGCACCTCGACCACGTCGATGTGGTCATCGTCGGACTCGGCGCTGGAGGCGGGCCCGCAGCCAAGGTGCTGGCGGAAGCCGGCTACTCGGTTGTCGGCTTCGACAAGGGACCATGGCTGCGCAACAAGGAGCACTACTCGGGCGACGAGCTGAAGTTCCAGAACCGCAGCTACCTGTGGCCCGATGTCGACCTGATGCCCCGCACGGTGCGCAGCGACGAGAACTCGGAGAGCCGCATCTTCAATTTCTCGCCGGTGCCCTCGGCGGTCGGCGGCGGCACTACGCACATGGCCGGCTGGACCCCTCGACCCCGACCGTCCGATTTCATCATGCGCACACTGCACGGCGACCTCGAGGGCGCAAGCCTGGCGGACTGGCCATACCGATACGAGCATCTCGAGCCCTACCTGACCAAGGTCGAATGGAGCTACGGCATTTCCGGGCTGGATGGCGCGGAGCCCGGTGCAGGATTCCGCTCCCGCCCCTACCCCAGCGGGCCGCTCGGCCCGACCAAGTTCGGCGAGAAGTTCTACGAGGGCTGCCGCAAGCTGGGCATCAATGCGATGCCGCTGCCGATGAGCCATCTCACGGAGCGCAACGAGCTCGGCCGTAAGGCCGTGAACCGGACCAGCTTCTGGAATCAGTACGGCGACCCCACCGAAACCCGCTCGACCGTCGCGACGACCTACATTCCCGAGGCGCTCGCGACGGGCAACTTCGAGGTCCGCGCCGACTCCTTCGTGAGGGAGGTGACGGTCGGCCGCGACGGCAAGGCGACAGGGGTCATCTACATCGATGAGCAGGGCGTCGAGCATGAGCAGCGGGCCCGGGTGGTGATCCTCGCGCTCGGAGCCATCGAGAGCGCGCGGCTCATGCTGATGTCGAAGTCCTCGCTGTTTCCCGACGGCATCGCCAATGACGTCGGGTCTCGTCGGCAAGAACGCCACCTTCCACGAGTACCTGTTCGCGGTCGGACTGTTCGACAAGGAGCAGACGCCGGCGCTCAACGGCTTCACCGGCAACTACCAGAGCGGCGGCTCGATGCACTTCTACGAGACCGACGAGATCGCGCGGGCACATCGGCGGCGGCATCATCGCCACCACGCAGATCGGGCAGCCGATCAACCCGATCCTGCCCGGCAAGCCGATCTGGGGTGCCGCTGCCAAGGATGCCGACCGGGACTACTTCCTGCATTCGATGAAGATCGGAATGATCCTCCAGGATCATGCCGCAGGAGACCAACCGGGTGGATCTCGACCCACTGTCAAGGACCGGTGGGGCATGCCCGTCGCCCGCATCACGAACAAGCCGCACGCCAACGACACCGCGATGAGCAAGTGGCAGATCGACAAGAACGTCGAGATCCTCGAGGCGGCAGGCGCAGTGCGCACCATGCCCGTGTATCTGGGTGACGAGTTCACCGGCAACGCCTGCCACCAGCACGGAACCGTGCGGATGGGCACCGATCCCGCGAAGTCCGTGCTCAACGAATGGGCTCAGGCGCATTCCGTCGAGAACCTCTTCGTCCTCGACGGATCCGGGTTCGCGACCGCGCTGGGGGTCAACCCGACGCTGACGATCATGGCGCACTCCTGGCGCGCAGCCGACTACATCGCCTCGACCTATCTCAAGGGCGAAGCGAGCGGCTCGTGCTCGAACCAGCGCTCGTCTCGAACTGACGCTATATATAAGGAGAAGGAACAATGACTTCGAAGTCCGAATGGGCGACGGTCGATCTCCAGATCGACCCTGACACCGAGGAACGGCTGTTCTTCACCGAGCACGAGTGGGCGACCGTCGAGGCTGCCGCAGCGCGCATCATCCCGACAGATCACGACCCCGGGGCTCGTGAGGCGCGGGCGGTCGTGTTCATCGACAGATACCTGTCCGGGAATCGACTACGTCTACGCGGCGGCGGACGGCAGCGGCTTCCTGCAACTCGCCGGGCGCCGAGGCGAACGCCGCACGCGCACGCAACGCGACCATGCAGCGGATGTACCGGGAAGGGACTCGCCGAGCTCGACAACGTGGCTCGGCGACACGGAGCAGCGGACTTCGCGTCCGCTGCGGAGGATGAGCCAGGACGCCATCCTGGTCGAGATCAGCGGCAGTCCCAAGCCCAACCATGTGCGGCTCGACGAGCACGAGGTGTTCTACTCCCGCCTGCAGGGCAACACCGACCAGGGAAAGCCATTCTTCGAGACGCTCTGCTTCCACGTGCGACAGGGCTTCTACGCGGACCCCGTGTACGGAGGCAACAAGGACCGCATCGGCTGGAAGGTGATCGGGTTCCCCGGGCCCGATTCGCTGAAGGACACGATGGACGGCACCTATTCGACGGCGTCGTACTTCGCCCAGGAATACGACTGGCGCGAGCTGCTGCTCAGCTACGACCCATCCGCCGCGACGCGCTGAGCGTCCGCGCGCACATGACCTCAGCGCGAGGAACCGCGCTGTGAACCTAGAGAAAGGAAGCATGACCCATGGCAAACTTCGCAGAGAAGGTGGACAAGTATGTCGACCGCTCCTACAGCCTCGTCCCGGACAAGATCGATCTGAGCCGCACGACGGTCCACATGCTCGACGTCCAGAACCTATGCCTCGACAAGCGCGGCGCCGACTACGTGCAGAGCGTCGGCGGAGCTCCCTCCGGCGAGGAGACCTTGATCCAGGCCAAGCGCTGTCTCGATGCTGCGCGGGCGAACGGCCTCAACGTCAACTGGTCGATGTGGGGCATGGACCCCAACGGCTACGACATCGGGCTCTGGGGCGTGAAGTATCCGGAGTGGAAGAAGCCGGATTCGCCGTTCAACCACGGCACGTTCGACGGCGCCCTGTGCGACGGATTCGTTCCCGCCGATAACGAGGCAGTGCTGCGAAGCACCGCAACAGCAGCTTCTTCGAGTCGCCGCTCAACTCCTGGCTGTTCACAGCGCGGCACGGAGTACTTCGTCATCGTCGGCTCCTCAACGGGCAACTGCGTGCCGACTACCGCGCGCGACGCCTTCGAGCTCGGCTACAAGGTGATCGTGGTGGCGGACTCCGGTACGGCAATCCCGCTCAACTGGCACGGCCGCAACCCCGAGTTCGATCACGAGGTGCCCGAGGGCTACGGCCAGTACTGGGAGGGTCTGCGCAACATGCAGGCGCAGTACGCCGACGTACTCACCACGGACGAGTTCCTCGCCCTCATCGAGGCGTCGCGCTGATCCGAAATCTGCGGGCGGGTCGACAGACCCGCCCGCAGAGCCATGCCCACCGACGGGCTGCCGGATCCCAGTCCGGAGCGGGCAACGGCTCCTGCGCCTACTTCGTGGACGAGAGGTCGAGAGTTGTGGGATCAGCCAGCAGCTCCTGGAACGCCAGCTCGGCTGCCCCGATGAGGATGATCTCGTCGCCCAACGTGGGCCGTGTGATCTGGACCGCCGAGAACTGCGGGGCGAGCGTCTCGCGAGCGATCGTGCTGCGCAGCCGGGTGGGCTCCGCGTCGAGCAAGGATCCGAGAAAACCTCCGAGGACAATCAGGTCAGGATTGAAGATCGTGACCATGGCGCCGAGTGCGGTGCCGAGTGCCTCCACCTGGCGGTAGACCTCCTGCTGGGCTCGTGGAGTCCGCTTCTCGGCCAGCACTTCATCGATCCGGTGGTAGTCGCGCCGGTCCAGTCCAAGGCTCTCGACCAGCGCGTCACGGCTGACCTCCGACTCGAGGGTCCCCTGCAATCCTGCGGAATCGCGCTCCCCACCGCTGCGGATACGGAAATGTCCGAGTTCGCCGGCGTACCCGTTCGCACCCTTCACGGGGTGGCCCCCAGACACGATGCCCCCACCGATCCGACCGGCTCCGCCGTAGAGGTAGACCACGCTTCCGACGTGCGATCCCCCACCGAAATTGGTCTCGGCGAGCAGGCCGAGGTGTGCATCGTTCGCCGCCCCCACCTTAGTCCGACCGCTGCCCGCAGGTGCTCCGCCAGGGGCTCACCCCTCCAGCCGAGGTGGGGAGCCAGAGTGACCGACCCATCCTGGTCGTTGGTGAGTCCGGGGACCGCGACTCCCACGCCCACGACCCGAGCATCGGTCGGCAGCATGGAGAGAATGCCCTCGATCACGACGGAGACGATCGAGACGGTATCGCGCATGGTCCCGGTGGTTCCGGTGTCGTAGCGGATCATCCGGCGAACCTGGCCCCCGAGCCCGACGACCCCCACGGTGATGGCGTCGATCTCAGGGTTGACGGCGATCGCGAACACACGGTCGCTCACCGCCACGTCGACGCTGGGACGTCCCACCGCCTTCTTCGCGCCACTGTCCGCTGGGTCCAGCTCCACCGCGAGGCCCCGCTCGATGAGCTCATTGACAAGAATCGTGACGGTCGAGCGGTTCAGGCCCGTCGCCGTGGCGAGGCTGCTGCGAGAAATGGGACCGTCGTGGTGGAGCCGCTTGAGAATCACCGAAAGGTTGTGCACCCGCAATCGATCGAGGTTTGAGCCTTTGCTCGCCAGAAACCGCTCCGCGGTGGAACGATCCAAGGGCTCCTGCATGCTTTTCCTCGCCGTCATCCGAATTTGGCGCCCGTAATCTGGCCGCGGATTTGGTCCTTGACACTATAGCCGACCCATTAGTTCATGCTTGCGCTGAAGGGGTGTAACTCCTACGATCAAGCAATGAACTCAGCCGACGAAGGACGATCTCCCAAGCGGATTCGAACCGCCATCATCGGGTACGGGCTTTCGGGACGCGTCTTCCACGCTCCGTTCATTCGAGCTAATGACGATTTCGAGCTTGCGGCGATCGTCACCTCGTCACCCGCCCGGCGGTCGTCGGCGCTTCGCGACAACCCTGGCGCGACAGTTTTTTCGACCTATAGCGAATTGTGGGAGGCAGGTACGGGCGTCGACTTGGTGGTTCTGTCGACTCCGCCCGACACCCATGTCGAATTCGCGCAACAGGCGTTTGCAGCCGGCGCGGCCGTAGTGATCGACAAGCCCTTCGCGCCGACGCAGAGGGATGCACAGTCATTGGCCGCGGCCTCCGCCGCGGCCGGACGACCGTTGATGGTGTTCCATAATCGCCGATGGGACGGTGACTTCTTGACCATCCGCGGCCTTCTCGAGAGCGGCGAGTTGGGCGACGTCTTCGCGTTCGAGTCCAACTTCGAACACTGGGCGCCAACGGCGTCCAGCAGCTGGAAAGATCAGCTACCCACCGCGGAAGGCGGAGGGGTTGCGTTCGACTTGGGGAGCCACCTGGTGGACCAAGCGATGGTGCTGTTTGGCCATGTTGACTCTGTAGCGTCAAGTATTCGTACCATCCGTGCCGGAGGCGGCAATGACGACCATGCGCGGATCGACCTAGTTCACGATGGCGGCGTGGAATCGCGTCTACTCATGAGCCGTGTCAGTCGCGGCCTGGGTCCGCGATTCCGGGTCATGGGCACTAAAGGTTCGTACACCTCTCAAGGACTCGACGGCCAGGAGCCGGCCCTCGAGGCCGGTGTCCAGCCCGGTGACCCGAACTACGGAATCACCCCTGAGTCGGACTACGGCGTTCTCGAGGTGCAAGGACCGTCCGGCATCTCACGTAAACGCGTGCCAACCGAGCGCGGTGACTATCCGGAGTTTTATCGCCGCGCTTCCGAAGCGATCCGTGGTGAAGCCCGCGCGCCCATCTCGGTCGAGGAGGCGATCGCGGTCGTGGAGATCCTCGAACTCGCGGTCGCACAACAGAGTCGACACGTATCTGTCCGATGAATCCAGCTCGGCGGCTTAACCGGTAGCTCGACCACCACGAGTCGGCGTCGGTAGAGCTCCGTCGTTTGATTTTGGCCGGTTCCCCTCCGTTCTGGGGGAATTGCGGCAATACTCCGAGATCCCCGCGCTAACGATCACATCGCAAGCTTGACGCTCGGATCAATCGCAGCCCCCTCACCCCGACGGCACTCGCCCGACACCGACGAGAGACGCCGATTGCCCTCTCAGCGCTTCGCCCGAACTGACTGCGGCGACGTAGAGCACCACCGACGTGCCGGCGGACGCGACTGCTGGCCCGGTGAAGAGGTAGCCCGCCCGCCATCGAACCTGTGAGAAGCGCCTTCGGTAACGGCTCGGGCCCAACGGCGCGGCGCTCGACGGCGACGACCAGGACCAGGAAGTAGCTGAGGGATAAGGAGCTGCGCCGTCGAGTGAGACTAAGGGCTCTACGGTAAGGCGGGCCGCCGACCTTCCGATGTCAGAAGCGGGATGAACACTGGCCTGCATGACGACGAAGCTGTGCCCGAAACACGACGAGCCGATGATCCTTGGACCCAAGGTCGACCCGCGCCGCACGAGTACAGGTAGTGGGTCTGCCCGGAAGGCCGCACGGAGCCGACCAGCCACTTCACTTCTTCCCCCTGAACCGACCTCTGTTGAGCTCGACGGGCCAGGCGTTCCTGGATTCGGCGTCGGTGGGGCGTCCCTCGCCGAAGTCGGCCGCACCCCGGATGGTCGCGCTACTCCGACGCAGAACGTCAATCAAAGGGTTGGATATCGTTCGGGCGGATCGGTGCCCTGGTCCAGGCGGACCAGGAACGCAAGCACGATCGCACTCCAGGGCGCCTGCGTTGACTGCTCTGCCTGTTCTGCGCTGATCCGTGCCTCAGCGCTTAATCCGGGCGACGGCCGGACTTCCGCCACCGGCAACAATGCCGTTCGAAAAGCGAACCCGACATGGCTGAACCGGACCCCGCCGCTACACGGCTGAACCGGACGCCGCTACACGGCTGAACCGGACGCCGCTACACGTCTTGCAGATCAGGGGCTACCGCCACGCGCGAGCCTGGTCACGCGGGGCTGGCGGCATACCTCTCTGGCAGGGGGTGGGTTGGTTGTCGGTTTCGATGCGGGTGATGAGTGCGGGGGACGGGTACAAGTACCTGCTGCGCACTGTTGCCGCCGGGGACGGGGACCGGCCGTGGTCCACGCCGTTGACCCGGTACTACGCGGAGGCGGGCACTCCGCCCGGTCGCTGGCTGGGCAGCGGACTGCCAGGCCTTGGGGGCGGCGAGATCGTCGAGGGCGGGCAGGTCTTTGAGGCGCAGCTCGAGTTGTTGCTCGGGCTCGGCAGGGACCCGGTTACCGGCGAACCGCTCGGACGTGCCTACCCGGCGTACGTGAGCGTCGCAGATCGTGTCGCCGAGCGCATCGCGGCCTTGGACCCGAAGCTCGGCGTCCTCAAGCGGGCCGAGGCGAGCGCGGCCATCGAGGCGGAAGACGCGCAGCGTGGGTTGCGTCGGGCGGTGGCCGGGTATGACTTCACATTCTCGCTGCCGAAGTCGGCCTCCGTGCTCTGGGCGCTCGCCGATGCCCCGACCCAAGCCCTCATCGCCGATGCGCACCACGCTGCGGTCGCGGAGGTGCTCGGCTTCATGGAGCGGGAGCTCGCGGCCACCCGGTCGGGCGCCACCTCGGGTGACGGGGCGGTTGCGCAGGTGGATGTCACGGGTCTGGTGGCGGTTGGGTTCGATCATTTCGATTCGCGTGCGGGGGATCCGCAGTTGCAAGTGGTCGACGCGGGCCGCAAGCAGTTCTGCGAGGCGGACGCCGCAGATTCCGAGCAGGCCGATGACGGCTCGCTCCTGGACCCGGGTCGCGGCATTCCGGAGAGCCGCCAGGCTTGCGAGCGAGAGCACGTTGCGAGTTCGCGATCGCGCGCGCGCCGCCCCAAAGGCTGCCGCAGGGTTCCACGTGAGGAGCCCTTGATCGACGAGGTAACCGAAGAAGTAGCGTATCGAGAGTGCCTTTGTGATCCGAGTCGCCTCGGCCAGATGGCTTACGGAGTCGAGGTACTCCTCAATGGGATGCGGCTGGGTCGCCAGTAGGTCGAAGCCAGATGAGGTTTGCCACCCCAGAAACTGGCGCGCGTAGAGACCGTAGTCGTCACGCGTTCCTGGCTTCAGGGGGCGGGACGAGAGAAACTGCTGGACAAGCTCTTCGTGGGTTGCGCTCACACGCGGCTCGTAGCGACAGGTCTATGCCCCCTTAGAGGACTTCCTCTTGCCGACCAGCTTGGGGCTCGCGCCCGTGCAACTCGTGCTGCCGGAGATCGGCGTGCGCTCGACGGACATCGGGCGCTGGCGGACCTGAGTGGGTCGTCAAAAACTCGTCATAAACCAGCCCGAAATAGCCGGGCCCAGTCGGTACCAAACCGGAGTACGCTGAGTTGCAATTGAACAGAAGTCCGCGTAACTGCGGGGTTTTCGGGGCCCAAGTAACACGGGGTGAGCAGCTCCAGCCGGGAGTGGCAAAACCGCCTTTTTCTATACGGGGGTTGCGGGTTCAAGTCCCGCAGTCGGCCCCATTCATGTCTATGAGCCCCCGCGGGCGCGAGGGAGTCGAGAGCGTATCAGCCTGCCGCAAGGAGGGCTGCAGCTGCCAGGGCGATCAGCAGGCCGAGCGCTTGGATCCTGCTGATGCGCTCCTTCAGGACGAGTGCTGCGAGGGCGATGGTCCCCGCGGGATACAGCGCGGTGAGCACTGACACCACGGTCAGGTCTCCCGTTCGCACTCCGAGGAGGAACAGCACGTTCGCCGTGCCATCGAGCAGGCCGCAGAGGGCGGCGAGTCTCACGCTCCACGGGCGGGCCGGCTCCCCGCGACGGCGCAGCGCCAGGATCCCGAGAGCGCCGAACATCAGCACTGCACTCACGCCACGGTTCGCGATCAGCGGCACCACGCCGGAATCGGTCGGTGTGGCATCCATGAGGACCAGGAAGATGCCGATGAATGCGCCCGACCCCACAGCCATCGCGATCCCCCGAGGGGTCGCACGCACCGCCGCCTGCTCCGGTACCACCGCTACGAGCACCACAGCGATGAGCGCGAGCGGAAGGCCGAGGAGACCAAGCGGTGACAGCCTTTCCCCCTGGGCGAATCCCCATGTGACGGGGACGAGCGCCGACACGAGGGCGGTGATGGGGGACAGCACGCTCATCGGGCCGAGCGCGAGGCATGCGTAGAGCAGGATCAGCGCGATCGATCCGGAAAGCCCGGAGAGCATCCCGAGCAGCACCGCGTCAGCTGACCATCGCCCGCCGAGCACGGGCGACACGGCGAACAGGACGACGAGCCCCGCCGTAGCGGCCAGCGCCGCGGTGCGAAGCGCCCCCGCGCGACGAGCGGAGAGTCCGCCGAGGAAATCCGCAGCACCGTAGACGAGGCCCCCGGACAGCCCGAGAATGGCGGCGAGGAGGGCGGTCATCTCCTCCATCCTGGCATCCGCGTGGCGCCGCACCGGCCCGATGCCGACGTCGCGACGGCCGGCCTCCGGACGTCCTGGCGGCAGCCGATCGATGCTCGGCGGCGGCGGACAGGAGTCCGAGGGGCGACATCAGATAGGTCGGGAGCTCGACGACCAGGATGCCGAACGTGGTGTGATGTTGGCGATGCAACCAACGACGCTCTGAGAGGAGCCGCCGACATGGCACTCGCAGACCTGCGATCCGACCACTTCCCGCTCCCGGCCGCCCGGCCCGTGCTCGTGCTGCTGCACGGCTACGGTTCGAGCGAGCACGATCTCGCCGGCCTGGGGCCGGCGCTCGATCTCGATCTGCCGTGGGCGTCGCTCCGAGCGCCCGTCGAGCTGGGCAATGGAGGCGCGGCCTGGCTACGCATCGTCACGCCCGGCAATCCCGACCCCGAGGCGGTCTCCAACGCGACGGACGAGATCTGGGCGTGGTTGGACACCGAACTCCCCGCCGGAAGCGCGGTCATCCCGATCGGCTTCTCGCAGGGAGGCCTGATGGCCAGCCAGCTGCTGCGCACCCGGCCTGAGCGAGTGCTCGGAACGGTCATCCTCGGCGGATTCGTGCAGGGCGCGAAGCAGCCCGCCGACGAGCTGCTGACCGCAGGACGCCCGCTCGTCTTCTGGGGACGAGGCGCGGCGGACGGTGTGATCGCCGAAGAGGCCATCCAGCGCACCACCGCCTGGCTTCCGGAGCATTCGACCCTGACCGAGCGGATCTATCCGGGGCTCGGACACGGGATCAACCGCGATGAGCTGACCGACGTCGCCGCATTTGTGCGCACCGCTCTGGAGGGCTCGGGGCGCCCGATCACCGGGGCGGGGGAGCGGGCGTGACCGGACCACCGATGCGCAGTGGGGGAGCGGAGGCGCGGCGCACCGTGAAATCGAGCGCTTCGTGCGCGAGCAGGCCGGCGCTGCTCAGGAGGGGATGAGCTCCAGCGCGACAAGGCGCTCGCGGAGTTCCAGGTCGCTCGGCTCGGTCTGGGTCGAGCCGTCGCCGAAGACGATATATGGGACGTTCGTGCGCCCGTTGGTCCGGCGGACGTAGTCGGCGGCTTCCGGCTCCGCCTCGATGTCGATGTAGCGGTACGCAACGTCCTGTCCATCGAGGACGGCACGCGAACGGCGGCAGTCGGAGCACCAGCCTGTTCCGTAGACCGTGATGGACGGATCGCTCGCAGCATTCATGACCCCCACAACCGCCCGCGGGAGGAATCCATTCCATCGGCCGGAACCCGTTTTGACCCGGGCAACCGCGGAAAGTACCGTCGAGGTGCGACCGCTCGCAACGATGCGTCGCAGTTCAGGAGTCGCAGTGTCCGTCGTCATCGCGGGGTACGCCCGCACCCCGTTCTCGAAGTTCGTCGGCCGGTTCGCCGGCGTCAGCTCCGTCCAGCTCGGCACGCACGCGGTCACCGCCGCACTCGCCCGCGCCGGAGTCGATGGGGCCGACGTCGAGCGCGTCTTCGGCGGCCAGGTGCTGCTCGGCGGCGCCGGCCAGAATCCCACGCGTCAGACCGCGGTCGCCGCCGGGATCCCGCTGAGCGTGCCGGCGACGACGATCAACATCGTCTGCCTCTCCGGTATGGAGGCAGTCGTCGCGGCCGCCCGGCTGATCGACGCAGGAGAGATCGACATCGCGGTCGCCTTCGGACAGGAGTCGATGACCAACGCGCCGCACGCCTGGGTCGGCTCGCGGGTCGGCAAGAAGTACGGCGCCGTCGAGATGGTCGACCTGCTCGACCACGACGGTCTGCTCGATTCGTTCGACCATCTGCCGATGGGCGCCAACACCGAGACGGGCAACGGAAGGCTCGGCATCGGCCGCGCCGAGCAGGATGACTGGGCGGCGCTGTCCCACCAGCGTGCGGCCGCGTCGGCGGAGTGGCTGGCCGACGAGATCGAGCCGTTCCCGGTCGTCACCCGCAAGGGCACCGTGCTCGTCTCCGACGACGATGGCATCCGAGCGGACACCACCGCAGAGTCGCTCGCAGCCCTGCGTCCCGCGTTCGCCAGGGAGAACGGCACGATCACCGCGGGCAACGCATCCCAGATCACCGACGGCGCCGCCGCGGTCGTCCTGATGTCGGCCACGACCGCCGCCGCCCGAGGCATCGCACCGCTCGCCGAGATCGTGGCGCACGGTCTCGTCGCAGGTCCCGACACCACGCTGCATTCGCAGCCGTCGAATGCGATCCTCACTGCGCTGGCGAAGACCGACCTCACGCCCGCCGACCTCGAGGCCGTGGAGATCAACGAGGCGTTCGCCTCCGTGGCCCTCCATTCGGCGAGCCAGCTCGGCATCTCCGGCGACATCGTCAACGTCCATGGCGGCGCGATAGCGCTCGGTCACCCCATCGGCGCATCCGGTGCGCGCGTGATCGGCACGCTCGCCCGACAGCTGCAGGAGCTCGGCGCAGGATCGGTCGGAGCGGCCGCACTCTGCGGCGGCGGCGGCCAGGGCTCGGCGGTCATCCTCCGCGCCCTGTAGATCTCGACGCACCGCCAGATCTGCGGCCTGGATCGGATACCGGGCGGCAGATCTGGGCGGCTCGGATTCCCGCCCAGCACAGAGGCCGCCGTCAATCCCCGTCATGGGGCTGGCATCGGGGCGCGGGATCGGCGTCAATGGATGTCATGAACACTCAACCTGTCAGCGTCGACATCGCCGAGCTCATCTCCCGCCTCGAATCCACCGCCTCCGAGGGCGGCGAGCATTCCCAGGAGCTCGCCGACGCCGCCCATGCGCTCCGGCGATCGCTCGAGCTGTCCGCCATCCATGACGACGCCGTCGAGCTGCGCACCGCTGTCGCCTGCCGCGACCTCGTGCTGGGGGAGCACCTCGGCGAGAGCGATCTCGCGCTCGATGTGATGTACAACCGGGCGATCGACGATGCCGTCGGCGCCATCGAGCAGCACTACCACTTCGGCGAGGAGCAGCCGAAGTCGACGTTCTTCCATTGAATTCTCACGCTCGACCTCCCTCTGAGTCCCACCGCTGAATCACCTCGGCCCGACCGAGCGCCTGCCGCGCAATACGCTCGGCGAGTGGACTGGCTGAGGATCGTGATCGCCATCGCGCTGCTGGTGCTGATCGCGCTGGCCGTGCTGACCCTGTTCGGCACACCGCGACGGTTCCAGCCGCTGCTGGCAGTGCTGCGCGGAACGTTGCAGCTGGGGGTGCTCAGCCTCATCCTCGGCGGCATCATCGAGAACAGGGTGCTCGTTCTGCTGGCGCTCGCCGTGATGACTGCCGCGGCGGTCGTGGTCTCGGCCCGTCGCCTCGGCGGTGGCCGCCGCGCCTACCTGGGATCGGGTGCGGCCATCGCGGCCGGCTGCGGCACCGCGATGGGAGTGGTGTTCGGCGCTGGAGCGCTCGAGCCGACGTCTCGCTACCTTCTCGCCTTCGCCGGCATCCTCATCGGCAATGCGATGACCATCACCACTCTGACCGGCCGGACGGCCCGCGCCACCATCCGCGATCACTGGGACGAGGTGGAGGGCTGGCTCGCGCTCGGCGCCAGCCCCCGCCAGGCGACCGCCGACCTCGCGCGCCGCGCGTCCTACTCGGCTCTGGTCCCGCTCGTCGATCAGACCAAGACGACGGGGCTGGTGGTGCTGCCGGGGGCCTTCGTGGGCGCGATCTTCGGTGGACTGTCGCCGCTCGTCGCCGGCGCCTTCCAGCTTCTGGTGCTGTGCGGCGCGATCGCCGCGGGAGCGATCGCGAGCGTCATCCTTCTGCTGGTGATCGGGCCGGCGGTCGTCCGACCGGACGACGAACTCGCCCCGCGCACCGCGAGGGGCGCCTGAGCGCGGACGCCAGTCGATCGGCTCGCGGTCGACACGGATGATGATCTCGATCAGAGAGATCACGTGGAGGACGATCGACGACCCTCGCAGAAGGCTGGCCGGAGCCCACCAGAGCTGCGCCCGTGTTACGCCGCGTTGAGCGGTGGACCGCGCTGTCCGTGGAGTGTCTCGTACTCTCGAAAGTCGGCCCCGGTCGACGCAGCGGGCCCGTGGACGGCCAGTCCAGGCGGACCGGCCCCGAAACGAAGGGAAGGGCATGACGGTCATCGACTATCCCGGACAGACCCGGGACGGCCATGCGCACGCGCCTCGCGGCGTCGTGCTTCCGCACGCGACGACCGGCACCGTGCTCGACCTGATCGGCAACACCCCCCTGGTGCGGCTGCACTCCCTCACGCGCGACATCGAGGCGCGGGTGCTCGTCAAGCTCGAGGGCCGCAACCCTGGCGGGTCCTCCAAGGATCGGATAGCCCTGAACATGGTGCGCGAGGCCGAAGCGAGCGGTGCGCTTCGTCCCGGCCAGACCATCGTGGAGTCGACATCGGGCAACACCGGCATCGGCCTCGCACTGGTGGGTCGGGTGATCGGACATCCCGTCGTCATCGTGCACAGCGGCCTCGTCTCCCTCGAGAAGCTCGCGGTGCTCCGCTCCTACGGTGCGGAGCTCATCGAGGCCGATCCTCAGGCGGGCCCCGACGACCCCGGCAATCCGCGCGCCGTGGCTGCGAGGATCGCGCGGGACCGCGACGGCTGGTGGTCGTCGCAGTTCCTCAACCCCGCCAATCCCGGAGCGCACTATCTGGGCACCGGTCCTGAGGTCTGGCGACAGACCGGGGGAGCGGTCACCCACTTCGTGGCGTCCATCGGCACGGGCGGCACCATCTCGGGCACCGGCAGGTACCTGCGCGAGGCGTCGGAGGGCCGGGTGCGGATCATCGGCGCGGATCCGGTCGGCTCGACCTACAGCGGCCATCAGCCCGGTCCCATCGCGGTGGACGGCGTGGGAACGCAGTGGCCCTCCAGCTGGTGGCCCACGAGCTTCCACCCCGGCGTCGTCGACGAGTTCCGCGTCATCTCCGACCAGCGCGTCTACGCCACAGTTCGGGCGCTCGCCGAGCAGGAGGGCCTGTTCCTCGGCCCCTCCTCCGGATTGGCGGTGGCGGTCGCCCTCGACGTCGCGCGGGAGGCGCCCCGCGGCTCTACGGTCGTGGTGGTCTCGCCGGACGGGGGCCTCAACTACCTGTCCAAGTCGTTCGAGCAGGATCGCATAGCGTCAGGGCCCGTCGGACGATCGGGGTCGGATGGGGCCCACGGCGGGTCCTCGTCGACGTCGGATCGGAAGGAGGGGCCTCGCGCATGAGCCTGCAGCATTTCGGCTGGTTCCTCGGTGCGGGCTTCGGCGTGCAGGGTTGGGGCGACCCGACCTACGGCATCGGCTACGACTGGAAGAAGCCGACGGTCTACCAGGACGCCGCGCGCGCGTTCGAGCGCGCCGGCTTCGACCTGTTCATCATCGAGGACGGCGTCACCGTGCCCGACACCTACGGCGGAACGGCCGAGGTGAATCTGTCGACCGCGCGGTTCGTGCCCAAGCACGACCCGCTGCCGCTCGTTCCCTACCTGCTCCAGGCGACCGAGAGGCTCGGCATCGTGCCGACGCTGTCCGCGTCCTTCTACGAGCCGTTCACCGCGGCCCGACTGCTCGCGACGCTGCAGCACTTCGCCGACGGCCGGCTCGGCTTCAACGTCGTGACCAGCGGCAGCGACATCGCCGCGCAGAACTACGGCCTCGACAAGCAGATCGAGCACGACCTCCGCTACGACCGCGCCGACGAGTGGGTCCAGGTCGTGCGAGCGCTCTGGCGCAGCTGGGATCCGGATGCGGTCCTCGAGGACGTCGCCGGCGGGGTCTTCGCCGACTTCACGAAGGTGCGCCCGATCGACCACAAGGGCGAGTTCTTCCAGGTCCGCGGACCGCTGAACACGGTGCCGCTGCCATCCGAGCCCGTGATGGTGCAGGCCGGGGCCTCCGGCCGCGGGCAGACCTTCGCGGGCCGCAACTCCGACGTCGTGCTCGCCCTGGCCAGCACTCCCGAGCGGATGCGCACCTACCGCGACGGCATCCGCCAGGTCGCCGTCGAACAGGGCCGGAATGCCGACGATCTCACAGTGCTCTTCGTCGTCCAGCCGGTCATCACCGCCAATGCGGAGGAGACGGAGTCCGTGCGCGAGAAGCGCCGCACGCTGACGCAGGCGTCGATCGACGAGGCGCTGCAGTCGGTCAGCTACCTGAGCGGCGTGGACTTCAAGAAGTTCGACCTCGACGCGCCGCTGCCCGAGATCACGACCAACAGCAATCAGGGCACGCTCGACAACTTCATGAAGTCGGCGCCCGCCGGATCGACGCTGCGGGAGATCCTGCAGGCCCGAGCGAAGGAGGACGGCCTCGCCATCATCGGCACGGCCGGCGAGGTCGCGGACCACCTCGGCGAGCTCGGCGAGGCCGTCGGCGGAGACGGCTTCCTGTTCACCGGTCAGGTCCACCCCGCGCACGTGCACCGCACGCTCGATCCGCTCGTCCCCGCGCTGCGGCGACAGGGCATCCTGCGCACGGAGCTCGGCGACGGCGGCCTGCGCGCCAACCTGCAGGACTTCTGATGGTGCGTCGGTGACCGACGTCGTCGTGGTCGGCGACACGCGACTGACCCTCGAGCACGTCGTCGCTGTCGCCGCCGAGGGCGCGGAGGTCGCGCTCAGCGACTCCGCGCGCACCCGGATCGCTGCTGCACGAGCGGTCGTAGAGGCGCATCTCGCGGCAGAGACGCCGGTGTACGGCCTCAATCGCGAGCTCGGCGCGGGGCGGAACGTGGTCGTCGATGACGTTGCCGCATTCCAGCTGCGGGTGCTGCGCAACCACGATGCGGGGATCGGCGAGCTGCTGACAGGCGAGCAGGTGCGAGCGTCGGTATTCGCACGCGTGGCCGGCTTCTCGTGGGGAGGAGCGGGGGTCCGGCCCGAATGGGCGGCGGCCTGGATCGCGCTGCTGAACACCGGCCTCGTGCCGACGGTGCGACGGGTGGGATCGGTGGGGGCCGCGGATCTCACGACGCTCGCCGCCATCGCCCGCGTCGTCGCAGGGGAGGGGAGCGTGCTGGCGGACGGCGACCTCATCCCCGCCGCCGACGCCCTCGCGGACGCGGGCGTGCAGCCGGTCCTGCCGTCTGCCTCCGAGGCCCTCGCCTCGCTCAGCTCGAACGCCTACAGCGTGGGCGTTGGCGCTCTCGCCGCCTCTCGGGCCGAGCGGCTGCCCGCGCTCGCCGATCTCGTCACGGCGCTGACCATCGAGGCCGTCGCGGGCCAGAGCGACGGCGGCAGCCTGCAGCCCTTCGATTCCGCGGTCAACGACCTGCGCCCGACGCAGACCGCGTCGGCGGCTCGGATCCGGACCTGGCTGACCGGGGACGCGCGGCTTCGCGGATCGCGGCCAGCATTCAGGACGCCGTCTCGATTCGCTCCGCACCCCAGATCAGTGCCGCGCTCGCCGATCGGGTCGCGACTCTTCGCGCCGAGATCGAGCTGCTGCTCAACGCCTCGACGGAGAATCCGCTCGTCGTGGGCGATGCGATGGCTCCGAACGGCAACTTCCAGATCACCGCGCTCGCCGTGGAATTCGATGCTCTGCGGGTCGCGATCGCCCACGCCGCGGGAGCCAGCGAGCGGCGATCCGTCGTGCTCTCCGCCCTTCAGCGACCGCATCGACGTTCCGGGGCCTCGCGGGTGCCCGGCCTGCTGCTCTACAGCGCCTCGTCGCTCGTCGCCGAGCTGCGGCACCTCGCCAATCCGGTGAGCCTCGCGGGGGCCAGTCTGAGCGAGGGGGTCGAGGATGTCTCCAGCTCGGCGGCCCTGGCCCTGCAGCTGCTGGAGCGCTCCGTCTCGCTCGGCGAAACGGTGCTCGCGATCGAGGGCGTGCTTGCCGCGGAGCTCATCGCACTCTCCGATCCGCAGCCCCTGGACGCGCTCGATTCGACACTCGGCCGGCTGGATCGACTGCGGACGAGCGCTCCTGACGCCGACGCACTGATCCGCGACAGCCTCGGCATCCTGCTGAGCGCGAGTCAGATCGCGCTCGGGGCCTGAAGCTCCTTCGTGAACGCGAGGTATCCGATCTCCTCGAAGTCGGCCGCGAGATCGAACTGGGGGAGATAGCCCAGCGCCAGGTAGAGGGCGTGCGCTTCGGGCTGCCGCGCTCCCGTGGTGAGCTCGATCCGCGAGTACCCCACCCGCACCGCCTCGGACTCCAGCGTGGCCATGACCGTGCGCGAGAGGCCACGGCGGCGGTCGGTAGGTGCCGTCCACACCCGCTTCACCTCCGCGGTGGCCTCATCCACCCGCTTGTACGCGCCGCCCGCGACCGTGCGCCCGTCCTCCAGCAGGAGCAGGAACGCACCGCCCCGCTCCGGGCTGAAGAGCTCGGCTGGATAGCGATAGAGCTCGTAGGAGGACGGAATCCCGTCGTTGTCCCCGTAGCGCTCGTCGTAGTCGCGGGCCAGATCGTCGATGAGCGGCCGTGCGCGCTCGTCGGTCGGCGTCGTCCAGACGTGCTCGATGCTCACCACGACAACCTAGCTGTCCGGATCGACGTCCTGAATCGGTTCCAAGGCGCAGCCCGGGCGGCTGGGGGCTCAGTGTGACGCCCTGTTGCGACGCGGGTCGCGGGCAGACCCGTCGACTCCTAGCGTCGAGCCATGGTCATCTCGGTCGCCTCTTCCACAGAGGCCTCGTCGTCTCTGTTCGGAATGCGCTCCGATGTCGCTCGCTGAGCTTCCCGTACGCGAGCGCCACCTCCGCGCGGTCCCGGTGGCAGGACGGAGGGCGGACGCCCCTGTGCGCCAGGTGCGCACGGAGCCGCTCGAGCTGCTCCGCAGCCAGCGGAGCAGCATCAAATGGACCCGCTACCCGGATGACGTGCTGCCGCTCTTCGTCGCCGAGATGGACTACCCGCTCGCCCGGCCGATCGTCGACGCGCTCGTGCGCAGCGTCCAGGCCTCCGACACGGGCTACATCGACGGAGCAGGACCGATCGCCGCGGCGTTCGCCGACTTCGCGGCCGAGCGCTGGGGCTGGATCGTGGACGAGCGGCGCATCCACGTCGCCACCGACGTCAGCGTCGGCATCGTGGAGACCCTGCGGATCGCTCTGCCTCGCCAGCCGCGGGTCGTGATCGCGCCGCCCGTCTACCCGCCGTTCTTCGAGCTCACGGAGGAGGCGGGCGGATCCATCGTCGAGGCGCCCCTCGCACAGGTCGACGGCCGCTGGTCGCTCGACCTCGCCGCGCTCGAAGCCGCCTTCGCCGCGGGCGCCGACGCGTTCCTGCTCTGCAATCCGCACAACCCGATCGGCATCGCCCACGACCGCGCCACGCTCGACGCGGTCGCCCGATTGGCGGCGCTCCACGATGTCCTGGTCGTCAGCGACGAGGTGCACGCGCCTCTGACCCATAGCCGCGCCGTCTTCACGCCGTTCGCGATCCCCGCGGCCGCGGCGGGCGCCCGCGCGGTGACGGTCACCTCCGCGAGCAAGGGCTGGAACCTCGCCGGCGTGAAGTGCGCGGTCGTCATCGCGGCCGACGATCGCTCCGCCGCCGACCTCGCGCGCTTCCCCGAGGAGGTGGCCTGTCGCACGAGCATCCTCGGCATCCAGGCCGGCGTGACGGCCTTCTCCTGCACCGACTGGCTCGACGAGGTCGTCGAGCTCATCGAGGAGAACGACGCGCTGCTGGCCGAGCTCCTCGCCCAGCACCTTCCGGCGGTCACCTACCACCGCCCGGACGCCGGCTACCTCGGCTGGCTCGACCTCCGCGACCTCGGGCTCGGAGAGACGCCCTTCCTCCGGATCCTCGACGAAGCCCGAGTCGCCTTCAACGACGGCGCCGCATTCGGTCGGCAGGGCGCGGGATTCGCTCGGATCAACTTCGCCTGCGCGCCGGACACCCTCCGCGAGGCAGTCCGTCGCATCGCCGCCCTGGTGGCCTCAGGCTGAGCGCTCGAATTGCCATCTTTGGCTCTTGTCGGCGAAGTTTGAGAGCCAGAGTTGGCAATTCGGCGCTGTTCAGATGGCGGCCAGGCCGCGTTGCAGGTCGGCGATGATGTCGTCGGCGCCCTCGATCCCGATGGACAGCCGCACCAGGCCCGGCGTGATCCCGGCGGCCATGCGCTGCTTCTCGGTGAGGCGGCCGCTGATGGTCGACCCCATGTGCAGGGCGAGCGTGCGCACATCGCCGATGTGGGTCATATGGCTGATCAGCGTCAGCCCTTCCAAGAAGCTCCGAGCGGCGGGGAGTCCGCCGACCAGATCAATCGACACGATGGATCCCGCGCCGCGGGGCAGGTACTTCGCGGCCCGCTCGAAGAACGGACTGGACGGCAGGCCCGCGTAATCGACGCTCGCGACCTCCGGCTGGCGCTCGAGCCATTCGGCAATCCGCCGCGCGTTCGCCACGTGCCGCTCCATCCGAAGCGACAGGGTCTCGATGCCATGCAGGAGCAGGAGAGTGCTCGTCGGCGGCACGGTCGGGCCGTAGTCGAGCACCGACACGGATTTGAGGTAGGCGAGGTACGCGCCCCTCCCGAATCGCTCGACGAACGTGGGGCCGCCGGCGATGAGCGGTTCGGACAGTCGCGGGAAGCGCTCGACGTTCGCGGCCCAGTCGAACCGTACCCGCGTCGATGATCGCGCCGCCGATGACGGATCCGTGTCCGGCCAGCCACTTGGAGGTGGAGTGGATCACGATGTCGGCACCCCATTCGATCGGTCGACAGAGATAAGGGGTGGCCACCGTGCTGTCCACGATCAGAGGGATGCCGGCGTCGTGCGCGATTCGAGCGAGGCGCTCGAGGTCGACGACGTCGTTCTTCGGGTTGGGGATCGTCTCGGTGTAGATCGCTCGGGTTCGAGGCGTGATCGCCTCGATCCACTGCTCATCGGGGGCCTGTTCCGGCAGGAAGTCGAACACCACGCCCTGCCGGGTCATGCTGCCCGCGAACAGCTGCTTCGTGCCCTCGTAGAGGCTGGAGGTGGCGAGGATGCGGTCGCCCTGCTCGACGAGCGCGAAGATCGCGACCGAGATGGCGGCCTGACCGCTGCCGACGACGATCCCGCCGAGCCCGCCCTCGAGATCGGCGAGGCGACGGCCCGCGAGGGCGTTCGTCGGGTTCTCGGTGCCGGGAATAGGCCCGGCCCGTGCTCGCTCCGGCGAAGCGGGCCGCGGCCTCATCGAAGGTCGGGAAGACGTATCCCGCCGTCTGATACACCGGCCCCACTCGTGCACCGAAGTCCTCATCGAGCGTCGCGCCGGCATGGATCTGGCGGGTCGCGAAGTCCAGTCCGGGGGAGCTGGCGAGAGCGTCATCGGTCATCCCGGCACGCTAACCGAGCGCCCATGCTCGCCAGAACATCGCCGACACAGGACGCAACACATATCGAACCGCCCGGTGCGCGCAGCAGGGCGTGGCCGGATCACATCGAGGTGATGAAGTCCTCGACCTCGACCGGACGCTTCGGGTGGGAGCTCTTCGTCTTCTTGCCGCCGACGTAGAGCCAGCCCAGCAGCTCCTCGCCCTTCCTCAGAGAGTGCGCCTTGCGGACCGCCTTGGACCGCGTGTAGTCGCCGGTGCGCCAGAAGACGCCCCATCCCGCCTCGTCGAGCAGCAGGCTGAGCATGTGGGCGACGCCGGCCGCGGTGGCGTCCTGCTCCCACTCCGGCTTGCTGCTCTTCTTGCGGCTCGCGACGAGTGCGATCAGCAGCTCCGCGCGCATGGGCTTGTCGCTGATCCCGCGCTTGTGCTCGGCCTTCGCGAACGAGCGCCCAGCTTCCTGCGTGCATCGCCGCGGATCTCGATGAGCCGCCAGGGGCGCAGCGCCCCGTGGTCGGCAACGCGGGACGCCGCGCGGACGATATCGAGCAGCTCCTCGTGCGTCGGCGTCTCCGAGGTCACCGACGAGTGGGAGCGACGCTGCGGCTGCCGCGGCGCGGACGGGGTAGCGGACGGTGGGAAGTGCTGGGGACGTGGGTGCGTCCGATCTCGGAACGATCAGCTACTTCTCCTCGAACTCGAGGGAGACCGAGTTCATGCAGTATCGGTCTCCGGTAGGGGTCTGCGGTGCATCGTCGAACAGGTGCCCGAGGTGGGATCCGCAGGCGGCGCAGAGCACCTCGGTGCGGGCCATGCCGAAGGTCCGGTCGCGCTTCAGCCTGACGGCCTCGGGGAGCGGCTCGAAGAAGCTCGGCCAGCCCGAGCCCGACTCGAACTTGGCCGTGCTGCGGAACAGGTCGGCTGCCGCAGGCCTTGCAGG
The DNA here is from genome assembly GCA_963830655.1 of uncultured Actinomycetota bacterium. Taxonomy (GTDB): domain Bacteria; phylum Actinomycetota; class Actinomycetes; order Actinomycetales; family Microbacteriaceae; genus Naasia. The sequence goes on from CAWHND010000009.1 coordinate 124,797, forward strand.
CGTAGACGCCGGCCCGCTTCTCATCGAGCAGCGCCCCGGTCCATGCGCGCTCGGTCGCCGCTGTGCGCAGCACCCGGTACTCCTCGGCGGTCAGCGATTCGCGCCATTCGGCGTCGGTCCTGCTGACGGGATACGCGCCGGCATCGGCGTCGGGGCCGTGCTGATCGGAACCCGTCGTTCCGTCGAGCAGGCGGCGGATGGAGTCGGAGACTCGTCCCATGCGGTTCTGTCCTCTCGTGCGATTCGCTCGGGTCTCGCGATCGCGAGTCGCGTCGTCGGGGCCGCCGAGCGGCGGTCCGGCTCGGATCGCAGCGCGTCGGGGATCGCCGTGATCGACGCGCCGACGGTCGTGCGTCCTCTTGCATCAACGGTGCCTAGGATGACCCTATTCCGGGGACCCACTGCGGAGGGAGCAGGCCATGAGCGGAGAGCACCAGCCTGTCGAGCGCTCTGCGCCCTCGCGCCCGGAGCTGTCGGATCGAGACAGGGCGATTCTCGCCTTCGAACGGACCTGGTGGCGTCATGCCGGCGCGAAGGAGGAGGCGATCCGTGAGGAGTTCAGCATCTCCGCCGCTCGCTACTATCAGCTCCTCGGCGCCCTCATCGATCAGCCCGCCGCCCTCATCCACGATCCGATGCTGGTGAAGCGCCTGCTGCGTCTGCGCGATGCGCGTATCGCGCGCCGCGCTGCTCGCATGGACATCCGCCGCGCGACCTGACCCTCAGCTCATCCGACTCGCAGGCTGACACGCGCTCACCGAGCGCCGAGCCCGCATCGCCGACCAGCCCCGGAGCCATGCCAGCCTTCCCCTCGGACCGATTCGACATCCACCCCGCCTCGGTGGGTCGGGTCGGCGCGCACCGCGGAGCCCAGCCGAAGAATCGCGGCTTCGTGACGTTCGCATGGGCGGCGCTCGCCACAGGAATCCTGGTCGGGCTCGGCGTCGTCATGGATCCTGGTGATCAACGACCGGGTGTCGTTCGACAATCCGTTCAGCGGCACCGGGGCGGCGGCCGAGAGCTCCGCGGCCGCCGCCCCGGTGGCGCCGACCATCGATCCGAGCGCGAGCATCGTCATCCTGAACGGCACCGAGACGGACGGACTGGCCGGACAGGTCGGCGACACTGCTCGTCCGCCGCAGGGTGGACGATCGGATCCACGGGCACCAACGCAACCCCCGATGTGGCGACCACCACCGTCTACTACAACGATCCGGCACAGGAGGGCGCCGCAAGGGGGCTGTCCGAGGCGCTCGGCGGCGCGCCGATCGAGCTCTCCCAGGCCTTCCACGTCGAGGGACTCAATCGGATCGGCATCCTCATCGGCGCCGACTACGTGCCCGCCGGCTGATCGGCACAAGCTTCACCCTGCATCCGCTCGCCGACCTGCCGACTCCTCGGTCGCGGACCGACGGCTGTGCTGGCTTCCGAACGTGAAGTGCTGTGAAACAGGGATGTTTCCGCCGCGTTTAATCCCGGGGCAATGCCGCGCGTGGCGCCCAGATCGTCGAGATGCGCTGTCTCCGGGCGCTCGGCTCCGTTACGATTCCCACACAGGTCGGACCTACCGCCCTGAACCTACGCGCAGCGTGCCCCCAGACGCGCTCATGTCGGATGGATCGGAGGTCGCTGGCGAGCGGCGCGGACGCCGGTCATGCCGGCCGTGGCGGGCGCTCGCCCGTCCAGTTCCACAGCACGCAGCCTCACAGCACTGGGAGTAGGAGATGGCGAACGGCACCGTCAAATGGTTCAACGCGGAGAAGGGCTACGGCTTCATCACCGTGGACGGCGGGGGACAGGACGTCTTCGTCCACTACTCCGCCATCGACATGTCCGGATACAAGGCGCTCGAGGAGGGCCAGCAGGTGACCTTCGAGGTCGGCACCGGCTCGAAGGGCCCGCAGGCCGAAGGCGGTCCGCCTGGCCTGACAGGCAACGCGGGCGTCGACCCGGCCGCTCGGCCGATGCGCCGTCGGCCCGGCTGCCGCCTGCTGCTGTCGCTCATCCCTCGCCGCGGAGAGCCGGTCGCCTTGCACTCTCAGGTGTCGACTGCCAAGATTGATTGGCACTCGCTACTGCTGAGTGCCAAACATCCGGTTTCCGTACGTCCGGAAGGGACGACAAAAGACACATGGCTAAAATCATTGCCTTCAACGAGGAGGCCCGTCGCGGCCTCGAGCGTGGACTCAACCAGCTCGCCGACGCCGTCAAGGTGACGCTCGGCCCGCGCGGCCGCAACGTGGTTCTCGAGAAGAAGTGGGGAGCCCCCACGATCACGAACGACGGCGTCTCGATCGCCAAGGAGATCGAGCTCGACGACCCGTACGAGAAGATCGGCGCGGAGCTCGTCAAGGAGGTCGCCAAGAAGACCGACGACGTCGCAGGCGACGGCACCACCACCGCCACCGTCCTCGCTCAGGCGCTCGTCCGCGAGGGCCTGCGCAACGTCGCAGCCGGCGCCGACCCCATCTCGCTGAAGAAGGGCATCGAGAAGGCCGTCGCGGCCGTCTCCGAAGGCCCTCGGCGAGCAGGCCAAGGAGATCGAGACCAAGGAGCAGATCGCCGCCGACCGCGTCGATCTCCGCCGCTGACCCCGAGATCGGCGCCATCATCGCCGAGGCCATCGACAAGGTCGGCAAGGAGGGTGTCGTCACCGTCGAGGAGTCGAACACCTTCGGCACCGAGCTCGAGCTGACCGAGGGCATGCGCTTCGACAAGGGCTACCTGTCGCAGTACTTCGTCACGGACCCCGACCGCCAGGAGGCCGTCTTCGAGGACCCGTACATCCTGATCGTCAACTCCAAGATCTCCGCGATCAAGGACCTGCTGCCCATCGTCGACAAGGTGATCCAGAGCGGCAAGCAGCTGCTCATCATCGCCGAGGACGTCGACGGCGAGGCGCTCGCGACCCTGGTCGTGAACAAGATCCGCGGCATCTTCAAGTCGGTCGCCGTCAAGGCCCCCGGCTTCGGCGACCGTCGCAAGGCGCAGCTGCAGGACATCGCCATCCTCACCGGTGGCCAGGTCATCTCCGAGGAGGTCGGACTCAAGCTCGAGAACGTCACCCTCGACCTGCTCGGTCAAGCACGCAAGGTCGTCATCACCAAGGACGAGACCACCATCGTCGATGGTGCCGGCGACGCCGACCAGATCGCCGGTCGCGTGGCCCAGATCCGTGCCGAGATCGAGAACACCGACTCCGACTACGACCGCGAGAAGCTCCAGGAGCGCCTCGCCAAGCTCGCCGGTGGCGTCGCCGTCATCAAGGCGGGTGCCGCGACCGAGGTCGAGCTCAAGGAGCGCAAGCACCGCATCGAGGACGCCGTCCGCAACGCGAAGGCTGCCGTCGAAGAGGGCATCGTCGCCGGTGGTGGCGTCGCGCTGATCCAGGCCGGCAAGGTCGCCTTCGCCAGCGAGGCCATCACCGGGCTCACCGGTGACGAGGCGACCGGCGCGAACATCGTCCGCGTCGCGATCGACGCACCGCTCAAGCAGATCGCCTTCAACGCGGGCATGGAGCCCGGCGTCGTCGTCGAGAAGCGTCCGCTCGCTGCCCACCGGACACGGCCTCAACGCCGCGACCGGCGAGTACGGCGACATGTTCGCACAGGGCATCATCGACCCGGCCAAGGTCACGCGCTCCGCGCTGGTCAACGCCGCGTCGATCGCCGGCCTCTTCCTCACCACTGAGGCAGTCGTCGCCGACAAGCCCGAGCGCAACCCTGCCCCGCAGGGCGACCCCTCGGGCGGCATGGACTTCTGATCGCCAACGGCGCGCCAGCGTCACGCTGAGCCCGCCAGCTTACGTCGCAAGCGCACTCGCAATCACCCGGAAGGGCGGTCCGAAAGGGCCGCCCTTCCGGCGTTGAACCGCGCCATCGCGCTCGACGCGGTACTTGACGGCCGAGCGCGGTGGGTGCACCTACCGCGCTCGGCCCTAGATACCGCGCTCGGCCATGGCTTCGTCGCATCAGCGCGAGAGGAACATGCGGGCGTTGGCCTGCTCGACCTCCAGATACTGCGATCCGGCGGCTCCCAGCGCACGGTTGATGGCCGCGATGCTCTCCTCCACGCGCGCCTGGGTGGCGCGCCAGTCCGCCACCACGCCCTGGAAGGCGGTGGCGGCCTCGCCGTTCCAGCTGCCCTGCAGGTTGGTCAGCTGGGCGAGCAGGGACGCGACATCGGCCTGCACGCGCCCGATCGTCGTCCCCACCGCGGACTGGGCGGCGAACACCGCCTCGCTGTCGACACTGAACCTCGGCATGACGTCCTCTCCCTCCGGGGTCCGTCCCTGGAGGGAAACGACATTAGGGATCGGAGAGCATCCGGAACGCGGATCAGCTCGGGTTGGGGACAACCTCGGCGGCTGGCGTGCTGTTGAGGAGAGGCAGGATCACCCGGAATGTCGCCCCGCCGCCCGGGGTCTCCTCGACGGTGACGGTGCCCTTGTGGGCGGCCACGATGGCCGAGACGATCGCCAGGCCGAGCCCGCTTCCGCCTGTGTCACGGGTGCGTGAGCTGTCGGCGCGCCAGAAGCGCTGGAAGATCTTCTCCCGCACCTGCGGCGGGATGCCTTCACCGTGGTCCACGACCTTGATGGTCGCCGTCCCGGACGCGGCGTCCGACTTGACCACGATCTCGATCGGGGTGTCGACGGGCGTGAAGCGCACGGCGTTGCCCAGCAGGTTGGTGAGCACCTGGCGGATCTTGTTCTCCTCGCCGCTGATCACCGGGACGCTCGTGTCCAACGACCGCGCGGCCTCGCCTCTTCCGACACCACGACGACGGGCAGCCCGGTGGCGGTGCGAGAGCGACGGCGCAGACGGGAGACGGCGAGGGCGATCGCGCCGGTCGCCTGCGCGGATCGTCCCGAGCGCATGGGCTCGTCAGCGAGATCGACCAGCGACGCGTCGAGATTGCCGATCGGCAGGGTCGTCTTCAGGATCGAGATGGGCGCGGTCGGCGGATCGGCGAGGTGGCCGGTGACGACGCTGACCACGCGGCCCGGATTGGATGCCATCGCGTCGAGCGCGGCATCCTTTGCGAGCGGAAGCAGATCGACCGGCGCGAGCTGCAGCGGCTTGGTCTCATCGAGGCGCGCGAGTTCGAGCAGGTCCTGCACGAGGCCGCCCATCCGGATGGCCTCCTTCTCGATCCGATCCATCGCCTGCGTGATGTCCTCGGAGTTCTGCAGTGCGCCCATCCGATAGAGCTCGGCGTAGCCGCGCACCGAGACGAGCGGTGTTCGCAGCTCGTGGCTGGCGTCGCCGACGAAGCGGCGCATCTGCTCGATGGTGCGCGCGCGGTCGCTGAAGGCGCGATCGATCCTGTTCAGCATGGTGTTGAGGGATCGGTTGAGTCGGCCGACCTCCGTGTTGGGCGTCGCCCCGCCGAGGCGCTGGCTGAAGTCCCCGTCGGCGATGGCGGCAGCCGTCTTCTCGACCTCGCGGAGCGGGCCGAAGGTCGATGTCACCAGCAGTCGGGTGAGCACGGCGCCGAGGACGACGACCACGACGCCGAACAGCAGGAACAGCGTGAACATGCGCGCGATGGCCTTGTTGGTCGCGTCGAGCGGCAGCAGCAGGACCAGCACGTAGTTGTCGGCGCTGTCACGGCGCTGGATGGGCAGGGCGACACCGCGCCATTCTGAGGTGCGGTCGTCGTTGCGGATCGTGAAGATCGAGTCGGAGTGGCTGACGGCCCATTCCAGCGTCACGTGGGTGACGTCGGGAACGATGTCGGCGTCCTTCCACGTGGAGTTCGCTTCGACGACTCGGCCCTCGCCGTCGACCGCGGCCACGAGATAGGTGTTCGGGAGGCCGGAGCCGTCCTCACCGATCGTCTCGACCACGAAGCTGCTCGGCATCTGCCGCGGCGGCTTCGGTGACCTGGCTGTCCACCTCGTCGAAGAGGAAGTTGCGCATGACGCTGAGGGTGCCGACACCGGTGATGAGCAGCCCGAAGGTCAGAAGGAGAACGGTGACGCCGGTGATCTTGGTGCGCAGCGAGATGCCGCCCCACCACTCCACCAACGACTCATGCACGATCGATCAGTGTAAGTGGCGGATCTGGGCCGGGCTGGGAGCACGCCCGACCAGCCCGCTCAGGCCTTGGCGGCCTTGAGCATGTAGCCGAAGCCGCGCTTGGTCTGGATGACCGGCTCGGCGGAGAACTGGTCGAGCTTGCGCCGCAGGTAGGAGATGTAGGACTCCACGATGCCGGCATCGCCGTTGAAGTCGTACTCCCACACGTGATCGAGGATCTGCGCCTTCGACAGCACCCGGTTGGGGTTGAGCATCAGGTAGCGCAGCAGCTTGAATTCGGTGGGGGAGAGCTCGATCGGACTCGGACCCGATCGTCACCTCGTGGGTGTCCTGATCCATGGTCAGCTCGCCGGCACGGATGATCGCGTCCTCTTCCGCGTGCATCGTGCGGCGCAGGATCGCCTTGATCCGGGCGACGATCTCGTCGAGGGAGAAGGGCTTGGTGACGTAGTCGTCGCCGCCGACGGTGAGGCCGGTGATCTTGTCCTCCGTGTCGTCCTTCGCGGTGAGGAACAGGATGGGGGAGGTGTAGCCCGAGGAACGCAGCCTCTTGGTCACGCCGAACCCGTTCATGTCGGGGAGCATGACGTCGAGGATGATCAGGTCGGGCTCCTCCTCGAGGACGGCCGAGATCGCCGCGGCGCCGTTGCCGACTGCGCGGACGGCGAATCCGGCGAAGCGGAGGCTCGTCGTGAGCAGATCGCGGATATTGGGTTCGTCGTCGACGATGAGAATGCGGGGACCATCAGCCATGCGCTCATTCTCTGCGTGCCTGCTGAGTGCAACCTGGGAGTCTCTAGAGTGCGCGAATGAGATCTGCTCGTACACCGGCTGAGCCGACGGCTAGCGGCCTGCGCGAGCGCGCTCGTCGAGGGCCCTGCGGCGGGCGTTCAGGACGGCGAGGATCACGATGAGCAGGATCGTGATCGGGAACCCGATGTAGGGAACCATCACGACCGCGGGCCAGAGCCCGGTCCCGCTTGAGACGACGCCAGCGAAGTTGGCGATCAGGATGATCAGGAACGCGAGCAGGGACAGCCCGCCGACTGCGCCGATCATGAAGGTGATGGTGCGCTCCGCGCTGGAGGTGCTCGCGTGCGGCGAGGGCTCGGCGGATTTGCGACCTGACATGCACCAAGGATACGGCCGGATCCCCGCGGAATGGCGGCAGCCGTGCCCCGCACCGCCGCGTCCCACGTACAATTGGGGCCGCATTGGCACCGAGGTTCAGGAAGTAGGCGGCGAGATGCCCACCGGCAAAGTGAAATTCTTCGACGAGGAGAAGGGGTTCGGCTTCATCAGCTCCGATGACGGCGGCGAAGTCTTCCTCCATGCGTCGGCGCTGCCGGCCGGCACCACCGCGGTCAAGGCGGGCACGAAGCTCGAATTCGGCGTCGCCGACGGCAAGCGAGGTCTCCAGGCCCTGTCCGCCCGGATCATCCAGGCTCCGCCGAGTCTCAGCAAGGCTCAGCGCAAGCCCGCCGACGACATGGCGGTCATCGTCGAAGACCTCGTCAAGCTGCTCGACGGCGTGGGTGCCGGCCTCAAGCGGGGCCGCTACCCCGAAGGCCAGCACACGCACAAGATCGCGGCCATGCTGCGCCGCGTCGCGGACGAACTGGATGCGTGAGTCGGCGGAGGCCGACTCGGCGGTGATCACAGCCGCCCACGCAGCTCTGCTCGAGATCACCGAGGCCCCCACCGTCGGCGCCCTGCTCGGCGTCGAGGCGAGCCAGGACGGCGTCGTGGACGTCCTCTTCGCGTCGGCGATGCCGGGATACCCCGACTGGCGCTGGACGGTGTCCGTCTCGGTCATCGACGGCGTCGACCAGCCGTCGGTTCTCGAGCTCGAGCTGCTCCCCGGAGACGGCTCCATCCTGGCGCCCGACTGGGTGCCGTGGTCCGATCGGGTCACCGAAGCGGACACGGCGGAGGTGGATGACGAGTCCGATGAGGATGACGAGTCGGATGACGATGAGTCAGACGACGACGACGACGATGAGTCCGATGACGATGACGAGTCTGACGACGACGAGTCCGACGACGATGATGATGACGACGACTTGGAGGACGACCTCGAGGACGATGTCGATGACGCCGAGCTCGACGACATCGACATCTTCGACGTCGAGCCTGCGGGCAGGAATGGGCGGCCGACGCCAGCCGCCATCGTGTCGAAGCATCAGGCCGAGTCCGTCGACTTCGAGGAACCGGACCCGACCGACGACGCCATGATCGGCACCTCCGCCGAGGATGCCTACGACGACATCGACCCGTTCGCGCCCCTGCCGGGCACGGAGGACGACGACCCCTTCGCGGAGCGCACCTACTAGACCCTCCCGGCAGCGCGCAGGGCCAGCGGGTTCAGCGGCCGAGCAGTTTCAGCGCCAGCGGGTTCAGCGGCCGAGCTTGCGGCGGCGGCGCTCCGTGTAGACGAGCCCCGCCAGCCCGAGGGCGATGCCCGCGGTGCAGGTCCACACCACCCCGGCATCGGCCTCGCCGTTGCTGGCGAAGACCAGGAGGTAGATCACCGTCGCGACGATCCATGCGACCAGCCCGACGAAGATTGCTCGGCGCTCGTCCACCTGCACGGGCCGAGGGTCGGGCCGTCGCTCGCTGTCCTTCAGATAGAGGCGCATGGCGGCCGACTCAGAGCTGCTCGAGCACGTAGTCGATGCACCCGGTGAGCGCGCGGACATCGTCGGGATCGATTGCCACGAAGGTCGCGATCCGCAGCTGGTTGCGGCCGAGCTTGCGATACGGCTCGGTGTCGACGATCCCGTTCGCTCGAAGGATCTTGGCGACCGCAGCGGCATCGACCGACTCGTCGAAGTCGATGGTCACCACCACCTGGGAGCGATCGGCTGGATCCGAGACGAACGGCGTCGTGACCGAAGTGCGCGTCGCCCAGTCGTAGAGCAGGTCGGAGGACTCCCGGGTGCGCCCATCCGCCCAGCTGAGTCCGCCGTTGCTGTTGATCCAGGAGATCTGCTCTTCGAGCATGAGCAGGGTGGCGAGCGCCGGGGTATTCAGCGTCTGATCGAGTCGCGAGTTCTCGATCGCGCTGCCGAGGCTGAGGAAGTCGGGGATGTATCGCCCGCTGGCCGCGATCCGCTCCACCCGTTCTATCGCCGCGGGGGAGAAGAGCGCGAGCCACAGCCCACCGTCGGAGGCGAAGTTCTTCTGTGGCGCGAAGTAGTAGACGTCGAACTCGTGGGGATCGACAGCGGCGCCGCCTGCCGCGCTGGTCGCGTCGATGACGGTCAGCGCACCGGGGTCGCCAACGACGCGGGTGACAGGGGCCATCACCCCGGTGGAGGTCTCATTGTGCGGCCAGGCGTACACATCGACGCCCTCGGCGATCTCGACCGAGCTGCGCGTGCCGGGAAGCGCCGAACGGACGATGGGCGCTTCGAGGAACGGCGCCGCAGCCGCCTTGGCGAACTTGCCGCCGAACTCGCCGAAGACGAGGTTCTCTGAGCGCCTCTCGATCAGTGAGAACGCAGCGGCATCCCAGAAGGCCGTCGATCCTCCGTCGCCGAGGACGACCTCATATCCGTCGGGAAGAGAGAAGAGGTCGCCGAGCCCGGCGCGGACCTGACCGACCAGGGACTTGACGGGCTTCTGACGGTGCGAGGTGCCGAGCAGGTCCGAGTCGCGGCGCAGACGCTCCAGCTGCTCGGGGCGGACCTTGGACGGGCCGCAGCCGAATCGTCCATCGGCGGGACGGAGCTTGGCGGGGATGACGACATCGGGCATAGTCCGGTCAGTTTATTGGGCTCGCACCCGACGCGGCTCATCCGCGTCGTCCATCAGCGTCGTCCATCGGCACCGTGAACCGGCGCAGTTCGTGAGCGCCGTCCGCCGCGGCGGAGGCCCCTTTTCCGGCCGGTAGGCTGGGGCCCCTGACCTGAGTGGAGTGGAGGCCTCGTGACAGACCTTGTCGACACCACCGAGATGTACCTGCGGACGATCCTGGATCTCGAAGAAGAGAACATCGTGCCGCTGCGGGCCCGCATCTCCGAACGTCTGGGGCACTCCGGGCCCACCGTCTCGCAGACCGTCGCCCGGATGGAGCGCGATGGCCTCGTCATCGTCTCGGGCGATCGCCACCTCGAGCTGACCGAGGGGGGCCGGCTGAAGGCCATGCACGTGATGCGGAAGCATCGGCTTGCCGAGCGGCTGCTCAGCGATGTGATCGGACTCGAGTGGGAGTTCGTGCACGAAGAGGCATGCCGCTGGGAGCACGTGATGAGCGAGCAGGTCGAGCAGCGGCTCGTCGACATGCTCGGCAACCCCACCGAATCCCCCTACGGCAATCCCATCCCCAACCTGGCCGACATCGGAATGGCTCCGTCGGTCGCTTTCCTGAAGGGTGTGGTCGGCCTCGTCGAGCGCGTCCGTTCGCAGTCTGGACCGAGCGCGGCCACCATCCGCCGTCTCGGCGAGCCGGTGCAGTTCGATCCCGAGCTGCTCCTGCAGCTCAAGCAGTCGGGCGTGCGGCCGGGTGCTCACGCGACCGTCGAGGCCGTCGGCAGCTACGTGTCGATCCGGGTCGAGGGCTTCGGGGACGGCATCGAGCTCCCCAACGAAGTCGCGAGTCACATCTTCATCGCCGCCTGAGCCGCGCACGAGATCTGCCGGACCGGCCCGAGCCGAGTCCCGAATCCGGCTCCGGATGAGGCCATTGCCTCAAATTCTTTACAACTTTTTTCTCGACCGGTCGGACGCGCCGGTGCGTGGGACACGTCCCTCGCTGGGCGAGTGGAGTGGTTCCACGCAGATCCCCGGAATGACGGGGATCTGCGGCCATCGCGCCTCCGTACTGGTACGAGGGTGTCGACCTCCAAATCGACGCACCGAGTCAGTCGGGAATTCGTTACCAGTTCGTTGCTCTACGCGCGCCGAGGTGTGACAGCGCCCGACCGCTGACATAGCCTGGGGGCTGCTCGATCGCCAGAAAGGCCGGCGGCCGGGCCGGAAACCGCGGCGCTCCACTTCCTGTCTCGCGGTTTCACCCCGACGGAACACGTGCGGACAGGATGGCATCCCCCGAAGGACGCCATGGAGCGGAGGAGATCCCACCTTGGCCCCACGCTCCACCTACGACCCTGCGTCCGCGCGACGCGGATCGACCCCTGAGGCACCATCGGTGCGCTCGAACGCCGTGCACCCACACGTCGCCAGCGCCCAGGCCGCATCGGCTCTTGCCGGTGTCAGCCGCCGGTCGCTTCGCGATGAGCGCTCCGCTGGCGGTCGCGCCCGTCGTTCGGCGCGAGAATGGCACGGCGTCCCCCGCGCGCAAGCCCCGCAGTGCCCGCGCAGCCCGCATCCGCGGCATCGTCAACGTCGTCGTCATGACCTTCGCCTTCGGTCTCATCGCCACCCTCGCCCTTCCGTCCTACGCCTTCGATCCGGCGGCCAACGCCGATCCGCAGGTCGACTACAACCCCGCGGAGATCCTCAAAGCACCCAGTCCCAGTCGGTCGACGTCGACGCCGACGCCGCCGCGAGCGTCGCGAATCGCGACGTGATGCCCGCCACCACTGTCGAGGAGCTGAATGCGCGCAAGGCGGCCGCTGAGGCCGCTGCCGAGGCTGCAGCTGCAGCGGCAGCCGCAGAGGCGCTTCGAGCCGCCGCGGCCGCGACGAAATCCTCGTACACCGGTCCGAGCGTCTCCGAGCTGCTGGCCAACCCGCCGTACCCGAGCTTCAGCCTCGACTCCGTCTACAGCGTCGCCTCGCAGTACCAGGGCGTGCCCTACGTCTACGGCGGTTCGACGCCCGCCGGATTCGACTGCTCCGGCTTCGTGATGTACGTCTACGCCCAGTTCGGCATCTCGCTGCCGCACTCCGTAGTGAGCCAGGACGCCATCGGCACGAAGATCTCCGCCGCCGACGCCCAGCCGGGCGACCTGGTGGTCTTCGACGACGGCAGCCACGACGGCTTCTATGCCGGCAACGGCAACATCCTGCACGCTCCCTACTCCGGTGCGTCGGTGCGGGTGCAGCCGATCTGGACCTCCGCGGTCCACTACGTGCGACTCGGCATCTAGGGCCCGCACTTCGGCACAGGTCTGAGGCTGCGGTCAAAGCTGCCTCAGTCCTTCGACTGCGCGGTGAATATCCTGTGACGGTTGGCGGCCGACGGCGACCTCGATGCGGGGGTGTCGGTGCGCTGCGTTACTGTGTCCTCACGTCACCGAGAGGGCGAGAATCCCGTGCGAACGAGTCGGAGCATCCAAACCGTGGATAGCTGCGCGCTCGCGAGTTCTGGGGACAGCTGCCGGATATCCAGTTCCCACCTGATATCTGGCGGCTTCGGCCGGATTCGGGCATGCAGAATCGGGCGCCGTCACTAGACGGTGCCCTTTTTTGTGCCCGAAGACCTTCACCGCTCCCGCTTGGAACGCAACGAATCGGATGCCTGCAAGCCGTGCAGGCCGCTTCGAGAGGACAACCGATGCGCACCCTGGTGTTGAACGCGGGATACGAACCGCTTGCGGTCATCTCGTTCAAGCGAGCCGTCGTGCTCGTGCTCGGCGGCAAGGCCGTCGTCGTCGAATCGGACGAAGAGCACCCCATCTACGGTTCGTCAGGGCAGTGGCAGCGCCCGAGCGTCATCCTGCTGACCCGATACGTGCGCATCCCCGGTGCTCGACGGCGTGCCGGTGTCCCGCCGCGGAGTGCTGCGGCGCGACGCATGGCGGTGCGGATACTGCGGCCACTCGGCATCGACCATCGACCACGTGCTGCCTCGATCCCGCGGCGGCGCAGACAGCTGGGAGAACCTCGTCGCCTGCTGCCTGCGCTGCAACAACGTCAAGGGCGACCGCACCCCGACCGAGATGGGCTGGCGGCTGCGCGTCAACCCGCGGATGCCCAGCGGCACCGCGTGGCTCGTCCGCGGGGTCGAGCGTCCGCAGCCCGATTGGGACGCCTACCTCGCACCGGCGGCCTGAGCTGCCGTTAGCTCTCAGAACCTGAGCGGAACTTCTCCCTGGCGGAGATGGCGCTTCCGTGGCGTGTCCGTGACCGATCCGTGACAATCGTGAAACGCTCGCAAGAGTTCGGATCGCGCGCCGCCCGACACGTCACCGGCCGAACACATGGAGGATCGCCGCGCCTGAGCGATCCGAGACCATCCGGAGTGATCCTTGACCCAGCCCGATTCGTCGATGCGGCCGTCCGTGCCGTTGCGCGGACCAGCAGGCCGGCAGCCGTACTCCCCGCAACAGCTTCCTCAGCCTCCCGCGCCGCAGCAGGCCGGGCAGACTCTCGCGGCACAGCAGTCGCTCACCCGCCGCGAGCTGCGCAATAACCGGATGAGCGCGGCCGACATCCGCACGGGTCCCGTGCGGATCATCGACGATCGACCCGCGCGTTCCGCCTCCCCGGCCGTTCCGCAGCCGTCATCGGTTCCGGCCTACGGCCGCGTAGCCGCGCCCGCCCCCGTGCTCCCGCGGTACAGCGCGCAGCCGCGCTCGTCCACGTCGAGCGTCCGCCGCCTGATCTGCGCGCTGGTCGCGGTGGTCACCGTGCCCGGCCTCTTCGCCACCGCCGCTCTGCCGGCCTACTCGTCGACCTTCTCCGCCGATCCGACCTTCACGACCTCGGTGAACGGGGAGCAGTCGCTCGCCGTCCCCCTCGATGTCGCGGGGGAGCTGGTCAGCAGGAGCGGATTCGAGGCCACGACCGACGAGGAGATGGCGGAGCGGCGCCTCGACAACGCGCGCGCCGATCGTGCCGCGGCCTACAACGCGTCCGGAGCGACGGCGGCCGGCGACGACTACCCTTGGCCGTACGAGGCATCGGACAACGAGGGCGGGGGACTGTCCCCCCTCGGCTACTACTACCGCGAGTGCGTCGACTTCGTGGCCTGGCGGCTCAACCGGGATGCAGGATCCACGGACGCCCCGTGGAGGTTCATCTGGTCGAATCTGACCCCGAACGGCGGCAATGCCTCGCAGTGGGCCTCGAACTGGCGCGCGCACGGCTGGGAGACGGGCACGGATCCCGTCGCCGGAGCTGTCGCCTGGTTCAACGGCAACCACGTTGCGTACGTGAAGTCGGTCAATGGTGACGGCACAGTGACCATCGAGGAGTACAACCACGGCATGATGCACAAGTACGGCATCCGCACGATCGGCGTCGATGATGTCGCCCTGTACCTCTACGCGCCGCCGCTCTGATCGAGGCGGTGCTGTGGTGATCAGTGAGCTGAGTGCGCTTGGGGGCGCAGATGGAGCATCAGGTGGTCGCTGGGCGCATTCTCCTCATCGGCGCTGTGTCGGATGACGCCGCGCCACGTGGTGAAGAGGGCGAACCCGATTGAGATGGCGACCGCAAGGCAGACGATCTGCAGACTCGGCGCCATGGCTGGCACGACCTCTGTGACGATCGAGGTCACGGCCTGACCGATGGGCACGGCGAGCAGGACCCCCAGCCGCCTATGTGACGCCTGAAGGGTGTTGACCCGCCGAGAGCAGACGATCACGCCGACGAGCAGCGACGTCCACAGAGGATGATCGATCGGCAGCAGCAGCGCGTGCTGGAGGATGTGCACGGACATCGCCGCCGTGTGCTCCCCGGCCATCGTGGCGGCCATCAGCTCGCGGAACAGCTCGACGCTCGAGAACACCGCCCCGATGCCGCCGCCGACGAGCATGGCACGCCGCACCGTGACCCGGCGGCCGGTGAGCAGCCCGAGGAAGACAAGGGTGGTGACGACGAGCGCCGTCTGGTCGACGAGGACGTCGGTGACCAGCCAGCCCCAGCCTCGGGAAAGCTGCGGCCAGGCGGTGGTGAGGATGCTCTTCGCGCCAAGGGTCAGGCCGAGGGCGAGCATCCCGCCGATGATCGACATGGCGAGGAAGCGCCGGATCCGCATGTCGCGGCGGGTGCGCGGCCCGGTGACGAGGGCTGTGAGCATCGCGGCGCAGGGCAGAAAGGCGCCGAGCGCCAGCCAGGTCCAGAACAGTGCAGGACCGGCCTGTATCGGCCCCGCGATGGAGAGCACGAGCCAGAACGCGCCGCCGAGGCCGAAGACGGCCGAGACGGTGCTGGCCCTGCGTGGGGTCGCCTCGCCTGCGCCGAGCCGCTCGTGCGCGGCGGTCGAGGTGGAATGCCGTGCCGGGCTCTCGGGCAGGTCGCTGACTGAGGGGCGGGCAGGGTGGGGAGAAGTCGTGCGCAACGACATCGATACCCCCGAGGAGACCTCTCGTCAGCGGCGGACCCCCATCCGCACGGAAGCCGAAGAGCCTGATCTCCGAGGCAATTCTCCTGGTCGCGGGGTCCTTCGACGTAGCCCCCGAAGGGATGAGACCCTCTCGGGTTACATTCGGGGGCACCGCGTCGGGGGCATCGCTGTACCCCGAATGCCCGTGCCTGCGCTCGTTGAGTCGCGGTCAGCCGATGTGCTCGACCAGTGCGGCGACGAAGGCATCCGTCTGTTCGAGGTGCGGCGAGTGCCCGCAGTCCTCGAAGACGACCTCTCGGTACGCGCCGCCGTCCGCGCTGTAGGCATCGAGCACTGCCCGGGTCTGCGACACCATCGGCTGAGCCGGAGCGATGTCGGCGCCCGGCCACCCGGGGATCGCGCCGAGCTGGCCGAGGTAGTTGAGATCGAAGAACGAGGTGTCCGAGACGATCGCATCCTCCGTTCCGCGGATCCACAGGATGGGCGGCTTGCTCGGAATGCCGACGATCGCCGAGGTGTCGAAATTGCCGGGTGCGAGGGTGTTCAGCACTCCGGTGGTCCCCGGTGCGAAGCCAGGCCATGCGTCCGTCGCCGCCGAGTCGCCGGGGTAGTTGTCGATCCCTGTCGCCGTGGTCAGCATGGACTCCACCCAGAGGTCCTCGTGCTCGATGGCCTCGGGATGCTTCACGTACGCGCTGCGGTAGACCGAGCGCGGCGAGGTCGGAGAGTCGTCGGAGCGATCGGCCGAGTCGAGTCGTGCGACGAAGTCGGGATTGGCGCCGCCCCCGCCGGCGCCAGCGCCGCCGTTGAGGATCCCTCCGTCTGCACCGGTGGCCCCGAAGCCGTAGGGCGAGACGGGGGATTCGAGCGTCAGGCTGGCGACGAGATCGGGTCGGTCGAGCAGCAGCTGCATCACGACTCCGCCTCCCAGGCTCCAGCCCACGATGTGCGCGTCGGAGATGCCGAGTGCATCGAGCACCGAGGCGACGTCATCGGAGAAGTCGCGCACCCCTCGGCTGGCGTCGACCGGCAGGGTCTGGCTGCCGCCGAATCCGCGCAGGTCCACGGCGATTGCGCGCACGTCGGCGGGGAGGGCGAGCATGAGCGGCTGGAAGAACAGCGACGATGAGACGTTGCCGTGCACGAGGACCAGCGTCTTCGCATCCCGGACACCCGCCGCTCCGGCCGCCGGACGCTCGAGGACCTGTGCGGTGAGTCGCGGGGTGGTGATCTGCGAGGCGGTGATGCCGTCGAGGATCGTCTGCATGGGATCTCCTTCGTTCGGGTGAGGGGATGGATCAGGGGGCGCGGCCGCCGGGGTCAGTCTGCGCGGGTCATGACTCGGTCGAGCGCATCGCGCAGCTGCTCGGCGACGACGGATGCCCCGTGCGCCGACATGAGGACCGTGTAGTGGTTGACGTCGGCGACCTCGACGATGCGCAGATCGGGCAGGGTGGCGCGGAAGCTCTCGATGCGCCCTGGCGGGTAGAGCCCGGGCTCCTCATCCATCAGGCCGCGTGGCGCGCGTATCGCCGTGATCGGCGCCTCGATCGAGCCCAGGTCTCGCACATACCACTCGGGCCCGAACTGGTCGCCGAAGTCGGCGAGCACGGCTTCGGGATTGGAGGATGGCGCGAATCCGCCCTCCGACTCCTGGAGGTCGTAGTCCAGGTAGCCCTCGACGGTACTGCTCCAGTCCGCGGCGAAGGCCGGATGCTGGCGCCAGTAGTCGGCGTACGCGACTCGGGTGAGGAAGGTCATCTTCAGTCGCTCGAAGGCCGGGCCGAGCAGCGCGGACGGTGCGTCTTCGAGGCGGAGTCCGACAGGCAGCTCCAGCGGGAAGCCGCCGTCGATCAGGATCAGCTCCGCCACCCGTCGATCGTTCGCCGCGAGCTCGACGGCGACGAAGCAGCCCATCGAATGCCCGACCGCGACGGCCCGGTCGATGCCGAGAGCGTCGAGCACACGCCCCAGATCTGCGGCGTGCTGACGCAGCCCGAAGGGTCCCGGAAGTCCGTTGCTCCGTGCCCGCCCGCGCAGATCGGGCGCGAGGATCCGCACATCGGGCAGCTCCTCGGCCATCAGCGGCCAGGATCGGCTCGAGGCGGTGATGCCGTGGATGGCGAGCACCGCGGTCGTCGCGTCCTGTGGACCCCACTCGGCCAGAGTGAGCTCACCGCCCTCCACATCCACGGTGACGAGGCGCGGCTCGCTCGTCGTGTCGCTCATCGTGCCGACCATCCGCCATCCATCGAGTACGACGATCCGGTGACCATTCCCGCGGTGTCGCCGACCAGCCACAGCACCAGGTCCGCGACCTCCTCTGGTTCGACCAGCCGCCTGATGGCGCTCTCGGTGAGCATCACCTTCTCGACGACCTCCGACTCGGGGATGCCGTGGATGCGGGCCTGGTCGGCGATCTGCTTCTCGACCAGGGGAGTGCGGACGTAGGCGGGATTGACGCAGTTGCTGGTCACCCCGTGCGGGCCGCCCTCGAGGGCGGCCGTCTTGGAGAGCCCCTCCAGCCCGTGCTTCGCGGCAACGTAGGCCGACTTGTACGGACTCGCGCGGATCCCGTGCACCGAGCTGAGGTTGACGATTCGGCCGAAGCCGCGCTCGTACATCCCTGGGAGGGCGGCGCGGATCAGCTGGAACGGCGCCACCAGCATGAGGTCGACGATGAAGCGCCAGCGCGCGGGGTCGAACTCCTCGATCGGGCTGACCGTCTGCACGCCGGCGTTGTTGACGAGGATGTCGATGTCGAGGGTCAGCTCGTCCAGCTCCGACGGGCTGCTGAGGTCGACCTGCCAGGCGGTTCCGCCGATCCGCTCGGCGACGCTCGCGGCGGCATCGCCGTCGAGGTCGGCCACGGTGACGTGCGCGCCTGCGGAGGCCAATGAGGTGGCGCAGGCAGCCCCGATGCCGCTCGCGCCACCGGTGACCAGTGCGCGTCGCCCTGCAAGGTTCCCCGTCATCGCGACCTCCGGTGCTCAGTCTGGTCCCGGCGCAGGAGGCGTGCAATCGCGTTGCTCGAACGCCTCGTGTGCGTGCTCATCGCGAGCCACGACCCAAAGTTGGTATCACGAAGTAAAATAGTTGGGGATACCAATCGGTGAGGGAGAGATGATGGCGCAGTACGAACCGACCGACGATCGCCTGGTCATGGACAAGCTCGTCGAGGCATCGTTCCGGATCACCGGCATGCTGACCCGACTGGCTGCCGCGAACGACCTGTCGCTCACACAGCTCCGCGTGCTTGCCCTGCTCCGCGGCCGCCGACCTCGGATGGCCGCCGTCGCAGACGAGCTCGGCCTCGATCGCTCCACGATCACCGGTCTCGTCGACCGTGCGGTAGCCCGCGGCCTCGTCGCACGGGTGCGGGATCCTGAGGATGGACGGATCGTCTACCTGACCCTCACGGGAAGCGGATCGGAGCTGGCCGACCGGCTCTCCGTCGAGATGTCCGACGCGGTCTCGACGCTCTCTGGCCTGCTCGGCGGCGCGGAGCGGGCGGACCTGCTCTATCTCCTCCGCCGCATGCTCGACCCCGATCCCGACCTCTAGCGGCGCCGAACCGCGCGAGAAGCCGAAGAGTGCGGCGATGGCGGTCGAATAGCCGCACTTTTCGGCTTCTCAGCACTCGCCTGGCCTGCGAGCGCTCGCGGAGTGGCCCTCGTCGCCATCGGATGACAGGGTGGATCGGGTGGCGACCATCGTGCTGTTCCATTCCGTGCTCGGCCTGAGGCAGGGGGAGCGGGACGCCTCGGCGCGGCTGAGCGCCGCGGGGCATACCGTGCTCCTTCCCGACCTCTACGACGGGCCGGTCTTCGACAGCTACAAGCGGGCGATGGGGTTCGCGAGCGTGCTCGGCGACGAGAAGCTGGGAGGTCGCGCGCTGGCCGCTGTCGCAGATCTGCCCGACGGCTTCATCGTCGGCGGCTTCTCGCAGGGGTCTTCGGTGGCCTTCGGAGTGGCGACCCAGCGACGGGTGGGTGCGCTGCTCCAGTTCGCCGGCGTCAACCTGCTCGAGTGGTTCGGCGACGGTGCGGCCCTGCCCGCCGGACTCGAAGGGTCAGGCGCATCTCATGAGCGACGACTCGTTCCGGGAGCCGCAGTTCGAGCAGCAGGCGATCGACGACGTGGCGAAGGGCGGTGGCCGTCTCGACGTCTTCGAGTACCCGGGCACGGGGCACCTGTTCACCGATCCGACTCTGCCGAAGGAGTACGACGCCGAGGCGACTGAGCTCATGTGGTCGCGGGTGCTGCCCTTCGTGGCGGCCCACTAGGCGCAGGCCCGAACCGGCCTCCGCCGAGGTGACCCGGATGGCAGGATCGATACTGTCTAGACAGCGAGTTGACGGAAGTGGTGGGTGTCGTGCGCTCGCACTCACCACTTCTGTCACCTCACCAGCGAAAGCGGGGCGGGCATGACGCAGCACAGGCTGACTACGAAGGCCGTCAATCGGACCGCCGCGGTGAGGCTCGCTGACATCGCGGACGAGCTGGGCGGGCGCCATCTCACGCCGCGCCGATTCCTGCGAGGTCTCGCCTGGAACTGCGCCGGCATCCGGCCGGACGTACGGGGATATCTGGATCTCGCCATGGGTGGTCGCAACACGATCTCGGGGCGGGGGTTCCGCGCGCGATTCGATGACGGGACGAACGGGCAGGCACGTCACTTCGCGGGCGTGGCGGTCGCGGTGGTGCTGCTCGGGGAGCCGGTCACGAGGTGGGCGCTTCGATGGGGCCTGCAGGACGCGCCGGACTCGGCGGATGGCCGGCTCAGTGAGGCCGCGCTGCGCTTCTCCCGCGCACTGCGCTCCGGCGAGCTGTCGGTGCGGGATGCGGGCGGGTGGATTCGGCAGCATCTCGTCGACTGAGTCACGCGAGAGGAGCGCCGGGCGCGGGTGAAGCGGACATCCTGCGGAGGAAATGCCACCCGCAGGAAGGCCGGTTCACCCGCGACAGGGCGTGGGGCTCAGCGCCAGAAGGCGGTGAGCCGCTCGGTCAGAGCTCGGCCCTGCGCGAATCCGGCCCGCGCCGCAGGTGGGCGCGACGACGGATACATGGCGTTGGTGCCGAAGGCGGATCGTCCGGTCGCGTCCGGCGCGATCATCTCCACCTCGCTGCCGCCAGCGCGGAGTGCGTCCACCTGCTGCGCCAGGTGCAGTCCCCACTCCGGAGGGGTCCGGGATGCGCCGCCGAACGGCGACAGCACGAGCACCCGAGTGGATCCGGCGGCCAGATCGGCGTTCTCGGCCCCGGCGCGGTAGCCGCCGTCGATATACCAACGCTTGCCGATCGGATAGGCGGTTCCGCTGGAGGTGCTTGCCGCGATCGCATCGACAAGGTCCACCCCGCTGCTGCGGTCGAAGGTCGTCGGTTCACCGGTCTCCGCGTCCACCGCAGTGATCAGCAAGGGCCGCTCTGGCCAATCGTGGCGCGGGAGCCGTGACGCGACCATCGAGCGCCAGCGCGGACCTGAGCCTTCCGCGGCTGAGGCCAGCTGGATCGCGGCAGCGCCCATCCTCCTGCGCATGTCAGCCGCGTCAGCGGCGGCGGCGATGATGTCGCCGGTCCTGCGCATCTGGTCGGCCACCCAGTCGGAGCCGCGGGACTCGCCCGCTGGCCGAGCCGATGCGGTGCGAGGGGGTGAAGCGGACAGGATGTCGGCGAGCAGGCTGGCGGGCGAGGCGCCGCTGATCTGGGCGGCAGCGGTCGCACCCGCTGAGGTGCCGATGATGAGTTCCGCGTCCGTCACGTCGAGTCCGGCGTCGAGGAGCCCGGCGAGAACGCCGATCAGCCAGGCGTTGCCCGCCGATCCTCCTCCGCCGAGGACGAGGGCTCGTTCCGCGGGCCGACGGACCCGATGGGCTGCGTCGATCGTCGACGCTTCGGTGGGGACAGCGGTGCCGTCCGAGTTCGGATCGGTGGTCAGCGCAGAGGAGGGGGTGATGTTCACGGGAGTCGCCTTTCGCGAAGTGCCTGTCAGGCGCTCCCGGTCGCGACTAATCCAGTCGCAGGATCGGGGGAGCACCCAGAGTGGATCGTGCATTCATGGGTGTCACCTCCTGATGGCGAGCGGGGCGATCGACGCCGATCGTGCTCGCACGCTACTCCGCCGATGGGAGTGGCGCCAGATCCTCAGCTCGGCGTGCCTCGGCGCAGCAGCGGGGCGTGTGGGTCGACGCCTCGGCTGAGGAGCCGAAAAGTGTGGGAATCCGCGCCGCATTCCCGCACTTCTCGGCTTCTCACCGGACCGATGGATCAGTTGAGGGCCGGGGTGTCCTCGGGGATGACGCCGTTGCCGTAGAGGTCGGTGGCAAGGTCGCGCAGAGCCCGGAGGGCGACGCGCTGAGTGAGCGGGCCGTAGGAGATCCTGGCGACGCCGAGCTCCTGGTACTCGGCGGCCGTGAGCGCACCGGGCAGTCCGATGACGGAGAGCTTGCCTGCGCCGAGTCCGGCGACGAGCGGCTCGACGACCTCGCGGGTGAGAGCGCCGGGCACGAAGACCAGGGCGGCGCCCGCGTCGAGGAATGCCTTGCCGCGGGCGATGGCGTCCTCGATGCTCTGCTCGATCGGGCGGTCGCCGCCGCGGACGATCGCGTCGGTGCGGGCGTTCAGCTGGAAGGCGACGCCCTCGGCCTCTGCCGCGGCGATGATCGCGGCAACGCGGGCGACGGAGTCGTCGAACGGACGGAGGCGATCCTCGACATTCGCGCCCACGATGCCCAGCGCGATGGCGCGGCGAATGGTCTCGCCCGGGTTCTCGTATCCGTCATCGAGGTCGGCGGAGACGGGCAGGTCCACTGCGTCCACGACCGCCTTGGCACCGGCGAGGGCGACGTCGAGCGGCATGCCGCCGTCCTTGTAGCCGAAGGTCGCGGCGATCGAGTGGCCTGCTGTGGCGATGGCCTTGGTCTCGGGAAGTGCGGCGACGGTCGCCGCGCTGATCGCGTCCCACACGTTGACGACCCGCAGGATCTCGGGGGCCTGGTGGAGCGACTGGAGGGTGAGGGCGCGGTCGGCCGTGGTGGAGTCTGTCATGGGGATCTTCCTGTCATCCGGGGAGCGCACTGCGGCGCAGTCTTCTGAGAACGTCCGTTCTCGAGGCCATCCGAGCCTAGGTGAACGATCGTTCTCCTGCAAGTTACACTGGTCGCATGACGACACACGAGGTGCGAGAGCACGTGATCGGGACGGCCGATGCGCTGTTCTACGGTCGTGGCATCCAGGCGGTCGGCATGGACGTCCTCAAGGCCGAGTCCGGCGTCTCGCTCAAGCGGCTCTACACGCTGTTCCCGTCCAAAGAGGCGATCGTGCTCGCCGTGCTCGAGCGTCGGCACTCTCTCTGGTCGCAGGGACTCGAGACGGCGATCGAAGAGGCGACGTCGCCGCACGACCGGCTGCTCGCCGTCTACGACTACCTCGCCGACTGGTTCTGCGTCGAGTCCTTCCGAGGCTGCGGATTCATCAACGCGTTCGGCGAGCTCGGCGCCGTATCACCTCATGTCGCCGACGCGGTGCGGTCGCACAAGCGGTCGTTCCAGGAGCGCCTCACGCGCCTAGTCCACGACATCGGCGGCTCATCCGAACTGGCAGCGCAGCTGGCGATCCTCGCCGAGGGCGCGCAGACCACCGCGGCGATCAGCGGCAGCCCCGATGCGGCCGGCCAGGCGCGCAGGGCGGCCGAATCGCTGATCGCACTGTCTGACGCCGGACTCCGTTCCGCGCTCGCGGCACGCAGCTGACGACGGATATGGCCGCCGTGCACGACATCCCGCCGATCGAGTGGCCCCGCGTCTCGCGCCCGTCGGACCTCCGCCGCGTCGTGCTGTGGAGCGCGGCGGAGCTGTCGTCCGCCATTCGCGGCCGCGTGGTCAGCTGCGTCGAGGTGATGACCGCCTACCTCGACCACATCGACACGGTGAATCCCGCGGTCACCGCGCATCGTCGCGCTGCGGCCGCGTCGCGAGCTGCTCGAGGAGGCAGCGGAGAAGGACCGGCTGCTCGACGCGCGATGTCGTGGACGGCTGGATGCACGGCTTCCCGCACGCGGTGAAGGATCTCGCCGACGTCGCGGGCTGGACCACGTCCGCCGGGTTCTTCCGCGAGAGCGACCACCAGCCGCCCGCGGAGCGTGACGACCTCTTCGTCGAGCGCATCCGCGCGGCGGGCGCGATCTTCATCGGCGCACGAACACTCCGGAGTTCGGGCTCGGCTCGCACACCTACAACACCGTCTACGGCACGACCCTCAACGCCTACGACCAGACGCGCACCGCAGGCGGCAGCAGCGGGGGAGCGGCCGTCGCGGTCGCGCTCCGCATGCTTCCGGTCGCCGACGGCAGCGACTTCATGGGATCGCTGCGCAATCCGCCCGGGTGGAACGGCGTGCTCGGCATGCGACCGTCGTTCGGCCGGGTGCCTTCGTTCGGCGGCGATCAGTTCATCCTGCAGGGCGGGGTCGAGGGGCCGATCGCCCGAACGGCGCAGGATCTGGCCTGCTGCTCGCGACGATGGTCGGGATACGACGCCGCGCTCGCCGCTGTCGATCTCCACCGACGGCGGTTCGCTGGCCTCGATCAGCCGCGGTGGATGCGAGCGGGCTTCGGATCGGCTGGCTCGGCGACCTCGGCGGATATCTCGCCGTCGAGCCCGAGGTGCTCGAGGTGATCCGCTCCGCTCTCGGGCGGCTCGAGGATGCGGGCGCGACTCTCATCGAGATCGATGCGCTCCCGAAGCACGGCAGCTTCGCCGGTGTGCAGGATCTCTGGCCGACCTGGCTGACCTACCGCCACGCATCGGCGTCCGCATCATCCGCGGCGCTGTACGCGGACCCGGAGATGCGGGCGCGGCTCAAGCCCGAGGCGATCTGGGAGATCGAGGGTGGCCTCGGAATGGCGGGCCGGACGCCGATATCCGCCGCCGAGTTCATCGCGGCGTCCGCGCGTCGATCGGATCTATACGAATCGATTCGAGGCCTCATGGCCGACGTCGATGTGCTCGCCCTGCCGACGGCCCAGCTGTTCCCGTTCTCCGCCGAGTCGACCTGGCCGCGCGAGGTGGCCGGGCGGACGATGGACACCTATCACCGGTGGATGGAGGTCTCGATCCTGGCGACCCTCATCAATGCGCCGGCTATCGCGCTTCCTGCCGGCCTCGGTGCGGCGGGTCTGCCGATGGGCGTCCAGCTGATCGGCCGCAACCACGATGAGCGCGGGCTCCTGTGTGCGGCGCAGACCTGGCAGGACGTCCAGCCCGAGATGCGGCCGCCCGCGCTGCTGGACTACCTGGGCGGCTGAGGTCCGCACCAGCTCGAATCCGGGTCGAGTCGACCCGAATCGCCCCAAGCCGGCCCGAATCGACCCAGGCCGGCCCGAACCGACCCGAACCGACGAGCCGTCACCGCGGCCAGAATGGGTGCGTGCCCACCCTGCTGAAGCGGATGACCGCCCGTGAGACTCGCGAAGCTCACCGCGCCTCGTCCCCGCTGGAGCTGCTGGTCGACCTCGTCTTCGTGGTGGCGGTCGCCCAGCTCGCTGCCTCACCTCGCCCACGCGGCCGAGGGAGGGCACCTGCTCGCGGGGATCCTGCCCTTCGTCATGGTGTTCTTCGCCATCTGGTGGGCGTGGATGAACTTCACCTGGTTCGCCTCCGCCTACGACACCGACGACGTCCCCTACCGACTGCTCACCCTGGTGCAGATGGCCGGTGCGCTGATCATCGCCGCCAGCGCCGCGCGAGCATTCGAGGGCGAATACGCCGGTGTCACGATCGGCTACCTCGTCATGCGGGTCGGCCTCGTGTCCCAATGGATCCGAGCGGGTATCCAGCATCCCGAAGGGCGGAGGACGGCGTTCCGCTACGCCGGAGGGATCGCGGCTGTCCAGGTCCTCTGGTTCGCCCGGCTGGCACTTCCGCACGAGGTCCAGTTCGCGGCGTTCTTCGCCCTCGCGATCCTCGACATGGCGGTGCCGGCCTGGGCGGAGCGCTCGGGCCACACCAGTTGGCATCCGCATCACATCGCGGAGCGGTACGGCCTGTTTGTGATCATCCTGCTCGGCGAGAGTGTGCTGGCGGCCACGGTCGCCTTCGCGCAGGCGGAGCTGACCCCGTCCCTCGCGGCCGTCGGACTCTCCGGTCTCGTGATCCTGTTCGCCCTGTGGTGGATCTATTTCCTCCAGCCAGTCGGCGACGGCCTCGCAGCCCGGCGCGATCGCAGCTTCTGGTGGGGCTACGGGCATTACTTCCTGTTCGCCGCGCTCGCGTCGATCGGGGCGGGCCTCGAGGTGGCGGTCCTCGCCATCGGCCACGCCGCAGTCGAGTCCGACCACGCTCTGGCGGCGAGCGCAGCGGCGGAGGAGGCGGTCGTCGGCTCGGTCGCCGCCGCCCTCGGCATCGCCGTGCCGGTGGCGATCGCACTGGTCACGATGTGGGGGCTGCACGGACCCCTCGGCATCCGGTCGCTCGTCCGCGCGCCGGTGGCTCTCGGCGGCGCCGCGGCGATCGTGGCCGCAGCGCTGCTGACGGGATCGATCGGTCTCGCCGCATCCATCGCCGCGATCGCGGGCATCCTCGTGCTGGTGGTCGCTTCGGAATATCTGCCCCGCTCAGCCCTGCCCGTGTCGGGCGGGCCCGGTCAGATCACCGGAAGCTCCAGCGTCTCGTAAAGCTCCCGTCGGCGATCCTCGAGCTGGGGGATCGCCCCACCGAGAGCATGCTCGGCGAAATGCGCCGACGCTCCGTGCGCGGCGAAGGCGTCGGCATCGACGTAGACCTCGAAGATCCGGATCACCTGGGGCTTCTCAGGGTCGACGTAGGGCTGGTAGATCAGGTTGCCCGGCTCCTCGCGCGAGCCGGCGGTGAGACGGGCGAGTGCGTCGAGGACGATCGCCTCGCTGCCGGGCTTGACCGTCCAGACCGCATTGCAGACGAATGCCATGAGGGTCTCCTCTTCTCGCCACGAGGATAGCCGTCGGGTCGAGCTGACCCGGATCGCCCCGATCGGCTCGAGGGAGCGCGTCAGCTCGGACCGAGGAATGTGAAGTCCACGGAGGACGGACGGACCTGGCACGATGATCGAGGCGCCAGAAGCACTGAGCCACCAGTCACCCAGCCCCGAGCACCCAGCACCGAGCACCGAGCAACAGGAGAACGAACATGGCCGACCCGACAGCTGCCGCAGACGCCATCCGCGCGGGACGCACCTCGCTCGGCATCGAGCTGGGCTCGACCCGGATCAAGATCTGCCTGATCGGTGACGACCTCGGGACGGTAATCGCGGTCGGCAGCCACGAATGGGAGAACCAGCTCGTCGATCGGCTGTGGACCTATTCGCTGGACGATGTCTGGTCCGGCATCCAAAGCGCCTATTCCGCGCTCGCCGAGGATGCTCGGGAGCAGCACGGATTGCGCCCCACCTCCTTCTCCGCCATCGGGGTGTCGGCGATGATGCACGGCTATCTCGCCTTCGACGCCTCCGACGAGCTGCTCGTGCCGTTCCGCACCTGGCGCAACACCAACACCGGGCCAGCGGCCGCGGAGCTGACCGAGCTGTTCGGGGTGAACATCCCGCTGCGCTGGTCGATCGCGCACCTGCACCAGGCGGTCCTGGATGCCGAGCCGCATGTTCCGCAGATCGCCTTTCTCACCACCCTGGCCGGCTACGTGCACTGGAAGCTGACGGGCCGCAAGGATCCTCGGAGTGGGTGACGCGTCGGGGATGTTCCCGATCGACTCGGCCACGAAGGGCTACGACGCCGCTCTCCTCTCCCGCTACGACGCGCTGGTGGCCGAGCGGGCACCCGGCCTGCGGCTCACCGAGCTGCTGCCCGAGGTGCTCGTGGCCGGTCAGCCCGCGGGTCAGCTCACCACCGATGGCGCCGCCCTGCTCGATCCCACCGGGGCGCTGCAGCCGGGTGCGATCCTCGCTCCGCCCGAGGGCGACGCCGGAACAGGCATGGTGGCGACCCTTTCCGTGGCGCCCCGCACCGGAAATGTGAGCGCCGGCACCAGCATCTTCGCCATGCTCGTGCTCGAGGGGCCGCTGGTCGGCCTGCATCACGAGATCGACATGGTCACCACGCCCGCCGGCGACCCGGTCGCGATGGTGCATTGCAACAACGGCGCCAGCGAGCTCGGCGCCTGGGTGTCGCTGTTCTCACAGTTCGCGATCGCGTCGGGACTGCCGGCCAGCTCGGATGCCGTCTTCACCACGCTGTTCAGCGAAGCACTGGCGGGTGCGCCGGATGCCGGTGGCCTGCTCGCCTACAACCAGCTGTCGGGGGAACCCATCGCCGGACTCGACGAGGGTCGACCGCTCGTGGTCCGGACCCCGAACAGCGCGTTCACCCTCGGCAACTTCATGCGCGCCCAGCTCTACGGAGTCTTCGCGACGCTCGCCCTGGGCATGAAGGTGCTGACGGACGAGGGAGTGAGCGTCGATCAGATGTTCGCGCACGGAGGCCTGTTCCGCACAGCAGGCGTCGCCCAGCGCTTCCTGTCAGCGGCGATCGGTGCACCGGTCTCGCTCGCCGACACCGCGTCGGAGGGCGGCGCGTGGGGGATCGCGGTACTCGCCGCCTATGCGGCCGACGACACCGAGCTGGACCTCGACGCCTGGCTCCGCGCCCGGGTCTTCGCGGGCGCACAGTTCGCCACGGTGCAGCCGGACGCGACGGACGTGGCCGGCTTCGCTGCCTACCTCGACCAGTACCGCGCCGGCCTCGCGATCGAGCGGTCGGCGGTCACCGCGCTGCCCTGATCGCGCGTCGCGTCGTCGGTCGTGTCGCGGGTGAAGCCGCCGTGTCGCGGGTGAAAGATCCCCCGCGACATGGCCGGTTCACCCGCCAAACAGGTTCGGCTTCTCGGCGAAGGTCAGGCGGGCTTGGTCGCGGTGATGATCGCTCCGTGCATCTCCGGCGCCACCTCGTGCGTGTACTCGATGGAGATCCTGTTGAAGCCGACCGCCGACAGCGCTGCCCGATATTCGGAGTTGCTGAGGGCGCCGGCGATGCAGCCCGCGGCGCTGCCGCGCTCCATCCGGTCCTGCTCGGACAGCTGATCCTCGGCGACGACGTCGGACACGCCGATGCGGCCGCCGGGCTTCAGCACCCGGAACATCTCGGCTACGACCGCCGCCTTGTCGGCGGACAGGTTGATGACGCAGTTCGAGATCACCACGTCGATCGACTCGTCCGGAAGCGGGACGTCCTCGATGCGGCCCTTGAGGAATTCGACGTTGGTCGCTCCGGCTTCGCTCCGGTTGCGCTCGGCGAGGTCGAGCATCTCATCCGTCATGTCGAGCCCGTAGACGTAGCCGGTCGGTCCGACCCGCCGGGCGGACAGCAGCACGTCGATGCCGCCGCCCGATCCGAGATCCAGCACGACGTCGCCCGCGTGAAGGTCGGCGACCGCGGTGGGGTTGCCGCAGCCCAGGCTGGCGAGCAGGGCTCCGTCGGGAAGGCCATTCGCAGTGTCGCTGTCGTAGAGGACGGAACCGAACACATCCGGCGCATCGAAGGCGTCTGCCGAGCAGCAGCTCGTCGATCCTTCGGTCACATCGGTGACTGCGATCGCCGCGCGGGCGTAGCGATCACGCACCGCCTCTCGGAGCGAGTCGGCCGCGTGGGAGCTCTCTGCGCTCATGACAGCTCGGCGAGCAGCTGCTGCACCCGGACCTTGATGTCATCGCGGACTCGACGGACGGTCTCGATGTCCTTGCCGGCGGGGTCCTCGAGCTCCCAATCCTCGTAGCGCTTGCCGGGGAAGTAGGGGCAGGTGTCGCCGCAGCCCATCGTGATCACCACATCGGACTCCTGAACCGCCTCGGTGCTGAGCAGCTTGGGGGAGTTCGACGCGATGTCGATGCCCTCTTCCGTCATGGCCTGGACCGCGACCGGGTTGATCTGATCCTTCGGCTCCGATCCGGCGGACAGCACCCGGACGGAGTCGCCGCGCGAGAGCCTGCAGGTAGCCGGCGGCCATCTGCGAGCGGCCTGCGTTGTGCACGCAGACGAACAGCACCGTGGGGACGGACATTCGGCTCCAACCTATCGATGAGTATCGATGGATAGCTTCGCCAACCCATCGACGAATGTCAATGTATCTGACAGGATGACGCCATGCCCACCGCCGATCTGCTGCCGCTCACAGATGTGTCGGCCTGCTGTGCACCGATCGGCCGCGAGGCGATCGCGCCAGACCATGCGGAGTCCCTCGCGCGATCGCTCAAGGCTCTCGCCGACCCCACCCGTCTGCGGCTCGTATCGATGGTGGCGGCGCACGAGGATGAGGAAGCCTGCGTCTGCGACCTCACCGAGCCCCTCGGCCTCAGCCAGCCCACCGTCTCGCACCACCTGAAGGTGCTCGTGGAGGCGGGATTCCTGACCCGGAGCAAGCGCGGGATCTGGGCCTACTACCGGTTGGTCCCCGGATCGCTCGCCTCTATGGCCGGAATGCTCGGCACTCTGTGAGGTGAAGGCCTAGCCGTCCTCGGGCTCGCCACCGGAGGAGGTGTCCAAGTCAGGCCGCTTCGACGTCGAGGAGCAGGGCCGCGTCGGCGTGATCCCTCAGCTCCTGCAGACGAGCGAATGCACCATGCTCGGCAGCCGGACCGTAGACGCCCATCCGGAGCCGCGACTGGTACTCCAGCGTCTCGTCACGGAGAACCGTCTCGACGAGATGTCGATCGAGCTCGCAGAACCACTCGTGCAGGCGATCCACGACCCTCTGAAATCCCTCGACGGCGTCCATAGAGAGATGATGCCCGCCGACATCGGACGCTGCCCCGAATTCTCAGCAAATCCTCCGACTCAGCAATTCTCACCTTCTGAGCCTGACTTCCTGGCTGCCGGTCAGCCCTGGTCTGCGCTGACCCGCTTGCCGTTGTCTGCCGTCGGTGCGTCTTCGACGACATCGTTCTTCGGCTTGGCCGCCTTGAGACCCGGGTGGTGCTTGGCTGGCACGGGCAGGCGGCAGATGAGTGCGCCGGGGTCCACGCCGAACCGCCCGCGCTGGGTCTCGCCCACCGGATCGCCGTCGAGCTCCGCGAGCACGGGGCGATCCAGCTCGAACGTCGCGTCTGGCCCAGCCCACTGCCGGAGCGAGGCCAGCCCGTTGCGGTTGCCCACGGCGACGTCGATGGCGACTCCCAGCCAGCCGGCGATCACGTTCGGACGCAGCAGCACGAGGTCGAGCTGGCCGTCATCCACGCGAGCTCCCGGAGCGAGTTCGATGTTCGCGACCACCGAGCTGCAGTTGCAGGCCAGGACCATCAGGCTCTTCTGGCTCGACTCGCTCTCGTCACCCACCGTCACGGTGGCCTCGAAGCCGCCGCCGAAGAGATTGGCTCCGCCGGCGACGACGTAGGCGCCCCAGCCCATCTTCTTCTTCAGCTCGTCGTCGGTCTTGTCCATGATCGTGGCATCGAGGCCCACTCCGCTCATCACCATGAAGACCCGTTCGACGCCGTCGTCGAAGGTGGCGAGGCCGACGTCGATGCCGTGATCCTGGCCCTTCAGGGCGATCTCGACCGCGTCGGGCAGGGAGTCGAACGGAATGCCCAGGTTGCGGGCGAGCAGGTTCCCGGTGCCGCTCGGCAGGATGCCATACGGCACCGGGCCGCCGCGGAGAACGCTCGCCACAGCCCGCACGGTTCCGTCGCCGCCCATCGCGCAGACGAGGTCGGGGGAGTGAGTCAGCGCCTCCTCTGCGGCCGCCGTTCCCGAATCCTCCTTGGTCGTCTCGAACCACAGGGGCTCGCGCCATCCATAGGACAGCACGAGATCCCGCACCTCCGCCTTGGTCGCGGCGGCGTCGTCGAATTTGCTCGGATTGATGACGATCGCGACGACCGAGGATTCGTCGGCTCGGGTTGAGCCGGCGGGGGACAGGCGGGATTGGGCGGACATTCGGCTCCTTGAGGCGGCGTCAACGGGCCGGCGAGCGCGCGCCGACCGGGTGCATCTGTTCGTACTATGGCACGCGAGCTCCTGCGCGTTCGAGCAGCGGCACAGGCTGACGGCGTCTCGCCTCACCCGAATGCTGAAGAGCTCGGCGCGGCGGGTCCCTATCCGATCGGCCGCATCGTAGCCTCTGCGGGTAAGGAGGGCTCTGCTCCGTGACCATCGACTCTCAGACTCCGCACGCCGATGTCCTGGCCGGCGAACGCACGGTCATCCGCCCGCTCGTCAGCACGCTGACCAAGCGCTACGCCATCAGCGCGACCTGCCTCATCCTGCCCCCGCTGGCCGCACTGTACGCGCTCACGGTGCCCAACGGCACGTGGGGCTACATCGTGCTGCTCAACGTCGTGATGCTCGCGATCTCGATCTTCCTCCGCCGCATCCTCGCTCGCGCCGAGGTCGTCTTCACACCGGACGGAATCACCGAGACCGACCTGTTCGGTCCGCCCATGGTCACCCGGCGCGACGAGATGCGCTCGATCCTGCTCATCCCGGTGACCGACGGCAACTCGTCGGTCACATTCGACCACCTGTTCCTCCTCGACGAGAACGACAGAGTGCGCCTGAGGATGCGCGGACGATTCTGGGGCAAGGAGGCGCTGCGCACCGTCGTGTCCCTCTACGAGCTGCCGGTGACGCGGATCGCCGAGACGCGGACGCTGTCCGACCTGCGGGGGGACTTCTCGCGCTACCTGTTCTGGCGTGAGCGCCACCCCTATCTGCTCGCCCTGTTCATGGCCGTCGGCATCGTCGCGCTGTTCGGCCCGGTCCTGTGGCTGATCGACACACTCCTGTAGCCGTTCCTCGAGCACGTTGAGAAGCCGAAAAGCGCGGGAATGATCGACAAGTAGCCGCACTTTTGGGCTTCTCACCCGCATCTCGGGCCTGCGCTGTGGAGAATTCGCGCGTGCGCGGCGGCGAGTGGGCACTATTCGCCCATGCGCACCCCACGAGAGCTTCCGGAACCGTTGAAGGAGCGCGTGTTCTCGGTGCAGGAGGCTCGGCGGCTGGGAATCCCGGCTGCCCGTCTCAGAGCGAAAGACCTGGACCGGCCGTTCCCCGGGCTCCGTCGTCCCTCGGGAACTGCGGACGCGACTCTGTGGGATCTGGCGCACACCTACGCGCTCCGGCTCACGCCCGATCAGTACTTCAGTCACACCACCGCAGCCAGGCTCTTGGGCATGCGACTTCCCGCCCAGGCCACGCGATCCTTCGATCCGGCGGAGGTCAAGCTGCATGTGACCTCGGTGCTCCCGAAGCACGCGCCACGCGTGAGCGGAGTCATAGGTCACACGGCGCGCGACCGACCCCCGCTGCTGCGAGACGGGCTGATCGCCGTCAGTGACCCCATCGCCACCTGGTTCGATCTCGCCGCCTCGCTCTCGACGGACGAGCTCATTGTGCTCGGCGATGGACTGCTGAGTCGACGCTCACCTGTCGCCACCCAGGAGTCACTGCGCGCCCGGATCGATGGCTCATCCATGCGCCGCGGTCGGGCCAAGCTGGAGCAGGCCCTGGTCCACCTCAGACCGGGCACCGATTCGGCGCCGGAAACCCGCCTGAGGCTGCTCCTTCTCCGCAACGGGCTGCCCGAGCCGGAGGTCAACGGGCTCATCCAGACGAGCGCCCGCCGCTATCACGGTGATCTCGTCTTCCGCGACGAGCGGGTGGTCATCGAGTACGACGGCGGTCATCACCGCACCGACGAGCGACAGTTCTCGATCGACATCGTCCGTCTCGATCACATCGCCGAGGCCGGCTGGCGGGTGATCCGAGTGGACCGTCACGCGCTCGCCGACCGATTCGAGCTTGTTCGACGGGTGCGCACCGCTCTCGACTCACGATGAGGCGGCCTCGACCGCGTTGAGAAGCCGAAAAGCGCGGGAATGACCGACGGATAGCCGCACTTTCAGGCTTCTCACGCGCCTTCGGCTACGCCCAGCCGCCGAAGCGCGCGGCGATGCTGACTGCTTCGTCGAGCAGCCGCAGACTGACGGCCTGGACCGTCTCGGTCCGGGTGAAGGGACTCGTCAGCCCACCTGCGTCTGCGCCGATCCGCACCTACATCGACGATGTCGATCGCATGACGCTCACCCACCATCACCCGGGTCAGCGCCCAGCGCTGTCTCTCGCTCGCGCTGAGCAGTGTCAGCAGCTCCCCACCGTCCGCGGGGATGGTGAGGGGAGCCCTGCAGCGGATCACCCGCCGCACTCGTTCGAGCGGAGCGGGCAGGCCGCCGACCGGCCCCGACGAGAGCCGTCCGTGCAGGTCGTCGTCGACGATCACTCGGGGATCCTCAAGTCGATCGCTCCACTCGGATCGGGCGACGACGATGGCCAGCGAGGGGACGGCGGCGAGCAGTCCGTCGATCGTGATCACCGCGGCCGCGGTCGTCACCGAGGGATCGATCACCGCCACCACGTCGGCGGACGACCAGAACAGCCCCCGCCCGCGAGCGCCGGGAGCCGGGATGGACCGGGCGACGGCGAGGGTCTCGAGCGCCTTCTGACTCCTCCTCGCCGCGTGATCGCTGCGGCCGGCGAACTCAGGACCGTCGTGCCAGGCGACGGCGCGCGGCTCGTGCGCGAGGATGGCGCCGTGCAGCCACGCGCGGTAGGCGAAGTCCCAGTCCTCGCCGCCATAGGCGGAGAACGACTCGTCGAAGCCGCCGACCTCGTCGAAGAGCCATCGGCTGCAGGCCATGATCGCGCCGATGACGTATCGGTAGGAGGTGTCATCCACCTCGAGCAGGTCGCGCGTGCGCCGGTAGGCGTCGAGCAGCCATTCGGGCTCGGGCAGCAGGTGTGCGACGCCCTCGACCTCGACCGGGCCGGAATGATCTCCCGCCGACAGATCGGCGTGCCGCCGGCGCCCGACGACGAGAGCCTCTGGGAGCGTGCGGGGGAGTCGTCCGATCGCGTCGAGATAGCCGGCTTCAGGGGCTGTGTCGGCATCCAGGAAGCAGAGCACGTCTCCGGTGGCCACGGCGGCGCCCGCATTGCGGGCGGCGGCGACGCGGAATCCGAGGTCCTCCTGCCGGAGCAGGCGGACTCCTGGCCCGACGTCCGGTGGCTGGGTCGATCCGTCGTCGACGACGATGATCTCGCTCGCGGGGGAGGTCTGCCGAGCCAGGGCCTCCAGGGTGCGGGCCAGTTCGATGTGCTGCTCGAAATGCACGATCACCACGGAGACCCTGGCAGCGCCCGAGTGGCCGTCGGCCGCCTCAGGAGCGAGATCCCAGCGGTTGCCCGGCACCGTCGAGCCGATCACCAGGAGACCTTTCGCCACCAGGCGACGTAGGACTCGACGGTGTCGGCGAGCACAGGGCGCAGCGACACCGTTCCGGCCAGGCGGGTCCCCTCGGGGTGACGAGCCGAATCGGCGATGGCATCGGCAAGGTCGAGGGGTTCGACCAGCCGGAGAGTGCCGGGTCGGAGCGACGCCATCTCGCGGGCGTATCGGCCGCTGAGCACGAGTGGGCGGCGCCCGGCACTCAGCCAGGTGTTGATCGACCCAGAAGCGGAGATGTGCTGGTGGGCGCTGAGCGGCACGGCCGCCGCAGTGCAGCGTGCCAGCAGAGCGACGTCGGACAGGTAGCCGGTGCTCTCGAATCCGACACCTCGTCGCTGGGCGTGCGCCTGGAGTGCGTCGACATCCCGTTCATGGCCGACGGACGCTCGCCCGAATGCGGTGACCGTGCGAGGGAGCAGGTCGGGTCCGTGGCGCTGGTGGGCTTCCGCGAGCGCATCGATGGCCTCGCGATGCCCCTTGCCCGGATAGATGAATCCGACGATGGCGACGGTCGACTCGAGAGGAGCAGTCGAGGCAGCACTCGATCCCGCGATGGATGACTCGGACAGAGACTCGACGGGCAGGGGGATGACCTCGAGGACCGCCTCGGCGTCGACATGTCGACGGATGAGCTCGGCCTCGTGCTCGCTGTTGCAGACGACACCACGTGCCGCGCGGATCACCGAGCGGTAGGCCGCGGCGCGGCGGATCATGCTCGCCTCACCGTCCGAGGGCTGTGGGATGTCGTGCAGCGTGACGGAGAGCCGGCGCTGCTGCGCGAGCCCTGCTATTCGGTCGGCCGCGCGCTCTGGATCTGGGCCGAACAGGCGGTCGGTGAAGTGCAGGTGCGCCCGATCGACTCCTTCGCCGCCTTTCGGTGCATCATCGGCGGGCGCCGCGTCGAGAGCGGAGGCCAGCGATCGCGCGTAGCCGACGACGCCGTGCTCCGGCGGACCGACGATCAGCTGAAGGGGCGGACGTTCGCCCAGATCGCTCATCGGAGCCCCAGCGTCGTCAGCGCGGAG
This sequence comes from uncultured Actinomycetota bacterium, assembly GCA_963830655.1. Lineage (GTDB taxonomy): Bacteria > Actinomycetota > Actinomycetes > Actinomycetales > Microbacteriaceae > Naasia. The sequence continues at coordinate 160,323 of CAWHND010000009.1, forward strand.
GCGTGCCGGGCGAGTCCCGCGGTCACCGCGTCGGGATGCGTCCCGTACCACTGGAGGTGGGCCTCCCGGACCTCGTCCTCGGGCAGCTCGCCCCCATCGACGATCCAGTGCGATCGCGGCTCGGCGTCCAATCCGTAGGCCCTGATCACCGCTTCCGACCGCGGAGCGTGAACGCTGTTCAGCAGCGGGGGTCGCGGAACAGCTGCCTCTTGCCTGAGTCCGAGAGCGCTGCGGACGAGATCCGCGATAGCGGCGAAGATGTGGTTTCCGGGGTGGTTGAGGGTGCGCATCGTGTCGAAGTCGGGCGACTCGAAGAGGTCGGAGGCGCGAACGGTGCCGTGATGCTTCTCCCGCGTCGCGAGTTCGCGGAGCGACGCCTGTGCGATGGCGCGGACCTGCTGCGATGTGAGATCCATCCGGCCCGTGCGCCGGCCGGGTCGCGCCGTGACTGTCTCGCCGCGGAGCCTCTGTCCCGCCTCGGCCAGGGTGCGCAGGTCGTGATATGCCACGAGCGGCGGGCTGAGCGATGGGTCGGTCGGTGGACGCACGATGGCATGGAAGGGGTAGAGCCCGGCGAAGCGCACGACCGGGATGAGCGCGGTCCGCGCGGTGCTGCTCAGTCGATCGACGAGCTGATGGGTGCCGAGCGGCAGCGAATGGTAGTCGGCGCGGACCGGCTGGCTGACGAGGTAGGAGGCCCGGCCGAGCAGGCGGTCGAGGTGCGGGACGTCCGACGCCGTGAGCTCATGGACGGGAGGGATCCTGACCGTCTCCACCTCTGTGCCGCTGAGCATGATGCGCAGGGATTCGGCCTGACAGTTGCCGTGCACGAGCAGGATCGGCCGGTCCGAGGCGACCTCCGTGACGCCGTAGAACACCCCATAGTGCAGGGTGCGTCCGGAGGGCTCCGCCGTGTCGGCGGCAGGGGCGGGATGGTGGTCCGACGCCGTCATCGTGCGCATGCGCCGCTCTCCCTGCACGTCGAGCGCCCTGCCGACCGGACCGCGGAGCCACGTGATCTTCCATCGTGCCATCCACCTGCCGGCACCGTCATGCAGGGGCTCTGTCGTAGTGTCGGCAGGTGCGCATCGCCTCCATCCCGGCCGGCCATCCGTACGTCCGAGGCAGCCTCCGAGGTCTCAGCGTGCTGCCGGATCCCACCCCGCCGGGCGCCGGCCCCGGCCAGTGGTGGCCGCCGGTGATGTGGGACGCGGACTGGGTGCGCGCCAACGCGGACTCCTTCGACGTGATGCACGTCCACTTCGGCATGGAGTCGTTCGCGCCGGCGCATATGCGCGGCGTCCTCCAGGCGCTGGCCGAGGTGGGGCGGCCGTTCGTGCTCACGGTGCACGATCTGCAGAACCCGCAGCTCGTCGATCAGGCCGCGCATCTCGCCCAGCTCGACCTGCTCATCGGAGCGGCGGACGCGGTGGCGACGCTGACCGCGGGAGCCGCGGCGGAGATCGCCGATCGATGGGGCAGGAATGCTGTCGTCATCCCGCATCCGCGCATGCTCGATCGGGCCGACCGGTTCGCCGCCCTCGCTCCGGCGGAGCGTCCGAGGATCGGCATCCATCTGAAGGACCTCCGACCCGGCGTCGATGGTCCCGGAACCGTCGCGGCGGCGTCCGAAGCGCTGCGCCTGCGCGCCGGGCACGGGGCTGTCCTCGAAATTCACCTGCACCAGCGAGTCCGCGACCACGACGCCGAGCGTCGAGTGCGCGCGCTGGCAGAATCCGATCCGGCCATCGAGCTGCAGGTGCACTCCCGCCTCGATGACGACGAGCTGGCGGCATCGATCGCGCGGCTCAGCGCGGCGATCCTGCCGTACCGTCACGGCACGCACTCGGGCTGGCTCGAGCTCTGTTGGGATCTCGGGGTGCCGGTGCTGGCACCGACTATCGGACACCTGAACGATCAGCATGCGGATGGGGTCTTCGCGTTCGACCGGGACCCCCACTCGATGGCGGATTCGATGGCCCGTTCGATGGCCAGGGCGATGGACCGCGCCCTCGCCCCGGCGCCGGACCGAAACGACACGATTCGCCGTCGCTCCACCCAGCGCGACCTGGAGCAGTCGAGCATCACCGACGCCCACCGACGGCTCTACCGGGCCGTGATCGACACTCGAGGAGAAGGCGGGCACGTCAGCGATACCGCCGCGGCACGGTCCACGCCCGTCCGAACTCCGCATTGAAGCGCTCGGGGGAGAAGGGGCTGTCGCCGCCCGCGGGGTAGCTCGTCAGCTCGCCGAGCACGACCCGATCCCTCAGGTGGTAGAGGTCGACCCGCACGAAGTCCGTCTCCGCTCCGAGCAGCCGGGCGATCTCGAGCATCTCGTCGAGTCGCTCCGGCCGGGGCCGAGGGGGGTCCGCCCAGGCGGGACCGCCGCTCAGCTCCAGGTGCTGCCAGTCGGGCCGATAGAAGTCTTGGGTCCGCCCGCCGAATCGGCCGGCGTCGACCTGGATGAACCGCGGCTCCCCGTGGAAGGTGAAGATCTTGAAGTCTTCGGGGATGGAGCCGAGGCCGTCCTCGAGCAGCTCTTCGATGATGATCCTCCGCGGCACGTGTCCATAGGCCCACTCGCGGTTCGGTCCCTGTCCGTAGAGCTGAGTCATCCAGTGTCGGCCGATGGCGGCCAGGTGCTCCCGAGAGGCGTGCTCGGCGCGGACGTGCCGGTAGACCCAGCTCGAAGCGGCCTCCGGCAATCGCGCCGATTCGGGAGCCTCGGGCGAGACGACGATGACCGCGCCGCTGCCGTGGGTGGGCTTCGCGACCCAGCGCTCGGGCAGCGCGATGCTGCGCAGCTCGTCGGGGTCATCGAGCACGGCGAGGGCGAGCGGCAGGTAGCCGTCGCCGATCCGCGCGATCACGTAGTCGCGCACCGCCGCCTTGTCGGCGAACGTGACCAGCAGCGGCCGATGGTCCCGCAGCATCTTGTAGCGGACCTTCTCGGTGAAGGTGTGCGGCCGCGAGGTCCGGGCGAGCCGCCACATCCGGACGAGTCGACTGCGTTCGCGCAGGCGCGCCCGAGTGCTCATCGGTCGCTGGTCTGCAGGTCGAGACCGCCGGACCCCTGCGCCGCGGCCGTCGGATCAGCGAGCGGGGAGTGATCGGCGGAGCCGGTCAGGCGGCGGAGGATGCGCTCGTAGCCGTCCACCATGCCCTGATCGGAATATGCAGATGCGGCCGAACGGACCGCCGCTCGGCTGCGAACCAGTGCCTCGCCTATCGCCTGCGCCAGCGCGTCGACGCTGTCGTCGACCGCAAGGGCGCCCGCGGCGGGAGCGATCAGCTCGGGCATGGCGCCGGCCGGCAGAGCTGCGACAGGGGTGCCGCAGGCCATCGCCTCGACGACGCTGAGACCGAACGGCTCCGCCCACAGCGGCGACGCGATGAAGACCGCTCCGCGCGCCAGGAACCGTGGCAGCTGATCGTGATCCAGATGGCCGCGATAGCGGACGTCGGCGCCGAGCCGCGGCACGATCTGCTCGTCGAAGTAGGCGCGATGGGCGATCGGACCGCTGATCTCCAGCGCGATTCCCGCCGTTCTCGCGGCATCGATCGCCAGATGCAGCCCCTTCTCGGGTGTGATCCGCGCCGCCCACACGGCATGACGGCGCCGCAGATGGGTCCGCGGTCGCCAGCGGTCGAGATCCACCCCGTTGGACACCACTTCCACGGAGGGGAGGAGGTGCCGCCAGCTCGCTGCGTTCGCGTGCGAGACCGTGGCGTAGGCGTGTCGATCTCCCGGCGTCCAGCCCGCACTGCTCACGACGGAGGTCACGTCGGCGAGGGTGGGCGGGGTGTGCAGGATCGTGAGCATGGCGGAGTCACGAAGGCCCCGGTAGGGCAGCGAGCTGAGCGAGTTGTTGATGACGACGTCGTAGCTGCCGGCTTCGATGAGCTGGATGCTGTGGTGGGCCGCCTCGGCCAGGAAGCCGCGCTGCTGCTCTCGCACGAGTGGGGAGGCCGTGCGGATGAACTCGAAATCTGCCGGCACGAGGGCATGCAGGCGTGCGGCCGTGCCGCTGCCCTCCTTGGCGAAGAGCGTCACCTCGTGGCCTCGGGCGACGAGGATGTCCGTCATGGCTGCTGTGTGCGCCTCGGTTCCGCCTTCGAACGGCTGGGCGATGGGGTGATGCATGTGGCAGAGAACAGCGATCCTCATGGCTGGGTCCTCCTGAGGTAGCGGGGTGGCGTGTGCTGGCCGGTGGAGATCTGCTCGATGAGTCCTTGGCGCTCGAACTGGTCGAGCCAGCCGCGCATCGGCCAGAAGCCCCAGCGGTCCGCGAATCGGGCGCCGTTGCGCAGGATGTCGTCGAGGTGATCGACCGGCGGCTGCTGCGACTCATGGTGCTGGTGGAACGCCTCTGCGCCGCCGACCCAGGTGTGCGGGATGCCGGCGTTCACAGCGCTCTGCGCGAAGTCCGTGTCTTCGGCGCCGTAGCCGGTGTAGCCCGGGTCGAAGCCGCCGATCCCGAGCCAGGCGTCGGCGGTGACCGCGAACGACAGCGACCAGAACAGCAGCGGATCGGCCTCGAGCAGCTCACCGGGAGCGGGCACCGGACGGAAGGCGGGAAAGCGCGCAGTCTCGAAGAAGGAGGGGTCGTGCTCGTTCGGGCCCAGATAGCCGACCGCTCCGGAGAGCAGGCTGCGCGGACGGACGGTCGCCGCCGCCTGATAGCTCGGGAGCAGGCCGGGGCCGGGGATGCAGTCCACATCGAGGAACACGAGCAGCTCGGCGCCATCCGCGATCGCACGGGCGGCGCCGGCGTTGCGCGCACCGGCCAGCGGCAGTCGGCCGTCGACGCGCTCCATCGGCAGGATGACCGGGGGGAGGGCGGACTCGGAGCGCCAGGCCTCGAGCTCGGGGTCGTCCATCGCGACCACGACATGCTCATCGGGAGTCACGGGTCCGGCGAGCAGGGCGTCGTGCTGTCGCTCGAGATGCTGCCGGCGTCCGGACACGATGGTGATGACGCTCGTCCTCATCGGCTGTCCCGACCCGATCCGGATCCCGCCGCGACTCGCTGGATGACGGCTGCGGCTCGTGCGGCTGCCGCTCCATCCACCCAGCTGGCCCAGAGGTCGCCGTCGAGGCCCTCAGCGCGGGCGATCGTCTGGAGAAGCAGATCGCGGGCGACGTCACGGCCGCGATCGACATCGACAGGGAGGACGAGCGCGGGCAGGTCGGACGCGTCGATGGCGCGTGCCATCGCACTCTGCTCGCCGTGCGGTCGATCCTCGGCGATCAGGACGGCGGGCGTGCGTGCCGCGGCGATCTCGGCGATGGCGTTCTGACCGCAGTGCGCGATCACCACCTGCGCGGACCGCAGGAGGTCGGCGATCTCGTGCTCCGAGCCGGTGGCAGGGACGAGATCGCCGATCTCCGCCTCTCGAAGCTGGGCGACCGTCCGGTCGACGGAGCTCGGTCTGCGGCCACCCCGGCCCTGCAGGATCGCGATCAGGCCATCGCGTCGAGGGGTGCCTGGCGGGCGGACCGCTGTCCTGCTGATCGCGCCCACCGTGTGGAGCCGCCCGCCCAGCTCGACGGCAGTGCTGAGGGGCTCGATGAAGGGTGGCCACGGGGCGATGACAGCGGCGGCGATGTCGTAGACCAGAGCATGGGCGGGATCGGTGCGCACTCCCGGTTGGGCGACCACGACGACGGGCACCCCGAGAAGGCGGCAGAGCAGCGCAACCTCGACGGAGACATCGATCACGAAGCAGGAGGGCTTGGCGCGAGCGATCCATTGCGCGATCGTCGCCATCCGATCCGCCAGGCCGACCGATCCGAGCGGCACCCAGTGCAGTCGCCCGTTCGCCTGTGCGTCTCGTGGAGGCGATGCGTCGGTGTCCAGCGGCAGCACGGTCCACGATCCCGCCCATGAGGCGGGGGCGTCGAGCGAGGAGAAGCCGGCGACCTCGTCGTCGACAGCGGCAGCGAGTGCGGCGGCGCGATGGAGGTGCCCGGCTCCATGGTGATGCACGTAGTACCCGATCACGCGGGGATGCCCGGACCTTCGTGCACTGCGCTCCTGGGGGATCGGCGCCCCCAACTGGGGGCGCACCTAGCCTAAGGCTGCGCGTCGACAACAACTGAACGGGAGCCGAGCGCCGATCCCCGGAGCGAGGCCTCCGCCGTGTGGCCCTGACTGGGGCCGCCTCGGTCCGCTTCACGCCCCCGCGCGGGGGCTTCAGGGTCTAGGATTCTATGGTCGCCGATGAACGCCGACCGCAGAGAAGGCAGAGGATGACCATGAACGAGCTGCGTTCTCTGGGATCTTCTGGCATCGAGGTCTCAGCGATCGGCCTGGGCACCAGCACCTTCGGCTGGACGGCGTCGCCCGGCGAGGCGGGCCGGATACTCGACTTCTACGTCGGCACGGGCGGCAATCACATCGACACATCGCCCACCTACCCTCAGTGGGTGCAGGGGCATTCCGGGGGCGAAGCCGAGTCGATCATCGGCGACTGGCTGGTGCGCAGCGGCCGCCGCGACGAGGTGGTCCTCTCCACCAAGGTGGGCAAGGGGCGCGAGGCGCGCGGCCTGTCTGCCACCGCGATCCGGCTCGGCATCGACGGTTCGCTGCGCCGCCTTCGGACCGATCGGGTGGACGTGTTCTCGCTGCACCTGTGGGACTCGCGCGTGCCCATCGACGAGACCCTCGAGGCGGCGGATGAGCTCGTCCGCGCCGGCAAGGTTCGGACCATCGGGGTCTCCAACTTCACCGCCGACCAGCTCGCGCAGTCGCTCGTGGCCGCGCTCGCCGGTCGGTGGGCGGCGCCTGCGGTGGTGCAGAGCGCCTACAGCCTCGTCGAGCGGTCGGGTCTCGATGATCGGCTGCGGCGCATGGTGGCTCGCGAGGCGACAGGATTCGTCGCGCACTCGGCGCTGGCCAAGGGATTCCTTTCGGGCAAGTACAGCCGCGATGCCCCGGTGGGCGTCGAAGTGGATCGGATGATCGACGTCGAGAGCTACTGCACACCGCAGGGGTTCGCGGTGCTCGATGTCGTGCAGGGCATCGCCGCGGCGACCGGCTCCACGCCCGCGGCGGTCAGCATCGCCTGGGTGCTGTCGACGCCGGAGGTGTCGAGCCTGCTCGTCTCTGCGCGCTCGGTGGCGCAGCTGCAGGAGGTCCTCGACGCCGGCGACCTGAAGCTGGACGCGGCCGAGCTCCGAGCGCTGGATGCGGCGGGCAGCACGGTCTCCGTCGGGCAGCATCGCCTGTAATGACGGGAGCTCTTGCCCGCGCGGCTCACGCCCCTCGGCGCATGAGGCGGGCGGCCGACTGCGAGTCAGCGACGGCGGATGACCGAGCCGCCCCAGATCGCGAGCGCACTGGCGACGACCGACTCGCTGACGGCTGCCCGACGCAGCGCGGCGGGGCCCCAGATCGCCAGCGCGATCATGGATGCCGCATGCAGCGCGTCGACAACGACACCGAGTCGACGCCCGCCTGCCATTGCGGTGACCGTCGCCTGGGCGATCTGACGCCAGCCGAGGAAGCGGAGCACCGACAGCTCATCGGCCGTCGGGACGTCTGCCGAACTCGAGCTCGCCCACCCGGGCCGTAGCCAGGGCGTCCGCTGCGCCGAGGGCGGCGCGGGCCAGCTCCAGCGGAGTGACCCTCATCGACTCATCGCGCGTCGCATCGCAGCGACGAGGGGGATCGCGAGCGCGACACCTGCCGCGGCACTGTAGGCCATCGTCCGGTGCCTGATCGCCCAGATCTGCGGGCTGCCCGAGATGGAGCGATCGCTGAACGCGCCTCGGGCGCCATGGTCTCCGGCGATCGGCTCGTACAGGTTGGTGCCGAGCATCGGCTCCGTGACGTCGGGCGCCTGCTGGCCCGAGTAGCCCGACCTGGCGAGATACCAATCGGCGATTCGGCTGCCGAACCGATTGCCGAGGGTCGTGGCGACGGTGGGCTCCCCGACCCAGGTGCGACGGCGCGGCTTCTGCGCGACGTCGGCGACGACCTTGGCGCAGATCTCCGGCTGATAGATGGGAGCGACGGGCTGCGGGTGGTGCCGGCAGCTGCGACTTCACCCAGTTGAACTGGATCGTATTCATGGCAGGCATGTCCACCTGCGACAGGGTCACCTTCGACTTCTGGTGGAGCAGCTCGGTGAGCACCGACTCGTTGAATCCGGTGATGGCGTGCTTCGCCGCGCAGTACGAGGCCTGCAGCGGGATCCCGCGGTGGGCGAGTGCCGATCCGATCTGCACGATCGTGCCCGAGTTCCGGGGCTGCATGCGTCGAAGAGCGGCCCGCGTGCCGTTGACGAAGCCGAAGAAGTTGACATCGAACGCCCGCTCGAAGTCCTTGGGGTCCGTGCTGATGAATTCGCCGAAGACACCCACCATCGCGTCGTTGACCCATACGTCGATGGGTCCCAGCTCAGATTCCACGCGCGAGGCGGCCGCCTCCACGGCGTCGACGTCCGCCACATCAGTGGGGATCCCGAGAGCCCTCCGACCCATTCCGGTCACGTCGTGGACGGCGCCGTCCAGACCCTCCTGCCCGCGCGCGAGGATGGCGACGTCGTAGCCGCGTGCGGCGAGCTCGCGCACGATCGCCCTGCCGAGTCCGGCCGTGCCGCCGGTGACGACGGCGATGCCCGAGCTGGAAGTCGAGTGCTGGCGCAGTGATGAGGGAGTCATGGGCCCCAACCTACGCACGCGCCCCCGACTCAAACTGCGAGGCGCCCCCGAAACGGCTGGTCGCGGCTGCCGCCGCCGGCGCTTCAGGCGGCGAGGTGGAATGTGCTCACGAAGCGGTCCAGCAGATCGCTTCGGCCCTGCAGCACTTCGACGGCCCCGGTGGCGATCGCGCGTCCGGGAGCGAGCTCGCCCGAGATGAGCCGTCGGATCTCGGGACCGGTCGCGAAGGCGAAATCGACCGGTCCGTCCCCTCGGCGGACGTCGAGGCGCGACCCGTCGACCCGGATCAGCAGCTCTGCGCCGCCGAGTCGCGCCCCGTACGAGGTCGAGGGCAGACTCGCGGCCACGGTCGGCCGGAATGCCGCGCGCAGGTCGATGGTCATCGAGTCGGGCGTGATGATCTGCTCGTCGCGCGGATCGCCGAGCGCCTTGAACCCCCATGCCCCGAGCGCCAGCACGACGGGCTCGAGCTCGCGACCGTAGGGGGTCAGCTCGTAGACGATGATCCGCGAGCGCGGCGCGCGACGGATCACGCCGGCCGCCTGCAGCTCCTTGAGTCGCGCCGCCAGGATGTTGCTGGGGATGCGGGGGAGCCCCGCCGCCAGCTCGCCGTAGCGACGCGGCCCCACCATGAGATCGCGGATGATCAGCAGTGCCCAGCGCTCTCCGACGAGCTCCAGCGCCTGAGTGACGCCGGAGTACTGGCCGTAGTCGCGGGCAGCCATCTGCCGACGGTTAGGACTGCTGCTTCGCGAAGGCCTCCGGACCCTGCGCCGCCGCGACCGGATCCATCCAGCCGAAGTCGATCACATTGCCGTCGGGGTCGGTCAGTCCGCGCTGGTACATGAAGCCGTAGTCTGCAGGCTCTCCGGGCTCGGCGCCGCCCGCCGCTACCCCGTTCGCGACGGCCGTGTCGACCGCCTCGCGAGTCTCGAGGAAGATCGCAGTGGACGAGGCCGGGTTGACCGCCGGGTCGCCGATCGGGAGCTTGGTGAAGGTCTGGAAGTACTCGCGGGTGAGGATCATGAAGTAGCTGTGGTCCTCCTCGACGACGACGCACGCTGCGTTGTGATCGGAGAACTGTGGATTGATGCGGAACCCGATCGCGGTGTAGAACGCCTTGGCGCGATCCAGATCGGTCACGGGCAGGTTGACGAACATCGATGCCATGGGGCTTCCCTTCGAGCGTGCTGAGCAGGTATCGCCCACACTTGCAAAAAACAAGTAGTCCGTCAAGGGATTTCCCGCAGCGCACGCCTCTCTCGGAAGTCAGGTCAGTCGCGTAGGCCCGTCCGTCGAGCGACGGAGACGGCGTCGGCGCTCAGCACGTCGAGCAGGAAGTCGTCCTCCTCGTGGTGGACGACGGCCGGGTAGCCCGTCGCCTCGCGGATGATCCGGTGCACCCGGTCGCCATCGAGGGGCGCGGGGTCGAAGGGCGGCCGCCAATGGCAGAGCAGCAGCACACCGCTCGGAGCGAGTGAATCCGATAATCCGCGCGGCGACGCTGACGCAGCGCCTCCTCCGTCAGGAAGTAGCCGACCTCCGACATCAGGATCAGGTCGAACTGACCATCGGGCCACTCGTCGGGCAGAGCGGAGTGTGCGAACTCGACGTTCGACGCGTCAGCCAGCCGCGCTCTGGCCTGGCCGAGCGCCGTCGGGTCGAAATCGGTGGCCAGCAGAGCGTCGCAGCGGGGTGCGAGCTGTGCGGTCAGCACTCCGATCGAGCAGCCCAGCTCGAGCGCGCGACCGTAGCGAGGGGACGGAAGCGCCGCCAGGGTGATGGCGCGCTTGCGCTCCTCGTACCAGCGGCTCTGGAAGCCCCACGGATCCGCGTCGGCCGCGTACAGATCACGGAAGTATCCGCTCAGGTCGCTCATGTGCTTCACCCTAGGAGTCACCTGCGGGGGCGCGCTGGGATCACGCCCCCGGTTCGATCCGCTCAAACACCCTCGTGCGGACATAACACCCCGGTAGACCACTGTGTTCTGTCCATAGGCGAGTGCTGTGTCCGCAACCGGGTGTGGATGTGCGGTGGAATTCGGCTGTCCCGCGACTCAGGCGCGTGTCGCCAGCTGCTTCTGCTCCCATTGCATGCGCGCGGCGGTCACGGTGTTGGCGAGGAGGGTGGCGATGGTCATCGGCCCGACTCCGCCGGGGACGGGAGTGAGCCAGCCGGCGACGGCGCTGACCTCGTCGAATCGGACATCACCGGTGAGACCGGACTCGGTCCGGTGGATGCCGACGTCGATGACGACAGCGCCGGGCTTCACGTGCTGGGCGCCGATGAGGTGGGGGACGCCAGCGGCGGCGATGAGGACGTCGGCTTCGGAGGCGACGGCGATCAGGTCGCGGGTGCGGGAGTGCGCGGTCGTGACGGTGGCGTTGCGTTCCAGCAGGAGGCGGCTCATCGGTCCGCCGACCAGCTCGGAGCGGCCGACGACGACGGCGTTCAGCGCCTTCGAGGGAGATGCCGGTGGAGTCGATGAGGGTGATCACCCCGCTCGGCGTGCAGGGCCGCAGGCCGGGGCGCCCGCGGGCGAGCAGTCCGGCACTCATGGTGGTGAGGCCGTCGACGTCCTTGAGCGCGGGGATGAGGTCGATCAGCGGACCGCTTTCCAGGTGCCGCGGGAGAGGCAGCTGGAGCAGGATGCCGGAGACGGCGTCGTCGTGGGCGAGCTCATCGATGATCGCGGCGACCGCGGACTGTGTGACGCCGGCGTCGAGGTGGCGGTGCAGGTCGGCCATCCCGGTCTCGACGGCGAGGCGCCGCTTGTTGCGGACGTAGACCTCGCTCGCGGGATCCTCGCCCGACGAGGATGGTGGCAAGGCCAGGGGTGATCCCCGTCCTCTCCTTCAGCTCGGCGACGTCGGCGGCGACCCGGGCGCGGACCTCGCGGGCGATCCGGGTGCCGTCGATCAGCTGAGCGGTCATCGGAGGACGCTCATCGGAACACGACGGTGGTGTTGCCGTCTCGGATGACCCGGTCCTCGCAGTGCCACTGCACCGCACGCGCCAGCACCTGACGCTCGACATCCGCTCCGTAGCGGGCCATGTCGGCGGCGGACTGCGCGTGGGTGACGCGGGCGACGTCCTGCTCGATGATCGGCCCCTCGTCGAGGTCCTTCGTCACGTAGTGCGCGGTGGCGCCGATGAGCTTCACGCCGCGCTCCTTGGCCTTGAGGTACGGGGCCGGCGCCGATGAACGCGGGCAGGAAGGAGTGGTGGATGTTGATCACCGGTGCGCCCGACGTTCTGCAGGAAGTCGTCGGAGATGATCTGCATGTAGCGGGCGAGGACGACCAGGTCGACGTTGCCCTGCAGCAGGCGCAGATGCTCGGCCTCCGCCTCCTTCTTGTCGCCGCTCACGGGGACGTGGAAGAAGGGGATGCCGAACTGGCGCACGTCCTCGGCGAGGTCGGAGTGGTTGGAGACGACCATCGCGACGTCCATGTCGAGCTCTCCGCGGCGGTGACGCCAGAGCAGCTCGAGCAGGCAGTGATCCGACTTCGACGCGAAGATCGCCACCCGCTTGCGCTGTGCGCGCCGAGGTGAGAGTCCACTCGAGGCCGAGCGCGTCGCCGAGGCGCTCGTTCATGCGCCTTCTCCAGCTCGGGGCGCCGGGCGCGGAAGTCGGGCAGGTCGAAGACGGTGCGCTGGAAGAAGTTGCCGCCCTCCGCGTCGGTGGAGTACTGGTCGAGCGAGATGATGTTGGCCCCGAACTCCTGCATCGTCGACGAGACCGTGGCGACGATCCCCGGGCGGTCGGCTCCGGTGACGATGAGTCGCCCGGTGTTGCCCGATGGCGGCGAGCTGGCCGCCTTCGGAGTGCTGGCCGGAGATGCGGCCGGGGTGCTTGCCGGTGCGGCGAGTGACACGATGTGCTCCTTCTAGATGCCTGTCGGCGTCGGAGGGTCGGCGGGGGAGGGGAAGTGGGGGAGTCGCTCGGGGTGGGGATGAGGAGCAGAGCGGTGGCGCTCGCCTCCGCGATTCCAGAGTAGGAGCCGCGTGAGGCGATGGTCATGGTGCGGGCACCTGGGTCGCGCACCCCGCGATCCGAGACGCAGCCGTGCCGGGCGTGCGCCACGACGAGGACGCCCTCCGGTGCCAGTGCGGCCTCGATGGCATCCGCGATCTGCTCGGTGAGACGCTCCTGCAGCTGGAGCCGAGAGGAAAGCGCCTCGATCGTGCGGATGAACGAGCCGAGGCCGGCCACCGCGCCGCTCGGCCGATACATCAGGTGGATCACGCCATCGAACGGCAGCAGGTGGTGCTCGCAGACCGATCGGAAGGCGATGTCCCGCAGAGCGACCGACCTGCCCGGAGAAGCTCTCTTCGCCGGGCAGGGGGATCAGGGGAGCGACGGGATCGAGCGTCTCGTCCGCTCAGCAGCTCGGCCCAGGACTGCGCCGAGCGAGCCGGTGTCGCGCCGAGCTCGGGTCGATCGACATCCTCGCCCAGCGCAGCGAGCAGCTCGCGGATGGCCACCGCGACGCGGTCGAGGTCGGGCCCGGGCGGCGTGCCGTTCGTCGGCACGCCGCCCGGGTTCTCCGTCATCTCGAGTACGTCAGTCCCGCGTCGATATCAGTTGGCGCTGGCTCAGTTGGCGCTGGCGGAGCGCCAGCCGCCCTGGTACTCGGTCCGCGCGGTCTCGGCGTAGGGGACCGGGCTGACCACGACGCGCACCTCGCGCTGCTTGTGCGGCTGCGACCGAGGTCTTCTTCGGAGTTCGGGTCCTCGCCCCAGAGCACCTTGACCTCGGTGCCGATCTCGACGTCGGGGTCGACCGTCGCGAGCGAGAGTCCGCGGCGCTCGTTGGCGCTGTAGCCGGTGAACAGCGAGGCGCCGACGATCTTGCCGCTCGCGTCGACGACCGAGTCGAAGTTGGACGAGCCGTAGTTGGCGTTCGGCAGGTCGAAGAACTGGGCAGAGGTCTCGTCCTGCTCGAGGAGCGAGCTCATGATCTCGCCGAGGTCCTCGGAGTTCCAGGCGAGCGTGACCTTGCTGCGCTGCGTGGTCGGGTCGATCTTCTCGAGGGCGTCGCGTCCGATGAAGTCGTGGTCGAACTTGACGAACGAGCCGTAGCCGAGCTCCCACGGGTTGAGGTAGTAGTCCTCGATGTCGTCCGACACGAACGAGCCGGCGAGGGCGTTGGTCGCCTCGTAGCTGTCGACGGGCAGCCACTCGCGGTAGGCGCGCTCGGCCTCGCTCGAGTAGATGGCGGGCAGCGGCGAGGGGATCCAGCCGGACTCGAGCGTGTTCGACGAGTAGGCGCGCGAGCCGACCGGCTCGATGCCGAACTCCTGGCCGGCCTCGAGGATCGCGTTGCGGATCCGCTCGGCGTCCTCGTAGGGGCCCCACAGCTCGAGGCCCGGCGCGCCGGCCATGCCGTGGCGCAGCGTGCTGACCTCGGTGCCGTCGATGGTGAGCTTGCCCATGCGGAAGAACTTGACCTGCTCGACCGAGCCGCCCTGCAGCTTCTCGATGATCGGCCAGGCGTTCGGGCCCTGGATCTGCAGGCGCCAGTACTTGCGGCTGACCGCCTTGCCGTAGGGGCGGCCGGGCGAGCGGCGGTCGACCTCGATGTCGACGTCGTAGCCGCCGGTCTCGCCGTGGAAGAGCAGCCAGTTGGAGACCGGGCGCGCGGCCGACGTAGACGTACTCGCCCTCGATCTCGTGGAACAGGATGCCGTCGCCGACGACGCCGCCGTTGGAGGCGACGGGGACGAGCTGCTTCGCCATGCCGACCGGGAAGTTCGCGACGGAGTTGATCGCCGTGTCCTGGAGCAGCTTGAGGGCGTCCTTGCCGCGGATGATCAGGTTGTCCATGTGGTGGGACTGGTCGAACAGCACCGCGGTGTCGCGCCAGGCGCGCTGCTCGCGCTGCCAGTTGGTGAACTCGGAGGGCACGACGGGGTAGATGTAGGTGCCGATGGGGGAGTTGCGGAGCAGTTCGACGGGGTTGCCGGCTGCGTCCAGGACTTCCTGGAGATTCTTCGGGGCCATGCGCTGGTTCTCTTTCCTATCGATGAGCGTCTGTGCTCGGGGTGGAGTGGGGCTGAGTGGTGCGGTCTGAAGCGTGAGCGGGCTGGATCAGGACGGGTAGCGCTGGAGCATCTGGGTGCGCCAGGCTTCGGTGCCTTCGAGCTCGTTGAAGGTGAAGATGTGGAAGTCCTGCAGGTTGTTGTCGGCCGCGCCGATGGCCGGCTTGAGGCCGCGGATCAGCTTGTTCGGGCTGTAGCCGCCGGGCACGAAGAAGCGCCAGAACATGCCCTTCTGCTTCTGCAGGAACTTGAGCGAGTCGCCGACGCCCGATGCGAGCGAGATGCGCAGGAGCTTCTCGCGGCTCACCGCGCCGGGCATGCCGACTCGGATGGGCAGATCGACGCCCTCGGACTTGATGCGACGCGCCCAGGAGATGATCGCGGGAGCGTCGTAGCAGATCTGCGTCGCGATGTAGGTCGCGAACTGGGCCTTCTCCTTGAGAGCGGCGTCCAGTCCGGCCTGCGGGATGAAGTGGTGCCCTTCGGGATAGCCGCCGATCCCGATCGAGGTGAACTCGTGCCCGATGGAGTCCAGCGACTTGAGCAGCGAGAGCGCGTCCGTGTACTCGCCGGCCGGCTCCTCGGCATCGCCGCCGACGATGAAGACGCTGTCGATGCCGACGGCCTTCAATCGCTGGACGAACTCTCCGAGCTGCACCTTGTCGCGGATCATCTTCGCGGAGAGGTGCGGAGCGACCGAGTAGCCGTGCCCCGCGAACTTCTCGGAGAGGGCGATGGTCGCCTCGATGCCCTTCGGGGGCGAGGCGGTGACGGTCAGGCGCACCGACTTGGGGACGAACTTCACGACGTTGTCCTCGGTGGCCTTGAACGGCAGCACCTCATAGCCCATGTTCGACAGCACGGCGTTGAGGGTCCGTCGCTTCGCGACGCCCTGTCCGCTCGTCGTCACGCCGTCGGCGCTCACTGCGCGGCTCCGACTGAACCGTGCGCGATCAAGATGCTGGCCACATTGCCTCCTTGGAACGGGTCGACCACTACCTGCATAGTGGCGAATCACTATGATCATAGTGAGACGAACGACTGCGCGCCAGACTCGGTGCTGAGCAATTCCGATGAACGGCAGAACCGCTCTCCAGCCGGTTAGCCTGGTGGCCACCGGCAGGAATCGAGGATGACCATGAGTCTGCGACAGGCGCTTCTCGCATTGCTGACGACGCAGTCGATGACCGGCTACGACCTCTGCAAGTCTTTCCGCTCTTCGGTCGGATTCGTCTGGCATGCACCGGACTCCCAGATCTATCCCGAGCTGCGCAAGATGGAGGAGGTCGGACTCGTCACGAGCGCCCCGGTGCCGTGGGGACCGACCACGACCAAGCGCGAGTACACGATCACCGACGCCGGGGTCGGGGCCTTCCGCGAGTGGATGAACACCACGCTCGACTACTCGCGCGAGCGCGATCCGGTGCACCTGAAGGCCGCCTACTTCGAATGGGCGACCCCGGAGGCGACGAGGGATCAGCTGATCGCGCACCTCGAGTACTACGAGGCGCGGCGCGAGCAGTGGCTGGGCATGATCGGCGAGCTGCAGGATCACTCGCAGCCGACGCTCGTCCGCCGGCTCGAGCACTTCCCCGAGGACTCGTGGGAGGCGATCACGGAGTTCAAGGTCTTCTCCTACCAAGGCCTCGTCGCGCAGGCCGAGCAGCAGATCGAGTGGGCCAAGCGCGGCCTGGAGCTGAGCGACCGCCTGCACGCCCAGCGCCCCGACGACGCGATCATCACGGGCCTGCCTGCCGTATCCGCCGACCGGACCTCCTGACCCGCACCGCTCGGCCACCTTTCGCCCGGGTTCGGCCACCTTTCGGGCTGTTCGGCCACCTTTCGAAAGGTGGCCGAACCAAGGTGGCCGAACGTCCGCAAGGCTGGCCGAGCGTGTCCCGAGTGAGCGAGGTCAGCGATCGCGGTAGTTGCTGCGGGCGTAGTCGAGGTAGGGCGCCGGCGCGACGGTGGCGCGGATCGTGACCTGGCGATGCGGCTCGACCTGCGGCTTGCGGGTGTTCGGGTCCTCGCCCCAGGTGACGGTGACCTCGGTGCCGGTCTCGGCCGCCGAGCTGTCGATCGTGGCGAGCGACGCGAAGACCTGCTCGTTGGCCATGTAGCCGCAGTCCATCGAGATGCCCACCGGCTTTCCGTCGAGCGTCACCTCGTCCGCCTGGTACAGCCCGTAGCGCGCCTTCGGGCAGAGCCATGTACTTGGCGGGTGTTCCGGGCTGGAAGAGCGAGCCGATGGCTGCTGCCACGTCGTCGCTGTTCCAGACCAGCGTGACCTTGGTGCGGGCCTGATTCGCGGCGAACCGCTCGAGGGCGGCGCGGCCGATGAACTCGTGGTCGAAGGCGACGCTCCGGCCGTAGCCGAGGTCGTAGGGGGTGACGTAGTAGTCCTCGATGTCCTCGGAGAGCAGGCTGCCGGCGAGCGAGCCTGCGCCCGCGGCGCCGAGCCAGGCGCGGTAGGCATCCGTGCCCTCGCCGGTGAAGATCGCAGGCAAGGGGGAGGGCACCCAGCCGGATTCGAGGTTGGCACTGGAGTAGCCCATCGAGCCGACCTGGACGAGGCCGAGATCCGCTCCCGCCTCGACGAGGGCCGCGCGGATGGCGTCACCTTCCGCCCACGGCCCGAAGAGCTCGAAGCCGGGCTGGCCGGCCATGCCGTGGCGGAGCGCGCGGACGGTGGTTCCGGCGATCTCGAAGCTCGTCATGTGGAAGAACTTCGTCGGCGGCACAGGGCCGCCGATGAGCTTCTCCACGAGGGCGAGCGCGTTCGGGCCCTGCAGCTCGTAGCGGTAGAGCTTGGGTGGGCCCTGACGGACGATCGAGTTGCCGTCGCGCTCGACCTGCGCGTCGTAGTCGCCGGTCTCGAGGTGGTACTGCACCCAGTCGATGACCATGGGGTGGCCGACGAGGTCGAAGCTCTCCTCGGCCAGGTGGAAGAGGATCGCGTCGCCGATCAGATAGCCCTCGTGGTTGACGGCGATGAACTGCTTGGCGTTGTCGACCTGGAACTTCGCGAAGCTGTTGACGCCGGTGTCGCTCAGCAGCTTGAGCGCGTCGGGCCCGGTGAGGAACAGGTCGGTCATGTGGTGCGACTGGTCGAGCAGCGCGACGGTCTCGCGCCACGAGTGCTGCTCGGAGCGCCAGTTGCTGAACTCCGGTGTCGACCGGGAAGACGGTCGGGCGGGCCTGCGCGTTGCGCAGGAACTCGACGGGAGAGCCGGCCTCCGCGATGGCATCGGCGAGGCTGGGGGATGAGGTGGCCATGGTGAACTCCTTCGTTCGGGACGCGATCCGCGATGTGAGCGGAGGCGGCGGTGCCGCGATTCGGACGTCGGACACAGGGTGCCGCCGCGGTCCCCACGATCGTCGACAATCCTGTGCCAGGGGCGGGGTGCAACGCATCAACGGGACTGCTCGATTTTGGGAACAGTATTGTTGACAATCCAAATGACGCGTGCTTGTCTGATGCTCGAAGCGAGCTGGAGGTCGGTCGACCACGGCTCGGCTACGCGATACATGACCGAGTGATGGAGCCGGGCCGATGAGCGACCAGACGCAGAGCACCCAGGCCGGGACCGTACTGGTCGTGAGCGCCCACGCAGGCGACTTCGTCTGGCGGGCGTCCGGCGCCATCGCGTCCGCGGTCCAGCGGGGCGATCGCGCCGTGATCGTCTGCCTCTCCTTCGGCGAGCGCGGCGAGTCCGCGAGCCAGTGGCTGGCCGGCAAGTCCCTCGAGGAGATCAAGGCGATGCGTCGGGCCGAGGCCGAGGGGGCCGCCGCGGCTCTGGGCGCGGAGATCGAGTTCCTCGACGCGGGGGACTACCCGCTGCTCGAGAGCCCCGAGCTCACCGACAAGCTGGTGCAGGTCTTCCGCCGCGTCGTGCCGACCGTCGTGCTCACCCATCCGCTGACCGACCCCTACAACGGCGACCATCCCGCGGCCGCGCGGATGGCGCTGCAGGCGCGGGTCCTCGCCCAGGCGATCGGCTACCCCGGAGAGGGTGAGCCGCTGGGCGGCGCCCCGCCGTGTTCTTCTTCGAGCCGCACCAGCCCGAGCAGTCCGACTTCAAGCCGAACGTGCTGCTCGACATCACCGCCGCCTGGCCGGCGAAGCGCGAGGCGATGGAGTGCCTGCCCGCGCAGAAGCACATGTGGGACTACTACACCGACCTCGGAGTCCGCCGCGGCGTGCAGGTCAAGCGCAACGCCGGGCCCAACCTCGGGCTGCCGGTCGACACCAAGGGCGAGGCGTACATGCGCTACTACCCGCAGGTCACCGACGTGCTGGAATAGGGGCTCGGATGCCGAACGTGATCGTCACCGGCGTCGACGGCGCACGCCGCTCGCCGACCTCGACGCGCTGGCCGAGTACGGGGTCGCCACCGTGCACGAGGCGATGGGCCGCACGGGCCTGGTCGGCACCGTCGCTGCGCCCGATCCAGGACGGCGCCCGCGTCGCGGGCTCCGCCGTCACGGTGCTCTGCTGGCCCGGCGACAACCTGATGATCCACGCCGCGGTCGAGCAGTGCCGGCCGGGCGACATGCTCGTCGTGACCACGGTGTCCCCGTCGCTCGACGGCTCGTTCGGCGAGCTGTTCGCCACCGCGCTGCAGCAGCGCGGCGTGCGCGGGCTCGTCACCACCGGCGGAGTCCGCGACGTCGTCGACCTGCGCGCCATGGGCTTCCCCGCCTGGGCGGGAGCGCAGTCAACGCGCAGGGCACCGTGAAGGCCACCCCCGGCTCGGTCAACGTGCCGATCGTGGTCGGCGGCGTCGTCGATCCGCCCCGGCGACGCTGATCGTCGCCGACGACGACGGCGTGCTCTGCGTCGCCCGCGAGCGACGTCGCGACGGCGCTCGCCGCATCCGACTGCCCGCGTCGCGAAGGAGGCGGACTCGCGTGCCGCCTACCAGAACGGCGAGCTGAGCCTCGATCGCAACAGGCTGCGCGGCGTGCTCGCCGACCTCGGCGTCAGCTACGTGGCCGCGACCGGCGACGACGTACGAGCCGATGTCAGCCGACGCTGACCGCGGTGACCGCGGACGGCGTCCGCTGCATGCTGATGCGGGGCGGCACGTCCAAGGGCGCCTACTTCCTCGCCGAGGACCTGCCCGGCGATCCCGCCGAGCGCGACGACCTGCTGCTGCGCATCATGGGCAGCCCCGATCCCGCGGCAGATCGACGGCATCGGCGGGGCGCACCCGCTCACCAGCAAGGTCGCCGTCGTCTCGCCGCTCCGCCGACGAGGCGTCGACGTCGACTACCTGTTCCTGCAGGTCGTGGTCGACCGAGCCGTGGTCACCGACCGGCAGAACTGCGGCAACCTGCTCGCCGGCGTCGGGCCCGTTCGCCGTGGAGCGCGGGCTCGTCGCCGGCGACGGGCGACGAGACCACCGTGCGCATCCGCATGATCAACACCGAGCGACCGCGCCGCGCGACCTTCCCGACCCCCGGCGGGATGCCGGACTACCGACGGCGACACCGCGATCGACGGGGTGCCCGGCACGGCCGCCGCGATCCGGATCGAGTTCACCGACACGGCCGGGTCCTCGACGGGCGCGCTGCTGCCGACCGGCAACGTCGACCGACGTCGTCGACGGGCATCCGCGTCACCTGCGTCGACAACGGCATGCCCTCCGTCCTCATCGCCGCCGCCGACCTCGGCGTGACCGGCGCCGAG
Organism: uncultured Actinomycetota bacterium; assembly: GCA_963830655.1. Classification (GTDB taxonomy): domain Bacteria; phylum Actinomycetota; class Actinomycetes; order Actinomycetales; family Microbacteriaceae; genus Naasia. The sequence goes on from CAWHND010000009.1 coordinate 180,730, forward strand.
TCGCCCGAGGCGCTGCAGGACGACGTCGAGCTGAACCGTCGGCTCGCCGCGATCCGACTGCAGGCCGCGGAGCTGATGGGCATGGGCGATGTCTCGAGCACCACCGTGCCGAAGATGGTGCTGCTCTCCGCTCCCACCGACGGCGGCGTCGATCTCGCACCCGCGAGCTTCCTGCCGGTCAAGGTGCACACCTCCATCGGCGTGCTCGGGGCGCTCACGGTCGCGGCAGGGGTGTCGCATCGCCGGCGCCGTCGGCAACGACCTCGCAGTCCTCCCGTCGCACGGCGAGCAGTTCCGGATCGAGCATCCCGACCGGCCATTTCGACGTCGTGATCGAGATGGACGGGCGGGACGTGCGGTCGTCCGGCAATGTCCGCACCGCTCGAAAGCTCTTCGACGGCACCGTCTTCCCGCGCTCGTGATCGGCCGCTGAGCTCGTCCGTCCCCTTCTGATCCCTCAACCTGACGCCGACGTCACCTAGGAGTAGTCATGCGCAACAGTTCATTCGGCGACATCGCCCATCTCGGCCACGTCGAGCTGCTCACCTCGGAGTTCGACAAGAGCCGCTGGTTCTTCACCGAGCTGCTCGCCATGCGCGAGGTGGCGGCCGAGGGCGACTCCGTCTTCCTGCACGCCTGGGACGACTACGAGCGCTACACGCTCAAGCTCACCGCGAGTCCCGCATCCGGCGTGGGCCGGGTCGCCCTGCGCACCGGCAGCCAGGAGGCGCTCGAGCGCCGCGCGGCCGCTATCGAGGCGACCGGTCGCGGCATCGGCTGGAAGGACGGCGAGCAGGGCGTCGGGCGCAGCTACGCCTTCACCGATCCCGACGGCCACCCGATGGAGCATCTACTACGACACCGAGTGGTTACGGCGCCCGACGACGCGAAGCCGGCGCTGAAGAACCAGGCCGACAGCGTTCCCCGGCCGCGGCGTCAACGCCCGCCGCCTCGACCACGTCAACTACCTCGGCAAGGACGTCGAGGAGAACGGCGACGTTCATCGCCGACGCGCTCGGCGGCGAGGCCACCGAGCAGATCCGGCTGGACACCGGCCAGATCTCGGCGCAGTGGTTCCACTTCAACAGCAAGTCCTACGACGTCGTCTACTCCGACGACTGGACCGGCAGCACGGCGGCCGCCTGCACCACATCGCCTTCGCCACCCGACACCCGCGAGGACATCCTCAAGGCCGCCGACATCTTCCTCGAGAACGGCATCCACATCGAGTCGGGGCCGCACAAGCACGCGATCCAGCAGACCTTCTTCCTCTACGTCTGGGAGCCCGGCGGCAACCGCATCGAGTTCGCCAACGCCGGCGCCCGCCTGCATGCTCGCGCCCGACTGGCCGTCGATCGAGTGGACCGAGGCGGAGCGCGCGAAGGGCCAGGCCTGGGGCATGAAGACGATCGAGACCTTCCACACCCACGGCACCCCGCCGGTCGGCTGAACCTTCGGGCGCCGCCGACGCGAGTTGCCGTTCGGCCACCTTTGGGTACCTTCGGCCACCCTTCGAAAGGTGGCCGAACGTCCCGAAGGGTGGCCGAACGCGCCCGGAAGGTGGCCGAACGTCCCGAAAGGTGGCCGAACGACCCGAGGGGGCTGAAGCCGGGCAGCTCAGCTCAGGCGCAGGGCAGCGATGACGCTCTGCAGGTGAGCGCGGGTGGCGGCCTGCGCGGCGTCGGGATCGCGGCGCACGATGGCGTCGATGATGGCGACGTGCTCGGGACCGGAGACGCTCGCGCGGCCCGACTGGAACGACAGTCGGAACTGGTGACGGACGCTCTGGTTGCGCAGCCGCTCGATGATGCCGACCGCGGTGCGGTGAGCGCTGATCTCTCGGACCCGACGGTCCAGCAGCTGGTTGAGTCGCGAATACTCGACCAGGTCGCCGTCCTCGACGGAGCCGATGAGCGATGCGCGCAGGTCACTGAGCTCGACGATCTCGGCGTCGGTGATCAGCTCGGCGGCCTTCGCGGCGCAGAGCCCCTCGACGCCGATGCGCACCTCGAGGATCTCGATGGCCTCATCGAGGGAGATCGCTCGCACGCGCGAGCCGCGGTTGGGCAGACGGTCGATCAGCCCGTCGTTCGCCAGCTCGAACAGCGCGGTGCGGACGGACGCTCGGCTCGCTCCGAACGAGGCACTGAGGTCGGCCTCGATGAGGCGCTGGTTGGGTGCGAACTCACCGCCGACGATGGCGTCGCGGATCGCGCGCGTGAGGTCGGGCAGCGCGGACATGCCCGTCGAAGGAGCGGAATCCGTAGCGAAATCGGTCATCCGACCGCCCTCTCTCGATGCGTGCACCGGGCGCCGGCATGGGCGCCATTAATGTCTACAATCTCATGAACCGGGCAGTCGAGGGAGATATCATGCGGATCGCTGTCGTCGGGCTGGGCGAGGCGGGCCGTCTCTATGCCGAGGGATTCGCCGGTCTCGGGGGCTCAGGTATCGGGTTTCGACCCGGTCGCCGCCCAGGATCCGGCGGGTGTGCGCCGTGATTCCTCGATCGCTGAGGCCGTCGAAGACGCCGACGTCGTCGTCAGCCTCGTGGGTGCCGCCTTCTCGCAGGCCGTGCTCGACGAATCGCTCGCCTTCATGGGTGCGAACGCCGTGTTCGCGGACTTCAACACGGGCGCGCCCGCCCAGAAGGCCGAGCTGGCGGCCGCTGCACGCAGCGGCGCAGCGTCGATTCGCCGATGTCGCCGTCATGGCTCCCGTGCCGCGCGCGGGCGCGATGACCCCGCTGCTCGCGAGCGGGGACGGGGCGGAGCAGCTCGTCTCGGCTTGGTCGCAGCTCGGGATCCCGGTCACCGCAGTCGGACCGGATGCGGGGACAGCAGCAGGTCTCAAGATGCTGCGCAGCGTCTTCATGAAGGGGCTTGCCGCCGTCGTGCTCGAGGCTTCGAGCGCGGCGGAGATCGCCGGCTCGCGGACGTGGATGCTCGCAGAGATGGCGTCCGAACTCGGACCTGATGGGCCGGCCCTCATCGAGCGTCTGATCGACGGGACCCGTCAGCACGCCGGGCGGCGAGAGCACGAGATGCAGGACGCGCAGGACTACCTCGGCACGCTGGCCGCGCCGGCCTGGGTCACGGGTGCGACGATCCAGTGGCTGAACGCACTCGCCGAGGACCCCGCCTTCCCGACCGGTTGAGCGGACGACGAGCAGTCCGCGCTGAGGCGCGCGTCGAAGCTTGTCCGCCCGCCGATCAGCTGTGCACCGGCGCCCCCAGCGCGAACAGAATCTAGTCTGCTGGGCAGAGCATCGTCGCTTCTCGAAAGGACCTCGAATGGATACTCCTCGCCCCACCCTGCTGCTCGTCCACGGAGCCTGGCACGGAAGCTGGTGCTGGGCTCCGGTCCAGCAGCTGCTGACCGAGTCGGGATGGGCGGTGCAGACGATCGACCTTCCGACAGTGCATCACGCGGACAAGGCCGGCATGCCCATGCAGAAGGACGCAGACGCCGTCGCAGAAGCGATCGCGGCGATCGAGGGCGATGTCGTCGTGGTCGCCCATTCCTATGGAGGTGTTCCGGTGTCCCAGGGGGCCAGCCTCGCCGAAGGTCCGCCACATCGTCTTCATCGCCGCCTTCGCGCTGGATGTCGGCGAATCCCTCCTCGGAGCGGTCGGCGGGGTCGCTCCCGATTCGGTGGCACGTCGACGGACCGCTCGTCACGGCAGGCGACGCGGAGCAGCCGCCGCAGCAGCTGTTCTTCGGTGATGTGAGCGCGGAACTGGCCGACCGGAGCGCCGCACAGCTGCTGACGCAGAGCGTGCTCGCCTTCACGGATGAGCTGACGGCAGCGGCGTGGCATGACACGGACTCGACCTACATCATCACCGAGCAGGACGCGATCTTCCCGCTCCCGGCCCAGGAGGCGCTGGCCGCCGATCGGGGTCATCGGTGTCCCGGCTCGATACGAGCCATTCCCCGTTCCTCTCGCAGCCTGAAGCGGTGGCCAGGATCATCGAGCGCGCGGCCGGCTGAGAGCGGCGGCCCGTGGCCCGGCTCGGGCTCGGCGGGCAGCGAGTCGGATGGGCGCGCCGCGCGGACCTCAGGCCGCGGCGCGCAATCCGACGACGAGCTCACGGACCGGGCCGTGACCGCGCAGCTCGGCCTGCGGATCGAGCTCGAGCCAGGGCTCCAGCACGAACAGGCGCTCGAAGGCGCGCGGGTGGGGGAGGGTGAGGTCCGCCGTCTCGAGGGGCTCGCCGTCGAAGTCGATCAGGTCGAGGTCGAGCGTCCGATCACCCCAGCGCTCCACCCGCACCCGGCCGAGCGACTGCTCGATCCGGCCGAGCGAGCGGAAGAAGTCGTCGCGGGCGGCATTGGTCCGCACGAGGGCCACCGCGTTGAGGTAGGGCGGCGCGCTCGGATCCGGACCCGATGGCTTGATGGCGACGGACTCGAGGATCGACGAGAGCTCGACCGACTCCGTGCCGGGAAGCGCACGCAGCTCGTCGGCCGCCGTGCTGAGGATCGCCTCCCGTCATGCCGAGGTTGCTGCCGAACGCGACCACTGCTCGGTGGTCGGTCGCGGCGCCCGTTCTGGCGTCCGTGCTGGCGCCCATGCCTGCCGCGTCCTGCGTCACGACCGGCTCCGGGTGATCGTCACGCTCACGTCGGACAGGGCGACCGGCACGGGCGCTCGCGGCTTGTGGATGGTGACCCGCGCGGATTCGACGACGGGGTAGGCGAGAGCGACCTCGGCCACCCGCTCGGCGACGGCCTCGATCAGGTCGACGGGCTCGGATTCGACGGCGGCCAGGATCTCCCCGGCGAGGGTGCCGTAGTTCACGGTCGACGACAGATCGTTCGAGGCGCCCGCCGCGGCGAGGGGCAGCCAGATGCGGACATCGATGATGAAGGGCTGCCCGAGCTCTCGCTCCCACCCGAGCACCCCGTGGTGTCCGTAGGCGACGATGCCGACCAGATCGATGTGGTCGGATGCTGCGTTGGTCAAGATCGTTCCTTTCGGGGGATTCCCTGCCCATTCGTCGGGAGATGCGGTGCGGGGAGCTCCGTCTCGAGTCGCGCCCCGAGGGCCTCCAGCATCGGCTGCGCCTTGAGGATCATCTCGGCGATCTCCTCATCGGGCTGCGACAGCGCGGTGATTCCGCCGCCCGTCCCGATCGTCGCAGTCCCGGCGAGGCGGTCCAGCACGACAGTGCGGATGGTCATCGACAGCTCCACCCTGCCATCGATGCCGAGGAAGCCGAACGCTCCGGCATACGGGCCGCGAGGTCCGCCTTCGAGGTCGGCGAGGATCGACATCGCGCGCGCCTTGGGCGCCCCGGTCATCGAGCCCGCCGGGAAGGCGGACCTGACGGCGGCGAGCGGGGTGCTGCCGGGCGCCAGCTGGGCGGTGACCGTGCTGACGAGCTGGAACACGTTCGCGTACTGCTCGACGGCGAACAGCGACGGCACACGCACCGATCCGAGCTGGGCGACCCGGGTGAAGTCGTTGCGCATGAGATCGACGATCATCAGGTTCTCGGCGCGCTCCTTCTCGCTGGCCAGGAGCTCACGGCGCATCAGGTCGTCGGCTGCGGGGTCGGCGCCGCGCGGTCGAGTGCCCTTGATCGGCCGGGTCTCGAGAGAGCCGTCGGGGTCGATCAGCAGGAAGAGCTCGGGGCTGGAGCTGGCCAGCGCCAGATCGTCCGCGATGATCAGGCCACCCCGCGGCGTCGGATTGACTCGCCGCAGTCTGCGGTAGACGGCCACCCGATCCGCCCGGACCGGCACGGTGATCTCATTCGTGAGGCAGAGCTGGTACGCGTCACCCGCCACGATCGCGTCCTGGCAGGCGAGGATCATCGACCCGTACGCGTCCGGCGCGTGTCTGAGGGTGCCGACCGCGACCGGATCGACGCCGTCGGCGCTGTCGACGACCCCCCTCGTCGACGGCGGCGATTCGACCTCAGTCGCGCGGTCGCGCAGCTCGAGCAGTTCGCGCCCGGTCCGATCGAGCCACTCGGGTGCGCCGTCCGTCTCGGCGAACGTCGTCAGGATGACCCGGCGCTCGGAGTGGTCGAAGGCGATCAGCCGATCGACGAAGAGCATCGCCGAATCCGGCTCGGCGTTCTCCGATGTAGAGGAGGCGCGACGCACGCCGAGGGCGGCGGCGCCTGACTCGTAGCCGAGCCAGCCCACCCAGCCGAGCTCGAACGGGCCCGACGCGATTGTCTGCGGGCCTGGGGAAGCTGTGCCGGGGGAGGACGTGCCGGACCCTACCTCGGCCCCGATCTCGACCTCGTCGAGGGCGTCGAGGATCGACCCGGCGTAGATCGCGGCACGCGCCGACCGGGGGTGGCGCACCGTGACGGAATCGGGGGAGCCGAGGAGTGCATAGCCGGCCGGGCCGAGCTGACAGAGATGGCTCCAGCCGCTCGCCGCCTGCACTCCTGCGTCCAACCACGCCGCATAGGGCTGATCGCGCATCAGCTCGAGGAAGGCGACTTCGGGCTCCAGCCAGCAGTCGAGCTCGACGCTCGTGCGAGACGAGGCGGCCACGAGCCGTATCTCCGCGAGCATCGCGGCGGCAGGTCGCGGCGGAGCGTCGTGGCTGCTCAGCATCCCGATCCTCCTTCGGCCCTGGGGAACCCCGATGATGGCACATCGTCATCTCGCTCCGAGCTCGCGGCGCTGCCGCGCCCGCGCTCCAGCCCCGCCGCTGGCCGTCGGTTCAGCGGACGGCGAGCGGCGGAAGCAGGTGCTCGAGGTACTCCATCGAGGACTGGGACGACCGGACCAGGCTGCGATACGCCCCGCCAGGCGGCGCGTCCGGATGTCCGGGCGGGAGGTAGCTGCGCACGAGCGCCTCCGAGACGCCCGCCGCGGCTCGACGGAGCAGCTCGATCCGCGGCATCGGCGAGCTCTCGTCGTTCGGCTCGACAATGGTGAGAGTGCCGACGATCACCCCCTGCGCGCCGCGGACCGCGACCGCGAGCCCCCGAGACCCGGGAGAAGATCCGCCCGGAGGCGATCGAATAGCCCTCGCGCTCGGCCGTGGCCACCGCATGCCGCAGCTCGGCCTCGGTCTGGATGCCGTCGGGCGTGAGCGGCTGCAGCCCGCGGCGGAGCACTCCGCGGAGCACCTCTTCGCCGGCGGCGGCAAGCAGCAGGATGCCGCCCGCAGAGTGCTGCAGCGGGATCCGGCCGCCGACGATGGACGCGTTCACGACGGCGTCCCGCGCCGAGATCCGCTCGATCACGAGCACATCGAGATTGGAGCGCACGCTGAGCTGCACGTGCTGGCGGACCCGGGCCTGGACGGCGTGCATGTAGGGCAGCGCGATCTCGCGCAATCCGATCGCTCCCGGGGTGCGGGTGCCGAGCTCCCAGAGCCTGTTGCCCATGCGGTAGCTGCGATCGGGCATCCGCTCGAGCAGCTGGTGGCCCACGAGCTCAGTGACGATGCGCTGGGTGGACGACAGCGGGATGCCGCTGCGCTGGGCGATCTCGGTGAGCGTCAGGAAAGGGCGCCTCGTAGCTGAAGGCCTCGAGGATGCGCACGGCGCGGCTGATCGCGGATGCGCCGTTCGACTGATTCGCCATGCTGTCCTCCTCGACAGGTGGATGGTGCGGAGGAGGGCTCCGCACGAGTGTCCGACAATGGCATCATCCTCCCGTTCAACGGAAGGTTCTCCCTCGGCGGCCGCGGACCGATCCTAGGCTCCACCCGCAGGGCGTCGCCGACGAGGCCCTCGGATCAGTGAGGATCGCGATGACAGCAGATGCCAGTGCCCCAGAGACAACGCTCCCCGAGACCCTCGCCCAGGCGATCGCCCGCGTCGGGCAGCCCCGTCGAGCTGCTGCGCAACCAGTACTGGCCGGCGTTCACGTTCCCGATCGCGCCGGAGTTCACGAACTGGCGCGACGAGCAGCGTGCCTGGAGCAGCACCGTCGCGCTGATGGACCAGTCGCACCACATGACGCAGCTGTTCCTCGACGGCGCTGACCTCATCCCGACGCTGCTCGGCGATCTCGCCGAACACCTTCGCGGACTTCCGCCCCGGCGTCGCCAAGCAGCTGATCACCGTCAACAAGGACGGCTACCTCATCGGCGACGGCATCCTGTTCTACAACTCCGAGGGGCCCGAGGGGCTCGTGCTCATCGGGCACCACATCCTGATCGACTGGGTGCGCTTCAACGTCGAGAAGGCGGCGGCCGCCGGCAAGGACGTGCGCCACCGGCTCGAGGGCAACTCGAACATGCGCGAGGGCGACCCGACCTTCTACCGCTACGAGCTGCAGGGGCCGCAGGCGAACGCGGTCATGGAGAAGGTCTTCGGCGGCCCGGCGCCCGAGGTGAAGTTCTTCCACATCGCCGACGTGACGATCGCCGGCAAGCCCGTGAAGGCGCTGCGGCACGGCATGGCCGGCCAGCCCGGCTTCGAGTTCTACGGGCCGTACGCGGACGGCGAGACCGTGCACGCGACGCGCTGATGGAGGCCGGCGCCGAGTTCGAGCATCCGCCGGGTCGGGCGCGAAGGCCTACTCGAGCTCGCCGCTGGAGTCGGGTTGGGTGCCGACCCCGTTCCCGGCCATCTTCGACGACGACTTCGCCGAGTACCGCGAGTGGCTGCCCGCCGCCCGCGCCGGCTCGATCGGCGGATCGCTGCTACTCCGACCGACGTGCACGACTACTACTTCACGCCGTTCGACCTCGGTCTCGGGCGCTCGGTGAAGTTCGACCACGACTTCCACGGCCGTGAGGCGCTCGAGGCGATCGCCGCCGATCCGAAGCGGCGCAAGGTCACCCTGCTCTGGAACGCGGAGGACGTGGCGTCCGTCGTCCAGTCGCAGGTGGAACCCGGCATCCCGGCGAAGTTCCTCGACTTCCCGAAGGCGCGCTACGGCTTCTACCAGATGGACCGAGGTCGTGCGCGGGGGAGCACGAGGTCGGCATCTCGACCGACGCCGGCTACGTCGCCTTCGACCAGCTGTACATGTCGCTCGCCTCCGTCGACAACGACGTGCCGGAAGGCGCCGAGGTCGAGGTGGTCTGGGGCGAGGATCCGATCTCGCGCAAGCCGCAGGTCGACGCGGCCCACCGCCAGGTGCGCATCCGCGCCACGGTCGCGCCGGCGCCGTACCACGACTACGCGCGCTCGGTGTATCGCCAGGACTGATCCGTTCGGCCGTTCCGCGTACAGACGCGGAACGGCCGAGCTGCAGACCGCCTGTTTTGTCGACGAGATTGTCGCCAATCGGGATGGTGCATGTTAGTTTGGGCAGGTTCGAGTCCAACGGCGGAGCGAGATGCGATGACGCAGTTCTTGAGAGGGTGCGGTCTGAGGCGGCACAGCCTCGACGCACACACCTTCGTGCGATGCGATGCCGAGGATGTCCGCAGTGGCGGCTGATCTCGTCCTGCGGGACATCAATCTGCGCTTCGGCGGCATCAAGGTGCTGCAGGACGTGAGCATCGCCGTCGAGTCGGGGCGCATCTTCGGCCTCGTCGGTCCGAACGGCGCCGGCAAGACCTCGCTGTTCAACTGCATCAGCGGCCACTACCGTGCCTCATCCGGCTCGATCAGCATCGACGGCGTCGAGACGTCAGCGGCAAGTCCGCCTCGCAGATGACTCGCTTCGGCCTCGCCCGCACCTTCCAGCACCCCGCCCTGCAGCTGCACGAGACGGTGCTCGAGAACGTGCTGCTCGGCGCCCACTCCACCCTCGCCGGGCGGACCGGTCTCCTGGGCGCTCCGGCTGCCCCGGACCGCCCGATCCGAGAAGGTCGCGCGCACGGAGGCGCCGACCTGCTCGAGCGTCTCGGCCTGGGCGAGGTCGCGGACACACCGGCCGGCGAGCTCTCGCACGGCCTGCACAAGGGCATCGAGCTGTGCCGCGCGCTGCTGTCGCAAGCCGCGGCTGCTGCTGCTCGACGAGCCCGCCGCCGGACTGTCGCACACCGAGGTCGAGGAGTTCATCGCCTCCATCCGCGGCGTGCGCGACGACTTCGACCTGACCATCGTGATCGTCGAGCACCACATGGGACTCATCTCCGCGGTCACCGACCGCGTCATGGTGCTCGATCACGGCGCAAGCTGATGGAGGGCACCGCCGCCGAGGCGCAGTCCGACCCCCGGGTCATCGAGGCCTACATCGGCAAGCGAGCGCAGTCGGATCGACGACAGTGGCCGTCGAGCAACGTGGAGGTGAGCGGTGAGCCTGCTTGAGCTCGAGGACGTCACCGCCTCCTACGGCTACGCGCCCGTGCTGGACGGGATCAGCTTCGGCCTCGAGGCCAATCGTGCCGTGGGCATCCTCGGCGCCAACGGCGCCGGCAAGACGACCACGCTGCGCGCGATCAGCGGGATGGTCGCGGCCACGGGGCGCATCCGCTTCGACGGCGTCGACATCCGCGGGATGCGCCCCGACCGGATCGCGCGGCTGGGCATCGCCCACGTCCCCGAGGGGCGCGGCACGCTCGGCGGGCTGACCGTGCGCGAGAACCTGCGCGTCGGCGCCTACCTGCGCAAGGACCGCAAGCGGATCGACGAGCGACATCGAGTACTGCCTCGACCTGTTCCCGAATCTGCGCGAGCGCATCGGGTCGAACGCCTCGGCGCTGTCCGGCGGCGAGCAGCAGATGCTCGCGGTGGCGCGCGCGTTCATGGCGCAAGCCGCGGGTGATCCTGCTCGACGAGGCGTCGCTCGGCCTCGCCCCGAGCACCGCGCAGCACGTCTACGACGCGATCCGCCGCCTGCAGTCGGAGACCGGCATCGCGATGGTGGTCGTCGAGCAGAACGCGACGCTCGCGTTCTCCGTCGTCGATCACGCGCTCGTCCTCGAGACGGGAAGGGTCTCGCATCGAGGGACCGACGGACGAGCTCATGGGCATGGACGAGGTCCGCCGCGCGTACCTGGGAGGCTGACGATGGCGTACACCATCCAGCTCATCGTCGAGGGCTTCGCGACCGGGTCGATCTACGGCGCGCTCGCGCTCGCGATCGTGCTCGTCAACCGGGCGACCGGGCTGATCAACTTCGCGCAGGGCGGCGATGGCGGTGCTCGTCCGCCTTCGTCGCCTACGGACTCGTGCAGCTCGGAGCGCCGCTGCTGCTCGCGATGCTCGTCGGCGTTCGTCTTCGCCTTCGTGCTCGGCGCGGGCGTCGAGCGGTTCCTCGTCCGGCGCTTCGAGGGCGGTGATCCCGACACCGCGGTCGTCGTGACGATCGGCCTCTTCGTGCTCATCGCCGGCGTCGCCGCACTGATCTGGGGCTACGAGCCTCGGCAGTTCCCGTCGCTGTTCCCGCCGCAGTCCATCGAGATCCTCGGGGTGTTCATCAGCCTGCGCTCGGTCGGCACGATCATCGTGCTCGTCGTCGTGATGGTCCTGCTGCAGGTGCTGTTCCGCTTCACCAAGCTCGGCCTCGCGATGCGCGCGGTCGCCGACAACCCGCAGTCGGCGGCGCTCTCCGGCCTGCCCGTCAGCCGTCTGCTGATGGTCGGCTGGGGTCTGGCGGCGGTGCTCGGCGCCGTCGCCGGCGTCCTCGTCGCGCCGCAGCTGTTCATCAGCCCGAGGATGCTCGACTTCGCCCTCGTCTACGCGCTGGCCGCTGTGATCCTCGGCGGCCTCGACAGCCCGGTCGGCGCCGTCGTCGCGGCGTGGTTCATCGGCATCGTCGAGAACCTCGCCGGCGCCTACATCGACTTCATCGGCTACGACCTCAAGATCGCGGTGCCGTTCATCTTCATGTTCATCGTCCTCATCGTCCGACCCCAGGGCCTGTTCGGCCGGAAGGTCGTGGTGCGGATCTGATGAAGACACCTGCTCGCCCGCCCGATCGTGCGGCTGCGTCGTCGCCGTGGTCATCGCCGTCGTGCTGATCGTCGCGCCGATCTCCTCGAGCTCGTTCATCAACACCAGCTCTCGCTGATCGCGCGTCTTCGCCGTCGCCGTGCTCGGGCTCAACATCGTGATGGGCTACACCGGCCAGGTCTCGCTCGGCCAGATCTTCTTCCTCGGCCTCGGCGCGTACGTCACGGCGTACGGCGTGCAGCAGGGCTGGCCCGTCGTGCTCGTCTTCGTGCTCTGCTGCCTCATCCCCGCGGCCGTCGGACTGCTCGTGGCCCTGGCGGCGGCGCGGCTGGGCGGCCTCGCGATCGCGATGGTCACGATCGCGCTGCCCATCATCGGCGTGCCGCTCGCCAAGCGCTTCCCCGAGTTCACCGGCGGGTCGCAGGGCATCGACCGTCGCTGGCTCGAGGCCCCGAAGGGATCGGGCTCGCCGACGACCAGTTGCCGCTACTACGTGGTGGTCGCCATCGCGATCGTGCTGTTCATCCTCACCCGCAACCTCGTGCGCGGCAGTACGGGCGCGCCTTCGCGATCGTCAAGGGGAACGAGGCCGTCGCCCTCGTCATGGGCATCTCGCCCTACCGCTACAAGGTGCTGGCGTTCACCATCGCCTCGCTCATCGGCGGCGTGGGCGGCTTCCTCTACATGGTCGTCGTGCAGTACACCTCGCCCGAGACGATGAGCTTCGCCACTCGATCAACCTGCTCGCCGCGATGGTGATCGGCGGATCGGCGAGCATCCTGGGCTCCCTGCTCGGCGCCATCTACTTCGTCATGCTCCCGGTGGTGGCCGGACAGATCGACTCGTCCCGCACCGCCCTGATCTCCGGGGCGGCACTGCTGCTGGTGCTGTTCGTCCTGCCTGGCGGGCTCGTCTCGCTTCCGCGGCGCATCGCCCAGCTCATCCGGGGCCGCCGCGGAGGTTCCGCGCGCAGCAGACCAGCGGCAGACAGACCTCCGACCGGCGACACCGCACCACGCACCACCGCCGCGTCGGATGCAGAGAAACAACCACGGTAGAGAGATAGAGGCAGTGTCAATGAAGAACTTCCTGAAGCCCAACAAGCGGGTGGTCGGCACCATCGCCGTGCTCGGCGTGCTCGCCCTGACGGTCACCGGCTGCACCCGCACGGCGACCGACGGCGGAGCAGGCACCGGTGCCAGCACCGGAGCCGACGAGACCGCAGCGCCCAGTCCCGGGATCACCGACACCTCGCTCAGCCTCGGCATCAGCTCGCCGCTGAGCGGCGCCACGGCAGGCCCCGGCTCCTGCTCGGTCGCCGGCCTCGACGCCTACCTCGAGGCGCAGAACGCCGCGGGTGGCTTCGAGTTCGGCGACGGCAAGACCCGCGAGGTCACCCTCACCTACCTCGACGACACCTACGACCCGGCGAAGACCGTGTCGAACTTCAAGCAGCTCGTCGGCGACGGCATCTTCGCCTACGTCGGCGCGCTCGGAACACCCACCAACGCGGCCATCATGCCGATCGCCAACAGCGAGAAGGTGCCGCAGGTGCTGCTCATGACCGGCGCCACCGCATTCTCGAAGGACCAGAAGGCCAACCCGTGGACGTTCGGCCTGCTGCCGACCTACTACGACGAGGGCAACACCTTCGGGAAGCTGCTCGCCGACGCAGGCAAGCCGATCACCGTCGCCGTCCTCTCGCAGAACGACGACTTCGGCAAGGACTACGTCGCCGGCCTGACCGACGCGATCGAGGGATCCGACGTCACCATCGTCGACTCCGCGACCTACGAGCCGACCGACACCACGCTCGACAGCCAGGTCACCCAGCTGGCCGCCAGCAAGGCCGACGTGCTGCTGAGCGCCGTCTCGGTGACGCCGCTGCAGGTGGGCGTGCTCACGAAGGCGCAGTCCATCGGATGGCTGCCGCGCATCTTCCTCCCGTCGAACACCTCGACCCCCGGCACGATCCTCGAGCCCGGCGGAGCGACGGCCTACCCCGCCGTCTACTCCACCTCGCTGACCAAGGTGCCGGCGTCGCCGACGTTCGCCGAGGATGACGACGTGAAGGCCTACAACGCCGCATTCGCGGAGTACGGCTCGAAGATCGCAGCGGTCTACACGCCGCACTGCGCATGGAGCTACGCCGAGGGCGCGATCCTCGGTGAGGCATTCAAGGGCATGGAGGAGCCGACGCGCGACTCCTTCATGACCGCCCTGAAGTCGATCAAGGACTTCAAGGCGCCCCTGCTGCTCGACGGCATCACGGTCGACACCACCCGTGACGACCAGCCGGCCATCAGCGGTCTGACCCTCGTGCAGGCCAGCGGCCCCGGCTACGCGCCGGCCAAGGCGTACTGAGCGTCGCCTCGGCAGCAGGCAGCACCTGACCGCCTGATCCGCGGGGGAGTCTCCTCCGCGGATCAGGCGATCAGTACCTCTCCCCATCGTCGAGCAGCTCGGTGGCTGAGTAGAGCCCCCGCCGGAGGCAGGGCCGTATCGAAGCCCAGATGGCCGGACCGGGCATCGACGGGGCTCAGCCACCAAGACAGTCCCGCTCGGCTCCCCGCCGGTCGCTCGCCCCTCATCGCATCGGAACTCGTGCATGTCCTATCCGCTTCGTCCGCCGCGCAGCACGCCCGAGTCTCGTGGGGCCGTCCCTCTGGACCCGAGGCAGGAGCGGCTGCGGGGGATGATCATCGACCGCGATGTCGTGGTCTCGACCCGCGCGGGCCGCACTGTGGTGCTCGACGTCTACCGGCCCGACAGCGAGGCTCCGGCGCCCGCGGTCATCGCCTGGTCGCCCTATGGCAAGCACAACCCTGCCCCCATCGGAGTGATCTATCCCGAGAGCGGTGTGCGCCCCGATGACATCGGCGAGCTCACCACCTTCGAGGCGCCCGATCCCGACTACTGGGTCCCGCACGGCTACGCCATCGTCATCGCCGACATCCCCGGCACCTGGAACGCGACGGGGCCGGCATCGTTCATCTCGCCCGACGAGGCCGAGGACTACTACGACCTGATCGAATGGGCCGGCACGCAGCCATGGAGCAACGGCAAGGTCGGACTCTCCGGAGTCTCCTACCTGACGGTCTCCCAGTGGCGCGTCGCCGAGCTGAACCCTCCTCACCTGGCGGCGATCAACCCGTGGGAGGGCTGGTCCGACACCTATAGAGAGGTAGCGCGTCACGGCGGCATCCCGGAGACCTCGTTCTGGCCGTACATCTGGGAGCGCTGGGGCGCCAGCCGCGG
This sequence comes from uncultured Actinomycetota bacterium, assembly GCA_963830655.1. GTDB lineage: Bacteria > Actinomycetota > Actinomycetes > Actinomycetales > Microbacteriaceae > Naasia. The sequence goes on from CAWHND010000009.1 coordinate 195,765, forward strand.
GCCGATCGAGGATCTCGAGCTCGAGACTGCGGAGCATCCGTGGTTCGACGACTTCTGGCAGTCCAAGGCCTCCGAGCTGGAGCGGATCACCGTGCCCGCGTGGGTCGTCGGCAGCTGGTCCGATCAGGGGCTGCACTCCCGCGGCACCCTCGAGGGCTTCCGCCGACTCTCCTCTGAGCAGAAGTGGCTCGACATCCACGGCCGCAAGAAGTGGGGCGAGTACTACCTGCCGGAGAACGTCGAGCGGCAGCGGCGGTTCTTCGACCATTTCCTGAAGGACGAGGACAACGGCTGGGAGGACCGGCCACCGGTCCTCTACGAGGTCCGTGAGGGCTACTACCGCGGCGAGACCTTCGGTGCGGACACGTGGCCGCTCCCGGGCACCGCCTACACGCCGTACTTCCTCGGAGTGGATGGGACGCTGTCCACCGAGGCTCCGCGCGCGCAGGACGCCGTGGAGTACGACGGACGCGGAAGCGGCCTGCGCAGCCATCGCGCGGAATTCGAGCTGAGCTTCTCGGAGCGCACCGAGATCGTCGGCCACGCCTGGGCCGAACTGCAGGTGAGCGCACCGGACGCCGAGGACATGGACCTCTTCGTCGGCCTCTTCAAGAAGACCGCAGACGGCGAGGTCGTCGGCTTCCCGTACTACGCCCAGTTCGAAGACGGCCCGGTCGCCGTCGGATGGCTGCGGGTGTCGCATCGAGAACTGGACCCAGAGAGGTCGCAGCCGTTCCTCCCGGTGCTCGCTCACCAGCGAGCGCTTCCGATGGAATCGAACGGGCCGACCTCGGTCACCATCGAGATCCTGCCCTCGGGGACGGTGTTCGAAGCAGGGGAGTCGCTGGTCTTCGTCATTCAGGGGCGCGACATCATGGACTACCCGCCCGCCGTCTACGCCCGCCACCATACGACGGCCAACCGCGGTCGCCACCGCATCCACGTCGGCGGCGCCGAAGCGTCTCGTCTCGTGCTCCCGGTGCGCGGCGCGTGAACCCGGACGACAGCGCGACCGCCAAGCGGGCGCTGCGGGGCGAGATCCGTGGGCGTCGCGCTTCGCTCACCGATGCACAGCGCTCCGCTGCGGCTGAGGGCATCACGCGAACTCTGATCAACGCGACGCCTGAGACGCGTCCCCTGACCGTCGTCTGCTACCTGTCGACGGCGGACGAGCCGAATACGCGGCCTTACATCGCATGGGCGATCGAGCACGACGTGCGGGTCCTGCTCCCGATCAGCCGACAGGACGGCCGGCTCGACTGGGTCGACGGCCGCGGCGAAGGGGAGGCACCGGGGCTCTTCGGGATCGCGGAGCGGTCCGGAGACATCCTGGGGCCGGACGTGCTGGACGAGGTGGACCTCTTCGTGGTGCCTGCGGCCGCCGTGGACCGCACGGGGATGCGGATGGGGTGGGGTCGTGGCTACTTCGATCGCACCCTGGGCCTGCTGACGCGGCATCCGCGGGTGATCGCTGTGGTGTTCGATGAGGACGTCTACGACTCGGTGCCCCGTGAGCCGCACGACCGACCGGTGGATGCCGCGGCGACTCCGAGTGGACTCCTCGACTTCTCGGACGCCTGACGCATGGCTGACGCATGACTGCATCGCAGGTCGGCGTCGCAGATCGGCCCCGGTGCCTGGTCAATCCCCGTGATGATCGGTGGGAGCGGCGCGACCGTCGATGCGGAAGGCCAGGGCGTCGATGCGGCGGATGCCCTCGTCGAACCGCGTGACGGCGCCCCAGAGCTCAGGCTGATCCGCCCGCACCTCGTCGAGCGTCCTGCCCGCCGATCTCGCAGATGCCAGGTCGAAGCTGACGTTGGTGCGCGCTCCCGTGATGGCAGCGCGGATCGCGCCGCACGCGACGGCGACATCCGCGACGAGGGCACGATTGCCGTGCTCGGCCAGCCACTCGAGATCGTCGATCGCCTCCATGGCTGCCTCACCGACCGCACGGGACGACTGGGCGGCGACGATGGATGCGGCTCGGATGGCGTCGATGCGCTCGTCACCGTCCGGAAGGGAGAAGGCCGCGCCGAAGGCCTTCGAGCCGGCAGCGTCCTGATCGGCCAGCCGAACGGCGTGCTCCCGACGGGCCCAGGCCCGAGACCTGAGATCGGCCAGCTGAGATGCGCGCTCGTCATCCTCGGCACGGCTGTATCCGGCCACCATGGAGGTCAGGCCGGAGGCGATCGCCAGCATGATCGCGGCGGCGGCACCGCCGCCCGGAGACCCGGTGGACCGCGCGAGTCCGGAGAGCCACTCGCCCAGGGCCCGGTTCTCGCTCGAGAGGTCCTCGATTGCGGGCTCGGGGTCGGCCATGCGGATCCTTCCACCAGCGCACGGGTGCTCTGTCCGTCCAGTCTGCCCGCCGGCGCGGCGGCGCACCAGCACGGCAGCGCACCAGAGGATCAGGCGTTCGCAGCCGATGCCTCCGCGGCGCGGATGATGCCGATCGCCTCGGCGGCCAGCTCCGCTCCGTCGGCGTACGGCGCGCGCCAGATCGCGCAGCATGTCGCTCGCGAACTCGGACAGCACCGACCGGGAGAACGCCTCGACGCCCACCGGGCCCTGGTAGCCCGCCGCGAGCGCCGCGCGCACGACCTCGGCCGACGTCGACCGACCCCGCTGCCAGCGCCCCTCGACCCGACTGACCGAGCTCGAGATAGCCGAGCAGCGGAGCGGCGTCGCGGACTGCGGCCAGCATGTCGCTCTCCTCGATGGCCATGTGGAAGGTGTCGAGGTGGATCCGCAGGTGCTCCGATCCGCTCGCCGCCACGTAGTCGCGGGCCTGCGCGCCGTGTTGATCATCGACGGTCTCGTAGCGGTTGAGCACCTCGAAGGTCATCGTGATGCCGCGCTCGTGCGCATAGTCGGCGACAGCGCCGACGTGCCGCGCCGAGCGCTCGAACGTCTGCGCCGGTGGCCGCGGATTCCGGACGCGCCGAACAGTCCGTAGGGCACGCCGTTCAGCTGGTCGCCGCCGAGCGCCGCGGTGGCATCCACCATCCTGCGCAGCGGCGTCGCTCGCCGCGCTGCCGGTCGTCTGGGTCCTCCGAGGACACATCCGCGCCGGGCGCCTGACCCGGCGATCGGGATCGGCGACGAGCCCCGTGCGCCGCGAAGGCGGCACTCAGCTCGGCGAGCGGCGTCGCGGTCCGGGTCGATCGGCGGCAGCACGACGTGGCGTGTAGCCGAGCTCGGCGAGCGCCTCGAGCGCGCCGGTCGAGCCCGGGCTCGCGCGAGGTCGGCGAACGAGCGACGTTGAGATGACAGGCGACGTCGAGCGGCACGGAGTCGGGCACGGTCAGGCTCAGAACGACGGGCAGGTCGAGGCGCTTCTTGAACACCGAGTAGCCGTCGTCGACGTGCACGACGGTGCCGTTGATGACGTTGGACTCGTCGGAGGCGAGGAAGGCGACCACGTCGGCGATCTCTTCGGGCTGCGGTCATCATGCCGCGCAGCTGCTCGGACGCGAAGGTCGCCTTGAGCTCGTCGCTGAACTGGTTGATGATCGCCGTGCCGACGCGGCCCGGCGTGATGGCGACGGCGCGGACGCCGTACTCGGCCAGCTCGTAGGCGGCGGAGCGGGTGAAGGAGATGACGGCGGCCTTGGCGGCGCTGTAGGTGAAGGCGAGCTCGGCGGCCTGCTCGCCGTAGATCGAGGAGGTGCTGATGATCACGCCGCCGGTGCCCTGGTCGCGGAACTGGCGGCCCGCCGCGAGGATGCCGTAGTAGACGCCGTCCTGATCGATGCGGATCATCGGCGCGTAGTCGACCGCGGGGTCGTGGTCGAGCAGCGGCTTGCCGCCGGCGATGCCCGCGTTGTTGAAGATGACGTCGAGCTTGCCGAACACCTCGACCGCGTGGGCGACGGCGGCCTCGACCTCGGCGAAGACGGAGACGTCGACCTGCCGACGGCGCGCGCCGCGCCCGCGAAGCCCAGCGGCCTCGAGTCTCGGCGACGACCGCCTCGGCCTGCGCGAGGTTGATGTCGGCGATCACGACCTTGGCGCCCTCGCGGACGAACTTCTGCACGGTCGCGCAGACCGATGCCGCTCGCGCCGCCGGTGATGATCGCGACTTTGCCGTTCAAGACGCATGGGTGTAGCCTTTCTGGCGAATGAGGTCGGGAGGTCGAGATGGGTGAAGCGACGAGTGGGGTGCGGATGCCGGGCGCGGTCCGGACGCGCGGCATCCGGACCGCGTGCAGCGGTGCGTGCTACAGCTTGTCGGACGGGGTGATGTCCGCCGCGTTGTCCTTGTGACGAGCGTGGTCGTCGACGGCCACGAAGTTCTCGGACGGCATGGTGCCGTCCTCCTGGTAGGCCGTGACGTCCTCGATCAGCGTGTCGAGGATCGACGGCCACGGCTGCTCGACGGTCGCGAGGAAGGCGCCTCCGGCCTCGATCGCGGCGATGCGCCTCGCTCGTGGCGTCGACACCGGTCACCTTCGCCGATCGAGCCGGCCTCGGTGATGGCCTTGCGCGGCGCCGAGCGCCGCGTCGTCCCAGCCGACCCACACGGCGTCGAGGCCGTCCGGGTTGGCGGTGAGGTAGTCGGCGACGAGAGCGAGCGCCTCGGTGCGACCCGTGGCCGGGCGACTTGACCTTCTGGATGTCGCCGCCGGCGATGGTCGCGCCGGCCGCCTTCGAAGCGCCTCCTCGGCGAGGCCGGCGCGCAGGCGGATGCCCGGGTGCGGGTCGTGGCCGATGACCATGACGGTCTTGCCCTCGAGGCCGCCGAGCGACTCGTCGAGCGCGCCGACCGTGCTCGTCGACGATGCCCTGCTGGTCGGTGGTGATGTTGATCGGCGAACGCGTCGGTCGCCTCGGTGCGCGCTGTCCATCGCGAAGATCGGGATGCTCGGCGTCCTTCGCCGCCGTGACGATCGAGCCGATCGATGCGACGTCGGTGTAGCCGTCGAGGATGACGTCGGCGCCCTGGCCGATCGCGCTCTCGACCTGCGGGGTTCATCTTCTGGAAGTCGAAGTCGCCCTGGATCATCGTGAGATCCCAGCCGAGCTCGTCCGCCTTGCGCCGTGACGGCCTTGACCCACCAGGCGCCGATCGGCGTCTGGTTGCCGGAGGTGAAGGCGATGACCTTGAACGGCTCGTCGTCGCCGCCGCCGCCGTCGCCGCCGCCGCCGCCCGATCCGGACGAGCATCCGGTCAGTGCGAGGCGGCCGCGACGGCGACGACCGCAGCGATCCTGTGAATTCTCGTGCGCATGTCTAACTCCTTTGTTGTAACTGCGTTCTTGCTGTTGGTGCCCGGGCGAGTGCGAGCGTCCGCTCGGCGTGATCGGGGATGACGTCGCTATCGCTCCCGGGTCTTGAGGGACGAGAGGGTGACGGCGGCGATGATGATGAGGCCGGTCACGACCTGCTGGACGTAGGAGTTCACGCCGAGGATGTTCAGGCCGTTGCTCATGACGCCGATGATCGCGACGCCGACCATCGTGCCGACGAGGTTCGCCTGCGCCCGAGCGGATGACGGTCATGCCGAGGAAGACGGCGGCGACGGAGAACAGCAGGTTGTCGCTGCCCTGCACCGCGCTCGCGCTGCCGAGGCGGGCGGCGAGCAGGATGCCGCCGATGGCGGAGATCAAGCCGGCGACGGTGAAGGCGAGGAGGCGGCCGCGGCGCACGTTGACGCCCGAGAGGCGGGACGACCTCGACGTTGCCGCCGATCGCGTACCAGCTTGCGGCCCAGTCGTGGTGAAGCGCAGCACGCGCCCAGATGATGCACCGCGATCACGATCGCGATGTACACCGGCAGCGGCACGTTGAGGAACCGGCCCTGGCCGAGCGTCGTTGAACCCGGCCGGCAGGTTGAACAGCGTCGTGCCCTCGCGTGACCAGGTAGGCCAGGCCGATCACCGAGGTCATCGTGGCCAGCGTCGCGACGAAGGCCGACAGGTTGAGGTAGGCGATCGAGCAGGCCGTTGACGAGTCCGATCGAGCGAGTCCGACGGCGAGCGCCGACGAGGATCGCGAGCGCCATCGGCGTGCCGCCGAGCATGAGCGATGCGGCGACCGCGCCGGCGAGGCTGGAGGTCGCGGCGACCGAGAGGTCGAAGTCGCCGACGACCATGACGAGCGTCTGCGCGCCGGCGATGATCGCCAGGATCGAGACCTGGATACAGGATGTTGCGGACGTTCGTGAAGGTCAGGAACGACGTCCGGCCGCATCGCGAAGAAGAACACGATCAGCAGCGAGCAGGGCGAGCGATGGTGCCGCCCTGCACCAGGAGCTTCCGCGATCGGACGTGCGGGGCTGATCGCCCGGTGCGCGTCGGCTCCGTCTGACATCGTCATGATGTCGGCCTTTCCGTAGCAGTAGGCGAGCAGGAGTTCTTCGTCGGCGCCGTCGGCGGCGACCTCGCCGGAGATCCGGCCCTCGTGCATGATGAGGATCCGATCGCTCATCCCGATCAGCTCGGGCAGCTCGGAGCTGACGGCGATGACCGTGGTGCCGGTGGCGGCGAGTTGCGCGGATGAGCCGGTAGATCTCCGCCTTGGTGCCGACGTCGATGCCGCGGGTGGGCTCGTCCATCAGCAGGACCTTCGGGTTGCGGGCCAGCATCTTGGCCAGCACGACCTTCTGCTGGTTGCCGCCGGAGAGCTCGCCCACCGTCTGGCGCGGGCTGCGCGCCTTGATCTGGAGGTCGCCCATCCCGCGCTTGGTGATATCGGCGATGCGGCCGCCCGGACACGATGCCGCACGGAGCTGACCGCGCCGATGTTGGCGAGGGCGATGTTGTCCTGGATGGTGGCGCCGAGGATGACGCCCTGGCTGCGGCGCTCCTCCGGGCACCAGCGCGATCCCGCGCGTCGAGCGCGCGGCCGACACCGGGGGAATGCGGGAGCGTCGACCCCGCCCACGGTGATGCGTGCCCGACTACGTGCTTCTGTGCACCGGCCAGGATGCGCAGCAGCTCACTGCGTCCGGAGCCCGCGAGGCCGCCGATGCCGAGCACCTCGCCCTTGTGCGCGGTGAAGGAGACGTCCTTGACGCGCCGACCGTCGAGGTCGTCGACGGCGAGGGCGACTTCCGAGGTCGCCGTCCCGCGCTCCGGGTACAGCTCGCCGGCCGATGCGGCCGACCATCGTCGAGATGACCTCGTCGATGTTGCGAGTCGGCGACATCCTTGGTCAGCATCGTCTCGCCGTTGCGCATGATGGTCAGGCGGTCGCACAGCTCGAAGACCTCCTCGAGGCGGTGCGAGACGTAGACGATGGCGACGCCCTGCGTCGCGCAGCGAGCGCAGCACGGTGAAGAGATCCTTGATCTCGGTGTCGGTGAGCGACGCGGTCGGCTCGTCGAGGATGAGGACGCGAGCGTCGTTGGCCAGGGCGCGGGCGAAGGCGACCATGGTCTGCTGCACGGGGGACAGATCGCCGGCGAGCTTGCCGGAGCGGGATCTTCTGGTTGAGCCGGTCGAGCTGCTCCTCGGCCCGCCTGCGCAGCGCCGGCCATTGGACGATGCCGCCGCGGCTCGGGGTGCTGCTCGCCGAGCAGGATGTTCTCGGCGACGCTGATCGAGGGGATGATCGACAGCTCCTGGTAGAGCGCGACGATGCCGGCCCGGTTGGCGGCCCGGACGTTGGCGAACGTCGACCTCCTCGCCGTTGCGCAGGATCGCGCCCGCCGTCGGGCGCGTAGATGCCGGTGAGCACCTTGACCAGCGTCGACTTGCCGGCGCCGTTCTCGCCGAGCAGCGCATGGATCTCGCCCTCGCGGACCGACAGGTGCGCGCCGCTCAGCGCGTGCACGCCGTCGAAGTGCTTGACGATGTCGTGCGCCTCGAGCGCGGGCACGCGGTGGCCGTCGGCGGAGGATCGGGCTCATTCGCACCGTCGAGCCGTCATGACTGCGCCGCCGGACTGCGTCGTCGCGATGTCGTTGCAGCGGATGACGACCTTCGGGAAGCGCGCCGCTCACGTGCACCGCGAACGCCTCGGTGGCGTCCTCGAGGTCGAAGACCGACTGGGTGAGCTCGTCGAGCTCCAGGTGCGGGAGGATCTGCAGCGCGCGAGGGAAGGCGTACGGGCGAGACGAAGACGCCGGTGAGCGTCAGCTCCTTGAGGTACAGGTAGTCCGAGAGGTTCAGCGGCATCTCGAAGTCGTGCCGGGTACATCGCGCCGTAGATGACCGTCGCGCCCTTGGCGGCGATGTCGAGCAGACCGCGCACGGCGCGCGGCGATCCGGAGGCGTCGATGACGATGTCGTAGCCGCGCCCGTCGGTGATCTCGTCGGCGCGCGCGTACTGGTCCTCGCGCGACCGGATCGATGACGTGCTCGGCGCCGTGCCGCAGGGCCATCTCGCGGCGCTCGGCGATCGGCTCGATCAGGGTGAGCGAGGTCGCGCCGTTCATCCTCATGACCTGCAGGGCGAGCTGGCCGATCGGCCCGCCGCCGCAGATCGCGACGCGGTCGCCGACCTTGATGCGGGTCTTGTCGGCGATCCGCACGGCGACCGAGGTCGGCTCGAGCAGGCAGCCCTCGAGCAGCGACACCTCGTCGGGCAGCTTGTAGACCTGCGACTCGTGCCAGGTGACCGTCTCGGCCATGCCGGGGCGGTTGTAGTCCTGGATGTGCTCGCAGAACTGCTGCCTGCCCTCCCGGCACGGCGGGCACGTTCCGCAGAACCGCAGGAAGTTGCCGGCGACGCGGTCGCCGACCTGCAGGCCGGTGCGGTGCGCCTTGCTCACCGAGCGCCTCGATGACGCCGGAGAGCTCGTGGCCGAGCCCGATCGGCACGTCGGTGCCGAAGAATCCCTCGGCGAGGTGGGGATCCGATCCGCAGATCGCCGGCGTAGGCGACGCGGATGCGCACGTCCTCGGCGCCGAGCGGCTGGCTCCGGGAAGTCGACGACGCCGATCATGTCCGCGAGTCGGACTCGTCGGGATCGCGCAGGCTGCCGATCCTGGTGACTGCGACTGTTCTCATTCGTCTCTCCGTTGAGCGAGGCGGGTCAGGGCTGGACGGCGATGGCGGCGCGCAGCGCCGCGACCGTGGCTGACGAGTCCGTAGCCGTGCTTGTCGCGCAGCTCTTCGTCGTCGCCGAAGCCGGCGTAGACCTGCGGAATGCCGAGCCGCTCGAACGCGGTGAGGCGGATGCCGCGGTCGGCCACCACGTCGGCGACCCGCGACGCGAGGCCGCCGTAGGCGAGGTGGTCCTCGAGGACCACGAAGCGGCCGCCGGTCTCGGCGGCGCACTGCGACGATGAGGTCCTCGTCGATGGGCTTGAGCGTGAACATGTCCACGACGCGGACCGAGCGGCCGTCCTTGGCGAGCTCGTCCGCGGCATCGAGCGCCTGAGCGACGACCGTGCCGTGCGTGAAGATCGTGGCATCCGTGCCCTCGCGGGCGACGATGCCCTTGCCGATGCGGATGTCGTGCTGCCGGGCTCGTAGAGCACCTTGTCCTTCTTGCCGACCGCGAGCCGGATGTAGATCGGCCCCTGCATCGTCATGGACTGCCGGATGATCTCGCCCACCATCAGCGGGTCGCCGATGGAGGTGACAGTCATGTTCGTCAGCGCGCACATGAGCGCGAGGTCCTCGACCGCGTAGTGGGTCGAGCCGCCGTTGCCGACGAGCCCGCCGTGCGTGCCGATGATCTTGACGGGCAGGTTCGGGTAGCAGACGTCGGTGCGGATCTGCTCGAGCGCCCGCATCGACAGGAACGGGAGCATGCCGGACACGACCGGGATGTTGCCGTCGTAGGCGAGGCCCGCGGCGATGCCGACGCAGGCCTGCTCGGCGAGTCCGACGTCGAGGAACCGGTCGGGGTACTTGTCGCGGAACTCGATCGAGCGTCGCGCCGATGTCGGGGGTGAGCACCCAGAGGTTCTCGTGCTCCTCGCCGAGTTCGGCGAGTGTCGTTCCGATGACGGAACGGGCGCCGAGGAACTCTCCGAAGGTGAAGGTGACGGGCATCAGACGATCTCCTTCACGCGAGATGCGTCGAGCGCAGCCATTGCGCGTTCCAGGTCGGCGGCTCCGAGCGAGCCGGCGTGCCAGGCGAGGTTGCGCTCCATGAAGTCCACGCCCTTGCCCTTGACGGTCTCGCAGATGACGACGGTGGGCCTGTCGCTGTCGGTGAGCGGGCAGCGCGTCGATCGCCTCGACGAGCGCCGCCATGTCGTGTCCGTCGATGTGGACGACGTTCCAGCCGAACGCCGCCCACTTGTCGGGGTACGGCTCGAAGCACGACGCGCTCCTCGTCGAAGCTCGTCATCAGCTGACGGTTGCGGTCGATGAAGGCGACGAGGTTGCCGAGCTTGTTGCTGCGTGGCGGCCATGGCGGCCTCCCAGACGGATCCCTCACCGGTCTCGCCGTCGCCCAGCAGGCGGACCACGCGATGGGTCTCGCCGCGGCCGCGGGCGCTGAGCGCCATGCCGACGGCGAGCGGGCAGACCGTGACCGAGCGAGCCCGTGGAGCCTCGACGCCGGGGAGCTGCACCTTGCACGGGTGCATGCCGTAGGCGCTGTCGAGCTGGCCGTAGGTGTCGACGATCCCCTCGTAGGAGAAGAAGCCGCGCATCGACATCGCGATGTACATGCAGACGGCCGCGTGGCCCTTGCTGAGCAGGAAGCGGTCGCGGGTCGGGTTGCGGATGTCGGTCGGGTCGACGTGCAGCCCGTAGTGGAAGAGCGCGGTGAAGATGTCGGCGGACGAGAGATCGCCGCCGATGTGGACGGCACCCTCGTAGGTGCCGCACAGCTGCAGCAGCTTCGAACGCAGCTCGAAAGCCAGATCCTCGAGCTCCGCCACGGAGTGGCGCTGCTCGGTCGCCATCAGGTCGTTGTCCATCTCATGCCTCCTCGTTGATGACAGTGAGAGCCCAGCGCGAGCCGGGTTCCGCGTCATCCTCGACACGTTGAATCGGTTCCCTCCGAGTATCCGCCGGAGGGTGATGCGGCGACAGTAGCACAGGGTTCTTTACAGGTAAACATCCAAAGCGTAGGCTCACCGAAGATGCGACGATGGAGTCGGGATCGAGTGGATCCGGACCTCCTCGTGGTCAACGAGTCGAAGAAGACGCCACCATGGTGGAGCCTTCTCGCTGACCGGCATGGAGACCTTCGCGCCGATGGCGCGAACGCGGGACGTCACCCGGCGTCCCGATCAACACACGAGCACAAAGAGGTGACGGGTCCTATGACAGACACACTCAGCACGGCCGCCCCGGTGACGACGGGGCTGTACATCGGCGGCAAGGAGCGCTCGACGGCGGAGACGCTGGAGATCGCGGATCCTGGCAAGAAGGGCGGCGTCGCGGGCTACGCGGCAGCCGCCACCAAGCAGGACGTCAGCGACGCGGTCGCCGCGGCCAAGGCGGCATTCCCCGCGTGGTCGGCGCTGTCCGCACAGGAGCGCGCCGCGCAGATGGCCGCCGCCATCGCAGGGCATCGCCGAGGAGCGCGACGCGGACGCCGCGATCCTCATCGCAGGAGAACGGCAAGATCGTGCTCGAGGCGTGGGTCGACTCGCTGGTGCTCGAGATCCGCTGGAACCTCGCGCTGCTCGCTGGCCGACGAGGTCGACGGCGACCAAGGTCGCTTCCCGCCGTCCCCGGCATCGCGGTCGAGACCACGGTCGCCTACCAGCCGCTCGGCGTGGTGACCGTCATCGTGCCGTTCAACTGGCCGATCGCCATCCTCGGCGCCGCCCTCCCGCACGCGCTGCTCGCCGGCAACACGGTCATCGTCAAGCCGCCGCTCTCCGCGCCGCTCGCCACCACCCGCGTAGTCCAGCGCATCGCCGAGAAGCTGCCGGCCGGCGTGCTGAACGTCGTCACCGGCAAGGACAGCGAGCATGGCCGAGCTGATCGCAGAACGCCGACATCGCGAAGGTCTGCTTCACCGGCAGCGTCGGCGGCGGCAAGCGCATCATGGAGATGGCGTCGCAAGTCGCTGACCCGCGTCACGCTCGAGCTCGGCGGCAACGACGCGGCGATCTTCCTGCGAGGACGCGATCCTCGACGACGACGCACCTCGACCGCCTGTTCGGCGCGGTCTTCGACACCACCGGCCAGATCTGCATGAACGCCAAGCGCCTCTACGTGCACCGCTCGCGCATGGACGAGCTCGTCGACGGGCTGTCCGCGCGCCTCGACAAGACGGTCCTCGGCTACGGCCTCGACGAGGGCACCACGATGGGCCCGCTGCACTCGCCCGTGCAGAAGGCGTTCGTCGAGGAGATCATCCAGGAGGCGAAGGACTCCGGCGCGAAGGTGCTGCGAGTTCGGCGAGCTGCCCGGAGGGCGAGCTGGCCGGCGGCAACTTCCTGCGGCCGGCGATCGTGGTCGACCCCGACTCCGTCGCTGCGGGTGGTCGTCGCAGGAGCAGTTCGGTCCGGTCATCCCGGTCATCCCGTTCGACGACGACGACGAGGCCGTCGCGGCCGCCAACGACTCGTGGGGCGGCCTCTGCGGCTCGGTGTGGACGGCGGACACCGACGAGGCGAGCCGCGTCGGCGCGCAGCTCGAAGTGCGGGTACGTCTGGATCAACGACCACGGCGCCAACCGCCTCGACCTGCGTGCGCCGTTCGGCGGCATGAAGCAGTCGGGCATGGGCCGCGAGCAGGGCATCGAGGGCGTCCGCGCCTTCCAGGACACCCGCTCGATCGCGCTCCCGGTTCCGCCCGCCGCGAGCTGATCCCGAATCGTGGTCGGCCGGAGCTCCGGCCGACCACGATGACGCCGACGCGCGCCGCCCGCGGGCGCTGAGACGGGCGCCGGTAAACTCGCGTGCGGCCGTGTCGACCCCAAGAGAACTGGTGCCTGTGTCCCTGCTCAATGAGCGCGAGCTCGGCAACGAGATACCCGAAGGCGCCGTCAGCGAACCGCTCCCCGTCGTCATCGACAGCGAGAACTTCACACCGAGGCTGCTCGCACTGCTCTCGAACAGCCTGGTCTGGCGGGAATCCCGCGCACTGCGCGCCCGATTCGGCCTCGGCACCAACGACTGGCGGGTGATCGCGGCGCTCGCCACGGGGCCGGGAATGAACGCGAGCGAGATCTCCGAGTACATCGGCATGAACAAGGCCATCGTCTCGAAGAGCGTCAACATCCTCAGCGAGGGCGGCCTCATCGTGCAGGCCGAAGTGCCCGGACGGGCGCGACCGCTCTATCTCACCGAGGCCGGCGCCGACATGCACGACCAGATGCTGCCGATCTCGATGCGCGGCCAGGAGGTCATCCTCGACGGTCTCTCGGCGATCGAGGTCGATCGGCTGAATGCGCTCCTCCGCAGCCTGCTCTCCCGGGCCCGCGATCTGCAGATGGGCGACACCCTCGACCCCGCTCTCGAGGAGACCGAGGGCGTCTGAGCCCGACCCGCTCATCGCAGCACCGCTGTGATGAGCACGCCACCGTCCACATGATGAAGCCGGCACTTCGATGACGAAGGCCAGCACTGAATAAGGAGCAGCAATGACGTTCTTCGACCCGTCCACCTGGGACGGCAAGCTCTACAGCGACGGCTGGAAGGCCGGCACGCAGACCTCGGCGATCATCTCGCCTGCCACCGGAGACCGGCTCGGCACCTTCGGGGCGGCCGCACCCGAGGATGTGACGAGGGCGGCGCGGATCGCATCGGCCGCCCAGATCGACTGGGCCGCCGGCTCACCCGACGAGAAGGCCAGGATCCTGCGTCGCGCGGGTCAGCTGATCGACGACAACATGGCGGTGCTCAGCGACTGGCTGGTCCGCGAGGCCGGATCCGGTCAGGGCAAGGCGGGCTTCGAGGCGAGCCTCGTCTCGGCGGAGTTCTTCCTCGCGTCGGCGACGGCGCAGATGCCGTATGGGCAGCTGCTGCGCAGCGGCAAGCCGCGGCTCAGCCTCGCCCGCCGCCGGCCTGTCGGGACCGTCGGGGTCATCTCGCCGTTCAATTTCCCCGGCATCCTGTCGGCGCGCTCGATCGCACCGGCCCTCGCGCTCGGCAACGCCGTGATCCTCAAGCCCGACCCGCGCACAGCGGTGTCGGGCGGGCTCTTCTTCGCCGCCATCCTCGAGGAGGCCGGTCTGCCGGATGGGCTCTTCCATGTGCTGCCCGGAGGTGCCGACGTCGGATCGGCTCTCGTCGAGGAGCCGAGCATCCGGGTGATCTCGTTCACCGGCTCCACCGAGGCCGGCCGCAAGGTGGGGGAGCGCGCCGGGCAGCTGCTCAAGCGCGCTCACCTCGAGCTCGGCGGGAACAACGCGCTCGTGGTGCTGGGCGACGCCGACGTGCCCGCGGCCGCATCGGCAGGCGCGTGGGGATCGTTCCTGCACCAGGGCCAGATCTGCATGACGACGGGTCGCCACCTCGTGCATGCGAGCATCTACGACGAGTACGTCGGCGCGCTCGCCGAGAAGGCCGATCACCTGCCGGTCGGCGACCCGGCGACGGGAGCTCCGTTGGGGCCGATCATCGACGATCGTCAGCGGGACAAGGTGCACTCGATCGTCACCCGGTCGATCGAGGGCGGGGCCAAGCTCGAGGCGGGAGGCACGTACGAGGAGCGCTACTACCGGCCCACCGTGCTGTCCGGGGTCACGGCAGAACACGCGGCCTTCCAGGACGAGATCTTCGGCCCGGTGGCCCCTGTCACCCGGTTCTCCTCGATCGACGAGCTGGTGGAGCTCGTCAACGCCAGCGACTACGGACTGTCGCTGGGCATCCTGTCCCGCGATCCGTATGCGGCGTTCGAGCTCTCGGATCGGATCCCGAGCGGCATCGTGCACATCAACGATCAGACCGTCGACGACGAGTCCGCTGCGCCGTTCGGCGGCGTCGGCTTCTCGGGCACGGGCGCGCGCTTCGGCGGCCACGAGGCCAACATCGACGCGTTCACCGAGACGCAGTGGGTCACGATCCAGAGCGAGATCGAGCGCTACCCGTTCTGAGCGGCGGGCACCGCACTGGCTCTGTCAGCGGGCGGGGCGGACCCAGGGCAGGTCGATGCTCTCCGCCGCGCCGGCCGCTCGAAGGCCCGTCTCCGGCACGATGAGCAGACCGTCCGCGCCCGCCAGGCCGCGCATCATCGCCGATCCGCTCCACGGGGTCGGCACGGCACCGTCGGCGGTGATCGAGTAGGGCACGAGCAGCGTCGTGGCCGCACGCCCGGCGAGATCAGGGGCAGGAATCGGTCGTGTGGCCTGCATCGGCCCACCCGATAGGGCAGCGAGGAGTGGTTCGCCGATGGTGATCGCGGCGACCATCGCGGCCAGCGGATTGCCCGGCAGACAGAGGACGATGCGGCCGTCGGGCAGCTGGGCGACCATGGTGGGTCCTCCCGGACGCATGGCCACGCCGTCGACGAGAAGCCGTCCGCCGAGGCGGATCAGCGTGCTGCGGAGGTGGTCCGCGCTCGAGCTGCCCGTCCCGCCTGTCGTCAGGATCAGCGGAGCTCTGGCGCCACGGACGGCTGCCGTGATCGCGGCGAGATCGTCTCCGACACGCCTCACCCCGGTCACCCGAGCGCCCAGGCTTTCGAGCAGATCGGCGAGAGGAACGCTGAAGCTGTCGCGGACGAACCCGGTGACGGGGACGCCGTGGCCGATGACCTCATCCCCGGTCAGCACCAGCGCGACCTCTGGGACGGCGCGCACCGTCAGGGCATCGACCCCGGCGGAGGCGGCAAGTGCGAGCGTGGCGGGGTTGAGTCGAGTCCCGCCGCCGACCAGCGTCTCGCCTCGGATCGCCTCGGTGCCGACGGGGCGGATGTGCTGTCCGGGCGTGGGTGTCACGTCGTCAGAGGATCGGACCATCCCCGAAGAGATCTCGGAATGCTCACTGCGCAGCACCGCAATCGGCCCGTCGCCGAGCTCCTCGGTCGGAATCGCCTGACCGGTGACGATCGGACGCGCCTGTCCGAGGTGGGGGAGCCCGTCGGTGATCGCCCATGGGCCCGGGCCGACGATCAGCCAGCCGTCCATGGCGGACGAAGCGAAATGCGGCAGGTCGTAGGGGGCGGTGAGGTCGGTCGCCAGTCGTCGGCCGCCTGCTTCCGCGAGCGGGACCACCTCCGGCGGCAGCGCCATCGGGGCGGCGTGGGCGCGTCGACGCGCCTCCTGCCAGGACACCCGGGAGCTCACGTCGACGTGCCGTCCTCTGCGGCCGCTTCGGTCTCGACCTCGCGGGCGAGCGAACGAGCTACAGCGACCGCGCGGGTGAACGCCTCATCCGGCGCCTGGCCGCCGTCGACCGCGAGGGCGGTGGCGTAGCCGACGAGGTACGCGCTCAGGGGCGCCGCCGGCCGGACGACGGCCCGCGCGACGACGCCCGCCATCGCAAGCACGGTGTTCGCGTCGGCGGATGGAACGCCGAGCGCGTCGCTCAGGCGCCGATTCCATTCCTCGATGCCGTCGGGCAGCTCGTTCGTCTCGGTCATGATCGGTCCTCTCGTCTCAGCAAGCTCGGGATGTCACCATCCCGCAGTCTCCCGTCCATCCGCTCGACCCCGAGCCGCTCCGCGTCCTCCCAGGTGTCGACGTCGGCCGTCGAGCCGTCGGGCGCCGGAACACGGAGCAGGCGAAGCCCATCGACGAGCGCGCGCATGGATCCTCCGGCCGCCGGCGCCTCACGCAGGCGAGCCGACATCGCATCCGTCGAATAGAGGCCGAGCAGGTACTGGTCTCGTCCATCGCCGTCGGTCGCGATCACTCCATCATCCGCCTCTCCGGTTGCCGCACGCCCGGTCGGGTCGACGGCGGCGAGCAGCGCCGCCACCGCCGGTCCGATGCGGGGGAGGTCGGAGGCCAGGACCAGGGTGAACGGGCTCGGCGAATCCGCGAGCGCCGCCCACCCTGCTGCGAGAGCGCTGACCGGCCCGGAGAACGGCGGATCCTCGTGGGTGACGAGGATCCCGGCTCGGGATGGGACGTCGCCGACGACGACGATCCGCGCGGCGTCCGACGCGGCGGAGATCGCGATGTCGAGCAGCCGCTCACCGCCGTAGCCCAGCAGCAGCGGCTTGGCGAGACCGCCGAGCCTGCTCGCGCGGCCTCCCGCCAGGACGACGGCGTCGAAGATCACCTGCCGAGCCTAGGCGAGCGGATCGGCGCCGCCGCCCGAGGGTCGCATTCAACGGAAGGCCCAATCCCCGGTCGGCCGCGGCCCACGGTCCCGTCTGGCGCTCCCCGGATCCTGCTGTGATAAGCATTCAGCATGAACCGGGTAGTCGCGCGGAAGCCCATCGTCCGCATCGTCGTCGGCGAATCCCGCAGTCGGCGCGAGGACGTCATGGCCGTCGAGGAGCCGCTCGAGATCCGGGTCGCCGGAAAGCCGCTGTCGATCACGATGCGCACTCCCGGAAGCGACTTCGATCTCGCGGCCGGATTCCTCGTCTCGGAGGGCATCGTGTCGCGAGCCGATCAGCTGGCGGCCATCCGGTACTGCGCCGGCGGCCCCGTCGACGGCGAGAACACCTACAACGTGCTCGACGTCTCCCTCGCTCGCGGTGTGCCGCTCCCCGACCCGAGCATGGAGCGCAACTTCTACATGACCAGCTCGTGCGGGCTCTGCGGCAAGGCGAGCATCGACGCCGTGCGCACCCTGTCTGCCCATCCGGTAGCCGGTGACGGCATGACGATCTCCGACGAGCTCCTCGTCACCCTCCCCGACCGTCTTCGCGAGAAGCAGGACGTCTTCGAGAAGACCGGGGGCCTGCATGCTGCCGCGCTCTTCGACGCGGCGTCGGGACGGCTGCTCGCCCTCCGAGAGGACGTCGGACGCCACAACGCCGTCGACAAGGTCATCGGCTGGGCGCTCAAGGAGGATCGCCTTCCGCTGCGGGGCACCGTGCTGATGGTCTCCGGCAGGGCGAGCTTCGAGCTGGTGCAGAAGGCGTCCATGGCCGGCATCCCCGTTCTCGCGGCCGTTTCGGCGCCTTCGTCCCTCGCCGTGGACCTCGCCCGCGAGGTCGGCCTCACGGTCGTCGGCTTCCTGCGCGGCTCATCGATGGTCGTCTACTCCGGCGCGGAGCGCATCGTCTCCGAGCCTGTCGTGGCACGCGCTGGTTCCCTGGCCGGCGACGCCGGATCCGCTGTTGTGACTGCTGAAAAGGAGATGGTCTGATGCTCGGCAAGGACGTCAAGCCCGGGGGAGACCTCAACGGAGCCGAACTCCGCGATGCCGACTACCCGGACCTCCAGATCGGTCACAAGAAGGAGTGGGCTGTCGGGGTCCCCGCCATCCTGAACTCCATGGAGCCCGCCCTCGCCGCGATGGGTCCCGCCCGCACTGCCCGTCTGATGACGACGATCAATCAGAAGGACGGCTTCGACTGCATGAGCTGCGCCTGGCCTGACCCCGGCAAGCGGCACGCGCTCGAGTTCTGCGAGAACGGAGCGAAGGCGGTCACCTGGGAGGCGACGCCGGTCACCGTGCCCACGAGCTTCTGGGCCGAGAACTCGCTGACCAGCCTGCTGAACAGGTCGGAGTACTGGCTCGGCCAGCAGGGTCGGCTCGTCGAGCCCGTCTACAAGCCGAGCGGATCGGACAACTACGAGCCCATCTCGTGGGACCGCGCCTTCGAGCTCATCGCGGAGCGCCTGAACGCCCTCTCCTCGCCCGACGAGGCCGCCTTCTACACGAGCGGCCGGACCGCGAACGAGACCGCCTTCATCTACCAGCTGTTCGCCCGCGCCTTCGGCACCAACAACCTGCCCGACTGCTCGAACATGTGCCACGAGTCCACCGGCACCGCGCTGACCGAGACGATCGGCATCGGCAAGTCGACGATCGCCTACGACGACTTCGAGAAGGCCGACCTCATCATCGTCATGGGGCAGAACCCCGGGACCAATCACCCGCGGATGCTGGGCGCGCTCGAGGACGCCAAGCGGAACGGGGCGAAGATCGTCACGGTCAACCCGCTGCCGGAGGCGGGACTCATCCGCTACAAGAACCCGCAGACCGTGCGCGGCATCATCGGGCGCGGAACCCAGCTCTCCGATCACTTCCTGCAGATCCGCTCGGGTGGCGACATGGCTCTGCTCCAGGCGGTCTCCAAGCGGGTGCTCGCCGCGGAGGCGGCCGCCCCGGGCACGGTGCTCGATCACGACTTCATCGACCGGCACACCCACGGCTTCGAGGAGTTCGCCGCCAACATCGAGGCCCTCGATGAGGATGCGGCTCGGGCGGCAACGGGCCTCACCGACGAGGAGATCGATGCCTTCGCGGACCTCTACCTGACCTCCGAGCGGGTGATCATCACCTGGGCGATGGGCCTCACCCAGCAGAAGAATGCGGTCGCCACCCTCAAGGAGCTCATCTCCCTCCTGCTCCTCCGCGGCAACATCGGCAAGCCGGGCGCGGGTGCGTCGCCGATCCGCGGGCACAGCAACGTGCAGGGCGATCGCACCATGGGCATCTGGGAGCAGATGAGCGACGGCTTCCTGGATGCGCTCGACGCCGAGTTCGGATTCGCCTCGCCGCGCCCGCACGGCTACGACGCCCTGCAGACCGTCGACGGCCTGACCCGGGGCGAGATCTCGGTGTTCTTCGCGGTCGGCGGCAATTTCGTGGCCGCGATCTCCGACACGGCGGTGGCGGAGGCCGCCATGCGCGGCGCCCAGCTGACGGTGCAGGTCTCGACGAAGCTCAACCGCTCGCACGTGGTCACCGGCGATGAGGCGCTCATCCTGCCAACGCTCGGCCGAACCGAGGTCGACATCCAGGCCTCCGGTCCGCAGTTCGTCTCGGTGGAGGACAGCGTCTGCGCCGTCCATGCCAGTCACGGCAAGATCCCGCCGGTCGCTCCGAACATCCTGTCGGAGGTGGCCATCGTCTCCCGGCTCGCCGCTGCGACCCTCGGCGATCGCCACGGCATCGACTGGGCCGGCTTCGAGGCGGACTACGACCGCATCCGCGATCACATCAGCCGGGTCGTCCCGGGCTTCGAGCATTTCAACGAGGACGTCCGCCGCAAGGGCGGGTTCATCCTGCCGAACGGCCCCCGCGACGCACGCAGCTTCGACACCTCGACCGGCAAGGCGATGTTCACCGTCAACGCCCTCTGGGCCCTCGAGCGTCCGGAAGGTCGACTGATCCTGCAGACCATGCGCTCGCACGACCAGTTCAACACGACCATCTACAGCCTCAACGACCGCTATCGCGGGGTGAAGAACGGGCGCGACGTGATCTTCGTCAATCCGGACGACATCGCCGAGCTCGGCCTCGAAGACGGTCAGCGCGTCGACATCTACAGCGAGTGGAAGGACGAGCAGGAACGCGTGCTGCGCGACTACCGGGTCGTGTCCTACCCGACGGCGCGCGGATGCGCAGCTGCCTACTATCCCGAAGCGAATGTGCTCGTGCCGCTGCACAGCGTCTCGGACCGCAGCAACACGCCCGCATCGAAGGCGGTCATCGTGCGACTCGAGCCAGCACGCGTGCCGGCCTGACCCGATCGCGGTGTGCTGAGAAGCCGAAAAGTGCGGCTATCCGTGCGGCTTTGCCGCACTTTTCGGCTTCTCGACGTCTGGAGGATCGAGCGTCAGACCCGGCGACCGGAGAGGAAGCGCAACAGGAAGACGATCGCCGCGATGATGAGCAGGACGAGGCCCACCCACAGCAGGAAGTTCAGCGACTGGACCAGGCCGCCGGTCAGCAGCAGGATGATCGCGATGACGGCGATGACAATGACGAGGATATTCATGTCGGAACCCTTCTCTCGGCCGAAGGCCCCTTCGCCTTCGATGTGACTGATGCTACAACTGCCTGACCCGGATTGCATTAAACGGATCTGTCAGTCCTTCTTGCCCTTGTCGCCTTCCTTGCCGCCCTTCTCCTTGTCGTCCTTGCCGCCCTCTTCCTTGCCGTTCCCGGCGCCCCCGTCTCCGGAATCGCTGCTGTCGGTCGTCGTGGAGGTGTCCACGGGCGCCGGCGGAGCGACGGGTTCGACAGGTGTCGTCGGCTCGGGGGCGGGCTCGGGCGAGGGGGTCGGCTCCGGCGATGGGGTCGCGGCCGCGGCGACCATGGCTTCCAGATCGGCCCGCACCCGGTCGATGGAGTCCTGCAGGGTGATGAGCCGTGCGGCCGAGATCTCATCCGCTTCTGCCGCGCTGTGAATGCGGGTCTCGAGCTCGGCCAGCCCCGCGAGGGCCGCGGCGAGGTCGCCGCTGGCCGCCTTCTGGGCCACGTCGACGACAGCCGACGACAGGTTCGCCGACAGGGTGGGCCCGATGGCTGGCGCAGGGGCAGAGCATGCACTGAGCGCGACGATCAGGGCCAGTGATGCTGCGACCGCGCCGGTGCGGAACCTGTTCACGAGGTCACCCCGTCGAGCAGATCCTTCATGTCCTGGTCCAGCGGGGCAGGAAGCGACGGCAGCGTCGGTGTGGGGTTCGGTGCGACATCGAGTTCGGATGTCCGCAGCAGCGCGGCCCCGATGGCGAGCAGCGCGATGACGACGAGGCCCACGGCGAGCATGATGAGGGCCGGGCGGTGCCAGCGCCCGGATCTCTCCGCCTCCGGAACGGAGTCGACGCCCGTCTTCGCGACCGCCTCGGCGCTTCCATCTGCACCATGAACGGCGCCGGCCCCGGTCGGATCGGCAAGCGGTCGGAGGATCGCGGTCAGCTCCGAGGTGGTCTTCTCCGCGCGGTTGTCCGCGAGCGTCGGCTCGGTCATGACGGAGACCGTGCTCGCCGCCGTCTCCAGCGCGCCCGTGCTGACGGGGATGTCCGAGGGCTCGCGATGGATCGGCGGGATGCTCCGGGCCGCGGCCGCCACCTCGATAGCGGTGGGCCGAGCCGACGGCTCGCGCTCGGTCATCCAGGTGAGCAGATGCGACCATTCGGCGCCCAGCCACGCGGGGACTTGCGGATCGCGAGAGAGTCGTGCGGAGACCACCTCGAGAGCGCCGCCGACGAAGGCCGACCTGCCGGTCAGTGCTTCGAGCAGAGTCAGCCCCAGCGCGTAGATGTCCGCCGGGGGAGCCGGCTCCAACCCCTGAGCCTGCTCGGGACTGATGTAGCTGGCGGTCCCGAGGAAGAGCCCGGGCGAGGTGACCCGGGTGGCATCGGAGAACAGGGCTATCCCGAAGTCGGACAGCTTGGCGCGGAATCGCTGGGTCGGCACCGTCGTCTCGGCCAGCAGGATGTTGGCCGGCTTGATGTCCCGGTGGATGATTCCGCGGGCGTGGACGGCATGCAGGCCGTCGGCGAGGTCGTGGGCGATCACCGCGACGTCGCGGGAGTCCAGCGGGCCCATCGCAATCTGCCCACGGAGCGTCACGCCGTCGACGAGCTCCATGACGAGATAGGAGCGGTCGTCGCGGATGACCGCGTCGAAGAGGGTGACCAGGGCGGGGTGGTTGATGGACGCGAGAGCTCGCGCTTCACGGACGCGGCGAAGGTCGTCGGCACCTGGTTCGGCGCCGCCATGCAGCACCTTGATCGCGACGGTGCGGTGCAGCTCTGCATCCCAGGCGCGGTAGACAGCCGCCATTCCGCCGCGCCCGATGAGCTCCTGGACCGTATACCTGTCATCCAGGATCGATCCGAGGAGCTCACCGGTCGCCAGCCGATCCGTCATTCCGTCAGATCTGATCCTCGGTGCGGACGGTCCGGCGCACGCGGTCGCCCGAGACGGGGTCCACGCCGGAGGCGGTGGTCGAGACGGCGGTGCGCTTGCGTGCGATGAGCACGATGCCGAGGATGATGCCGACAGCGCCGGCGACCATCAGGATGTAGCCGACGACCTGGAGGTTGACCCAATCGACGGACGCGTTGACCGCGAACGCCAGGATGGCGCCGACGGCGAAGAGGAAGATTCCTGCTCCGAGACTCATTGTGTGCTCCTTCATAGGTCCCGCTGAGTGCGGGAGTCCACATCATTGTGGCTGTAACGAATGCTACATCCGAGCCCCCGATCAGGGGCTCCACATGCGAGGGGTGTCCCGATACTTCGTCGTATCCAGCTGATCAGGTTAGGGTTTCCGAAATGGACGATGCCTTCGCCTGGGTGCTGGTGAACGCACGTGTGCCCAAGGAGCCGACTCGGCATCGCGTCGCGGTCTGGCGGGCGCTGCGCAAGGTGGGTGCCGTTCCGATCAGCTCGGGAATGTGGGCCGCGCCGAAGCTCCCCGCCTTCGAGGCGGGCATCGAGGGCGCACGCCTGCTCGCCGAGCGCGGCGGCGGCAGCATCGCCGTCTTCGTGGTGACGGAGGAGTCAGGCAGCGACGTCGACTATCTGCGCGACTCGTTCGTCGCCGCGCGTCGCGACGAGTGGGCGGAGCTGCTGGCGGAGTGCGCGAGATACAAGGTCGAGATCATCAAGGAGATCGCGATCCAGAAGTTCAGCTTCGCCGAGCTCGAAGAGGAGGAGCAGTCGCTCGAACGCCTTCGGCGCTGGCACGACGAGCTGTCGGCGAGGAGCGTCTTCGCCCTCCACGAGCAGGCGGCAGCGGGCGCAGAGCTCGACGCGTGTCAGCGCGCCCTCGACGGCTACGCCGATCTCGTCTATGGAGCGGCAGAGCTCGGCACCGGACCGCACATCGTCATCGACGGGTGACCCGCTCGGGCTCAGAGGCGCGCGAGACGCGCTCTCGCCGCCGTGTATACCCCGAACGCGATGAGCCCGATGCCGACCGCCACCAGGATGACCGGACCGAGCGGCAGGGCGACCAAGGCCTTGAGCGCCCCGTCCAGGCCCGTCGACTTGCTCGGGTCGAGGGAGATCGCCGCTGTGACGAGCAGGATGCCGACCACGACCACCGCGATGCCCTTGGCGATGTAGCCGACGACGCCGAGGATGACAACCGGACGTCGGGCGGCTCCCGACGGAGCATCGATATCCTCGAGGAACTTCTGGCGCACCCCCTTCGCCACCATGTAGACCCCCACGCCGGCAGCGGCGAGGCCGATGACCCCGAGCAGAAGCTGCCCAGCCGGCATGCTGAGGATGGTCGCCGTGGTCTGCTGCGCCGAGCTCGAGCCGTTCGACGAGCTGCCGAGCGCGAAGGTGAGCGCCGTAGCACCCAGCGCGACGTACGCCGCCGCCTTTGCGCCGGCGACGAGACTGCGGATCCACCGCTTCTTGGACGAGGACCCGATGCCGAGGATCGCCTGGATGGCGAGCCACAGGGCGAGCGCGAACAGGCCAACGGTGGTGGTCCACAGCAGGAGCGGACCTCCGGGAAGATCACCGAGCCGCGCGAGGGCGCCCGCCTGATCCGCTTCGCCGCCGCCGGTCGTCGCGACCTGGATGGCCAAGACTCCGAGCAGCAGGTGGATCAGAGCGCTGCCCACATAGCCGATCCTCGCGAGGATCTTCACCGGTCTGCTGTGGCCGACGCTGCCGACCGCTCGACGTGTGCTCATGTTCCGTCCTTCTGGAGCTGCGAGAGGGGCCCGCGCACGGGTTCGCCCGGTATGAGGACCGTCCGGCGGGTGTCGACGGCGATCAGCACCCCGACGATGACGAGGGAGATGCAGATGGATGCTGTGGTGTCGCTGATCCAGTGGTATCCGAGGTAGAGGCGGCTCACCACCTGCAGGGCGATGCCGACGATCGCCACCGCGATCGCCGCGACCGTGAACCAGCGTCTGCCGATCCGGCTCGCCAGGAGGTAGGCGAGGATCAGGAGGAAGTCGGACGTGCCGAGCACGTGACCGGAGGGGAAGGAGAAGCTCCTGTCCGGCCCGAAGAGCATCAACCCGATGGGTGGCCGCGGATGCTGCACTATCGGCGCCAATGTCTGCGCGACGATCACTCCGGTCACCATTCCCCCGAAGAGCAGGATGGGTCGCCAGAGGTGGCGGGCGGTGATGATCCACACCACGAGGGTGATGACCACCACGATGGGAAGGGCGATCGGCCCGAAGATGATGGCCAAGCCGATCATGAAGCCGGTGGCGTCAGCGGATCGCTGGGCGTTGAACCAGAGCTCGACCGGCTCGTCGAGCCGTTCGAAGCCCGTGCGAGTCGTCACCGCGATCAGCAGGATGAGGAAGCCGAGCGCGCCGACCGCGACGAGGACGCGCGGCGAGGCATAGATCCGGCGGCGCCAGGACGCACTGACGACCCGCTCCTCGACGACGAATCGCTGGTGCCAGTCGGAAAGCCGGGACGGGGACGAGGACGAGTTCCGGGGAGCGGAGGGCTCGGGCGATGCCTCGGGCATGGTCGCACCTCCGGTGGATGTGACAACGGTTACAGATCCCGAATGCTACCGGTTGCATCCGAACCCGTGCCAACTGGATGGACTTCGAGGGGCGACGACGCGGGAGCTCAGTGGGTCTCTCCGCTGGCGTTCGCCACTCGGTCGGTCCGGTCGAGCAGAGCAACGAGTCGATCTCGGAGCTCCTCGAGTTCGCTGACCGGCATGTCGAGCCGTTCGAGAATGGTGCGGGGCACGAGTTCGGCGCGGGCGCGAAGCGCCCGACCCTGCGCGGTCAGGGTGATCTGCAGTGCACGATCGTCATCCGGATTCCGGATCCGCTCGATGTGCCCAGCGGACTCGAGTCGCTTGAGCAGCGGGCTCAGGGTGGCGGAGTCGAGATGCAGTGCATCCGCGATCTCGCGGACCCTGAGCGGGCTCGTCTCCCAGAGAGCCAGCATGACGAGATACTGCGGATGCGTCAGGCCGAGCGGCTCGAGCACCGGGCGGTAGAGGGCGACCACGGACCTGCTCGTGGCGGCCAGCGCGAAGCAGATCTGGCGGTCGAGCGCGAGTGGGTCATCGATCACGTCCCGATAATAGCTAGTACGCTAACTATTCGTGGGCATGCGGAAATTCGACGAGACCAATCCCTATCGCGGGCGTCCGGGCTTCTGGAACCGATGGAACGCCTTCACCTACATGTTCTCGGGTGCAGCTCAGGTCGGAGTGGGGCCCGGCAGGGTGGAGCAGCCGTATGCGCCGCCCGCCGATCCAACCTGCCCGCTCTGCGGAAGGTCGATGGCGGATCACAGCGTCGAGCGGGGTGCGGCCTCGGTCCCGACCTACATCCGCTGCCCGCGGTAGAGCTCGCCCCGCCTCTGGGGCCGGCGGCGCACCGTGAGTAGCATTCCCGCATGTCGATCAAGCTCGAGAACGTCGGGATCGCCGTCCGCGACCTGGAGGCGACGATCTCCTTCTTCACCGACCTCGGCCTCATCGTCATCGGCCGCGACGAGGTCAGCGGCGAATGGGCCGATACCGCCGTGGGGCTCGACGGCAATCACGCCAAGATCGCGATGCTGCAGACGCCCGATGGGCACGGGCGCCTCGAGCTGTTCGAGTACATCCACCCCGCCGCGATCGAGAGCGAGCCGACCCAGCCGAACGACATCGGCATGCACCGCGTCGCGTTCTCGGTGGACGACATCGACGCCGCCCTCGCGATCGCGGCGAAGCACGGCTGCCATCCGCTGCGCGGGATCGCGAACTACCGGGACGTCTACCGACTCGCCTACCTGCGTGGTCCGAGCGGCATCATCGTCATGCTCGCGCAGGAGCTGCATGTCTGACGGCATGACGTCGGCGTGAGGTCGGCGTGACCGTCGGGGTGCGCGTTCGATGGCGCAGGCGACGATGCCGGAGTCCGGTCGATACGGTCGAGGTGTGACCGACCGTCCCCTCGCGGCCTGGCCGCTCTACGCCGCTGGCTTCCTGACCGCGTTCGGTGCCCATGGAGTCGCCGCCGGACTCGGAGTCGACGCGGAGTCGCTCGCCATCAACGTCCTGACTCTCGGCATCCTGCTCGCGCTCTACGACATCGCCGAGGTCGTGCTCAAGCCGGTGTTCGGCGCGCTCAGCGATCGGATCGGCATCCGCCGGGTGATCCTGATCGGCCTCGGCGGCTTCGCCCTGGCATCGATCGCCGGAGCCCTCTCCGACGAGGTGCTCTGGCTGGCGGTGGCCCGACTCGCACAGGGAGCATCGGCGGCTGCGTTTTCACCCGCCGCGTCCGCCGGGGTGGCTCGGCTCGCTGGACCGGGCACGGCGGGCCGGTACTTCGGCCGGTATGGGTCGTGGAAGGGACTCGGCTACGCGCTCGGCCCGCTCCTCGGGGCGGGCCTCATCGCCGTTGGAGGCTTCGCCGCCCTCAACTGGACGCTCGCCGGACTGGCGGTCGCCGTCGCGATCTGCGTGTTCGCCCGCATAGAGGCGATCGCCGTCGCACCCAAGGTGCGGGTCACCGTCGCCGACCTGGTCCGCGAGCTGCGGGCACGCGACTTCCTGATTCCCGTCGTGGCGCTGGCGACCTCGACCGCCGCGCTCGGCATCGCAGTGGGTTTCCTGCCCTTCCTCGGCTCGTCGATGGACCTGCCCGTCATCGTCAGCGTCGCTGCGGTCAGCGTCGTGGCCATCGCCTCATCGGCCACCCAGCCTCTCGTCGGCCGACTCGTCGATCGTGTGCGGAGTCGCCGGTGGGAGATCATCAGCAGCGGCCTGGTGGTCACGGCCGGCGGATTCGTGCTTGTCGCGGTGGTTCCGTCGGTCGTGGGCATCTACCTCGGCGCTCTGCTGATCGGCGTCGGCATCGGCGCCACCACGCCCGCCGCCTTCACCGTGCTCGCCTCGTCGACACCCCAGCACCGCCTCGGTCGCACCATGGGCAACGCCGAGCTCGGTCGCGAGATCGGCGATGCAGGTGGGCCACTCGCCGCTGGAGCGATCATCGGGGCCGCGGGACTGCCGATCGGGCTGGCCGCCGCGGCTGCGGGCACAGCTGTCACGGGGCTCGCGCTGCTCCTCTGGAGCCGACGGCCGCTCGCCGGAGCCGTTGGCGAGGACCTGCTTCCATCGACGAGACGACCAGGCGGCGGCTCCGACTGAGGAGCCCCCGGAAGGGAGCGTCCGATAGGCTTCCGCGAGTGCGAGGCCGCCACCTGCCCCCATCCGCGTCCGCTTCTCTGGAGCCGCAGACCGTTTCGGTCGTGATCCCGGTCAAGGACGACGCTGACATCCTCCGCAACTGTCTGGCGGCGCTGCGCCGACAGACTCGATCGCCCGATGAGATCATCGTCGTCGACAACGGGTCGTCGGACGATGTCGCAGAGGTCGCCGCTGCCTATGGTGCCACGCTGATCCACGAGGCCCGCCCCGGCATCGGGGCCGCTGCCGGCGCCGGCTACGACCGAGCCCAGGGCGGCATCATCGCGCGACTCGACGCCGATTCCGTGCCCGACGACGACTGGGTGCACACGATCGCGACGGCCTTCGCCAACCGCCCGGACGTCGACGCCTTCACGGGATCCTCCTCCTTCACCGACGGATTCGCGCCGCTGAGATGGATCGGAGCCAGGCTGTATCTCGGGGCCTACCACGTCGCGGCGAGTGCAGCCCTGTCCCACCTGCCCGTGTTCGGCTCCAACCTCGCCATGCGCGCCGCCGCCTGGCACGTCGTGGGGTCGGATGTGCATCGCGGCGACGACCTGATCCACGACGACTTCGACCTCAGCTTCCACCTGGGTCCGGGCCATCGCATCCGATTCCTGCGGGGCATGCGCGTCGGCATATCCAGCAGGCCGTTCTCGGATTCCCGGGGCCTGCTGCGCATCCGCCGTGGATTCCGCTCCGTGTGGATCCATTGGCCGCACGACCTTCCGCATGTGCGGCTGGGACGCAGGATCGGCTTCGCCCTGAGAGCCGTGCGGGCGGACCCCGCGGGGCGGGTCGACGGCGATGGGCTCGGGCGCACGATGCTCCGATCGACCTTCGCGGTCGACGTCGGCAATGTGCTGATCCTGACGGCAGCGGCGCTCGCGGCGTCGAGGAATGCGCGGGTGCGCTCGCATTCATCGGTCCTCGCAAGCTGGCTGGATGCCGGCATCGGGCTCATCGGATTGCTCGCCGCGAGCCGAGCAGTGCAGATCGCGGATAGTGCGACCCATCCGACCGACCGCAGCCGCTTGACCTCTGCGCTTCGGATCGTGCAGGCCGGAGGGGTCTTCAACCTGATCGCCTCCGTCGCCCACCTCATCCACCTGCAACGGCGGCACGGTGCGAGTCGTCTCGGAGAGCACATCGGCGCGCTCCACCTGCTGCTGGGTGGCAGCGCGATCAGCGCCGCCTACGTGCGCGTCCTCACGCAGTGGAGGGACCGAGTCGGCTCCTGACCCGTGGGGATCGCGAAGCTGAGCATGCCTCTCTCAGGTGTCGGCGCGACGCTGGGCATATCCACTGCGCCTCGCAGCCGCTGCGACCTGAATCGGAGTAGTCATGCCCCAACGCAATACCCTCGTCCGGAGCCTGCACGACGCAGGCGTCGCCGCCTGGTTCGGCGGCTCGCTGATGGGAGCGGTCGGCCTCAACGGCGCGAGCGCACAGGCGAAGAGTCCCAGCGAACGGCTGTCGCTGTCGTCGGCGGGCTGGGCGCGTTGGGCGCCGGTGCAGCTGGCGGCGATCCTCGCACATGGCATCGGGGGAGTAGGACTCATCCTGGGCAACAAGACGCGTCTCGTGGGCCAGCAGGAGAGCCGCACGAACACCATCGTCAAGCTGGGGGTCACCGGCCTGGCCGCTGGAGCGACTCTCTACTCAGGACTGCTCGGCAGCACGATCGCGAAGCACGCATCCGAGGGGGCCGAAGGGGTCACGGAACCCTCTGCCGCATCGTCGGCGAAGCTGGCTGCGGCGCAGCGTCAGCAGAAGATCGTCCAGTGGATCACCCCCGTCCTCACCCTGATCGTCATCGTGCTGGGTGCGCAGCAGGGCGAGCAGCAGCGGCCCATCAAGGGCCTGTTCCAGACGACTCTCAAGAACCTCGGAGCGACCCGCCATGGCTGAGACGTCGGCCTCGCTGCTCGTGCGAGTCGTCGCGCGCCTCGAACGTGCCGCTGGGCTCGATGGAGCAATCAGAGCACTCGCGCCCAAGGTGCGTCGCGTTCCGCAGACGGTGCTCGACCTGCTGCACGGGGCTCCGCTCGGACACGCGGTGCATCCGGTCGCGGTTCTCGTGCCGGCGGGAGCATGGATCTCGGCGTCCATCCTCGACTTCCTTCCGGGAAGCGAGCGAGCGGCTCGCCGCCTCGTCGCCGTAGGCCTGCTGACCGCCGCGCCCACCTCTGCAGCGGGGCTTGCCGACTGGTCCAGCCTCACCACGCCTCAGCAGCGGGTCGGCATCGTGCATGCGTCTGCCAACGTCCTCGCCTGGATCCTCTACGCCGCCTCCTGGGCTCAGCGTCGCAACGGGAACCGGCGTGGCGGCAGGCTGTTCGCCCTCGCCGCGCTCACC
The DNA here is from genome assembly GCA_963830655.1 of uncultured Actinomycetota bacterium. GTDB lineage: Bacteria > Actinomycetota > Actinomycetes > Actinomycetales > Microbacteriaceae > Naasia. The sequence goes on from CAWHND010000009.1 coordinate 225,940, forward strand.
GTGCTCGGCGGATCGGGCTACCTGGGCGGACATCTCGTGTACCGGCAGGGCGCCCGCGTCGAGACCGGCTCCACCTCGAGCTGAGGCGCCGATCCGGAGGTCTACCGAGTGCGGCGGCCTTCCAATAGAGCCTCCACGATCTCCTCCATGTCGAGTTCGTCGGGCTGCTGGCGGATGGGTCGGCCGTACTCCCGGTAACCGGCGCCGGCGAGGTCGATCGCCGCCTTCCGGAGGTCGAGCCGAGCAGGCAGGCGGCCGAGTTCGGCCTCTCGGCCCAGGTAGTGCTCGAGGCCGGATCGCAGCTGGGCGAGCACCGGCACCCCGGATGCCCGCGGCGATGCCAACCCGATTCGAACCGCTCGACGGGTCGCGGCCAGCGTCGCGCACTGCAGGGTGAGCGGATTCAGCACTCGGATGAGGAAGCGGGTCACATTGCCCTCCACGGTTCCGCTGCCGACGGTGCGCTCCAGCTCCTCCACCTCGGCCGACAGAAGGTCGAGCCGCCTTTCGACGAGCTCGACGAGCAGGCTGTCGAGATCACCGAAGGTGCGCTCCACCTCGCCGCCGGTGATCCTCAACTCGTGGTCGAGATCGCAGCTGAGCAGCGCGTCGACTCCCACCAGAGTGAGCAGATCCTCGACACCGCACAGCAGCTCCTCGCGCCGATCCCGTGCCCTCGCCGACCGGTCCCTCGGCGCCGCGATGGCGCGGGTGACCCGACCGGTGAGCTGCCGTTGCTGGCCCACTCCGCTGGTTGAGAGCGGAGGGCGCGCTGCGTGTTCGCTGATCGACAGTTCACATGGCACTCCTCGATATTCGCCGGTTCCGAGCAGAAGCGATGGGGGTTGCCTATCCCGGATGAACAGCGTATGAGCGGCTCCCGGACGGAGATATTCCGAGCGATCATTGAGCAGGCCCGGGTATGAAGGATGCCAGTCCTCGAAGGGAGCAGATGATGGATCTTGGACAGTACGCGGGCTACCCCCTTCCGCATGCGGTACGCACCGCGTTCGGAGTGGATACCGCACAGCAGCTCGCCGATCACCTCGGGATCACCGGCGCGCTCACGCCTGATCGAGCGCGTGATGCGGAGAGCGCCTACAACTCCTACCGCGCGGGCGACACCGCGCCGGCACGATCGCTGCTGGTGAGTCTCGGCGTCACCGAGCAGATGGCGTCGGACGCTGTCGCCAAACTGCCGCGACTCTGAATCGTCGCCCGCTCACCGAGCCGTTCGCTCGAGATCAGACCGAGGCTCGGGGCGGGACCGGATCGACCGGCGAGGGCTCTGGGATCGGGCTGAGGCCGTTCGGGCTGTTGGCCGCCAGCATCAGGACCTCGATCCACTCCTTGTTGATGATGGGCTCTCGACTTCCGTCGAACTGGAAGTACACCGGTATTCCAGGAGCGAGCCACACCGTGCCGCGGCCTGATCCATTCGCCAAGCCGACGACCCAGTTGAAGGAGAAGCTCTCCTGCCGGCGGAATTTGGCGAGGATCACCACTCGCAGGTGGGCGAGCACCCGGTCTTCGATGGTGACGACGGCTGACCGTCCGTCATAGACGAGTGTTCCCATGAGTCCTTTTCACGAAGGTGGAGGTCGCAGCGAGCCGGTGCTGTTCCAGCATCGCCGAAAGTCAGGAGTCGAAGGCCGGAAACTCGGCTTCGGGGCGCTCCAACTCGATGTTGTGGGGCGTGAGATGCGCGATCTTGCGCCGAATCTCCTCGATTGCAGCTGCCGCATCCAGATCGACATGCGGACTGTCGGTGGTGCTCGACATCATCTGGCTCGCAGGCCCGAGGAGGAGCTCCACCTCCGCAGGAGTTCCGTCCGACCCGACCGTGGGGATCGAGACGGTGTCAGACGTCCCGTTCAGCGCCAGTGACCGTGCGTAATCGATGACCAGCTCGGCGATCGTGTCGTCGGTCACGAGGACCTGCGAGAGATAGGCGATGGTGCGCATCTCAGCTGCCGCCTCCTTCGGCGAGGAAAGCCAGGCGCCGAAGAGTCTCTCTGTTGCGGATCGTGATGCCGATCGTCCGGATCACGCGCGGCACGAGGCGTCCAGGGCCCTCGACGGCGTCCTCGGTCAGGCGCACCACGCAGCCATCAGGGCGCCGCTGGACCTCGAGGATCACCTCGGCCTCGCCCATGGGCCATCCGCGGGCCCGCATCCGCGCGCGACGGGGCGGGTCCCATTCGAGGCTCACCGTCGTGTCGTCGAGCATGAATGGCCAGGATCCGAAGGAGTGATGCAACTTCGACTGCTCGACCGGCCAGGCGTCGTCGACGCCGCGCATCCGCGCCGCGCCCACCACCCACGAGGGATACAGCCATCCGTTCGCCAGAACCCGGAAGACGGCTTCCGGCTCGGCGGCGATCGTGCGTTGGACAGCGGCCACGTCTGCTACCTCTCGGGTGATGATCGACTCCGTGATCCGCGTGCGGGCAGGGGCCGTGCCTTGCGGACGCGGTCTCGATCGAGTCAGTCGCCATCGTATTGCGGTCGCCGCCGGCGCCCCGAGGGGTTGACAGGTCGAGGTCGATCATCTTCCCCCGGTACCGCCGACGGGACGCTCGGTGGGGCGCAGGCGCCCCACCGAGCGCGTCTTCTCAGGAGGAGGCCACGGTGTCCCGCGCGTCCTTGGCCGCGCCCTTCACGTCGTCCGCTGCCGATCCGGCCGCCGACTTCACCGAGCTGGCTGCATCTGCCGCGGTGTCCTTGACGGCTGCTGCGGCATCCTGAGCGGGCTCCTTGAGGTTCGACGCGACCTCTTTCGCTGCCTCCGTCGCCTGCTCGACGAGCGGCTGCGCCTTCTCCTTGATCTGCGACGCGGCCGCCTTCTCCTTCTCGCTCGCCGGGATGAGCGAGGCGATGAGGGCGCCGACGCCGAAGGCGATCAGGCCGACCGCGACAGCATTGCCCTTCGCCTTCTCGGCAGCCTTGTGCGGAGCATCGGCCAGGCTTCCTGCTCCCGAAGAGACGCCGGAGGTGACGCTGTCCTTGGCGTCGGATGCGACACCCATCACCGCCTCCTTGGCGGAGGTGAGCTTGCCCTTCACCTTCTCGGTCTGGCGGTGGGCGATCTTGGAAGGCGTCACCTTGTCGGTGAGCGCATCGACGTCGGAGCTGAGGTCTGCGCGGGTGGCGTCGATCTCGGCACGGATCTGATCGGGGGTGGGGTTGCTCATCGGTTCTCTTCGTTTCTCTTCAGTGCTTCCGGGATCTTCTTGAGGGTGTCGGCGGTGCGGGGCGCTCCCCGAACCTCCTTGAGCTGCTTGCGGCCCACGACGAACAGGATCAGACCGATCACGGCCCAGATCACCGCGACGATCACCGCGGACCAGGCGTTGCCGACCAGGTATCCGAGGCCCCACCACAGAGCGATGGAGAGGAAGAAGATCGCCATGATGCCCGCGTAGCCCGCGCCGCCGAGCAGTCCTGCGCCCTTGCCGGCACGGGATGCAGATTCGGACAGCTCAGCCTTGGCGAGGGCGATCTCCTGACGGACGAGCACGGACATGTCCTTGGTGACCTGGCCGAACAGTTCGCCGAAGGACGCGGACGCCGCCCGCTGCTCCGAGGGCGTGGGGATGTCGGTCATAGAACGCTCTCGCTGCCGCCTGCGCTGAACGCAGGACCCGTCGTCGGCGGCGTAGACGTGGACGGAGCCGCGTACCCCGTCGTGGTCGTCGAGGCTTCGGCCTCTTCCTTCTCGTCCGACGCGACTCCGGCGAGCGACCTCGTGAGACGCCCGACCAGAAGGCCGGCGACGGCCGCACCGAGTATGAACGTGCCCGGCCGCTGCGCTGCGAAGTGGCGTACCTCTCCGAGCAGCGAGCCCGGGTCGCGGCCGTCGAGCCATGAGGCGATGTCGCCAACCCGGTCGGCAGCCATGCCGACGACGTCGGAGGCTACGCCCTTCGATTCGGCACCGCTGGCCATTCCACTGAGCTCGTCGCTCAACGATTTGAGGCCGGACGCGACACGCGCCTGCTGTGTCGTGGCCTGCTCGCTGAGCTCGCTGCGGGTCTGGTTGATCAGCTGCTTCGCCTGGCCTTTGGCCTCGGAAGCGACCTTGCCGGCCTGCTCCTTGGCGGTGCCGGCGACCTCCTTCGTCGCATCCTTGGCACTGCCGCCGAGGTCGGCGGCCTGCTCTTTCGCGGCGCTGGCCTTGCCCGATCCGCCGTCAACGCCGCTGGTCGTTCCGCCTGTGACGCCTCCAATCGTGCCTCCGGTCGTGCCGCCGGTCGGATACGCGGTGGTCGTCGGCTCGACGCCGAGCGGAGGCAGGATCCCGTTGGGCGAGGGTGCTGCTCCCGGTGTGAGATCGGGGGTAGGGGGATAGGTGTTGGACATGATTTCCCTTCTGGATGGAGCGGTTCGGATCGAGTGCACGTCTGTCCCGTGCGGGGCGGGCGGAGTGGAGGAAGGGCATTCCGGGGGCCGAGACCTGCGCGATCGATGCGGCGGAGGCAACGCGTGCCGGCAAGGCCGCTGGTGCCGCTCGTGGCGGAATCGGAACGACCGATGACGCGAGCGTAGAACCGATGGACGCCCCCGAAAGGGTGCGCACGGGCAACTGTCAGGTAGGGTACAAATTTCACCCCTATGGGTGAGAGATCCTCACCCATTCCTGAGTCGTGCCCGGCTCTATGGAAGCCCGACGATCGCCTGCAGAGCCTCTCGGCGGAGGCCGCGACGCGGCGACGGGCTCGGGTCTGGCCGCTGTCCTCGTCAGCTGCGCCGCGCGTCTTCGCCCGGTCGCAACGATCCGTGAGCCGCCAGACTCGAGCCGTGAAACGATCCTGCATCGGAGTCCACAGTCCCGCCAGGGGGTGTATTCACAGGGAACTGCACTTCTCCGTCCGATGACATCGAGGGCGGTGGCGTCACGGGCGGTGACATCGAGGGCGCGGAGTGATAAGACGGATGGAGGGATTGAATCCTGCTGGGACGTGAGCTCGGATGCGTGCCCCGATGGACCGATATGCAGGCCTGCAGGATGGGAAACCCCACAACAAGAAGGAGAAGCACATGGGTATCGGAGACAAGATCGGCAACGCCGCCGAAGATCTGGGCGGCAAGGCCAAGGAGTCCTACGGAAAGGCCACCGGCGACGACGAGAAGGTCGCAGAGGGCAAGGGCGACCAGGCTTCGGCCAGTGCGAAGAAGGTCGGCGAGGACGTCAAGGACGTCTTCAAGCACTGACCTCGGTCTCAGGATGACGGGGGTTCGGACGCGAATGCGTTCGGGCCCTTGTCGTGCGTGCATGCCCATCGCGAGCCGGCCCATCCCGAGCCGGCCGATCGCGAGCCCGCGCGATCGCAAGTCAGGCAAGTAGTCAGACGAACTAGCACTTTCCGACAGGCGTGGTGCCTACTGCTCGTCGGACAGCCCATCCTTCTCGCGCTGAACCCGCACCACCTCGCGGAACTCCTGATCGATGTCCGCCACCTCCTCCACGGCAGCTGCCATCCCCGCCAGGAACCGGGCCACCGTCGTTCGTTCCTCTCCGGTCATCTCATCGACGAGAGCCAGCATCCGCCGGTGCATCGGGCCCAGCGTCTCGCGCACCTCTCGGTCCGACTCGGCGGTGGCGACGATGACGATGGCACGGCGATCCGTCGGGTGCTTCCGGCGCTCGACATGGCCGCTGCGCTCCAGTCTGTCGAGCAGCACCGTCACAGAGGCGGTGGAGATCTTCAATCGGTCCGCGAGGTCGCGGTTCTTCACCTCGCGCCCGGCGCGCTGCTCGCCGATGAGGAATCGGAGCGCGAGCAGATCCGTCTCGTTCATCTTCATCGACGACCTGGTCCGAGCGCGCATAGCCAGCTCAGCGGTTCGATACCTGCGCAGCAGGTTGAGGACGTCGACGGTGGAGATCTCGGCTCCCGGATACCAGTACCCCGCCGATTCCGTTCCGCCTGACTCGCTCATCCCGGAATCCTAGATCGATCCACTGCGCTGTTCTTAGATTGTCTAGGATTCCATTCATCGCCGATCGCATCCGGAGCGTTCGGTCTGACCTCGGATGCTGTCGGAGGGCATTCATGGAGACCGTGAACTCGAGCAGCACGTCGTCGTACAGCGTTGGCTCGCGGAGCGTCGGCTCGACGGGCGCAGCCTCGGCAGAGTCTGATGTCCTCAAGGCCGCCCGTGCTGTCGAGGACCTGCTCAATGCAGAGTCCCAGCTCGCTCGGCGTCGCAGCAGTCAGAGCGGTCCGAACGACACGGACCGAGCCGCGATGCGCCTGATCATCGAGCGCGCTGCTGCGGACGACCCGGTCACGCCGAAGGAGCTCGCCGAGCATCTGCAGATGAGTTCGGCGTCCGTCTCGACACTTCTGCATCGCCTGGCGCAGGGGGGCGCAGCGCGCGCCATCGACCATCCGGACGACGGCCGTCGCAAGCTGATCGTCCCGTCTCGCTCCTCCGTCGATTCTGCCCAGGTCGAACCGGTAGCGGCTCGGATCAGGGCCATCGCCGACGATCTATCGCCTCAGGAGGCCGAGCTCATCAGCGGATTCCTCAACCGCGTGACGGAAGCGATCACTCGTCCCTATCCGTGATCGGCGTTCGGTCGACTGGTCCGGCTGAAGATCCGTCTGATCGAGCGCGCCGTGCAGGGTGAGGGATCAGAACGGTGAGTTGATGAGGATCGTGCCCGCGGCGGCCGCGCCGAACGCGATCGCGAGACCTGCCACGCTGCTTCGGACGACCTCGCTGCGCATGCTCCGGCCGTATACCGTCTCCGTCAGATCGGCGATGCGAATCGACTCGAACGCTCCCTGTGCTGCGTGCAGCGTGAGGTAGCCGACCCACCCGCTGGCCTGCCCAGTCGACTGCACGATAGGAGAATCCGAAGACGGGTGACAGTGCCGGCGATCTGGCCGTTCAGTGTGCCGAGCCAGAGCCCGGGCTGCTTCTGCCACTCGATCAGCCTGTTCGAGTTCGCGCGGGAGCGGCGGGTCGGGCGCGGGGAGACGAAGTGCTGGCAGAGCGGTCATCTGAACGTCCTCTCGGTCACTAGCTAGGCTAACTAGCAATGTGACCGGCGGTCAACTCGTTGAGATGTGCTCAGGTGCGAGATGGCAGAAGGTGCGGGTGTCGAGGAGCAGACACCCGCACTTTCTGACAAGTCGGCCCGGACGCTGGCGGCGCCGCGAGGTGCTCAGGTTGTTGGCTGTGCGCTTGTCGAGTGCTGGGCGGGCTCCGATCCGGTGGGGTGGCTGCGCTCCAGCGCGGCGCCCTCCACGTCGACGTCGGGCACGATGCGGTCGAGCCACTTCGGGAACCACCAGGCCGACCGGCCGAGCAGGTGCATCGCGGCGGGGATGAGCAGCATCCGCACCACGAACGCGTCGAGCAGGACGCCGAACGCGAGGCCGAAGCCGATCGGCCGGATCGTGGAGGACTCCGAGAAGATGAAGCCCGAGAACACCGCGATCATGATGATCGCGGCGGCGGTGACGACCGTGCCGCCCGGCATGCAGCCCGCGCTGGACGGCCACCTTCGCGGGCGCGCCGTGCGCGTACGCCTCCCGCATCCCGGAGACCAGGAACAGCTGGTAGTCCATCGCCAGTCCGAACAGGATGCCCACCTCGATGACCGGCAGGAAGCTCAGGATCGGCGCAGGATCGTGCACGCCGAAGATCGGCGCCGAACCAGCCGAACTGGTAGATCGCCGTCAGCCCGCCGAAGGTGGCGAGCAGCGACAGCACGAAGCCGGCTGTCGCGGTGATGGGCACCAGGATCGACCGGAACACGAGGATCAGGATGATCAGCGAGAGCCCGACGACCACGACGAGGTAGAGCGGGAGCGCGTCGGCGAGCTTCTCCGAGACGTCGATGTTGGCGCTGGCGTTGCCCGCGACGCCGAGCGTGATGGCGCCGTCCGCCGAGCTGATCGGCGAGAGGTCGCGCAGGTCGTGCACGAGGTGCCTCGGTCGACTCGTCCGCCGGACCGCCGGTCGGGAGGACCTGGAACGCGATCACCGTGCCGTCGTCGGAGGCCCCGATCGGGCACGACCGCCGAGACGTGGTCCTGCGCGCTGATCTGCTCGCCGATCTCGACCTCCTGCGCGAGCAGGTCGTCTCCGGTGACGCGGCGACGGCAGGTCCGCGACGACGACGAGCGGGCTGTTCTGGCCGGCGCCGAACTTGTCCTCGATCACCTTGTACGCCTTGTACTGGCTCGAGTCGATTGCCTCGGACGAGCCGACCGGCAGGCCGAGGCGCATGTCCAGGGCGGGGAGGGCGATCGATGGCGAGCACGGCGACGCCGCCGACGAGGGTGAGCGATCGCGCGCCAGGTCCGCATCGGTCGGGACGGCGCCCGGTCGACGGTGACGCTGCCCGATCCGCGCGCGCTCCTTCCTGCGCAGGATCCGCATTCCGATGACCGAGAGGACGGCGGGAGTGAAGGTGACGGCGACCAGGATCGCGACGGCAACGGAGATCGCGCCAACGGTGCCCATCAGGCCGAGGAACGGGACGCCGGTGACGTTGAGCGCGAGCAGCGCGACGATGACCGTCGTGCCGGCGAACACCACCGCGGTGCCTGAGGTGCCGTTCGCCAGTCCGATCGACTCGCGCAGCTCGACGCCCTGCTTCAGCTGGCGGCGGTGCCGGTTGAGGATGAAGAGCGAGTAGTCGATCCCGACCGCGAGGCCCAGCATCACGCCGAGCACGGGGTGACGGAGATGAACTCGACGAGGCCCGAGAACGACAGCGATCGCCGAGTGTCGCGACGCCGACGCCGAGGATGGCGCTGACGAGCGGCAGCGCCGCGCCGATGACGGTGCCGAGCATCAGCAGCAGCACGAGCGCGGCGACGATGACGCCCGACCACCTCGCCGGGGCCGAGCACGCTCGGCACGCCCTGGGCGATGTCGTTCGAGACATAGACGTCCACGCCGTCGAGTCCTGCGTCGGCCGTCTCGACGATCGTGGTCTTGAGGGCCGGGGCGACCCCGTTCATCGACACGGGGAACTGCACGGTGGCGACCGCCGCGGTGCCGTCCGAGGAGACGAAGCGGATGTTCTTCGCCAGGTCCAGCAGCTCCGAGCCGTGCTCGAGCTTCGCGTCTGCGTTTCGAGGATCGCGTGTTCGCGTCGATCTGGTCCTGCCCGGCGGTGAGCTGCGCCTGCTGCGCGTCGAGCTGCGCCTGCTGGGCGTCGAGCTGGGCCTCGCCGCCTCGAGCCGTCCGGCGGCCTCGGCCTGGCGCGCGCTGCGTCGAGCTGCTGCTGCCCGGCGGTCAGCTGAGCCTGGCCGGCGTCGAGCTGCTCCTGCGCGGCGATGAGCCGTGCGCGGCCGTCCTGGAGCTGCTGGCGACCGTCGACGATCTGCTGCCTCTGATCGTCGAGCTGAGCCTGCGTGACGAACGGGTCGGTGGTGGCCTTGACGCCGTCCTCGCTGCCGATACGGTCGAGGAACGAGGCGATCTCGCTCTGCTCCTCGGTCGTGAACGCCGAACCGTCGTCGGTCGCGAAGACGAGGGTTCCGCTGCCGCCCGAGGCCTTCGGGAACTTCTCGGTCAGCTCGTCCTGCACCTCCTGGGTGGCCGTGCCCGGGATGCTGACCGTCGGGGACAGGGTGCCTGCGAACAGGGCGTAGCCGATTCCCGCGAGCGCGATGATGACCAGCCAGCTGATGATGACCCGCCAGTGCCGTCGAGCCGAGAAGCGGCCGAGGCGGTAGAGCAATGCGGCCATGGGGAGCCACTCTCCTTGAGTTCGTGGAAGAAGGCGGGCGCGACGATGGACCCAGGATGGACGGAATTCAGGTGGCGGGGAGGTATCCGGCGCGAGCGTGGTCGGTGAGGGTGCCGAGCAGACGCTGCCACTCCGCTCTCCCGGCAGCATCGAGGCGATCGCCGGGACGCGCCGCCCAGTGCTTGGCGATCACGGAGACTCCGCTGATCAGGGTCGCCACCGTGAGCTCGGATTCGAGTGGATCCGCGTCGGGGTAGCGCCTGGCCACCTCGAGCAGCAGACGTTCTGCGGCGCGCGCGAACACTGCGTCGCCGAGCGCTCGCCGTCGGGCGTCGGGCGCCTCGGTTTCGCCGAGCAGTCGGGTCACCGAGGTGATGGCGAGAGGCAGATCCGCGGACTGGATGGTCTCGGCGATCTCGTTGAACACACAGCCCCTGCTGCCGTCTCCGATCTCGGCGGAGCGGACCTCGAGCAGGAAGTCCTCGATAGCACATCGAGGGCGCGATCGCACAGCGTGAGCAGGACCTCGTCCAGGGACGCGAAGTGATTGAACACCGTCCTCCGAGCGACATCCGCGCGAGCGGCGAGCTCGTCGACGCTGAACTCGGGACCCCCTCGCTCATCGACCAGAGCCTGCGCTGCGCCGAGAATCCGCTCGCGATGGAGCGCTTTGAGAGCGGTCCGGCGATCGGGATGCGAAAGGAGCACCCGTCGACACTAGGTGCATCGATGCACCAAGTGCAATCTCCGGCTCGGTCTGCGATCTGCCGACTGGTACCGTGATCCGTGACTCACGACACTGGCGCCGTCTCTCCTGTGTCAGCGGCGACATCCGCCTCGCGCAGCGGAGTGCTCTGGGGGCTGCTCGGGGTCTTGGCGTTCTCATTCACCGTGGTATTCACGCGGATCGCGGTCGGCGGGCTGTCGCCCCTGTTCATCGGATCGGGCCGGGCCGTCATCGCGGCGGCGCTCGCCGCGATCGCATTGAGCGTGACGCGTCAGCGGCCGCCGCGTGGGACGCAGTGGCTGCGCCTTCTGATCGTGGCGGCGGGGGTCGTGATCGGCTTCCCGCTGTTCACCTCGTTCGCTCTGCAGACCGCACCCGCCAGCCATGGCGCCGTCGTCATCGCGCTGCTGCCCGCGGCCACCGCGGTGATGGTGGTCATCCGAACCGCCGGGAACGGCCTCCTCGTGTGGTTCTGGATCATGGGCCATCGTCGGCGCTGTCGCGGCGGTGTTCTTCGCCTCGCTGCAGGGCGGCGGGATCGGTCAGCTGCAGTGGTCCGACCTCCTCCTCTTCCTGGGCGGTCGTCGCTGCTGCCGTCGGGCTACGCGGAAGGCGGCCTGTTGCGCGGGGAGCTCGGTTCGTGGCAGACCGTGTCGTGGGCGCTCGTGCTCGTCTTCGCCGATCATGCTCATCTGGGCGATCCGGGCGTCGGCCGTGGGGCGCAGCCGCCCACCGGGAACGCTTGCCGAATGGGCCTCGTTCGCCTATCTGGCCGTCGTCAGATGTTCCTCGGCTTTCTTCGCCTGGTATCGCGGGCTGGCGATCGGCCCGATGGCGCAGGTCAGTCAGGTCCAGCTCGTGCAGCCGGTCTTCAGCATCGTCTGGGCCGCCCTCATCCTCCATGAGCAGCTCGACCTGGGCCACGATCGCCGGCGGACTGGTCGTCGTGCTCTGCGCCGGGATCGCCGTGCGGACCCGGCTGCGTCGGCCGCAGCCTGCCCCGCCCCGACTCGAGCGCGCAGCCGGGACGGTCCGTAGACGACAGGGCCCTGTCGTCAGACGGGAGTCGCGTTCAGAGCCGTGATCTGGATGAGATTGCCCACGGTGTCGTCGAAGACGGCCATGGTCACCGGTCCCACATCCGTCGGCGCTTGGGCGAAGACGACGCCGCGCTCGATGAGCCGTTCGTACTCGGCCTCGACGTCGTCGACCGCGAACGAGGCCCACGGGATGCCGTCCGCGACGATGGCAGAGCGGAAGGGCTCCACCGCCGGGTGATGATTCGGCTCAAGGAGTATCTGCATGCCCTCGGGATCCTCGGACGATGCGATGGTGAGCCAGCTGTACTCGCCCAAGGGCACGTCGGCGACCGGAACGAAGCCGAGCACGTCAGTGTAGAACTCCAACGCCGCGCGCTGGTCGGAGACGAAGATCGACATCAGGTTGATTCTCATGCGGGTTCCTTCTGGGTCCAGCGCTATCGATCTGAGATCGGTGCAGTATCGAGCGGGGGCCTCCCAACGTACTCCCGGCGGCCGACGGCGCGGCCGGTCGGGGATCCTCGCCCCGCCGCGGGCCTTCGCGACTTCATCGGCGCCCCCGTCTAGGGTCGCCGCATGGATCTGTACTCGATCGTCTACGTCAGCACCGCGACCGTTCCGTTCTGGGACGAAGAGGTCGCCGAGCTCCTCGAGAAGAGCCGTGCGAACAACGACCGTCTGGGCTTGACCGGGATGCTGCTGTTCAAGGGCGGACAGTTCATGCAGGTGCTTGAAGGACCCGAGTCCGGGGTGCGCTCCCTGATCGCGAAGATCTCGAAGGATCCGCGGCACGAAGACGTGCGCACCCTGTGGGAGGAGCCGATCGAACAGCGCCAGTTCCCGGCGTGGACGATGGGCTACCGAGGGCTCACCGATCAGGCCATCCAGGCGATCCCGGGGTACAGCGACTTCTTCGACGCCAGCCCGGGCGCGAGCAGCGTGTGGGCTACCGAGTCGCGCTCGCGGTGGCTTCTGGACTGGTTCCGCACCAACCGCGCGTAGACATCGAGCACCCTCACCCCTGCGGAGGTTGTATCCCGCGTTACATCCGGAGTACAACAGGGAGGTGGCGCGATGGTTCATCGGCATGCCAGCCTGTCCCTCCGCCCCCGAGCACTCCCGGCCTACAGCGACTGCCGTGATCTCGGGCCCGACGCATCGTCGTCCTCCGAGCAGTGACGACATCGCCCGCCGATGAAGGAACCCATGCCCACGAACACCCGGACCGCCGCGGTCGTCTACAACCCCATCAAGGTCGACCTCGACGTCGCTCCGGGCGCCGTCGACCGCGAAGCGCCGAGCGCCGGCTGGGGCGAGACGCTCTGGTTCGAGACCTCGGTCGAGGACGTCGGCCAGGGGGCCACGCAAGCGAGGCCCTCGACGAGGGCGCCGACCTGATCATCGCGGCCGGCGGCGACGGGACGGTCCGGGCGGTCGCGGAGGCGGTCGCGGCACACGACGTCTCGCTCGCGCTGCTGCCGTCCGGCACGGGCAACCTCCTCGCCCGCAACCTCGAGATGACCCTCAACGACATCCCGGGCATCCGTCGCACGCCGCCTTCACGGGTCAGGACCGCGCATCGACCTCGGCATGATCCAGATCGAGCGGGAGGACAAGAGCCGCGACGAGCACGCCTTCGTCGTGATGGCCGGCATCGGCCTCGACGCGAAGATGATCGCCAACACCGACGAGGACCTCAAGAAGAAGGCGGGCTGGGCCGCCTACGTCAAGGCGATCGCCGCGTCGCTGCGGGACCCGCACGAGCTGCACCTGCGGTTCCGACTCGATGACGGCGCCCCGAAGCGCACCACGGTGCATACGCTCATCCTCGGCAACTGCGGCTCGCTCCCGGCGAACATCCTGCTGATGCCCGATGCGGTGCTCGACGACGGGCTCTTCGACGTGATGATGACCCGGCCGGGCGGGGTGGTCGGCTGGATCCGCGTCTGGTTCACCGTCGCCTGGACGAATGGCGTCGTGCGTCGCACGAAGGCCGGTCGGGCGCTCGCGGGTGAGCAGAAGAACAATCGAGATCTGCGCTACGAGACCGGAAAGTCATTCGTGGCGCGACTGTCGCGTCCGGAGGAGATCGAGCTGGACGGCGACGGCTTCGGCAAGGCGGTCGCCTTCCGAGCCTGGATCGAGCCGCAGGCGCTGCGAGTGCGCACCGCCGGCGATACGGCGTGAGCCAGGGGCGCATTCCACATCGCCGCAGAGCGCTCCGGGACGAGCTGCTCAAGCAATACAACTGAACCAGGTCAGGACAGA
>CAWHND010000010.1:0-6277 GCA_963830655.1 uncultured Actinomycetota bacterium
TGACCGGGCTCGACACGATCCCCGTCGCCGTCGCCTACGACGTGGACGGCACTCGAGTCGACGAGGTGCCCGTATCGCAGTCCGACTTCCATCACGCGGTGCCGATCTACGAGGAGCTCCCGGGCTGGCAGGAGGACATCTCCGGCGCCCGGACCTTCGAGGATCTGCCGCCGGCGGCGCAGTCCTACGTGCTGGCGCTCGAGGAGCTCTCGGGCGCACGCATCTCGGCGATCGGCGTCGGTCCCGACCGCGAGGCCATCGTCGTCCGCCACGATCTGCTGGGCTGAACCGATCCGCATGGACCGAGCGCCGACGCTCGTCGCGATCGCGTGAGCGTCCCGGTTCGACGCGGGCACGTCTCGGATGGGACGATGTGTCCGTGACCGCGGTGCGACCAGACCCCCAGGTACTCGAGGGCCGATTCATCCGTCTCGTGCCGCAGAAGAAGGAGATGCTTCCCGAGCTCTTCGACGTGCTGGGCTCAGAGGTCGTCTTCCAAGGCGGGTGGGGCGGAGGGCCTGCGGGATACACGACCACCCGCGAGCAGTTCGTCGAGTTCGGGGAGCAGTATTTCGCCTGGGACACCGGCATTCCGTTCGCGGTGCAGATCATCGGCGGACCTGACGACGGGCGCATCGTCGGCACGACCACTCTCGGCGACTTCGAGCCGGCAGTCGAGCACGCCCACATTGGATGGACCGCATACGCACCATCGGTCTGGGGAACGGCGGTCAATCCCGAGGCGAAGCTCCTGCTGCTCGGTCTGGCCTTCGACAGCGGATTCGGTCGCGTGAAGATCCAGGCCGACGTGCTCAACACCCGCTCGCGGGCGGCCATCGCCGGACTGGGGGCCACATTCGAGGGCATCGCACGCCGAGACCGACAGCGCGCCGACGGGACCTGGCGGGACTCGGCGGTCTTCTCGGTGATCGTCGATGACTGGCCCCGAGTGAAGGCAGGACTCGAAGAGCGCGTCGGCCGTCACACCGAGCCGGTGCGGCTCGGTCAGGGCTGACGCATCGAGGTCTGATGACCGGGCCGGATCACCGAGGGCCCGATGGCCCCGAAGCCGGAGGCCATAGGGTCGGATCATGAGTCTCAGCGACAGCCCGCTCGACGCCGCCGACCAGGTGGCGCTCGACGAGCTCCTCGATTTGCGTCAGAGCATCGACAATGTCGACGCCGCCCTCGTCCATCTGCTCGCGGAGCGCTTCCGATTCACCCAGAAGGTCGGCGAGCTCAAGGCCGTGCATGGGCTGCCCGCCTCCGATCCCGATCGCGAACGCCAGCAGACCAAGCGCCTGCGCGATCTCGCCGAGAGCGCGAAGCTCGATCCCGCGTTCGCGGAGAAGTGGTTCAACTTCGTCGTGGCCGAGGTCATCCACCACCACGAGGCGATTCGGAGCTCCTAGCTCCGAACCGAGCCCACGGTCCGCGGACTTCGCGTCGAGCGTTTGCCGCGCAGATGGTCCATCCCGTATATTCCAGGTGGAATAATCGATTCGGGGACACCTGCCGCGCCCCGCCCGACGGGGAGAAGCACATGTCCGAGCTCAAGCCGCTGGAGACGGCTGTGCTCTCGGTCCTCCATGAGCGGCCGATGCATCCCTACGAGATGTACCAGCTGCTGGTAGCTCGGGCTGAGGACCGACTCGTCAAGATCCGGCCCGGCTCGCTGTATCACGCGGTCGTCCGACTGGCCGATCGCGGGCTGCTCGCCGAGGTCGGACGCGATCGCGAAGGCAACCGACCGGAGCGCACGACGTACTCGCTCACCGAGACGGGCCGCACCGCCCTCGTCGACTGGGTCGAGACGCGCCTTTCCGTGCCCACCAACGAGTACCCCGAGTTCCCGGTGGCCGTTGCCCAGATGCACAACCTGCCTGAAGGGGAGGTTGCGGCAGGTCCTGGACCGTCGGCTCGTCGCGCTGCGTGCCGAGCTGGACTTCCACGCAGAGCTCATCGCGGCGCACACCGCGATCGACTTGCACGAGCCCTACTGGCTCGACACCCGGTACCAGCACGCCATGCTCGCCGCTCAGATCCGCTGGATCGAGCAGCTGCTCGACGATCTCGGCTCCGGACGCCTCGTCTGGCAGGACCCTCAGCACCACGTCGACCACGCCGAGATCGGCAGGGACGACATCCTCGATATCGCTCACCAAGGAGCAGACGCATGACCCACTCGGGTACGACCACCGCACTCACCACCGGATCCGGTCGAGAGGTCCGTCCCTGGCCGGCCCTCTGGTCGCTCGTCCTCGGCTTCTTCATGATCCTGGTCGACAGCACCATCGTGTCCGTGGCGAACCCTGCGATCCTGCGGGGCCTCGACACCGACATCAACTCCGTCATCTGGGTGACGAGCGCGTATCTGCTCGCCTATGCCACGCCCCTGCTCATCGCCGGACGACTCGGCGACAGATTCGGCCCCAAGAACCTCTTCCTCATCGGCCTCACCGTGTTCACCCTCGCGTCGCTGCTGCTGCGGACTCGCGCCCAGCATCGAGATGCTGATCGCCGCCCGCGTGCTCCAGGGACTCGGTGCGGCCATGATGACGCCGCAGACGATGGCCGTGATCACCCGCATATTCCCGCCCGACAAGCGGGGCGCGGCGATGGGACTGTGGGGCGCGACGGCGGGAGTCGCGACGCTCGTCGGACCGATCCTCGGCGGCGTCCTCGTCGACGGTCTCGGCTGGGAGTGGATCTTCTTCATCAACCTGCCGATCGGCGTGCTGGCGTTCGTGCTCGTCTCGCGCAACGTGCCCAAACTCGCCACCAACACGCACCGCTTCGACTGGCTCGGTGTGATCCTCTCGGCTGTCGGCCTGTTCCTGCTGGTCTTCGGCCTCCAGGAGGGCGAAAGCTACGACTGGGGAACGATCGCCGGGCCGATCTCCGTCTGGGGACTCATCATCGCCGGCATCGTGGTGCTCGTCGGCTTCGTCCTCTGGCAGCGCTTCAACCGGGGAGAGCCGCTGCTCCCGCTCAGCCTGTTCCGCGACCGCAACTTCTCGCTCGCGAACGCGGCCATCACCACCGTGGGAGTCGCGATCACCGGCATGAGCCTGCCGATCGTGTTCTATTTCCAGACCGTTCGCGGACTCACTCCGACCCAGTCGGCGCTCATGCTCGTGCCGATGGCGGCGATCACCATCCTGCTGGCCCCGGTCGTCGGCAAGATCATCGACCGGATCAACCCGCGCAATCTGGCGATCTTCGGCATGCTCGCGCTCGCCGGATCGTTCCTCTGGTACGCCGCCATCATGACTCCGGACACTCCGATCTGGCAGCTGCTCCTCCCGGCAGCCCTGCTGGGCCTCGCCAACGCGGGGATCTGGGCGCCGATCTCCAACACGGCGACCCGAAACCTGCCGGTGAAGGTCGCGGGTGCCGGCTCCGGCGTCTTCAACACGACTCGGCAGATCGGCGCCGTCCTCGGCAGCGCATCGATCGCCGCGCTGATGGAGGGGCGCCTGTCCGCCGAGCTCGGCGGGGGAGCGGCCGGCGGCTCCGCGGACTTCGGCAGCGGTCAGCTTCCCGAGCAGCTGCAGGCGGGCTTCGCCGCCGCCATGGGTCAGTCCCTGCTGCTCCCGGCGGCCGCCGCGGTGGTCGGCGCCGTCATCGTCGCGTTCTTCGCGAAGCCGACCTTCACCCAGAAGTGGTCGACCGACGGCAAGCCGGCGACCGCGGCCACCGCGGTCCAGGAGCCGGCCGCTGAGACCCCGGCCGGCTCCCAGGCCTGATCCGTCTCACCGAACCGGGCCTCGCGCAACAACACTCTCGTTGGGACAGAACACCCTCGGATACTGGGGTGTTCTGTCCCACCGAGAGTGTCGAGGTGACCTCTACGCGAAGTGCCGGGGGAGAGTGCCCGACCAGCCGGCGCGGAGGTCGGCGAGCGGGATGTCGAACATGCCCTGCAGGTTGAGCGACGGCGCGGCATCGGGAAGGCCGTCGGTCACGCCGATCCGCTGCACCGGGTAGCGGCGGGCCTCGCACAGGTCCGACGAAGCGCACATCGTCCTCGCGCGGCACCGAGACGATGACTCGGCCGGTCGACTCGCTGAACAGTGCCGTCGCCAGGTCGATGCCGTCGCGCTCGCAGAGCTCGTCGAGGAAGATCCGTGCGCCGATGCCGAATCGCAGCGCCGACTCGACCAGCGCCTGGGCGAGTCCGCCGTCGGCCAGGTCGTGCGCGGAGCCGATGAGGGCCTCCTTGGTGCCTCCGTTCAGGAGCCCGGCGAGGTCCTTCTCGCGCTGCAGGTCGACAGCCGGGGGACGGCCGCCGAGGTGGCCGTGCACCAGACCGGCCCATGCCGATCCGTCCAGCTCGAGCGATGTGGTGCCGAGCAGGTAGATGTTGTGGCCCTCGTCCTGCCAGCCGGATGGCACGCGGCGCGCCACGTCATCGATCACGCCGAGCACGCCGACGACGGGTGTCGGGTGGATGGGCACGTTGCCCGTCTGGTTGTAGAAGGAGACGTTGCCGCCGGTGACGGGGATGCCGAGCTCGAGGCAGCCGTCGGCCAAGCCCTCGACAGACTTCGAGAACTGCCACATCACCTCGGGGTTCTCCGGCGAGCCGAAGTTGAGGCAGTCCGAGACGGCCACAGGCGTCGCGCCGGTGACCGCGACGTTGCGGTAGGCCTCCGCGAGGGCGAGCTGCGCCCCCTGGTACGGATCGAGGTAGCAGTAGCGGCCGTTCGCGTCAGTCGCCACGGCGAACCCGAGTCCCGACTCCTCGTCGACGCGGACCATGCCACCGTCGTCCGGATAGCTGAGGGCGGTGTTGCCCATCACATAGCGGTCGTACTGGGCGGTGATCCAGCTCTTGTCGGCGAGGTTCGCACTCGCAGCGAGCGCCTGGAGCTGCGCGGCCAGGTCATCGCCCGAGCTCGGACGGGCGAGGCCCTCTGCCGAGTCTGCGTTCAGCTCATCGATCCAGGCGGGGTAGGCGATAGGCCGGTCGTATACCGGCCCATCCACCGCGACAGTGCGCGGGTCGACGTCGACGATGGTCTCTCCGCGCCAGGTGATGATCAGGCGACCCGTGTCGGTGACCTCCCCGAGCACGCTCGTCTCGACCTCCCACTTGCCGACGACCTTCATGAACTCGTCGAGCTTCTCGGGACGGACGATGGCCATCATCCGCTCCTGGCTCTCGGACATGAGGATCTCCTCGGCGGTGAGGGACGGATCGCGCAGCAGCACCCTGTCCAAGTCGACAGCCATGCCGCCATCGCCGTTGCTCGCCAGCTCGCTCGTGGCGCAGCTGATGCCGGCGGCGCCGAGGTCCTGGATGCCCTCGACGAGGTCGTCGCGGAACAGCTCGAGGCAGCACTCGATGAGCACCTTCTCGGCGAACGGGTCGCCCACCTGGACCGCGGGACGCTTGGTCGGTCCGGACGCGCTGAAGCTGTCGGAGGCGAGGATCGATGCGCCGCCGATGCCGTCGCCGCCCGTGCGGGCACCGAACAGGACGACCTTGTTGCCGACGCCGCGGGCGTTCGCGAGGTGCAGGTCCTCATGCCGGAGCACGCCGACCGCCAGCGCGTTCACCAGCGGGTTCGCCTGATACACGCTGTCGAAGTAGGTCTCGCCGCCGATGTTGGGCAGGCCCAGGCAGTTGGCGTAGAAGCTGATGCCGGACACGACGCCGTGCACGACGCGGGCGGTGTCGGGGGAGTCGATGGCGCCGAAGCGGAGCGCGTCCATCACGGCGACGGGACGTGCACCCATCGAGATGATGTCGCGGACGATGCCGCCCACGCCGGTCGCGGCGCCCTGGAACGGCTCGATGTAGCTCGGGTGGTTGTGACTCTCGATCTTGAAGGTGACCGCCCAGCCCTCTCCCACGTCGATGACCCCGGCGTTCTCGCCCATGCCGACCATGAGGTTCTTGGTCATCTCGGGGGTGACCTTCTGGCCGAACTGACGCAGCCAGACCTTGCTGCTCTTGTAGGAGCAGTGCTCGCTCCACATCACCGAGTACATGGCGAGCTCACCGCTGGTGGGGCGCCGGCCGAGTATCTCGCGGATCTTCAGGTACTCGTCCTCCTTGAGGCCGAGCGCCGCGTAGGGCTGCTCGCGCTCAGGGTTGGTCGCTGCCCGCGCGACGCTGTCGACGAGTGGGGCGTCGACGAGTGGGGCGTCGACGAGTGCGGCGTCTGCCGGAGTGGATTCGACGGGGGAGGTGGTCACAGGCGGAGGCTCCTCAGCACGCGGCGGTTCGAATCGGAGGATCAGGGGACGGCAGGGCCGTCGGGTCAGT
>CAWHND010000011.1:0-116275 GCA_963830655.1 uncultured Actinomycetota bacterium
GACGCGCATCCCGATTCAGACCAGCAGGACGCGAATGGACGACGCAGATCATCTCGCTCTGCGAATCGGCAGATGCCGAGCTCGACAAGCCCAGCCGATGCGTTCGACAAGCTGCGCGAACTCGGACGAACGCCCCAGCTGCCCTCGCTGCGGTCACAGGCGAGCTCGAGAGGCGACGGCACGGATCGACGCATCCGAGGCTCAGCTGGCGGCCTTCGCCGCGCGCTATCGCCCAGCGCCCTCGAACCCGTGCACAGAACGTCGCCCAGGCCCGGAAGCTCGTGGGCTTCGCCACAGCGAGAGCAGCCGTGCTGCCGCCAGCTTGCGCTCGGGCGCGACAGGCGAGGCGGCTGTCGCAGTCCGCAACGCCCAGCAGAGCGTCGCCCAGGTCGGTACAGCTGCTCGACACCATCGACCGCACAGGGCCGGATCTCGAGGCGGCCACCGGCAAGCTCGACGACGCCGCCCGCGAGCTGACATCGGATCTCGATGAGAGCGCCGCTCTGACCCCGGCCGCGAGGGCGCTGACCCCACCCGAGCTCGACGCGCTGGTCGCCGACGCCGGAAGATACTGGCCGCGCCGGCAGCGGTGGGGACGCCCGTCGCGATCCGGTTGCCGCCCTCACCGCCCTGGTGGCCGCCGAGGCGCGTGTCGACGCGGCCCTTGCGCCCGCGCGGGAGAACGCCAAGCGCATCGAGCGGGCACGCGCCACGCTGGAGCGTGCGATCGCAGGCGCGCGGAGTCAGATCGAGACCGCGAACGACTTCATCACCACACGCCGCGGCTAGATCGGAGACGGCGCACGCACCCGGCTGGCCGAAGCCCAGCGGCATCTGGATCAGGCGATCGCTCTCGGATTCAACGACCCCGAGATCGCGATCGCCGACGCGCAAGCCGCGTCGTCACTCGCCGTCAGCGCACTCAATTTCGCCAAGACCGACGTCGGCGACTTCTGGTCCAGCGGATCGGCCATCCCGGATCGGCTGGCCGGGCGGATCGCGATCCTCGGTCCTCCGGCGATGACATCTCCGGGGCGGTGCTCGGCGGGATCATCGGCGAGCCGTCTGCTCGGCGGCGGCTACCGTCCAGCGGCCGGAGCAGCGGGGGCTTCGGCGGTTTCGGCGGCGGGGGCGGCAGCAGCGACGCAGCGGAGGCGGCGGCTCTTCGGGGTCGGCGGCTCCCGCAGCTTCGGCGGCTCCGAGCGGCGGCGGTCGGCGCGGCGGAGGCGGCCGCTTCTGACGGCCGCCCACGTCAGACCGCGCCACTGCAGGGCACCGCGCACATCGACCGCAGACACTACGACGCATCATCACCCGAAACCCACGAAAGAGAAGGAACCCATGGCCAAGCAGTCGATCTTCGGTCGCATCGCCCAGCTCACACGCGCCAACATCAACGCGCTCCTCGACAACGCCGAGGACCCCCAGCTCATGCTCGATCAGCTCGTGCGCGACTACACGAACAGCATCGGCGAGGCGGAGGGCGCGGTCGCGCAGACCATCGGCAACCTCCGTCTGCTCGAGGACGACCACCGCGAGGATCTCGAGAACGCCGCCAGCTGGGGCCAGAAGGCGCTCGCCGCCAGCCGCAAGGGAGACGAGCTGCGAGCGCCGGCAACTCCGCCGACGCGGACAAGTTCGACGCACTGGCCAAGGTGGCGCTCACCCGCCAGCTCCAGTCCGAGAACGAGGCGAAGCAGGCCGAGCCGACCATCGCCTCGCAGACCGCGGTCGTCGACCAGCTGAAGTCGGGCCTCACCAAGATGCGCGAGAAGCTCGACGAGCTCTCCTCGAAGCGCGACGAGCTGATCGCCCGCCAGAAGACCGTCCAGGCGCAGAGCCAGGTCAACGACGCACTGAAGAGCGTCGACATCCTCGACCCGACCAGCGAGGTGAGCCGCTTCGAGGACAAGATCCGCCGCGAGGAGGCCAAGGTCCGCGGACAGCAGGAGCTCGCGGCCTCCAGCCTCGACGCGCAGTTCGAGGACCTCGAGGACATCGGAGAGCTGACCGAGGTCGAGGCCCGCCTTGCCGCGCTGAAGGCCGGCAGCGCCGCCCCGAAGGCCGTCACCTCCTGGTCGCTATCCCTGGTCGCTATCCTCCGAGGTCGCTCCCATCCCCACCATCCTCGCGGATCAGGAGATTCGCCGATGAGGCTCGCGGATCAGGCCTCCTCGCCGATATCTGCGCGGATCAGGCCCGATTCGTCCTGAACCGCGCAGATCGCCTGATCCGCGAAGATAGGGATATGAGCCAGCACGTCGACCTGATCCTCACCGCCGCCATCGTCCACACCCTGCAGGATGTGGATGAGGCGATACCGGTCACCGCGATCGCCATCGCAGACGGCAGCGTCGTCGCGGTCGGCTCGTCCGCGGACGCCGATGAGCTGGGGTGACGCCGATACGGAGCGGATCGACTTCCCCGGGGCGACCATCACACCTGGTCTGATCGATGCCCACTCGCACGCGATCTCCGGGGCCACGCACACTGCGCGCGGCGTCGACCTCTTCGGCCTGCTGACCCTCGACGGCATCATGGATCGCCTCCGCGACTACGCCGCGACGATCCCCGAGGACGAGTGGGTGCTCGGCTGGGGTCTCGACCCCAATGCCTTCGAGGGCGCCACCCCCACCGGCGAGATCGTGAGCCGGGCCGTCGGCGACCGCCCTGCTCTCGTCCGGATGTTCGATGGCCACTCGGCCCTCGTCACTCCCGCCGCCCTGGCTGCAGCAGGCATCGACGGCCCTGTGGAGTTCCCGACCCGGTCCGAGGTGGTCTGCGATCCCGACGGCGTCCCGACCGGTCTCCTCCTCGAGGCGGAGGCCGAGTTCGCCGTCCTCGGCGCCGCTCCCGCGTTCACCGTCGACGCGGCGGCCGCTGCCGCGCACCGCGTGCTCGCGGGCATGGCCGAGTCCGGCCTCACCTCCTCCTACATGCTCGACTTCCAGATGGACTCGATCGAGGTGCTGCGAGCGGATGGAGGAGCTCGCGCCCCTGCCCGTCCGTCTGCGCGCCTCCCCGGTATTCAGTTCAGGCCTCGACTTCGAGGCCGAACTGCAGCGCGTGCTCGACCTGCAGGGCACAGGCGGTGAACGCTGGATCATCGACGGCGTGAAGCTCGTGCTGGATGGCACCGTCGACAACGGGACCGCATGGCTGCACGAGCCCGACACCCACGGGGAGTCGACCGACAGCCTGTGGCTGGACATCACCGAGTACCGTCGGGCCGTGCACGCTCTCGCAGAGCGCGGCATCGCCACCGCCACGCACGCGATCGGGGACGCCGCGATCCTCGAGGCGGTCACCGTGATCGCCGAGATCCCCGCCGAGCAGCGGGCGCTCGCTCGGCATCGGATCGAGCACATCGAGACGATGCCCGCCGGAACCATGGAGAAGATGATCGAGGCGGAGATCGTCGCGAGCATGCAGCCCACCCATTCGACGCTCTACGTCTGGGGCGATCACACCGACAATTGGAGCGAGCGACTCGGCCACGAGCGGGCGGCCGTGAACGGCTGGCGGATGCGCGAGCTCTACGACGCGGGCCTCACCGTCGCTCTCGGATCCGACTGGCCGATCGCTCCCTACGATCCGCGCACGATCATGGCGGACGCTCAGCTGCGCCGACCCACGACCGTCCGGAGCTGCTCAAGGTCCTCCCCCACCAGGCGCTGACCGCCCGGATGGCGCTGGAGGGCTATACGACCTCCGCCGCGTTCGCGGTCGGCTGGGACGACCGCACGGGTCGGATCGCCGAAGGCCTCGATGCCGACTTCACCGTCTGGGCCGCCGACCCGCTGACGACTCCCGCGGAGGATCTCGCCGACACCGCGATCCTCGCGACCTTCATCGCCGGCACCCGCGTCTAGCAGCTCCCAACGGCTCTCAACGAGAGGCCGCAGGCATTCTGCGCTCTCGAGGGGCAGCTAGGAGCCGACGACGTGCGGGGTCGTAGCCCGCGGCGCGCAGGGTCGCGACGACGTGCTCGCGATGCTCGGGGCCACGCGTCTCGATGCTGACCTCGAGCTCGACCTCGCTGATCTGCAGGCCCGTGCCGTGGCGGGTGTGCAGCACCTCGACGACGTTGGCGTTGGCCTCGGCGATGAGCCGCGAGATCTCCGCGAGCTGGCCGGGCCGGTCGGGCAGGCCGATCCGCAGACTGAGGTAGCGGTCCGCCCGCGGCCAGCCCGCGGCTGATGACGCGCTCCATCATCAGCGGATCGATGTTGCCGCCCGGAGAGCACCACGACGGTGTTGCCGAGGTCACCCGCGATCTTTCCGGCGAGCATCGCCCCGACGCCCACTGCTCCGGCGGGCTCGACGACCAGCTTCGCGCGCTCGAGCAGCACGACCAGCGCGCGGGCCGTCTCATCGTCGGTGACGGTGACGACCTCATCGACGGCGTCGCGGATGATCCCGAAGTTCAGTGCACCCGGACGTGCCACGGCGATGCCGTCGGCGATCGTGGCGGTCACCTCGACCGTGGTGGGCGTCCCGCTCGCGAGCGACACCGGATAGGCGGCGGCGTTGGCGGCCTGCACGCCGATCACCCGGATCGTTCTGCCGACCGTCGCCGCTCTCTGCTTCATGGCGCTCGCCACCCCGGAGATCAGGCCGCCGCCGCCGATCGGCACGATCGACCGTGTCGACCTCGGGCATCTGCTCCGAGATCTCGAGTCCGAGCGTGCCCTGGCCCTCGACGACGTCGATGTGGTCGAACGGCGGGATGAACACGGCACCGGTGCGCTCCGCGAATGCGGCGGCGGCCCGCAGGGTCTCGTCGAAGATGCGCCCCTCGAGCACGACCTCGGCGCCGTAGTCGCGGGTGGCCTGGAGCTTGGGCAGCGCGACTCCGAGCGGCATGAAGATGGTCGCGGTGATGCCGAGCTCGCGCGCCGCGAAGGCGACGCCCTGAGCGTGGTTGCCGGCGGATGCCGCGACGACGCCGCGCGCGCGCTCCGTCTCGGAGAGCTTCGACAGGCGGTTGTAGGCTCCGCGGATCTTGTAGGAGCCGGTGCGCTGCAGGTTCTCGCACTTGAGGTAGACGGGGCTGCCGAGCACGTCGGCGAGGAACCGCGAGCTCTCGAGCGGAGTCTTCTGGGCGACGACGCGCGACGGTGTCGCGGGCGAGCTCGAAGTCCGCCAGCGACTGGGCCCTCGATAGGTCGGCGATGCGTCTGGGCCGAGCTCGCGCGGCTGGGCATCCCGCGATGGTGGCGACGGAGTCAGGCATCTGGGACGACGTCCTCGAGTTGTGGGTTCGGCTTCTCTCGCCAGTCGCCCCGGGCGATGTACGTGATCATCACGTTGAGCGTGGCGACCACGGGACGGCGAAGAACGCGCCCGGGATGCCCGCGAGTATCGCACCACTGCCGACGGCGAGCACGACGGCGAGCGGGTGCACCTTGACCGCGGTGCCCATGATCAGCGGCTGCAGCACGTGGCCCTCGATCTGCTGCACGAGGATGACGACGCCGAGCATGATGAGCGCGACCACCGGCCCGTTGTAGACGAGCGCGATGAAGACGGCGAGCACCCCGGTGCACGAGCGCACCGAGCGACCGGCACGAACGAGCCGAGGAAGACGAGCACGGCGATCGGGATCGCGAGGGGCACGCCGAGGATGAGCGCGCCGAGGCCGATGCCGATCGCGTCGATGAACGCCACGAGGATCTGCACGCGGACGAAGTTGCCGAGCGTGAGCCAGCCCGCCTGACCCGCGCCGTCGACCGCCGTGCGCGCCCGTCGCGGGAAGAGCCGCACGAGCCAGCGCCCAGATGCCGCGGCCGTCGATGAGGATGAACAGGGTGCTGAACAGCACCAGGAGCAGTCCGGTGAGCACGTGGCCGAGGCGTCGAGCCCACCGAGAGCGCGCCCGAGACCACGACCTGGCTGTCCTGCTGGATGGCGTTGCCGATCTGGGTGATCGCGTCGTTGAACTGCGCCTGGGTGACGTGGAACGGACCGTCGAGCAGGTAGGTCTGCAGGTCGGAGTACGACTGCATCGCCTTGCTCCTGAGCTCGCCGAAGCCCCGCGCGACCTGGGTCACCACGAGGAAGACGAGACCGGCGATCGCGGCGAGGGTGCCGAGCTCCGCGACCAGGATGGCGAGCCATTTCGGCCAGCGATGGCGGATCAGGAAGTTCACGAGCGGCACGAGCAGCGCCGCGATCAGCACGGCGATCAGCAGCGGGATGACGATGAGGTGGAGCTGGACGATGAGGAACAGCACGAGAGCCACGACTGCCGCGACCACCAGGATCCGCCACGACCAGGCACCCGCGATCTGCATTCCCGGTGGGACCGCACCGGGCAAGGCGCGTCGGTCGGATGTGGATCCGCGCTCCAGCGGCACGCTGCTGCTCGTCGTGCCATCCGGCACAGTGCTTTGCGTCGGCCCCGTCGAGCTCGTGCGCCATGGGCGGAAGTCTACGGAGGGCTGGCTGAATCCCTGATGTCCGCGGCAATCGTTATGGTCGGTCCAGTGAGTCGGTGTCGACGACGCTGAGTGCGGCCAGGCACGCGGATCGCGCTGGCCGCGCAGGGCTTCGGCCGCCCGCGGCCCGACCGTGGTCGGCACCCGCCAGCTCAATCTGACGCTCGACCGGCTCGCAGATCCTGCAGATCGACTCGGTCAACGTCTTCGAACGCAGCCACTACCTCCGCTGTTCGCCCGGCTCGGCGGCTACGACAAGGCGCCTGCTCGACCGGCTGCACTTCTCGCCGCCGCACGGCTACATCGAGTACTGGGCGCACGAGGCCTGCTTCATGCCGCGTGGACATGTGGCCGCTGTTCCGGTGGCGGATGGACGCCTACCGCGAGAAGCACACGCGCCAGAACGCACTGGGTGCAGCAGAACGGCGCCGATGCTCGACTGGCTGCGCGCAGAGCTCGCTGCCCGAGGGCCGCTCGCCGGCGAGCGAGATCGAGCACGAGTCCAACGTGCGCCGCGGGCCCATGGTGGGGCTGGTCCGACGTCAAGCGGGGGCTCGAGTACCTCTTCCGCGTGGGGCGAGGTGGTCGAGCGCGGGGCGCAGCCGATTCGAGCGGCGGTACGCGCTGCGCCGAGCAGGTCCTGCCGGCCGAGCTCTCGACGATCGAGATCGCCCGGCCCGACGCGGTCCGCGAGCTCCTTCGGCGCGCCGCCGTCGCCACGGCATCGGCACGCTGCGCGACCTCGCCGACTACTACCGGCTGAAGGGCCCCGAGGTCGCCGTGGCGGCCGCGCGAGCTCGAGGACGCCGGCGACCTCGTCCCGGTGACGCGTCGCCGGATGGGAGCGCAATGGCCGGCCCATCCCGCTGGCGCACCGCGACGCCCGCCTCCCGCGCCGGATCGACGACGGGGCGCTGCTGTCGCCGTTCGACCCCGTCGTCTGGGAGCGCGGCCGCGACCGAGCGGATGTTCGGCTTCCACTACCGCATCGAGATCTACACCCCGCAGCCCAAGCGCGTCTCGGCTACTACGTGCTGCCGGTGCTCATCGACGACGAGATCGTCGGGCGGATCGACCTGAAGAGCGACCGCCAGGCCGGCGTGCTGCGCGTGCAGGCCGCGTGGTCGCGAAGGCCAGGCGCGGCCGATCGGCAGGTCGAGCGGATCGCACCGAGCTGCTGCGAGATCGGCGGCACGCTGGCAGGGCCTCGACGGCGTCGAGGTCGTCACGGGACCGCGCGGCGACCTCGCGAGATCGCCGCTTCGTGGCCGCTGATCCGGAAGCGACCTAGAAGGAGCCGCCCATCTTCTCGCAGGCGCGCGACCCGGTCGGCGATCGGCGGGTGGGTGCTGAACAGGCGCTCGAGCGCGCCCTGCTTCAGCGGGTCGGCGATCCAGAGGTGCGCCATCGACGAGTTCTGCTTGCGCATCGGCCGGCCGTACGCCTCGAGCTTCTCCAGCGCGCTGGCGAGCGCATCCGGGTGCCGCGTGGTCAGCGCGCCCGTCGCGTCGGCGAGGTACTCGCGCTGGCGCGAGACGGCGAGCCTGCACGAGCGCGGCGACGAGCGGCGCGACCACGCGGCGACGAGGCCGACGACGATCAGACAGGATCTGCCCGCCGCCGTTGTTGTTGTTGCGGCTGCGGCCGCCGCCGAAGAAGGCCATCCGCAGGAGGATGTCGGCGATGAAGCCGACCGCGACGACGAGCCCGAAGACGATCATCGAGACGCGGATGTCGTAGTTGCGGACGTGGCCGAGCTCGTGCGCCATGACGCCCTCGAGCTCGGCGTCGTCCATCAGGGCTCGAGCAGGCCCGTCGTGGCGGCGACGACGGCGTGTTCGGGGTCGCGCCCGGTGGCGAAGGCGTTCGGCGCCGGGTCGTCGACGATGTAGACCTTCGGCATCGGCGTGCCCGTGGCGATCGAGAGGTTCTCGACGATGCGGTAGAGCCGCGGGTTGTCGATCTTCTGGATCTCGACCGCGCCCGCCATGGCGAGCGCCTGCCGGGTCGCCATGAAGTACTGGAACCAGGCGTACAGGGCCGCGCCCACGACCACGACGATCGCGATCGCTGTAGTTGCCGGGGCTGTAGAGGTAGCTGGCGACGAGCCCGAGGCCGCCGATCGATGATGCAAGAAGAACAGGATGATGAAGACGGTGTTGCGCTTGTTCTTCGCTATTGCGGAGTACACGATGCCTTCGGTCTATGGATGGTGCGATAACAGGAGCTGCGAGAACAAGGACGACAAGGTCAGCGACTCCTGCACTCGGCGGCCCATCATGGTTCGATACGCCGCGCAAGCGTGCGCGGCTACTCACCATGAACCCTGCGGCGCTGGCGCGCCGCCGGAGCTTCAGAACTGGACGCGCGGCGGTTCGGCGATGGCGGCCGGCTCGGAGACCTCGAAGAAGTCGCGCTCGGTGAAGCCGAGCCTGCGGGCGAAGAGGTTGTTCGGGAAGACCTTGATCTTGGTGTTCAGCTCGCGCACGCCGCCGTTGTAGAACCGGCGCGAGGCCTGGATCTTGTCCTCGGTGTCGACGAGCTCGCTCTGCAGCTGCAGGAAGTTCTGGCTCGCCTGCAGCTGCGGGTAGGCCTCGGCGACCGCGAAGATGCTCTTCAGCGCCGACTGCATGTGGTTCTCGGCGTCGCCCGCCTCGGCGGGGGTGCTGGCGCTCAGCGGTCTCGGCGCGCGCCCGCGGTGACCGCCTCGAAGACGCCCTTCTCGTGGGCCGCGTAGCCCTTCACCGACTCGATCAGGTTGGGATCAGGTCGGCGCGGCGCTTGAGCTGGACCGTGATGTCGCTCCACGCCTCGTCGACGCGGACATTCAGGGTGACGAGCGAGTTGTACGTCGCCCACAGGTAGATGCCGACGATGACGACGAGCGCGACGACGATGAGAATCGGGATCAGGATTTCCATCCGGCCACTATAGCTGTGCGATTCTCAGCTCCCTGGGGCATCTCAGCGGGCTCCAAGCACAGCCGGAGAAGACAGCGATCCGGGCATCAGGATCCGATCGCCCACGACGCGATCGAGGCACCCGTCGGCAGCATCCGTCGGTGCCCCCGCTGGGACTCGAACCCAGACTGAAACGATTTTAAGTCGTCTGCCTCTGCCATTGGGCTACGGGGGCGATCGACTTCAGGATCGCAGAGGTCCCCAGCGCAGGAGTGCGCCGGGGACCTGAGCGTATGAGGAAGGCCAGCTACTTCTTGGCCGGTTCGCTGTACACCTGCGGGATCGGCTTGTTCTCGGCCTGCGCCGGGGCGACGGCGGCCTGAGCCTTCGGACGCGACGCGTAGGTCTCGAACGCCAGCGCGCGGCTCGGTGCGCGCCTCGATGGAGACGATGTCGCGGCCCAAGAAGAACCCGAGCACCCAGTTCCCGATCACCCGGATCTTGCGCTCCCACGTGGGGATCGCGAGGCCGTGGTAGCCGCGGTGCATGATCCAGGCCGGGAAGCCGTTGATCCCGATCTTGCCCGACTGGAACGCGCCATAGCCGGGGCCGAGGCCCGCGACCGCGCCGAGGCTCTTGTGGTAGTAGTCCTTCGGCGCTTCGCCGCGCATGCTGGCCGACGATGTTCTTCGCGAGCAGCTTGCCCTGGCGGACCGCGTGCTGCGCGTTCGGGACGCAGAAGCCGCCGACGCCCCCACCGGTGAGGTCGGGGACGGCCGACACGTCGCCGGCGCCCCAGGCGTCGGGCACGATGCCGTCGTCGCCGACGACGCGCAGGTCGGCCTGCACGCGCAGACGGCCGCGCTCCTCGATCGGCAGGTCGGTGTTCTTCAGCATCGGGGTGGCCATGACACCGGCGGTCCAGACGATGACGTCGGACTCGAAGGTCTCGCCGGTCGACAGCTCGATGACGCCGCCGACGGCGGACTTCAGCTGCGTGTCGAGGTGCACGATGCGCGCCGCGCTGGGCGAGGTTCTTCAGCACCCAGTGGCTGGTCTTCAGCGAGACCTCGGGCATGATCCGGCCCATGGCCTCGATCAGGTGGAACGAGGTGTCGTCGAAGCGCAGCTGCGGGTAGAGGCGCGAGCAGCGCGCTGGCGAGGGAGCGCATCTCGGCGAAGACCTCGATGCCGGCGAAGCCGCCGCCGACGACGACGAAGGTGAGCAGGCGCTGGCGCTCCGGTCCGGGAGGCAGGTTCGCGGCCTTGTCGAAGTTGGTGATGATCCGGTCGCGGATCGCCACGGCCTCCTCGATCGTCTTGAGGCCGATCGCCTCGTCGGCGACGCCCGGGATCGGGAAGGTGCGGCTGACGGAGCCGGCGGTGACGACGATGATGTCGTAGGAGATGTCCCACGGGCTCGCCGACCTCGGGCGTGATGGTCGGCGGTCTTCGCCGCGTGGTCGATCTTGGTGACTTGGCGGTGATCACGGTGGCCCGCTTGAGGTGCCGGCGCTGCGAGACGACCGCGTGGCGGGCCTCGACGTTGCCGCCGACGACCTCGGGCAGGAACGGCTGGTAGGTCAGGTACGGACAGCGGGTCGACGACGACGATCTCGGCCTCGTTCTTGCCGAGAGCCTTCTCCAGCTTCCACGCGGTGTAGAAGCCGGCGTAGCCGCCGCCGACGATGAGGATCTTGGGCACCGTCAGGGATCTCCTTGGCTCTGTGTGACTTCGTAGTGGTCACGGTGGAACAGCACTGGCACCGCGGATATGTCGGCACAAGATTACTACCTGCGTCGCGAGCGCCCCGCCGCCCGCACCGTGCCGATCGATTCCGGCGGCGAGGAAGGCACCGAATCCGAGGATGAGGCCGAGAGGCAGCACGGCGTCCGTGAGCACCGACGAGTGCGGGATCAGGGCTGCGCAGCCAGCGCGGGATCAGCTCGGGCAGCGACACCGGTGGCGCTGCGGGATGGCCTCGGCGAGGCGCTGGGCAGCACGGTCTCGGGGGTCGGCGAGCTGGTCGGGGCCGGCGTGGCAGCCGCCCGCCGATAGATCCGGATCCACTCCGCGAGGTCGTAGGGCACGGCGAGCGGATTCGAGGCGACGGGCGCGATGTCGGCGCGCACGGCGGCGTCGGCGTCGACGAGTCCATAGCCGTAGAGCGGATCGGGAACAGTGCGGACTGGGGCTGCGCGGTCGCGATCAGGCGCTGGATGACGCTGTTGGCGTCGAGCTCGGGGTGGGCGGCGCGGATGAGCGCGACGATGCCCGCCACGATCGGCGCCGCACCGCTGGTGCCCGACCAGTAGACGGGATCGCCGTCGGGCTGGACGCCGATGAGCTGCTCGCTGGGCGCGGCGACGGCGAGGGTGATGCCCTGGCTGGAGGCATCGGCGCTGGCATCGCCGTCCTGGTCGACCCCTGCGACGGCGACCACGCCGGGGATCGTCGCCGGGGCGCCGACCTCCGCGGTGCCTGCACCCCGGTTGCCCGCCGCCGCGACGATCACGACGTCGTGCTCGGAACGCGTAGAGGAAGGCGTCGTCCCAGCTCGTGCGGCCAGTCGAGCGTGTTGGTGGTGAGCGACATGTTGATGACGTCGGCGCCGTTGTCGACCGCCCAGCGCACAGCGTTGACGCGATCTGGTCCTCGGTGCCGACCGGTCCCTCCCCGAACGCGACGGAGATCGAGAGCAGCTCGGCTTCGGGCGCGACGCCGATCACTCCCGAGCCGCTGCCCGTCGCCGCGTCCGGCGAGGATCGAGCCGACGAGCGTCCCGTGCTCGGAGCCGTCGCCGACCGGAGTCCGGCCGTCTGGCGCTCCGAGGCCCGATTCGTCTGTGCCCCCGACGACCGCTCCGCGCAGCTCGGGGACGTCGGCGATCCCGGTGTCGATCACCGCGATGCGCTGGCCGGCGCCGCGAGTGATGTCCCAGGCATCAGAGATGCCGTAGTCGTCGAGCCAGTACTCGAGGTCTCGCACGTAGTCGGCGCGGGCGGCGCGGGAACCGGACACGAGCGAGGCAGTGAGCGCCGCCGACCACGATTGCGCTGATCCGCCGACCGATCATGAGCGTGCGGTGATCACCGACCCGACGAGCGCGGACACGACGTCGCGCGGTGCCCGCGGTCGGATCATCGACTGGGTCATCGGCGCCGTCGCGGTCGAGATCGGTGCGCCGCGTCGTCGACGGGCGACCAGTCGGCGAGCTCGAGGGCGATGTCGCCGATCGGATTGACACCCGGCCCCGCCGCCAGCGCATGGGCGCGAGCGCATGCAGGCACTTCACCCGGGTCGGGCATGCCGCCGGCGCTGACGCCGGCGAGCTCGGGCACCACGGCGATCGACTCACGGTCGGCGATGTATGCCTCGTGCGCGGCGCGGTAGGCGGCGGCGAGCTCGGGGTCGGCCTCGAGGCGCGCATTGAGCTCCGCGCATCACGCCGTCCGCCTCGAGGTGCGAGATGGCGGCGGTCGCAGCGGGCGAGCTCAGGTAGTAGAGGGTGGGGAACGGGGTGCCGTCCGCCAGCCGCGGCGCCGTCGACACGACGGTCGGGTCGCCGGCGGCGGTGCGGGCGGCGATGCCGACACGTCGCGGGCTGGTCGTCCGAGCTGGTCGCTGACCCGCGCGATGTCCGCAGGGGACGGCGCGTCGAAGGGCGGCGTGGTCATCAGCCGCCTGCCGATGCGGGTCTCGGGTCGGTCCTCGTGTTCGGGTCAGGCCGGCGGATCAGGATACGAGGACCAGAGCGTTCCCGCCCAGTCGACCTGCGGCCGCCTGCTGCGCGGCGTCCGTCGCGTCTGCGGAGGTCGGCTGCTGCGGCCGGGCTGTCGTCGTCGATGATCAGGTAGGAGTACTCCCCCGGCATCACGTAGAACAGCCGATCGCGCGCCTGTGCCTTGATATAGGCGGGATCATCCCAGCGGCGCGCTCTGGTCGCTCAGGTCGGCGACCTGGTCCCGTCTGCGCCGCCACGGCGGCCTGGAGCTCCGCGATCTGCTGGCGCTGTTCGAGAAGGACCTTGAGGCTGGGCGCGAGCACCACGATGAAGAGGACGATCAGACCCAGCACGAGGATCGAGAATCCCGAGAGGCGCACGCTGCGCAGCCAGGAGCTCGGTCGTGGTCTCTGCGACCGCGATCTCGACCTTGTCGGGAGCACCCGTGCCTCGACGGCGTCACGCGCGCGACGACGGTTGGAGCGCCTGTCCGGGACGGCGGGTGCGGACGGCGAGCGCGGCGGGACGACGCGGCGCGGATGGGCCGGCGGCCGCCGACGTCGACGACGAAGACGTTGCCGACTGGTCGCTTCTCTGCAGTCGCGCGGGTAGCCGCCACGGCGGGAGCTCCGGCGGGCAGGCTGCTGATCCGCTGCGGACTCGGCGTCGGCTGACTTCGCAGACGCGCGCGGGCGATGGCTTGGGGGTGCGGGCGTCGGGCTTCTCGCGGCTTCGGCTTCTCGAGCGGCTTCTCGAGCGGCTTCTCGGGCTCGACTTCGCGTCCGGCTTCCGCGGGCCTTTTCGATCGAGCGCTTCGATACCGCCGACTCTGCCGTTGCGGCCTCGCGACCGCCCGCTTCGTGACTGCCGGTTTCGCGGCCGCTGGCTTCGCGGCTCCCCGCTTCGCGGTGTCGACGTCGACTCGGGCCGGGGGGCCGACGATTTCGCTGCCCGGGCGGCCGCGGTCGACCGCGTGGCCTGCGCGCCCCGTGCAGTCGAGACGGGGCCGGCGCGGGTGACGGGCCGCTTCACCGGGGTGAAGGGCACGTCCCCCGAGTCGTTGCGCGGAGAGGCCCCCGGCGGGCGACGCGGAGGCGTGGCCGGCGTCGTGGGCTCGTCGGGCGAGGAGGGACCGGGCACGCTGCCCCTCCTCGAGTGCGCTCAGGCTGTCGCGCCCGAGCTCGTCCGCTCAGGCCTTGTAGCGAGGGAAGGCGGAGCTTCCGGCGTAGATCGCGGCCTCGCCCAGCTCCTCTTCGATCCTCAGCAGCTCATTGTATTTCGCGACCCGCTCGCTGCGAGCAGGCGCACCGGTCTTGATCTGGCCGCAGTTGGTCGCGACGGCGAGGTGCGCGATCGTGGTGTCCTCGGTCTCGCCGGAGCGGTGCGACAGGATCGCGGTGTAGCCGTTGCGCTGCGCGAGCGACGACCGCATCGAGCGTCTCGGTGAGCGTGCCGATCTGGTTGACCTTGACCAGGATGCGAGTTGGCGACGCTCTCGGCCGAGGCCGCGAGCGAGGCGCACCGGGTTGGTCACGAACAGGTCGTCGCCGACGATCTGCAGCTTGCCGCCGAGCTCCGCCGTGAGGTGCTGCGTAGCCCTCCCAGTCGTCCTCGTCGAGCGGATCCTCGATGGTGACGAGCGGGTAGTTCGCCGCAAGTCCGGCGAAGTAGGCGGTCATCTCGGCCGAGCTGAGCGACTTGCCCTCGAACTGGTACGCGCCGTTCTCGAAGAACTCGCGAGCTCGCGACGTCGAGGCCGAGCGCGATGTCGGTGCCGGGCGTGAAGCCGGCCGCGGAGATCGCCTCGAGGAGCAGGTCGAGCGCTTCGGCGTTGCTGGCGAGTTCGGGGCGAAGCCGCCCTCGTCGCCGAGGCCGGTGGCGAGGCCCTTCTTCTTCAGGATGCCCTTGAGCGTGTGGTAGGTCTCGACGCCCCAGCGCAGCGCCTTCCGAGAAGGTCTCGGCGCCGATGCGGCACGAGGAAGAACTCCTGGATGTCGACGCCCGTGTCGGCGTGCGATCCGCCGTTGATGACGTTGAGCAGCGGCACGGGCAGGATGTGCGCGTTGGGTCCGCCGAGGTAGCGGAAGAGCGGCAGGTCGGCGCGAGTCGGCCGCGGCCTTCGCAACCGCGAGGCTGACGCCGAGGATGGCGTTGGCGCCGAGGCGCTGCTTGTTCTCGGTGCCGTCGAGCGCGATGAGGGTCTCGTCGACGATGCGCTGCTCGCGTCGCGTCGATGCCCTCGATGGCGGGGCCGAGCTCGTCGAGGATGCCCGTCGACGGCCTTGGTCACGCCCTTGCCGAGGTAGCGATTCTTGTCGCCGTCGCGCAGCTCGTACGCCTCGAAGGCGCCGGTGGATGCGCCGGACGGGACGGCGGCCCGTGACACGGTGCCGTCCTCCAGCAGCACCTCGACCTCGACGGTCGGGTTGCCGCGGGAATCCAGGATCTCGCGCGCTCCTACAGCGTCGATTGCGGCCACGGGGTGTCTCCTTCTGTCGATGCGGTTCTTCGTGCGTGATGTCGTGCCTGATGTCGTGCCTGATGTCGGCGGGATGCGTCGTCCGCATCCGATCCACGAGTCTAGTGACGCCTCTGACGGCCCATCGGACCGGACTCTGCGCAGGGTTGTCCACCAGCCGGCGAACGGTGCAGGATGCTCTCGAACCGCCCGACCGGGTCGGCTGCAGACGCGGAGCATGGAAGTCGGAGGCGCGATGGAGCACCCGCGGATGTTCGAGGAGGGCGACTTCGGGCTGGACGAGGCTGCGCGATCTCGCGCTGCGCTTCCCCGAGGCCGAGGAGAAGATCACCTTCGGTCGGCCGATGTTCCGGGCAGGCAAGCTGTTCGCGGTCTACGGCGGTGGCACCAAGGGGCCGGACAGGCGCTACTTCCCGCATTCGCTGCTCTTCCATCCGGACGACGACACCCGCCGTGCGCTCGTCGAGCAGGGCCGCTTCTTCGTTCCGGGCTACTTCGGGCCGGCGGGCTGGCTCGGCCTCGACTTCGATGCCGGATCGGTCGACTGGCAGGAGGTCGCCGAGCTTATGGACGAGTCGTACCGCAACGCGGCGCCGAAGCGGCTGATCGCGCGACTGGACGCTGAAGGCGGCCCGGCCACCCAGCGCTGAGTCCCGCTCGGCCACCGTTCCGTCGCACTCGGCCACCCTTCGCCGCGACGGCCACCTATACAACCCGTGCCGTCGCGTCCAAAAGGTGGCCGAGCATGTCCGGTAGCGGTGGTCGCTGAGCAGGCACTGGTGATCCGCGGGTCGGGCGATGGGAGGCTTGATCCGATGCTCCCCTCCCACGCCTTCGATTCCGCGATCATCTGGCACGTCTATCCGCTCGGCTTCGTCGGCGCCTATCCCGAGACGGATGCGACCTCGCACGACGGCCACTCGCTGCGACGGATCGCCGATTGGCTCGACTACGCCCGCGATCTGGGCGCTTCGGTGCTGCAGCTGGGGCCAATCTTCGCGTCGGAGACGCATGGCTACGACACGGTCGACCACCTGCGGATCGACTCGCGACTGGGTGACGAGGCAGACTTCGATCATCTGATCAGCGAGGCGAGTCAGCGCGGCATCAGGATCGTGCTCGACGGCGTCTTCAATCATGTGGGGCGCTCGTTCGGACACTTCCGGGAGGCGGAGGCGGATCCGCGATCGCCGGCAGCGGGCTGGTTCCGCCGCACGGAGCGCGGCTGGGCCGACTTCGAGGGCCACTCGGCCCTCGTCGCCCTCAATCACGACTCCCCCGCGGTCATCGACTACATCGCTGACGTGATGAAGCACTGGCTGGATCGAGGGATCGCCGGGTGGCGTCTCGACGCGGCCTACGCAGTCCCCACCGCGTTCTGGCGAGCGGTCACCGAGCGCGCACGCGCTGCGCATCCGGACGCCTGGTTCGGAGCCGAGGTGCTGCATGGCGACTACGCCGCGTTCGTCCGCGACTCCGGAGTGGATTCCATCACCCAGTACGAGCTGTGGAAGGCGGTCTGGAGCAGCCTCAACGACGCCAACCTGTGGGAGCTGGCCTGGGCGCTGAAGCGGCATGACCAGATGCTGGACGGCTTCGTGCCGATCACCTTCCTCGGCAATCATGACGTGACGCGGATCGCGAGCAGACTGACCGACCCCCGGGATCTCGGCGCCGCTCTCGCGCTGCTGCTCTCGATCGGCGGGCACCCGGCCATCTATTCCGGCGACGAGCAGGGTTTCCTCGGCGTCAAGGAGGATCGCGCGGGCGGCGATGACGCGGTGCGTCCTGCGTTCCCCGACTCAGCGGCGGAGCTGTCCCCTCGCGGCTGGGACACCTACCGCCTGCACCAGCGCCTGATCGGCATGCGGCGCAGGCACCCGTGGCTGGTGCGGGGCCGTTCCGCCGTCGGAACGCTGACGAACACGATCATCGCCATCCGCACTACGGCTCCGGTCGGGTCGGCCGACGACGGAGCGTTCGTGCTGACGCTGATCAATCTCGGCGACTCCCCCGCCTTCTTCGACGAAGCCGCCGGCCTCCGACTTCTCGAGGGATCAGACGGCAGCTCAGCGGGCGCGGTCGCCGCGCGCGGCTGGGCCATCCTCGCCCCACCCTCCGACGACCTCGCCCCGTTGCCCTGAGTTCCTACGTTCCGGCCAAATACCTACGCAATTGCGTAGGTATTTGGCCGGAACGTAGGAGAAGAATGGGGGCGTGCCCGAGCTGCCCGAAGTGGAGGCCCTGGTCAGAGACCTCCGAGGTCGCCTGACGGGGCGCACTGTGCAGCGCTTCGAGCCCGTGTCATTCGCCGCGATGAAGACCTTCGACCCGCCGCCCTCATCGCTGGCCGGTCAGACGCTGGACGGCGTGAGGCGGCACGGCAAGTTCCTCGACTTCGAGATCGCGGGCGTGCACCTGGTTCTCCACCTCGCGCGCGCGGGCTGGATCCGCTGGCGCGACGGGGCCCCGCCTCCTCCGACCCGCCCCGGAAAGGGCCCGCTGGCCGCGCGCCTCGTCCTCGACGAGGGCGATGGCCTCGATATCACCGAGGCCGGCACGAAGAAGAGCCTGGCCATCTACCTCGTGCGCGATCCGCAGGAGGTGCCCGGCGTCGCACGACTCGGTCCCGATCCACTCGGCGACGCGTTCACCGAGGACGTCCTCGCCGAGATCCTCGGCCGATCCGGGCGCCAGCAGATCAAGGGCGTGCTGCG
This sequence comes from uncultured Actinomycetota bacterium, assembly GCA_963830655.1. Classification (GTDB taxonomy): domain Bacteria; phylum Actinomycetota; class Actinomycetes; order Actinomycetales; family Microbacteriaceae; genus Naasia. The sequence goes on from CAWHND010000011.1 coordinate 18,262, forward strand.
CAGCCAGTCCAACATCGCCGGCATCGGCAACGCCTACTCCGACGAGATCCTGCACGTGGCGAAGATGTCGCCCTACAAGCCCGCATCCATGTCGGATGAGGAGCGCTCCCGACTCTTCACAGCGATCCAGTCGACGCTCCGCGAGGCGCTCGGCCGGGCCGACGGTCTCGCGGCATCCGAGCTGAAGAGCGAGAAGAAGTCAGGGCTGCGGGTGCATGGCCGCACCGGTCAGGCCTGTCCGATCTGCGGCGACACGATCCGCGAGGTGATCTTCGCGGACTCGACATTCCAGTACTGCCCCACCTGCCAGACCGGCGGCAAGCCATTGGCGGATCGGGTGCTTTCGAGGCTGCTCAAATAGCGGTTCCGCGGCTCAGGCGGCGTACCTCCCGCGTACCGAATCGCGGAGCCGGCGACCCATGCAGCCCATTCGACCCACTTTTCGGCCTCGAGTCCGCTGATCGGCACGCTCACTCCGCGAATCGGCGCGCCGTTTCGGGTCAGGACAGCGGACGCGGCTCGAGCTCGGTCGTGTCCGGGCCGACGTGGGCGAACGTCGTCCATCCGGACGCCGAGAGCGATTCCAGCAGCCCCTTGAGGTTGCGCGGACGTCGCTCGAGCCGGACGCGACTGAACCCCTCGAGGGCGAGGGCCCGCCGCTTCAGCTCGGCAAGCCGCGCCGGCTCCACAGCTGGGTCGTAGACGAGCACCAGGCTGTGCGAATCCTCCTTGGTCCCCGCGGGCACCAGCTCGAGGATGCGCTCGAAGCCGATGGAGAAGCCGACCGCAGGAACGTCCTGGCCGAGGAAGCGTCCGATCATCCCGTCGTATCGGCCGCCGCCGGCCACCGAGCTGCCGGACTCCGGGTGTGCGATCTCGAAGATGGTTCCCGTGTAGTAGCCCATGCCGCGGACCAGCGTCGGATCGAAGACGACCTCGACTCCCGGCAGTGCGTCGCGAAGTGCAAGAAGCTCACGGTAGGCCTCGACATCGAGCCAGGCTGGGGCGCCGTGAGGCAGCTCGAGCAGATCCCATCCGCCTGCACCGATCTCTCGCAGCGCCTCGGCGACACCGGCGGTATCGATTCCGAGCTCGCCGAGCTCTGCCACGACGCCGTCGACACCGACCTTGTCGAGCTTGTCGATGGTGATCAGCGCGCGCTCGCCGAAATGCGCGGCGACGCCCCAGGATGCGAGGAGGCGGGTGAGGATGCGGCGATCGTTGATCCGCACGGTCGCGCCGGTGACGCCGAGCGCATCGAGGGCAGACAGGGTGGCGGCGACCAGCTCGATCTCCGCGATGGGTCCCGCCTCGCCGATGATGTCGATGTCGCATTGCACGAACTGGCGGTAGCGGCCCTTCTGCGGTCGCTCCGCTCGCCAGACCGGACCGGTCTGCAGAGCTCGGAACACCGTGGGAAGCTCCGCGCGGTGGGATGCGTAATAGCGCGCGAGCGGCACGGTCAGGTCGAAGCGCAGGCCGAGGTCGGTCAGGCTCGCGGTCTCATCCGCCTCGGCAGCGGCCCGCAGATCGTCCTGCGAGACGCCGCGCTTGAGCACGCTGTAGGCGAGCTTCTCGTTGTCGCCCCCGAGGCCGGAATGCAGTCGGGCGTACTCCTCGACGACGGGGGTCTCGATCTCGTCGAAGCCGTGCCGCGCGTAGGCACGCTTGATGGTCGCGAGCGCTCGCTCACGGCGGGCCTTCTCGGCGGGGAGGAAGTCACGCATGCCACGGGGCGGATTGACGGGTGCAGCCACGCCCCCATCCTCCCAGGTGGGCACGCGGTTCCCCGTCCGGCCGAGTCGTGCTCGGGTGATCCGCGATCCAGGCGTCTCGTGATCGGTGGCCGCTAGAGCTGCGGCTCCTCCGCGCGGATCTCCGCGGACAGCGCCCGCACGGCATTGCGCAGCGCGCGCTCGGCGTCGAGTCCGATGGTCTTCGCCGACATGACGATGGCCATCAGGATGGGCCCGAGCTCGTCCTCGTTCTCGAAGCCCAGCGATTTCGCCGAGATCGCGTCGTCTGCGGTGAGCAGCCCCGCCTGAGCGGCACGGCCGAGCACCTTGTCGGCGAGCGCGAGCGCCGGCAGGCCCTTGGGGATGCCGTCGAGCACGCTGGTCCGCTCAGACTTCTCGACCTTCTTGATGGCGAGCCACTGCTCTCGGATCTCATCCGTCGTGCTGGCAGAGGATTCGCCGAAGACGTGCGGATGACGCCGACGCATCTTCTCGGCGGCCGTGCGCGCCACATCATCGATGTCGTAGCCCTCGTGCTCCGCGGCGATGTCGGCGTGGAAGAGCACCTGGTACAGCACATCGCCGAGCTCCTCGCGGACCTCGACCGAATCCCCCGCCTCGATGGCGTCGACGAGCTCAGCGCTCTCCTCGATGAGGTAGGGCACGAGCGACTCGTGGGTCTGCTCCGCATCCCACGCGCATTCCGCGCGGAGGCGGTGCATGACGGAGACGAGTTCATCCAGACCGGCGCTCATGCGCTCATCCTGCACCGGGCGACAGGCATCCCGGCGAAGGCATTCCGCCCGAGGCTGAGACGCGAGCAGGGGCGGGGTCGATCCGAACGGACTAGCGGTGCTTCCAGACGGCTGCGGCGAGCAGGGCGACGATGACGGATCCGCCCTTGGTCGGCTGCTCCCCCACGCGGGCGAACTGCAGGCGCGCGTGGAAGGCCAGCGATCCCGGGTTCGGCGGATCGAGATTGACCTCGCAGGTCACCTCGTCGCGGCCGTCGGCTCGCGCGCGGTCGAATACGGCCGAGTAGAGCAGCCGCCCGGTCCCTCGTCCGCGGTCGTTGACGTCGATGACCACGCGATCCACATACAGGCTGGCCAGCCCCGTGTCGGCGGCCCGCTCGGTGAAGAACGTGTAGTTCTCGCTCGTGTAGTTGGATCCGGGATCGATCGCGAGGACGAAGCCGATCACCCTGCCGTCGTTCTCGGCGACGACCCCGAGACTCGAGAGCTCGACGAGCGCGGTCATCTCTTCGGGGGTCGTGACGGGGACGGCGGGATAGGCCTGGTTGTTCAGCTCGACGATGCGCTCGAGGTCGGTCGGGACGAGGGGACGGAGCGTGGGCACGAGCAGACACTACCGGCCGCGCTCGTCCGCCCCGTTCCTCTAGGCTTCTCGACGGCATGCCGCGACGGCCCCTCGGCTGATCGAGCCGCCGGGGAATGGCGATCAGCTCGCGGGGGCCTTTGCGGGCTCGGTCACGAAGATCGATCCGAGCAGGTCGCCGACCCACGTGATCAGATCGGCGTCGCCCGGGAACTCTCCGTTGATGACCGGCAGCGGCACCAGCGCGGTGTTCGCCTGCTGCAGGATGCGCGCCTTGGGATACATCCGCTGCAGGCGCACCTGGCGCGAGTCGGGCAGGTCGGCGGGCGCGATCCGGAGGTTCGGTCCGACGACGACGACCTCGGACAGGCCCGCCTTCTGGGCGACTCGACGCAGCCGCGACACGGAGAGCAGCGCCTGCACCTCGATCGGCGGCTCGCCGTAGCGGTCGGTGAGCTCCTCGAGGACCATGTCGATCGCGTCGTCGGCTGCGGTAGGCGAGCTGGCGGTCGAGAGCTTCTGGTAGGCCTCGAGCCGCAGCCGCTCGCTGTCGACGAACGACTCGGGGATGCGCGCATCGACCGGGAGCTCGAGCCGCAGCTCGGTCTGGCCCTCGGCGACATCTCCGCGGAAGTCGCTGACGGCCTCGCCGATCATCCGCAGGTACAGATCGAAGCCGACTCCGGCGATGTGACCCGACTGCTCGCCGCCCAGCAGGTTGCCCGCGCCGCGGATCTCGAGGTCCTTGAGCGCGATCTGCATGCCAGCGCCGAGCTCGTTGTTGGCTGCGATCGTCGAGAGCCGGTCGTGCGCCGTCTCGGAGAGCGGCTTGGTCTCGTCGTAGAGGAAGTAGGCGTACGCCCGCTCACGGCCGCGCCCGACACGACCGCGCAGCTGGTGCAGCTGGCTGAGACCGTACTTGTCGGCGCGGTCGATGATGAGGGTGTTCGCGTTGGCGATGTCGAGGCCGGTCTCGATGATCGTCGTCGAGACGAGCACGTCGAACTTGCGCTCCCAGAAGTCGACGATCACCTGCTCGAGCACCGCCTCGGCCATCTGGCCGTGCGCGACCGCGACTCGGGCCTCGGGCACGAGCTCGGCGAGGCTGGGCAGCGACCCGGTTGATGCTGAGACCCGGTTGTGCACGAAGAACACCTGGCCCTCGCGCAGCAGCTCGCGCCGGATGGCGGCGGCGATCTGCTTGTCGGAGTCGGGCCCGACGAAGGTGAGGATCGGGTGCCGGTCCTCGGGCGGGGTCGCCAGCGTCGACATCTCGCGGATGCCGGTGACCGCCATCTCGAGCGTGCGCGGGATGGGCGTCGCGCTCATCGCGAGGATGTCGACGTTGGTCTTGAGCTTCTTCAGCGCGTCTTTGTGCTCGACGCCGAACCGCTGCTCCTCGTCGATGATGACCAGTCCGACATCCTTGAACGTGATGCTCTCGGACAGGATGCGGTGGGTGCCGATGACCACGTCGACCGTGCCGTCGGCCAGGCCCTTGATGGTCTCGCGACTCTCCTTCGGCGATCTGGAATCGGCTCAGCGAGCGGATCTGGATCGGGAAGCCGGCGAAGCGCTCGGTGAAGGTCTCGAGTGTGCTGCCGGACGAGCAGGGTCGTCGGCACGAGCATGACGACCTGCTTGCCGTCCTGCACCGCCTTGAACGCCGCGCGCACCGCGATCTCGGTCTTGCCGAAGCCGACGTCGCCGGAGATGAGGCGGTCCATCGGGATGGGCCGCTCCATGTCGGCCTTCACCTGGTCGATGGTGGTGAGCTGATCGGGCGTCTCGGCGAACGGGAAGGCCTCTTCGAGCTCGCGCTGCCAGGGGGTGTCGGGCGGGAACGCGTGCCCCTTGGACGCCATCCGAGCGGAGTACAGCTTGACGAGCTCGACGGCGATGTCGCGGACGGCCTTGCGGGCGCGCCCCTTCGCGGCGGCCCAGTCGCTGCCGCCCATCTTGCTGAGGGCAGGCGCCTCGCCGCCCACGTACCGGGTCAGCAGGTCGAGCTGGTCGGTCGGCACGTAGAGCTTGTCGCCGGGGTACCCGCGCTTGCTCGGCGCGTACTCGATCAGCAGGAACTCGCGGCTGGACTTGACCTTGACCCGTCCTGAGCCTGTCGAAGGGTTGCGGCCGCCGGTGCTGACCTCGCGCGAGACGAGCTCGAGGAAGCGGCCGATGCCGTGCGTCTGGTGCACGACGTAGTCGCCAGCCTTCAGCTGCAGCGGGTCGACGACGTTCTTGCGCCGGCTGGCGAGCTTCTTGACCTGGCGGGAGTCGTATCCGGACGAGCGGCCGAAGAACTCGCGCTCGCTGATCAGCGCGATCCTCGACTCCGCCTGCTCGAAGCCCGTGTCGATGCTGCCCTGCACGAGGTAGGCGACGCCGGCCTCCGGCTCGTCGGGGAACGAGTCGGTGATGCGCCCGGGGAGCTCGCGGTCGGCGAGCACATCGCGGCTGCGCTCGACCAGTCCCTTGCCCGCGGAGACCACGGCGACCGACCAGCCGGCGGCGAGCAGCTGAGCGACGTGGTCGAGAGCGCCCTCGGCGTTGCCCTGGTTCGCGGGCACGGACTCGCCGCGAACGCGCTGATAGCCGTCGGCTGCGCGCTCGATGCGGGCCTGGTCATCGAGCTCGCTGTCCTCGGGATAGTCGGGCCCTGACTCGAAGGAGCTGAGCGTCCACCACGCGCGATCGCCCGCCGCATGGCGGAGCTCGGTCACCGTGAGGAAGTCGCCCGCGGCCAGGTCGATGGGTGCGGCGGCTCCGACGGTCGCGGCGCTCCAGGCGGCGTCGAGGAACTCGCGGTTGGTCTCGGCGAGGTCGACCGCGCGGCTGGCGACCCGCTCGGGCGAGACGACGGCGATCGCCGCAGTCCTCGGGCAGGTAGTGCGCCACGGGCACGAGATTGTCGACGAGCGCAGGGGCGAGCGACTCCATGCCCTCGACGGGGATGCCCTCGGCGATCTTGGCGAGCATGCCCGCAAGGCTCGGGAACTCGTGCAGCATCTCGGCTGCGCGCTGACGCACGGGCTCGCTGAGCAGCAGCTCGCGGCTCGGAGGCAGCTCGACGGAGTCGAGCGGAGTCTCGAGCGAGCGCTGGTCGGCGACCGAGAAGCCGCGGATGCCGTCGACCTCGTCGCCGAAGAAGTCGACGCGGACGGGGTGCTCGGCGGTGGGCGGGAAGACGTCGAGGATGCCGCCGCGCACGGCGAACTCGCCGCGGCGGGTCACCATGTCGACGCGGGCATAGGCGAGCTGGGGCAGGCGGGTCGCGAGCTCGGAGAGGTCGACCCCGCGGCCGCCCATCCTCAGCTCGATGGGCTCCAGATCGGTGAGGTCCCCGGCGAGCGGCTGCAGCGCGGCCCGCACCGAGGCGGCGATGATCAGCGGGCGGGATCCCTCCCAGTCGCGGAGGCGACGGAGCGCGTGGATGCGGCGGCCGACGGTCTCGGCGCTGGGGCTCAGCCGCTCGTGCGGCAGGGTCTCCCAGGCCGGGAAGTCGAGGATCTCTGCATCGGGGATCAGGCAGGTCAGCGCATTGCGCATGACCTCCGACTCACGTCCGGTCGGCAGGATGATGAGCAGGACGGGCGCCTTGCCCGCCTCCTGACGTGCGTCGAGCAGGCTGGCGAGGAGTGCGGGCTGAAGGCCGGGGGTGAGGGAGAAGTCGGCGTCTCGCGAGGACGATCGGAGGGCATCGGCGAAGGTCGACGACCGTCGGAGGGCGCGCGTCATCCCATGCAAACTCACGGATACCAGGGTAGCCGAGCCGTCCGACACCGCTGTCGCCGGGCTGGCGGCCACGAGTTGTCGAAAGTTGCGGGTGTCGGTGATGAGCACCCGCAGCTTTCGACAAGTCGACCAGTGGGTTGCCTCGCCGCTACTCCCCGGCGGTGTGGAACTTGAGCTGGGCCGCCTCGAGGCCCTCGGCGGCGATCATCTGGATGGCGTCGGCAGCCTCGTCGAGCAGGTTGGGCAGCACCTCGCGCTCGGCACCCGCGAAGTCCTGCAGCACGAAGTCCGCCGCGGCCTTGCGGCCGGGCGGCCGCCCGACGCCGACGCGCACCCGGGTGAAGTCGCCGGTGTCGGTGGCGGCGATGATGTCGCGGATGCCGTTGTGGCCGCCTGCTCCCCCGCGGTTCTTGAGCCGGATGGTGTCGAAGGGGATGTCGAGCTCGTCGTGCACGACGATCAGCCGGTCGGGCTCGAGGTCGTAGAACGCGAGCAGCTGCGGCCACGGGCCCGCCCGACAGGTTCATGAAGGAGTTCGGCTTGGCCAGGATCAGGCGCGGTCCAGCGGGATAGCTGCGGCCCTCCGCGACGACGGAGTTGGTCTTGTGCGTCTTGAAGCGGGCGTCGATCCGATGGGCGAGCGAGGCGAGCACCATCTGACCGACATTGTGCCGGTTGCCGGAGTACTGCGCGCCAGGGTTGCCGAGACCGACGACGAGCCAGGGATCTGCCATAGGAGGGACCACACTAACGAAGGAACGCCGACCCCGGCACCCGCTCTGCCGGCACTGATGCAGGAGGGCTGGGCCGAGGCCGGCGTCGATTCGCTGGTGGCTACTCCGCCGCTTCGGCGGGACCGGTCGCGGCGTCGCCGGCGCTGAGCGAGTCGCCCAGGTCCTGCTCGGCCGGGATCGAGACGGCCACGATGAGCAGCTCGGGGTCGGAGACGAGCGATGCGCCCTCGGGCAGCTTGACGTCGGCGGCGGTGATCTGCGTGCCGTCCTCGGCGCCCTCGATGTCGATGGTGACGCGCTCGGGGATGTGGGTGGCCTCGACCTCGAGCAGCAGGGTCGTGGTCTCGAGCATCATGACGGTGCCGGAGGCCGGCTCGCCCTCGATGTGCACGGGGATCTCGACCTGGACCTTCTCGCCGAGGCGGACGGAGATGAGGTCGAGGTGCTCGATGATCTGACGCACCGGGTCCTTCTGGATGTCCTTGACGAGCGCGAGCTGCGGTCGCGCCGCCGAGGTTCAGCTCGAGCACGGCGTTGGCCTTGCGGACGATGAGGCCGAGCTCGTGGGCGGGCAGGGCGACGTGCTGGGGGTCGCCGCCGTGGCCGTAGAGGACGGCGGGGATCTTGCCGGCGGCGCGGAGCTTGCGCGCCGCTCCCTTGCCGAACTTCTCTCGGATGTCGGCAGCGATCTTCTCGGCCATGGTGCACTCCTCTCGGACCCGTGGGTCCGCATCTTGTCCGCACCGGTTGGCGCGGTTAGTCGTGGTCGGCGAGGGCGCAACCGCTGTGAGCGGTGCCTTCCGAGCTGGAGGCGGTGGACTCGTCGTCCGGCGCATGACAGCTCCGGAAGCACACGAGCGCGAGGACGCCGTAGCCATCCACCGCGTCGATCACGGATGCACTGCATCCCTCGCCGAAGTTCAGTCGGAGAGCCTACCTCATCCGCGGCCCACTCCCCGCAGCGGCCATCCCTGCAGCGCCGGTTCCCCCAGGCGGAGGCTCCCGGGCGGGTCAGTCGTCGTCGAGGGTCTGCAGAGCCGCGACGGCCGAGTCGACCATCGATGCCGGGTTGTCCGCGATCCCGATGACGATGCCGACGCTCATCCGACTCGAGCGGCTCGAGCGTCGGCCAGCTGCGAATCGAGCAGGGTCGGTGACATGAAGTGTCCCGATCGAGCGCTGAGCCGCTGCGCGAGCAGCTCGCGACTGCCATCCAGATAGAGGAACTCGATGCCCGGAGCGGCCGACCTGAGGATGTCGCGGTAGGCCCGCTTGAGCGCAGAGCAGGCCACCACCACCTCTCGTCCGGCATCGACCTCCACGGCGATGGCGCGGCCGACGAGATGCAGCCAGGGCGAGCGGTCGTCGTCCGTCAGCGCGATGCCGGCGTGCATCTTCGCCTTGTTCGCATCGGGATGCAGGTCGTCGGCATCGACGAAATCGCAGGTCAGACGCTCGGCGAGCAGCCTGCCGATCGTGGACTTGCCGCTGCCGCTGGCACCCATGACGACGACGGCGGATGCAGGCATGCGCCGAGGGTAGCGAATCATCCGAGCCAGAGCCTCGATGTCGGCTGACGGCGGGTGGGGTACGACCCGCGCACTAGTTTTGAGGAGTAGCCCTCGACAGGAGAAGAACGTGGCAGCTGAGACCGTGACCCAGGCCAACATCGGCGTCGTCGGACTGGCGGTGATGGGCTCGAACCTCGCCCGCAACCTCGCCAGCCGCGAGGGCAACACGGTCGCCGATCTTCAACCGCTCGCTACGAGAAGACCGAGACCTGCTCGACGAGCACCCCGAGGCCGGGTTCGTCCCGCGCAGTCGACTACGAGGAGTTCGCCGCGTCGCTGCAGAAGCCGCGCACCGCGATCATCATGGTGCAGGCCGGCAAGGGCACCGACGCCGTCATCGACGCAGCTGGCCGAGCGTCTTCGAGCCGGGCGACATCATCGTCGACGGCGGCAACGCGCTCTTCACCGACACCATCCGCCGCGAGAAGGCGGTGCGCGAGACCGGCATCAACTTCGTCGGCGCCGGCATCTCCGGCGGCGAGGAGGGCGCGCTCAACGGCCCGTCGATCATGCCCGGCGGCTCGGACGAGTCGTGGGAGACGCTCGGCCCGATCCTGAAGTCGATCGCCGCGGTCGCCGAGGGCGAGCCGTGCGTCACGCACGTCGGCACACGACGGCGCCGGCCACTTCGTCAAGATGATCCACAACGGCATCGAGTACGCCGACATGCAGCTCATCGCCGAGGCCTACGACCTCATCCGCCGCGGCACCGGCAAGACCCCCGCCGAGATCGCCGACATCTTCGCCGAGTGGAACACGGGCGAGCTCGAGAGCTACCTCATCGAGATCACCGCCGAGGTGCTGCGCCAGGTCGACGCCGAGACCGGCAAGCCGCTCGTCGACGTCATCCTCGACCAGGCCGGCGTCGAAGGGCACCGGCGTCTGGACGGTGCAGACCGCGCTCGACCTCGGCATCCCCGTCTCGGGCATCGCCGAGGCCGTGTTCGCCCGCTCGCTGTCGTCGCAAGCCCGCGCAGCGCGCCGCCGCCGCGCGACCTGCCCGGCCCCGACGAGCGGCTCGCCGGTCGACGACGCCGACGCGTTCATCGAGGACGTGCGCCAGGCGCTCTACGCGTCGAAGATCATCGCCTACTCGCAGGGCTTCGACGCGATCGTCGCCGGCGCCGAGCAGTACGGCTGGGACATCGAGAAGGGCGACGATCGCCGAAGATCTGGCGCGGCGGCTGCATCATCCGCGCCCGTTCCTCAACCGCATCACCGAGGCCTACGCCGACGACCCCGGACCTGCTCGTGCTGCGTCACCGCGCCGTACTTCGCCGAGGCGCTCGGCCGCGGCGCAGGAGGCCTGGCGCCGCGTCGTCGCCGACGCCGCGCACGCCGGCATCCCGGCCCCGGCGTTCTCGTCGTCGCTGTCTACTACGACGGCCTGCGCGCCGACCGCCTGCCCGCCGCGCTCGTGCAGGGCCAGCGCGACTTCTTCGGCGCGCACACCTACAAGCGCATCGACAAGGACGGCACCTTCCACACCCTGTGGTCGGGCGACCGCACCGAGATCGAGGCGGTCGACACGCACTGATCCCATCCTTCCGAAATTCAGGAATCCGCCGCCAGAATCTCCGACAGTCTCAGGAAGAGCCGGCGCGCGGATTCCTGAGTTACGGTGAGGCTTCCTGAATCGACAGAAGAGGATCCCCTGGTGAGCACGCCGGATGAACCCGAGCTCGCCGGCTACCAGCCGGGCGACGGCACTCCCCTGCGCGGACGGCGGATGCGCCGCGCGGCGCAGGTCGTCGTCGTCCTGGGTGTCGCCGGTCTGGTGCTGCCGGGGTCTGGTGACCACGGTGGCCGTCGGCACGCGCACGGCCAACGCGCTCTGCGCCAACATGGTCACGTACTACGTCGGCGAGGGCACCTCATCGGTCGCGCGCTGGGAGTTCTTCGGCCCGGGCGTCATCGGCTGGGAGTGCTACTCCGGGGGCTTCGGCGGCGAGAAGCACGTGTCGCGTCACTCGGAATGATCCCGACCTATCGCGAGATCCACCCGGCCCGCGCGGCCTGAACTACGAAACTCTGGCGGGCGCGCTCGATCGGATGGCCGCTGATGGCGACGCCATAGCCCGTGAACGGTCAGGCAGCGCCGTCGAACATCGAGGTCACGGAGCCGTCATCGAAGACCTCGTGGATCGCTCGGGCGATCAGCGGGGCGATCGGCAGGACCGTCAGCCGCTCGAAGCGCTGTCGATCGGCGAGCGGAAGCGTGTCGGTGACGATCGACCGAGTCGATGTCGGGGTTGGCCTGCAGGAGCTCGGCGCCGGGTCGGAGAACACCGCGTGGGTCGCCGCGACGATGACCCCGACGGCGCCGTTCGCCTTCAGTGCCGCGGCGCCCGCCGCGATGGTGCGGCCCGTGTCGATCAGGTCGTCGACCAGCAGGCAGACGCGGCCCGCGCACGTCGCCGACGATCTCGTGCACCGAGACCTGGTTCGGCACCCGCGGGTCGCGGCGCTTGTGGATGATGGCGAGCGGGGCGCCGAGCTTGTCGCTCCAGATGTCGGCGACGCGCACGCGGCCCATGTCGGGCGAGACCACGGTCAGGTGTCGAGGTGTCGACGGTGCGCTGGATGTGCTCGAGCAGCACCGGCATGGCGAAGAGGTGGTCGACGGGGCCGTCGAAGAAGCCCTGGATCTGCGCGGCGTGCAGGTCGACCGACATGATCCGGTCGGCGCCGGCAGCCTTGTACAGGTCGGCGACGAGCCGAGCCGAGATCGGCTCGCGACCGCGGTTCTTCTTGTCCTGACGCCCGTAGGGGTAGAACGGGCGAGACGACGGTGATGCGCTTGGCGGAGGCGCGCTTGAGGGCGTCGACCATGATCAGCTGCTCCATGAGCCACTGGTTGATCGGGGCGGTGTGCGACTGGATGACGAAGGCGTCGCAGCCGCGCACGCTCTCGTCGTAGCGGGCGTAGAGCTCGCCGTTGGCGAAGGTGCGCGCGTCGGTCGGCACGACCTCGGTGTCGAGTTCGGCGGCGATGCTCGCGGCCAGCTCGGGGTGGGCACGACCGCTGACGATGACAAGACGCTTCTCGCCGGCGATCTTGATCTCGTGCGGGATGGTCTCGCTCAACTGTTCCCGCTCTCCGCTGCCGCCCGGGCAGCATCGGTGCCCGCCCGGTTGGCGGCCACCCAGCCTTCGATGTTGCGTTGCGGGGCCACGTTGAGGGCCAAGGAGCCCGGCGGCACATCCTTGCGCACCACTGTCCCCGCCGCCGTATAGGCTCCGTCGCCAATCCTAACGGGGGCCACGAAGACGTTGTGCGAGCCCGATGCGGACGTGCGATCCGACCACTGTCCTGTGCTTGTTCACCCCGTCGTAGTTGGCCGTGATGGTGCCGGCGCCGACGTTGGATCCGGTGCCGACGGTGGTGTCGCCGATGTAGGACAGGTGGGGCACCTTGGAGCCGTCGCCGATCGTGGAGTTCTTGGTCTCGACGAAGGTGCCGATCTTGCCGTCGGCTCCGAGGACGGTGCCGGGCCGGAGGTAGGCGAAGGGGCCGACGGATGCATCCGGCGCCGATGACGGCGAGGGTCGCATCCGTCCGCTTGACGATCGCGCGCTCACCGATCTCGCAGTCGACGAGGGTGGTGTCGGGTCCGATGACGGCGCCGGTCTCGACCTTCGTCGCCCCCTTGAGCTGGGTGCCGGGGAGGATCTCGACGTCGGGTGCGAGCGTGACGGTGAGGTCGATCCAGGTGGTCGCCGGATCGAGGATGCTCACCCCCGCGAGTTGCCAGCCGCGCACGATGAGCGCATTGAGGCGCCCGGCAGCGCTTGCGAGCTGCGCACGGTCGTTGATGCCTTCCACCATCCAGGATTGGGCAGCCGGCACGGCGCTGACCGACGAGCCCGCGGCTCGAAGAGCGGCCACGATGTCCGTCAGATACTTCTCGCCCTGCGCGTTCTCGATGGACAGGGCTGCGAGCCTGTCGCGCAGACCGGCCACGCCGAGCGCGTAGACCCCGGCGTTCACCTCGGAGACGGCGAGCTCCTCGGCCGTGCCGTCGCCCTGCTCGACGATGCGGTCGATGCCGTTGTCGTCCCCGCGGATGATGCGCCCATAGCCGGTGGGATCCGCCAGCACCGTCGTCAGCACCGCCCCGGCTCCATGACGGCGCGGGTTCAGGCAGCGCCGTCGAACATCGAGGTCACGGAGCCGTCATCGAAGACCTCGTGGATCGCGCGGGCGATCAGCGGGGCGATCGGCAGCACCGTCAGTCGCTCGAACTTCTGCGACTCGTTGAGGGGAAGCGTGTCGGTGACGATCACCGAGTCGATGTCGGGGTTTGCCAGCAGGGTCGACGCCGGGTCCGAGAACACCGCGTGAGTCGCTGCGACGATGACCCCGACGGCGCCGTTCGCCTTCAGCGCGGCAGCGCCCGCCGCGATCGTGCGCCCCGTGTCGATCAGGTCGTCGACCAGCAAGCAGACCCGTCCCCGCACATCGCCGACGATCTCATGCACCGAGACCTGATTCGGCACCCGCGGGTCGCGGCGCTTGTGGATGATGGCGAGCGGGACGCCGAGCTTGTCGCTCCAGATGTCGGCGACGCGCACGCGACCCATGTCGGGCGAGACCACGGTCAGGTTCGAGGTGTCGACGTGTTCTGGATGTGCTCGAGCAGCACCGGCATGGCGAACAGGTGGTCGACCGGGCCGTCGAAGAAGCCCTGGATCTGCGCGGCGTGCAGGTCGACCGACATGATCCGGTTGGCGCCCGCAGCCTTGTAGAGGTCCGCAACCAGCCGAGCGGAGATCGGCTCACGCCCGCGGTTCTTCTTGTCCTGGCGACCATACGGGATAGAAGGGCGACACGACGGTGATCCGCTTGGCCGAGGCTCGCTTGAGGGCGTCGACCATGATCAGCTGCTCCATGAGCCACTGGTTGATCGGGGCGGTGTGCGACTGGATGACGAAGGCGTCGCACCCGCGCACGCTCTCGTCGTAGCGGGCGTACAGCTCACCGTTGGCGAAGGTGCGCGCGTCGGTCGGCACGACCTCGGTGTCGAGTTCGGCGGCGATGCTCGCGGCCAGCTCGGGGTGAGCACGACCGCTGACGATGACAAGACGCTTCTCGCCGGCGATCTTGATCTCGTGCGGGATGGTCTCGCTCAACTGTTCCCGCTCTCCGCTGCCGCCCGGGCAGCATCGGTGCCCGCCCTGTTGGCGGCCACCCAGCCTTCGATGTTGCGTTGCGGGGCCACGTTGAGGGCCAAGGAGCCTGGCGGCACATCCTTGCGCACCACTGTCCCCGCCGCCGTATAAGCTCCGTCGCCAATCCTAACGGGGGCCACGAATACGTTGTGCGAGCCCGAGCGGACATGCGATCCGACCACTGTCCTGTGCTTGTTCACCCCGTCGTAGTTGGCCGTGATCGTGCCGGCGCCGACGTTGGATCCGGTGCCGACCGTGGTGTCTCCGATGTAGGACAGGTGGGGCACCTTGGAGCCGTCGCCGATCGTGGAGTTCTTGGTCTCGACGAAGGTGCCGATCTTGCCGTCGGCTCCGAGGATGGTGCCGGGCCGGAGGTAGGCGAAGGGGCCGACGGATGCATCCGGGCCGATGACGGCAAGGGTCGCGTCCGTCCGCTTGACGATCGCGCGCTCACCGATCTCGCAGTCGACGAGGGTGGTGTCGGGTCCGATGACGGCGCCGGTCTCGACCTTCGTCGCTCCCTTGAGCTGGGTGCCAGGGAGGATCTCGACGTCGGGTGCGAGCGTCACGGCGAGATCGATCCAGGTTGTCGCCGGATCGAGGATGCGTCACCCCCGCGAGCTGCCAGCCGCGCACGATGAGCGCGTTGAGGCGCCCGGCAGCCTCTGCGAGCTGCGAACGGTCGTTGATGCCTTCCACCAGCCACGGATCGGGCAGCCGGCACGGCGCTGACCGACGAGCCCGCGGCTCGAAGAGCGGCCACGATGTCCGTCAGGTACTTCTCGCCCTGCGCGTTGTCGATCGACAGGGCTGCGAGCCTGTCGCGCAGAGCGGCCACGCCGAACACGTAGATCCCGGCGTTGACTTCGGAGACGGCGAGCTCCTCGGCCGTGCCGTCCTTCTGCTCGACGATGCGGTCGATGCCGTCGTCGGCGCCGCGGATGATGCGGCCATAGCCGGTGGGATCCGCCGAGCGCCGTGGTCAGCAGCGTCGCGGCTCCCGCCGTGCGCGGTGCGCGTCGAGCAGAGCCGGAGGGTCGTCGACGTCGAGCAGCGGCACATCGCCGTTCAGTACCAGGACATCGCCGTCGAAATCAGCCGGGAGCGCGGCGAGAGCCACCTCGACAGCGCGGCCCGTGCCAGCGATATCGTCCTGATCGACCACGACCGCTCCGGGAAGGCGCAGCGGCGACGGCGGCGGCCACGCAGATCGCGCTCGTGACGGACGACCGCGATCGCGTGGGCAGCGGCCAGTGTCGCGTGCGGTGGCGAGCACGTGGCCGACCATGGGGATGCCCGCGATGCGGTGCAGGACCTTGGGAGTCGCGGACTTCATCCGCGTGCCCTGGCCGGCGGCGAGGATGACGATGGCGAGGCGGGCTGTCAGACTCTCGGGTTCGCTGATCCTTCGTCCGGCCTGATGTCTCCGGACCTGAGCTCCGCCTCCAGGATTCGAACCTAGACCTAACAGCTCCAAAGGCTGTCGTGCTGCCGTTACACCAAGGCGGATCGATCGCTCCGCGCAGTGGCGGCCGAACCCGACAAGTCTGCCACCCGCGATCCACCTGCGTCGTCCGGGTCAGTCGGCGAGGCGGGCGTGACGTGGCTGGAGCGTCCACGGCGGGTCGATCAGCGGAGGAGGCGGGTCGGATCGCGGATCGGCGGCGGAATCGGCCACCTCTGTGCGTGTGCGGGACCTCGAGTCCGCAGATCGGCACGCACGAGGTGCGGCTCGGCACGCGGCGCACCGATGACGAGCCGCGACGTGCGCGCGTCGTAGGGTCGAGGGGTGCCAGGCGAGTTCGGGATCTACTTCATGATCGTCGGCGTCATCGTGCTGGGTATCGGCAACGTGCTCTACCTCCGGGGCATGCGCCGCCAGAGGACACCGCTCGGCGACGAGCG
The DNA here is from genome assembly GCA_963830655.1 of uncultured Actinomycetota bacterium. Lineage (GTDB taxonomy): Bacteria > Actinomycetota > Actinomycetes > Actinomycetales > Microbacteriaceae > Naasia. Next base: position 34,453 of record CAWHND010000011.1, read on the forward strand.
CCCACCGGTCCACTACGTCCTGGCCGGTCTGGTGATCGGCGGCATCCTCCTTCTCGTCGGCTTCGTCGTCGCCAACAACGGCTCCGCCTGACGGGTGTCACCTCGCCTACTGCAGGCGTTGCCACGGTCCCGCACGCGCCGGCGGGCACCGCGGCAACGGCTATTCGGCGTCGCGCGCGTCGAGCTCGTCCTGGACGGAGTCGCCGGGCGGCGAGCGCGCGCGACATTCCCAGGAAGAGCACCAGGATCACGACGAGCACGAACGTCGCATTGATGACCAGCGGCACATTGATCGCGATGGGACCGGCGTAGACGACCGTCGCATCGTCGAGCGACTCCGGCGCGACTACCGCCTCGGTCGCGAGCCGCTTGTCCTCGGCGGAGAGCACCCTCGGAGCAGCGAGTGCCCGCGGAGCTGGGTCACCCGACGTCGTTTTCGCGGTCTGATCCGATCCCGCTGGCGAAAGAGGTGCCAGGCGATGCCGCGGCTGAGGTCGATGCAGAGGCGTCTCCAGCGAGCTCGACCTGAGTGGGGCTCGAAGTCGGCGATGAGGTCGGCGTCGAGACGCGAGCTCGAAGATGGCGGCTCCGACCGTCGGCGCCACCGGGACGCTGGGGGTAACCGGATCGGTCGGTGTCGGATACGACTCGGTGTCGGATCGAGTCGGTGTCGGATCAACCGGTGTCGGATCAACCGGTGTCGGATAGACCGGCGTCGGATCAACCGGCGTCGGATCAACCGGCGTCGGATCGACTGAGCCTGCGGACATGAACTGCACGGCGTACTTGTGGGTCTCGTTGTAGTCCGCGAACCGCCATCCACGCGCTGACCCTCGACGGCCTTCACGCACTCGATGTAGCGCGAGGACGATCTTGGAGTCGGCGGCGCCGTAGCCGTCGGCAACTGCCCGGATGCGCTCGAGCATCGCGTCGCGATCACTGGTTGCGAAGATCCGGTCGAGGTCGGCGGAGGTCGACGCCCGCAGGATCAGCGCGGAGAACTTTCCGGCAGCAGTCTCGATGGGCTTCTGCCCGCGGCGGGCTGCGCTCTCGCCGGGTTGAGCCGACGCGGAGGGCTCGGAGGCATCAGCAGCACTCGCAGCCGCTCAGCGGCCGGCTCAGCAGCAGCCGGCTCAGCAGCAGCCGACTCAGCGGGCTTCGGATCGGCTCGGTGATACGCGCATCCAGCGCATGCCACTCGAGGCTCAGGTAGAGGCTCAGCACCGTGAGGTCCAGCGCCCTGAAGTCTTCCGATTCCTCCTTCGGGGTGTATCCGAGGTCATCGAACGCGGTGCGGCAGGCGCGAACGGCCCAGCTCGCGGCCGTGTAGACGGCCCCGTTCTGCGCCTGGTCGGACGCGACGATCTGCCCGTCCACGACGTAGCGTGCCACGATCTTGTCAGCGAGCTCAGCGCCCCTGTCCGCGTCGAGGCCGTTGACTCGGCGTTCGCTGTCGAGCTCGACGACGCAACGGTCGACGACCTGCTCTGCGTCTGCCGGCTGCTCGGATACCCCCGCCTGAATGGCCGCGAGGTCCGCGACGATGAGGCCTCGAGCCTCTGGAGACATGCCGAACAGTTCCCTGCGCACCTCGTCCGGCTGCGCGAAGGCGTACAGCACCTCGGAGGCGAACTGCTCCTGCAGCGCCCTCGGCCTTGAGCCTGTCATAGGCCTCGCGCTGCTCGGCCGAGAGCAGGCTGAGCGCCTTCTCGAGCCGCGCAGCACTCTCCGAAGCGCCAGGCCCCTGCTGGGCACGCAGCTCGTCGACGGACGCGGCGCGCTCCGCGATCTGCTCGGCGAGCAGCCGATCGCGAACCGTCTCATCGGCGAAGGTCACAGCGAAGACGAGGTCGTCCTCCGCTGCGGTCCGCTCGGCCTCATCGAAGCTCTGGATCTTCTCGGCCTGCGCGGGATCCAGCCATCCGTAGGCCTGCTTGAGCGCCTCCCCATACTCGGCCTCGGTCAGTTGCGCTGACGGGTCGGCGGGCACGGGCGCGACGACGGGAGCGCCGCGTTCGGCGGCCTCGAGGTAGATGCGCCAGGACTCGGCCCGGTACTTCACCGCGGTGAGGTCGCCCGTGTAGCTGCTCGACGAGAGAGCTGAAGCAGCTCTCGGACTCCCATCCGACCTCCGCAGCGGATGCGGGGGCGAGCGGCGCGAAGGCGATGACGGCGCCGGCGAACAGCGAGACGGCCAGTGCGCCGGCGCCAGTCCTACTCGCGAAGGCGCTATGGGCCGGGGCGCCGTGGCGTGCGCTGCGGTGCCGAGCTGCGCCGGTTCGATCGGCATTGCCTGAGATCTTCCTGGAGCTCACTGCTGTCGTCTCCCCCGAGATGCGCTGTAGCTGTATCCCCCACTCGTCCGTGCCGAAGGGGACCTGGGTACAAGCGTGTCGGCAGAAGGGGGACTCCGCGTCCCCCACTGGGAGCGCCACGCCGACGGGTGCTACCAGAAACTGAGCACTTGGGGCGCTCAGGCCGGTGGAGCCCACCAGGGTGGACGACGCTCGCGCCGCGATAATGGGCCTATGACGGACCGCGATGAAGTCGATCGCATCGTCGCGTCGTGGCGCGAGGTGCGGCCCGACCTGGACTTCAGTCCCCTGATGATCCTGTCCCGCGTGAAGCGGCTCGCCCGCCACCTCGAACGGGCGCGCAAGGCGTCCTTCGCCACAGCCGGGCTGGAGTCGTGGGAGTTCGATGTGCTCTCCGCGCTGCGCCGGTCGGGCGATCCGTTCGAGCTCAGTCCCACGAATCTCGTGCAGCAGACGCTCGTCAGCTCGGGCACGATGACGAACCGCATCGATCGGCTCGTTCACCGCGCTCTGGTCGAGCGACGCGGAGATCCGAAGGACGGACGCGGCGTTCTCGTGCACCTCTCCCCCGAGGGCCTCAGCCGCGTCGACTCGGCCATCGAGCACCTGCTCGTGGCGGAGACGGAACTGCTCGACGGGCTCGGGCAGGGCGACCAGGCACGGATGGCCAAGCTCCTGCGCAAGCTCAGCGGCGCCTTCGACGGAGGCTGAGTCCGCACCTCCGGCCGCCGGGCGCGATCCGCCGAGCCGAGAACGAGGGCGCGGTGTGGGCTTCAGTCCTCGAGGTCGGCCGTGAGCTCGAGCCAGCGGTCTTCGAGCGTCGACTCCCGCTGATCCAGTTCGGCCAGCGATGCCTGCATCGCACCGAGGCCGGCGAAGTCGGACTGGTCGTGCGTCGCGAAGCGATCGAGCATCCCCGCACGGTCGGAGCGGAGCTTGACGAGCTTGCGCTCGATGGAGCCGACCTCCTTCTCCGCGGCGCGCCGCTCGGCTCCGGTCTGGGTGGGCCTGTTGGACCGCGCGTGGCCCGGTTCTCCGACGCTCGGCCCGGATCCGGCGCCGTCCTGGGCTTTGCGGAGCTCCAGATACTGATCGACGCCGCGGGGCAGGTGCCGGAGCTGGCCGTCCATCACCGCGTACTGCTGATCGGTGACCCGCTCCATCAGATATCGATCGTGGGAGACCACCAGCAGGGTGCCGGGCCAGGTGTCGAGGAGATCCTCCATGGCCGCGAGCATGTCGGTGTCGAGGTCGTTCGTGGGCTCGTCGAGGATCAGGACGTTGGGCTCCTCGAGCAGGATCAGCAGCAGCTGCAGTCGTCTGCGCTGTCCGCCCGAGAGATCCTTGATGGCCGTCGAGAGCTGCGCGGTGGTGAAGCCCAGCCGCTCGAGCAGCTGTCCGGGAGTCATCTGCACGGCGTTGGAACCCGAGCCGGTCGTGTATTCGGTGCGCAGTCGGCCGACCACCGTGCTGACCCGCTCGCCGGCCACGGCGTCGAGATCGTCGAGCTGCTGGGTGAGGGTGGCGATCCGCACCGTCGTGCCGCGCTTGACTCGGCCTGCGGTCGGCTGCAGGACTCCGGTGACCAGGCCGAGCAGAGTCGACTTGCCCACGCCGTTGGCGCCCAGGATCCCGGTCCGCTCGCCGGGAGCGATCCGCCATTCGATGTCGGTCAATGTGTTCTCGCCCGTGGGGCCGCCGTAGCTGAACGACGCGTTCTCGAGATCGACGACGTCCTTGCCGAGCCGCGCGGTGGCGAGCCGGGCGAGGCCGATCGGGTCTCGGACGGGCGGCTCGTTCTCGATCAGCTGAGTGGCCGCTTCGATCCGGAACTTGGGCTTCGCGGTGCGAGCCGGCGCGCCGCGCCGCAGCCACGCCAGCTCCTTCTTCATCAGGTTCTGCCGCTTCGACTCGCTCGCGGCGGCCATCCGATCGCGCTCGACGCGCTGGAGCACGTAGGCCGCGTAGCCGCCTTCGAATTCCTCGACCGTGCGGTCGTGCACCTCCCAGGTGTCGAGGCAGACCTCGTCGAGGAACCAGCGATCGTGGGTCACGACGATGAACGCCCCGTTGCCCGGAGTCCAGCGGCGCTTCAGGTGGTCGGCGAGCCAGGCGACGCCTTCGACATCGAGGTGGTTGGTGGGCTCGTCGAGCATGAGGACGTCCCAGTCCCCCACGAGCAGCGCTGCGAGCGAGGCCCGACGTCGCTGACCGCCGCTGAGGGAGTCGAGCTCGGCGTTCCAGTCGAGGTCCGAGACGAGACCGGCGATGACGTCGCGGATCCGCCCGTCACCCGCCCATTCGTATTCGGGAGTGTCGCCGACGATGGCTTGGGCGAGGGTGCGGTGATCGCCGAAGTCGTCGCGCTGCGCGAGCACTCCGATGCTCACTCCGCTGCGCCGGGTGACCCGTCCGGAGTTCGGCTCGATGCTTCCGGCGAGCATGCCCATCAGCGAGGACTTGCCGTCGCCATTGCGGCCGACGATGCCGATCCGGTCCCCCTCGTCGATGCCGATGGTGATGTCTTCGAGGACGATGCGGGTGGGGTACTCGAGCGTCAGGCGCTCGGCTCCCAGTAGGTGAGCCACCCCGAAACGCTACTGCCCGCAGATGGGCGCCCGGTCCGCGGCAGAGTCCAATGCAGACTCCAGGGAGGCGCGGGGGCCTCGGTTCGCGGACGTCGTGGAAGACTGTTCGCGCCGCATCGACGCAGGCAGTTTCCGCTCTGGGAGGGCATCGCGTGGCAGGCAGCATGGAAAACACGGGCACCGACTCCACTGGCACCGACTCCGCTGGCACCGACTCCGCTGGCACGATCCTCGTCACCGGCGGAGCGGGCTTCATCGGCCGGGCCATCGTCGACGAAGCGCTCCGGCTGGGCTGGTCGGTGCGCGTGCTCGACTCCCTGCGCCGGGACGTGCACGGCGATGAGCAGCCTCTCCCGGAGGGGGTGGAGCTCGTGCGCGGTGACGTCACATCGCTCGATGACGTCCGCGGTGCGCTGGTCGGTGTCAGTGTGGTCTGCCATCAGGCGGCCAAGGTGGGCCTCGGTGTGGACTTCTCCGATGCTCCCGATTACGTGGCGAGCAACGTGCTCGGCACCTCTGTCGTCCTCGCCGCCATGACGGAGCTGTCGGTTGCGCGGCTGGTGATGGCGTCGTCCATGGTCGTCTACGGCGAGGGCCGCTACCGGGGAGCCGGCGGCGCGATCCAGCCACCGCCCCGCCGGGTCGAAGATCTCGAGGCTGGTGCCTTCGAGCCGGTCGATCCGGACACCGGACTGCCCCTCGAGCCACTGCTCGTGCACGAGGACGCAGACCTCGACCCGCGGAATGTCTACGCCGTCACCAAGCTCGCCCAGGAGAACCTGGCCTCCGCATGGACCATCGCGACCGGAGGATCGGCGGCGGCGCTGCGCTACCACAACGTCTACGGGCCGGGGATGCCGCAGAACACCCCGTACGCCGGGGTGGCCTCGCTCTTCCGCTCAGCGCTGGAGCGGGGCGAGGCGCCTCGGGTCTACGAGGACGGCGGACAGCGCCGCGATTTCGTGCATGTGCGAGATGTCGCCGGGGCCAACCTCGCCGCGATCGGCTGGACGACGGATCATCCGCGCAGCTTCCGTGCGTTCAACGTCGGCAGCGGCGTCGTGCACACTGTGGGGGACCTCGCCGATCGGCTGAGCCGCTACACCGGTGGCGCGGCTCCCGTGACGACCGGCCAGTACCGGCTCGGCGACGTGCGGCACATCACCGCGTCCTCGGAGCGGATCCGTGCGGAGCTGGGCTGGCGCGCGTCCATCGACTTCGAGGACGGGATGCGCGAGTTCGCCACCGCTCCGCTGCGAGCAGCAGTGCGCTGAGGGCGATCTCCGGTCTGATGGAATGCACTATTCGAACCGGATTGAATATCGAATACGAATGCGCCGTATCGCTCGTGAATAGGCGGCGTCGGATTCCTTCGGCGGTGGTATTGGCTTGGGGGGTGTGAGAAAGGGGACCCGCCTGGTGGCGGATCCCCTTTTTCGTTGATCCAGACTTGGCTGGATCGCCAGCTGTCAGCGGTTAGCTGGCGGCCTTGGCGGTGATCTTCGCGATGCCGACCAGGAAGTCATCCGGGACGGCTCCGGGAGCACCGAAGGTGTCATTCAGCAGCGCAGCAGCGTCAGCCGAGACCAGCACGCGGGTGCCCTCGAGCACGGCGTTGCCATCAGCGTCGGTCGCCAGCGGCTTGAGGGTGGTTCCATCCAGGTTGAAGATGAAGATGTTCTTGCCCACCTCAGCACCATTGGCCGTGACCGTGCCGGTCAGACGCGAGGTCCCCGGGTCGATGACGAAGTCGCTCAGGCCCACGACGATCGAGCCGTCAGCGGTGGAGAGCGTGATGCCGGAGCCGGCGTGGTCGATCTCACCCTGGACATACGGGCGGTAGGACTCGCTCGGGTCGTAGTAGTCCACGTTTCCACCGGTGATCGGGAAGGACAGAACGCCACCCTCGAGAGTCGCGGTGCCGATCAGGCCCGGGGTCAGACCCAGACCGGTGATCGCATCCAGGAAGCCCTGGTCCAGGGTGACCTGGGTGGAGACGCCATCAAGCGCCGGGATCGAGGCGACAGGAACCGGGTCGGCCTCAACGGACGGAGCCGCAGAAGAAGAGGTACCAGCCGAGGAGCTCGTGTCAGTACCGGTGGACGTGGAGCAGGCAGCCAGACCGACCAGCATGACGCCAGCAGCGGCGATACCAATCGTGCTCTTGTAGAACTTACGCATTATCAATCCTTTGTTCACTGTGTGTGGTTTGTTCCGTGCGGGATATCTCATCCCCGACGGAACATTCCGTTCCGTTCCTTGCGGGACATGATGAATTCGGCACCCCTCCGAAATGGGTTGGGTACGTTCGAGAACTTCCCAGGGTGCTCCCAGAAAACCGACGTGGACCTCAGATCCGGTCACCCCGTCGGCCCTGAACAATGACACCGATCCCGCGCACGGGGGCGCTGCGGCATGCCCCCATTACGAGATTTGACCCGAACTGGGGGCGCCTCTTCGCGCCCCCGTTGATTGCGTCCCTCACAAGAACTGAGGAACGCTCGTTCGAGCGAGCCGAAGGAGATCTCGAAATCTGCGCAGGGTTGCGGCTTTCAGGTCTCACCCAGGAACGGATCCGAATACAGATCTGCTGGCCTCGCGCGCGCGGCGCGCGTATCAAGAGGGGCGCCCAGGAGGGGGCACTATGTTGAACTCGATGGAGACAGATCCGGGGGTGGACGTCGTTCTGCCGTGCCTCGACGAGGCCGGCGCTCTGCCGTGGGTCCTCGAGAGGATTCCCGCGGGCTATCGCGCCATCGTCGTCGACAACGGTTCGACCGACGATTCCGTCGCGATCGCCCGCTCGTTCGGCGCTCTGGTCGTCGAGGAGCCCCGCAAGGGCTTCGGCTCGGCCGCTCATGCCGGGCTGCTCGCAGCGACGGCGCCGATCGTCGCATTCTGCGACGCGGACGCCTCGATGGACCCGCAGGAGCTCCCCCGAGTGGTGCGCCCAGTCCTCACTGGCCGCGTCGATCTGATGCTCGGTCGCCGGAAGGCGACGAGCAGCTCGGCCTGGCCGCTGCACGCTCGGATCGCCAACCTCGAGCTGGCTCGTCGCCTGCGTCGGCTCACCGGGATCGATGTGCACGACCTGGGTCCGATGCGCGCCGCCTCTCGAACCCGACTGCTCGGTCTCGACCTGCAGGACCGCCGCAGCGGCTACCCGCTGGAGATGTTCCTGCGGGCCTGGAGCGACGGCTGGAGGATCGAGGAGACGCCCATCGCCTACTCCCCCCGTGTCGGCCGATCCAAGGTGACCGGGACCGTCCGCGGCACCTATCACGCGGTCAAGACATGTCCGCTCTGCTCAGCTCCATCCGCGCGACCGTCTTGACGGAGACCACCTCATGACGGATCTCGTGGTCATCGCCAAGGCGTGCATCCCGGGGCGGGTCAAGACCCGGCTGGTGCCTCCCCTCAGTTTCAACAGGCCGCAGAACTGGCCGCGGCGAGCCTTGCTGACACCCTCACCGCCTTCAGGGGCTCGACGTCGAACGCCGCATCCTCTACTTCGACGGAACCGAGCAGGACGTCCCCGACGAGGCCGACGGCTTCGAGGTGGTCCGTCAGGTGGGCGGGGGCCTCGACGCGCGACTCGGTCACATCTTCGACTACTGCCGCGACTCCCCCATGGTCATGGTCGGCATGGACACCCCACAGGTGACGACGACCACCTGCAGCCCATGCTCCACGGATCTCGGGCCGGCGCACCGTTCGATGCGTGGTTCGGTCCCGCGCGAGACGGCGGGTTCTGGGCGCTCGGCATGGCCCAGCCGGATGGATCGCTCATCCGAGGCGTGCCCATGTCGCTGTCCGACACGGACGTCTGCAATACCGCCGGCTGATCTCGGCCGGTCTGCGTGTTCGACTGCTCGCACCGCTGATCGACGTGGACTATGCCAGCGATGCGATCGATGTTGCCGCAGCTCGCGCCTCGCACCCGGTTCGCCGCCCGGGTGGATCAGCTGATCAGCCGCGGGCTCGTCGCGGAGTCCGCCGCGAGCTGAGACAGGTCCCTGCCGGCCGTCTCCGCGAGCTCGGCCGCCTCCCGTACCAGGCCTGGCCACCTATACGACTAGCTCGGCCACCCTTCCTACCGTCGGTCACCTTTGCCTCCGACTCGGCCACCCTTCCTACCGTCGGCCAGGTTTGACACCTGGCCCTCGGTAGGAGACGTGGCCGAGCAGGTACGGCGATCACGAGCACACGGCCAGCGCATCAGCTGGCGAGCGGGATCAGACCGCTGCGCGCTCGATGGAGTCGTCCACCCGGGGCCGTCCACGTCGGATCAGCACTCCGCTGATGATCGCGGCGGGCACCAGCAGCACGCCCCACATCACCGCGAGCCGCAGCGCGTAGTCGCCGGTCAGGATCGTCGGATTGGCGGGGCCGCGCAGCTGTCCGGCGATCTCGGGCACCACCATCAGCGTGAGCACCGAGCCGATGACGACGGCGATCTGGATCACGACGAGCACCGACCACGGCATCCGCCTGCCCGTGCGCTTCAGCAGCACGTTGGCGAACAGGACGATCGGCGACAGGATTCCGTCGTGCAGCACGATGGCGCCGAGCATCCAGAGGGCCAGCCCGAACAGCTGGTCGATCCGCTGCGTGGTGACCAGCTGGTACGCCCCTACGAGCATCAGCAGGATGCCGCCGGCGATGAGCACGCCGCGCGCGGCGACAGTGGATGAGCTGCTGCATCAGATCACCTCCAGGGTGGCGAGCCACTTCGTCTGCAGCACGCCGGGACGGCCGGGAGCGATGATCCGCGCGGGATAGCCGTGCTCGAGATCGAGATCTTCGCCGTTGAGCTGCAGGGCGACGAGCGTGGTCGGATCCTGCACGAAGTTGGGGGCCATCGTCGTCTGACGGTACGCGCCCTTCTCCTCGAGGCTCTGGATCCGGACCGAGTTCGCGGCGGTGATGCCGACCGCTCCCATCAGCTCGCTGAGCCGCACGCCGCGCCACGATGCCATCTGGCTCCAGCCCTCGACGCAGGCGATGGGCAGGTCGACGTCGTACTGCTGCATGGCGGCGAGGTCGGCCCGGCTCACCGACGACCTCTGGTCGCCGTTGCGGACGGTCAGCGCCCAGTCCGGGTTCATGGCCGACTCGGTGACCTTCGCCTGCTTCGAGGTCCGGTTGATGGGCACGCCCTGGGGGCCGGTGCCCTTCTCGCGCGGGCCGAAGGCGTTGCGTGGCGGCCAGCGGCTCGAATGTCTGGCCGACCGTCAGCACGACGGCCGCAGCGGAGGTGGCGCCGATCGCGCCGAGGAAACCGCGGCGGCTGACCTTCGTCGGGGCGCTGGGCGCGCCGTCGATGTAGGACATGACCCGGCCGGTGATGCCCTGGAACGGAGTTGGTGCCGGCTCGGTCACCGGAAGCGACTCGTAGGCCTCGAGCTCGCCGTCGTCGCCATCCGCCGGCTTGCGCCAGTAGCGGCTGATGACGGGCAGCTTGACCGCGATGTGGATGGCAAGTGACCCGATGATGACGAAGCTCAGGCCGTAGTGCACCTGCAGGAAGTAGAAGGGAGCGACCAGCGATTGATAGGTGTTCAGCAGGCCGATGACGAGCTGCACGATCGAGGCACCGATGAAGATCGCGATCGAGCCGCGCTCGAGGATGGCCAGCTTGTCCTTGATCGGCGGGTAGCCGAACAGGTTCGGATAGACCGTCCAGAGCTTGGCGAGGATCAGCGGGATGCTGACGATGCCCGTCGTGACGTGAACGCCCTGGTTGAGCTGATAGATCCAGTAGGGCTGGTTCGGGAAGAACATCCCGTCTTCGGGGTGCTGGATGAAGTGGCTGTAGAGGCCGGTCCCGAAGCAGAGCAGGAAGGCGATGCCGAGCAGCCGGCCGACCACGACCGCCATCCGCGGCGTGCGGGAGGGCGATTCGAGGGCGACGCGCGCGTCATAGAGCAGTCGTCGCATGGCTCATCTCACCACCCATGGGGCGAAATCGGCGCGGATTCGCGCGGCGGCGCGCGGGAAGGATGTTCGGAGCGCCCCCATCCGATCGGCGATGCCGCGCCGAACAGCCTGTGGACGGGCTCTCCGGGTCGAGGTCACGGAAAGGATGGGCACGTGCGCATCGCTCTCACGGTCCTCTCTCTCGGGGCGCTCACCGTGCTCACGGCGATCGGCGTGCTGTCCTTCGATTCGTTCGAGAAGGCTCCAGCCGGCGGCTTCTTCTACCGGTCCGACGGGCTGCCTCTGATGCTCTGTGCGGCGGGAGCCTGGGCGCTGTTCGCGGTCGCACTCGTCGGCCTCCGCCGCGTGCTCTGCACGGGCGGTGCCGTGGTTGGTGTTCGGAGGCGCGATCGCCATCGGATTGGCGGCGCTGGCCGGCCCGCCCAACACCAGCACCGACTCGGCGCGCTACGCGTGGGACGGCATCGTGCAGAAGGCAGGCGTCTCGCCCTATGAGTACATCCCCGCCGACACCGCGCTCGAGGGCCTGAAACCCGACTGGCTGTTCCCTGCAGCGTCGACAGGCGCCGACGGCGGGCGGGAGTGCATCGGCGAGCGGATCGGCACCATCGAGTCGGGTCCGAGCGATGGCAGCTCCGATGGTGGGGATGCCGCCGCTGCGGCGAACGGCGCCGACGATCCCGGCGATGTCCGGTGCACAGCGCTCAATCGCCCGCTCGTGCCGACGATCTATCCGCCGCTGGCCGAACTGTACTTCCTCGCCGTGCGGCTGTTCGTGCCGTCGGAGGTCGGCTACATCGCCTTCCAGGTCGGCGGGCCTGCTGGTATCGCTCGGCATCACCGCCGTGCTGCTGCGTGTGCTCCGCCGCAGCGGACGGCCCCTCTGGTGGGCGGCTCTGTGGGCCTGGTGCCCGCTCGTCGCCTCGGAGGCGGTCACCAACTCCCACGTCGATGTGCTCGGCGCGGGTCTCGCGCTCGTCGCGACGGCGCTGGTGGCCAGCGGGCGACCGTGGCGGGGAGGCATCGCCCTCGGGCTCGCCATCGCGGCGAAGCTCATCCCCGTCATCGCCGCGCCTGCGCTGATCCGCCGCTCCCCGGCCAAGGTGATCGGTGCGGCGATCGCCACCTTCGCCCTCCTCTACGTGCCGTATGTGCTGACGACGGGGCTCAAGGTGATCGGCTACCTTCCCGGCTATCTCAGCGAGGAGGGCTACGAGAACGGCACCCGGTTCGTACTGATTCCCGGCTGGGTGCCGCCGATCCTCGCCGCCGCGATCATCGCCGCGGTCCTCGCGCTCACGGCCGCGATAGTGCTGTGGAAGACGCCACCCACCGATCCATGGGTGGGGCAGCTCGTGATGATCGGCGTCACGCTGCTCGCAGTCAGTCCCCGCTACGCCTGGTACGCGCTGCTGCTCATCCCGTTCATCGCGATGTCGGGTCGCTGGGAATGGTTCGCCGTGGCGCTCGCGCTCACCTTCCGGCTGGTCACTCCCCCGAACGCCGCATTCGCGACGGCCCTGATCCTCGCCGCGGTCGTCGTCGCCGTCGGAAGCTGGCTGCGTGCGACGCCGGAGCAGCGCGCCCGACTCCTCCGCCGCGGACCGGGCCGCCGACCCGGCCGCCGCGACCCCGCACGCCTCTAGCTGTCGCCAGCCTGCACCGATCCGGACAAATTGCACGGATCCGGAGAAATTGCACGGATCCGGACCGGATCGCCGATTGCCCCGAATCAGCCGCATGAATCGGCCCACCGATCCGGATCCGCAACAATTCTCCGGATCCGTGCAGACCGGTGAGCGGAGAGAACTCAGTCGCTGAGCAGCCGAGCGCCGACGACCGGACCGGTGACCCGGATGACCTCGAGGCGCGACGCCGACAGGGCGATCTGCAGCGAGATGGCGCTGTCGAGATCGGAGACGAGGAAGGCGATGGTCGGACCGGAGCCCGAGATGATGCCGGCGAGAGCGCCGTTGCGCTCGCCGATCTCGAGGATCCCGGAAAGCCCCGGCGCGATGTGCAGCGCCGGCGCCTGGAGGTCGTTGTGCAGGCTCTCGGCGAGCATCTGCGCATCGCCCGCGCGCAGCGCCTGGAGCACGGCCGCGTCGACGGTCGGCTTCGTGGTGGCCGGCGCGATGTCGAGGGCATGGCGTTCGCGGTGGCGGTCGAGCTCCTGATACACCCGGGGCGTGCTCATGCCGTACTCGGCGATGACGAGCACCCAGTGGAACTGGCCCTTCGCCAGCGCGGGACTCAGCTGGTCGCCGCGGCCCGTGCCGATCGCGGTGCCGCCCATCAGCGCGAACGGCACATCGGCGCCGAGCTTGGCCGCGAGGGCATGCAGCTCATCCCGGCCGAGATCCGTGCCCCACAGGGCGTCGCAGGCGACGAGCGTGGCGGCCGCGTCGGCCGATCCCCCGCCCATGCCGCCGGCGATCGGCACGCGCTTGGTGATCTCGAGGTGCACTCCGCCGCGGTATCCGGCCTTGCGGGCGAGCAGCCGCGCCGCCTTGATGGCGATGTTCGAGCCGTCGGTCTCGAGCGCGGAGGTGTCGATCGGACCGTCGAAGCTCACCGAGAAGTCGGGAGCACTGAACGCGTGCACCTCTTCGCAGAGCGAGACCGCCTGATAGGCCGTCGCGACGTCGTGGTAGCCGTCGTCGAGGAGGCTGCCGACGCGCATGAACACGTTGACCTTGCCCGGCGCTTTCGCGTGCACCGGCGATCCCGGGGTGCCCATGGGTCCAACCTAGACGACCCGGATGACCTCTCGATGACACCTCCACGGCGGCCCGGCTTCGGCGACAGCAGCCGGCCCGCTCGGGTCAGACGGTCGGCAGCTCCTGCACGGCGCGAGCGATGGCAACGAACTCGTCGAGCGTGAGCTCTTCCCCGCGCCGTGTCTCGGCGACACCTGCCCTGGTGAGGGCGGCAATTGCCCGGTCGCTGCCGCCGAGCGCCTGGCCGAGGGCCCCGCGCAGCATCTTGCGGCGCTGCTGGAAGGCGGCGTCGATCAGCCCGAAGGTCGCGCGACGCAGCGCCTCGTCGCCCGGCTGCCTGTCGGCCAGCTCGAAGCCGACGAGCACCGAGTCGACATTCGGCACCGGCCAGAACACCTGCCTGCTCACCGTTCCTGCGATCCGGAAGGCGCCGTACCAGGCGGCCTTGATGCTCGGCGACCCGTAGATCTTCGATCCGGGGCCCGCGGCGATGCGCTGGCCGACCTCGGCCTGCACCATCACGACTCCCGATCGGATGGACGGGAAGTGCTCGAGGAAGTGCAGCAGCACGGGCACCGAGACGTTGTACGGCAGGTTGGCGACGAGTCGCACCGGCGCGCCAGGCAGCTCGCGCACCTCGAGGGCGTCCGCCTGCATCACGGTGAGCCCGCCGACCCGGTCGCCGGCGATCGATCTCCACGGTGCGCGGCAGCTGCGCGGCGAGGCGATCGTCGATCTCGACGGCGACGACATCTGCGCCCGCCTCGAGCAGGCCGAGGGTCAGGGAGCCGAGGCCCGGGCCGATCTCGACGACCTGCTCGCGCGCCTGCACGCCCGCGATCCGCACGATCCGGCGGACCGTGTTGGCGTCGATGACGAAGTTCTGGCCGAGCTTCTTCGTCGGCTGGACGCCGAGCAGCTCGGCGAGATCGCGGATCTCGGCGGGTCCGAGCAGACCGGACGGCGGGATGCTCGCCGTCGGCTGAGGCGTTCACGCGAGGCTCGGTGGATGGCGCACGTCAGGCCAGCCTGGGCGCATCGCCCGAGTCGGGCCGAGACGGATCGTTCGGCACGGGCGGATCGTCGTCCCAGGCGCCGTAGACCAGCTCGGTGTTCGACGAGATCTGCGCGGCGAGGATCGACGGATCGCTGCCGAGGTAGCCGGCCATCGCGCGCAGGGTGTGCGGGATCAGGTAGGGCGCGTTCGGCCGTCCGCGGAGCGGCTCGGGCGTGAGGAACGGCGCATCGGTCTCGACCAGGATCTGCGATCGGGGCATGACCTCGAGCGCCTCGCGCAGGTTCTGCGCGTTCTTGAACGTGACGGTGCCGGCGAAGGAGAGGTACCAGCCGTTCTCCGCGAGCGTCGCGCGCCAGTCCGGCGTCGCCGGAGAAGCAGTGGAACACGGTGCGCTCGGGCGCGCCGACGCGCTTGAGCGTCTCGAGCACCGCGTCGTGGGCGTCGCGGTCGTGGATCTGCATCGCGATCCCGTGCTTCTTCGCGATGCGCGATGTGCGCCTCGAAGCTCGCGAACTGGGCGGCGCGGCCGCCTCGGCTCGGTGCGGAAGAAGTCGAGCCCGGTCTCGCCGACCGCGCGCACGCGCGGCTCGGCGGCGAGCTCGTCGATCACGGCGAGCGCGTCGTCGAGCTCGCCCGGCTGCCGCGTAGCGCGGCGCCTCGTTGGGGTGGATGGCGACCGCGGCGAGCATCCGCGGCTCGGATGGCCGCGGTCTCGGCCGACCAGCGGCTGGTCTCGAGGTCGCCGCCGACCTGCACGACGCCGCGCGACGCCGACGCTCGACGCGCGGTCGAGCTGCTCCGGTCAGTCGAGCGTCGGGGTGCCGCGATCGCCGTCGGCGACTCGAGGTGGGTGTGGTTGTCGTAGACCGGCGACGGTGAGCGGCCTCGGGCAGCGGCGGGTACTGAGCCGTCGGCTTCTGCGGTCGCGCTTCGGGTCGACTGCTCGGCATGCGCTGCGGGCTGGACATGCTCAGGCCGCGGCGCCGCCGCCGACCTCCTGCTCGATGCGCGGGAACAGCGGCTCGAGCGGCGGTGACCTGACGTGCCGACGCGGCAGCACGCTCCAGCCGCCCGCCTCGCGGATCGGCTGGTCGGCGAGCGCACCGAGCGCCTGCCTCGGCGCCGAGCGCGGTCCACAGCTTCGCGGTCGCGGTCGGCATCACCGGCGAGAGCAGCACCGCGAGGGCGCGCAGTCCCTCGGCCGCCGTGTAGAGCACGGTGCCGAGGCGCTCGCGCTGGCGCGTCGTCCTTGGCCAGCGCCCACGGCTCGTGCTCGGTGATGTAGCCGTTCAGCTCGTCGACGATCGTCCAGATCGCGGCGATCGCCTCGTCGATGCGCGAAGCGCTCGATCGCGGCGTCGGCGTCGCGGCCGCCGCTCGGCGACGGTCTGCTGGATCGCGAGATCCGCCTCGGTGTACTCCGCCGGCTGCGGGCACGACGCCGTCGAAGTAGCGGCTCGATCATCGCGATCGATGCGCGAGGCGAGGTTGCCGAAGCCGTTGGCGAGCTCGGCCTGGTAGCGGGCGGAGAGGTCCTCCCAGCGAGAACGAGCCGTCCTGGCCGAAGGCGATCGCCGACAGGAAGTAGTAGCGGAACGCGTCGGATCCGAAGACGTCGGTGATCTCGGTCGGCGCGATGCCGGTCAGCTTCGACTTCGACATCTTCTCGCCGCCGACGAGCAGCCAGCCGTGCGCGAAGACGCTGCTTGCGGCACCTCGACGCCCGGCGGCCATCAGCATCGCCGGCCAGATGACGGCGTGGAAGCGGAGGATGTCCTTGCCGACGACGTGGTACGCCGGCCAGCGGCGGGCGAACTCCTCCTCGTCGCGGCCGTAGCCGACGGCGGTGGCGTAGTTCAGCAGCGCGTCGACCCAGACGTAGATGACGTGCGACTCGTCCCACGGGCACCTGGATGCCCCAGTCGAAGGTCGAGCGCGAGATCGAGAGGTCCTTCGAGGCCGCTGCTTGACGAACGAGACGACCTCGTTGCGGGCCGACTCTCGGGCTGGACGAAGTCGGGGCGCTCCTCGTAGAGCGCGAGCAGGCGGTCCTGGAACTCGCTCAGCTTGAAGAAGTAGTTCTTCTCCTGCAGCAGCTCGAGCGGCTTGCGAGTGGATCGCGCAGACCTTCAGGCCCTCGAACGGACCGGTGCCGTCGACGATCTCGGACTCGGCTGCTTGAACTCCTCGCAGCCGACGCAGTAGAGCGCCTCGTACTCGCCCGCGTAGATGTAGCCGCGTGTCGTAGCAGCGTCTGCACGAACGTCTGCACGCGCTCCTCGTGGCGCTCCTGCGTCGTGCGGATGAAGTCGTCGTTGGCGACGTCGAGCGTCTCGAGCAGCGGGAACCACGACCTCGCTGACGAGCCGGTCGACCCACTCCTGCGGGGTCATCGCCGTTCGCGGCCGCGGCGCGCAGCATCTTCTGGCCGTGCTCGTCGGTGCCGGTCAGCATCCAGGTGTCGTCGCCCGCCTGGCGGTGCCAGCGCGCCAGCGCGTCGACGGCCACCTCGGTGTAGCCGTGCCCGATGTGCGGCACGTCGCTCGGGTAGTAGATCGGCGTCGTGATGTAGAAGGAGCGCGCCGGAAACCATGCCGACCATCCTAATTCCGCCGGAGCACCCGGGAATCCCGCATTACCCCGGCCGCCCGGCACACACGGCCGACCGGCTCGGCCACCTTTCCGCCGGCTCGGCCACCCTTTGCTCCCGACGGCCACCTTTCGGGACGTTCGGCCACCTTTCGAAGGGTGGCCGAACGTCCCGAAAGGTGGCCAAGCGATTTTCTGGATCGCAACGCCAGCATGCGTCCACAGGTCCAGGTCCGAACCAACTCTGCACAGATCGCTCGGGAAGCCGTTCTCCCCGCGAGCCATTCGCGACGATCTCCCGATGGATATCGCGCTCGACCGATTGCTCGAAGCCAACAGCGGCCTCCTGCTGTCGAAGGACCTCATGGCCATGGGAGCTCCCAAAGCCCTCATCGCCGATCTCGTTCGATCTGGAGCACTCGTCCGGGTGAGACGAGGCGCGTTTGCTTCTGGAGCGGCATGGACGGCAGCGACTCCCGAAGCAAGGCATCGGATGCTTGTCCGAGCCACTGACTGTCTTCATCCCTCTGACCTGGTCTTCTCCCACTTCGCAGCAGCCGCAGTGCATCGACTGCCGCTTATCGGACCGTGGCCGTCGCGCGTACATGTTCTCGACTCGACGGCCAGAGGCGGGAGCTCCATGCCCTCGCTCTTCGTACATCGAACGACCGAGAGTCGCGAGAACGTCCTCGTCGATGGATTGAGGGTCACCAGCCTTGCTCGCACGCTTGTCGACATCGGCTGCGCGGCGCCGTTCCTTCAGGCTGTCGCCATGATCGATGTGGCCATGAGACGAGGCGTCACGGCGGAGTCGCTGCTCGAGGAACTGGCCTATGTCCAGCCAGGCCGTGGAGGCAGACGAGCGGCACGTGCGATCAGCTTCGGCGACGGCCGCAGCGAGAGCGTAGGCGAATCGTTGAGCCGGGTGCGGATGTGGGAGTTGGGCTTCGTGGTGCCGGAGCTGCAGGTGGAGTTCACCGCTGTCCACGGCCCCCGCTCTTTCGTCGACTTCTTCTGGCCGCGAGGTCGGATCGTCGGCGAGTTCGACGGACGCGACAAGTACCGCAATCCGCTGATCACCGACGGACGATCGACGGGAGACATCGTCCTCGCCGAGAAGGATCGAGAGGATCGCATCCGGCCACAGGTGCAGAGATTCATCCGTTGGGGTTGGAACGCCGCGTGGGATGGCCCTCGCTTCGGGAACTACCTTCGGTCGCACTCCGTGCCCATGCGCTCGGCCACCTTTTAGGACGTTTGGCAACCCTTCGAAAGGTGGCCAAACGTCCCTAAAGGTGGCCAAACGTCCCTAAAGGTGGCCGAGCAGGGCCGAGCAGGGCGCGGGTCAGCGGGCGCGGAGGGCGGCTTCGTAGAGGTCGCGGCGGGAGAGGCCGGTCGATGCGGCGACCTCGGTCGCGGCGTCCTTCACCCGGGCACCTGCCGACATGAGGGCGAGCACCTGGGCGATCCCGTCGTCCAGCGAGACGACCACCGGGGCAGCGCCCTCGACGACGACGCAGATCTCGCCGCGCGCGCCATCGGCGAAGCGCTCGGCGAGCTCTGCCGCAGTGCCCCGGACGACCTCCTCGTAGAGCTTGGTGAGCTCCCGGCAGACGACCACCCGCCGGGTCGCGCCGAAGGTCGCCGCCAGATCCGCGAGGAAGTCGCCGATCCGCTGCGGCGACTCGAAGAACACCAGCGTGCGCGGCTCGGCGGCCAGCCCGCCGAGGAAGGAGCGACGCTCCCCCGGCTTGCGGGGCGGGAAGCCCTCGAAGGCGAAGCGGTCCGTCGGGAGCCCGGATACGGCGAGCGCCATCAGCACGGCGGATGGGCCGGGCAGCGCGCTGACCCGCACGCCAGCCTCGACGCATGCAGCGACCAGGCGATAGCCCGGATCGGACACGGTCGGCATCCCGGCATCGCTGACGACCAGCACGTCGGAAGCGGCCGCGAGCGGCACGAGCTCCGCTATCCGATCCCGCTCGTTGTGGTCGTTGAGCGAGATCATCCGGGGGCGGTTCTCGACGGCGAGGCCCTGCAGCAGACGATGCACCACTCGGGTGTCCTCCGCCGCGACTACCGTCGCGGACGACAGCGCTTCGACGAGCCTCCGGGTCGCGTCGCCGAGATTGCCGATGGGCGTTGCGGCGAGCACGAGCATGCGGTCATCCTCCCATCCGTCGGCGGCAGCTCTCGATCGAGCATCGGACCGCCGCGGCCACACCATCCATAGCGCAGCTGTGCGGCCCCGTTGATCGAGGAGCCCGTCGAGGCGCGGCCGATGCGCGAGGACCGCGACCTATCATGGGGCGGTGCCGAGCCTGTCCGCGACCGCCCGGCTGCGGCTGTGGCGGTGGGGCGCCCCGATCGGCGTGACTCTGCTCGCCCTGATCCTCCGCCTGCAGAATCTCGGCACCCCGTCGAGCTTGATGTTCGACGAGACCTACTACGTCAAGGACGCCTGGACGCTGGCCAACCTCGGCTACGAGGGCAGCTGGCCGAAGGACCCCGACCCCAACATCGCCTTCAACGCGGGCGACCCATGGGGTTATACGACGGCCCCCCAGTACATCGCCCATCCACCGCTCGGGAAGTGGCTCATCGCTGCTCGGCATGGCGCTGTTCGGCCCGTCGAGCACCTTCGGCTGGCGATTCTCGGTTGCGATCGCCGGCACGATCGCGGTGCTGCTGCTCTTCTTCATCGCCAAGCGCCTGTTCCGCAGCCCGCTGCTCGCGACCATCGCCGCCGGCTTCCTCGCCATCGACGGACTCGCGATCGTGCTGTCCCGGCTGTCCCTGCTCGACAACTTCGTCATGCTCTTCGGCCTGCTGGGATTCGGCGCCATCCTGCTTGACCGCAGCTGGCTCGAAGACCGGCTGAAGGTCTGGACAGCGGAGCGACGCCCAGCGCACGCCCGTCGGACATACAGCTACGCGTCCAGTGGGGCGGAGCCGCATCCCGCGGCCGCTGCCGCTCTCGCAGACCGAGATCCAGACGACGACGCCGACCAGGTCCCCGCCCCACCTCCACTCGGCTGGGGACCCCTGTTGCTCTGGCGCCCATGGCTGATCGCCGCGGGTCTCTGCTTCGGCCTGATGTCCGGCGTGAAGTGGTCGGGCATCTACTTCCTCGTCGGGTTCGTCGCCTACTCGATCGTCGTCGACATCCTCGCCCGGCGACGGGCGGGCATCCGGTTCTTCTCAGCGGCGGGGATCCTCCGCACAGCGCCGATCGCGGTGCTCTCCACTGTGCCGATCGCGCTGGCCGCCTATCTGGCCACGTTCACCGGCTGGTTCCTCAGCACCAACGGATACGACCGCAACTGGATAGCCACGGGCGGAAAGCGCTGGACCGGCCTCACGGCCTGGGTGCCCGATGCGATCCAGAACCTCTGGCATTGGCATGCCGACATCTACGCCTTCCACACGGGGCTGAGCGTCACCCACCCCTACGCCACGCCAGCGATCCTCTGGCCGCTGCTCGCCCGCCCCACCCAGATCTACTACCGGGGAAGCGCGGCGGGCGAGAACGGATGCCAGTTCAACTACTGCGCCGAGATCGTCTGGTCCGTCGCGAACCCGATCCTCTGGTGGGCGTCGGTCGCGTGTGCGCTGTTCCTGGTCTACCTGCTGTTCCGACGTCGGGACTGGCGGATCGGCCTCATCCTCGCGGGGATCGGCGCCGGCTACCTGCCCTGGCTCGCCTACCCGACGCGCACGATGTTCCAGTTCTACGCGATCGCCTTCGAGCCCTATCTGTTCCTCGCTGCCGTCTACGTGATCGGCATGCTGCTCGGTCTCGTCGGGCCGCAGCCGCCGCCGGAGCGCGCCCCGATCTACCGACGGATCGTCATCCTCTTCGTGATCCTGGTCATCGCGGTCAGCGCATTCTTCTACCCGATGTGGACCGGCATGCAGGTGCCGTTCCGGTTCTGGCGACTCCACATCTGGGTCTTCAGTTGGGGTAGGTCGGCCAGAGACGGATCCGAGAGGCCGACTCGCGCTAGCGTTCGGGCGTGGACATCGTCGAGCGACTGCGTGCCGCCGGCTGCGTCTTCGCCGAGGACGAGGCCGCGCTGCTCACCGAAGCCGCCATCGGATCCAGCTGACCTCGAACGGATGATCCTCCGCCGGGTGGCGGGCATCCCCCTCGAGCAGATCGTCGGATGGGCGGAGTTCGGCGGGCTGCGGATCCTGGTCGACCCCGGCGTCTTCGTGCCGCGGCGCAGGACGGAGATCCTCGCGCAACGAGGCGCTGCGCGCTGGACTCGCTCCGGCTCGGTCGTGCTCGACCTCTGCTGCGGCACGGGCGCGGTCGGCGCACTGCTGGTCGCATCGCGTGCCAGGGATCGAGCTGTATGCGGCGGAGCTCGATCCCCTCGCAGTGGATAATGCGCGCCGCAATCTCGAGCCGATCGGCGGCTCGGTCTTCGCCGGCGACCTCTTCGAGGCTGCTCCCCGAATCACTGCGCGGTCGGATCGACGTGCTCGTCGTCAACGCCCCGTACGTTCCGACCGCGGCAATCGCCCTGATGCCCTCCGAAGCGCGCGACTGGGAGCCGAGTGTGGCCCTCGACGGAGGAGCGGACGGCCTCGATCTTCATCGCCGCCTGGCGGCCGAGGTGGCCGGGTGGCTGGCCCGCAGGGGCATCCTGCTCATCGAGACGAGTCGGCTCCAAGCTGCTACGACCGCCCGGATATTCCTCGATCAGGGATTCGAGACCCGTGTCGTGCGTGATGACGACATCGACGGCACGGCCGTTCTGGTCACACGTCGACGAGCAGCCGACGAGGAATGATGCTCAGTGTCCGCCGGTGTGCGCCGCGTCGAGGGAGCGACTGAGTCGCCGGTCCATGGCGGTCACGTTCTGGTTGGCGGAGCATCCGAGCCAGGTGACGAAGACGCGGGAGCTGCGCTCGACGTCGTCGGGCATCCACTCGGCCATCCATGCGGCGCATGCACTGACCACGGTGTCTCCGACGAGGCCGAAAGGATCGTGCGGGAGCCGGACGACATGCACGCGACGTGGCGCGTCGAGCGCACCGTCCCACTCATCCTCGCTCGCCTCGATCATGACCTGGCCATAGGCGTTCGCAGGAAGCCCGCTGAGCAGCAGCGCGATGGCATCGAGATCGGACGCGTCACCGGCGATGAAGACGTGCAGCGCGGGATCGGGAATGGAGCGGGTCACCTCAGTAGTTTAGGTGCGCCTTACCTAATATGCGAGGTCTGATGCTGTCAGTTCGCCCTGATCCACGAGAGGGCTAGTCGACGGGCTGCCGCTTCGCCTCGCGTTGCAGGCGGACGGCTCGGAATGCGAGCTGACTCGCGCTGATGAGCAGCAGGATGCCGAAGAGGACAGCGGACAGGCGTGCGGGCATGGCGAGGGCGGCGAGCACACCGACATAGGAGATCGCGGTCGCCGCGACGCCGACCACGAGCGCGGACCGGATATCCACCAGCCCCGCTCGAGCGTTGGACACCGTGCCGACCGTGCTGGACGCGATCATCGCGACGAGAGAGGTCCCCTTGGCGACCAGGTCGCCCACCCCGAACCCCACCACGAGGACCGGCACCATGATGACTCCGCCGCCGACCCCGAACAGGCCTGAACAGATCCCGGTGACGATTCCCACGAGGATCAGCACCACGAAGGTGAGCAGGTTCTGCTCGACCTCTCCCCCGCGGTCCGTGCCGCCGAAGATCAATCGGAGGGCGATGACCACGAGCAGCAGCACGAAGCCCCACCGCAGCACGGAAAGCGGCAGCCTGCGGAGCAGACGTGTCCCGATGAGTGCACCGGGGACCGTGCCGATGGCGAGCGCGAGCGCGGCGAGCAGGTCGACCTCGCCGTGGATGAGGTATCCGATCGAGCCGACGACGACCGACGGCACGATGGCGGCGAGCGAGGTGGCCGACGCGCGGCGCTGATCCATCCCGGTGAGCCAGATGAGCAACGGGATCATGACGATCCCGCCGCCCACACCGAACGAGCCGGACAGGAATCCGCCGATCAGTCCGACGACGACGAGCGCGATCCATTCCCGCCGGGTCCGGACGGGCGGGGGTGTGGTCACGCACCCACGCTATCGGCACCAACGATTTCCTACGTTCCGGCTGAATACATACGGAATTACGTAGGAATTCAGCCGGAACGTAGGAGAAGGGCGGGGCGTTACCTCGTGCCCGTGAACGTGGCGGGGTCGGGTCCGACGCGGGTGCCGGCGTCCAGCGCGTCGAACACCCCGAGCTCGTCGGGAGTGAGCGAGAAGTCGAAGATGTCGAAGTTCTCCGCCTGACGCTCGGCGCTGTTGGATTTCGGGAAGATGATCCGCCCCTGGTCCAGATGCCAGCGCAGCGTGACCTGAGCGGCGGTCTTGCCGTACTTCGCCGCGATGGCCGCCACGTCGTCGCGATCCACGATCTGGCCCGAAGCGAGCGGCGACCAGGCCTCGATCTCGATGCCGTGCGCCTTCGCGAAGTCGACTGCCTCGCGCTGCTGCAGCTCGGGGTGGAGCTCGATCTGATCGACGGCGGGAACGGTACCGGTCTCGTCGAAGAGGCGCTGCAGATGCTCGGGCAGGAAGTTGGAGACGCCGATGGCCTTCGCGCGCCCCGAGGCGGCGATCTCCTCGAGCGCCTTCCACGCCTCGACGTAGAGGTCGCTTCCGGCGACCGGCCAGTGGATGAGGTAGAGGTCGACGTGATCCGATGCCCAGCTTCTCGAGGCTGGCGTCGAAGGCGGCGAGGGCCCTGTCCCGGCTGTGCTCGGAGTTCCAGAGCTTCGTGGTGATCCAGAGATCGCCGCGATCGATTCCACTGGCGGCGATGGCCTGGCCCACCCCCTCCTCGTTGCCGTAGATCGCGGCGGTGTCGAGGTGTCGGTAGCCCACCTCGAGGGCGCTTTCGACCACGGCGGCGGTCTTGTCGGGCTCGACCTGGAACACTCCGAAGCCGAGCTGGGGGATGGCCGTGCCGTTGTTGAGCGTGACGGTGGGAACTGCAGAAGTGGTCGTCATCCCTTCAGCCTGGCACCGCGGGGCTGGGAGCGAAGCTGGGAACCGCTTTCGAAAAACGGAGCGTCCGGGGAACTACCGGGCGGCTTTGATACCGTCGCGCCGAAGAGAGAAGGCACACGATGACCCTGAACATCGGCAATCGCCCCCCGAGTTTCAGTCTCCCCGCCGCCGGCGGTGGGCACGCGCTCTTCGAACCCGGTGACGGGATCACCCTGGTGGTTTTCACCTGCAACCACTGCCCGTACGCTCGCGCCTGGCACGAGCGGATCCAGAAGGTCGCCCAGGACTACACGGGCCGAGTGACCGTGCTCCAGATCAATTCCAACGATGCGAGCCGTCAGCCGCTCGACTCGTTCGAATCGATGGAAGCGCGAGAGGCGGGCGGCGACTTCTCCTCCCCCTACCTGCACGACGAGGACCAGTCGGTGGCCAAGGCATGGGACGCGATGGTCACCCCTGACGTCTTCATCATCGACGCCGAGGGCGAGCTGGCATATCACGGCGCCCCCGATGGCTCGCTACGACGACGACTCTGCCAACGCGGAATGGATCAGGGCCGCACTCGACGACCTGATCGCCGGTCGCCGGGTGTCGGAGCCGGTCACGAGCCCCAAAGGCTGCGGCATCAAATGGAAGCAGGCGAGCGGCCTCACCATCGGAAGCCGCCCGTAGAACGGCGAGGGCCTCGATAGACCGCCACCTCGCTGGTCGAGCAGGTGCGCGAGGGCCTCGATACGCGCCGTAAACGGCGCTACTCGACCAACGAAAGACCGCCACCCCGCAGGTCGAGAAGGCGCACGAGGGCCTCGATACGCGCCGTAAACGGCGCTACTCGACCAACGAAAGACCGCCGACCCGCTGGTCGGGAAGGCGCACGAGGGCCTCGATACGCGCCGCAGACGGCGCTACTCGACCAACGAAAGACCGCCACCCCGCAGGTCGAGAAGGCGCACGAGGGCCTCGATACGCGCCGCAGACGGCGCTACTCGACCAACGAAAGACCGCCACCCCGCAGGTCGAGAAGGCGCAGCGAGGGCCTCGATACGCGCCGCAGACGGCGCTACTCGACCAACGAAAGACCGCCACCCCGCTGGTCGAGTAGGTCGCGCAGCGACCGTATCGAGGCCCTCGACCACAAGCGCCTCGATACGCGCCGCAGGACGGCTCGGTAGAATCGGGGTTCCCATGTCGACCGACGAGCTGCAGATCAGCTATCCGCCAGATCTGCCGGTCAGTCAGGTCCGCGGCGAGATCGCCGAGCAGATCCGCGACCACCAGGTCGTCATCGTCGCCGGCGAGACCGGGTCGGGCAAGACCACGCAGCTGCCCAAGATCGCCCTGGAGCTCGGCCGCACCAGCATCGCCCACACCCAGCCGCGCAGGATCGCCGCCCGCACCATCGCCGAGCGGATCGCCGATGAGCTGGACGTCGAGCTCGGCACCCTCGTCGGCTACCAGGTCCGGTTCACCGACAAGGCCGGCGAGTCCACCCGGATCAAGCTGATGACGGACGGGATCCTGCTCAACGAGCTCACCCGCGACCCGCTGCTGCGTCGCTACGACACGATCATCATCGACGAGGCGCACGAGCGCAGCCTCACCATCGACTTCCTGATCGGCTACCTCCGCCAGCTGCTGCCGAAGCGCCCGGATCTGAAGGTGATCATCACCTCGGCGACGATCGACCCGGGCAGCTTCGCAGCGCACTTCGCCGCATCCGACGGCACGCCGGCGCCCATCGTCGAGGTATCCGGACGCACCTTCCCGGTCGAGATCCGCTACCGCCCGCTGGCGCCCGACAAGGATCCGGACAGCGACGCGCCGTCGCGCCGGAGCCACGACGACCTGCTCGAGGCGATCGGCGCCGCTCTCGACGAGCTGGCCGGGCAGGCGCCCGGCGACGTCCTCGTCTTCCTGTCCGGCGAGAACGAGATCCGCGATGCGCAGGACGCGCTCAGCGGCCGGAGCGGCACCGAGATCGTGCCGCTGTACGGCAGGCTCTCCGCCGCCGACCAGCATCGGGTGTTCGAGACGAAGCGGACGCCGGGAGTCCGCCGTCGGGTGGTGCTCGCCACCAACGTCGCCGAGACGAGCCTCACGGTCCCCGGCATCAAGTACGTGATCGATGCGGGCACCGCACGGATCTCACGCTACGGCGTACGGTCCAAGGTGCAGCGCCTGCCGATCGAGCCGATCTCGCAGGCCTCCGCCAACCAGCGAGCGGGCCGCGCAGGTCGCACCAGCGACGGCATCGCCATCCGCCTCTACAGCGAGGACGATTACAGCAGGCGGCCCGCGTTCACCGATCCCGAGATCCTGCGCACCGGCCTCGCCGCGGTCATCCTGCAGATGCTCACCCTGGGGCTCGGCGATATGGCGGACTTCCCGTTCCTCCAGCCGCCCGACGCTCGCGGCATCAAGGACGGCTTCGAGCTGCTCCGCGAGATCGGCGCCGTCACGGCTGCCGGCTCCGTCACCAAGACAGGACGGGACCTGTCACGCCTGCCGCTCGATCCGCGCTTCGGCCGGATGGTCGTCGAATCAAAGAAGCACGGCGTCTCACGCGAGGTGCTGGCGATCGTCTCGGGCCTCAGCATCCAGGACCCGCGGGAGCGCCCGCTCGAGCGCCGAGCCCAGGCGGACGAGAAGCACGCCAGGTTCGCCGACCCGACGAGCGACTTCCTCTCCATACTCAACCTCTGGAATCACCTCGAGGAGAAGCAGAAGGAGCTGTCCTCGAGCGCATTCCGCCGGCTCTGCAAGGCCGAGTACCTCAACTACCTGCGGGTGCGCGAGTGGGCGGATGTCTACAGCCAGCTGCGCAGGACTGCGAAGCCGCTCGGCCTCACGATCGGCGAGCCGAAGGCCGACCCCGACGGCGTTCATCGCTCGGTCTTGGCAGGTCTGCTGTCCCAGCTCGGCGTGCTCGACGAGCGCACCGCTCCCCCGCGAGGAGCGAGCGCGCGCACGCCCGGCGGCAAGCCGCCGCCCGGGCGTCGGCCCAGCGCCGAGTACATCGGCGCGCGTCAGGTGAAGTTCGCGGTGTTCCCCGGATCCGCGCTCGCCAAGAAGGCTCCGACCGCGGTCATGGCCGCCGAGCTGGTCGAGACCTCGCGGCTCTTCGCTCGCACGGTCGCGGCGATCGATCCGGCCTGGGCCGAACAGCTGGCCGGCGATCTGGTGAAGCGATCGACCAGCGAGCCGCACTGGGAGGCCAAGCAGGGAGCGGCCGTCGGCTGGGAGCGGGTGACCTTGTATGGAGTCCCGCTCGTCGCCCGCCGCCGCATCCAGTGGACGAGGATCGACCGCGGCTTCTCGCGCGAGCTGTTCATCCGGCACGCGCTCGTCGACGGCGAATGGCCGCCGCATCTCGACCGCAGCCGCGACCGCGCCTTCGACTTCGAACGCGCCAACCTGCGGCTTCGACGCGAGCTGGAAGCGCTCGAGGAGCGATCCCGTCGGCGAGACATCCTCGCCGACGACGAGGCGCTCGTCGACTTCTTCGACGAACGGATCCCGGATAGCGTCGCCACCGTCCGCGAGTTCGAGACCTGGTGGGCGCACGCGCGCACGCGCACCCCGAATCTGCTCACCCTGCGCTCTGCCGACCTGCTCGACGAACCCGCGCAGCAGGACACGACCGCGTATCCCGCGGAATGGCGGCAGCAGGACCAGACGCTCAAGCTGCGCTATCGCTTCGAACCGGGCAGTGACGATGACGGCGTGACCATCCAGGTCCCCCTCGCGGTCCTCCCCCAGCTCGAGCCGACCGGCTTCGACTGGCAGGTCACGGGATTCCGGGCAGAACTCGTCACAGCGCTGATCCGGACCCTGCCCAAGGCCATCCGTCGCACGGTGGTTCCCGCCGCCGACTGGGCCGAGCGGCTGCTCGCCGAGCTGCCGACCGAACCGGATGGGGAGCTTCTCGTCGACCGCCTGGCCGCCGCGATCCGACGCAGCACGGGCGCGGTGGTCTCCGGCAGCGACTTCGAGCTGGAGCGTGTGCCCCCGCATCTGCGGCCGACGTTCGCGGTGATCGATGACAACGGCCGCCGGGTAGGGGGCGGCAAGGAACTGACCAGCCTGAAGCTGCAGTTCGCCGAAGCCGCTCGAGACAGCGTCGCCCGAGTGTTCCGCAGCACGTCAACGCCGACCACGAGGGCGGCCGCAGGCGGCTCAGTGCCCTCCGCCCCCACCGCACCGGGTGCCGCTGCTCCGGGCAGCGCCTCGGCGCTCGAGCGAGATGGGTTAGCCGCCTGGGACTTCGAGAGCCTCCCCCAAAGCGTCGACGTAGAACGGAGGGGCGGTCGGATCCGCGCATATCCCGCGCTCGTGGATACCGGCGCGTCGGTGGCCATCCGGCTGGAGAGCTCCCCCGAGTCTCAAGCGGCTGCGCATCGAGTCGGCATCCGGCGGCTGCTCGGTCTCGCCGTCCCATCCCCCGTCTCGTATCTGCAGGAGCACCTGACCTCAGCCGAGAAGCTCACCCTCGCCGCGAGCCCCTACCGGAGCGCACGCGAGCTCATCGATGACGCATTCGCTGCCGTGCTCGACGATCGGATC
Organism: uncultured Actinomycetota bacterium; assembly: GCA_963830655.1. Taxonomy (GTDB): domain Bacteria; phylum Actinomycetota; class Actinomycetes; order Actinomycetales; family Microbacteriaceae; genus Naasia. The sequence continues at coordinate 63,206 of CAWHND010000011.1, forward strand.
AGACGCCATTCGGCAGACGGCCTGGTGTGGACCCGGGCCGACTTCGAGACGGTCCGCGACGATGTCTCCGCGCACGTGGTGGATGACCTCTTCGCCGCTGTCGCCCTCGTGGCGACGATCCTCACCGCCGCGCGCGGCGTGGAGAGCGCGATCCGCGGAGCCACCACCCTGGCGCTGATCGGACCGCTCGGAGACGTGCGCGAGCAGCTCGGCGGCCTGGTCTTCCCGGGATTCATCAGCACCGTCGGCCTCAATCGCCTGCCGCGGCTTCCCGTGTATCTGACCGGGATGACACACCGCGTGCAGAAGCTGCTGGAGAACCCCGGTCGCGACCGGGTCTGGCAGAACGAGGTGCGCACCGCGCAGGATCGCTACCTCGCCGCGGGCGGCACGATCCCGCTGACGCAGGACGCGGATCGCCGACTGATCGAACCCCGGTGGATGCTCGAGGAGCTGCGGCTCAGCCTCTTCGCCCAGCAGCTTCGCACGACGGGCCCCGTCTCGCTGCAGCGGATCCTCAAGGCCCTTCCGCCGGTCTGACCCATCAGCCGCGGCAGGGCTTCGACACGCGCCTCCGGCGCGGCTCAGCCACCGAAAAAGTCGATACCCACACCGATGGCTGAGCCGGGCGCCCCGCGCCCGCGTCGAAGCCCACCCACACCAACAGGGCTTCGACACGCGCCTCCGGCGCGGCTCAGCCACCGGACGGAGAACTATGCCGCGGCGAGGATCTTGCGCAGGGTTCGCAGATTGCGGGTCGTGACCACGTCGGTCTTCTGCCGCTTCGCGAGCAGCTTGCCGAACGGCGAGTCGAGGGTGTGTCCCTTCGCCACCGACCAGAAGAGCACCTCACCCACGCGCTCGAGCCGATCCGCCTCGTCGGATGGGGCCGCTTCGGCGAGGTCGTCGAGCACCCGGGGCGTCGAGCCGAACACGACGTACGGCTGCTGATCGTCGGACTCCTCGAACGGAAACGCGTCGACAGCGGCTTGGATCACATCGATCGGGACCACGATGACGCGCGCCGAGTAGCCGAAGCGCTCCGACAGGAGCTGCTCGAGCGCGGTCGTCACGTCGGTCGACGAGCCGGGGCTGTCGAAGACGGCATTGCCGGAGGCGAGGACTGTGCGCACGTCCCCGTGACCGGCCGATTCGAGGGCGCTGCGCAGATCGGCCATGGCGATCCGGTTTCCGGAGCCCACGTTGATCCCTCGGAGAAGCGCTGCGTATCGCACTGCCCCACGATGGCACGATGCCCGCCGCCGGACCAGCGACGGGCATCGAGCATGATGAGACGACGTCTAGTGGCTCATCGCCATGTCGGGAGCGTTCACGGGACGCTTCACGAACATTCCGGTGACGATCGCAACCATCGAGATGCAGGCGCCGACGATGAATGCGTAGTGCGTGCCCGCCGCGGCCTGCGCCGCCGCGTCACCGCCATCGAGCCTGACACCAGAGCCGGCGATCGACAGGACAGTGACGAACAGCGCTGCACCGGCCGCGCCCGCCACCTGCTGGACCGTGCCGATGATGGCGCTTCCGTGGGAGTACAGGTGCGGCTCGACGGATCCGAGCCCTGAGGTGAAGAGGGGCGTGAACGTGAATGCGAGTCCCGCGCTGAGGAGCAGGTAGACCGCACCGATGTACAGCGGGGACGCCGCGTCGCCGGCGAAGGCCAGCAGCCAGAGGGATCCGCTGACTGCGATAGTGCCGGGCAGCAGCAGGGGCTTGGGGCCGAAGCGGTCGAACAGCCGCCCGACGATGGGTCCGAGCACTCCCATCAGCAGCGCCGCCCGGCAGCACCAGCAGACCGGTGACGAGCGGCTCGAGGCCGAGGGCGCTCTGCAGGTAGATGGGCAGCAGGATGATGGTGCCGAAGAGCGCGCTCATGCTGATGGCCATCGTGATGACGGTGGCGGTGAAGGTGCGTGAGCGGAACGTGCGCAGATCGAGCAGAGCGCGGTCGCGCCGTTCGAGGCGCTTCTGCCGAAGCACGAATCCAGCGAGTGCGAGCGCTCCGACGACGGCGGGCACCCAGGCCGGAAGGGCTGCCTCGTCAGCCGATCCGCCCAGCGACGACAGCCCGTAGACCAGGCCGCCGAAGCCGAGAATGGCGAGCGGGATAGACACGATGTCGATCGGGGCGGCCGTGCGGTCGCCGATGCTGACGACCAGGATCAGTCCGAGGATGAGAGTCGCCACCGCGATGGGCAGCACGATCCAGAAGATGAAGCGCCAGCTCAGCGAATTGAGGATGAGCCCGGAGATCGTCGGGCCGACGGCCGGCGCGACGGAGATCACGATGGAGATGTTGCCCATCATCCGGCCGCGGCTGGACGGCGGAACCAGCGTCATCACCGTGGTCATGAGCAGCGGCAGCATGATGGCCGTTCCGCTGGCCTGCACCACCCGGGCGAGCAGGAGCACGGGGAACCCCGGCGCGAGTGCCGCGATGAGCGTTCCTGCGCTGAACAGCGACATGGCGACCCCGAAGAGGACCCGAGTCGGGAAACCTCTGGATGAGGTATCCGCTGATCGGGATGACCACGGCCATCGTGAGCAGGAACGCCGTCGTCAGCCACTGGCCGACGCTGGCTTCGATGCCGAGGTCCTGCATGACGCGAGGAAGGGCGACGCCCATGATCGTCTCGTTGAGGATGACCACGAAGGTCGCGACAAGCAGCAGGCTGATGAGTGTGCGCGACCGCGCGCTGAGGCGGCCGTCAGACGCGCCCAGATCCGCGTCGTTCGCCGCACTCTGGGCGGCCGCGGCGCCGGTCCGGGTCTCGGGGATGGTTTCGGTCATGCAGGGCATCCGATCGTTTCGAGAAGGAACGCGAAATGAACGCCGGAACTTCATCGACCGACTCGTCAAGCGTATGGCTGGCCACCGACATCCGTCAGGGCGTTGTCGGCTCACCGCACAGTGAGCCCTTCAAGTCGGCAACAGCGAGAAGGGGCGCCGCATTCCCGGAATCCGGATCTTCAGCGCCCCTCATCTCCAGTCGAGCTACGCGCGGGCGGTGGCCTGCGCGTTGACCTCGTACGAGGTGTTGGTCGACTCGAAGAAGTTGACCAGCTGGAGCGTGTCGTTGGCGGTCGCCATCCACTTCGCCGGGTTCGAGACGTTGTACTCGGGGTCGAAGCCGAGCTCCTCGAGGCGACGATCGGCCAGGTACTTCACGTACTGGTTGATGTAGTTCGCGTTGAGGCCGAGGATGCCCCCGGGCAGCAGGTCGTGGTTGTACTGCTCCTCCATGGCGACGGCGTCGGTGATCATCTTCTTGATCTCCGCGGCGAACTCCTCGGTCTGCAGATCCTCGTTCTCTTCGAGCACGGTGAGGATGAGGTTGATCCCGAACTTGAGGTGCAGGCTCTCGTCGCGCACGATCCAGTCGACGAGCGAGCCGAAGTTGCGCAGCAGGTTCCGCTGGCGGAACGACAGCGCCACCATGAAGCCCGAGTAGAACCAGATGCCCTCGAGGATGATGTTGTAGGCGACGAGGTTGCGGACGAAGTCCTTCTTGCCCGCGGTCGTCGAGATGTCGAGCTGCTGCTCGGTCATGCGGCGGATGAAGCCGACCTCGAACTCCTCCTTCGCCGCGCATCGACGGCACGTCGACGTGGGAGGTGTAGGCCTCTTCGCGGTCGATCGGGAAGGTCTCGAGGACGTACTCGAAGGACATGCAGTGGTTGGCCTCCTCCCACATCTGCTTCGCGAGGTAGAGGTGCGCCTCGGGAGCGTTGATGTAGGGGTAGACGCCGAACGCGAGCGCCTTGTTCACGAGCAGCTCGCTCGGGTTGAAGTAGCTCATCAGGAACGTGATCGCGTGACGCTCCTCATCGGTCATCCGCTTGAAGTCGGCGATGTCCTCGCCGAGCTGGATCTCGTTCGGGAACCAGGTGTTCGGCCACTGCCTGCTCGTAGAGGTCCATCGCCCACTTGTAGCGGACGGGCTTGAGGAGGAGTCCTTCTTGAATGCCTGTGCCGAGGATGCCCATGATGTCTGCTCGTTTCTGGTCTGGGGTGGTCCGCGCCGCTCGATCAGCCGCGCTCCGGGTCGTTCCGGGTGAAGTCTGTGCCCCGTCTTCTGGACTACTCCCCCTACCTGGTTCAACGCCCAGGGAGGCGGGATAGTTCCGGTCTACGGGGTCGAGGAACGCCCCGCGCGAAGACACTCGCGCGGGGCGTTCCGGTTGCTACGGCGTTCTCCTTGCTGACGCCGCCGAAGCCGAAGCCGCGACGGGCGGGAGCGGTCGCGACCGGGGCGGGCGCCGCCGAGGACGACGTGTTCCCGGTGGGAGCCGCCGAGCCGAAGCCGCGCTTCTGGCCGTCGCCGATTCCCTCGGACTTGTTCACCTTGACCGTGGACTGCTCGGCCGTGTGACGCGGCTTCATGTGCAGGTAGTAGGTCGTCTTCACGCCGCGCTCCCACGCCGCGAAGTAGATGTCCATCATGTCGCCGAGGTCACGCGTCTCGAGGTACATGTTGCGGCTGATCGCCTGGTCGATCCACTTCTGCGCGCGGGCAGCGACCTCGAGGAACGCGTACGGCGAGAGCTGGAAGCTCGTCTTGTAGACGGCCTTGACCCGGTCGGGGATCGCGTCGATGCTCTGGATGTCTCCCTGGCTGCGCAGGATGGGCTCCCGCACGCGCTCCCAGAGCCCGAGGCCTCTGGAGATCGCTGACCAGGTTGCGGTTGACCTCGAGGAACTTGCCCGACGAGGTCGAGCGGCTGAAGATCTGCGAGAACTGCGGGTCGAGGCCGGGCGTGGTGCCGGCGACGAGACCGATGGACGCCGTCGGCGCGATCGCCATCAGGGTGGCGTTGCGCATGCCGCCCTTGACCTTCTCGCGCAGCGCGTCCCAGTCGAGGCGCGTGGTGCGGTTCACCTTGATGGGAGTTCCGCGGTCGGCCTCGGTGAGCGCGATCGAGTCGAGCGGGACCATGCCCTGCGACCAGCGCGAGCCCGGGAAGTTGGCGTAGGCGCCGCGGCTCTGCGCGAGGTCGGCCGACTCGTCGATCGCCGCGTAGGAGACGTGCTCCATGATCTCGTCGATCAGGTCGTAGGCCGCCTCGCTCTCGTAGGAGATGCCGAGCTTCTCCACGACGTCGGTGAAGCCCATGACGCCGAGGCCGATCGCGCGGTTCTGCTGGTTGGAGAAGTCCGCCTCGTTCACGCTCGAGAGCGTGATGTCGATGAGGTTGTCCAGCTGGCGGACGGCCAGTCGGGCGCTGCGGTCGACCTGCGCCCAGTCGAATCCGAGCGTGCCGTCTTCGGCCTCGATGAGGTGGCGGGACAGGTTGATCGAGGCCAGGTTGCAGACCGAGACGTTGTCGCGGTCCTGCGGGAGGCAGATCTCGGTGCAGAGGTTGGAGAGGTGGATCGTGCCCGTGTTGTTGTTGAGCGCGCGGTTGTTGATCGTGTCCTTCCAGGTCAGCCACGGGTGGCTGGTGGTCTGCAGGGCGACGAGGATCGACTTGAACTGCTCGCGGGCCTTGATCCGCTTGAACATGTGCATCTCGCCGGCCTCGGCCTTGGCGACGTACTCCTCGTAGCGGGCGCTGAACGCCTTGCCGTAGAGCTCGCCGAGGTCCTGGACCTCGAGCGGGTCGAAGAGGAACCAGTCGTCGTCGTTCTGGACGCGCTTCATGAACTCGTCCGAGATCCAGACGGCCGTGTTGGCGGTGCGGGTGCGGCGGTACGGGTCGCCGGAGTTGGCCCGAAGGTCGAGGAACTCGGGGAAGTCGAGGTGCCAGTTCTCCATGTAGAAGCAGAGGGCGCCGAACTTCTTGCCGCCGCGGCTGACGGCCCGGAGGATCGAGTCGATCGTGTGCATGAACGGGATCGGGCCCGTCGAGGTGGTGTTGTTCGAGCGGATGGGCGAGCCCTGCGCACGCAGCTTGCTGACTGACAGGCCGATGCCGCCGGTGCCCTTGGTGAGCCACATGACATCGCGGGTGGTCTTCGCGATGTGCTCGATGTCGTCCTGCATCTCCATGACGAAGCAGTTGGACAGCTGCGGGAACTTGGTGCCCGCGTTGACGAGGGTGCTGCCGGCGGCCAGGTAGTCGAGGCGGCTCATGCTCTCGTAGAACTCGATGGCCGCCGAGGTGGCGTCGGCCTCGTTGAGCGAGAGGCCCATGGCGATGCGCATCCAGAAGTACTGGGGCACCTCGAGCGGGTCGTTGTTGCGGGCCTTGATGCCGTAGCGGTTGTTGAGCGTGACGACGCCGATGTACTTGAGCAGCTCGTCGTGGGCCGGGATCGAGGGCGGCGCGCAGCGCGGTCGAGGTCGAACAGGTCGGTGAGGCGCGGGTCGAGGAGGTCCTCGGCGACGCCGCGCTCGACGTATCCGCGGAACTTCTCCGCGTGCAGCGCCTTCAGCTCTTCGGCGGTCTCGTAGTCGCCGAGCACGCGCTTGTAGATGGTCTTCAGCAGCAGACGGGCGGCGACGGTGTCGAAGGCCGGGTCGTCCTTGACGTTCTGCAGTGCGACCTGGATGACGGCCTCGTCGAGCTGCTGGGTGGTGATGCCGTCGAAGAGCGTGAGCTCGAGCTCTGAGGCGATCTGGGTGACCCAGGTGATGTTCTCGTCGAGCCCGGCGCTCGCACGCTCGATCGCGAGGTTGATCTTGTTGGCGTCATAGGGCTCGCGGCCCCCGTTGCGCTTCACGACGGTTATTGCCATGGTGCCTCCAAAAGACGGGTCGACGGAACGACCTCGGACGGCTCCCCCACGAAGCCGTTGCGATGCTGACGGTGATGCTGACGGTGCTGCTGAAGATGTAGCTGACGGCGATGCGCCCGCACTCGATTCACGAGTGCGAATCCTCCACGATGCTGCTCAGCCGGTTTTCCATCCGGCTGCCTGTTCAAGACTCGTCTCCGGATGCCGGGCCACCCGAAGGCCGGCACCCGGAAGACGATTCCGATCGATCGAACACCTGGGCATTCCGAGCCACCCGAAGACCGGAAGACCGTGCGGTGGTTCGACCAGGAATCACTATATATGGGGTCTGATCCATTTCCATCCCCCTAGGTGTAGTGGCGTGTCGTGCACATCGTGTGCATAACCAGCCGGATTTATCCACACGTTAGGCCACACCCCAGACACTTGCTGGCCCCTAGACTTCAGAGGCTGTGAGTAGGTCCTGTGAGTAGCTACGGAGAACTCCTCCGCACCCCCGGCGTGTCGCGGATCATGGCCGCGCAGCTCACGGCGCGGCTGCCCAGCGGCATGCTCTCGCTGGGCCTGCTGCTGCATATCGAGCGCACCACGGGGTCCTATGGGGCCGCCGGACTGGTGCTCGCCGCCCTGAGCGTCGGACAGGCCATCTCGGGTCCCGCGACCAGCCGGCTGATGGTCGAGCTGGGCCTTCGGCGAGTCCTGCTGACCACGCACCATCCTCTGCAGCATCTTCGTGACCACGATCGTGCTGGCCGAGCTGCCGGTCGTCGGCTACATGGCGGTGGCGTTCCTCTCGGGCCTCACCTTCCCGCCGGTCTCATCCGCCGTGCGGACGATCTACCCGAAGATGGTCAACTCGCGTCAGCTCACCCCGCTGTTCTCCCTCGATGCCGCCCTGCAGGAGCTGATCTGGATCGGCGGACCGGTCCTGGTCACCTTCATCTCCACGCAGATCAGCACCGTGCTCGGCATCCTGGTGTCGGTTGCGCTGCTGATCGGCGGCGGCCTCTGGTTCATCTCGTCGCCCGAGGTCGGACGGGTGCGCATCCCGCGCAGCAAGCGCCGCTTCGGCGTGGTGCTGACCAGACCCACTGTGCTGCTCGCGACCGTCATCGGCTTCCTGCTGATCGGATCGTGCGCGGCCATCGAGACCTCGGTGGTCGCGACGTTCGGAGACGGCGACGCGTCGGCCGGCGTCGTGCTGGCCATCTGGTCGATCGGCTCGCTGGCGGGCGGACTGCTCTTCGGACACGTCCCGATCGGGCCGTGGGCGCTGTTCCGCCGACTGCTGATCGTCACGATCGGGCTGGGCGCCGCGGCGTTCGCCTTCGGCTTCTGGTGGATCGCCCTCACCCTGGTGGTCTCAGGGCTCGGCCTGGCCCCCGCGCTGGCGGTGCTGTCGACGATCACTTCGGCGACAGTGAAGTTCAGCGACACCGCCGAGGCCTACGGCTGGGTGAACACCGGTCAACTGATCGGCGCGGCCCTGGGCTCGGCACTCGCCGGCGTGATCATCGATCGGAATGGCTCCCAGGGCGGCTTCGTGGTGGCCGTCGCGCTCGCGGCCGTATGCCTCGGCGTCGCCGCGATCGGGTCGCGGTGGTCTCCCGATCTGCGCAACCGCGACGCGGGACCGATCCCCGACACCGCGCCAGTCCCCGTGCAGCCCAGCTGACCCAGCGCGCGCCGACCGCACTCGACCGCTTGGACCTGCTCGGCCACCTTTCGAACCCGCTCGGCCACCTTTCCTACCGTGGGCCAGGTTTACAACCCGTGCCGTCGCTAGGAAAGGTGGCCGAGCATCCCCCGGGGACTGGGAACCTCAGCCGCGGAGCGGCCTGAGCGCCTCGGACAAGGCGATCGCCTCGGCGACCGCGACGTCGAGCCGGGTGCGGTGGGTGTCGGTGGGCTCGAAGACGCCCTCGTCGTTGATGTGGTTCGTCGGAAAGTTGATCTCCGGGTTGGCGACAGTCGGAACCAGCCCGACTCCGACCAGCGCCGGCTGGAGCAGCACGACGCCGCGGGTGCCGGCGGAGACACCGCCATAGCTCACCGTCACGACAGCCTTGCGCTTCCACTCGTGGTGGAGGAAGTCGAGCGCATTCTTGACCACGGGCGAGAAGCTGTGGTTGTACTCGGGCACCACGATCACGAAGGCATCCGCCGCGGCCACGCGCTCGCTCCACGCGATGGTGTGAGGCTTGGTGTAGCTGCGCAGGATGGGGTGGTTGGGCTCGTCCATGAAGGGCAGGGCCACCTCGGCCAGATCGGCGAGGTCGACCTCCACCCCCGCGGTCGCTTCCAGCTCGCTCACTACCCAGGCGCCGATCGGCAGACCGACCCGGCCCGGTCGAACGCTCCCGATGATGACCATGATGCGCGTCATATGCCGCGGATTCCCTTCGTCGCGGCCTGACAGCCGACGGAATGCTGCGGCGACACGAACAACGACGCAGACGGGGCGAGATGCCCTGTGACGGCAACCGTCACCCGATCGGCCGTATTCCGGCGATCAGGTCGGCTCAGGTCGGCTCAGCTCGGCTCGGCGATAATCGGACGATGGCCGATCCCATCCTCTCCCCCATCCTCCCCATGCTCGACGGCGACACGATCCCGCAGGTCGGGTCTCGGGGTCTACAAGGTGTCGGACGCCGACGCGGCGACAGCCATCGGGCACGCGATTGAAGGTCGGCTATCGGCACATCGACACAGCATCGCTGTATGAGAACGAGGCAGCTGTCGGCGCAGCGATCCATGCATCCGACGTGCCTCGGAGCGAGCTGTTCGTGACCACCAAGGTCGGCAAGGCGGATCACGGCTACGACCCGACGCTGCGCGCGTTCGACGTGAGCATGCGGCAAGCTGGGTCTCGACTACGTGGATCTGTACCTCATCCACTGGCCCGTGCCGAGCCAGGATCTCTACGTCGAGACCTGGCGTGCCCTGCAGGCCATCAAGGCATCCGGCCGCGCGCGCTCGATCGGCGTCTCGAACTTCGCGACCCATCACATCGACCGGCTGATCGCGGACGGAGGAGAGCTCCCCGTGCTCAACCAGGTCGAGCTCCACCCATGGCTGCCTCAGGCCGAGCTGCGGGCGTACGACGCGGAGCACGGCATCCTCACCGAGGCGTGGTCACCGCTCGCCCGTGGCCGGATCCTGGGCGATGGATCCGCGACGACGACCGTCCTCGACGACCTCGCCGCGAAGCACGGTCGATCCCCCGCTCAGATCGTGATCCGCTGGCACGTCCAGCTCGGCAGCGTCGTCATCCCCAAGTCGGTGACCCCCTCGAGGATCGAGGAGAACTTCGCCGTATTCGACTTCGAGCTGGATGCCGACGACCTGGCCGCGATCGCGACCCTCGAGACAGGCGTGCGCACCGGACGCGACCCCGACGACGACTGAGACTGAGCGCGAATCACCCGGTTCTGCCACCTGGCGTGCTGCGCAGGCGGCAGAACGGGCAGCTCAGCTACCAGCGCGGGTGGACGCTCTCGCGGAAGTATTCGTCATAGATGCGCGTCACGCCCGAGCGGAATTCGTCGCCCAGATCCGCGAGCTGGCCGGCGACCGCATTCGACTGCGCCTGACCCACGCTGCGCGCCCCCGGGATGACCGAGCTGACGCCATCGAGCTGCGCGATCCAGGCGAGGGCCGCCTGCGCGGGAGTGGCGCCTTCGGGAACGAGATCCGCGAAGGCATGGGCCGCCTCCACGCCTTTCTCGAACGGCACTCCGGAGAACGTCTCGCCGACGTCGAATGCCTCGCCCGAGCGGTTGTAGGTGCGGTGGTCATCCGCCGCGAAGGTGGTCTCGCGGGTGTACTTCCCGCTGAGCAGTCCGGATGCGAGCGGCACGCGGGCGATGATGCCGACGCCTGCCGCCTGAGCCGCCGGCAGCACCTCGTCGAGGGGCTTGAGTCGGAAGGCGTTGAGGATGATCTGGACCGACGCTGTGCCCGGTCGCGCGATTGCGGACAGCGCCTGGCTCGTCTCCTCGACGCTCACCCCGTAGGCGGCGATCGCGCCGTCAGCGACGAGGGCGTCGAGAGCGTCGTAGACGGCATCCGACTCGATGACTTCGGTGGGAGGGCAGTGCAGCTGGACGAGGTCGAGGGTGTCCACCTTCAGATTGGCGCGTGAACGGTCGGTCCATTGCCGGAAGTTGGCGAGCGTGTAGTTCTCCGCGAGCTGCGGCAGCCGCCGCCCCATCTTGGTCGCAACCGTGATGCTGTGGCCGGGGTTGGCGGCGAGATACTCGCCGATGAAGCTCTCGCTCCGTCCGTCGCCGTAGACGTCGGCAGTATCGAAGAACGTGACCCCTGCCTCCACGGCTGCATCGAGCACGGCGTTCGCCTCTGCGGCATCGACATCGCCCCAGTCGGCGCCGAGCTGCCAGGTGCCGAGTCCGATCACGGAGACGGACCGGCCAGTGCGGCCGAGAGTGCGGTGATCCATGAAGACTCCTTAGTTCTGCGCCGCCGGTGAGTCGGCGGCGATCCGGACAGAGAAAAGCCGCCCGACGACTCCATTGTCCCGCGTACCCGAATACGCATCGGACAAGAGTCGAGCCGGGCGGCCCGCCGAAGCTGCAGGCCTCAGCTCGAAGTATGGATTGGCTGTCATCCACCCCCAAACGGGGGCTACGTTTCCACCGTACGCCCGGACGTCTCAGCCCATCCTTCTCTCCCAGGATTCTCGCGGATAACACGGACGAAACACCCGATCTGGCCACGGAACGGTAACGATCACGGGCGATCCGAGCGGCCAGCGACAGTCGGATCTACCGTCATGCCATGCGCGATCGTCGAGGTTCCGCAACACGCGGACTCATTGCCCTTTCCCTCTCCGCCATGCTGCTCAGCGGCTGCTCGATGAATCAGAGCGGCGCGAGCGATACGAGTTCCGAGTCTGGAGGCGGAAGCGCACCAGGCGTGATCGATCCCGGCGGTCCCGATGCCCGCCGTGGGCGACGCGGCGGGTGCGTCCGACTCCGCGGTGCGAGACGTCGTCACCACCGGGTCGCTGCAGCTGGTCGTCGACGATCCGATCCGGTCCGCGGACGAGGTGAGCGCGCTCGTCCTGGCAGCGGGCGGGCGCCTCGACTCGATCTCGCAGTATCCGAAGAGCGACTACCAGCCGGCGAGTGCGACCCTGCTCGCCCGGATCCCCGAGGACAGGCTGGATCAGGCACTGCTCGACCTCAAGGGGCTCGGGACCGTCCAGTCCCTGTCCACCGATTCGACCGACGTCACCCAGCAGACCACGGACTACGAGGTGCGGATCGCCACCCTGCAGGCCGCGGTCGATCGTCTGCGGGCTCTGCTCTCCACCGCGACCGATACGTCGGATCTCATCGAGATCGAGACCGCGTTGACCAGTCGCGAGGGCGACCTCGAGAGCCTCAAGGCGCAGCGGGATTCGCTTGCCGAGCAGGTGGCCTTCGCCACCATCTCGATCTCGCTGTCGACTCCGGCCGAGGCGGGCGCCGCGGCGCCGGGGACGTTCTTCGACGGTCTGCTCGCCGGCTTCAACTCGCTCATGCTCACGCTCGCGGGACTGCTGATCGCGTTCGGCGCGGTCCTGCCCTGGCTGATCTTCCTGGCCCTGGTCGCCGCGATCGTGCTGCTGATCATCCGGTTCAGCCGGCGCCGGCGCCAGGCACGGCGGGCGGCGGCGCGCGCATCAGCTGACGCTCTGGGCGCACGACGGGATCCGGTTGCCGCGAACGCGGACGGCGGGACGGAAGCGAAAGCACCCGGCGGACCGTCGACCTAGCTCCGAGGGCGCCGACCTCAGATGGAGTGGCGGGAGCCGACCCTGCGGCGGCGCAGGACCACCGAGAACGCTGCGCAGGCGATGCTGATGGCCGACATGCCCACGACGATCGCGAGCATTCCCGTGTCGTTCGGCGAGACGATCGGCGATCCGGTCGCGGACGCCTGATCCGAAAGCAGCACCGGACTCGGGTCGATCGTGACCGGAAGCTGCGAGCGGGTCTCCTTGATGGCATCCGACGCCGCCTCGGTCTGCACTTCGGTGAGCGCCGGAGGTGTCGCGACGGCGGCAGCGATGGAAACAGGTGCCGTCGTGATCGCACCGCTCGCGGATGTCGTCGTGGTGCGCGATGTCGGCGCGCTGCTGCCGGTCGAGGTCGAACCACCGGAGGTCGATCCGCCGCTGGTGGAGCCGCTGCTCGTGGAGCCGCTGCTGGTACTGCCACCCGAGGTCGCAGGAGGGGACGCCTGTGGCTGGGACGGAGATGCGACCGGGGTCGGAGTGGTCGTCTCGGATGGAACCGGCGTGGGAGTCTCCGTGGGAGCCGTCGACGGTTCGGTGCCCGGCGTCGAATCGACGGGCGGAGTGCTCAGCTGGGGGTCGGTGGTGCTGACGAGCCCCCCTGAGGACTCGTCGCAGTCCGCGGTGCCTCCACCCGCAGTCCATTCGTCCACGGTCACGACGCCATCGCCGGACGTGTCGAGGCTGGCGTAGTCGCCCGAAGAGGCCGCGGGGATGACGGTGGTCGAGTCACACGTCACAGCGATCGCGGGTGCGGAGACGGCAAGCGCCATCCCACTTCCCACCAGGACCGCGAACGTCAGTCCCCCGACTGTTCTCCCCCGCATGCGTGATCGCCTCTCTCAGAGCCCCCTGGCGAGCCGACCGTGCTGAGCAGTCGGATCCGCCATCCTCCCTCCATGATCCCCCGTTCGGGGGTGAACCCGCCAGTGCGAACCGCGGTCGATTTCCGACGGGGGCGCGAGAAGGCCGATTCGGGGTCAGGAGAGTTATGGCAGCGGGATCCGCGACGTCAGCTCGAGCTGGCCGACACCAGCTGCAGCAGAGCTCGCCCATACGCGTCGTCCGCAGACGAGGCCGTGAATTGCAGCTCGGCCCCCTGGAACAGGATCGAGACCGTGTACTCGGCGTCGATCCCGTCGCCGATCCGAAGACTGCGGAACGTGCCGCGGAGCATCGCCCGCAGCTGGTCCTCACGAGGCAGCCAGAGCGCGTCGTCCACGCCCACCGAGTCGAGTGCCCATTCGGTCGTGCCGTTGAAGCCGAGCACCGTTCCCGACGGGAAGGTGTGCGCTTCGACCGTCATCTCGCTGACGGTGTAGACGTCGAGCATCTCGGCCTGGTCGACGAGGAATCGGTCCCCCGACTCGGGTGTCCAGCGCAACCCGGAGGCCCGCAGCTCTCGGGCGAGCGGCACGGAGATCATCCGCTCATTATGCGTCGCGTCGCCTGGATCAGGAGATCGCCCCCAGGAATCACCTCCCGACGGACTCCACGATTTGGACCCGGCCATGCCAGTGCCTACAGCCTGAAATGGCACCGCCCTAGAGGGCGATGCCATTTCACTCGGTGGACCTAAGGGGATTCGATCCCAACCGCTCCCCCAGACGCCGCTGCGCGTCGCCCGGGGCCCCTCGCGGTCGGGGCCCACCCTGCGTCGGGCTTCTCCTCCCGATAGGTCCGCCAACTGAAATGGCACCGCCCTAGAGGGCGATGCCATTTCACTCGGTGGACCTAAGGGGATTCGAACCCCTGACCTCCTCGATGCGAACGAGGCGCGCTACCAACTGCGCCATAGGCCCAAGTGCCCGTCAACGATATCAGGAAGCGGAGGCGCCGCCCGCCCGTCGGGCCGGTGTCGCTCGCGGCCGAACACTGTCGTGCGGACAGAACACTGCCGCCTACGGACGTGTTCTGTCCGCAGGAGAGTGTTCGCAGGATGCAGTGTCCGCTACGACAGTGCCTGCTGCGGATCGCTCAGACGGCGCGACGGCGGCGCAGGACGTCGTTGAGGTCGGTGATGCCCGGCGAGGTCTCGCCGATGTGGCCCATCGCGGCGTAACCCGAGCCCCCGGAGGAGTCGGCCGCCGACGGTGCCGCGGCCTTCTGCTCGCGTTTCGTGGAGAGCTGGGTGACCTCGGGTTCGGCGAGTGCGGCCCGGAGGAGCTCATCCGCCTCGGCGGCCGCAGCCGCCTCTGCATGCACCCGCGAGAAGTCGATGCCGGGGGCGAACTCGCGGTGGGACAGGTAGAGCGGCTGGGGAAGCGGAACAGGGGTCCACGTCGGACGCTCCGGATCGCTGCGCTGCCAGTCGTTGAAGCTCTGCACGGGCGGCGCGACGATGATCGTGCGGTCGACCTCCTGGGTCGCGCGGCGGGCTGCGGCCACGGTCGCGATCCGCTGGAGCATGCCCAGCGCGCCGAACCCTACGACGACGGACGCGACGAGAGCGATCCAGGAACCGCTCGCCAGCACCTCGGTCACTCCGAACACCGCGCCGACGATGGCGCCGACGAGGACGACGGTCGACATCAGTCGGGTGCGGCGCAGTCGTGAAGCCGCGATCGCGGAGACGGCGGCGGCCTTCTTGATGGGCGCGCGCAGGTCCGCGTCCTTGACTGTGGTGTGGTTCGACTGGCGCTTGCGCGACAGCTCGCGGGAGGCCGCCGCATCGTTGGATCGGGAGACGGATTCGGCCTTCCGCGCGGCGTGCCGGAGCGCTCGATGCTGCTCGGCGACGCTCTTGGCGGTGGCCTCGGCGCGGACCTCATCCGGGATCTCGGCCGTCTCGGCGAGGATCCGCAGGGTCTGCTGCAGGCGGACCGCGTTGCGCTCGGTGGCCATGTACTGCCGGCGGCGGAACCAGGTCGGCATGAGGTAGACGAGCCAGAGCAGGGCGGCGATCGCGATGATCACACCCCCGCCGACACCCTCAACTCCCATGTCCCCAAAGGTAGGGGCGGGCGAACGGCCGACCCGGGAAGCGCCGGGCGTGTCCGCCACAAGCTCCCTCGGACTTTGAGGTAATGACCGAGCCGTGTGGGAGAACCCGTGAGGCGCGCGTCAGCGCGGTGGGAACTGCGTTCGGGCCGCCTCGCGGTCGCTCTCGGAAATCTGCGCGTTTTCGGCGGGCACCCGTCCCGCCTGCCCAGCGCTCGAGCACGCCCTCGTCCAGCTCCTCCGCCACCAGGGCGAAGCAGAAGTGGTCGCGCCAGTCGCCGTTGATGTGGATGAAGCGACGCCGCAATCCCTCGTATCGGAAGCCGAGCTTCTCGACCACCCGCAGCGACTTGGCGTTCTCGGGCCGGATGCAGATCTCCATCCGATGCAGTCCGAGCTGCTGGAAGCAGTAGTCCGTCGCCAGGGCCACCGAGGTGGGCGTCGCGCCGGACCCGGCGAATCGCTCAGCGATCCAGTAGCCGATCGACGCGGACGAGGTCGAGCCGTAGGCGATCCCCGAGACGTTGAGCTGACCGGCGAACTGGTCGTCCACCTCGATCGCGAACGGGAGGCCCTGGCCGGTGCGCGCATTGCCCTGGAGCGCCCGGATCGACGCCCGGGTGTCGAAGCTGATCGGACCGCGCGGGTTCGTGGCCTCCCACTCCCGCAGCCAGCCGCGGTTCTCGATCAGCTCGCGCTCCAGCGGCCGCGCGTCGCGCAGTCGGATGGGTCGGATCGTCGTCCGCCCCGAGCGAAGGGTGGGAATGATCGCCACGTGCGGACGGTCCTCTTCTACTGGGAGTTCTGCGTGACCGGCCTGAGCGGAACGCGCGCTACTCGACGGGCGCGGAAAGCGTCGCCACGAACTGCGTCAGCCACGGGCGCAGCTCAGGGCCGAGGTCGTCGCGATCTGAGGCCAGCTGAATGATCGCCTTGATGTAGTCGATCTTGTCGCCGGTGTCGTAGCGCCGGCCACTGAAGACGACACCGTAGACGCCGCCGGTCCAGTCCGGGGCCACGGCGAGCCGCTGCAGTGCGTCGGTCAGCTGGATCTCGCCGCCCTTGCCGGGGGCGGTGGTCTCGAGCACGTCGAAGACCTCGGGCCGCAGGACGTAGCGACCGATGATGGCGTAGTTGGACGGCGCGGTCTCGGCGGACGGCTTCTCGACGAGGCCGGTGATCCGCACGACGTCCTCCTCGTCGGTGAGCTCGACCGCGGCCGCGCCGTAGAGGTGGATCTGCGAGGGTTCGACCTCCATCAGCGCGACGACAGAGGTGCGACGGGCCTGCTGGACCTCGATCATCCGCGACAGCAGCGGGTCGCGGGCGTCGATCAGGTCGTCGCCGAGGAGCACCGCGAACGGCTCCCGTCCGACGTGCATCTTGGCCTGGAGCACCGCGTGGCCGAGGCCCTTGGGGTCGCCCTGACGGGTGTAGTGAAGGTCGGCGAGGCCGGTCGACTCCTGCACTCGCTGCAGCTTGGCCAGGTCGCCCTTCGCCTCGAGGGTGGCCTCGAGCTCGGCGACGCGGTCGAAGTGGTTCTCGAGGGCGTACTTGTTGCGGCCGGTCACCATGAGCACGTCGTTCAGGCCGGCGGCGACCGCCTCCTCGACCACGTACTGGATGGCGGGCTTGTCGACGACGGGCAGCATCTCCTTGGGCATCGCTTTGGTTGCCGGAAGGAATCGGGTGCCGAGACCGGCAGCCGGGATGACCGCTTTGGTGATGTGGTAAGCCATGGTGGCAAGGTTACCGGCCGGGGAAGCCTAAAATCGTGCCATGCCGACCGATCCGACCCACCAAAAGAGGGCACTTCGGGCCGAATTGCGCGAGCGGCGGCGCAATCTGACGAGCACGGAGCGGGCTGCCGCCAGCGAGGGATTCACGGAGCAGCTGATCGAGCTGGTGGACAGCTTGGGAGCCACCTCGGTCTCGGCGTACCTGTCGTCGAGCGACGAGCCCGACACCCGACCATTCCTGCACTGGGCGCTCGCGCACGACATGCGCACCCTGCTCCCCATCTCCCGAGTAGACGGGCTGCTCGACTGGACTCTCGCCGACGAGGAGACAGAGGAAGAGGTCGACGCGTTCGGGATGCCGTCGCTCGTCGGCGAGGTGCTCAGTCCGATGGCGATCAACGACGTCGACCTGATCCTCGTGCCTGCCGCCGCGGTCGATGGGCGCGGAATCCGGATGGGCTGGGGCCGTGGCTACTTCGACAAGACACTGGGGTCGATGGAGAAGTGCCCGCCCGTCTACGCGGTAGTCTTCGACAGCGAGTTGCTCGCTGACGTTCCCCGTGAGCGCCACGACCAGCCGGTGGACGGCGCCGTCACTCCGACGCGGATCGTCCGATTCGCACCGGTGCGTCGCGGCTGAATCCCGCTCGCTCCCCTTCTCGAGAGACGTCTCATGCCGACCTACTCCTACAAGTGTCCGACGTGCGGAAACGCCTTCGACATCGTCCAGTCCTTCTCGGATGACGCCCTGACCGTCTGCGACGTCTGCGGCGGCTCCCTCCGCAAGGTCTTCTCGCCCATCGGCGTCTCCTTCAACGGCTCGGGCTTCTACCGGACCGACTCTCGGGCCGCTCCCAAGTCCGAGGCGTCGTCCTCCTCCGGATCCGGCGATTCGGGATCGGGGTCGAGCTCGGACTCGGGCTCCAGCTCGGGCTCCGGCTCCGGCTCGAAGTCGTCCGAATCCGGCGGCTCCGGATCTTCCGGCGCCAGCACCACATCCACGTCCACTCCGGCGGCCAAGCCCGCATCGACCTCGGGAGCATCATCATGAGCGACCAGAAGGGCGGGATCCTGCGCGGCTTCCGCGAGTTCATCCTGCGCGGCAACGTCATCGATCTGGCCGTCGCCGTGGTCATCGGCACGGCCTTCACCGCCATCGTCACGGCCATCGTCAGCTCCATCATCAATCCGCTGATCGGGGCGCTCTTCAACGCGGAGAGCCTCAGCACGCGCGCTCATCGTCAGCATCCCGACCACGAGTGGCGGCACCGCCAAGATCATGTTCGGCGCCGCGCTCGCAGCGGTGCTCAACTTCGTGATCGTCGCGGCGGTCGTCTACTTCGCGATCGTGCTGCCCGTCAACCACTTCGCGAAGCTGGCGTTCGCCAAGCAGAAGGCCGTTCCCGAGGCCACGCCCGAGCACCTGCCGCCGACCTCGGAGGAGCTGCTCACCGAGATCCGCGACCTGCTCGCCGCGCAGGCGGACTCGAACCTCCGCTCGACCGCCGGCAAGCACGGCACCGGCGCGATCACCCTTCCCAAGGCCTGATCCCGGATGTAGTGATCGAGAAGCCGAAAACTGCGGGTATCGCCGACTGATTCCCGCACTTTTCGGCTTTTCGCCGAGGCCTGAATCAGTAGTGCGGCGGCTTGTCCGCCTTGAGGCGGTCGTCGTTCGGACCGGTCGCATCGCCCCAGCGCCGCTCGTCGTCCTCGGACGAGAGCACTGGGCGGGCCGCCTGCGGCGTCGGGTCGGATCCGGGCGCCGGCGGGGTGGTCACCCGGCGCGGAACCGGGGGCGGCGCTGCTGTTCGCTCATGACCTGACGACCCTACCGGCGCAGTCCGCTCGGACACGGACGAGGAACAGCTGGAACCGCCCGGTTCCGCCGCCGGGAACTCGAGGCAGGCGGCCGCACCGGACAGTTCGACGGGGCGAACGCGCTCAGTCGCCGTCGATCACGGGAATCGCCTGCGTGTGCGGCTCCAGGTGCTCGAGCTCCCAGCGCGACGGCGATCTTCAGCGCGACGGATTCGGGGTCGGCGAACAGCTCGAAGCTGTGCACGCGCAGGTAGTGCCAGCCGAGGCGCTTGAGCATCTCGGGACGCAGCCGCAGCGATTCGCGCAGGCTCGAGCTCTGCGACCGTCGCGTCGGTCTCGATCGCGACGCACGGCCCTCGTAGGACGCGACGAGCCCGAGCGTCCCGCGGTAGTCGAGCGCCGTCGTGAGGCCGCGGGCGTCGAGCCGGCGGGACAGGTCGACGAGCATCGCATCGGCGTGCTCGACGTCGGAGGGATGCTCGGCGATCCGCTCTTCCGCGTCCTCCAGCAGCTCCGCCCGAGGGCGAGGACGCCGTGACGACATCCGGTCGGCCGTCGATGTCCTCGGGCCGGAAGCAGGAGAGCGATGACGAGGGAGCGGCGGGCGCGGGTCACGGCGGACGCGAGCAGACGCTCGCCGCCCGGCTTGCCGAGCGCGCCGAAGTTGGAGAGCATCCGGCCGTGCGGGGTGCGTCCGTAGCCGATGGAGAAGATGACCCGGTCGCGGCTCTGCGCCACCGCCTGCTCGAGCGTGGTCGACGAGGAACGGCTCCGCCTGCTCGCGCAGGAAGAAGTCGGTGACCTCCATGCGCTTCGCGAACGGCGCGAGCACGGCCGGCCTGCACGCGGACGGCGTGCTTCTGGGCTGCGGTGACGACCATCAGCGACTCGCGCGGGCCGGGTGAGCGCGTGCTCGATGACGAGCTCGACGACCCGGGCGACCTCGGCATCGACGCTCTCGACGGCGCCGGTCTCGGGATCGGGCATGCCGTGGCCGTCCTCGACGAAGTCGAGCGACGAGGCTGCCGCGACCGAGGAACGTGCCCGCCCAGGGCGTGGACGACGATCTTGCCGCCGTAGAAGCGACGGTTGACCAGCTCGGCGAGGTCCTCGCCGCCGGCGCGGTAGCTGCGGGTGAGGGTCGAGCGTCGGCAGCAGCTCGCCGAGGCGGGCGAGCGCCGAGTCGGCGTGCCGCGCGTCGAGCTCGACGCTGTCGACGTGGCTCGTCGACGTGCCGGCGCGGTGAGGTCCTCGACGGCGATGCTGAAGTCGTCCGGCGTCTCGGCGACCGGGTCGCCGAACGCCACGATCTGCCTTGCGCGGCGGATGCCGCCGAGGCTCTCGGCCACGCTGACGGCTCCGGCATCGACCAGGAAGACCGCGTCGAACGGGATCTCGTCGGAGATGCGCGTGCACCTCGTAGGGCGAGGCCAGCCAGACCGGGGCGACGAGCGCGACAGGTGCGGCGCCGACGCGTAGAGCGATCCGGCATCGGCGTCGCTCGCTGCGCAGCAGGTTCTTGAGCGCGGTGGCCTCGTCGGGCCAGTCGACGAGGCCGATCTTCCAGGTCTCGGCGAGCGCCCAGGCCAGAGCGGCGGGCGGCGCCGGCGGCGTGGGCCTCGTCGACGAGCCGGAAGTCGGCCTCGAGCCGATCGAGCACGCGGGTGTTGGCGCCGAGCAGCGCGCGGTCCTCGGCGAGCATCCGCTCGAGCACCGAGCTGCCACCAGGCGAGCTCGAGCTCGACGCCCACCCGATCCTCGGGGACGTGGCGGCGCGAGAGGTCGTCGAGCAGCGGATCGAGGTCGAGGTTGCGCAGATTGCCCAGGAGCGCGGTGCGCTCCTGCAGGTTCGTGAGCACCTCGGAGTCGGCGGCGAGCGCCGTGAGCTTGGCGACCAGCTGCCGATCGGGACGGTCAGCAGCGACTGCCGCCGTGGCCGTCCGGCCGAGCGGCGCGTCGAGCGACGCGAGGTCCTCGGCCACCCGCTGGTAGGCGACCTGGACGTCGGCGATGCCGACCGGCACCTCGGGCGGTGACACCCGCGGCGACGAAGCGCTGCCAGAGCATGCGCTGCTGCTGGATGCGCACGAGCGACTCGTGCAGGTCGGCGACGTGCACGCCGGGACGCACGTACTCGCGGGCGAGCTTCTTGCAGCCGGCGGCGGTTGCCGCCGGACATCCTCGGCGATCGCGGCGCGATGCCGGTGGCCGCGATGAGCTCGCTGAGCGAGCGGTCGAAGACGGCGGGCTGGAAGCGGTCGAGCGTCTCGCGGATGTCGAGCAGCAGCCGCAGGTAGATGCCGAGCTCGGCGATGCGTCTCGAACGGCCGCATGCGGGTCGTGCCGACGAGCTCGCTCGGCGCGCTCGAGCAGGCGCGGCAGCTCGGTGTCGTTGAGGCGCTTCGCGAGTCTGGTGCGCGTTCTGCGCGGCGGCCGAGGTGGGGAAGTCGGCGCCGTACCAGGGCGAGTCGCCGGGGCCGTAGCGGAACTCGCCGAGGCTGGCCGCGCTTGATCAGGGTCTCTGCGGCGGCATCGCGATCGCGGGCGAGAGCGCTCGATGGCGCGGCGGCGTCGAGCCGCGAGGTGGTCGTGCGGAGGGTTGGGCAGCAGCGACAGGCGGGCGAGCTCGGCCAGCGCATCGAGCGCACCGAGACGCCGAGCACGGGGTCGCGGCCGAGCGAGCGCCGCGCGGTAGTCGAGCAGCACGCTGCGCAGGCGCACGAGGGCGTCGTCGACCTCGGCGACGTTGGGCTGGCTGGCCTTCTCGTTGCGGCTGATCGCCTGGATGACGTCGCGGCGCACCGTGCGCGGCGAGACGGCGATGCCCTGCAGCCCGATGTCGGCCGAGGCGCGTGCTGACTGCGCGCAGGCTCGCGCGGCGCGGGCTGACGACGAGCACGCGCTTGTGCTGCGCGACGAGGCGCCGAGCGCGTTCACGATGGTCTGCGTGCCGCCCGTGCCCGGCAGCGTCTTGACGACGAGGGAGTTGCCGGCGGCGATCTGGGCGACCACGTTCTCCTGCTCGGAGTCGGCGTCGAGCAGCAGGGTGTCGGTGGCGGGAGGACGCTGATCCTGGTGGACGGGGTCGGCGGCCACGTAGGCCTCGCCGATCGACCAGCGCGCGGTCGGGTTGCCGGCGAGCGCGTCGAGCACCGGGTGCTCGAGCTTCGTCGGCGTCGCGCCAGCATCTTGGCGCGAGACCTCGGCGAACGAGGAGACGACCAGCCGCGGCTGCACGTTGAACCAGGCGAGCTGACTGGTGAGGGCGCGCAGCCGGTCGATGACCGGCTGCGGCTTGAACGAGCCGCCGCGAGGTGGCGAGCGCGACGAACGCGTCGGCGTCGAGGGTCACGCCGAACTGCTCGCGGAGCGCGCGGGCGAGTGCGGGGTTGAGGTACGGAGCGCCCTTCAGGCGCAGCTCGAAGTCCCGGCCGTACCGGCGCAGCGCGATCGGGCGCAGCAGGATCGGCGCGCGATACTCCTTCTTCGTCGTGCTCCACTCGGCGATGCCGATGCCGAGCTGGATCGAGTCGATGCCGCGAGTGGCGCTGAGTTCGACGCCCTTGGCGGTGATGTTCGAGGCGGCGACGGACGCGCTGCGGAAGGCGAGGTCGTCGCGGATCAGGCTGGAGAGCAGGGTCGTCTTGCCGGTGATGAACTGGGCGAGGCCGCCGGGGTGGGTCGTGCTCAGCTCGATGCGCACGCGCGGGGAGTCGTCGAAGTGCAGCAGCGGCGACGGCCCGCCGAGTGCGGCGATCTGCTCGCGCCAGGTCTCCCAGACGGGCTCGGCGACGTTGACCGACGGGACGCGTCCATCCCCTGTGCTCACCGAGACGGGAGAGGTCGAATTGCTCAGCGGGTGCACGGGAACGGTGTCCGCGAGGTTCACCTCGTCACCCATTCGTCGATCTGCACGCCACACAGTGCAAGAGTATGAGGAGGCGAACGGGAACGCCGGGAGGCAGGCGCGAGTTTCGCGATGTCGAAGGAACGCTCGGCCCGAACAGCCGGAACGCCTCCGCGAGTTGACATTTGTGGTGGGTGCAGCGGCCCTAGAACCCACCACTACTGCCAACTCACGTCGCCCAGGGCCTCCCTGACGCGTGCGATCAGCTTCCCTGAACGCGCCAGCAGGTGCTTGTCGACGCGGATGACGCGCCAGCCCTCCGCCATGATGGCATCCAGTCTGTCGACGTCGATGGCGAACTGTCGGTCATCGGTGCGGTGCTGCTCCCCGTCGTACTCGACGACCACGCGGGCAGCCCGGTACACGAGGTCGCCGTGGAAGACCCCCGTCCGAGTCTGAATGACCCCATTCACCTCAGGCTCGGCAAGACCCGCACGCACCAGGAGCAGACGAAGGACCGTTTCCTGGGCGGAATCGGTATCTGGACGAAGCTCGGATAGGGCGCTTCGAAGGCGAGATGCGCCGCGTTGACCCGCCACCCCGTCGACCGCCCGGGTGAGCCGATTCAGAGTCGCTCGCGGCGACTTGCGGGAAAGCAGACCGTCGCCCATCACGATGAGGTCTGTGATGGACAGCGTGGCACCGAGAGCGATCCACGTGTCGGTGGGTGCACTCACCCGCATCGATCCGCTGGTCACGACTGTCGGCACGGTGTCGACGCGATGCCCAACGATCCCCTCAGCACGAGGCGCTCGGCGTGGCTTCACCGACGTGACATGCAGAACGTCTTCCCGGAACCCTCGCGGCAGGCGCATCCGGAAGAGGGCTGCGGCCGTCGTGTGGCTGAAGAACTGATCCCCGCGCAACAGGGGCAGATACGCGCGAGCTCGCTCCAGCGTGGACTTCGGCTCAGCCGTGACTCGGACACCTCGATGAGGTGCCGCCAGATCTTT
This sequence comes from uncultured Actinomycetota bacterium, assembly GCA_963830655.1. Taxonomy (GTDB): domain Bacteria; phylum Actinomycetota; class Actinomycetes; order Actinomycetales; family Microbacteriaceae; genus Naasia. The sequence continues at coordinate 87,063 of CAWHND010000011.1, forward strand.
AGCGCGCAGACGGGACCGCGATGCTCCCAGTTCCGCTGCCGCACCCACCGAGAATGCTGGACCCATGCCCTCGGGAAGATCGGATTTCTGCGACACGCGCACATCGTGGGCGAGCCGACCATCTCGTGCGGGTTACCCACAGCCCATGTGACTTACTCACAAGCTCGGCGTTCGTGAGTTGACAGTTGTGGTGGGTGTGGACGTTCGCACACCCACCACGACTGTCAACTCACTGGCGGAGGGAACGGAGGACCGCTACGGCGTCCTCGGCCCTCAGCTCGGGGACCAGGATGTGGTCGTGGAAGTGGCCGGCAAGGACATTGCAGCTGATGCCTGCTTCGGTGAGCACGCGGGAGAAGGCTGCCGTGAGGCCTACGCCCTCCAGCGCCGTGTGCACGTCGAGGGTGATCCAGGACAGGGTGAGCTCATATGCGAGGCCGTGGTCGTCGGCGTCCTGGCGGCGCAGGATGACGGTCGTTCCCTCCGCCTCGTGGATGGTCGCGAGCGCGGGAAGCTCACGCGCCGCGCGGGCATCAACGGTGACGTAGACAACGGATTCCGGTCGCAGCTCCACCTCGAGCGAGGCGAGGATGGCGTCGAGATCGGTGAGTCCGCTCATCCGCGCAGTCTGTCACGGGTCTCAGGCAAGGAGCCGTTCATGGCGATGGGATGGGCGATGGGATGGGGCGCGCTTCAGGCTGGCCTCATGACCTGTTGGCGTCGCGCTGTGGAAGCCAGACGCCCATAGTGACCGGCTGCAGGGTCGCGTCGACGGCGGCGCCCAGCTCGGCGGCGGCGGTGTGCGGATCCGCGTCGTTGCGCAGGCGTTCACCGAAGGCGTCGACCACTTTCTGAGCGCTGTATCGAGCACGGTCGAAACGGCGATCGACCAGCCTCTGGACCCTCCGGAGGACGGGGAGGAAGAGCGCGGCGGCAGCGAGGGTCGCCAGCGCTACAGAGACTGACGGCAGTTTCGGCAGGATCGCGGAGATCGCCACGACGACGAGTGCATACGCGCCGATCACCAGTGCGGTCACGACTGCGTACGAGAGGCCGCGAGAGATGATCCGGTCGATGTCGTACAGCCGGAATCGAAGCACTGCGATGGTGATGGCGATGGGGAGGAAGGCTACGGCTACGGCAATGCCGATCTGAACCACGGGGCTCGCGTAGTACGCGGCAACGGCGAATGGAGTGACGATCACGAAGAGTGCCGTGGCGAACGCGACCCACTTCAGCTGCTGCCGCTCGGTCTGACCTCCCACACGATACCGAGAGGCGAGCGCTGCCACCGCAGAGATGAAGCTCACGACGATGAGCAGCTGGGTGCCGGCGGTGATCACGTCCGCGACGGGGCCATCCACAGCGATCGGGTTGGGCCCATCGCTGCCTGGTCGCCGCACGGAGTGGCTGAACGCCGATGCGACTGGACTCAGCAGCACATCCGCCGCAGCGAGCCAGAAGGGGAAGCGCCAGCGCCGAGAGGGGATCACGCCCGTCGGGAAGATCATCAGCAGAACCGGCAACATCCCGATCATTGCAAAGGGCAGGGACGTCGCCGACCAGCCCGCGACGTCCGATGCCGGAAGCTCGGGTCGCTGCCCCCATCCCTCCAACACGTTGATGAGGCTGCACATCAACGCGATCACGATCATGATCCAGCCGATGGGATTTCGTTTCACCTTCACCGCCACAAGCGTTCCCGTCACAGCGAATGCGGCCGCGACCAGCGTGTACGTGACGGTGTTGTAGATCGGCTCCTCCCCGAGCGACAGCGGCACCGACGCTATTGTTGCGGCCAGCGCCGTCGCGCCGAGCACTACCGCCAACAGTTGGGGCTTCATGACGCGATCGGGCCCACGAACGGCCGATCCGTCGCTCCAGGAGCAGCGGTGCACGTCATGCCCTTCTCACGTCCAACGATTCGCCGCTATCGGCAATCCACAGCCCCAACGCTGTCGGCTGGAGGGTGGCCTCGACGGCGGCGCCGAGGTCCGCCGCCGCGGTGTGGGGATCTGCGCCGTTGCGCAGCCGCTCGCCGAACGCGTCGACGACCTTCGCCTGGTCGTACCGGGCGCGGTCGAAGCGCCGATCGACGATGCGCTGCACGCCACGGAGGACAGGAAGGAACAGTGCCGCCGCCGCCAACGTCGCAAGCGCCACCGCGACAGAAGGCAGGCTGGGCAGGACCGCGGTGATCCCGACCACGACGAGCGCGTAGGTGCCGACCACGACGAGCGTCACGATTGCATACGACGCGGTGCGCGAGATGATCCGGTCGATGTCATACAGGCGGTAGCGAAGAACGGCTACCACGACGGCGACGGGGATGAGTGCATAACCCAGCAGGATCCAGCTCTGGACTGCCTCCCAGCCGGGCACCCAGGAGAGGATCAGCACTCCGACTGCGAAGGCCACGGCGAAGAAGACCCATCGAAGCTGCGCGGCCTTGACGGCATCCGCACGCCGATATCGGACGAAGAGTGAGAGTGCGGAGCCCCCGAAGGACGCCAGCATCGTCGCGAAGCAGGCGAATGTGAGCAGCTGCCCGACATCGGAATCCCCGACGTGAATCGGGTTGGCGACGCCGGGAAAGACCTCGACACTCACGGTCGCGAAGACGCAGGTGGTCAGCACGAGCGTCAATACGGTGAATCGTGAGAACCACCGCCAGCGCCTGGAAGGAAGGCGTCCATCGGGAAAGCGCAGCGGGATCTGACTGAGCAGCAGCCAGACCGGCGGGATCCAGGCCCATGTGTCCTCGCGATCGTGGCCGTACCACAGCAGCCAGGCCGCCGCATCGGGCGCTGTCGCCAGCACCGCCTGTCCCACCAGGTCGACAGGCGGTCCAGAGCAGAAGAACCCCGGAACGGCGAGGAGCAGCCAGCCGAGCGGGTGGCCCGGCCGCTTCCAGGCGAGAAGCCACCCGACGACGATCAAGATGGCGAGCAGGAGAAGGTAGGGCACCGCACTGAAACCGAACCCCGTGGCCTGGATTCCGACGATCGCAGTGACGACGAAGGCAGCGAGGATGAGCACGGTGAGCGCGTGCGCGAGCCACTGCGGACCGACCGAGTCATCCCGCATGGCCTCCCGCCCATGGCGCGACTCGCCGTCGAGGTTCATGAGCCCACGACCTGAGCCGGCGTCGGCCCTGGCTTCGACCTCTGCGGTCATCGTCGGCCCTCTCCCCCGCGATGCTCCGCGGTGATGGCCCCTGCGGGAGAGCGGCGCGAGCGCACAGGGGCGGTGACCGTGTGCCAGGCCGTCCGCATGGCGCTGTTGTTGCGCACATTGCGCCAGTTCTTCCAGATGCGGCCGCGGTCGATGCAGTCGGTCGCCGACGAGATGACCGCGTCGTGCACCCCATGCGCAGCGGCCAGATTCTTCAGCGTGCCCGGCCAGAACACGTCCTCCGCCCGCTTCGCGACGGGCCACATCATCTCGAACAGCGGATCCGACGTGCGCAGCAGCATCCGTATGGATGCCAGCGTCCCGCCGGTCTCGAGCGTCTCGCCCGCGAAGGTGATCATCGCCGCGAACATGTGACCCTCTGGTGTGAGGAAGGAGAAGGAGGTGTCGTCCGCGTAGAGCACCATGATCCCGGTCGTCACCCCGCCAGCCGTCAAGGGCGCGACGTCGCCTGGCTGAATGGAGGTCACAGACCCGTGGAAACGCCCGCTCCTCGGCCAGAAGTCCCCGAATCGCGCGCGCCAGTCTGCAACGAGGGCCTCGGGCGTGACAGCCGTGCCGAGGTCGGCCGTGTATGTGCGCTGCCAGAGCCGACCGAAGCCCTGCTGAGGGCCTGCGATCCGCTTGCCCTCGATGTTGTAGCCGTGCTTCTGCTGGGCTTCGGCCACGGTGAGCCGGTCGACTTTCGCGGCCCAGAATGCGGCGTCGCGGGGTGTCTGCCACTCTGTTCGGTCATCGTCCGCTTCCTCTGGCTGATGCTGCGTGGTCTGCTCAGCGCGCTGCGAGCGCGGCTTCGGCGGTGTCGTGCAGGCTGATCGCCTCGTCGAGACGGGTCAGCTCGAAGATCTGCCGGTAGTGATCCGTGAGACCGATCGCGGCTAGGCGCTGGTGGCGGCGCTGACAGCGCACGAGCAGGGTGACGAGCATGCCGATGCCGCCACTGTTCATGTAGTCCATGCCGGCGAAGTCGAGCACGATGAACTTCGCCCCGGTGTCCGTCGCCTCTTCATGCGCGGTCATCAGCGCCTGCTCGCAGGCGGCGGTCACGTCTCCGCTGATCGCGATGACTGCTGCGCCGGGTTTCAAGGTTGCGACCTTCATGGTCGCGGCGGTGGTCGCCATGGTTCCTTGCTCCTTGCTGCCGGCAGGCCGGCTCTAGCGGACGGATGGATCGAGTTCGAGGGGCTCGACGATCTCGATGAAGTCGCTCAGCCGGGTGATCTCGAAGATGTGCCGGTAGTGATCGGTGAGACCCGCCGCGCGAAGGGCACGCTTGTTCGCTCGCGCTTTGGCGAGGAGGCCGACGATGAGAGCGATGCCGGTCGAGTTGATGTACTCCACGTCGATGAAGTCGAGTTCGATGGTGCCCGTGCCGCTGGTGGCGGCCGCGGCATATGCCTGATCGAGCATGCTCCCGGCCTCGCGGTCGATGCGGCCGCTCAGCTGGACGACGATGACCTCATCCCGGGCGCCGAGCTGGAACTGCAGGCTCATGGTTGCTGTCCTTCCGTAATGGATGCCGTGCCAGTGACCGCGCTTGCGTGCGAGTCCTCGATGCGCATGGTGAGCCGCACGATGTGGCGCTCGCCCTCGGTGAACTCCTCGGCGCGGTCCGTGAGGTGCTCGACGAGGAACAGCCCCCATCCGCGCGCTGTCTGCAGTCCGGCGAGTTTCAGATCGAGATCCGGGATGTCGGCGTCGCGCTGCATGCCGCGGCCGAAGTCGCCGATCTCGACCGACACGCCTTCGGCAGTGCGCCTGACGGTGACGGATACGTCGAGACTCGCGTCGCCCCTGTTGCCGTGCTCGATCGCGTTCATCGCGGTCTCGCTCACCGCAGTCTTGAGGGCGTCGAGGCGGAGCTTGGGCAGCTGATCGCCGACGATGGCGGCCACGCGATCCATGACGTCGCGCTCGTTGCCGACTTCACTCGGCACGCTGAAGGACTGGGTGTCGTGGCCTCCCGCGCTTCTGCCGCGATGCAGGGTGACGAGCGTGATGTCGTCCTCCTGCTCGACGCCGGCCGAGAACGAGCCGAGGGCGAGCACGCTGCGGTCGACCAGGTCGTCGCCCGAGGTCGCCTCGCCGACCAGGTCGGCGGTGCGGCCGAAGCCGAACATCTCGCCTTTCGCACTGTGCTGCTCGGTGATCCCGTCGCTGTAGAGGAGGACGATGTCGCCGGCTTCGATCACCGTCTCATGCTCGTCGTAGACACTGCCCGGCATCAGGCCGAGCGGCATGCCTCGGGCGGGCAGCTGGACCACGCCGCCCGCTCGCCGGACGTAGGGCAGGTTGTGGCCAGCGTTCGCAAAGCGGGTGCGTCCGGTGTCGAGGTCGATCACCAGCACCAGGCAGGTGACGAACATGTTCATCGGGATCTGGGGAATCAGGAGCTCGTTGACCCTCCGCAGGACCTCGCCGGGAGAGCTCGACAGATCGGCCGCCGACCGCAGCAGCGCGTAGGTGCTCGCCATCACCAGCGCGGCGGGCACTCCCTTGTCGGTCACATCGCCGACGATGACCATCACCTGGCCGTCTTCGAGCGCGATGAGGTCGTAGAAGTCGCCGCCGACCGTTCGGGCCGGTCGGTAGAACGCCGCCAGATGCCATCCGCGCAGCTCGGGGAGCTCGGACGGCAGGAACTGCTGCTGGATGAGCTGGGCGACATGCAGCTCCTGCTCGATCCGCTCGCGCTCGCGCGCCTCACCCTCCTGGACTCGCATCAGCTGGCCGAGGCGGAGCGCGGGAGCCGCGTAGCGCGCGAGGCTGTCGAGCAGTCGCCGATCGTTGCGGGAGTAGGTGCGCTCCGACAGGCGGGGCCCGAGCGCGAGCAGGCCGACGAGTTCGCCGCTGGTCACGAATGGGACGACCATCTGCACCCCTTGCTCCTTCATCCGCGCGACAGCGGGCGAGTAGGCAGGGAGGGCCGCGATCTCGAGCGGTCCAGGAGCTGATTGCAGGAAGAGCAGCAGCGGATCGGACGGCTCGATGTGGATGTCGATGACGGCGGCGTGAGTGTCCGCTTCGGGAGCGGTGCCACGTGACGCACGCTTGGCGGCCGCCTTCGCCGCTCGGCGTTCGGATCGCCGTTCTGCGCGCATGCGCGGTGGAGCTCCCGTCTGGGTCGCCTCGGGATCCGCGATGACCAGGGCGTCCGGCGACTCGGGCGCTGCCCGAAGCGTGTCCGTCATGATTCCTCCTCATCCGTCCGCGTGGTCCGCGACCGGTGGTGCAACGATGATCCCCCGCGGGTCGTTCCGAAAGCGTTACGGCAAAGATCGATTTCGTCGTATCGGAACGCGTATTCTCCGATCACCCGTTACGAAGACCTCGGAGGGGAGCGCCGTGCTCGAGCTGCGACTGTTCGGTCCGCCCCGCGTGCGGCTCGACGGCTCCGACGTGCGCTTCGACACCCGCAAGGCCGTAGCCCTGCTCGCTCTCCTCGCGGTCACCGGCAGGGAGCACGCCCGCGACTCGATCGCCGCCATGCTGTGGCCCGAGCTCGATCGCGGGCGCGCTCGCGCCGTGCTGCGTCGCACGCTGTCGGTGGCGACCGCGGCGGGTCCGGCGTTGCAGATCGGGCCGTCGGGCATCGGTCTGGATGCATCCGCACTGAGCTGCGATGTGCGGGATTTCCGCGAGCTGGCGTCATCCTCGAAACCGGAGTCCTGGAGACGGGCCGCCGCTCTTGCTGCGGATGGATTTCTGGAGGGCTTCTCCCTTCGAGACAGCCCCGCGTTCGAGGATTGGCAGCTCGCCACTGCCGACGGTCTGCGCGATACCCTCTCCCAGACGTTGGCGCGGCTGGTCGGCGACGCGGTCGGTCGACACGATCTGCAGGGAGCGCTCGAGCATGCAAGGGAGCGCACCCGGATCGATCCGCTCTCAGAGCCGGCGCACGTCGATCTGATCCGAGTGACGGCGTGGACCGGCGATCGGCCCGGCGCACTGTCCGCCTACCGCTCGTTGGTCCGCCTGCTCGAAGCGGAGCTCGGGGTGCCCCCACTGCCCGAGACACTCACCCTGCATGAGGACATCCGCGGCGACCGGCTCGCGCCTCCCGCATTCGAACACCCTCGTGGCGACACCCGACGCGGCGGCGCAGGCGATCCGCAACCGATCGACCTGCTTCGACACCGTCTCCGGCTGTCGGCGCGACTGTCGGCGCGACTGTCGGCGCGACTGTCCGCTTCGGAGTCCGACTGGTCGGCCGGACCACAGAGCTCTCGGCATTCGAGGGCGCATGGGCGAATGCTGTGAACGGCGGGCGCTGCCTCGGGGTGGTGGGCGAGAAGGGGATGGGCAAGTCGGCAATCCTGCGTGCCGCGTCCACGACTGTCGAGGATGCGGGAGCATTCGCGCTGCGCATCGGAGGTCGGATCTCCGAACAGCCACTCGCCTATTCGGCCGCCATGGATCTGATCAGGGGCATGCTGACACTCCGCCCCGATCTGCCCGGAGAGCTCGGGGCAGCAGGCGCGCCCCTCGCGGCGCTGGCCGCCGAATTCGACGGGATGGGCGCCATCCGAGGTTGGGGCGATCTGCAGCGGGTGCATGAGGCGGTGCGCTCCGCGATCGAGGCGTGCGTCGACAGCCGCCTGCTCATCGTCGTCGACGACGCCCACCTGCTGGACGGTCCGTCGGCAGCGCTGCTCGCCTACGTCGTGCACCGGCTGCCCCGGGGTGTCATGGTGCTCGCGAGCTGGCCGGGCGGATCGGGTGGCGCGATGCTCCCCGCTGCCGTGATCGAGCGGGCCGACACGATCGCGCTGGGCCCCCTCGGTCTCGAGGCGGTCGCGGAGCTGATCGCCGGAACAGGATTCGAGCCAGCCGAAGTGCTCCGACGCACCCGTGGACTTCCCCTCCTCGTCTGCGAATACGGCACTTCAGGCGGCGATCTGGAGGCCGATGCGGATGCGCTCGCCGCGGCGCGGGCGGTGGTCGCCGCCCGTTACGACTCGGCTCCCACTATCACTCGACAGCTCGTGGCGGCAGCCGCGGTCATCGGGGCGGTCGCAGATCCCGAGCTCATCCGACTGGCCAGCGGCAGGGACGAGACCGAAGCCGTCGATGCGATCGAAGACGCCGTCGATCGCGGACTGCTCGTCGAGCGTTCCGACCGGTCGGGCTACGACCTGCCGCATGATCTGGCTCGTGAGGTGGCGCTCGCGCATCTCTCCCTCGCCCGTTCCCGACTGCTGCACGGCCGGATCGCCGATGTCCTCGCCCGCCGTCATGCGGTCGACCCGCTGCCCTCCCCGGCGGGTGCAGTCGCCCGCCATCTGACGGAGGCGGGTCGAGACGAGGATGCGGGGCGCTGGTTCCTCCGCGCGGCGAAGGAGTCGTCTCGGCTGCTGGCGCACAGCGAGGAGCTCCGTCAACTCGAGACCGCGTTGGCCTTGGGACAACGAGGCGCCGAGGTTCATCTCGCGATCGGCCGCACGCGGATCCGGCTGGGACGGTACCGCGATGCGCTCGTCTCCCTCGACCAGGCGGCCGCCCTCGCCGAGGGCGATCCCGTTCTCCAAGCCGAGGTCGAGCACACCATCGCGAGCGTGCACGACCGGCTCGGCGACTGGGATCTCGCGCATGCCCATCTCGACGCTGCGCTCGCTCTCACGGGGACTCACCTGCGCGCCCGCATCCTTTCGGATATCGCCATGGTCCGCCACCGCCAGGGCCGGCCGGCGGACGCCGACGCGGCAGCCGAGGAGGCCGCTCGAGTCGCTGCCGAGACGGCTGACCGGACCGCCACCACATGGGCGGACAATGTCCTCGGAGTGCTGGCGGCATCGAGAGGGAATCAGGACGCGGCGGCCAGGCATCTCGCGTCGGCGATTGCGGGAGCGAGGGTCATCAACGACCTCGACCTGTTGATCGCCGCCCTCAACAACTCCTCGGGCCCTGGAAGCAGGCGGCGAGCAGAGCGCCGCTCTTGATGCCGCGCGCGAGGCCGTCGACCTCGCCGAGCGGCAGGGCGATCGGCATCGGCTTGCAGCGCTGCGCTCTCACGTTGCGGATCTCCTGCACGGCGCGGGCCGAGAGGCCGAAGCGCTCGACGAGCTGAAGCTGTCCGCGGCCGCCTTCGCAGACATCCAGGGGTCGGACGCCCGCCCGGAGGTGTGGACCCTCTCCGAGTGGTGAGCGATCGCGCGATCGCTCACCCGCACGACCGTGCCGTCGCCGCACAAGGTGGCCGCCAACTGGATCAGCGTCGCCGGCTGCTCGGCCGAAGCGCGCGCTGCTTCCAGGAGGCAGGCGTCAGCCTTCGGTGCCCTCCGGCCGTCCATTCTTCGGGAAGAAGAGGCTGAGCACGATGAACGCCACCAGCAGTCCGCCGAGCACATAGAGGACCGCCCGGTAGCTCGCAGCCGCCGAGCCATCCGCGATCGTGTTGAAGAAGAGCGAGCCGAGGATGGCAACTCCGACGGCAGCGCCGATCGACTGGACCGCGGTGAGCACGCCGGATGCCGATCCGACCTCGTGATCGTCGACGGCGCCGAGGATCACAGTGAACAGGGCCGCGATGACCACACCTGATCCGATGCCGGACAGCACGACTCCGGGCACGATCTGCCAGATCGAGAAGGTGCCACCGTCGCCGAGCTCGAACCAGAGCAGGACAGCACCGGCCAGCTGCACGATCGGTCCGAGCTGGAGCACCGTGCGGCCGAGGCGTTCCGCGAGAACCGCGCCGCTGACCGCGCCGCCGACTGCCGACCCGATCGCCAGCGGCAGACTGCCGAGCCCCGCCTCCCCCGCGGTGAACTGGTGTCCCAGCTGCAGGAAGAGGGTGAGGATGAGCTGATTGCCCACCAGCCCGGCGAAGAAGATCGCGATCCCGCCGAGGCCCAGCGTGTACGCGGGCTTGCGGAACAGGCTCGGCGTGATGAGCGGGATGCCGCCTCGAGCCGACAGCGCGCGCTGCTGCAGCACGAACACCGTGAAGCCGATCGCAGATGCCGCGATGCACAGCCAGGTCCAGAGGGGCCAGCCCAGGGACTGCCCGTAGTTGAGCGGGAGCACGAGCAGCACGGAGGCTATGGCGACGATCGCGGCGCCGACCAGGTCCACAGTGATGGCCCGGTTGCCGGGCTTGCGCGGGATGATCCGCCACGCCACCACCAGAGGCTGCGATGCCGATGGGCAGGTTGACGAGGAAGACGCTCCTCCATCCGAGACCCGCGATGTCGGCCTGGATGAGCGCACCGCCGAGGATCGGCCCGATGATGCCGCCGAGTCCGTAGACCGGCCCGAAGATGCCGAACGCCGCTGCGAGCTCGCGGCCCGAGAGGTTCTCCCGCATCAGCCCGAGCCCCTGCGGCAGCAGGATGGCGCCCGCAAATCCCTGCAGGAGACGCAGTGCGATAAGCACGCCGATCGTGGGTGCGAGCGCGCAGAGCAGCGAGGCGATCGTGAAGCCGGCCAAGCCGAGCAGGAACATCCGACGGCGTCCGAAGCGGTCACCGAGACGACCGCCCAGGATCAGTCCGGCGCCGAGCGTCAGCGCATAGCCGCCGATGACCCATTGCAGCCCGATAGGCGTTGAGCCGAGCGACGCCTCGAGCGAGGGGCCCGCGACATTGACGATCGTGCCGTCGAGCAGGTCCATGATCTCGGCGGCGAGCATCACGGCCACGATGAGCCAGCGCCAGCGGTAACCGCCCGGCGCACCCTGTGTGGGAGGACCGTCCGGACGGGTGCTGACGGAGTCGGCAGAGGACGAGGACATGAGTGCTCCTTGAATGGATACGCAGCAAGGCAAGCCCGTCGACGACGGGCTGCGACTGGCTCGTCCGAAGACGAGTGTGTACTCCAAGCAGGAGGCGAGCCGGCAACGGAGAATCCCGAAAGCCCGCTCTTAAGTCGGGGAAACAATACACTGCGCCACCGGTCACGCCGCCGAGCGCTGGCGAGCGCGCCCCTTCCGGCTGCGAGCGCGCCGCTCCCGCCCGACCTGCGCATGGGGCGAGGATCGATCCATGCCGACGTCGCTCCTCTTCGTGACCTGGGACGGCGGCGGCAACGTCGCCCCGCTGCTCGCCATCGCGGCCGAGGTCGAAGCGCCGGGGCGCGGCGGTCCGGGTGATGGGTCATGCCGGTCAGCGCGGCGCCGTCGAGGCGGCTGGACTGCGCTTCGAGCCCTACTCGAGTGCGAAGCCGTGGTCCGTCACCTCTCCCCGTTCGGGTCTCAGTGCCGATCTCGGCTATGCGGCCGTGTTCGCGGATCGCGGGATCGGACGGGATGTCGTGGCATCGCTGGAGCGCGAGCCAGCGGACCGGATCGTCGTCGACGGCCTGCTGATCGGAGCTCTCTCGGCACTGCGTCGAAGAAGGATCGGATACACGATCCTCGTGCACACCCTCAGGTCGGTCATGTTCCGCAGCCTGACCAGCGGTCCCCTTGGGCTGGTGATGACCCTGAGGGGCCACAATCCGCGCTCCCTCTACCGGCGGGCGGAGGCCGAACTCATCGTCACCGAGCAGACTCTCGAACCCGGATCAGGTCGGATTCCCCGCACCGCGCACTACACCGGCGCGATCCTGCCGCCCATCGGCCGGCTTCGTCCGGACGAGGTCGACCCCATCGTGCTCGTGAGCCTGAGCACCACCTACGTCGCCGGTCAGGCGGAGCTGCTGCAGCGGATCATCGACGCCCTCGCCCCGCTTGGCGTGCGCACCGTCGTCACCACCGGTCCAGCGGTCGATCCCACCGAACTCGCCGTCTCGGAGAACGCTGTCGTCCGCGCGTACATCCCGCATGCCGACGCGCTGCCTCGCACCTCCGTGGTCATCGGACACGGCGGGCACGCCACGACCATGCTCGCCCTCGCTCACGGAGTGCCCATGCTGATCCTGCCGACCAACCTGTCGTTCGATCAGCCGACGATCGCCCACGTCATCTCCGCGAACCGGCTGGGGCGCTCTCTGCCGAAGCGCGCATCGGTCGAGCAGATCCGCGCCGCCTTCGGGGACGTGCTCGGCTCCGCCGAGTACCGAGGGAATGCGCAGCAGCTCGGCGCTCGGATGCGCGCCGGAGACGGACTGACTGCGGCGGCCGACTGCTCCTCGACGACGCCTGACCCAGGTCGTGTTCGTAAGGAGCGCTGGTCTCGTTCGGCACGCCTGATCCGCGCAGCGCCGCATCGGCCGGTCAATCCACGAAGCGGCGACCCGCCGACGGCATCGACGCGCACCCGCCCGGTCCTCCAGAATCAGAACTGTGGGGCACACGAGTGAGGACTTCGACAGCGTGCGCGTCGCGATCGTGGTCCGCGCCAGCGCCGCCGTCACATGGCGCGCATTGACCAAGGGTCGCGAAGACTGGTGGCCCGACCTCGAGTTCGACGCCGTCGTCGGCGCCGAGCTGAAGGAGTCGTGGGACGAGGACGACGGACCTCACCACGCCGCCGGGCGGGTCACCGAGGTGCTCCCCCGGGAGCTCCTCGCATTCGAATGGACTGAGGCCGATTGGCCGCAGCATCTCGCCGTCCGCATCGAGCTCGATGACCACGACGACCTGACGGAGATCGTCGTCACCGAGACCGGCTTCCAGGCGATCGTGGCGCATCCCGACCTGAGGCATGCGCACGAGGAGAGCTGGCACTTCCACCTGGAGAACCTGCGAGACGCTCTGCGTTTCGCACCGGCCGCGGGTGACTGACGAAAGCGGGGCGTCTGCGTGAATGCAGTCGGTCCCATTCCATCAGCCCGGGACAGCCGGCACCCTCTAAACTGGGCCCGCCAGCCTCTGTAGCTCAATGGAAGAGCAGTTCCGTCCTAAGGAAACGGTTGGGGGTTCGAGTCCCTCCAGGGGCACCGCGTTCCTCTTTGATAAGTCGCCGAAATGCCTACGAGCGAGCGAAGGCAGCGCAGCGTCGACACCTTCACGAAGGTCCGAGGGCGCGGCCGACGTGGACGCACGGAAGCCCTATTTGCAGTAGCTCCGCTCTCAGCTCGTCCGACCGGGAGGCTCTACGCGCCGGAACCGGCCGTCGCCCTCGGCTATGGCCGCATAGCTCCTCCTGTCTGCGACGGGGATTGGCTGGGTGGCGTGCCCGCTTTACTCGGGTGTTCCTTGCCGCGTTCCCTGATATCCGCAATTACCGACGCCTCGCACCTGCATGAACGCCCCCCCCAAACCCACCGTCCGCCGAGGAGCAGAAAGTGACGTGTTCGCCGGCTCCATGTACACCCGGGCGGCGGACGCGCCAGCGCGTCGGCGCACGCGGGGAACGATCGCCGGCGGCGGCGGTCACGACCCTGCTCGGGGGCATCTTTCGCATTGTTCGGCGCGGCGTCGGCCCAGGCCATACCGGTCCCGCGAGCTGCTCGGGATTCTGAACTGCCTTGCGCAGTCCGCTACCGGCAGGCTTACGTCCTCGTTGTTCCCGACGGGTATGACCTCCGTCTAATCACTGTGACGGGCGCGGGTGGTGGTGGGGCGGCGGCGGCGTCCGCGCCGAGACTGGTGGGCATGGCGCCATCGTCACGACGACGCTGCAGTGACCGCGGCGAAACCCTAACCCTGGAACGTCGGAACCGGCGGGAGGCGCTCCTCACCTTCGCGAACGTGGCGCGGGGCGGTGGCGGTGGCGGATGGGAGTGCCATTCTCCCGCTCACCACCCCGTGTCGGCGCCGGCGCTGCCGGCGGCGGCGGCTCGGCACAGAGCGGACTGCCGCCGTCGACTTCATCGTCTTCGCGGGCGGCAACGGCAGGAGGACCTCCGCGCACCGCAGGCTCGCCTGCCAACTCTCGGGGCGGCAACGGCGACACCGCCGGTTCCGGCGGCGGCGGCGGCAACTGTCTCCGCGGGCGGTGGCGCTCTTCGGCCCGCTCCCCGGCCAAACCGGCTCACGCCGGCACCAACGGACAGGGTGGACAGGGCGGCGAGCCCTGCTCGAGCGGCGGTTCTCGGCGGGCAGCACCTGGCAGGGCGGCGCGGCGTCGGGGGGGTGGACCACGGCCCGCCCGGAGCACTGGCGGGCGGTGGAGCCGGATTCTTCGCGGCGGCGGTGGAGGTACCGATGGTGGAACTATCGGCAGCGGATCCGGTGGAGGTGGAAGCAGCTACATCGCTTCCGGCACTCGTCACCTACGCGCTGGCCTCGAACGGTGGAGCCAACGCAACCGCGGGCGGCAAAGGACGACCGGTCTTCGCCTCCATGCCCGTCGCTCCCAGCGCTCCGACGGGCAGAACGGCCACGACCGGAAAGTCGCCCCCGTCCACCCTCGTGCTCGTGACAGCACCCTCTCCGTCCACCCGTGTGAACTGCGATATGCCGGACGGCGGCGCCCGGGGGCGCAACCTGACCACCTCCGCGCTCCCAACCGGCTGCCTCATGGGCGGCACCGCTGGCACGGCGATACGACACGGTACGTCGCCACCAGGTGCGGCGGCGACTCCCCCTGCGTTAGCTCGCCTCCGCTCGCGGCCGCCACACTCCCGACGCACCCGCAAAACCGCGACGGCTCCGCTCTCCGCCCCCACGAGAACGCCCACTACCACCACGGGGCCATCACCTCCGCGAACCCTGGACAACAGCAGATCACCGTCGTCGGCACCGGCGGCTCCCGCCGTACTCGACCGCGACGATCATCGCCTACTCGACACCGGCGGCGCTGGCCAACGTCGTGACCGATGGCAGCGGAAACTTCAGCGACCAGTCACCGTTCCCCGGCGAGCCTGGCGGCCGGGGTCGCACAACCTTGTCGCAGCGGGCATCGACCCGTCTGGTGACAGTCCGCCAGTGCGGCTGCCGTTCACCATTACGGCCGCGTCTACCAGCACGGCCGCGCTTGGCCTCAACGCGGGCGAACGCCGTTCCGATCGGCACCGCCTCCCGGCGTTGCCGCCTCTCCTGGGCACCGCGGCCATCATTGTGAGCCGCCGACGGACCATCAAGGGCGCAGCAGACCGCCACTGAACCAGCAAAGCCGAGGCGGTGAGTTGGTCCGTACGCGGGCCAACTCACCGCCTCGTTGTTCCGGGCCTTCAGCCAGCGAGGTCGGGCTGGTGGCTCAATGCGAGGCTCTTGTTGCCATAGACGGTGGACACCTCGGCGATGACGACCTTGTACTCCCCGAGCCACCTGTCGTACTGCCTCTTCGCCGTGCGGTGCTCGGTCATGCCGATCAGTTCGGTGAGCGCTTCGCGAGTGCTCCAGTAGTAGACCTCGGCGTGCAGGCCGGTCTCCTCGTTGTGCCACTCCTCCTCACCGAGGAAGCCCTCGATCGCCCGCGCGTTCTCGGCGATCCGATTGTTGAGCCGGTGGAAGTCGTCGTCGTAGGTCTTGGATTCGAAGATGAAGGTGGAGCTGAACAACGCTGGTCCTCTGCCCTGTCTCAGTGGGCGCTGTCGGAGCGCGGTGCACCGAGGACGCGTCGGGTGAAGCGGACGTCCGGTCCGAGCTGGGCGAGGTGATCGGCGAGCTCGTCGGCCGCGGCGACCAGCTGGTCATCGGTCACCGGTGCGAGCGCGTCGAGGATGAACAGCGCACTGCTGGTGTCGTCGCGCAGCTGGGTGCGCCTGCCCTGCCGCCAGTTCCATCGCCGGCATGTCACCCCGACATCGTCTCGCCAGACGACCTCGCCGGCGTCGGGATGCTCGGTGACGTCGGCGCCGCCAGCGGAGGTGTCGAATGACTCATCCCCGGTCGCGCGGACCAGGGTGGGCGAGCCGACGTACGTTGTGAGGTCTTCGCCTCCGAGTGGGATCTGGTGGAGGACGGAGATGGCGTTGTAGGTGTCGGTGAGCTGGTTGACACGGGGCAGCCCGTCAGCGGCGCGGCGCATGAGCGCTTCGAGACTGTTGCGGGTTCGCTGGGGCTTCGCCCCGAACGACCGGTACGCGTCCCGCCATGCGGCCACATGAGGCACCTCCTCCGCGGGCTGAGCAGCCAGCGCCGCCCGCGCCGACGCCTCGGCGCGCGCGAGCAGTCGCTCGCTGAGTTCGCTGCTCGCCGCCGGCAGCAACCCGTCCGCGGTCAGGAGCAGGGCGCGGTAGCCGGGCGCGAGGTCGAACACCGCGCCGTCGACATGCGCGCCGGCGAGGAACTGCTGGGTATCCGTGGGTTCAGGCATGACTGGCCTCCGGGCGCAGGTGGGCTCCGACGCCCGGTTCGTAGACCGCCAAGGAGTAGTGCGCTTCAGCGCCGGAGTTGTTCGAATAGGCGTGGGCGACATCGCCGGCGAAGGTGACCGCGTCGCCACCGTCGAGGCTGATGGCGAGCTCACCGACGTCGATGGTGATCGCGCCGGTATGGACGTGCAGGATCTCTTTCGTGCCTGCAGCGTGCGGCTCGCTGACGTGACGCTCGCCCGGCGCGAGTGTCCAATCCCACAGCTCCAGGATGTCCGGGCGCTCGGTTCCGCCGAGCAGGACACCGTGGCCGCCGTCGGGACCGGACCAGAGGACCGCACCTTCGCCCTTGCGCGTGACCCGGACCGCGGACGGCTTTGGAGGCGCGACGAGCGCGGGCAGGCCGAGGCCGAGCGCGTCGCTGATCCGCAGCAAGATGCCGACGCTGGGGTTGGTCACCCCCTGCTCGACATTCACCAGCATTCGTCGGCTGACCCCAGCGATCTCAGCAAGCTGGTCGAGGCTCCACATCCGTCCCTGCCGAGCGTCGCGGATACGACCGCCGATCGCGGCGGCGAGCGCTGAGGCGTGAGTCTGCACCCGTGCACGATACTGCACTTACGGGGCAATAGCTGAGACGTTGGTCACACCCGGATGAGCCCTCACGAGCCGCTCGAGCGGACACCAAAGGCCTCGACACGGCCGCGAACGGCCTACTCGACCACCGGGACGAACACGACCATCGACGCGAGCGACAAGGTCCGATCAGGGCGCCTCAGCGCCCGATCTCCTGGAGTGCCCACGAGTTGCCGTCCGGGTCGGAGAAATAGGCGTAGCGCACGCCTCCTCCCATATCGCTGATGTCCGAGACGCTGATGCCGCGGTCGACCAGCGCGCCGCGAGTCAGTTCCAGATCGTCGACCACGAGGTGCAGGCCCTGCACTGGCGACGCACCGTCTGCCAACATCCCGGTCCCGATGACGATCGAACACGCAGATCCCGGAGGCGTCAGCTGGACGATGCGCATCCCGTTGCCCGGCTCGACGTCGTGGTCGAGGATGAATCCGACTCCGTCCATGTAGAACGCCTTGCTGCGGGCGACATCTGCCACGGGTAGCGGGACGAGTTCCAAGCGCATGTCCATGATGACGCGGTCCTCTTCTTTCTCGGGGCACTCACGATGCCGGTATCGGCACTCTATGGGGCTCGGGGAGGCAGAGTGACCACGACTGTGAGACCGACCCCGGGTGTGCTGTCGAGGGTGATCGTCCCCTCCGCTCGGGCGACGATCGCAGCGACGATCGCGAGGCCGAGGCCGGCCCCCTCGTTGTGCGCGCGAGCTGTGTCCGCGCGGCTGAACCGTTCGAGGGCGAAGGGCTCGAACGCCGGGTCGAGCCCTCCCCCGGTGTCCGCGACCGACAGCGTCACCCCCTCGGCATGAGAGGCGAGCCGCACGGTGATGGAGCCTGAATGCCCGACTGCGGCAATCGAGTTGCTCAGGATGTTGTCGGCGAGGCGTCCGAAGTCCTCCTCGCGCACGCCGTAGCGGACATCGCCATCGGAATCAGATGTGTAGTCGACCCTGATCTGCGAGCCGATGGCCCGAAATCGCGCTCGCTCGACCGCTTCTGCGACCTCGCGCTCGAGCGAGGCCGCCGTCGAGATGGCTGTGGTGGATTCGGCGGCTTCGATCGTCGACAGGACCAGCAGAGAGCTGACGAGCGAGGCCAGGCGTCCGGCACTGCGTTCGGCCCCTTCGATGTCCCTGACGAGCTGCTCGATGGAGACCGCTTCGGCCCGTGCGAGCTCGAGCTGGGTCCGCAGGATCGCGAGCGGAGTGCGCAGCTCGTGGCTGGCATCGGAGACGAGTTGGCGTTCACGGTCTGCGGAGGCACGGAGGCGCACGATGAGCTCGTTGAGCGTGCGGGCGAGCTGGGCGATCTCGTCGTTGGCTGCGCCTACGGGCAGGAGATCGGATCCGCTAGTCGTGCTGAGGGACTGCGCGCTCTCCCGCAGCCTGCCCACCGGAGCGAGCGCGGCCGACGAGAGCAGCCAGGCCGTCACCCCGACGGCGAGATCGATGACGGCAAGCAGGCCGAAGAGCAGATTGCGCAGCTGGTCGGACACCGTGTCCTCGCCTGCAGAGGGTCGAGCGGCGACCACGGTCCACGTGCCGTTGTCGACGGCGACCTCGGACGCATGGACGACGTACTCGACGCCACCGGCTCGCGTCATGCTTGTTCCTGAGGGAACGGCGTCACGGCTGACCGATTCGCCGAGCTCGTCGGGCAGGGTGTTCAGCTGAACGGCGCTCGATGGATCGATGACGGCTACCAGCTGGGCCGGGCCGGGGGCGTCGAACTGCTCCCCCGGCTCATTCTGCAGGGCGACGACGTAGGGCGCGCTGTCGCTGATGAGCACCTGGACAGTGCCGTCGCGGACTATGCGCTTGATCTGCGCATCGATGATGATGCCGGCCACGACGGAGAGCAGGATCGCGATGATGAGGCTGCCGCCGGCAATCCGGGCTCGGATGCCGACGCGACCCGACACGGGCATCCGCTTCGTCGGTCCGGACTTTGCTGCGGAGCGTTCAGCGGTCATGGGTCCAGAGTGACCAGCGAGAAGCCGACGCCTCGCGCGGTGACGATTCGAACGCCCGCGCCGGATGCATCGAGCTTGCGCCGAAGGTAGCTGACGTACTGGTCGACGATGTTCGGATCGATGTTCTCCGTCGTCTCCCACACCTCGCTGAGCAGCAGGCTGCGGCTGACGACCTCGCCCGCATTCTCGGCGAGCAGCCGGAGCACATCGAACTCCGTTCGGCTGAGCGCGAGCTCTCCATCCGGAGACCGAACCCGGTGGCGCCGCATGTCGATGGTGAGCGCCCCGATCGCCATCTGCTCGGGAGCGTTCAGCGCGCTTCGTCGGCGAACGGCGCGCACGCGGGCCGCGAGCTCGGCGAATGCGAAAGGCTTGATCATGTAGTCGTCCGCGCCGGCGTCGAGCCCCCGAACTCGATCGTCGACCGCGTCCCGGGCGGTGAGGAGGATCACCGCGGTGGTCTCGGCCGCCTCTTTGATGCGGCGGCACAGTTCGAAACCCGACATCCCCGGGAGCATGACGTCGACGACGGCCAGGTCGAACGGGGAATCGAGGAACTGTGCCAGCGCGGCGACCCCGTCGTGGGCGACGTCGACGTCGTGGCCCTCGCCTGAGAGCCCCCGGGTGAGGAGGGCGGCCATCTCCGGTTCGTCGTCGACGACGAGGATGCGCATGGCTGTTCCCTTCGAGCGGGCCTCTCGCATCATAGGTTGCGGGCTCGCGGCACGGCTCAGGCTGGCTGGGCCACGTCCTCGATTTCGCGTCGCTGCGACCTGACCCTGATCGACAGGTAGACGACAAGGGCGACGATGATGGCGCCGAGCACGATGCTCGTCGTCGTGTAGCCGAGCCCCAGCCCCCCGTCCGCGGTGGGTGCGGAGCTGAGGTCGCCGATGGAGGCGCCGAGTGGCCGAGTCATCACGTACGCCGCCCAGAAGCAGACGACCGCGTTCGCCTTGAACACGAAGAACGCGATGGCGATGACGCCGATCACTGCCGCGAACAGGATGGCGGCGACGAGATAGCCGAGCCCGAGCGCCTCGGAGAGGTAGTCGCCCGCCGCCGTGCCGAGGGCGAAGGTGAAGAGGATGGCGAGCCAGTAGAACGCCTCGCGAGGCCGGCTGACGATGGAGTGGATCGAGAGGGTGCGCTCGCGGAGGAACCAGATGGTGAACGTCGCGGCGAGGAGGACGGCGAAGACGAGGGTGGAAACCCAGAGGGGCACTCCGACGACGTCGGTCAGGTTGTCGGTGATGAGCGTGCCGACCACGCTGATCAGGACCACCGTCACCCAGTAGACGACCGGCGTGTAGCGGCGCGTGGCGAACTGGATCGCCAGTGCGACGAGGAAGAGGGCGCCGACGATGAGGCTGGTGGTGGACAGCCCGAGCCCGAGGGTGTCGTTGAGATAGTCGGCGCCGGTCTCGCCGACGGTGGTCGAGAAGACTTTGATGATCCAGAACGCCAGCGTGACCTGCGGCACCTTGCTGAGCAGCAGATCACTCAGACGAGTGGACGGGGGGTTGGTGGATTCGCGGAGCGGAGTGGTCATGCGCTCACCCTCGCGGCGATCGCTGGTCCGGACCTGGGTTGGAGGACGCCACCGCCTGAGGGAGCATTCAGGAAGGTCCTGGGCGGGTGGTTCCTGTATGGCTTTTCAGGCGGACGGGGGTCCGGAATCGGCTGCGCGGCTGCGTCGGCGTCGACGGAGCAGGTTGAGCCCTAGGGAGCCGACGGAGATGACGACGATGCCGATCAGGATGACGTCGATGTACTTCTCGACGAAATCTGCGACCCCGGGGATCTGCCCGAGGAAGTAGCCGCCCAGGATGATCAGGAGCGCCCAGAAGGCGCCTCCCACGATGTTGTAGATGAGGAAGCGGCGATAGTGCATCTTGCCCGCGCCTGCTCCGACCGGCGCGATCGTGCGGACCACCGGAATGAAGCGCGCGATCGTCACGGTGCGGGCGCCGTATCGCGCGAAGAATGCATTGGTCCGGTCGAGGCTGGCCTTGCTGATGAGCCCCGCCTGTCTGCGTTCGAAGATGGATGGACCCGCGCGGTGGCCGATCAGGTACCCCAGCTGATCGCCGAGCACAGCTGCCAGGATCACCGCGCCGATGACGATGGGGAGCGGGACGTCGAGGATGCCGGTGAAGGTCAGGACTCCTGTGAAGAACAGCAGGGTGTCGCCGGGCAGCACGAATCCGATCAGGAGTCCGGTCTCGACGAAGATGATGGCGCAGACGACGAGGAGGCCCCACGGGCCGCTGGACTCGATGATGCTCTGCGGATCGAAGAAGCCTCGGATCACAGCGATGCTCCTTCGGACTGGGTGGCGGATGCACGCGATGCAGGCGTGCGTGGCGATTCATGGCTGGATGCAACAGCGACCAGGACGGCGGTGACCGCAGCGGCGATGATGGCGATATTGCCCGATCCGGCGGCGAGTCCGCCCCTGGCATGGTCGACGCCCAGCCAATCGGCGATGGAAGCACCCAACGGTCGCGTGACGACATACGAGGCCCAGAACGCCACAACCGGACCCAGCAGACGGAATCGGTAGGCGAGACCGGGGAGGCAGATCAGCGCCGCGAAGAGCAGAGCCGAGCCGAGGTAGCCGATGTTCAGGACCCGGGCGGTCATATCCCCCAGCGCCGTCCCGAGAGCGAAGGTCGCGACCACGGTGGCCCAGTAGAAGAGCTCCCGTCGACGGGAGGTGATCGTGTGGATCGATATGGTGCCCTCCACGCGATGCCAGGCGATCAGCACGCCGATCAGCACAGCGCCGAACGCCATGCTGGAGACGAGGTAGGGCACGCCCAGGACGACATGAGCGACGTCGGCCACCATCGTTCCGAAGATGCCGACCATGGCCACGACGAGCCAGTACTTCCATGGCGACGTATCGCGGCGCACGCAGCTGGATGGTGAGGGCGATCGCGAACAGGACTGCGGTGACCAGCACGACGAGCACGGGTTCGAAGCTCACGACGAGGTAGTCCGATGCCGCCTCGCCCATACCGGTGGTGAGGATCTTGATCACCCAGAAGAGGATCGTGATCTCCGGCACCTTGGTGGAGAGGACACTCGCGGACGGGGGCATGCGGGGTGACCTGAGTTCAGACATCGTTTCCAGCATGATGGCGCACCGCTGAGAGGCTCCCTCGTATTCACGAGCCTGAGGTGAAGAGTCGTTCAGAGTAGGTCCGGTCCCGTCGGCCTGGCATGTGGACCGACGGGACCGGGCGGCGCTCAGCTGGCGGCCGAGCCGGATCCGGTCGAGTCGTCGCTCGTGTCGGTGTCGGTGTCGGTGTCAGTCCCAGCCCCGCCGTCATGGGCGCGGTGACCGCCGCCGTGACCGGACTCGGTGCCGGTGATGGCGAACGATGCGTCGAGCTTGACGGTGGAGTCCGTGCCGTCGGCCTGGACGATATGCGCCTCATAGGTGGCCCCCTCGGCGTCGTTCTCCATGCGCTCGATGGTGGCACCCGGGTAAGCAGCCTCGACTGCCGCCTGCACCTTGGCAGCGATGTCGCCGGTGAGGAGCTCCTCGGTGATGCCGTTGGCGGTGTGGCCGCCCAGACTCGGATCGGGCGCCGGGGAGGACGTGGAGGACGTGGATGACGAGGTTGCGCTCTCTGCCTGAGCGGGCAGCGCCGCGGCCGTCAGCGCCCCAACGGCGACGACACCCGCGAGGCCGATGCCGATCAGTCCGAGCTTGCTGGCCTTCTTCATGATTGCTCCTATTGCTTTTGTCTGCCCGCGGTTTGCGGGGTGGGACAAAGCTGGGCGCTGCGGCTATCGGGGAGCTATGAAACAGGTACGACGGGACCCATTTCTCTGCGAATTCTTACCTGCTGTTCCATCGGACCCTCCCCCTCAGAACGGCATGCTACGACCGGCGGCTTACGGGCCCGTGCGAGGGGAGACGCCGAATGGTGAGAGACGTCACACGAAACACAGATCGACGCGTCGAGTCCGCCCCTGGGCGCGCGTTCAGCGGTCGAGGTCCGGATGGCATCATTGGCGAGTTCGGTTAGCATTGCCTAACTAGTTGCTCGAAGGAGACCCGTGCTCGCCAACTACCTGATCGGCCTCCGCGAAGGCCTTGAGATCGGACTCGTCGTCGGCATCCTCGTCGCCTACATCACTCGAGTCCAACGCCGCGAGGTTCTCCCCAAGCTATGGCTCGGGATAGCCATCGCCCTGGTGATCGCACTCGCTCTCGGCGCAGTGCTCACGTGGGGTCCCTACGGGCTGAGTACGCAGGTCCAAGACGGCATAGCCGGAGTGCTCTCACTTCTCGCGGTCGGGCTGGTCACCTGGATGATCTTCTGGATGGCCCGGAATGCCCGCCAGTTGAAGGGCGAGCTGCACGGCGCGCTGGACAGAGCGCTGAGCGGGAACGCTCGCGGCCTCGTCGTCCTTGGAGTGGTCGCGGTCGGACGTGAGAGCATCGAGACCGCCCTTTTCCTCTGGGCATCAGCGAAGTCCGAGACCGACACCCTTTTCGTAACAGTCGGCGCCCTCGGAGGCATCGCAACGGCGGTCGTCCTCGCCTGGCTGATCTATCGAGGTGCCATGCGCATCGATCTGCGCCGCTTCTTCTTCTGGACGGGGTTGTTTCTGGTCGCTGTCGCGGCTGGGGTGCTCTCATATGGGCTGGGCGAGCTTCAGGACTCCGGCCTTCTCCCGGGGAGCGGGCAGTCTGCGTACAGTCTGACCGGCCTCGTCGGCTCCTACCAGCTGGTACTCCGCGGTGCTCTCGGGGATCTTCAACTTCACTGCCGAACCGACGTGGCTGCAGGCGATCGGATGGACGGTCTACATGGTCGCTACCGTCGCCCTGTTCCTTCGGGCCAGCGGGATGATCGGACGCTCCCCCGCACCAGCCGTCAAGTACCTCAGCAAGGCCGACGCACCAACCTCCTGAATGACGTCGTCAGCTCGCCCAGATGGCGGATGCTACGCGGTGAGTGACAGCTCAGCGGCGATGGTCCGCAGGGTGCCGGGGACGTCGCGATTCGCAGGCTGCAGCTGGATGCAGACGTGATCCGCGCCCTGATCCAGATGCGACCCTACGGCTGCTGAAATGTCGGCGGCGCTTCCGTGGGCGACCAGTCCGTCCACGAGCTCATCGCTTCCGCCGTCCGCGATGTCGTCGTTCGCGAAGCCCGCACGTCGCATATTGCGGGTGTAATTGTCGAGCTGCAGGTAGTACTCGAGGAAGGCGCGAGCGCTCACGCGGGCCGAGTGGATGTTCTCGTCCAGGACGACCGTCTGCTCGGGTGCCACCAGAGCATCGGAACCCAGGACGACGCGCGCTTCCCGGGTCTGGTTCGGCATAGTGAGATACGGATGGGTGCCGACGCTGCGTTCGCGGGCCAGCTCGAGCATGCGCGGGCCCAGTGCTGAAAGCACTCGCGATCCAACGGGCACGTTCTCGCGGTCCAGAACGTCCAGATAGCGCTCCATCGCCTCGATCGGGCGGACTCGTTCGGGAGTCGACTCGCGATGGCCGGTGCCGATCCCGAGGAGAAGCCGCCCCGGGTGCCTCACTTCGATGCGGTGATACGACGCGGCGAGTTCGGCGGCGTCGGACTGCCAGATGTTGACGATTCCCGTAGCGATCTGCAGACGCTCGGTGGCGTCGAGAAACCCTTCCGCCTCATGCAGAGCGGAGTTGGGCGATCCGCCCAGCCACAGGGTGCCGTATCCGAGCTGCTCGATCCTCTGCGCCAATCCGGGCGTGATGTCGGAGGTGCTTCGCCACACTCCGACCCTTCCCAGCCGGGCAGACCAGGACGAGTGCACGGGAGGCGTCGCAGCTGTCATCCGTCCAGCCTACGGACCGACTCGGCCAGGGCTCCGACCGGCCATTGGAGTGCAGGAAGCGCTCAGCTGCCCTCCCGCCACGGGTGCTGCGGCTCGAAGCCGAGCATCGAGCGCGCCTTGTCGATGGACAGCAGCGTCCCCGTGCCCGGGACATCTCCGCGCACGGGAACGTCGGGGAAGACCTCTGCGGCCAGCTCCACCGAGGGCCGCGACATCACGGTGTCGGCGTTGGCGATGATGAAGTTCTCCGCGCCCACGATCGTCGCTCTCGACCGCGAGGCGGCAGGCCAGGGCACCGTCGCGCGCGTCGATGTACCCCCACGCGTTCCATGAGCGCAGGCGGGCGTCTGCATCGAACTCGGGGAAGTCGGCGTAGTCCTCGGGCGCCATCACGTTCGAGAATCGCAGTCCGAGATAGCCCGCCTGCGGGGACCATCTCGCGAAGTGTCGCGCGATCTCCTCGTCGACGGCCTTGCTCAGCGAGTAGGACGACTGAGGACGCACCGGATACTCCTCGTCGACCGGGAAATACGGCGGCGGGGTGGTGTCGAAGGGCAGACCCAAGAGCGTCTCGCTCGATGCGAAGACGATCCGGGTCAGACCGGCCAGCCGTGCGGCAGAGAACAGGTTGTACGTGATCGAAGTGTTGTTCGCATAGGTGGCCGCGTTGGGCAGCAGACCCGGTGCGGGGATGGCCGCGAGGTGCACGAGGGCAGGAACGTCGGCATCGGCTCCGACGGGGAGCGAGCCATAGGCGTCGTCGATGTAGGTGAGCGCCTCCACCGCCTGCCCGAAGTCGGTCAGATCCGCGCTCAGGAATCTGGCTCCGTCGGGCAGCTCTGCTGGCCGCGCGCGGTCGACGCAGACGACGGAGTACCCCTGCTCGGCGAACTCCCGAACCACAGCACGCCCGAGCTTGCCGCTTCCGCCGGTGATGATCACGGATCGAGTCGAATCGGTCATAGGACGATTCTCGCCCCATCGACCGTTGTCAGCTCGACGCCTTGGCGACCAGTCCTCCGAGCATGGCCAGGTCGGCTTCGGTCAGGTCGTTGGTCACCGCGAACGCCGTCACCCAGGCCGCACCATCGTCGAGGGTCGCCGCGGTGTCGAACTCGAAGGTCGAATAGCGGACCTTGAACTTCGATTTCGGCTTGAAGAAGCAGATGACCTTCCCGTTGCGGGCCCATGCCGGGAAGCCGTAGTAGGTCTTCGGGTCGAGATGCGGCGCGGCAGCGACGACCATCCCGCGGATGAGCTCGGCGAGCTCGCGCTCGTCGTCCGGCAGCTTGGCGATCGCCTCATCGTGCGCTGCTGCGTCAGCCTCCTTGCCCTGCGCGGCCTTCAGCTCCTTGGCGCGCTCGCGCATCGCCTTCTTCTCCTCAGGACTGAACGTGCCTGCTGTCGCTGCATCTGTCATGCCGCCATCGTAGGGACGCAGGCGCGTGCGCACCTCTCGGAATATGCTCGATCACCCTCCCGCGGCGGGAAGACCACCGGCCCGCTCGACGCATCCGAGATCCCTCGGTCGAGACCAGGCACGGCGGTGGTGGTCGACGGGAGGCTGCGGGAGGGCACCTCCCGCGATGCCTGAAAGGAGCCCGACATGACCAGCGCAGATGACAGAGCCGCGGCGTCTCGCTTGGGCGAGGCGCTGGCCGGCACCGACTCCTCCGCCCGCCTTCAGGCGGCGCTGGCCGCCGGAACTCACCCGAATCCCGCCTATGTCGCCGTGCTCATCCGGCGGTGCGCGATCGAGTCGGACTTCTTCGTTCGGGACATGCTGACCTGGGCGCTCGTTCGTCACCCCGCCGACAGCACCGTGCCTCCATTGCTCGTGGAGCTCCGAGATGGCTCAGCTCAGGCCCGAAGTCAGGCGCTGCACACCCTGTCGAAGATCCGAGATCCGCGCGGATGGACCGCGATCACCGCAGAGCTGCTGGCGGATCCGGACGATCGGGTCGCTCGGAGCGCCTGGCGCGCAGGCGTGATCCTCTCCCGCGCCGAGGCCCGCGCCGATCTCGCCGCGGCGCTGACGAGCCACCTGGGGCGAGGCGACCGGGAGCTCCGCACCAGCCTTAGCCGTGCGTTCGTCGACCTTGGCGTCACGGCTGAGCCAGTTCTCGTCGATGCCGCGAAGCGCCTGCAGGGCAGAGCTCTGCTGCACGCGCTCGCCACCCTGCACCTCGTGCGGAATCCGGACGAAACCTTCGAGAGTGCGATGTTCGAGGCGCAGCACGAAGTGCTGATCAGGGAGGGCGATGGGGCGTAGCCCGACCGCGCTCCGTCAGCACTCAGCTGGCGCGATCCTCGAACCACTTGATGAGCTCCTTCGTGATGCGGAGCGTGATGGTGGAGTCCGGGTCCGACGCCAGGTTCTCGAAGGTGCTCAGATAGCCCGGGATGGTCGTCGGGTCATCGATCGAATCGGCTGGGAACAGCATCGCCCAGCTGGCGAATTGACGCTCGTCGAGCTTCTCCTCGAACATGACCCGCATGCTCTGATGACGATCGTCGCTCCGGATGACGGCCAGTCGTGACTCGACGGCCTCGGGCGGCCCTTCCAGCACCTGAAGGAACCGGCCTTCTCGATAGAGCAGCATGCCCGTCAGGGAGTTGCGCTCGTTGTTCCTGCGACTCACGTCCAGCAGCGCGACCAGATCCTCGTCGCTGAAGGGCAGGGCTTCGGTGCTGGAGTAGACGACGGATGTCAGCGATCCCGACTGCGGAGCCATGGAGTTGACTGTATCGGCGTCTCGGTGCTGGCGTCATTCCGTGCTGAATCCGCCGTCGAACCGGAGCACTGATGACTCGCGGCGGCAGACTCGAGCCAGGCATGGACCGCACCCCACCTGCAGGACCAGAACCATCATGCCCACCGCGAGGATTGGGTCACGCCAGTCGGGTCGCGGTGTGGGGCGCGAAGTTCACAGGCGCCCCCTAGGGTGGGCGTGTGAGCGCCCGCCAGGTCCCCGGAATCACTGTTCAGCTCGGACCGCCTGCGCAACTCGATCGCCACCACGATCTGTTCGCAGAAGCCTCCCGCGTGCAGGGGAACGCTCCCCGCGCCATCGAGCTCGCCCGCCGTCTGAACGATGTCCCCTTCCCCGGCGAGGGCCAGACACTCGAGCTCTGGGGGCTGCTGGCGACCTTGGGCTCGATCGATCTGACCGCCGCGCGCGTGGCCGAGGCGCATCTCGATGCGCGATCGATCCTGCGTCAGGCCGGCTCGTCGGCTGGCGGTGGAGCGTGGGGCGTCTTCGCGGCGGAGGCCGCCGGCGTCCGTCTGGACGCGACCGCCGCAGCCGGCGGAGAATGGCGGCTTTCCGGAACGAAGCCGTGGTGCTCGCTGGCTGGCGTGCTCGACTCCGCGCTCATCACGGCGCACACCCCAGCCGGACGTCGACTGTTCGCTGTCGACCTCCACGAAAGAGGAGTGAGGGTCGGAGCCGGGGGCCTGGTTCGCCCGGGGACTCAGCGAGGTGACCAGTGGACCGATCCACCTCGAGGACGTGCCTGCGGCCGCGGTCGGCGACACCGGCTGGTATCTGACGAGGTCGGGCTTCAGCTGGGGCGGCATCGGAGTGGCCGCCTGCTGGTTCGGCGGCGCGATCGGCGTCGCGCGCGCACTGCTCGCCCATGCCCGCACCCGAGAGCCCGACCAGATCGCGCTCGCCCACATCGGCGCCCTCGACGCATCGATCCACGCGAATCGAGTGGCTGCTCGAGCATGCGGCGACCGAAGTCGACGCGGGACGCGCGGAGGGTGACGTGGGCGGAATCCTGGCGGCGCGCGTGCGTGCGTCCATCGCGGATCTGGTGGAGGAGACGATTCGGCGGGCCGGCCACGCCCTCGGACCCGCCCCGCTGTCCTTCGACGCAGAGCACGCGCGACGGATCGCCGATCTGCAGCTCTACGTGCGCCAGCACCACGCGGAGCGGGATCAGGCCTCCCTCGGGCGCGCGGCGCTCGCGGCCGGTGAGACATGGTGAGATTCGAGGCTGCCGATCCGAGCACACCGGAGCAGGACTGGCTGGTTTCCGACCTCCTCGCCTCCGCCGCCTGCGTCGATCCGCTCGCGTTCGACTCGCTCATCGTTCTGGCGGCCCACCCCGACGACGAGACGCTGAGTTCAGGCGGACTGATCGCCCGCTTCGGCGCTTCAGCACGAGCGGTCACCGTCATCCTGGCGTCCGACGGAGAGGCCTCCCACCCGAATTCGCCCACCATCGAGTCGGTCCGGCTCGCCGAACTCCGGCGCGCGGAATTCGCTCGCGCGATGTCGATCCTTGCGCCCCACGCACGCGCTATCCATCTCGAGCTCCCCGACGGTCGCCTCAGCGGCGAGGAGAGCGCGCTCACTGGCGCCCTCCGCTCGATCGTCGACGAGGCCGACGGCAGCGTGCTGATCGTGACGCCATGGCTGGGCGACGGTCATCCCGACCATTCGGCGACCGCGCGGTCGGCCGCCGCCCTCGATGTCGCAGACGCGGGT
>CAWHND010000012.1:0-292421 GCA_963830655.1 uncultured Actinomycetota bacterium
CGACTGGGTTGATAGGCCGGATGTGGAAGCAGGGACTAAAGACCTGTGCAGCTGACCGGTACTAATAAGCCGATAACTTGATAACACCTCTTCTAACAAGAAGCGTCTCTTCAGTGAGAAGAGTATGAATCGCAACGACTGTTGCTCGCGTCCACTTTGTGGTTCCCGATGTACGGGAGCCGCTCCAAGCTCGGAGAGAACTCTCCGAGTCTGGAGCAATGACAACTGAAACATCGAAAGTGTTTCGGCGGCCATAGCGAGAGGGAAACGCCCGGTCACATTCCGAACCCGGAAGCTAAGACTCTCTGCGCCGATGGTACTGCAGGGGAGACCCTGTGGGAGAGTAGGACACCGCCGGACTCCTTTACCGAAGGGGCTGCCCATTGCTGGGTGGCCCCTTCGCTGTTTAACCTGCAGTATTCGGTCCGTGCTGCCGCGTCACCCCATAACCCCATAGCGTCCACGTCAGTAGAGAAGGTCCTCGATGTCCGATCAATCAGGTCGCGATCGCCCTCGCCGTCCGCACGCGGGCGGATCGTCTGCGGGAGGCTCCGGCGGTTCGTCCGCCGGGGGGCGTGGACAGCACAGCGCTCGTCCGCCGCGCTCGGACCGCCCGTCGTGGCAGCCACGCGACGAGAAGGGCAAGCACGCTCCTCGCGATGAGAGGCCCCGACCCGCTCGTGGTGCGCCTGCATCTCGGGATGCACGCGGGGATCTCCCAGAGCGGGACGGTCCGGATCTTCGGTCGGTTCGGCCGCGCCACGACGATCCCCTGATCCCCGACGAGGTGAAGCCGGCGGACCTCGACAAGGGTGCCCGCACGCAGCTCAAGACCCTCTCCAAGGAGAACGCGGACGAAGTGGCTCGTCATCTCGCGATGGCGGCGCGGCTGATCGATGAGGATCCCGAGCTGGCTCATCGGCATGCGCTCTCCGCCGCCCGACGTGCCGGAAGGATCGCCGTCGTTCGCGAGACGCTCGCGATCACGGCCTACGCTATCGGCGACTTCGCTCTCGCGCTCCGTGAACTGCGCACGTTCCGACGCATCTCCGGCTCGAACGACCAGCTGCCGCTGATGGTGGACAGCGAGCGAGGCGTCGGCCGACCGGACCGTGCGCTCGAGACGGGTCGGTCCGTCGACAGGTCGACGCTTGCTGTGTCGGTGCAGGTCGGGCTGGCCATAGCGATGTCCGGTGCGCGGCTCGACCTCGGGCAGACCGACGCCGCGCTGGCCGAGCTCGAGATCCCTCAGCTCGATCCGACCCGTGCCTTCGACTACAGCCCAGCGCTGTTCTCCGCCTATGCCGAGGTTCTCGACGATCTCGGCCGTGACAGCGACGCAGCGCTCTGGCGCACCAGGGCGGAGGTGGCTGCCGACGCGCTCGACGACGGCGCCGCCGGCGACGTGCTCGAGGTCGAGGACGTCGCCATCGATGATGAGGACATTCCGGCCGCCGGCGACGGTTCCGGCGTCGATTCCCACGAGTCTGCTCGCGACGAGTGATGATGCTCGGCCGACGTCCTAAGCCGACGACGCCACTCGAGGGCGTCGATGTGCTGCTCGCCGACCTGGATGGCGTGGTCTACCAAGGCCCGGATGCCATCCCCCACGCCGTCGAGTCGATCAACCGTGCGGTCGATGCGGGGATCCGGGTCGGCTACATCACGAACAACGCCGCGCGCAGCGACTCGGTGGTCGCCGCACACCTCAATGGATTCGGACTCAGCGTCGCGCCGTCGGACGTCGTCACCTCTCCGCAGGCGGCCATGCGGCTGCTCGCCGAGGTGGTGCCTGCAGGTTCGCTCATCCTCGTCGTCGGGGGAGAGGGGCTGACCACCGAGATCGAGCGGGCCGGCTTCCGCATCACCCGCGCAGCCACGGATGGTCCCGCCGCGGTCGTCCAGGGGTTCAGCCCCGACGTCGGCTGGAAGGACCTGGCGCAGGCTGCTCTCGCGCTGGCTCGAGACCGATCCGGGAACGGCATTCCGTGGGTGGCGACGAATACCGATTGGACGATCCCCGTCGAGGGAGGCATCGCCCCGGGGAACGGCACCCTCGTCTCCGCCGTGCACACCGCGGTCGGGATCCTGCCCCAGGTCGCGGGCAAGCCCGAGACGCCCATCTTCACGGAGGCAGTCCAGCGTTTCGACGCCCGTTCGCCGCTCTTCATCGGAGATCGCCTCGACACCGACATCCTCGGCGCGCGGCGGGCTCAGATGCGCTCGGTGCACGTGCTCACTGGGATCGATCGGGCCAAACAGCTCATCGCCGCCGATGCAACATGTCGACCGGACTTCCTTCTGGACGACCTGCGCCAGCTGTTCGAGCCGTACCCACCGGCTGTCACCACGGGTGAAGTCACCACGGTGGCCGGCGCACGGATCCGTCTCGGCAACGGCCGGGTCGAGGTGCTCGCCGACGGAGAGCGTCCCATCGACCTGCTGCGTGCGGCCTGCGCGGCCATCTGGGGATCGGGCCTGCCGATCTACGCGCTGGATGTGCCTCCCCGTCTATACAGCTAGTCCGAATCGGCGGAACCGCGGGATCACCCTCTCTGGGCCTCATGTGGTTCCGTATTGCACTGATCGTGCGGATGTTGTTATCTGTTGCTTTTGTTGGTTGCCGGCGGTAGTGTCTGGACAGGCCCAGGCACACATCGAGGATGATGACCATGTACGCAACAGAACGTCAGCAGCTGATCGCGGATGTCATCAGCGCTGCCGGCCGAGTGTCCGTCACCCACCTGGCCGCCCGGTTCGATGTGACCACCGAGACGGTGCGCCGCGATCTGACGGCACTGGAGGAGCGCGGGATCCTCATGCGCGTGCATGGCGGCGCCGTGGTCGCGGGCCGCGGGAGCGTTCGAGAGATCACGCTGGACGAGCGGGTGGAGATCGCCAGCGAGGCCAAGCAGCGCATCGCACAAGCGGCTCTGCGCCTGATCCCCGACAGCTTCGAGGGCTCCGTCGCCCTCGATGCAGGCAGCACGACGGGCGCGCTCGCCCGCGAGCTCGTGGATTGGACACCCGATACGCGTGGCCGTCGGCTGGTGATCGTCACCCATGCCGTGCCGATCGCCAACACCCTGCGTCGCAATCCCGATATCGACCTGCTGGTCATCGGCGGGCGCGTCCGTGGAGTGACGAGCGCCGCCGTCGGCTTCCGCGCCGTCGAGGATTTCGAGCGGCTCCGACCCGACGTCGCCTTCATCGGCCTGAACGGGGTGAGCGTCGAGCATGGACTCAGCACCCCGGATGATTCCGAGGCAGCGGTCAAAGCCGCCCTGGTCGCCGGCGCCCGTCGGGTGATCGCCCTGGTCGACTCGAGCAAGTTCGGGGAAGAATCCCTGGTCCGCTTCGCCGAGCTGAGCGACCTCGACGTCATCGTCACCGATGCGGCGCCATCGGGCGCACTCGGGGTCGCCCTCGCCGAGGCCGATGTGGAGGTCGTGGTCGCATGATCGTCACCCTCACCGTCAACCCCTCGCTCGACCGCACCATCGAGCTCGGAGGGGCGCTGGCCCGGGGTGCCGTGCAGCGGGCGACCGCCAGCAGCTCGGTACCTGCGGGAAAGGGTGTCAACGTCTCTCGGGCGCTCACCCACCTGAGCGCCCCCACCGTCGCCGTGTTCCCCGCCCGGCCCGGCTCGCTGCTGGTGGATGGGCTCCATCGTGAGGACGTCACGGTGCGGATCGTGCCCATCGACGCGGAATCACGCTCGAACATCACCGTGACGGAGCCCGACGGCACCACCACCAAGCTCAACGAAGTCGGGCCCGTGCTCGATGCGGCCACCGCCGCTGAGCTCACTCGCGTCGTGGTCGACGAATCACGGGCGGCCGAATGGCTGGTCCTGGCCGGCTCGCTCGCGCCCGGACTGCCGGTCGACTTCTACGTCCACGTGATCGATGCGGTCCGGCGCTCCGGCTCCTCCGTGCGGATCGCGGTCGACAGCTCGGGTCCGGCGCTTTCGGCGCTGCTCACCTCCGGGGCGATCGTCGACCTGATCAAACCCAACTCCGAGGAGCTGGCCGAACTCACGGGGCATCCGGACAGCGACGCGATCGAACACGATCCCGGGCTCGCGGCCGAGCTCGCCGAGCGAGTGGTCGCATCCTCCGGAATCCGCGCTGTGCTCGCCACGCTCGGGGCGAACGGCGCCGTGCTCACCGGGGCCGGGCAGGGATCCCTTGCCGCCGGAGCTCCTCGGATCGTCGCGCGGAGCACGGTCGGGGCGGGAGACTCCTCCCTGGCCGGCTACCTCTTCGCCGCCGTCAACGGCCTCGACGCAGCCGGGCGGCTGACCTCGGCCGTCGCCCACGGAGCCGCGGCCGCGTCGCTGCCTGGAAGCCAGATGCCGAGCCTCGCGCATATCGACCCCAGTGCGATTCGCGTCACACCCATCCTTCCCGGCGCTGCACTCCACCCCGCTTTCCATCCCAACCATGCAACCGAGCACGACACCGCGGGCATCGTCGCCGCGGACCGCGCCATCACCCCACCAGGAGGAACACCGTGACAGA
Source organism: uncultured Actinomycetota bacterium (assembly GCA_963830655.1). GTDB lineage: Bacteria > Actinomycetota > Actinomycetes > Actinomycetales > Microbacteriaceae > Naasia. The sequence goes on from CAWHND010000012.1 coordinate 4,524, forward strand.
TCTGATCACCCCGGAGCTCGTCGTCCTCGACGCGAGCCTGGGAACCGAGCGCAAGGACGTGCTCCGCGCGCTCGCCACTCTCGTCGTCGACGCGGGGCGCGCCACGAACGTCGACGACCTGTTCGCCGACGCATGGGCGCGCGAGAGCAAGACCGACACCGGGATCCCGGGCGGCCTCGCCATCCCGCACTGCCGCTCCGCCGCGGTCACCGTGCCGACCCTGGTATTCGCCCGTCCGGTGCCGGCCGTCGACTTCGGCTCATTCGACGGACCCGCCGATCTGATCTTCTTCATCGCGGCCCCAGACGGCGCCAATCAGATGCATCTCGCTCTGCTGGCCAAGCTCGCCCGGTCGCTCATGAAGCCCGAGTTCACCGATGCGCTCCGCGCGGCAGCGACGCCGCAGGACATCGTCGACCTGGTCGGCGAGGCTGTCGCCGACGAGCCGGAAGCCGCCGTCGAAGCCGCCGATGCACCTGCCGCGCCGACGGGCCGTCCTGTCCTGGTGGGTGTCACCGCCTGTCCGACAGGCATCGCGCACACCTACATGGCCGCAGATGGGCTCGCCGCCGCCGCCGAGCGCGCCGGGGTCGAGCTGCACGTGGAGACCCAGGGCTCCGCCGGCTCGACGCCCCTCGATCCGGCGATCATCGGTCGGGCGGTCGCCGCCGTGTTCGCCGTCGACGTCGATGTACGGGATCGGGACAGATTCGCGGGCCTGCCCTACATCCAGGCTCCCGTCAAGCGGGGAGTGGACTCTCCTGACGACCTCATCGCTCAGGCTCTCGCCGCGTCGAGCAACCCCTCCGCCGCCCGGGTGCCGGCCGGCTCCTCCAGTGCGGCGAGCAGTGCAGGAGCGGGAGTCGATGAGCACATCGGACTCAAGCTCAAGCGCTGGCTTCTCACGGGCGTCAGCTACATGATCCCGTTCGTCGCCGGCGGAGGCCTGCTCATCGCCATCGGCTTCGCCCTCGCCGGCTACGGCATCGCACTCGATGGCGCGGGGCTCGAGACGGTCCTCGGCTACAGCCTGGCGAACCTGCCACCCGAAGGCCTGGCCTACTACCTCGGCGCCGTCGCCTTCGTGATCGGCGGCGCATCCATGGGCTTCCTGATCCCCGCGCTGGCCGGGTACATCGCCTACGCGATCGCCGACCGACCGGGGATCGCCCCCGGATTCGTCGTCGGATCGGTCGCAGGCCTGACGGGCGCCGGCTTCCTCGGCGGCCTGGTCGGCGGCCTGCTGGCCGGTGCTGCCGCCTACTACATCGGCAAGCCCGCGGTTCCCCGCTGGCTGCGCGGCCTCATGCCCGTCGTCATCATCCCGCTCGGCGCCTCCATCATCGCGTCAGGACTGCTGCTGCTGGTCCTCGCCGGTCCGATCGCGCTGCTGACGAACGGGCTCAACGGCTTCCTCGCGTCCCTCACCGGCGCGTCCGCCGTGGTGCTCGGCATCATCCTCGGAGTCATGATGGCGGCCGACCTCGGCGGCCCGATCAACAAGGTCGCCTACTCGTTCGCCGTAGCGGGGCTCGGCGCCGGCGCGCTGGACAACCAGGCGCCCTGGCAGATCATGGCCGCGGTGATGGCCGCGGGCATGGTTCCGCCGCTCGGTCTCGCCCTCGCCACGGTCATCGCCCGCCAGCGGTTCTCGCAGGTGGAGCGTGAGAACGGCAAGGCGGCGTGGCTGCTCGGAGCCGCCTTCATCTCCGAGGGAGCCATTCCGTTCGCCGCCGCCGACCCGCTGCGCGTCATCCCCTCCGGCATCCTGGGCGCTGCCACGACCGGCGCGATCATCATGGCGACCGGGGCCACCTCGCAGGCGCCGCACGGCGGCATCTTCGTCTTCTTCGCGATCGGCAACCTGCCGATGTTCGTCCTCGCGATCGCGATCGGAGCCGTCGTCACTGCCCTGTCGGTCGTGGCACTCAAGCGCTGGGCTCGACGGCCTGCCGCCGTGCAGGAAGCCGACCTGGCTGTCGGGGCGGTGCCCGCGACGGTCTGATCCGCTCGCCGCATCGAGGCGGCTCAGCACCCGGGATGATCCCGGGTGCTGAGCCGCTTTCCGCACTCACCGGGCGGCGCTGTACCGTGACACCGTGGAGAACGAACGCACAGCAGAGATCGCCACCCGGCTCAGCGAGCTGGAGCGACTGCCCCTGGCGGAGCGCGCAGACGGCTACGGGCAGCTCCTCGACGCTCTGCGCACCGAGCTCGAAGCGGCACCCGCCGACTCGTGAGCTCCCGCATCGACGCGGCCCTCGTCGAGCGAGGCCTGGCCCGCTCGCGCGGCCAAGCGGCAGGACTCATCGACAGCGGGGTCGTGTCCGTCGGCGGCCGATCCATCACCAAGGCCTCGCATCGGGTCGACGAGGCGGACGAGATCCTCGTCAGCGCTCCCGATCACTATGTGAGTCGCGGCGCGCACAAGCTTCTCGCCGCCCTCGACGCGTTCGGGATCGATCCTTCGGGCCGCCTCGCGCTCGATGCCGGCGCGTCCACCGGAGGATTCAGTCAGGTCCTGCTCGAGCGAGGTGTTCGACAGGTGCTCGCGGTCGATGTCGGCCACGGTCAGCTGGCGCCCGCGGTGGCGCTCGATCTCCGTGTGCGCTCGTTCGAGGGCGTCAACGTGCGCGATCTGGACAGCGCGGCTCTCGCAGCGCTCACCCGCTCAGACGAGCACCCGTCGCTGGTCGTCGCCGACCTCTCCTTCATCCCGCTTGGTCTCGTGCTGCCCGCCCTGGTGAGCGCCGGCTCGGCGGATGCGGACTTCATCCTCCTGATCAAGCCGCAATTCGAGGTCGGCCGGCAGGGCGTCAAGGAGGGCATCGTGCGCGACCTCGGGCTGCGCATCGACGCGATCTCCCGTGTGCTCTGGTCTGCCTGGGACCTCGGTCTCGGACCGATCGGAATCATTCCATCGCCTCTCGCCGGAGGATCGGGGAACAGGGAGTTCCTCGTCCACCTCCGCGCGGGCGGCCCCAATCCGTCCGAGCTGCTGAGCGGCGTCACCACGGTCTTCGTCGGCTGACATAGACCTCGGCGGCCGCCCGCCCGCTCGGCTGTCGGCGCTGCAGCGTCCACGGTCGAGCCGAGACCCGACAGAATGGAGTGCAGCCTTCCGATGATTGCAGGAGCGTGAACGTGGCGGATCGTCTTCGCTCGATGCTCGTCGTCGCCCATACGGGTCGCGCCGAATCCCTGAGTGCCGCCGCCGAGGTGGTCACCTCCCTCGTCGACGCCGGGATCCAGGTGGTGATGACGCCGTCAGAGCTCCACGACGTGCAGGCCGTCGCGCATGTGCAGTCGGGGCTCGTCGAGTTCGACTCCGTCCCCGTGGACGACCTCGAGATCGTCATCGTGCTCGGCGGCGACGGCACCATCCTGCGCGCCGCGGAGCTGGTGCGCGGTTCGACGGTGCCCCTCGTCGGCGTCAACCTCGGCCACGTCGGCTTCCTGGCCGAGGCCGAGCGCGAGGATCTCGGGGAGACGCTCCGCCGAGTGCTCGTCCGCGACTACGAGGTCGAAGAGCGGATGACGATCGACGTCACCGTGACCGTGGGCGGCGAGGTCGTCTATCAGAGCTGGGCGCTCAACGAGGCGACCGTCGAGAAGTCGAGCCGAGAGCGCATGCTCGAGGTCGTGATGGAGGTCAACGGCCGCCCGCTGTCGAGCTTCGGCTGCGACGGCATCGTCATGTCGACCCCGACCGGATCGACCGCCTACGCCTTCTCCGGGGGTGGACCGGTCGTCTGGCCGAACATCGACGCGATCCTCGTCGTGCCGCTCGCGGCCCACGCCCTGTTCGCCCGTCCGCTCGTCGTGGCCCCGACGACGGTCATCGCGGTCGAGGTGCTCGAGCGCACCCATGGCAGCCGGCACCCTGTTCTGCGACGGACGCCGCACCCACGATCTGCCGCCCGGGGCGCGCGTCGAGGTCCGTCGATCCAGCTGTGCCCGTGCGGCTGGCCCGCCTCCAGCGCGGAGTCTTCACAGACCGGCTCGTGCGCAAGTTCGACCTCCGCGTCGCCGGCTGGCGAGGGCCGGCCGACGCTGACCCGGTGAGGCTCATGATGGGTTCGCAGGCTCGCACCCGATTCGCGCAGCGACCGGGGGTGCTCCGCTCGTGATCGAAGAGATCGACATCCGCGACCTCGGCGTCATCGGACGGACGACCCTCCCGCTCGGGCCGCGGTTTCACCGCGCTGACCGGCGAGACGGGCGCGGGCAAGACGATGCTCGTCACGGCGCTGGGGCTGCTGCTCGGCGAGCGGGCGGACGCCGGAGTCATCCGCGCGGGCAGCGACAGGGCGATCGTCGACGGTCGCTGGGAGGTCGACGCCTCGGGTGTCGTCGCCGACCGTGTGCGCGACGCTGGGGGAGAGCTCGACGACGTCGCTCCTGGCCGCGTCGAGCTGGTCATCAGCCGGACCATCGCGGCCGAGGGACGCAGCCGCGCGTCGGTCGGCGGACGATCCGCCCCGGCCGGGCTGCTCGCCGAGCTCGGCGAGGAGCCTCGTCGTCGTGCACGGGCAGTCCGAGCAGCTGCGGCTGAAGTCCGCGGTCGCCCAGCGGGAGGCGCTCGATCGCTACGCCGGCGACACCTTCGCCGAGGCCTTCGAGCACTACCAGACCGCGTATCGGCGCTGGCAGGCGAACCGCGACGAGCTCGGCCGGCTCGTCGCCGATCGCGATCTGCGGGCAGCGGAGGCATCCGAGCTCCGAGCGTCGCTCGCGGAGATCGAGGTCGTCGCGCCACAGCCGGGCGAGGACGTCGAGCTGCAGCAGCGGGTGCTCCGGATGGCGAACGCCGAGGAGCTGCGCCTGGCGGCCACCCAGGCGCACGAGCTGCTGTCGTCCGAGAACGACGCCATCGACGTGCTGGGGCTGATCGGCGAGGCACGGCGCACGCTCGAGCGCGCCGCGGAGCTCGACCCCGAGCTCGCAGCGCTCGCCGAGCAGGTCGACCGCGATCGCCTACCTCGCGGCGGATGCCGCCACGGGCATCGCGGGCTACGCCAGCGGCTTCGACGCCGACTCCGCGCGCGAGCTCGAGGCGGCGCAGCAGCGGATGTCCGAGCTGGCCGTGCTGACCCGAAGGTACGGACCGACGCTCGACGAGGCGCTCCGATATCTCGCCGAGGGCAGCGAGCGGCTGCTCGAGCTCGACACCGACGGCGACCGCATCGAGGCGCTCGCCGCAGAGACGGAGGCCGAGCCGCCTCGTGGTCGAGCTCGCCGATCAGCTGAGCGTGCAGCCGCGAAGCGGCGGCGAGCGGCTGGCGGAGGCGGTCACCGCAGAGCTGTCCGCCCTGGCGATGCCCGACGCCCAGCTCATGGTCGACGTCCGTCGCCGCGACGAGCTCACCGCGCACGGGCGGGACAGCGTGCAGCTGCTGCTGCAGCCGCACCCCGGGGGCGAGCCGCGTCCGCTCGGCCGCGGAGCCTCGGGCGGGGAGCTCTCCCGGATCATGCTCGCGATCGAGGTCGTGCTCGCCGCGACCGACCCGGTGCCGACGTTCGTCTTCGACGAGGTCGACTCGGGGATCGGCGGGGCGTCGGCGATCGAGGTCGGGCGCCGCCTCGCCCGGCTCGCCGAGTCGTCGCAGGTCATCGCGGTCACCCACCTCGCCCAGGTCGCGGCATTCGCCACCAACCACCTGCGTGTCGAGAAGGCGCTCGGGCGAGGTGACCACCTCCAGCGTCCGGCGGCTCGAGGGCGACGACCGGGTCGCCGAGATGGCCCGCCTGCTGTCCGGCCTGCCCGATTCGGCGACCGGCCTCGCCCACGCCCAGGAGCTGCTCGACCTCGCCGCCTCCTGACCCCTCCGCCTCCTGACCCCTCCGCCTTTTCCTACGTTCCGGCCCAATGTGCTCGAAATTCCGTAGGTATTCGGCGGGTTTCGTGCACATAGCCTCCGTCGGGCCGACCTCCTTCCGCGGAGGGGCCCGACGCCCGGTGGCGATCCGATCGGGGAGCAGGGCCGCCATCCATGTGCACGAAACCGGCGCTGCGTGCGCGGAATTTCGAGCACACGGAGCCGGAACGTAGGAATCGAGGTGGGGACGAGGTGGAACGAGAACGTAACAATGCGGAGGGCCCTCGGGAACCGAAGATGTCGTCTCCTGGCATAGATGGAATCCCGTGGCGGAGCACTCGCATCATCCGGGCAGAACTCGACTACCGAGCATCACCAAGCACATCTTCGTCACCGGGGGTGTCGTCTCCTCGCTGGGCAAGGGCCTCACCGCCGCCAGCCTCGGCAACCTGCTCACCGCGCGCGGGCTGCGCGTCGTGATGCAGAAGCTCGACCCGTACCTCAACGTCGATCCCGGGCACGATGAACCCGTTCCAGCACGGCGAGGTGTTCGTCACCGACGACGGCGCCGAGACCGACCTCGACATCGGCCACTACGAGCGCTTCCTCGACATCAACCTCGACCCAGGCGGCCAACGTCACGACCGGCCAGATCTACTCGCACGGTCATCGCGCGGAGCGCCGCGGCGAGTACCTCGGCGACACCGTGCAGGTCATCCCGCACATCACCGACGAGATCAAGCGCCGCATGCGCCTGCAGGCCGCGCGACGACCCGCAGCCCGACGTGATCATCACCGAGATCGGCGGCACGGTCGGCGACATCGAGTCCCAGCCGTTCCTCGAGTCGGCCCGCCAGGTGCGGCACGAGCTCGGCCGCGACAACGTGTTCTTCGTGCACGTCTCGCTCGTGCCCTACATGGCGCCTCCGGCGAGCAGAAGTCGAAGCCGACCCAGCACTCCGTCGCCGCGCTGCGCTCCATCGGCATCCAGCCCGACGCGCTCGTGCTGCGCTCCGACCGGCCGGTCGACCGAGGCGAACCGCAAGAAGATCGCCCTCATGTGCGACGTCGACGAGGAGGCCGTGGTCAACGCGGTCGACGCGCCGAGCATCTACGACATCCCCGCGATGCTGCACGACCAGGGCCTCGACGACTACATCGTCGCAGGCGCTCGGCCTCGAGCGCGGCGCGAGGTCGACTGGGCGGCTGGGACGACCGTGCTGCAGGCCGTGCACCAGCCCAAGCACGAGGTGACGATCGGCCTCGTCGGCAAGTACATCGACCTGCCCGACGCCTACCTGTCGGTGACCGAGGCGCTGCGGGCCGGCGGCTTCGCCCAGCACGACCAAGGTCTAGCTGCGCTGGGTGCCGAGCGACGAGTGCGAGACGCCGGAGGGCGCCGCGCGCAGCTCGGCGACCTCGACGGCATCTGCGTGCCCGGCGGCTTCGGCGTGCGCGGCATCGAGGGCAAGCTCGGCGCGCTGCGGTTCGCCCGCGAGAACGGCATCCCCGCGCTCGGGCTGTGCCTCGGCCTGCAGTGCATGGTCATCGAGTACGCGCGCAACGTGACGGACCTCGCGGACGCGTCCTCGAGCGAGTTCGACCCGGACACCGAGTTCCCGGTCATCGCGACGATGGCCGAGCAGGTCGCGATCATCGCCGGCGGCGACCTCGGCGGCACGATGCGCCTCGGCCTGTACCGGCCGACCTCGACGAGGGCTCGCTCGCCGCCGAGCTGTACGGCGCGCGACGAGGCGGTCGAGCGCCACCGCCACCGCTACGAGGTGAACAACCACTACCGCGAGCGGATCGCCGACGCCGGGCTCGTCTTCTCCGGCACCTCGCCCGACGGCGAGCTCGTCGAGTTCGTCGAGCTGCCGCGCGACGTGCACCCGTTCTACATCGGCACGCAGGCGCACCCCGAGCTGCGGTCGCGTCCGAGCGCGCGCACCCGCTGTTCCGCGGGCTGATCGGCGCCGCGCTCGAGCGCCAGCGCGCCAGCCGGCTGTTCGAGGACAGCAGGCCGCGGCGTCGCGGCCGAGGTCGACGCATGAGCGAGCCGGCGCTCCGGCGTCGAGCCCCTGACCGACGTCCGGTCGCCCGTGAAGGTGACCCGGCAGGACGCGCGGTGTTCCAGGGCGGGTCTGGGACGTCGCGTCCGAGACGTTCGACTACAACGGCGACGACGATCACCCGCGAGTGATCGGCCACCCCGGCGCGGTCGCGGTGCTCGCGCTCGACGACGAGGACCGCGTGCTGCTCATCCGGCAGTACCGGCATCCGATCCGCACGCGGGACTGGGAGATCCCGGCCGGCCTGCTGGACGAGGCGGGGGAGCCGCCGCTGACGCCGCGCAGCGCGAGCTGGCCGAGGAGGCCGACCTCGCCGCCGCGCAGTGGCACGTGCTCGCCGACTTCCGGAACTCGCCCGGCGGCAGCGACGAGACGATCCGCGTCTACCTCGCCCGCGAGCTCGACCGTGCCGAGCGTTCGCGCGCACGACGAGGAGGCCGACATCGAGGTGCGCTGGGTCCGCCTCGACGACGCTGGTCGACGCGGTGCTGGCGCGGCGCGTGCAGAGCCCGTCGCTCGTCATCGGCGCGCTCGCCGCGCAGTCGCCTCGACGGGCGCGCCGGCTGGGACGAGCGCTGGCGCGCACCCGTCCGGCGGCGCCGCTGGCACACGAGTCGTCCGTCCGCGTCGCTCAGGACGTCCCGGATCACCTGGCTGCAGGCAGCGACGTCGCAGGCGCATGACACCCGAGGCTGCGGTCGCCGGCTTCCTCCGCCACGTCTCCGTCGAGCGCGGGCTGGCCGCAACACGGTCGCCGCGTACCGGCGCGACCTCGCCGGTACGCGGCCCACCTCGCGGAGGCGGGCATCGCGGACATGGCCGAGGTCGACGCACCGCGCGACGTCACCGCGTTCTCGCAGCGCGCTCGCGCACGCGGGGAGCGGCGCGCGCCGCCTCCTCCGTCGCCCGGATGCTCTCCTCCGTGCGCGGCCTGCACCGGTTCCTCGCCGAGGACGGGTGCTCGCCGCCGACGCCGCGCACGAGGTGAGCCCGCCGAAGCTGCCGCCTGCGCCTGCCGAAGGCGATCGGCATCGACGAGATGGCGCGGCTCCTCGGGGCGACGGAGGGGGAGGAGCCCGTCGCTCTCCGCGACCGGGCGCTGCTCGAGCTGCTCTACGCGACCGGCGCGCGCGTCAGCGAGGCGGTCGGGCTCGACGTCGACGACCTCGACGCCGGCGCGATGGTGCGGGTGCTCGGCAAGGGCGGCAAGCAGCGGCATCGTCCCGGTCGGCATCTTACGCGCGCGCGGCGATCGACGCGTACCTGGTGCGGGTGCGGCCGATGTGGGCGGCGAAGGGGACCGCGACGCCCGCGCTGTTCCTCGGGCCGCGCGGCGCCCGGCTGTCCCGGCAGAGCGCCTGGCTGGTGATCCAGGCGGCGGCGGAGCGCGCGGGGCTCTGCGCGCACGTCTCGCCGCACACCTTCCGGCACAGCTTCGCGACCCACCTCCTGCGGGCGGCGCCGACGTGCGCGTCGTGCAGGAGCTGCTCGGCCACCGCTCGGTCGCGACGACGCAGCTGTACACGCTGGTCACCGCCGACGCCCTGCGCGACGTGTACACGGCGCCCACCCCCGCGCCCGCTGACCAGGTGTCAACCACCGCTTGACCCTTGATCTGGCGGTGATTCGCGGCGCGCCGAGAAGCTCCCGTGCGTGCTGCGACCCTCTCTTAGTTGCCCCGAGGGACGGGAAGCGTCCGATCGTTGACAGCAGGGACGTCGGGATGACGCACAGCCAACAGATGCTCGCAGAGGCGCCGACCATGGTCGCCGACCGGCTCCGGCCCGTCGACACGCTGACGGACGGGCACGTCGGCGTCGACAGCAGCGCCATCACCCTGCCCAACGGACCGACCGGCCGCCCTCGCACCGAGTTCCCGACTCCCGCGCCGCTTGAGAGCACGGTCCGGCACGCATCGTGGCGCTCTGCAACCAGAAGGGCGGCGTCGGCAAGACGACGACCAGCATCAACCTGGGCGCCGCGCTCGCCGAGTACGGCCGCAGGGTGCTCGCCATCGACTTCGACCCGCAGGGCGCGCTGTCCGCGGGCCTCGGGGTGCAGAACCAGGACGTGTCGACGATCTACGAGCTGCTGCTCGGCACCGCTCGCGACCCGCGCATCGCGATCCAGCACACCAGATCCAGGGCCTCGACGTCATCCCCGCGAACATCGACCTGTCGGCCGCGGAGGTGCACCTCGTCAACGAGGTCGCCCGCGAGCAGACCCTCGCCCGCGTGCTCCGCCGGGTCGTCGACAGACTACGACGTCATCCTCATCGACTGCCAGCCCTCCCTCGGCCTGCTCACGGTGAACGCGCTCACCGCCGCGCACGGCGTCGTGATCCCGCTCGCGTGCGAGTACTTCGCCCTGCGCGGCGTCGCGCTGCTGGTGGAGACCATCGACAAGGTCCGCGACCGGCTGAACCCGGCGATCGAGCTCGACGGCATCGTGGCGACGATGTACGACCCGCGCACGCTGCACTCGCGCGAGGTGCTCGACCGGGTCGTCGAGGCGTTCGACGACGACGTGCTCGAGACCGTCATCGGCCGCACCGTCGAAGTTCCCGGACGCCTCCGTGGCCCGCGTGCCGATCCTGCAGTTCGCGCCGGAGCACCGCGCCGCTCAGGCGTACCGGCAGCTGGCCCGCGAACTGGTCGCGCGCGGTGCGGTCGCCTGACCGCGTCCGATCCGACAGCGCCTTCGATGACCGCCGACCTCGCCGTCGCGGAGAGCGCCGACGCCGGCCTTCCGCGTCCGGTCGGCCGGCTTCGACGGCCCGTTCGACCTGCTGCTCGACCTGATCGCGCAAGCACGAGCTCGACGATCACCGAGATCTCGCTGTCCGTCGTCACCGACGAGTTCCTCGCCTACCTCGCGCAGCTGGACGACGACGCGACGATCGGACACTCGACGAGGCGAGCGGGTTCCTCGTCGTCGCGGCGACGCTGCTCGACCTCAAGATCGCCGGCCTGCTGCCGCAGGGCGAGCTCGTCGACGCGGAGGCCGTCGCGCTGCTCGAGGCGCGCGACCTGCTGTTCGCCCGCCTCCTGCAGTACCGCGCGTTCAAGGAGGCGTCCGGCTGGTTCGCGGAGCAGCCTGCTGCGCGAGACCTCGCGGCACTACCGATCGGTCCGGCTCGAGGAGCGCTTCCGCGCGCCGGCGCCCGAGCTGGTCTGGACGCTGGCCTCGCCGAGTTCGCCGCTCTCGCGGCCGCCGCGCTGACGCCGCAGAGAGACGCCCACGGTCGCGCTCGACCACCTGCACGCGCCGCGGTCGGCATCCGGGAGCAGGCCGCCGAGGTCGTCGCCATGCTGCGCGCGGCTCGATGCAGCACGTTCCTCGAGCTCGTCGGCCGGGGCGGAGCGACCGAGTCGTCGTCGCCCGCTTCCTCGCGGTGCTCGAGCTCTACCGCCCCGGTGCGCTAGCGTTCGAGCAGCTGGAGCCGCTCGGAGAGCTGTCGGTGCGCTGGACGGCCGAGACTGGGACGAGCCCATCTCGACGCACTCGGAGCGGACTATGACGACTGACGACGACCCGTACGCGAGCCGGTCGCCGTGCTGCTCGGTCTCGCCGGCCTGCCGCGGCCGGTCCGGCGCCCGTCGCCGACCTGACGGGGAGCGGAGCCGGATCGGCGCAGCCCCGAGCCGACGTCAGCCGTCCTGCGCAGCGGCCCCCGTCCCGCCTCGTCGCAGTCGACGCGCCATCGAGGCGATCCTGATGGTCGCCGAGGACGCCCAGTCGACCTGGTCTCGATCGCGAGCGCGATCGACCGCCCCGTCGCGGTGGTCCGCCAGGCGGTGGAGCGCATCGTCGCGGACTACGACGGCCTCGCCGGCGGTCCGCGCCGCGGCTTCGAGCTGCGCGAGGTCGCGGGCGGCTGGCGGATCTACGTGCGCGAGCAGTACGACGCGGTCGTCCGCGACTTCGTGCTCACCCAGAGCCCGACCAAGCTGTCCCAGGCAGCCCTCGAGACCCTCGCCGTGATCGCCTACAGGCAGCCGATCACCCGCGAGCCAGGTCGCCGCGATCCGCGCGGTCTACGTCGACGGGGTCGTGCGCACCCTGTCCGCCCGCGGACTCGATCACCGAGCTCTACACCGACAGCGAGACGGGCGCCGTGCACTGGGGCACCACCGAGATGCTGCTCGTCAGCTCGGCATCGGCTCGCTCGACGAGCTGCCGCCGCTCTCCCCGCTGCTCGCCGAGCCGACGGGATCACCGATGTCCTCTGACCGAACCGCCTCACCCGCCCAGCTCCGCCGTCGGCTTCCGACGACGCGATCGCCGAAGGCGCCCGCGGGCGACCGCCTGCAGAAGGTGCTCGCCGCCGCGGGGGTCGCCTCCCGCCGCGTCTCCGAGGACCTGATCGGCGCAGGCCGCGTCGCCGTCAACGGCCGGTCGTGACGGAGCTCGGGACGCCGGATCGATCCCGAGAGCGACCTGGTCGCCGTCGACGGCGTGGCCGTGCAGCTCGACACCGACGCGCCGCTACGTGATGCTCAACAAGCCGACCGGCATCGTCAGCTCGCTGCGCGACGAACAGCGACCGGCCGGACCTGCGCCGATTCACCGCAGCGCTACGAGGAGCGCCTGTTCAACGTCGGCCGGCTCGACACGGACACGTCGGGCCTGCTGCTGCTCACCAACGACGGCGACCTCGCGCACACCCTCGCCCATCCCTCGTTCGGCGTGTCGAAGACCTACATCGCGCTCGTCCGGGGCGGGTGGCGCCCAGGCGATCGCCCAGCTGCGGCGGGCATCGAGCTGGACGACGGCCCGATCGCCGCAGACCGCGCCCGGCTCATGCCCGACTCGCGCCAGAACGCGGCGCGAGCCTGGTGGAGATCACCCTGCACTCCGGCCGCAACCGCATCGTGCGGCGGATGCTCGATGCGGTCGGGCATCCGGTCGTCGAGCTGGTGCGCCGCCAGTTCGGCCCCCTGCATCTCGGATCGCTGGCCGTGGGTGAGCTGCGCGACCTCACTAAGGTAGAACTCGGCCAGCTGCTGACCCTGTCGCGGGGCAGCAGCTCCGCCCCGTGATCGCCGCCCGGCAGGAGACCTGAGTGACCGCCCGTACCGCCGGCCCCGTCCTCATCGTGGGCAGCGGGCTGCTCGGTGCGAGCATCGGCCACGCGCTTCGAGCTCTTGACGTCGACGTCGCTCTCGAGGACTCGTCGCCCTCGCAGCCTCGACCTCGCCATCGACTACGGCGCCGGTCGACGCGCCGAGTCGGATGACGAGGCCCGCGCTCGTCATCGTCGCGGTGCCGCCCGATCAACTGGCCGCCGTCATCGCCGCCGCTCTCGCGCGCTTCCCTGACGCGCTCGATCACCGATGTCGGAAGCGTGAAGGTCGCGCCGCTGCGCCGAGCTGGTCGAGAACGGGGCGCCCATCGAGCGGTACCTCGGCTCTCACCCGCTCGCCGGACGCGAGCGCGGCGGAGCGATCTCGGCGCGGGCCGACCTCTTCCTCGGCAGGCCGTGGGTGATCACCCCTCACGCGCGACGACGTCGGCGCAGATCCACGCGATCGAGGCGCTCGTGCTCGACGTCGGTGCCGTCCCGGTCCAGCTCGCCCCGAGGAGCACGACCACAGCGTCGCGCTGATCTCGCACGTCCCGCAGCTGGTCGCGATCGCTGATGGCCGCACGGCTGGTCGACGCTCCGTCGACGGCGGTCGCCATCGCGGGGCAGGGCCTCCGTGACGTGACTCGCATCGCCGGCAGCAGCCCCGAGCTGTGGGTGCAGATCCTCACCGCGAATGCGGCGCAGGTCGGCCCGGTGCTGTCCGCCATCCGCGACGACCTGGCGACGCTCGAGGCCGCGATCGTCGCCCACGGTGCGCCGGGAGCGCGGCGGACGATCGCCGAGCTGCTGCGTTCCGGCAACACGGGCGTTGCCCGGCTGCCCGGGCAAGCATGGCGGCGACGCCCGCTTCGCTCAGCTCGTGGTGCTCATCGACGACAGCCCCGGCCAGATCGCGAGGCTGCTCACCGAGGTCGGAGAGCTGGGCGTGAACCTCGAGGACCTGCGGCTCGAGCACTCGCCCGGCGCGCAGATCGGCATCGTCGAACTGTCCATCGTGCCCGAGGCGCGCGACCGGCCTCGAAGACGAGCTCACCACCCGAGGCTGGAGGATCGCCGGATGAGCGCCAGGAGTCGACCCAGGAATCGACCCATCAGTCCGCGTCCGATTCGACGGGCGCATCGCGCGCGTCGCTCGGTCACTGGACGAGGGTGGTCGTCGCCATCGACGGACCAGCCGGCAGCGGTAAGTCGAGCGTGAGCCGCGCCGCCGCCCGCGCACTCGGCTACGAGTTCCTCGACACGGGCGCCGGATATCGCTCACTCGCCTGGCTCGGACTGGAGCGGGGCATCGACCTGGAGGATCCCGAAGCAGTGGTCGGGCTACTCGACGGCTTCGACTACGCCATCGGCACCGACCCCGATGACGTCCGCGTGCACGTCGGCGACGTGGACGTGACGGCGGCCATCCGCGAGCCGCGGGTCAGCGGCGCCGTGAGCTCGGTCGCTCGCGTGCCGGAGGTGCGCGTGCACCTCAACGACCTCTTCCGCCGCCTGCTCGACGCCCCCGGACGACCGGGCATAGTGGCCGAGGGTCGTGACATCACCACGGTCGTGGCTCCCGACGCTCCCGTGCGGATCCTCCTCACGGCCGACGAGAAGGCGCGCCTGTCCCGCCGTGCGGGGGAGCTCGCGGGCAGTCGGACGACGATGTCGAGCGACAGGTTCTCGAGCGCGACAGGCGGGACTCGCAAGTGGTCGACTTCATGACGGCCGCTGACGGAGTGATGACTCTCGATTCGACCAAGCTCGCCTTCGACGAGACCATCGACGCGGCCGTTTCCCTGATCAGAGCGGCAATCGACTGACATCGACGTCGTGCTCCATCCGGCGCACCGGCGTGTCGGGGCTGACATTTCACCCCGGTGGGGGTGGCCGCCGGTGGACCCCGCCGCCTAGCATGAAATCAATGGAGCCTGCGGCATGGACGACACCGTGACGACTCCCGACGCCGAGCGGGTCGTCGACACGGCGGCCGTCGGCGTGCCGCTTCGAGGTCGGTATCACCTCGTCCAGCGCATCGGCCGCGGCGGCATGGCCACCGTCTGGCGCGCCCACGATGAGGCTCTCGGTCGCGACGTCGCCATCAAGGTGTTCGCGCCTGGAGAGATCGGCTCCGATGAGGTCCGCAAGCAGGAGGCGGAGGCCAAGATGGTCGCCCACCTCTCCCACCACGGCATAGTCACCCTTCTCGACGCGGGTGTCGACCACACGGACCGACTGCGCCCACGCATCTATCTCGTGATGGAGCTCATCGAGGGGGTCGACCTCAAGCGCGCGCTGGAGAAGGGTCCGATGTCGCTCAAGGACATCGCGTACATCGGCCACGACCTCGCCGAAGCGCTGGAGTACGTGCACCACCAGGGCGTCGTGCACCGCGACATCAAGCCGGCGAACGTCATGACCATCGACTACGGCGGATGGAACAGCCGGCCTCGCGGCAAGCTGACCGACTTCGGGATCGCGATGCCGTTGGACAGCGTGGTGGTCGACGAGAACGAGCACGACCACCGGCACCGCCGCCTACCTGAGTCCGGAGCAGGCCAATCTGCAGCCTGCCGGGCCTGCGAGCGACATCTACTCGCTCGGCCTCGTCCTGCTCGAATGCTTCACCCGGACGGTCGCCTTCCCCGGCGACGCGGTCGGCTCTGCAGTGGCCCGACTGCTCAACGATCCCTACATCCCCGAGGATCTCGATCCCGACTGGCGGGTGCTGCTCAAGGCGATGACCGCGCGCGATCCCGACGAGCGGCCGACGGCCAGCGAGGCGATGATCGCGTTGCGCGACCTGGTGATCGCGGCGATCAGCGGTCGCCATCGCACCACAGGGCAGAGCGCCAGGGTCAGCGAGGCCACGCGGATGGCCGCTGTCCGCGATCTCGAGCATCCTCGACACTCCCCGGGAGGAGCGCTTCGACCGCATCACCTCGTTGGCCGCGCGCGTGCTGACGACTCCCATCGCGCTGATCACCATCGTCGATGAGCAGCGCATCTGGTTCAAGTCGACGCACGGGTTGGCGCTGGAGCAGATCACTCGCGATCCCGGCCTGTGCTCGTCGGCGATCCTGCAGAACGATCCGTGGATCATCGAGGACGCACGCCGCGACGCGCGGGCATCATCGAATCCGCTGGTCGCCGGAGAATTCGGCCTGCAGTTCTACGCGGGCGCGCCCATCACGACGCCTGACGGCCAGCGGATCGGCACTCTGTGCGTACTCGATTTCGCGCCCCGAGCGATCACCGAGGACGAGGTGGCCACGCTGGTCGACCTGGCTGCGATGGCGTCGAGCGAGCTTGCGATCCGGGAGGCGTCCAGGAGTGGATCGAGATCCGCGGTGACCGCCAGCGCCTGAGCCTGCACGAGCACACGGGGCCCCGGCGCCGCTGCGTCGGCTGTCCTACGGCAGACTGGGGCACGATGATTGACGACGACCGCGACTACGACACCTCTGACGACGACCTCGCGGAGCGTCTCGCCGCCCTCGACGACGACGCTGCTGCCGAGCCGCGCGGCCAGCCTGCGCGATCGGCCTCGAGGACTACGACCTCGACGACGAGGACCTCGACCTCCTCGAGCACGTCGGCGAGGACCCCGACGAGGTCCGGTACCTGCCGGCGCTGCCGGTGCTGGCGATCGTCGGCCGCCCGAACGTCGGCAAGTCCGCGCTCGTCAACCGCATCCTCGGCCGCCGCGAGGCCGTCGTCGAGGACACCCCCGGCGTCACGCGCGACCGCGTCTCGTACAAGCGCCGAGTGGAACGACCGCCGCTTCACGCTCGTCGACACCGGCGGCTGGGAGCCCGACGCCCAGGGCATCGACGCCTCCGTCGCCGCTGCAGGCCGAGGTCGCCGATCGACCTCGCCGACGCCGTGCTGTTCGTCGTCGACGCGATCGTCGGCGCGACCTCGACCGACGAGCACGTCGTGCAGATGCTGCGCAAGAGCGGCAAGCCGGTGTTCCTCGTCGCCAACAAGGTCGACGACGCGCGCCAGGAGCCGAGCGCCGCCGCGCTCTGGACCCTCGGCCTCGGCGAGCCGCACCCCGTCTCGGCGCTGCACGGCCGCGGCGTCGCCGACCTGCTCGACGCCGTCCTGAAGGTGCTGCCCGAGGTCTCGGCCGTCGCGAAGCAGGAGGTCGGCGGACCGCGCCGCGTCGCGATCCTCGGCCGCCCGAACGTCGGCAAGTCGAGCCTGCTGAACAAGGCGGCGGGGGAGGAGCGCGTCGTCGTCAACGAGCTCGCCGGCACCACCCGCGACCCGGTCGACGAGCAGGTCGAGCTCGGCGGCAAGGTGTGGCGCTTCGTCGACACCGCCGGCATCCGTCGCCGCGTGCACCTGCAGCAGGGCGCCGACTTCTACGCGTCGCTGCGCACCTCGGCCGCGCTCGAGAAGGCCGAGGTCGCCGTCGTCGTGCTCGACGTCACGCGAGCCGATCAGCGAGCAGGACGTGCGCATCATCGACCTGGTGCTCGAGTCGGGGCGCGCGCTCGTGCTCGCGTTCAACAAGTGGGACCTGCTCGACGACGAGCGCCGCCGCTACCTCGAGCGCGAGATCGAGCAGGACCTCGCGCACGTCGCCTGGGCGCCGCGCGTGAACATCTCGGCGCGCACCGGCCGGCACCTCGAGAAGCTCGTGCCCGCGCTCGAGACGGCGCTCGAGTCGCTGGGACACCCGCATCCCGACCGGCAAGTTCAACGCCTTCCTCGCCGAGCTCGTCGCGGCGCACCCGCACCCGGTGCGCGGCGGCAAGCAGCCGCGCATCCTGTTCGGCACGCAGGCGTCGACGCGTCCGCCGACGTTCGTGCTGTTCACGACCGGGTTCCTCGACCCGGGCTACCGCCGCTTCATCCAGCGCCGCCTGCGCGAGATCTACGGCTTCGAGGGCACGCCGATCGTCGTCAACATGCGCGTGCGCGAGCGCCGCAAGCGCACCTAGACCCCGACGAATTGCCACCTTTGGCTCCCAAAACTCGGTTTTGGGAGCCATTCGTGGCAATTCGGCGGGTCAGTCCTTCGGGCCGCCAGCGACGTAGAGGACCTGGCCCGAGACGAACGACGCCGCATCGGAGCAGAAGAACGAGGCAGCGGCAGCGACGTCAGCAGGCTGGCCGACGCGGCCGACCGGGATGTCCTTCGCTGCGCTCGCGAGGAAGTCCTCGAACGGCATTCCGACGCGCTCGGCGGTCGCGCGGAGCATGTCGGTGGCGATGAATCCCGGCGCGATGGCGTTCGCCGTCACGTTGTAGCGGCCGAGCTCGATCGCGAGGGTCTTGGTGAAGCCCTGCATGCCGGCCTTCGCCGCGGCGTAGTTGGCCTGGCCGCGATTGCCGAGGGCCGAGGTGCTCGACAGGTTGACGATCCGACCCCACTGAGCGGCGACCTGATGCGCCTGCACCGCGCGGGTCATCAGGAACGCGCCGCGCAGGTGCACGCCGAGCACGGCATCCCAGTCGTCCTCGGTCATCTTGAAGATGAGGTTGTCGCGCAGGATGCCGGCATTGTTCACGAGCACGGTCGGAGCCCCGAGCTCGTTCGCCACCCGCGCGACCGCTCGCTCGACCGCGGCGGCGTCCGAGACGTCCGCGCCGATGCCGATCGCCCGCGCACCGGCACCCCGGATGGCAGCGAGCGTATCCGCGGTGGAGGCCTCATCGAGGTCGATGACGGCGACATCCAACCCGTCCTCCGCGAGTCGGACGGCGATCGCGGCGCCGATCCCACGGGCGGCTCCGGTGACGACGGCGACTCGGTCACGAGGTGTTCTTACGGGCATGCAGGGAGCGTAGTACCGGGGAATCAAGTCGGCGTGAGCAGCGTTGCACCCACTATGCCAACTACGACTCTCACCAAGGACACCCACGACGACGCCATCGCCGATGGCATCGTCCTCATCGATTTCTGGGCCGCCTGGTGCGGACCGTGTCGCCAGTTCGGTCCCATCTTCGAGGACCAGAGCGAGAAGAACCCCGACATCACCTTCGCGAAGGTGGACACCGACGCCGAGCAGGACCTCGCTGGGGAGTACGGGATCCGCTCGATCCCGACCCTCGTCGTCTACCGCGACGGCATCCCGGTCTTCGGTCAGCCCGGCGCCCTTCCGGCCCCCGCGCTCGAGCAGCTCATCGAGCAGGTCCGGGGACTCGACATGGACGACGTGCGCGAGAAGTACGCCGCCGCCAAGGCCGCGCAGTAGGCGCAGCTTCGAGCGCAGACCGCGACGTTCCGATCGATGGGCTTGGGCCTCCGAGCCGGTATCGAAGCCCACCCGAGCCCCCGAAAACTCGCCTCAACCACTGGTTGAAAGTATCCGCGGATCAGCCCGGATACGCCCTCCCAGTGTCGGTGGCTGGTGGCAGGGTGCAGGTATGGACGAGGCACTGACGGACGGGTGGGATGACTCGTACGTGTCCCTGCTCGCCGACGACTTCACCGCCCCGGTGCGGGTCAGCGATGAGGAGTTCTTCTCCTGGTTGGAGGTGAACCCGTGCCCGATCGAGGAACCGGCTAGTGAGGTGGTGGAGGTCGCGCCGCGTCGTCGGCGGCAGGAGTTCCTCGAGGGCATCACCCTGCTCAAGCTCGACGAGCAGGCACTTCAGGTGGAGCGGATCAAGTGGATCGCCGCCGAGGCCGCCACCTACGCCCGGCAGGCCGCGAATCCAATCCAGGAGAACATCCAGGACCGGGTTTTCATCGCCGAAGTCGCGCTCACCCTCGGCCTCACCGAGTACAGCGCGCAGGCACTGATCGCGCGGTCGAACATCCTCACCACCGACCGCCGGGCGACTCTCGCCGCGGTCGTCGCCGGTCTGATCACTCTCCGGCATGCGGAGTTCATCGCCGATGAAGGCGCAGGCCTCACAGGCGAGCTCGGCAGGCGATTCGAGCGTGCGGCGCTGATCATGGCGGAGGGGATGACGCCGGCGAAGTTGAAGAACGAGCTCGGCAAGCTCCGCGAGCGGCTCCAGCCCGACGACTCAGCCGAGCGCCACGCGGACGCCCTCGCGGACCGTCAGGTGCGCATTGCTCCGAATCGGGATGGCATGGGTGAGCTGTGGGCGGCGCTGTCTGGAGAGGACACGGCGGCGATCGATGCGAAGCTCGACGCCTGCGTCCGCTCCATCCAGAATGCCGGAGGCGAGGACGACCGGACGTCAGCGCAGCTCCGCGCCGACGTCCTTGTCGACCTGCTGCTGAACGATGAGGCCGGTGTCCGCAACGTCAAGGCGACCGTATTCGTCACGGTCCCGGCTGACACCGCCGTGGGTGGTGACCAGCCGGGCGAGGTGATGGGGCAAGGTCCGATGGACGCGCAGACGATGCGCAACCTGATGACTCTGTCCAGCTACTTCTTCCGTGTCCTCATTCACCCCGAGACCGGCAACATCCTCGAAGTCGGCACCGACGCCCGCCACATCCCCACCGCCCTGCGTCGCTGGGTCGCCAACCGCGACGGGACCTGCCGGTTCCCGGGGTGCAACCGGACGGCCATCGGCCTGGACCTGGACCATGTCGAGGAATTCGCGAAATCGCAGCGGACCACAGCCGACAACCTCATCAGCCTCTGTCGCAAGCATCACAAGCTGCGTCACCTCGGCAACTGGACCGCGATCCTCCTCGCCGACGGCGACCTCATCTGGACCAGCCCCTCCGGCCGAGTCGACGTGACCCACCCGGCGAACCCGGTCACCGTCCCGAAGCCGACACCGATCCGCCGGACAGACCCGACATCGAAACCTGATGTACCGCCGCTGTGGGTGGGATCCGTCTGGGTCGAGCCACCCAACAGCGACACGTATACCCGTTTCATCGGACCCCAACGCTTCTGAGGGTCGCAGCCTCAACGTCCACCACGGATTCCTGCCACCGCCGCCAGCGCGCAGATCGGTTCCCGAAGTTGGCGATGGCGCGGTGGAGGGTTGCGAACGGGTAGGCTGTCGGAGGTCCTCGGCGCGTCCGCGCGTCTCGGATCGGTATCGGGATGTGGCGCAGCTTGGTAGCGCACCTGACTGGGGGTCAGGGGGTCGCAGGTTCAAATCCTGTCATCCCGACAGAGAGAGCGGCGACGCCGCGGCGGGAGCGGCCATGCCGTCAGTCCGGCGCCGGCGATCTCATTCGCCGATCACCGCCGCGCGACCGAGCGTGGCGACGCCGGCCACTCCAGCGTCGTCGCCCATTCGGCCGAGGGTGGGCCGTGGGAGAGCTTGAGTACCTCGCTATGACGATGCGGCCCGTCGGCGGACCACGATGAGCTGAGCGAGGACGATCACGGCGGCGGTGGCCGCTGCGATGAACACCGTCGGGAGGTCCGAGCGCATCTTCAGGACCGTGAAGGGAATGAGGACGGCGAGATCCAGCATGATCGACAATGCGGGAACCCACCGCCGCAGCTCCACCCTCTCGTGCAACGAGCGCAGAGCGCCCCACTGCACGGCGATATCCATTGAGAGGTAGAGGAACGCTCCGATGGAGGCGATCTGGCTGAGATCCAGGAACGCTGTCGCCAGCAGGGCGAGCGCTGCGGTGAGCAGCAGCGGCTGATGGGTGAACCGAGCGGGCAGTGAGGGTGCCTGTCCCATCGACTGCAGCATCGCGAGCAGTCGGGAGACCGAGAAGAGGCTGGCAACCAGCCCCGACAGCGTCGCAACGATCGCCACGGCCACGGTCACACCGACTCCCCACGCACCGAAAAGCGGCTCTGCAGCGCGAGCGAGCGCGTAGTCTCGCGCGTCCACCGCCCCCTGCGCGCCGATGCTCACCTGGACCGAGATCGTGATCAACAGGTAGAGCACCGCGCAGACGGACAGGGAGATCACGATGGAGCGCGCGATATTGCGTTCCGGATGTCGAATGGCATCCCCCTGATTGGTGATCGTGGTGAAGCCCTTGTAGGCCAGGACGCAGAGTGTCGAGGCGGCCAGTACGCCGAGGAGGCCTCCCGGAGTGCCCGATCCCGAAGCCTTCGTGCTGTGAGTCGCGAACGAGGCGATGAGTCCGGCGACGGCAAGTGCCGCCAGACCCGTCACCTTGAGGACCGCTGTGGTGAGAGCCGACCCTTCGACCAGCGCCGTGCTGATCAGGTTCACGGTGGTGGCGAGGACTATCGCGATGACACCCAGGATCGGAACGAGCAGAGCGGAGTCCTGCAGTCCGAAGGGGGTGAGCAGATAGGTCCCGAAGGTGCGGGCGAGCAGGCTTTCCGCGATGAGCATCGATACGTACATGAACAGGGCGAAGGAGCCGGCCGTCGCCCCTGGACCGTAGGCATCCTTGAGCAGCATGGCGACGCCACCGGAACTCGGGTTCACCGTCGAATAGCGGATGTAGGCGTACGAGCTCCCGCCCGCAACCACCGCGCCTGCGGCGAACGCGATCGGAAACCAGTCTCCCGCCAGGACGGCGACCTGGCCCACGAGGGCGAAGATCCCGGCCCCTATCATCACTCCGGTGCCGAGGGACACGGATCCGATCAGCGAAATCCTTCGGTCATCCGACATGACGCCAGCCTAGACAGGAGCCGGCCGGAGCTGACCGGACCCGGCCCCGAGGGCAGGTTCGACATGTGTCGTAGCGCTGCCCACTTGCTGCAGGCCGCGATGAGGAGGCGACGGCTGGCAGGCGACAGGCAGTCCAGCTATGCGAGCTGTAGTCTCGTAGGCAGCCCATGAGTGCGAACCCGAGCTGTCGTCATAGGGAGCGTGAGTTGTCCGAGCTCAGACCGGATCTCATCCGGGAGTCGAACGCCGCAGGTGGCGCGCAGACCCGCCATGGCTGGCGCGATCGCAGAGCTGGGGACGTGCGCTGGCATCGGAGCGAGCCGTCTGATGCCGTTCCGGCCGAATCCCAGCCTTTCCCCTTCGCGGAGGTCGCTCCGGAGACGGCCTCAACTCCGCCGTCCCGACACTCGGTCGCCTCGAGCGAGAGCATGCGCGTCGGAGGGGTCAACGAGCTGATGGCGCCCCAGAACAACGTTCAGCGCATCATGCGGACGGGAACGGCGTGGTTCGCTGCTGCCGTGGGTTCCACTGCGCTCGCGATCGGTCCGCTGCTCTCTTCCGGCTGGCGTCCTGCCGGCCTGCCCGAGCCCATCCAGATCCTCTGGTGGGTGGGTGCCCTGGTGGTGACGCTGAGCATCGGTTTGATCGGCTGGTCGGGTTGCCCGGTTCTCGAGGTCGACGTTCCCACCGCCGATCGCGACAAGTCGCGCACGATGCAGCTCGGCACCATGCTCTTCATTCTCGGTGGAGCGGCAGCCCTGCTGGCGGTGCTGCTCGGGCCGGCGCAGTAGCCTCCGCTCCCACGCACGAGGATGCCCGGTCGGGGCGGGGGAGCCGGCGGCGCACACGGTCTCCGTTGTCCGAGAGACTGGAGGGATGTCCCTGATCCGCCTGAACGACGTCACCGTGAAGTACGAGAGCACCCAGATCCTGCGTGAGGCGTTCTTCCGCCTCGAGGCGGGGGACCGGGTCGGTCTGATCGGACGCAACGGCTCGGGCAAGACGACCCTGCTCAAGCTCGTGCTCGAGCAGGTGCAGCCCGAGACCGGGACGGTCACCATCGAGCCCGGCCTGCGGATCGGCTACTTCTCCCAGTTCTCCGAGCTGGACGGCACCGCGACCATCACCGAGGTGCTCGACGGCGCTGTTCGACGAGGTCCACGCGGTCGAGGACGAGCTGGCCGCCATCGACGCCGCCATCGCCGCGGACTCCTCGGCGAGCACCGAGCTCGACCGCCTCATCGACCGCCAGTCCGAGCTGTTCGGTGAGATGGACCGCCTCGACGGCTGGGACTACCACCGGCAGCATCGACCAGGCCCTGACCACCCTCGGCTTCGCCGAGGCGCACCGCACGATGCCCCATCGACGAGCTGTCGGGCGGCTGGCGCAACCGCGCGGCGCTCGCGAAGATCCTGCTCGAGGACCCCGACGTGCTGCTGCTCGACGAGCCCACGAACTTCCTCGACGTCGCCGGCGTGGAGTGGCTCGAGAGCTGGTTCCGCGACTTCCGGGGCGCCGCGATCATCGTGTCGCACGACCGCAAGTTCCTCGACGCGGTCGTCACCCGCATCGTCGAGGTCGAGAACTTCCACCTGCACGAGTACCCGGGCAACTTCGCCGAGTACGTCATGCAGAAGCAGTTCCGGCTGAAGACCCTCGAGGCGCAGTTCGTGCACGAGTCCGAGCTGCTCGCCTTCGAGGCGGAGGGCATCGCCGACCGCCGCGAGGCCGCCAAGAACGCGAGCAAGGGGCTCGGCAAGCAGCTCGCCGGCATCAAGAAGACCCGCGCGCCGCGGCCGGTCGACCAGATCATCACCGAGATCTACGGCGGGCTGCACGTCAAGGACGTCCTCTGCCGCGTCGACGGCCTCGACCAAGTCCTACGGCGAGCGCACCCTGTTCAGCGGTCTCGACTTCGAGATCCGCCGGGGCGACCGGATCGCCGTGATCGGCTCCAACGGCAGCGGCAAGAGCACCCTGCTCACGGTGCTGACCGGCGAGGAGAAGCCGGACTCGGGCCGGGTCGCATGGGCGGCCGGCGCGAAGGTCGTCTCCTACAACCAGATCCTCGATGAGCTCGACCTCGACGACACCGTCAGCCACTGCGGTGAACGCCATGCCCGACAGCCTCGCGTTGACCGCCACTCGCAAGTCGGTCGGCCGATTCCTCGCGATGTTCCAGTTCTCCGAGGCCGACCTGAAGAAGCGCATCCGGGATCTCTCCGGAGGCCAGAAGGCGCGCGTCGCCATGGCCCAGTGCCTGCTCTCGGGCGCGTCGGTGCTGGTGCTCGACGAGCCGACGAACCACCTCGACCTGCCGAGCGCCCAGGTGATGGAGCGGGCGCTCGTGCACTTCCCCGGCGCCGTCGTGGTGGTCAGCCACGACCGCTTCTTCACCGACAAGATCGCCACCCGGCGGCTCGTCTTCGGCGCCGCCGGCTCCGCACCCGGCGAGCTGCAGGTGAGCGCCGCCTGACCCGGGCCAGGTCAACGGTCAGCGCGTCTCGGGTGGCCTTCCGAGTCCTCGGAGCCACAGGCCGAATCGGGCGGTCTGACGGTCGGTGAACTCGTTGGCCAGGGCGAAGGTCTCGGCGAACATGTCACCGCCGCTGTGGATCGACCAGAGCACGTCGTCGGCGCGCTTCTCCTGCTCCGCCGCTCGCCGGCGACGCTCCACGGCATCCATTCCGTCGAGCCTAACCTCGATGCCCCGCGAGAGGCGTGCTGCCCGGTTCCCTACGATGGACGGGTGACGATCACCGCTGCAGCAGACGGATCCGCGCTCGGGAATCCGGGTCCGTCCGGCTGGGCCTGGTACATCGATGACGACCGCTGGGCAGCGGGCGGGTGGAAGCACGGCACCAACAACATGGGTGAGCTCAAGGCCGTCCTCGAGCTCTTCCGCGCCACTGAGGGTGCGGGCGAGGACCTCCTCGTGCTCTGCGACAGCCAGTACGTCATCAACTCGGTGACCAAGTGGATGCCGGGCTGGAAGCGGAAGGGCTGGCGGAAGGGCGACGGCCAGCCGGTCATGAATCTCGACCTCATCAAGGAGCTCGACGAGGCGATCACGGGCAGGGAGTACCGCTTCGAGTGGGTCAAGGGCCACGTCGGGCATGAGCTGAACGAGGCCGCGGATGTGCGAGCCCGCGCCGCGGCCGAGGCCTACCAGCGGGGGACCGCCGTGCCGGAAGGGCCGGGATTCGGCGCCACGCCCGTGACCGAGGTCGCCGCTCCACTCGCCTCGGCTGCATCAGCACCGAGTCGAGGGGAGGAACGGGATGAGCCGGCGTCGCTGTTCGATCTCGATGAGCCCCAGCTGCACGAGCTGACGCTTCAGCTGACCTCCGAAGAGCACGGCCGGCTGCTCCGACGGGCTCGCGCGGAGGGCCGCAGCCCGGAAGAGCTTCTGCGCGGCCTCATCTAGACGGCTCGTCCATCGAGAGGGCTCGTCCGCAGGGCCTGGTCTCAGCCTCCTTTTCGTCACCGGAGCCTCCGATGAGCGCGGTGCAGGGAACCGGGGCGGGCCGTTACCCTTATGGGATGCCTCCTTCAGAGCACGCCGAGCACGACGAGGCATCCACCTCTTCCGAATCCACGCAGTCCGACTCTCCCGAGACCGACTCTCCCCACGACCGACTCTCCCGCCGCTGCGACCGAGCCTGCCGCCGCCGCAGCCGATCCGGACCAGCTCACCTTCAACGACCTCGGCCTGAGCGACGCCGTCCTCAAGGCGCTCAAGGATGTGGGCTACGAGACGCCGTCCGCGATCCAGGCGGCGACCATCCCGCCGCTGCTCGCCGGTCGCGACGTCATCGGCCTCGCCCAGACCGGAACCGGCAAGACCGCGGCATTCGCGCTGCCCATCCTGTCGCGCCTCGATGTGTCGCAGAAGCACCCCGCAGGCGCTGGTGCTCGCACCCACCCGCGAGCTCGCGCTGCAGGTGTGCGAGGCCTTCGAGAAGTACGCGTCCCATCTGCGCGGCGTCCGAGTGCTGCCCGTCTACGGCGGTCAGGGCTACGGCACCCAGCTCTCCGCCCTGCGCCGCGGCGTGCACGTCGTCGTCGGCACGCCCGGCCGCATCATGGATCACCTCGACAAGGGCACCCTCGATCTGTCCGAGCTCAAGTACCTCGTGCTCGATGAGGCCGACGAGATGCTCAAGATGGGCTTCGCCGAAGACGTCGAGACGATCCTCGCGGACACGCCCGCCGACAAGCAGGTCGCCCTGTTCTCGGCGACCATGCCGGCCGCGATCCGCCGCATGTCGGGGCAGTATCTGCGCGATCCCCGAAGAGATCACGGTCAAGAACAAGACCACGACCTCGGCCAACACCACCCAGCGCTACCTGGTCGTCTCGTACCAGCAGAAGGTGGACGCCCTCACCCGCATCCTCGAGGTCGAGAACTTCGAGGGGATGATCGTCTTCGTCCGCACCAAGAACGAGACCGAGACGCTCGCCGAGAAGCTGCGCGCACGCGGCTACACCGCCGCGGCGATCAGCGGCGATGTGGCCCAGGCCCAGCGCGAGAAGACCGTCAACCAGCTCAAGTCGGGCAAGCTCGACATCCTCGTCGCGACCGATGTCGCCGCTCGCGGGCTCGACGTCGACCGCATCAGCCACGTCGTCAACTTCGATCTGCCGATCGACACCGAGTCGTACGTGCACCGCATCGGCCGCACCGGCCGCGCAGGTCGCACCGGCGATGCGATCAGCTTCGTCACGCCGCGCGAGCGACGCATGCTCGACCTCGATCGAGACGCGCCACCCGTCAGCCGCTGACCCAGATGCAGCTGCCCAGCGCCGAGGACGTCAACGCGACCCGGCTGAGCCGCTTCGACGACGCCATCACCGACGCGCTCGAGCAGGCGGAACGGATCGAGCGGTTCCGCGGCATCATCGCCCACTACGTCGAGCACCACGACGTCCCCGAAGCCGATGTCGCTGCAGCACTCGCCGTCGTGGCGCAGGGCGAGACCCCTCTGCTGCTCTCGCCCGAGGACGAGCGCTCGCAGCGCTACGAGCGCCTCGACCCCGATCGCGACGGCGGACGCGACCGCGGCGATCGGCCCGAACGCGAGCGGCGCAGTCGCGGCTCCGACTGCATCTCGCGTCACCTACCGGATCGCGGTGGGTCGCCGCCACAAGGTCGAGCCCCGCCAGATCGTCGGTGCGCTCGCCAACGAGGGCGGCCTGCAGCGCGAGGACTTCGGGGCGATCGACATCCGTCCCGACTTCTCCCTCGTCGACCTGTCGGAGCTCTCGAGCGATCAGCTGAACCGCCTGAGCGGCACGAGGATCAGTGGCCGGCTGATCGAGCTGCGCCCCGATCGCGGCGCACCCGGCAAGCGGCGCGACAGCGGCGACCGACCGGATCGAGCGCCGCGGCCGGACCGCGACGATCGCCCGCCGCGCAAGCCGCGCCACGGCTCGTAGCGCGAACCCGCGGTCGACAGCCGGTCAGGCGGCTTCGCAGAGAGCCCGCCTAGCGTGACGGGTATGGCCCGCCGCACCCCTGAGCCCGTCTACGTCATAGCGATCGGGATCGGGCGTGCGCTCTTCGCGGGGCTGAGGCTCAAGCGCCGGGCCACCGGTCTGGAGCACATCCCCTCGACCGGCGGTGCCGTGTTCGCCATGACCCACTTCGGCTACCTCGAGTTCGCGCTGGTCGAGTGGCAGACCTGGCTGCACAATCGCCGCCGGGTGCGTTTCATGGCCACCAAGCGCGCCTTCGACAAGCCGCTCATCGGCTGGCTGCTGCGGGGCATGAAGCACATCGAGGTCGACATGAAGGCCGGCGGGGATGCGTACGCCACCGCCGTCGAGGCCCTGCGGCGCGGCGAGATCATCGGGGTGTTCCCAGAGGCTGGCGTCAGTGCGAGCTTCACGGTTCGCGAGTTGAAGTCGGGCGCGGTGAGGCTTGCGGCCGAGGCTGGGGTGCCGGTGATCCCCGTGGCGGTCTGGGGCGGACAGCGCCTGCTCACCAAGAATCGGCGCATCCGACTGCGCGACCGGATCGGCGTCGAGGTCGACTTCGCATTCGGCGCCCCTCTCGAGGTCGCCCCCTCCGATTCGGTCGCCGAGCGGACGGCGCAGCTGCGCAGCACCCTGCAGGAGCTGACAGACGGGCTCCAGCATGACTACGCCCAGAACGGCGCGGGGCAGTGGTGGCAGCCGCGTGCGCTGGGCGGAACCGCTCCAACGGTCGAGGAGGCCGCGGCGGCGGATGCCGAGCGCGACCGGCGCCGGGCGCTCGCGGAGGCAGAACGGGGCTGATCGCCTCCCCGCTTTCGCGTGGCCGCCCACTGTCGACCTGCACGGAGACGACGAACGGCGCCGACTCCGTTCGAGAACGGGGCCGACGCCGTTGGCTGAACCTTGGGGCTCAGGTCTGATCAGGAGCTCGCGGGGACCGCATCCCACGCGCGATGGGTGGGGGATGCCTCGTGGCGACCGAGGATCGCGTCCATCTCGGCGCGATCCGAGGCGGAGCTGTAGCTGCGGAGGACCAGCTCGAGTTCGAGCTGCTGGGCGCGGGCGGCGCGGAGCACGTGACGCTCGGCGCGGAACTCGGAGATCGCCTGCGCGAGTCCCTGAAGGCCGTTGATTGGAAGCATTGTGTGTCCCTTTTCTGTATGTGTGAAGCGACGTATCCAGTGTGACTGCGAATGACTCATGCGTCCAATGCTTAGTTGGTATGAAATACATGCCCTAGAGTCATGGATATGGACACGGATGCGCTGCGCTGGTTTCAACAGGTGGCGGACGGCACGACCGTCACGGAGGTCAGCGAACTGGAGGGACTGACTCAGCCCGGGGTATCGCGAGCACTGGCTCGCTTGGAGCGCGATGTCGGCGCGCCCCTGCTCCAGCGAACGGGTCGGACCCTGCGGATGACACGCGCAGGCGCGATATTCAAGCGCTATGTTGACGCAGTGCTCCATGAGCTCGACGACGGGCTCTCCGCGGTGAACGACGAGATGTCGCCGGAAAGCGGCACGGTGGTCATCGCGTTCCAGGGCTCGCTCGGCACATGGCTCATCCCGAACCTGCTGGCCTCATTCCGCGCCAAGCACCCCGATATCCGGTTCGAGCTGAATCAGATCCGCGACGAGATCGCCGCGCCCAGACTCCTCGCGGAGGGCGCCGACATCCTGATCACGACCACCTCTCCGCGCAGCGACGACGTCGGATGGCGGCCCCTCATGGTCGAGCCGCTGCGCCTCGCCACGCACCGCGACCATCCGCTCGCCGTGCACGAGTCGATCGCGCTCAGCCGGGCGTCAGCCGAGTCGTTCGTGACCTTGAGAGCGGCCTACCGACTGCGTCGCGTGACGGACGCCCTGTGTCAGGCGGCTGGCTTCGAGCCGCAGGTGGCATTCGAAGGCGACGACGTGCCCACCCTGCTGGGCCTGGTGGCCGCCGGGCTCGGAGTGGCCATCGTGCCCGCCCATCACACCGATGTGCTCGAGCGGCCGAGCGTGCGCTACCTCGAGCTCACCGACTCGGCCGCCTACCGCACGGTCAGCGTCGGCTGGTCGACAACCCGACGGCTTCGGCCGTCGGCGGAGCTGTTCCGCGCCCATGTGATCGCCACGGCCCGCCAGTCCGCCTGACCGAGCCGAACCGCACGCCGAAGTGACGCGGATGGCTGGCGTGATTGGCTCAGGTCAGCCATCCGCGTCACCTGGCGCGCCGGCGGAAGCCTCGGCCCCGGTCTTCGATGAAGCAGAAGGGCGGCCTACTCGGCGCGACGCTTGGCGTCGGCCTTGTCGCGCTTGGCGGCCTTCTTCTCCTTGGGAGTCTTCGAGGCGGCAGTCTTGCCGGTCGACTTCTGGTTCTGGGACTTGTCTGCCACGGTGCGACCGCCTTCTGGAGCCGGACGGCTCGTCGGATCGAGCGTAGCCCGAATCGTGTCGGCGGCCCGATCTCGGGTGGCTCAGTCGCCGTCGTGCCCGCGGGCGTCGGCCCCGTCAGTCTCGTCGCTGTCGCTGTCGCGTCGCTGTCGCTGCCAGTGTGGCCGTCGTTCTCGGCCGCGAGCGCCTCGGCGCCTCGCCGCTCGTTGCTGATCCGCTCCTTCTCCTGGCGGACGCCCGCTTGGGTCGCGCGCTCTGTCACGAGCCACTTCGGTCGGTTGGTGAGCAGATCACTGATCTCGGCGGTGGTCAGCGGATCGTTCACACCCGCCCGGGCGAGACCCGACGTGGAGACGCCGAGCTTGGCCGCGACCACCTGGCGGGGATGCGGGCCGTTCGCGCGGAGGTCGAGCAGCCACTGGGGCGGATTCGCCGACAGGTCTGCGAGGGTGTCACGGGAGATGACCCCGGTGCGGAACTGCTCCGGCGCCGCATCGGCCAGGATGCCCAGCTTCTTCGCGGCCGTCGCCGGCTTCATCGTCTGAGACGACGTCGACTTCTGTGCCTTCTGCGGCTTGTCGGCGGGGTCCGGTGCGGCGTTCGGGGCTGTGGCGCTCATCCCGGAAGCGTACCGTCGTGGCCGTCAGCCAGGCGGCGCGGGTCGGACGGATACCCTGAAGGCGGCGCGGATCCTCCGCCCCCAGGGCTTCCGAGTCTCGGCCGGTGGATCGGAGCAGCATGAGCGAGGCCACCGGAACCGATGCCCAGGGTGATCCGCGGGGTGATCCGCAGAACGATCCGCAGAACGATCCGCAGACCCTCCGCTGGTTCATCGGCGTGGCGGAGGCGCCGTCGTTCAGCAAGGCGGCCGCCGAGCTGGGCATCGCCCGCCAGAGACTCAGCGCCGCGATGCTCGGACTGGAGATCGGCTCAGCGCTGTTCGACCGCGAGGTCGGCGGCACTGCGCTGACCGATGCCGGGGCGCGCTCTCCTCGAGACCGCCCGCGCCCGGGTCGCAGCAGCGGATGCCGATGCGGATGCCGCGGCCGTTGCGGAGGTCGAACGAGCCGCCGAGATCGAATCCGCCCCTTTCCCGATCACCCTCGTCGCCGGCGTCACGGTCTCGAAGTGGACGACGCGATGGGATGAGCGCAATCCGGCGCACCCGGTCGTCGTCCAGCTCGTCGAGGACGCCGCCCAGGCCGACGCGGTCCGCGGTGGCTCGGCCGCGTGCGCCTTCGTCCGTCTTCCGATCGGCGGCCCAGGAGACAGCGAGCCCGAGGCCGCGCCTGCACAGCATTCCGCTCTACTCCGAGGACTCGGTCGTCATCGCGGCGAAGGGGCACCTGATCGAGGCGGCCGACGTGATCGAGCTCAGCGACATCGCCGATGAGCGACTGCTCAGCCCGCCGGACGCCCTGCCGGGATGGACGCGGATCGCCAAGAATCCCGGAACGCCCGAGCAGCGCAGTCAGCTCGAGGGGCTCACGCCGGCGCAGCTCATCGAGGTCGTGGCGACCGGAGCGGGCATCGCGGTGCTTCCCGCGTCGATCGTGCGCGCCTTCGGCCGGAAGGACGTCATCGCCCGACCGCTGAACGGCGCTCCGCAGAGCACGGTGGCGATCGCCTGGCGCGCCGACGACGACTCCCGCGAGACCGAGCAGTTCGTCGGCATCGTTCGCGGACGGACGGAGCGCAGCTCTCGGGCCGAGCCGACCCCGCCCACCGAGCGCAAGCGCACCCCCATCACGCCCGGCAAGCGCAGCGCGTCCTCCCACGCCGCGCGTCGCAAGCGCCGCTGAGGGCCGAGCGCGGTAGTACGGGCCGACCGCGGTAGGTCGGCCTACCGCGCTCGGACGCAACTACCGCGTTCGAGCAGTCAGCGGCGGCGGCGGGTGCCGAAGATGCCCTCCACGACGCCGGTCAGGATCGTCTTGGTGACGGGCGAGCGGAGGATCTGCTCGATCGGCGACTTCTGAGTGCGCGAGCGCGATGCGGTCGAGGTCGTCCGGGTGCGTCCCGTGCTGCGGCCGGTGGTCTGGCCGCGCCTCATCTCGCGCTCCCACTCCGCCTGCCGCTGCTTGTCCTCCTTGGCGCGCTGCTTCTCCAGCGTGTCCCTCTGCTTCGCCAGAGCGGCATCCGCCTTGGCCCGATCGATTGCCGCCTGCTCGGCAGCGGCCGCCTCGTGGGCCTTCTCGAGCTTGGCGGTCAGGATCTCCCGGGCGGACTCCCGATCCAACGCCGTCCCGTACTTCGCGAGCAGGGGAGACGCCGCAACGGCGGCGTCGATCTGCGCGTCCGGTGTCGGCGACATCGATCCCTGAGGCGCGCGCAGGCGAGTCCACGCCACAGGGCTCGGAGCGCCCCGCTCGTTCATGACGGTCACGATCGCCTCGCCCGTGCCGAGGGTGGTGAGGACCTCCTCGAGGTCGTATCCCGAGTTGGGGAAGGTCGAGACGCTGGCGCGCAGCGCCTTGGCGTCGTCGGGAGTGAAGGCGCGCAGCTGGTGCTGCACGCGCGATCCGAGCTGGGCCAGCACGTCGCTCGGGACGTCCTTCGGCGTCTGGGTGACGAAGAAGATGCCCACGCCCTTGGAGCGGATCAGGCGGACCGTCTGGGTGATCGAGGTCAGGAAGTCCTTCGAAGCGCCGGCGAAGAGCAGGTGCGCCTCGTCGAAGAAGAAGACCAGCTTGGGCTTGTCGAGGTCGCCGACCTCTGGCAGGTCGTTGAACAGGTCGGCGAGCAGCCACATCAGGAACGTCGAGTACAGCGCCGGCTGGCTCTGCACGCCCGGGACCTCGAGCAGGCTGATGACGCCCTTGCCGTCCGCGTTCACCTTGAGGAACTCCGCTGTATCGATCTCGGGCTCGCCGAAGAACACGTCGGCGCCCTGGTCGGCGAAGGTGATGAGCTCGCGGAGGATGACGCCGACGGTAGCGCTCGAGAGCCCCCCGAGGGTGGCGAGCTCGGCCTTGCCCTCGTCGCTCGTGAGGTAGCTCAGGACGGCGCGGAGGTCGGTGAGGTCGAGCAGCGGCAGCCCGGCGGAATCCGCGTAATGGAAGACGAGACCGAGGCTCGACTCCTGGGTGTCATTGAGGCCGAGAACCTTGCTGAGCAGGAGCGGGCCGAAGCCGGCCACGGTGGCCCGGATCGGCACGCCCTTGCCGCGTCCGCCGAGCGAGAAGTACTCGGTCGGAAACGCGTCGCCGGTCCAGTCCTGGCCGATGCCCCGGGTCCGGGCGAGGAGCTTGTCGCTGGGGGCGCCCGCGGTCGCGACGCCGGAGAGGTCGCCCTTGATGTCGGCGGCGAACACGGGGACGCCGTGGCTGGAGAGCTGTTCGGCCAGCACCTGCAGGGTTCGAGTCTTGCCGGTGCCCGTCGCGCCGGCGACGAGGCCGTGCCGGTTGGTCATCGCGATGGGGATGCGCACCGGCACATCGGGAAGGGCGTCGCCGTTGACCAATGCGCCCATCTCGAGCGCGGGCCCCTCGAAGGAATAGCCCGAGCGGATGACCTCGATCCGCTCGGAGGTCAGGGGGCCGGGCTTGGCTGTGTGTGCGACGGCCGAAGGCGCTGGCGGTGCGGACTGGGCTGGTGCGGACTGGGCTGGTGCGGCCTGCGCTGGTGCGGACTGGGCGGTGCCGGATCCAGCGGCTCCTACTGCGACGGTCGCCGTCGCTGCGGCAGTGGCGGCCGCGGTGGCGAGCTCGCGAGCACGGGCGACGGCCGCCTCAGCGTCGGCCTGCGCGGTGAGGGCTGCGGCGAGCGCCGCGTCCGCCTCGGCCTGCGCTGCGTGTACCGGGTCGTGCTGGGGGTCGCTCATGGCCTGGATCCTATTCCCGTCCGATGAGCTCTCCTGATCCGAGCAGGGCGTCAGCGGGCGCGGCGGAGCTGGGCGAGCAGGTCGACTCCGCGGGCGTCCAGCACGCGCCCGCCGACCCGCACTCCGACGGAGACGAGGACCGCGCCGAGGGTGACGCCGACGACCAGCGAGGCCCAGCCCCACGCGACGTCGCCGGTGATGAGGTTGACGACCGTCAGGGTGAGTTCGGGCAGGACGAGCAGGATCAGGATGCCCCAGGCGGCGAAGGTGGCGAGCGAGTTCGTGAGGTTGGCCCCCTGGGGCGACTTGAACGGGCTGTCCCCGGCCGCGGGCACAGGAAGCACCAGCCGCGCGGACGTGACGCTCGACACGCCCAGGCCGGTGAGGAACGTGCCGAGGGAGATGCCGAGGGTGGCGGGCACGGCGATCCAGGTGTCCGAGAGGAACGCCGTGACGAGGATCACCGCGACGATGGCCGGGAGCCCGAACACGGCGAGCGCGACCGCGCGTCCCAGGCGATCATCGGCTCCCCGGACCGCAGCGGCCAGGTGGGTGGCGAAGGCGGTGCCATCGAAGGATATGTCGGCGAAGATCGACAGCGACAGCAGGAATGCGACGATCGGGCCGGCGATGATCAGCAGGCCCGGATTGTCGAAGACGTTGCTGTAGAGCACGAGCAGCGCCGGGATCAGGGGGATGAGAATCAGCTGGCGGAGGTAGCGCGGATCGCGGAACCAGTAGATCAGCGAGCGCGCGGCGATCGCGCCCCAGACCGTGGCGGGCGCGATGCTGAGCAGCCCGGTGCTCCTGTGCCGCTCCGAGCGAGTGGCGGCGTGCGGCGGTGTGATGAGGGCGACCGCCAGGCTGAACCGCCAGGCGCCGACCAGCCCCACGAGGGTGGCCGCCCCGATCAGGGCGTGCAGGGCGGCGCTCGCGGCATCGCCGGCGGCCAGATCGGATGGCACGGCCCAGATGGCACCGAGCGGGGTCCAGGCCAGAGTGTCGGCCACGTGCGGCAGCGCATCAGCCGCGGTCCCGATGCCCTGAGCGGCCGAGCTGATGATCGGTCCGAGCAGGATGAGCGGGACGAGCACCAGCACGCCAGCGACCTCGCGGAAGCGGCGACCCGAGGCGATCGTCGACGCGATCGTCGAGACGGTGCGCGACGCGGCGATGCAGGTCAGGGCGCCCGCGAGCCCGCAGAGGACCGCGACGATCGCTATCCCCGGCTGACGCCACCATGTGCCC
Organism: uncultured Actinomycetota bacterium; assembly: GCA_963830655.1. Lineage (GTDB taxonomy): Bacteria > Actinomycetota > Actinomycetes > Actinomycetales > Microbacteriaceae > Naasia. Next base: position 39,927 of record CAWHND010000012.1, read on the forward strand.
GCAGTGGCGACGCTGGCGAGCACGGTGATGATGCCGGGGATGCCCAGGATGGCGCTCACCCCGAGAGCCGCGAGCAGGGTGTTGAGGGGGATGGGGAAGGTGACCAGACGCGAGGTGTCCAGAGTCTGATCTATCCCTGCGGCGAACATGGGTACGAGGATCCAGGCGAGGACCACGACGGAGCCGGCGATCACGACGACTGTCCGGGCGATCTCCAGCGGTGCGGCGCTCAGGGCGAGCAGGCCGAAGCCGATCCCGGTGAGGGCGCCGAGGCCGTAGAGCACGCCGAAGATGAAGGCGACCAGCTGCCAGGGGGAGCGGCGAAGGCCGTTGCCGAGGACGAGGAAGCGCAGCCTTACGAGAGTCGCAACCATGCCGGCCCCTCGGCGTGATGGCGCCCGCCGACCAGGTCGACGAAGCGGTCCTCGAGCTCGGCGCCGTCGCGCACCTCGTCGATGGTGCCCGCCGCGAGCACGCGCCCGGCGGCGATGATGGCGACGTGGTCGCACATGCGCTGCACGAGGTCCATGGCGTGGCTCGAGACGATGACGGTGCCGCCGGAGTCGCACGTAGCCGTGCAGGAGATCGCGGATGTTGGCCGCCGAGACAGGGTCCACGGACTCGAACGGCTCGTCGAGGACCAGCAGGCGCGGGGCATGGATGAGGGCGCAGGCGAGGGCGATCTTCTTCGTCATGCCGGCGGAGTAGTCGACGACGAGAGTGCTGGCGGCCTCGGTGAGGTCGAGCAGTCGCAGCAGATCGTCCGTGCGCTCGCGCGACGCGTCTCGCGGCCCATGCCCGAGAGCATGCCCGTAGTAGCTCACGAGCTGCTTGCCGGTCAGCCGGTCGAAGAGGCGGACGCCGTCGGCGAGGATGCCGATCATCCGCTTGGCCTCGAGCGGCTGCCGCCAGACGTCGACGCCGTGCACCAGTGCGGTCCCCGCGTCGGGCCGGAGCAGTCCGGTCGCCATCGACAGGGTCGTCGTCTTGCCGGCACCGTTCGGGCCGACCAGGCCGTAGAAGGATCCCGTCGGCACCTCGAGGTCGACGCCGTCGACGGCCACCTTGCTGCCGAAGACCTTGCGCAGTCCGCGGATCGATAGGGCGCCGCCACCCGACCGCTCGTCCGCGTCGGAACTGGGAGCGGGATGACTCGAGCCGGGCGGGAACGGATCTTGCTCGGCCATGCACTGTCTCCTCTTCGCATCGCGTGCCGGGTGGCGCCCCAACCTAACCGATCGGCCTGTCGCCTGCCCCTTCCAGCCGCAACGCCGGATGAGTAGTGGAGCAGGCTTTCTGCTGATCAGGCCAGATTTCCGCCGGCGGCCGCTGTCATACTGTCCTCGTGCTCTCGCCCATCTCTCCCGATGCGATCGGCCTCGCCGTCGGCATCGGCGTCGTCGTCCTCATCCTTCTCATCGTCGTCATCTCCCTGCTGCGGGGCATCAAGGTCGCCAAGCCCGATGAGGCGATCATCGTCACCTCTCGGCAGCGCGTGGCGAAGGTCGGCAGCGAGGCGGGGGAGAGCGCCGGGCAGCGCGTCGTCTTCGGGTCGCGCGTCTTCGTCAAGCCGATCATCGAGGCGTACTTCAAGCTCAGCCTGCGCAGCCGCCAGCTGAACGTGCAGGCGACCGCTCAGACGCGCGATGCGATCACCATCCGGGTGAACGCGGTGGCGGTCGTCAAGGTCGGCGGCTCCGAGGCCATGGTGCGCGCGGCCGCCCAGCGGTTCCTCAACCAGCAGGACCAGATCGAGTCCTCCACCGAAGAGGTCCTCTCAGGTTCTGTCCGCTCCATCGTCGGCCAGCTCACGGTGACCGAGATCATCACGAACCGCTCCGCGCTGCAGGGCCAGGTGCTCGAGGCCGTCCGCGAGTCGCTCGACGTCCAGGGCCTGCAGATCGACACGCTGCAGATCAAGGAGATCGACGACGACAACGGCTACATCCGCGACCTCGGTCGTGGTGAGGCAGCTCGGGTCAAGCAGGTCGCCGAGATCGCGGAGTCCGTGTCCCGTCAGGCCTCGGAAGAGGCGCGGATCAACGCCGATCAGGCCGTCTCCGAGGCCCAGCGCCGGCTCGACCTGCGCCGGGCGGAGATCCAGAAGGAGACCGACAAGGCGCGCGCCGAGGCCGCGGCCGCCGCCCCGCTCGCCGAGGCGATCGCTCAGCAGGCCGTCGTATCTCAGCAGGAGGTCACCGCCGGCAAGCGGGTCGGTCTGCGCAAGCAGGAGCTCGACGCCGAGATCCGCGCGGCCGCCGACGCCGATGCATACGCCGTGCAGAAGCGCGCCGAGGCCGCCGCTGCCGCATCCATCGCCAATGCCAACGCCGCACGTGACTCCCGCAAGTCCGCGGCCGAGGCCATCGAGGCGGAGGGGCTCGCCGACAGGAACCGACGCCGTTCCGCCGCGGAGGCCGTCGAGGCCGAAGGCCTTGCCGATCGCAACCGGCGCATCGCGGCGGCCGAGGCCGTGCGCGCCGAGGGTGAGGCCGAGGCCGACGCCACCCGCGCGACCGGTGCGGCGCTCGCCGACTCGACCCGCGCTCAGGCCGACGCGCTGCAGGAGCGCGCGATCGACCTGCTCCGCCAGCAGATCATCGCCCAGCTGCCGGAGATCGTGCGCGCCGCCTCCGAGCCGCTGGCCGGCATCTCGAACATGACCCTGATCTCGACGGACGGCAATGCGACCGGGCAGCTCAATCAGAGCGTCGCCGGACAGCTGGCCTCGTCGACCCAGCTGATCAAGGACCTGGTCGGCATCGATATCGCCGATCTCGTCAACGCCCGCGCGGCGGGCGACGCGGCCGGCACCGCCTTCGCTGCCTCCGACTCGGCTCCGCGTCGCCGGAAGCCGACCACGACGCCAGACGACAGGACGACGGGCGACAGGACGACGGGCGACAGGACGACCGGCTGACCCATCCGGTCACGGGCGGGTCTGATCAAGGGGAGTGGCGATGCGTGGACGAGCACCGGTCGATCGGGTGGTCCTGGCGGGCGCCTCCGGCTTCATCGGGGACTACCTGTATTCCGCCTTCCGGGCGCGCGGTGCCGACGTCGCGCGGATCGGCCGTCGCGGACCTGATGCGCACTGGGGCAACACCGCCGCGATCACCGACGTCCTCGATGGTGCGGACGTGCTGATCAATCTGGCGGGCAAGAGCGTCGACTGCCGCTACACCGACGCCAACCGAGCCGAGATCCTGCGGTCTCGGGTGGCCACGACCACCGAGCTGTCCCGCGCCATCGCCGCGTGCGATGAGCCGCCACCGGTCTGGCTCAACTCGTCGACGGCCACGATCTACCGGCACGCCGAGGACCGGCCGATGACCGAGTCGACGGGAGAGATCGGCACAGGATTCTCGGTCGGTGTCGCCACCGCGTGGGAGGAAGCCCTGTTCGCGGCCAGCCTGCCCGGCACGCGACGGGTCGCCCTGCGGATGGCGATCGTGCTCGGCGACGGCAGCGCTCTGCTGCCGCTCCTGCGACTCGCCCAGTTCGGCCTCGGCGGACCTCAGCTCGACGGGCGCTGGTTCGCCACTGAGTCGCGGCGCCGCAACGGCACGTTCCACGAGTTCCGGGCGCATGGCGGCGCGCAGAAGTTCAGCTGGGTGCACATCGCGGATGTGCTCGGTGCCATCGACTTCCTGCGCCTGCATCCCGAGCTCGACGGCCCGGTCAATGTCACCTCGCCCCACCCATCCGATGGGCGCACGGTGATGCGCACCATCCGCGAGCTGATCGGCGTGCCGATCGGGATCCCCTCGCCGCGGTGGCTCCTCGAGATCGGCGCCAAGCTGATCAGCACCGAGACGGAGCTGATCCTCAAGAGCCGGTGGGTCGTTCCCGAGCGACTGCTCGCCGCGGGGTACCGGTTCGAGTACGCCGACCTCGAGCCGGCCCTCCGCCAGATCATCGAACAGCGCAAGGCGGCGAGCTCCGCCGCCTGACGCGCGCCTGGCGCTCCTGACCCGCCTGGCCTGCGAGCGCGGCCGACGGAGGTTGCGCTTGGCCACCTTTCGGGACGTTTGGCCACCTTTCGAAAGGTTGCCAAACGTCCCGAAAGGTGGCCGCCAGCGCGCAAAAGGTGGCCAAGCGCGCGAAGGTGGCCGACCGGTGTGCCGTGCGGCGCGGGTAGGCTTGGAGCATTCGAACATGAGGCCTGGATTTGGGCTTCTCCGCACTCTGCGTGAGTGCCCGCATCCTTCTCTCAAGGCGCCGTCATGCTCGAAGCATCCGCACAGTCCTGGTCGGGACAGCACACGTCCGCGCGATCTGACCCCGCCGCCCCCGCTGCCGCCGTTCGCGACGCCCTGCTGCGCCTCGAGGCGGGCGATCCGGTCACCGAAGCCGACGCGACGACGCTGTTCAGCGCGCGCGGACCCGAGCTCGAGCGCCTCCTCACGGTCGCCTCGGCGCTGCGCGACGAGGGACTGGATCGTTCGGGTCGGGCAGGGATCATCACCTACTCGCGCAAGGTGTTCATCCCGGTCACCTTCCTCTGCCGCGATCGCTGCCACTACTGCACCTTCGTCGAGACCCCGGGCGGCCTCGCGATGCACGGCAAGCCCACCTACATGGAGCCCGACGAGATCCTCGAGGTGGCCCGTCGCGGCGCCGAGCTCGGCTGCAAGGAGGCGCTCTTCACCCTCGGCGACCGGCCCGAGGATCGCTGGCCGATCGCCCGGGCCTGGCTCGACGAACGCGGCTACGAGTCGACGATCGACTACATCCGGGCGATGGCGATCCTCGTCCTCGAGGAGACCGGGCTGCTGCCGCACCTCAACCCGGGGGTCATGTCCTGGTCCGAGCTGCAGCGCCTCCGCCCGACTGCGCCGTCGATGGGGATGATGCTCGAGACGACGGCCGGCCGACTCTGGTCGGAGAAGGGCGGCGTGCACTACGGCTCGCCCGACAAGGACCCCGCTCTCCGACTCCGGGTCCTCGAGGATGCCGGTCGCTCGCGCGTCCCGTTCACCACCGGCGTGCTGCTCGGCATCGGCGAGGACGACGCGGAGCGCGCGGAGTCGCTCTTCGCGATCCGCGCCTCGCACGAGCGCTGGGGGCACATCCAGGAGACCATCGTGCAGAACTTCCGCGCCAAGGCGCGGACGGCCATGCAGAACGAGGCGGATCTTGCCCTCGAGGAGTACGTCGCCGCGGTCGCCGTCGCCCGCGTGGTGATGGGCGCCGACGCGACGATCCAGGCGCCGCCGAACCTCACCGACGCGAACGAGCTCGGCCTGCTGCTCCGCGCTGGGATCGACGACTGGGGCGGAGTCAGCCCGCTGACGGCCGATCACGTCAACCCGGAGCGGCCGTGGCCCGACCTCGACGATCTCGCCACGCTGACCGCGCTGAGCGGCTTCGAGCTCCGCGAGCGCCTCACTGCCCACCCGCAGTACGTCACGGCGGGGGATGAGTGGGTGGACGAGCGCCTGCGGCCGCACGTCGATGCGCTCGCCGCCCCCTCCGGCCTCGCGGACGAGCAGGCGCCCGTCGTCGGTCGACCGTGGGCGATGCCGCAGGCGCCCACGGTCAGCGCTCCGTCGGCTGATCAGCAGATCGAAGAAGCGCTGGCCCAGCGCGCAGGCGGATCCTGCCGGCCTCTCCGACGCCAGCTACGTCGCACTGCTCGGCGCGCGCGGCGACGACCTCGAACGACTGACCCGGCTGGCCGACGAGCTCCGCGCCAGGGCGGTCGGCGACGCGGTGACCTATGTCGTCAACCGCAACCTGGACACGGCTCAGCTCGTCGACAGCGCACCCGATAGTGCGACGCCGGGAGCCCGGAGCGGCCCGACGACCGGAGGCATCGCGACAGGAGGTCGTGCGTTGACCCTCGAGTCGATCGCTGAGCTCGCCGCCGAGGCCTGGGAGCTGGGCGCGACGGAGCTCTGCCTGCAGGGGGAGATCCCGGTCGAGGTCCGCGCCAGCCAATCGGATGTCATCCGTGCGATCCGTCGCCGCACCCCGGAGATCCACCTGCATGCCTTCCGGCAGGCCGAGCTCGCCGACGGCGCCCGCCGACGCGGAGTGCCGCTCGAGCGGCATCTGTCCGAGCTGCGGGATGCAGGGCTGGACAGCGTTCCCGGGACCGCGGCACGCATCCTCGACGACGGGGTGCGCGCGGCACTCACCGGCGGCACGGATATCCCGGTGCGCGACTGGATCGGCGGGATCATCGCAGCCCATCGCGCTGGGCTGAGGTCGACGGCGACGATGGTGTACGGCCACTTGGAGACACCTGCCCAGCAGGTGGCCCACCTGCGAACCCTCCGCAGCATCCAGGAGCAGACGGGCGGCTTCAGCGAGTTCATCCCCATGCCGTTCCTGCCCCAGGAGTCGCCCGTGCAGGTGCCGGGGCTCAGCCGATCCGGCCCGTCGCTCGACGAGAGCCGCGCCCTGCACGCCGTCGCCCGACTGATGCTGCACGGCAGCATCGACCACATCCAGGTGGCGTGGACGAAGCTCGGGCTCCGTGCCGCGCAGCTGATCCTCCAAGGTGGTGCCGACGACCTCGGCGGACTGCTGATCGACGGCGAGCTCCGACCCGAGGCGGGTGCCGAGGCGCACAGGACGCTGACGATCGCCGAGGTCGAGCGGCTGGCGGCCGACATCGGCCGGCCCACCCGTCAGCGGACGACCGCCTACGGTGAGCCCCCGGTGGAGCGCCTCGCGGCCGCCCGTCGATCCCGCCACACCGACACGGCCGCGTTCCGGTTGACCCGCCGCGCCCGCGCCGGCCGGGCGGCCCTGCCGGTGACGGAGCGATGACCGAACGCTCGGCCTGGGGCCGTCCGGATCCGGTGGTCACCCGGATCGCCGGCCTGATCGCCCTGTCGGCCGGCGAGCAGACGGCCCAGCACCCCGTGCCACTCGTGCTGCTGCCCGGCGAGCTCGCCGCATCGCAGGACGAGTTCGCCCTGCTGCTTCCCCTGCTCGCACGCAGCCGCCGCGTGATCGCGTTGGATTGGGAGGCGCCCGCGGAGAGCGCCTCTGCTGAGTTCCTGTCCCACGATGGGGCGATCGACGCCGCTGCCGACCAGGTGCTCGGTGCCCTCGAGGCCATCGCTCCGGGCCGCCGGGTCGATCTGGTCGGCGTATCCCTCGGCACCGCGATCGCGGCCCGGGTCGCCGCGCGCGATCGGGTAGAGCCGCCTGGTGCTGATCGCCGGCTGGCTCGACGTCGCCGAGCGCCAGCGCCGGTTCGCTCACCTGCACGGCGCAGCGCCCGCCGCCGTGCGCGATCAGCTGCTCGGCTACTCCGCATTCAGCTCGGCCGGTCTCGACGAGGCGACCTCCCGCGGGCTATCCGGATCGGCCTGGTCGGACGCCCGGATGGCGCTGCTCGCGAGTGTCTCGCTCTCTGACGTCGTCCCGGACGTCCAGACGCCGACGCTCGTGATCGGCTGCGCCGAAGACGCCATCGTGCCGCGAGAGCAGAGCAGGGCTCTCTTCGCGGCTCTCGACGACGCGCGTTACCAGGAGATCGACAGCGGTCACGCCGCGCTCGCCGAGCGCCCGATCGAGGTGCTGCAGCTGATCGAGGAGTTCCTCGACGGAGACCCTCGCGATACCACGCGCTCGCGACAGGCCGTCATCGGGGGAGCCGCCGAGGGAGCACGGACGTGAACGCAGCGGCCAGCCCACTCGGTTCCATATCGCGGGAGGACTGCGTCGAGGTCGACACTCTCATCGTCGGTGCCGGCATCGCGGGGCTCGGCCTCGGCATCCGGCTGGCACGGCGGGGTACGGAGTCGTTCCTGATCCTCGAGCGCGCGGACCAGGTGGGCGGAACCTGGCGGGACAACGTCTACCCGGGCGTCGCCTGCGACATCCCATCGCACCTGTATTCGTACTCGTTCCGCCCCAAGGCCGACTGGTCGCGGTTCTTCGCTCCCGGGGCCGAGATCCAGGCATACCTGGTCGAGGCCGCGCGCGATGAGGGGCTCCTCCCGCACCTGCGCTTCGACACGGCGGTGGCCGGGTCCGAATGGGACGAGGATGACGGACGTTGGACCGTCCGCACCACCCGCGGAGAATATCGGTGCCGCGTGCTGGTGATGGCGGCCGGCCGACTGTCGGAGCCGCGCATTCCCGAAGTGCCGGGGCTCGAAGGGTTCGCTGGCACGGTGTTCCACTCCTCGCAGTGGGGCGACGCCGACCTGTCGGGCGCGCGGGTCGGCATCATCGGGACCGGCGCGTCGGCGGTGCAGCTGGTGCCTGCGGTGGTGGAAGAGGCGGAATCCGTCGTCGTCTTCCAGCGCAGCGCCCCCTACGTCGTGCCTCGGCAGGACCGGGCGTATACAGCAGCCGAGCAGCGACTGTTCGCTCGCGCTCCCGAGTCCGCCGAGAGACTGCGTGCACGACTGTTCTGGTCGATGGAGCAGGGCTACGCCCAGCGGATCGGGGTCGCCGGACCGCTCGACGCTCTGCGCGATCGCGCTCTGGCTCACCTCGGCGAGCAGGTCCGCGATCCGGAGCTCAGAGCCGCGCTCACTCCCTCCTACGAGATCGGCTGCAAGCGGGTGCTGCTCTCGGACGACTTCTACCCGACCCTCAGCCGCCCCTCCGTCGTGCTCGAGGCATCGGCGCTCGCCTCGGTGGAACGGCGCACGGCGATCGCGGCGAGCGGGCGGATGCACGAGCTCGACGTGCTGATCCTCGCGACCGGGTTCGAGTCGACCGAGCCGCCGTATGCCCGCACCATCAGCGGACGGAACGGTGTCCTGCTTGCGGACCGCTGGGCGGACGGCATGGTCGCCTACGCATCGACCGCGGTGCACGGCTTCCCGAACCTGTTCATCCTCGACGGCCCCAACGCGAGCCTCGGACACAATTCGGCCGTCTACATGATCGAGGCGCAGATCGACCACATCCTCGACGCTCTGTCCGCACTCGCCGACCTGACCGGACGGCGACGACGGCTGGCCGGCGGGGCGGCGTGCTCGAAGTGACCCGAGCAGCGGAGGACGACTACGTCGCCGAGTTGGACGCAGTCGCCGGTTCGACGGTGTGGCTGCGAGGGAATTGCTCGAGCTGGTACGTCGACGAGCGCAGCGGTCGGCTCACCCTGCTCTGGCCCGATTTCGCCTTCGCCTTCCGTCGACGGTTGAGCCGGTTCGACGGCACGGCCTATGGCATCGGCCGGCAGAGTGTGGGCGCGAGGTCAGTCGGCGACGGTGATGCCGATGCTGCTCGCCAGCAGCGGAGCGAGCAGGTCGAGCTGGCCTGAGTCGACGATCGTGCCGCGCAGGTTCGGCACCCCGGAGACCTCGTGCAGCTCGGCGCCGCGGAGATCGACGTCGAGCAGCTTCGCCTGACGCACGTCGAGCGATCGGATGACGCACTTCTCGAAGACGATCCGCTGGGCCTCGGCACCCGAGAGATCGAGCTCGTCGATCGTGCAGTCGGAGATGATCACATCCGTCACGGTCGATCCGCGGAAGTTGAGGTAGCCGAGCTTGCTGCTCGCGATCCGGATCGAGCGCCAATTCGAATCGTAGAGCTCGCCCGAGCCGATCCGACTCTCGCTGATCCGCACGCTGCGCCAGGACGAGCGAGAGGCTCGCAGCACCGGGACGTCCAGTCGGTCGATGATGACATCGGCGAGGCTGGAGCCGCGCAGCTGCAGATCGCGCGACCGTGCCCATCGAGGTGCACCTCGCGCAGGGTGACATTGGCCAGGTCATGGCCTTCGAGGTCGACCTCGGTGAAGCTGTGGCCGTCAGCGCCGCCGCTGTCGACGAGCTCCGCTACGATCGCCGGGAGCGAGTGCGCCCAGCTTGAGGGTGTCGATTCTGGGCCGGCGGATCGTCGAGGAGGGCATCCCGCCCACGCTATCCGGAACCGTGCTGGCGATGGGCGTGCTGGCGATGGGCAGAGCCCGGCCGTGCGGACAGCACGCGGTGGTCGCGGACGAAACGCGTTCGGGTACCACCGCGTTCCGTCCGCAGCGCCGCTTCGTGACACGGTGCCTAGGAGAGGATGCTCTTCGTGACGAAGCGGCTGTAGGCGAGGGCTCCGAAGACGACGACGTAGCCGAGCTGCAGGATGGCGTTGTCGCCGAAGCTCGACCACAGGATCGGCTGACGCAGCATGTCGACGACGCCCAGCCAGTGGTAGCTGAACAGCCATGGGTGCAGCCACGCCGAGCTGGGTCGAGCGAGCCGACGACCTGCGCCGCGACCGAGATGACGATCGTCGCCGCCATCGCGCCGACGGGCGTGTCGGTGAGCGTCGAGATGAACAGGCCGATCGCCGACAGGCCGATCAGCGAGACGCTGACGTAGGCCGACATGAGCAGCGCCCGCCCGAGCGACTCGCTGATCGGCACCGTGTCTCCCGAGAGCAGGGTCACGTCGCCGAGCGGGAAGAGGATCGCGCCGATCACGGTGCCGGCGAGCACGACGACCAGCGGCGCCGCGATGCAGAAGGCGACGGCGCCGAGGAACTTGACGATCAGCAGACGCACCCGGCCGGCGGGAGCGACGAGCAGGTAGCGCAGCGTGCCGCTGTTGGCCTCGCCGGCGATGGTGTCGCCCGCCACGACGCCCACCGTCAGCGGCAGGAACAGCGGGATGCAGAGGATCAGGCCGGCGACTCCGACGAAGAGGCCGTTCTGGGTGATCTGATCGATGAACGCGGGCCCGCGTCCGCTCGATCCGGCCGATGAGACGCGCACGGCCACGGCGATCAGGATCGGCACCGCTGCCAGTGCCGCCAGCATGGCGATGGTGCGGGTGCGGCGGAACAGGATCGCCAGCTCGGACGCGAGAAGGGCGAGGCCGAGGCCGCGCGCAGGAGGCGAGGCGGCGACGGAGGCGCCGCTGATTGGCCAGCTGAGGTGCTGGCGGGCCCGCTGGCTATCGGACCCGCGGGCCGGCTAACGGACACTGTGTCCCTCCGCGATGGCGAAGCCCTCACCGGTGAGCGCCACGAAGCGGTCCTCGAGGCTGCTCTCTTCGACCGTGAAGCCGCGGACCGGCACGCCGGCGGCGACGAGCGCGGCGACGATGCTCTCGGGCTGAAGGCTGCCCGCACGGTCCGCGGGAATGGGCGCGAGAACCACGCGCACGTGAGCGGCCGTCGCGCTCTCGTCGGTTGCCACCGTCGGCTCGAGGCCGAAGTCGGCGAGCACGCGGAGCGCTCCGACCGCGTCCGTGGTCACGACTCGGATGCGTGAGACGTCCTGATCTCGGACGGCGTCGAGGGTTCCCTGCGACACGATCCGTCCAGAGCTCATCACTGCGACGTGCGAGCAGAGCTGCTCGATCTCGGCGAGCAGATGGCTCGACACGAAGACGGTGGTTCCGTCGGCGGCGAGTGATCGGATGAGGCTCCGCACCTCGCGGGTGCCTTGAGGGTCGAGACCGTTCGACGGCTCGTCGAGCACGAGGAGGTCACGCGGAGCGAGCAGCGCGTTCGCCAGGCCCAGGCGCTGCTTCATGCCGAGCGAATAGGCCTTGACCTTCTTGCCCGCCGCATGACCGAGACCGACCCGGTCGAGCGCCTGAGCGACCCGTTCGCGGCGGGTCGCGCCATCGACGGAGCGATCGGCGGTGTCGAGGCGGTGCAGGTTGGCGGCGCCGGACAGGAACGGATAGAACGCCGGACCTTCGACGAGCGCGCCGACGCGGGGGAGCACCGAGCCGAGCGACCCTGGCATCGGCTCTGCCGAGCACCGAGATGCTTCCACTGGTGGCGCCGACCAGCCCGAGCAGCATCCGGATGGTCGTCGTCTTGCCCGCGCCGTTCGGCCCGAGGAAGCCGAAGACCGAGCCACGCGGCACGGCCAGGTCGACGGAGTCCACCGCCAGGTGGGAGCCGAATCGCTTGGTCAGTCCGTGCGTCTCGATCGCGAGCGCCCCTGGTGCGAATGCCACCCGATCCGGAGTTCTCCCGTCACGGGGTCAGTCGGCGGCCGCGGCCTGCAGCAGCGCCACCGGAACGGAGCCGGCCAGGATGCGCCCGTCGTCCGTGAGCAGCACGTTGAGCAGCGAGGTGCTGAGCACCCGCCCGCCGTCGACCTTCTCCGTGGCGGCGTCGAGCAGCGAGCTGCGTCGGTCCGCTCGGATCGGCCGAGTTCGCAGCCGCTTCCGCACCGAGGTCTCCGATCGGGAGCTCGACGATGGACGCCCATGCATCGCCGGTCACCGTCACGCTCTCTGGCGAGATCGCCGAGGTGCGAGTCGTGCTCGCCGGCGGCACTCGCGCTGAGCGAGAAGGCGTGGGGGAGCTGCTCGTCGACGGTGGCTCCGGCAGGCGGAGTGAAGGAGAACAGGCTCGCGTCGGGAGTGTCGAAGCTGATGTCGGAGAAGGCGACGGAGAAGGCGGCGGTCGACTGCCCCTTCGCGGTCACGGCGACCGAAAGGGGCAGGCCGGTCTCGGAGTCGACGGCGATGGTGACGGCCGCGATGAGGGTGTCTGCGCTGTTCGGGGTGAGCACGAGGTCGTATGCGCTGCGTCCGGCCACGACCGACGTGTTGTCGACGCTGACGGCCGTGCTCGGCTCGATCGCATCGAGGAAGTGCTCGGCGACTGCGGCGGGGGTGGGAACGGCGTCTGTCGCGTCGCTCTGCGGGCGGTCGGTGCTCTCACCGCCGGCCGCACCGCCGGCCGGCAGTTCGGGCAGCGCCAGGTGGGTTGCGGTGTTCTCACCGGAGTCGTAGAACCACACTCCGTCGGGTCCGGCGATGATGTCGCGCTCGGCCATGCGGTCGAGGATCTGCACGCGGGCGCCCTGCGCCTCGTCGAGGTAGACCCGCGCGGTGTGACTGCCGGTCAGCAGCTCGAGAGCCGAGCTGGCACTGTCGCCGCCCGTCCCCGTGCCGGACAGAGCCCCCGAGAGGTCGGGCAGGCCCAGCTCGGAGGTCTGGACCACGGTGCCGGAGAGCGCGGTGACCTCGTTCGAGCCGACCAGCTCGAGGACCTCCTGCGCGCTCTTCTCCGGCGGCACGCCGGCCGCACCCGCGGTGAGCGGCACGGCGAGCGCGCCGCCGATCACGACGATGGGGGCGACGATGGCGGGGAGCCAACGCCGCATGGATCGATCCGCCATGAGCGCATCCTTCCGCTGATCTGCTGTGAACGGCAAAGATACGCCCGAACCCTGACACTCGCCCTGGCGTGTCCGTTCCGCACGCTGTAGCGTCAGGAACCTGTCTCCCACTCGAAGCCACGCTTCAGTGCTGGATGACTATGTCTCCGCACCTTCGGTGTCCGGATGACTGCAGAGGGTCGGAGCATCGCTCCGGCCCTCTCCCTCGTTCGGCGTCGAGGATGGCGTTCCATCTGCCGAGGTGGCGGAGGCGTCCGTTGGTCGAGTAGGTCGCGCAGCGACCGTATCGAGGCCGCGTTCACAGTCTCGATACCCGGCCATCCGCTCACTTTCTCCGTAGGCACTAGGCAGACGGGGACAGGCCGTCACGGTTTTCGCCGCCCAGCCATTCGGCGTTGAGACACTGCACACGGCCTCGATACGGCCCTGGCGGGCCTACTCGACCAACGAGTCGTCAAACCCGGGGTCGCTCGCGTGGGCTTCGACACGGGCGCGGAGCGCCCGGCTCAGCCACCGGAGAAGTCGAGTGACCCGGGGTGGCTGAGCCGGCCGGAGGCCGCGTCGAAGCCCACTGGGCGACGGCCCTGCATCAAACGGGCTTCGACACGGGGCGCGGAGCGCCCGGCTCAGCCACCGGAAGAATCGAGTGACCCGGTGGCTGAGCCGGCCGGAGGCCGCGTCGAAGCCCACTCGCGACGGCCCTGCATCAAACGGGCTTGGACACGGGCGCGCGAGCGCCCGGCTCAGCCACCGGCACCGCGTAATACAGCGACCACTGGGACATCGTCCAGGCTCGTGCGCTTTAGGCTGGTTGCGCTCGAAATCCGCTGTCCCCGAGGGACGGAGGATCCCCACTGTCCAAAACCGTTAGGCGCAGGCTCAAGATGGCACGCATCCACTCCTCGATCACCGAGGCGTTCGGCAAGACCCCGCTGGTCAAGCTCAACCGGGTCACGGAGGCGCCGGCGCCACCGTGCTCGCGAAGCTCGAGTTCTACAACCCCTCGGCCTCGCGTCAAGGACCGCCTCGGCATCGCCATCGTCGACGCCGCCGAGAAGTCCGGCCAGCTGCAGCCCGGCGGCACCATCGTCGAGGGCACCAGCGGCAACACCGGCATCGCCCTCGCCATGGTCGGCGCGGCGCGCGGCTACAAGGTCGTCCTCACCATGCCCGAGACGATGGCGATCGAGCGCCGCACCCTGCTCGCGCCTACGGTGCCGAGCTCATCCTCACCCCCGGCCGCGAGGGCATGAAGGGCGCCGTCGAGCAAGGCGGCCGAGATCGTCGCCGAACGCGCCGGGCGCCGTGCTGGCCAAGCAGTTCGAGAACGAGGCCAACCCCGCCATCCACCGCGCCACCACGGGCCCCGAGATCTGGGAGGACACCGACGGCGCCGTCGACATCTTCGTCGTCGGGCATCGGCACGGGCGGCACGATCACGGGCGCGGGCAACTACCTCAAGGAGCAGAAGCCCGGCCTCAGCGTCGTGGCGGTCGAGCCCGAGGAGTCGCCGATCCTCAACGGAGGCGCCCCCGGCCCGCACAAGATCCAGGGCATCGGCGCCAACTTCGTGCCCGCGATCCTCGACCGCGAGGTCTACGACGAGGTCATCGACGTCAACATCACCCAGTCGGTCGCGATGGCCCGCCGCCTCGGCGCCGAAGAGGGAATCCTCGCCGGCATCTCGTCCGGGCGCGACGGTGCACGCGGCCCTCGAGCTGGCCAAGCGCCCCGAGAACGCCGGCAAGACCATCGTCGTCATCGTCGCCAGCTACGGCGAGCGCTACCTCTCGACCGTCCTCTACGCCGATCTGACCGAGTAGCGTCGACGCTCCGCGAGGACATCCAGACCGCTCGACGGCGCGATCCCGCCGCGCGGAGCGGGTTCGAGGTGGCGCTGGCCTACTCGGGCCTGCATGCCGTCTGGGGACTACCGCGTCGCTCACCGGCTGTGGCTGGGCGGCTTCCGGCTGCCCGCACGCATCGTCTCGCAGCTGGTCCGCTGGCTGACCGGCGTCGAGATCCATCCTGGTGCGACCATCGGGCGGCGGTTCTTCATCGACCACGGCATGGGCGTCGTGATCGGAGAGACCGCCGTGGTCGGCGACGACGTGATGATCTACCACGGCGTCACGCTCGGCGGCACATCTCCGAGCGGACGAAGCGGCATCCGACCCTCGAGGATCGCGTCGTGATCGGGGCGGGAGCCACGATCCTCGGCCCGATCACCCTGGGCGCCGACTCCGTCGTCGGTGCCGGCGCGGTGGTGGTGCGCGATGCGCCGCCCTCGTCGCTGCTGGTGGGCGTGCCGGCGGTCGCCCGCCGACAGAGCCACGACTACGCCGAATACTTCTACGACATCTGAGCCTTCTCTGACATCTGGGCCTTCTCTGACATCTGGGCCGCCTCAGGCGAGGGGCTCCAGGATGAACACGGGGATCTGCCGGTCGGTCTTGGTCTGGTACACGTCGTAGTCGGGCCAGACGGCTGTGGCGCGCGCCCACCACTCGCTGCGCTCCACGCCCGTGGCGAGGCGAGCGCGGTAGTCGAGCTTGACCGGCCCGTCCTGCAGCTCCACGTGCGGCTCGGCGACGATGTTGGCGTACCAGGCCGGATTCTCGGCAGATCCGCCTTTGGATGCCACGACCGCGTAGTCGCCGTCGTGCTCGACGCGCATCAGCGCCGTCTTCCGGAGCTTGCCGGACTGCGCGCCGACCGTCGTGAGCACGATGACCGGCTTGCCGCGGAGCGTGTTGGCCTCGGCGCCGCCGGTGGCCTCGTACTTCTCCGCCTGCTCGCGGGCCCACGTGGATGTGCTGGGCAGGTATTCACCGATGAGGGGCATGCCTCCATTCAACCGGATGCGCACCCGTGAACGCGCGAGAGTCGCGACCCGATCCAGTCGATCGAGCGGCGATGCAGCGGCCGATGAGGCGCGGTGTCGGAGCGATTGCCTACGATGAGTCCACGCGGGGCCGGACGCACGCTCGACCCATGGCAGCCGGATCTCCGGTGGCTGTGGGCGAGTCCTCATCATTCGACAGCACGAGGAGTCGTCCGTGTGGCACCCGATCCTCTCCGCGACCGAGGTCGAGCCGTGGCAATGGCATCTGCTCGACTCCGGCTCGCGCCCGTACGCGATCATCGTCGCTCTCGAGATCAAGGGGGAGCGCGGCTACCGCGCGGTCACCTGGGCGCAGCACTCGAGCGAGCGGGAGCTCCTCGGCTACTACCGCTCGCTGAAGGCGGCGGTCGAGGGAGCTCACCGCAGCTACATCGCGGCGCACGCCCGGCAGGGACCGGTCAACGGCAAGCGCTGACCGAGGTGGGCTGATCCTCCTCAGCTCGGTTGGGTCAGATGCTGGAGCAGGAACACGTCCGCGCCGGCGAGTCCGACGACGAGCATGCCGACGCGCTCGACGGGGACGCCTCGGGGAGGTCGACCGGCGATTGCGGACGCCAGGGGGAGGATCTCGTCGCGGCGCCGTTCGAGTGCACCCGGCAGCCGGTCGGCCTCCAGCTGCGCGGGGGAGTCGGTGAAGAGGTGCTCCAGGTCGGCCAGCAGGCCCGGCATGGGCACCGCGAGGACCTCGACAGCGGGGACCGCGTCGGCGAGCGCGATCACGGCGGCCCCCGGTGCCAGCGCGGACGCATCGATGTCATAGTCGGCGATCATCTCGGCGGACAGGACCAGCACGATCGACGCCCTCGCGAGAGCGCCGAGAACCCCATCCCTGTCCGATTCAGCCACGGTGCACACCGCTGACGCTGCGCCCGTCGCGAGCGGATCTGCTGCTTCGCATTCCGAGTCGGAGTCCGAGTCGACGTGGGCGTGGGTGCCGGAGTCGATGAGGGTGACGACCGAGAGCGGACGGACCGAAGAGACGGCTGCGATCAGGTCTCCGAGCTGCGTGTCTCCGCCCAGGACCGTGAGCGTCTCCGCTTCACGTGCGGCCAGGGCATCGACGGCGAGGGCGACTGTCGCGAGTCGGCGAAGCCGGGCGAGCTCCGATCCGACCGCCATCGACAGGAGCTGATCGGTCTCGCTGTCCCGCACCATCACGACCGAGTCGACCGGTTCGCCCTGTGCGCGCGGATCGCTCGAGAAACCGGAACCCTCGGTGGATGAATAGCCGTACCAGCCGGCTCCGCGGGCCACGCTATGCATGGGACCCCAGCCCATCCGACCCTGATCCGAGTCGGATTCCGCGCCCTCGTTCACCCTGGCGGGAGCCACGAAGGTCCCTGCAGCGGCATCGAGCATCGAGCGCCGGACCACCTCGATCGCTGACCCGATCGGCAGTCGGATCCTGATCTCCTCGTCCGTCAGTGAGACGGTCGTGGATCGAGCTGCCTTCGGCGTCGGGTGGGACATTCCGCCAGTCTCTTGGACCTGGCCGGCTCGCCCGACGAGCAGCTGCGGCGCGGCGGACGGACGTTCCGTCACGCAGGCGTCGAGAGTGCACGGCGCACCGGATGGGGCAGAGGTCGGCGCGGCGACGCCGGACCAGTCGCCATCAGCCCCGCAGTGCCTCGACCAGTCGCTGCTTGTCGAGCCGCGAGTAGCCGACGATGCCGCGCTCCTTGGCCAGCGCACGCAGGCGGACGAGCGTCCAGCTCAGGTCGGGTCCGTCGCCGGGAGGCGCGGGCAGCGGCGGTGTCGCGTCGACCACGGTGAGGTGCGCCGGGCTGGTCGGCGCGGCGGAATCCGATGACATGGCCGCGTTCGCACCATCGGCGGCCTCGGCGGGCTGCGTCGGGACGATCTGCAGGACAGGCGCGCTCGAGTGCTCGGAGGCGGAATCGTCTCCGTCCGCCAGGTCGCCTGTCGATCCGCCGGTCGCGCTGTCGGCGCAGGTCCGTCGGCGGTCGAGGACTCGTCGGCCGACGGGGACTCGTCGGCCGACGGATCCGCGACGAGGTCGGGCACGGCGACGAGCGTCGGAGCGTCCGCAGTCGACTCAGCAGCCTCTTCCTTGGCCTCGCCCTCAGCCTGGGCATCGTCAGCCGCGACGAGCGGGGTGTCGGAGTCAGTGGGCTCGACGATGCTCAGCACCGGCGAGGACTTCGCCTCGAGCGCCGAGTCGGCGGCACCCCCCTGCGATCGAGCCGCCTTCTTCGCCTTTCGCGCGGCCTTGGATGCGTCGGCCTTGGCCTTGACGGCTTCCGCCTTGGCCTGCGCGACGGCTTTCGCTGCGGCGGCCTTGGCTGACTTCGCCGCGTGCTTCGCGATCTTCGCCGCCTTGCTCCGGGCCTTCTCGGCCGAGCGCTTCGCCTCGGCCGCGGCCTTCTTCGCGCGCTCTTTTGCAGCCTTCATATCCGCCTTCTTCAGCTCGTCCTTCGTGCCGCCCGACGTCGTGTCGCTCGACTTCGTGCCGCCCGACTTCTTATCGTCCGACTTGCTGTCGGCCGACTTCCTGTTGTCCGACTTCCTGTCGGCCGTCTTCTTGTCATCCGACTTCGCCATAGGGCAGCCCTTCGCTCGAGTCTTGCGGCGCGCGACCCCGTCAGGAGCTCGTGAGCGCTGCAGTTCGAGCCGACGGTCGCGGGACCTCTCATCGTACGGGCGGGCTCCCTTGTCGCGGCAGAGGCCTCGCCCCGATCCGACGCCCATCTGTGGCGATCTGCGCGTGCGCCGCTCGGTATCGTGACCGCATGGCGCGTGCGAAACGATCATCAGGCGCCCCCACCCCGGCGGTGGCGGAGCTGCTCCGCCTCGGCATCTCGCACTCGACACACAGCTACGAGCACGATCCCGCACATCCCAGCTACGGGTTGGAGGCAGCCGAGGCGCTGGGCGTCGATCCCGCGCGCGTGTTCAAGACGCTCGTCGTGCAGGCGGATGGCGAGCTGGCCGTCGGGATCGTGCCCGTCCAGTGCCGCCTCGACCTCAAGGCGCTCGCCTCCGCTCTGGGCGCGAAGAGATGCGAGATGGCGCCGCCCGAGCTCGCCGAGCGCCGAACCGGCTACGTGACCGGCGGGATCAGCCCGCTCGGCCAGAAGAGCACGCTGCGCACGGTGCTCGATGCGAGCGCCCTCGAGCACGGCACCATCCACGTCTCGGGCGGCCGGCGAGGACTCGAGATCGAACTGGCGCCTGCCGAGCTCGTCGTCGTGCTCACCGCGGTCGTATCCCTCATCGCCCGGGACTGACGGACTTCCATCGCTCGCTCAGGCTGCGCGATCCGGCCGCCGGACGGGTCAATCCGTCCGGCGCAGGCACCTGCATCGGCGCGCATCCAGCCGCTAGGGTGAGGGCAGTTCCGGACGGTCCCGAGCTGGAATGACCAGGGGCACGCCGGGCGATCCTCGATGGGTGGCGTCGAATTGCACAGGACAGCACGCGAGGCGGGCGGGACGGCGATGACGCCACCTCATGAAGCCCCCGTATCCGTGTTGAATCTCGACCAGTCTCCCGACATCGCGGTCTGGTGGACAGGTTCGGGGGCGTCCATCGCGTACTTTGGTCTGGAGACCGATGACCCGAAGAATTTCGGTAGCGAGGTGGGCGTGGACTGCAGCACCACGCACACATCCCCCCGTCAGAGCCGGCGCTATGCGCTTCTCGTCGAGGACGCGCGCGGCGAATCGGTCACTCAATACGCAGACGTGGTGAACGAGGGGTACAAGGCATGAGCACTCCGGCAACGGACAGTGTGTTCGACGATTTCGACGACGCGCAGGACTACGTGATCGTGGCGCGGGTGGGCGACCGCGTGCGGATCGTGTCGAGTGGTCGCCTCGAGGCGGTGTTCGTCGACCGCGGTGGCGCTCCCGGTGCGACGGTGCCCGAGGACGCGGCCGAGGTCGGCGTGATCGCGGCTGGCTTCGGCGGAGTGATCGTGCGGCCTCGTGGTCGCGGCGCAGCCGCCGCAGCTCCGCAGGCGACGCCAGCCGTCGCCTCACCCCCTGAAGCGCCTGCGGTCGACGAGCCTGTGGTCGACGGGCCCGTGGTCGACGAGCCGATGGTCGACGAGCCTGTGGTCGCGAGCCGATGGTCGACGAGCCTGTGCCGGCGTACTCGGCCTTCGTGCCGCCGTCGATCGACTCCAGCCTCATCGGCGCGCCTGCCTCAGGGGAACCCGACAGCGACACTCCAGACGAGCCCGTCGGCGAGCTTGCGGACGACGCTGCGGACGAGCTTGCGGACGAGCCTGCCGAGTCGAGCATGGACTCCTTCGGTGATGCCGGCTCCGACGTCGGCCAGGATGCCGGCCCGACGGCAGGCCCAGACGACTCGGCTGACGAGGACGCTGACGTATTCGACGAGTCCACATCGTCGGGCGTCGACTCCTCGACCCTCGAGCGGATCCCCACCTTTGCGAGCACGCCCGCGCGAGCCCAGGTTCCCGCCGAGCGCGTGCAGACCCTCGACGAGGTCCCGGACTTCGACGCGATCATGAACGGCGACGCGGTCATCGACCCGCGTGACGCGCAGCCCGAGGACGACGGGGTCAGCGCTCTCGCCGGATCTGTTCGATCCGTCTCCCGCCTCCGCGCCTACGCCCGCGCAGTTCGATGCCTATGAGTCGCCCTACGATGCCGGGCCCGATCCGGAGGGGCCCGTCGACGGACGACCTCGACGGCGAGTTCGGTCCGGGCGAGACCGAGGCCTACGACCGCGCATGGAGCCCGAGCGTGATGCCCGGCGTCAGCGACTACACCCCGCTCGAACGAGCCGAGCCCGCCCCGGTGAGCGACGACGAGGACCGCATCGAGGAGACGATCGTGCGCGGTGACCCGCTGCTGCGCTCGATCGCCGACGCACCAGAGGAGAACCTCGCGGCGGCGACCCTCGTGCTCTCGACCGGTGAGCACATGCCGATCACGGGAACGATCCTCATCGGTAGGAGCCCGTCGATCCTCTACGCCTACGGCGACGAGCCGCGCCTGGTGACTCTCGATGTCGGCATGACCGACATCTCGCGGAACCACCTCGAGGTTCGCCTCGACGGCGATCAGGTGCTCATGCGCGACATGGGCTCGACCAACGGCACACTGCTCACGCGCGCCGGCACTCCGACCGTACGGCTTCCGTCCGAGGCGCCGATCGTCGGCTTCCCCGGGCGATGTCTTCGAGCTCGGCGGCGCGCTGACCGTCACCATCGTCGGAGTCTGACCCACCCCACTCAGCAGTCGAGATGCCACTTTCCGCCCCACAACCGCGTCGAGGGACGGAACGTGGCATCTCGTCTATGACGGCACGGGGCCTGATTGCGACGGGCTACCGGGCTGCGCTGCCTGTCGCGGTCAGGATGTCGACGACGAAGACGAGGGTCTCCCCAGCCAGGGGGTTGTCGCTGCTCCCCGCCTCGCCGTAGCCGAGCGCCGGCGGGATGACGATGAGCACCTGTGAGCCGATCGTCTGTCCGGTCAGGCCCTGAGCGAAGCCGCGA
Source organism: uncultured Actinomycetota bacterium (assembly GCA_963830655.1). GTDB lineage: Bacteria > Actinomycetota > Actinomycetes > Actinomycetales > Microbacteriaceae > Naasia. Next base: position 61,389 of record CAWHND010000012.1, read on the forward strand.
GCGACATTGGCCAAGGGGAAGTCCCGGACGCCGGTGGTCCATGACTCGTCGAAGACCGTGCCATCCGACCACTTCTCGCCCACGTACTGGACATACGCGGTCGCGTCGGCGGTGAGGGCAGAGCCCGTCCCCTTCTTGAGCACCGTCACCTGCAGATCGGAGGGCGGGGCCGTGGCGGGGATCGCGATGCTCGGGGTGCCGTCGTCGGCGAGGCTGACGGCGGGCTGGCCCTCGACGACGGGCTGGTCGGCGCCTGTCGCCCGGACCGGCTTGACGTCGATCACCATGACCAGCGAGTCTCCCGGGCCGACGCCGAGGGTGTCGTTGCCCTGCTCGCCGAATGCCTCGGCGGCGGGCACCACGGACACGACGCGCGTGCCTGTCGGCTCGCAGCCGAAGGTCTTGATGAGGCCGGCGAGGTAGGTGCTGGTGTCGACGGGGAGGGCGGCCGGGTCGCTGCCGTCCATGCCGACAGTGTCCACGAGCTCGGCCGTTGCGCCGTCGTAGATCGAGTAGCCGATGATCGCCGTCTGTCCTGTCGTCATCTCGGGGCCGGTGCCAGCGATGATCTCGGTGCGCTCGGTGACGTCGGCGGTGATCCCCGGAGTGAAGTCCACCGTGGGGGTGACGCCGAAGTCGCCGGTGACGGTCACCGATTCCGATGCGCTGCCCGACGTCGCCGCACACGCGTCGGCAGCTGCAGCGACGGTGGGCGGTAGTCGTCGGAGCATCCCCTGACGAGCACCCCGCGAGAAGTGCGGCGACCGCTGCGACGGAGGCGATGGACAGGGCGGTGGAGCGGTGAAGACGCACAGATTCGCTTTCGGCTGAGGATGAGGGTGCCAGCGGCACAGACGTGCCCACACTAGGTGGGGCTGTCTCTGCAACGCCTGACCCGGCCCTGCCCGCTCCGAGGGTCGGCGACGCTAGGCTGACGCCAGGATGAGCTTCTCGCGACGGACGTTCCTGGTCGGTGCGGCCGCCGGCTTCTCAGTGCTGGTGCTGACGGCCTGCGAGCCCGAACCGTGTCACGCCCCCTCCGACGACCTCCGCCCCGACGCCGAGCACGACCCCGACTGCCGTGCCGGTGCCCGCAGACATCCTGCGCAGCGCGTGGGCGGATGACCCGTTCTCCCGTGGCACTCACAGCTTCCTCGCGACGGGGTCATCGCCCCGGATCAGCGGGTCGCCCTGCGCCAGGCCGTCGACGGCCGGCTCTTCTTCGCCGGCGAGGCCACCGCCGACGATGCGCCCGGCACCGTGACGGGCGCCATCGCGTCCGGTCAGCGGGCTGCGAACCAGGCCGACGCCTCCTCGCTGCCGAGCGATCGCATCGCGATCGTCGGAGCGGGCGCTGCAGGTGCCTCGGCTGCCGCCGTGCTCGCGGCGGCCGGCTACGACGTGACGGTCATCGAGGCGCACGACAGGATCGGAGGCCGGATCCACTCGATGGCTCCCGACGGCTGGCCGGTCGGCGTCGAACTCGGCGCCGGTCGCTTCGCCTCCGACCGAGACGCCGACCTGATCGGCTCCGTCGGCGATGGAGTGGCCCCCCTCTCCTCGCCGCCTGCGCTCTTCACGCCGTCGGGGGAGACCGCCGAGGACCGCGACGCGGGAGCGTCCGCAATCATCTCTGCGGTGCAGTGGGCGGCCGACCGGCCGGAGGACCTCAGCCTCGCGATGCGCTCGACGGATCCGGTGCCGGCGAATCTCGCCCCGGGCGATCCGCCAGCGCCGATCGACTATCTGAGCCGCCGAACTGCGTCGGCAGGTCACCGACTCCGTGGGTGCGGAGCCCGCAGATCTCTCGTCCTGGTACGGGGTCGAGACGCTGCCTCTCGGGCGCGCCCGACACCATGGCCCTCGGCGGTGTGTCCGGCATGGTCGACGGAGCTGCTCGGCTCGACGGTGGTGTGGCTCTCGACCGCTGTGCTCTCGATCTCCCGCACCGACGATGCAGTGAGTCTGCGACTCGGCACGGGGGAGTCGGTGACCTTCGACCGGGTCATCGTCACCGTGCCGCTCGGCGTGCTCAAGGCTCAGGCGATCGAGATCGATCCGCCTCTGCCGTTCGATCAGCGAGCGGCGATCGACGCGATCGGCTTCGGCGACGTCGAAGACGATCTGGGTGCGCTTCGACAGCGCGTTCTGGTCGACGGACGCCGTGCACTGGTCCGTGCTGGGCAGCGACTTCGTCATCGCCGACTGGGTGAACCTGATGCCGCTCACCGGGGCGCCCGTGCTCATCGGCCTCGTCGGCGGCGAGGCGGCCTGCCGCGATGTCGGCGCTGTGGGATGGGGAGCTGCGGAGGCTCTGATGACGGCGCTGGCGCCGTTCGTCGGCGAGCCTGATCGGCCTCCACACGCTCCACGGCGGTCTCAAGAAGCGGAGGTGCCTGCTCGCGAGGATGAGCGCTGCGGCGACGGCCGCGAACAGCGCCGAGTGATCCGGCCGAGAACGGCGAGGAACGTCCCGGGATATCCGGACTGGGCCGGGTCGAGGAAGAAGTACGGATACCAGCCGACGAGCCTGGCCGCGGATGCTGGTGATGATGCCCCACACGGTCGGATAGCCGATCACGAGGGGCAGCACCCGCCAGCCCAGCCGGCCGCGTCCCGGGCGAGAGCAGCCAGTCGAGGAGGGCGAACGACGGCAGCCAGAAGTGCAGCACCTGATCGGACCAGGGCACGTCGATGCGGTAGCCCTGCGCGGGTCCCTGCGTGACGAGCAGCGCGAACACGATGCCCGCGACGATCACGAAGCAGGTGACGGCTCCGCGCGCGGCCGTGAGGAGCCGACCCTCATCCCGCCCGCGGAGCGCGGTCAGCTCCCGCGATGGTGGCCACCACCACCGCGGCCAGGTTGCTCTGCACGGTGAGGTAGCCGAAGAAGTTGACCGCGAAGAAGCTGCGGAATCCCAGTCCATAGCCGAACCGCGAGACGAGGCGCGATGACCCGATCGTCGCCGCGAGGAGTCGGGCGATGCCGATCGCGCGCCGCGGGGACATGGTCGTCGAGAATACCGCGCGCTCACCCGGCGCGCTCTGGACGCTGCGCGTGCAGCGGCAACGCCGACACGCTCAGCGGTCCCTTGCCCTCGACCGCCATTCGAACCTATATTCGAATCTCTCGCATCCATCAGCTCGGCAGCCGGAGGCCGATCGTCCGATCTCGGAGGTTCTCGTGAGCATCGAATCCGTGCGGTCCATCCCGTCCGCCGTCGAGGTGGCCGTGTGGCTCGTCGACAATGTGCCTGTGCGGCTGGTGTGGGATCAGGTGCGCTATCGGGTGACCGACACCCCGACGCCGCTCGCGGAGGACGCGTGGGCTGTCGAGCTCACCCATGCCGCCCGACGGGTCGTCGGATGGCGCTTTCAGGGCACCACCTCCGGCGGGCACTCGCTGATGTTCGAGATCGCGGAATCCGAGCTCGACTCCGGTTGGGTCCTGATGCGCTGCTATGAGTAGCCCGGCATGATCCGCGAGCTCCGGGGTGCATGCCGCGGGGTGCGCGCTACGGGGTGGGCATGCCGCCCGTCACCGTGAGGGTGGTCCCCAGGACGAAGCTCGACTCGGGCGATGCCAGGAACACATATGCGGGGGCGAGCTCCGCGGGCTGGCCCGCACGGCCGAGCGGCGTCTCGGAGCCGAACTCGGGCAGCTCCTCGGTGGGGACTCCATCGGTGACCTGCAGGGCGCTCCAGGTCGGACCGGGCGCCACGACGTTGACCCGGATGCCGCGCGGAGCGAGCTGCTGGGCGAGTCCCTTCGAGAAGTTGTTGATCGCGCCCTTGGTCGTCGCGTAGTCGATGCGCATCGGCGCAGGCGTGTAGGCCTCGAGCGAGGCCGTGTTGATGATCGTCGAGCCGGCCGGCAGGTGCGGCAGCGCCGCCTTGATGATCCAGAACATGGCGAAGACGTTGGTCTGGAAGGTCGCCTCGAACTGCTCGTCGCTCAGGTCCTCGAGACGCTCCTGGACGATCTGCTTGCCGGCGACGTTGACCACGATGTCCAGCCCTCCGAGCCCCTCGACCGCGTCGGCCACCATCGAGCGGCAGAACTCGGAGGTCCGGATGTCGCCGGGCAGGGGGAGCGCCTTCCGGCCGGCGGCCTCGATCTGCTCGACCACGTGGTCGGCGTCGGACTGCTCGGCAGGCAGGTAGGAGAGGGCCACGTCCGCGCCCTCGCGGGCGAAGGCGATCGCCACCGCCGCACCGATCCCCGAGTCGGCTCCCGTGATGAGCGCCCGACGCCCGGTCAGCCGCCCGGTGCCGCGGTAGCTCTCCTCGCCGAGATCGGGCACCGGTGTCATCTTCGATTGCAGTCCCGGCTCGTCCTGGTGCTGCTCGGGCGGACTGATCTTCGGGTAGCGGGTCGTCGGATCGCTGAAGACGTATTGATCGGGGGCTGTCTGATCGGGTGCTGCGTGATCGGGTGCTGTCTCGTCGTTTGCCATGTCCTCACCGTGGCCGCCTTTCCTGAAATCGGAGTGAGCGCCCCGACGGGGCGTCTCTGCGTCGCCATTTCCGTCGCCACTGGGGACCTTCGAGGAGCGGACGGCCGCGGTCCGTGTGAAAGGCTGAAGCGTGAGCAATCCGTCCGACTCGGTGCTGCCTCAGGGCGCTCCGATGCCCCGCCGTCCGCTGGGGTCGGGGGACGAGTGGGTGATGCTGCCGGACGGACGTCGATTCTGGGGTGCGTTCGGCGCCGCCGGTCTGCTGGCGCACGCGCCCGATGCGGGGGTGCTTCTGCAGCACCGCGCCGGCTACAGCCACTTCGGCGGCACGTGGGGACTTCCCGGGGGAGCGCGGCACTCCGACGAGTCTGCGGTCGAAGGCGCCATCCGCGAGGCGGCCGAGGAGGCGGGTGTCCCGTCCAATCGGCTGCGTGTGCAGTTCACGAGCGTGCTCGACCTCGACGTCTGGACCTATACGACCGTCGTGGCCGCGGTGGAGGAGCGCTTCGAGCCGGTGATCGGCGATGCCGAGAGCATTGCGCTCGCCTGGGTGCCCATCGACGAGGTCGACGACCTGCCCCTGCATCCGGGGTTCGCCTCCGCCTGGCCAGAACTGCGGGCTCAGCTGCGTGCGGAGCCCACGCTGATCATCGACGCCGCCAACGTCGATCGGTTCACGACCCGATGGCTGGTGGAAGGACCGACCCGGCGCGGCGAGGCGGCTCGCCGCCTCCCTCGAGCGCCTGGCGGCACAGGGAATCCCCGCCGCCCTCCTCGGGCTGCCCGGGCACACCTGGTGGCCGCGTATCGTGCTGGTGCTCGAGGGCGAGGCGAAGCGGGCCGCGATCCCGTTCCCGAGTGCGCCCGCGGACGCATCGGCGGGCGGCGGGTCCTCAGCAGCAGGCCTGGCGATCGAGCTGGCGCCCACGGACGGCGACTCGCGGATCCGTGAGCTGGCGAGCCTTGCCGCCGAGCGGTCGGACTCTGCGACCGTGGTGGTCACGGCCGATCGTGCTCTCGCCGACTCCGTGCGGGCACGGGGCGCCCGCGTCGTGGGCCCACGCGCGCTGCTCGATCTGATCGCGGCGCTGGGCTGAACTCACGTTGATGGACTCAGGACGAAGTGCCGTTCTCCGGCAACATCTCCTCAATCGGCCTGCATTCCGCACTTCTGCCTGACTTCAGGAGACCTCACCCATCCACCAGCCCCAGGCTCCGCATCCACACCACCCACATCCCATCCGGCAGAACTGGGCAGCTCGGTATTTCTGCAGGAATCGCAGGACAGATGCGCGCGGACGGCGGCGGGCTCAGACGGCGGCGGGCTCCGCGACCGACGCCTTCCAAGCGGCGAGACCGCGGACGACCTTGCTGCGATCGGCGGCCAGCAGCTGCACGGCGTCGTCGGGCGCGAAGTGGTTGAGCGCCACCCAGCCGCGCACCTTCTCGCTCGTGTCAGTGGCGAGCCGGCGCAGCAGATCGCACGGGGTCGTCTCGTTGCGGGCGACGCATGCCCGCACACCATCGTCGGAATCGCCGGCGAGGAGCTCGAGCAGGTCGGCGGGGGTGTTGCGGCTGCTCGCGACCGATTCGCGGATGCGCGGATTGGCGTTGGTGGCGAGCAGGCGCAGACGCTCGATCTTGCTCGGTGTGACGGCGGGGGAGAGGTGCAGCAGCGCCGCGTCCCCCGCAGTGAGGCCCAAGCCCTGACCCTCGCGCATCTGGGCGCGCATGGCGGACGTGGTGAAGCGGATGCACGACATGCGTCGACGCTACCGGCGGCGTCCGACATGGAGAAGGCGTCGGGCGAGTCGAGCGTGTCGGCGGGCGGTCACGGCTCGCCGGCGTTGCGCGCGCGATCCACGAGCTCGCGCCACGGACCGTCGAGGCGGGAGTCGGGAATCGTCAGGGAGCGCCGCCCACCGCGGATCCGATAGACGAAGCGATCCGCCGACCCGTCCGGCACGGATGGCGGGGGAGGGCCGGCCGCACTCACCAGCTCGCGCCACTCGGTCGCCTCCATCTGCAGCGTCCACTGGCGGCTGACACCGGCGAAGCCGCCCGTGCGCGTGATGGTGATCGTGATCACGGGACGCCGCTATCCGGCCGTCTCGGGGACTGGATGGGCGGGCTCGATGCCGACCGTGCGCCACGCGTCCACGACGGCCTCGCGCTTGAGCGATCCCGGACCGAAAACGGCGGTCGCGGCGGCGACGGTCTCACCAGCGAAGGAGGCGAAGTCCGCGTCGGGCCGGAGGGTCGGGGATCGCAGCGCCGCCCACCAGACGGGACCCGCTCCGGACCACGACGTGCCTCCGATCGCGGTCGCCGCGAGCTGGAACGCCCGGTTCGGGATGCCGGAGTTGATGTGCACCCCGCCATCGTCGTCGCGGGTGTCCACGTACTCGTCCATGTGGGCGGGCTGCGGATCCTTGCCGAGGATGTCATCGTCGTAGGCCGTTCCGGGAGCCTTCATCGAGCGGAGAGCGACGCCCTCGACGCGGTCGGTGAACAGCCCGGCGCCGATCAGCCAGGTCGCCTGCTCGACGGTCTGACCCAGCTGGTGCTGCGCGACCATCGCCCCGAACACGTCGCTCATCGACTCGTTGAGTGCTCCGGACTGGCCCTGGTAGAGCAGCCCCGCCGTGTACTGGGTGACGCCATGGGTGAGCTCGTGCCCGATGACGTCGACGGAGACGGTGAAGCGCCGGAAGATCTCGCCGTCCCCATCGCCGAACACCATCCGCGTGCCGTCCCAGAACGCGTTGTCGTACTCCTCGCCGTAGTGCACGGTGGCATCGAGCGGCAGGCCGCGGCCGTCGATCGAGTCGCGGTCGAACACCTCGTCGTACAGCGCGAATGTGGCCCCGAGCCCGTCGTATGCCTCGTCGGCCGCAGCATCGCCCGCCGGTGCGGCGCCCTCGCGGCGCACTGCATGCCCAGGAAGGGTCTCCGTCGACTCGGCGTCCGAAACAGTCCGCTGCGGGGATCGCGTCGCCGCTGTCCGGCCGCTCCGCTCGATGCCGAAATCCCTGCCCCGAAAGGACTCGGGAGCGGCGTTCCGCGCCAGGCGGATCGGCATGCTCTCGATGAGCGCTCGTCGCGCGGCCCGCGCGACCACCGGCATCGCACGATCGTCCGCGCTCGCTGCGATCCGGGCCAGCAGGTACGGCGGAACAATGCTGCATCGCATAGTGCATTTTATGGGCGGGCGCGGCTGCTCCGCGGGCCGCCCGCGGAGGCGGACCGGGGACGTTAAGCTACGTCCTATGGATTCGGAGTCGGATGGCGGCTCGAATCGACGGGATGTCACGGCTGCCGCGGAGCCGGAGATCAGCAACCGGATCCTGACGGTCCCCAATGTGCTGAGCTTCTTCCGGCTCGCGCTCGTGCCCGTCTTCCTGCTCTACCTGGTCAACGGAAACGACTTCGTCGCCCTGGTCATCCTGGTCGTCTCGAGCCTCACCGACTTCCTCGACGGTCAGATCGCCCGGCGCTTCAATCAGGTCACCCGGATCGGGCAGCTCCTCGATCCGGCAGCCGACCGCCTCTACCTGCTCGCGACCCTGCTGGGCCTTGCCTCCCGCGAGCTCGTGCCCTGGTGGCTGGTCATCGTGATCGTCTCGCGCGATCTCCTGCTCATCGTGCTCGGCATCACACTCGCCAATCACGGCTATGGTCCGCTGCCGGTGCACCATCTCGGCAAGGTCGCCACCTTCTGCCTCTTCTACGCACTTCCCGTGCTCGTGCTGGGGCAGGCATTCCCCGATATCCAGTTCGTCGCCAACCCCGTCGGCTGGGCGTTCGCCGCCTGGGGCGCATTCCTCTACTGGTGGGCGGGAATCGTGTACGCCATAGAGACCGTTAGGGTATGCAGGATTCCCCGGGGCGAGTCGGTCTGACAGATCCGTTACCCTGGAGCGCAAAGAGGAGGTAGCCACATATGGTCGATCCGCGTGACAGACAGAGCGGACCCGGTGCCGGTTGGCAGGGCGGTCAGCCCGACCCTCAGGGTTCAGATCCGCGCACTGCCGATGCTCGCAGGGCGTCGCACCTCACCACCGACACGACGGCCTCGTTCGGCGACGAGTTCCTTCAGCAGGTGGCCGCGCTGGATCAGCGCAGCAACACCGAGGAGCAGCAGGCGGTCGGGGCGCTGCCGTCGGGTTCCGCACTGCTCGTGGTGCGCCGCGGCCCCAACACGGGTGCCCGATTCCTCCTCGACGCCGACCTCACGGTCGCCGGACGCCACCCGAGCGCCGACATCTTCCTCGACGACGTGACGGTCTCGCGTCGACACGCGCAGTTCATCCGGCACGGCACCGTGTTCGAGGTCAAGGACCTGGGCAGCCTCAACGGCACCTACTTCGACGGCGTCCGCATCGACACAGCACTGCTCACCGACGGGGCCGAGGTGCAGGTGGGCAAGTTCCGCCTGACGTTCTTCGCATCGCGCCACGACCTCGCCGCCGCGGGAGCCCGCTGACCGTGTCGTCTCCGCTCGCTCGCTCGATCACGCCCGCTGCGCTTCCGCAGCAGCAGGCGCTGATGGGCATCGGGCAGGTGCTCGCGCGACTCAAGCCCGAGTTCCCCGACCTCTCGCCGTCGAAGCTGCGCTTCCTCGAGGAGCAGCGGCTCGTCTTCCCGGCGCGCACCGAATCGGGCTACCGCAAGTTCTCGCCGCGCGACATCGACCGGCTCCGCCTGATCCTCACGATGCAGCGGGACCACTACCTGCCGCTGAAGATCATCCGCACCCAGCTGGCCGAGCTCGATGCGGGTCGCGAGCCGACCATGCCCACGACCACCGCCGGGCCGTCGATGCTGAGCGGAGAGCGACGCTACCTGCGAGAGGAGCTGCTGCGCGAGGCGGGCGCCAACTCGTGGCAGCTCGACGAGGCCATCAGTGCCTCGCTGATCGCAGCTGGCGACACCTTCAGCGACGACGCGCTCGGCGTCCTCCGCGCGCTGGTCGAGCTCGGCGACGTGGGCATCGAACCACGTCACCTGCGCGGCTTCCGCGCCTCCGCTGAGCGAGAGGTCGCGCTCCTCGAGACCGCCGTGCTGCCGATCATCAAGCGCAGGGACTCATCGAGTCGCGCGCGCGGCGCCGAGCTCGCCCTCGAGCTCGCCTCGCAGCTCGACGTCGTGCGGGCGAGCCTGATCCGCACTGCACTCGAGCGCATCGGCGGCTGAGCGCGCCCCCGATCTCGAACCGTCGATGTGCGTCGACGCCTTGTCGACTAGGCTGGCCGAGCCCGAATTGGGGACACGAATGCACCGCAGATACGCGCGACACGCCCAACTCACCGGGTCGATGTCGTTGCCGGTGCCGCCTCGGGTCGATACCTTTGAGAAGTCCCCGGAAATGTGCGTAATCGCACGGAAGGCAGCTTCATGAGTGAACTCAGCCGTAGCGACGATCGCTACGACCTCGGGCTGCTGTTTACGGATGGCATGCCCGACCTCGATGACAACGAGGGCTATAGGGGAGCGATCGCAGCTCGCGCGGCAGGAATCAGCTACCGTCAGCTCGACTACTGGGCACGAACCGGACTGGTCGAGCCGACCATCCGCGGCGCAGCCGGATCAGGCTCGCAGCGCCTCTACGGCTTCCGCGATGTACTCGTCCTGAAGCTCGTCAAGCGCCTCCTCGACACCGGCATCTCGCTCCAGCAGATCCGGACCGCCGTCGAGCAGCTTCGCGAGTCAGGTGTCACCGATCTCGCCCAGACCACGCTGATGAGCGATGGCGCGAGCGTCTACCTCTGCACCTCGAACGACGAGGTCATCGACCTCGTCAGCCGCGGTCAGGGCGTCTTCGGCATCGCCGTCGGCTCGCGTGCTCCGCGAGGTCGAATCCAGCCTGGTCGAGCTCGACGCGCAGTCGGCCGATCCGAGTGATGAGCTCGCCGCTCGCCGCGCCAACCGCACCGCCTCGTAGGCGCTGCCCCATAGATCCCACCCCGCGCATTGCGCGGCGCATCACCCGAGAGCGACGGCCCCAGCCGTCGCTTTCGGCGTTGACTGGGGTCGCGGCTCCCGACGGAGCGATCGGTCGAGAGGTGGCGGGGATCGTCGACGCCGGGCTCGTTCCCGACGGCCGGCCGTGCGGATCGCTGACAGGCTGGACGGATGCCCCAGTACCGCGCCGTCTTCGATGCCGAGATCTCCTTCGTCAACGGCGGAGGGCTCTCAGCGCAGGGCTTCCGACTCGACCTGCCCACCCAGGAGCCGGATGACGGCTCGTTCGATGAGCGGCGCATCGAAGCGCTGCTCGTCCGGCACCTCGGTCTCGCGCTCGTCGGAGCGGTGACGCTGTCCGGACTGCGGATCGTCGAGGAGGCGCACACCGGCAGCCGAGGGATCGTCGACGAGACCGCAGAGCGCCCGGCGACAGGGCGCCGACTCGTGGACCTCAGTCACACCATCCGTGACGGACTGCTCACCATGCCGGGGATGCCGAAGCCGTCCATCTCCATGCATCTGAGCCGCGAGGCATCCCGAGGCGTCTACGCTCCGGGCACCGAGTTCGAGATCCCGCGCATCGACATGGTCGCCAACACCGGCACCTACCTCGACACCGCCTATCACCGCTATGCCGACGGTGACGACCTGTCCGGCCTGCCGCTCGAGCGTGTGGTGGACGTCCGCATCGAGCTGATCCGCCTCACCGACGCGGCTGAGCGAGGCATCCCCGCCGAGGTGTTCTACGACCGTGACATCGAGGGAGCCGCGGTGCTTCTGCACACCGGATGGGATCGACACTTCGGCACTCCCGGCTACTCCGATCCCGCTCCCTTCCTCACCGAGGCCGGAGCGCGCCACCTCGTCGAACGGGGGGTCGGGCTGGTGGGCATCGACTCCATCAACATCGATTCCATGACGCCCGACGCAGCGGGGAGCGGCCGGCCCACTCGCTGCTGCTCGCGGCGGGCATCCCGATCGTCGAGCATCTGACGGGCCTGGGCGCAGTCCCGCCTCGTGGAGCGACCTTCACCGCGGTGCCGCCCAAGGTCGAAGCCTTCGGCACCTTCCCGGTCCGCGCCTTCGCCACCATCGGGTGAGGTCTGCGTGGGGTGATGGTCTGCGCGGATCAGGTGATCTGCGCGGATCAGGACGAATCCAGCCTGATCCGCGCCGAAATCGAGAAACGATCCTGATCCGCGAGGGCGGAGGACAGATGCGGCGGCGTCGAGAGGGCTAGCGGCGGGCCTTGGCCGGAGCCTCGCCGTACTCGCCGACCCGGCCGGTGCGCATCACGCGTTCCAGCAGCTGGTCGAACATCCGCGCCATGTCCTGGGCGCTCTCGCCCGGCCAGATGTGCAGCGGCTTCGCGGCGCCCTGCGCCTGCTGCAGCGAGGTGCGCTCGGGCAGCTGCGGACTCAGCACGAGCGGGCCGAACATGTCGCGCAGCTCCTTGATCCGGAACTGGTGCTCGAGAGACTGCACGCGGGCCCGGTTGACGATGATGCCGAGCGGCTGCAGGCGCGGGGAGAGGCCACGACGGATCTCCTCGATGGCGCGCAGGGCGCGGTCGGCGGCGGCGACGGAGAACAGGCCGGGTTCGGTGACGACGGCGACCCGGTCACTGGCCGCCCACGCGGTGCGGGTGAGCGCGTTGAGCGACGGGGCGCAGTCGATGAGCACGAGCTCGTAGTCCTGCTCGACGCCGGCGAGTGCCTCTTCGAGCTTCCAGATATCGCGGATGCTCGGGTGCGGGCCGTCGAAGTTGATGGCGGACGGGCTGCCGATCATCACATCGACCTTGCCAGCCCGGCCGCGGGTCCACCCGCTGGGGGCGATCGCGGCGCGGACGACCTTCTCCTTAGGAGAGGCGAGCACGTCGGCGACGTTGAGGTGACCCTGCACCTGGATGTCCATGCCGGTGGACACGTCGGATTGCGGATCGAGGTCCACCACGAGCGTGCTGAGGCCGCGAGCGAAGGCGGCGGAAGCAAGTCCGAGTGTGACCGTCGTCTTCCCCACGCCCCCCTTGAGAGAGCTGACGCTCAGCACATGCACGGCCCCAACGATACCTTCAGTAGTCTGAGGAAACCTAAACCCCGATGGGCCAGCCGCGCACTCCGTTGAAGGTCGTTCGGGGACGACGAGAGGGCCCTCGTGTTCCGCAAGATCCTCGTGGCGAACCGTGGCGAGATCGCCATCCGGGCATTCCGTGCCGCCTATCGAACTGGGCGCCCGCACCGTGGCCGTCTTCCCCTACGAGGACCGCAACTCGATGCATCGGCTCAAGGCCGACGAGTCGTATCAGATCGGCGAGCCGGGCCACCCGGTGCGCGCCTACCTCGACGTCGCGGAGATCATCCGGGTCGCCAAGGAGTCGGGCGCCGACGCCATCTACCCCGGCTACGGCTTCCTCAGCGAGAATCCCGACCTCGCGCATGCCGCCGCGGACGCAGGGCATCACCTTCATCGGGCCCGGCTACGAGGTCCTCGAGATGGCGGGCAACAAGGTCGCCGCCAAGGAGTACGCCATCAAGGCGGGTGTCCCGGTGCTGCAGTCGACCCCGCCGAGCTCCGACATCGATCTGCTGCTCAGCCAGGCCGACGACATCGGCTTCCCGATCTTCGCCAAGGCCGTCGCCGGCGGCGGCGGGCGCGGCATGCGCCGGGTCGACAGGAAGGACGACCTTCGAGCGGCTCTCGAGGCGGCCATGCGCGAGGCGGACAGCGCGTTCGGCGACGCCACCATGTTCCTCGAGCAGGCGCGTGCTCCGCCCTCGACACATCGAGGTGCAGATCCTCGCCGACGCCGCCGGCGACCACGGTGCACCTGTTCGAGCGCGACTGCTCGGTGCAGCGCCGCCACCAGAAGGTCGTCGAGATCGCTCCGGCCCCCAACCTCTCGGACGAGCTGCGGAACGCTCTGCACCGCGACGCCATCAAGTTCGCCGAGTCGATCCACTACGTCAACGCGGGGACCGTCGAGTTCCTCGTCGACACGGTCGGCGATCGGGCCGGCCAGCACGTCTTCATCGAGATGAATCCCCGCATCCAGGTCGAGCACACGGTGACCGAGGAGGTCACGGACGTCGACCTCGTGCAGTCGCAGATGCGGATCGCTGCGGGAGAGACCCTGCAGGAGCTGGGTCTCGAGCAGAAGGACATCACGCTCCGCGGTGCGGCCCTGCAGTGCCGGATCACGACGGAGGATCCCGCCCAGGGCTTCAGGCCCGACACCGGCAAGATCACCACCTATCGCTCTCCGGGGGGTGCAGGCGTGCGCCTCGACGGCGGCACTGTCGCATCGGGTGCGCAGATCAGCCCGCACTTCGACTCCATGCTCGCCAAGCTCACCTGTCGGGCGCGCGACTTCCCGTCCGCTGTCGCCCGCTCGAAGCGCGCCCTTGCGGAATTCCGGATCCGCGGCGTCACCACCAACATCCCCTTCCTGCAGGCGGTGCTCGACGACCCGTCATTCGCCGCCGGCGACCTCAGCACGTCGTTCATCGACGAGCGGCCGAACCTCGTGCACGCCCGTCAGTCGAAGGACCGGGGCACCAAGATCCTCAGCTGGCTCGCCGACGTCACGGTCAACCAGCCGAACGGCCCCCGTCCGACCGGAGCGCACCCGGCCAGCAAGCTGCCCGCCGTCGACCTCAGTCGACCCGCCCCTGCCGGCTCGCGACAGCGGCTGCTCGAGCTCGGCCCTGCCGGATTCGCCTCCGACCTCCGTGCGCAGACCGCGGTCGCAGTGACGGAGACCACCTTCCGCGATGCGCACCAGTCGCTGCTCGCCACCCGGGTGCGCACCCGGGACCTCGTCGCGGTGGCGCCGCACGTCGCTCGGCTGACGCCGCAGCTGCTCTCCGTCGAGGCGTGGGGCGGGGCGACCTACGACGTCGCGCTCCGCTTCCTCGGGGAGGACCCCTGGGAGCGGCTCGCCACGCTGCGCGAGGCGCTGCCGAACGTCGCCATCCAGATGCTCCTGCGCGGCCGCAACACCGTCGGCTACACCCCGTATCCGACCAAGGTGACCGACGCATTCGTCCGTGAGGCCGCCGCGACCGGCGTCGACATCTTCCGGATCTTCGACGCCCTCAACGACGTCGACCAGATGCGCCCTGCCATCGAGGCTGTGGTCGCGACGGGTACCGCTGTCGCCGAGGTGGCGCTGTGCTACACCGGCGACCTGCTCGACCCTGCTGAGGACCTCTACACCCTGGACTACTACCTCGGTCTCGCCGACGAGATAGTCGCGGCCGGAGCGCACATCCTCGCCATCAAGGACATGGCGGGGCTGCTGCGTCCGTACGCCGCGAAGAAGCTGGTCACGGCGCTGCGCGACCGCTTCGATCTGCCCGTGCACCTGCACACCCACGACACGGTCGGCGGCCAGCTCGCCACCCTGCTCGCCGCCAGCGAGGCGGGCGTCGACGCCGTCGACGTCGCCAGCGCGTCGATGGCCGGCACGACCAGCCAGGTCTCCGCCTCCGCCCTCGTCGCGGCGCTCGCCCACACCGAGCGCGATACCGGCCTCTCGCTGAAGGCCGTCGCCGACCTCGAGCCGTACTGGGAGGCTGTGCGAGCTCAATACAGGCCGTTCGAGTCCGGCCTTCCTGGCCCGACCGGGCGCGTCTACCACCACGAGATCCCCGGGCGGACAGCTGTCCAACCTGCGCCAGCAGGCGATCGCGCTCGGCCTCGCCGACCGCTTCGAGCTGATCGAGGACCTGTATGCCGCGGCGAACGGCATCCTCGGACGGATCCCGAAGGTGACGCCGTCCTCGAAGGTGGTGGGCGATCTCGCCCTGCACCTCGCCGCCGTCGGGGCGGACCCGAAGGAGTTCGAGGAGAACCCGGGCAGGTTCGACATCCCCGATTCGGTCATCGGCTTCATGGCGGGCGAGCTGGGCGACCTCCCGGGCGGCTGGCCCGAGCCGTTCCGCAGCAAGGTGCTCGAAGGTCGAACGGTCGACGTCTCGATCGCCGAGCTCTCCGATGAGGACAGTGCGGCGCTCGACGCCGACAGCGCCACGGTGCGCGCGACGCTCAACCGGCTGCTGTTCCCCGGCCCGACCAAGATCTACGAGCAGATCCGCGAGCAGTACGGCGATCTCTCCGTCGTCGACACCGCCGACTACCTCTACGGCCTCGACCCCGAGCTCGAGCACACGGTGCGGATCGGCAAGGGCGTGCAGCTGTTCGTCGGCCTCGAGGCGATCGGCGAGGCCGACGCCAAGGGCATGCGCACCGTCATGACCACACTCAACGGCCAGCTGCGGCCGCTGCCCGTGCGGGACAAGAGCATCGCAGTCGACATCACATCGGCGGAGAAGGCCGACGCCAAGAACCCCGGTCACGTCGCCGCCCCGTTCTCGGGCGTGGTCACGGTCAAGGTGGCCGTGGGCGACACCGTCGACGGCGGGGCAGAGCGTCGCGACCATCGAGGCCATGAAGATGGAGGCGGCCATCACGGTCGGGGTGGCTGGAACGGTGAAGCGGATCGCCATCTCCGCGACCCAGCAGGTCGAAGCCGGAGACCTGATCGTGGAGGTCGGTCCGGCCTGACGGCGCAGCGTCATCCGCTCCGGAACCGGGGGCGGGGCATCGGGGGCATCCGTCCGGCGTGGCGGTATCACCTGGCACCCCATCTGATACCCCTCAGCGCGCGCCTAACCGCCTGTTGAGATAGGTGTTCTAGGCTGGCGTCGGGTCACCAGCTCAACGTATTGCGCATCGTCGTCACTATCGCGAGTTCACCCACCATGTTCTCTGGTCACATCAACGGAGTAGGAACGGAAGGGCTGTCGCTGTCATGAACAGACGCAAGAAGCCTGAGGCCGCCGGTCAGCTGCTGGAGACCGAGAAGGCCTCCGCCGAGTTCGACGAGCTGGAGTTCGAGCGCCTGCACGGCGAGCTCGCCGAGGAGTCGGATGCCTCGCTCGCCTCGCGCCTTCCCGACAGCCTCACGGTCACCATCGACATGCCGGCCGAGATCGCTCACGTCGTTCCCGATGATGAGCGCGCCGTGAGCATCGACGACGTCGCCGTAGCCCCCACGACCCTGCCTGCCACCCTCACCGGCGAGGTCAACCTGCGCGGCGCTCTCGAGTCGCGGGGTCTTCCGACCACCAGCCTTCCCACCACCGGCGGCCCCGACGCGTCGGATGACGGCGACTCGACCCCGCCCGTTGATCCTTCCCCGCGCACCGCGCCGTTCCGTCGCACCGGAAGCGCATACGACTCCCTCCTGGGCGGTCCCGTCTTCACGAGCCAGCTCGCTGCCACCGGCGAGGTCCCGCGGATGGACCGCCGCAGCACCGGCGAGATCCCGCGGGTCGAGACCTTCCGCGCCGACCGCCGCCACAGCACCGGCGAGGTGCCGCGCCTCGAGCCGAGCACGCCGCCCGAGGGCAACCAGATCACCCGCCGTGACCACCTGCGGGGCGCCCGCCAGGAGGGACCCGAGTCGGCCTCGATGCTCACCGCCGACCGGCTCATCACCGGGCACGCCAAGCGCCACCTGCCGACCGGCGGATGGAACAGGTTCGTCTATGCGGTCACCTTCCACCAGCTCAACCTCGGCGACTCCGCCGCAGAGCGCGCCCGCAAGGAGCTGAACACGCGCATCGCCAAGCCGTTCGAGGGCGGCACCCGCTTCGTGCCGGTCCTCACCCGCAAGGGCGGCGTCGGCAAGACCACCGTCACGACCCTGCTGGGGATGGCGCTCGCCACCCTCGCGAGGACCGGATCATCGCGATCGACGCGAACCCCGACCGCGGCACCCTGTCCGAGCGCGTCACCAAGCAGACCCGCGCCACGGTGCGCGACGTCGTGCACCGCGCCGCCAAGCATCGGCGGCTTCACCGACTTCAGCACGCTGGTCTCCCGGGACGAGACGCGGCTCGACATCCTCGCGTCGGACACCGACCCGCTGCTGTCCGAGGCGTTCGACGAGAACGACTACAACGTCGTCGCCGACCTCGCCGCCCGCTTCTACTCGATCGTGCTCACCGACTGCGGCACCGGCATCGTGCACTCCGTCATGCGGGCGACGCTGCAGCGGGCCGACTCCGTCGTCATCGTCTCCGGCGGCAGCGTCGACGAGGCGCGGCTCGCGTCCGAGACCCTCACCTGGCTCGAGGCGAACGGCTACGGCGAGCTCGTGCAAGAACGCCATCGTCGCGATGAACACCGCGACGCAGGGCACGAACCTGGTCAAGCTCGACGAGATCGAGTCGCACTTCAAGTCGCGGGTGCGCGACATCGTCCGGATCCCGTACGACCCGCTGCTCGCGGCGGGCTCTGTGGTCAGCTACAAGGACCTCAAGCAGGTGACCAAGGATGCCGCGCGCACCCTTGCCGCCCTCGTCGCTCGACGGCCTGCCCGCGCGTCGAGGTGCCTGAGCGGCCGATCCGGCTCTTCGGCGATCCCGTCCTGAAGACGCCGTCGGCGCCCGTCGGGGCGATCGACGACCGCGTGCGCGGCGCTCGTCGCCGACCTCCTCGACACCGTGCAGGTGCCCGGCCGGGCCGGCGTGGCGGCGTCGCAGATCGGCGTGAATCTGCGGGCGTTCAGCTACAACGTCGACGGCGTCGTCGGCTACCTCATCAACCCGGTGCATCGTCGAGCTGAGCGGCGAGCCCGAGCTCGAGGGCGAGGGCTGCCTGTCCGTCCCCGGTCTCTGGTATCCGGTCCTCCGCTACCCCATTGCCCGGGCGACCGGGATCGACCTCGACGGCAACACGATCGAGCTGGTCGGGGAGGGTCTGCTGGCGCAGGCGCTGCAGCACGAGGTCGATCACCTCGACGGCAAGCTGTACCTCGACCGACTCGACAAGGACAGCCGCCGGGACGCCATGCGCGAGATCCGCGAGTCCACCTGGTTCTGACGGTCCCGGAACGCGCCAGCGTTCCAGACCGTCATGGTGAGTAGTCGCGCACGCTTGCGCGACGTATCGAACCATGGAAGTTCCTACGTTCCGGCCGAATGTGCACGAGATTTCGTGCACATTCGACGTGATCGCAGGTACTCAGCTCATCAGCACAGGCTCGCCGTCGCGAATCGCCGACCGTGGGGCGGATCGCTTGTACCTACGAAACCGGCCCATGTGCACGAAATTTCGTGCACACTGGGCCGGAACGTAGGAAAAGGTCAGTGGGCGGTGGCGGACTCGGGCTTGGTGGGCTTGTCGTCATCGTTGTGGCCGCGTACAGGGCGTCGATCTCTGTCGCGAAGTCCGTGACGATGACGTGGCGCTTGATCTTCAGCGTCGGCGTGAGATGCCCGCTCGCCTCGGTCAACTCGACCGGGAGGATCGCGAACTTGCGGATCGACTCCGCACGCGAGACGTGGCTGTTGGCCAGGTCGACCGCGCGCTGGATCTCCGCGATCACCGCCGGATCCTTCGCCGCCTTCTCGAGCGACATCGATCCGTCATGGCCGTTGTTCTTCAGCCACGTCGGCAGCATCTCGGGGTCGAGGGTCACGAGGGCTGAGATGAACGGCTTCTGGTCGCCGATGACGATGACCTGGCCGACGATCGGGTTGGCGCGGATCGGGTCCTCGAGCGCGGCGGGGGAGACGTTCTTGCCGCCAGCAGTGACGATCAGCTCCTTCCTGCGGCCGGTGATCTTCAGCTGGCCGTCGGAGTCGAACTCGCCGACGTCGCCGGTCGTGAACCAGTCGCCGTCGAAGGCCTCCGCGGTGGCCTTCTCGTTCTTCCAGTACTCCCGGAAGAGGTTGATGCCCTTGGTCTCGATCTCGCCGTCATCCGTGATGCGCACAGAGACGCCGGGCAGGGGCGGGCCCACCGTGCCGATCTTGAAGCTGCTGGGACGACCCACGGAGATCGGGGCCGTGGTCTCCGTCAGGCCGTAGCCCTCGAGGATCCTGATTCCGAGGCTGCGATAGAAGTGGCCGAGCCGCTCGCCGAGCGGCGCCGATCCGGAGACCGCGTACTCGACTCTGCCGCCCAGGGTGGTCCGGAGCTTGCTGTAGACGAGCCGGTCGAACAGCGCGAACTTCAGGCGCAGCCCCAGCGGGATGCTGCCCGCATCGAGGGCCTTCGAATGGGCGATCGCCACGTCGACGGCCTGGTTGAAGATCTTGCTCTTGCCGCCCGCGGCCGCCTTCTGCTCGGCGGAGTTGTACACCTTCTCGAACACCCGCGGCACCGCGAGCAGGAAGGTCGGGTGGAACGTGCCGAGCGACTCGACCAGCTTGGTGGTGTCGGGCTGGTGACCGACCTTCACACCGCCGTGCACGCTGAGCACGGCGATGAACCGGGCGAAGATGTGCGCCGTCGGGATGAACAGCAGCGTCGCCGAGTTCGGGTTCACCACCTCGGGGATCGCGGCCGCGGCGTTGCGGCTCAGCTCGACGAAGTTGCCGTGGGTGAGGACGCAGCCCTTGGGGGTGCCCGTGGTGCCGGAGGTGTAGATGATGGTGGCGATGTCGGCCTCGGTGGCGGAGGTGCGGCGCTCCTCGAGCACCTCATCCGTGACGCTCGTGCCCGGACTGGGAGAGCTTCGCGATGTCTCCGCGATCGATCTGCCAGACGTGGCGTGACGTCGGGCAGCTCGGGGTGCACCTCGTCGAACCGGGCGAATTGGTCGGGGCCCTCGACGAAGATCGCGATCGGCCCCCGAGTCGCTGAGGTTCCACTGCACCTGCCAGGGGGAGGACGTCTCGTAGACCGGCACGACCAGGGCGCCGGCGAACCAGGCCGCGAAGTCGATCAGCGTCCACTCGTAGCGCGTGCGCGCCATGAGGCCGATCTTGTCGCCGGGCTTGATTCCCGCGGCGATGAAGCCCTTGGCGAGGGCCCGGACCTGCTCGAGGTAGTCGCGCGCGGTGACGTCTTCCCAGACGTCGCCCTTCCGGATGCCGAACAGCACACAGTCGGGAGTCGCGGCGACCCGGTCGAGCAGGAGATCCGTCGCGTTGGCGGACGGCGTCTCTGCGGTCATGGTGGGCGCGTCGATCTGGCGCACGGCGACTCCTTCGTAACCGGATAACGGTGCCCCGAGTCTACCGCCCGAGCATCTCTCGCGTCCGGAGGGCGCAGGAAGCATTCTCGCGGCCCATCAGGAGGTTAGGCTCGTCGCGTGCAAGCGATCGGGATCGATATCGGCGGAACGAAGATCGCCGGCGCAGTCGTCGATGAGCTCGGGGCAATCCTGATGGAGGACCGCGTGCCGACTCCTGCGGGAGACAGCGCGCTGCTCGAGGACGCCGTCGTCGCGATGGTGCAGCGGCTGGGCGCCGGCCGGCAGATCGCCGCCGTCGGCGTCGCCGCTGCCGGCTTCATCGATGCGAGCCAGTCGCTCGTCTACTACGCGCCCAACATCGCCTGGCGGCACGAGCCCTTCCGCGAGAAGCTCGAAGCGCGCCTGCATCTGCCGATCATCATCGAGAACGACGCGAACGCCGCCGGTTGGGCGGAGTTCCGCTTCGGTGCGGGACGCCTCTCGAGCGACATGGTCATGCTGACCATCGGCACCGGGGTCGGCGGCGCGATCGTGCACCAGGACCGCCTGTTCCGCGGCGGATTCGGCGCAGCGGCCGAGCTCGGTCACATGCGCGTCGTGCCCGGCGGACTGCCGTGCGGCTGCGGCGCCCACGGCTGCATCGAGCAGTACGGCTCCGGCCGGGCGCTGCTGCGGATGGCTGGTGAGATCGCCGACGCCGGCGGGATCGGACTGGGCCTCGCGGCCGCCCGCGAGCGCGACGAGGTCCTGACAGGATCCGCCGTGAGCGCCCTCATCCAGGAGGGCGATCCCGGAGCCCTCGCGGCACTGCGGACCCTCGGCGGCTGGCTGGGCGAGGCGTGCGCCAGCCTCGCCGCCGTGCTCGACCCCCAGGTCTTCGTCTTCGGCGGCGGTGTCGCGCAGGCCGGCGACCTGCTGCTCGATCCCATCCGCACCGCGTATCTCAATGTGCTGCCCGCGCGCGGATACCACCCCGAGCCCGAGTTCCTGATCGCCGAGCTCGTCAACGACGCCGGGGTGGTGGGCGCGGCGGACCTCGCCCGCACCCACTTCACCGTGCCGGGCGACCCCGACGCCTACTCGGGCGACCAGGTCGGCTGACTCTCGACGACCCGGTCGGCTGACCCGCAGCCGCCCCTGGGGAGTGCGCGCTCCCGTAGGCTGGCGCGATGCTGGTCTTCTACTGGGTGCTGAAGAACATCCTCGTCGGGCCGTTCGTCAAGCGGACGTTCAATGCCTGGGTGGTCGGCCAGGAGAACGTGCCGAAGAAGGGCGCCGCGATCCTCGCGAGCAACCACCTCTCCTTCATGGACTCGATCGTGCTGCCGCTCGAGCTGCACGCGTCGGATCTCCTTCCTCGCGAAGTCCGAGTACTTCACCGGCAAGGGGATCAAGGGCTGGGCGATCCGCACCTTCATGCTCGGCACCGGTCAGCTGCCGATCGACCGCTCCGGCGGCCGGGCATCCGAGGCGGCGCTCGACACAGGGCTCGCGGTGCTCGCGCGCGGTGAGCTGCTCGGCATCTATCCCGAGGGGACGCGCTCGGGCGACGGCAAGCTCTATCGCGGCCGCACCGGCGTCGCGCGGATGATCCTCGAGGGCCAGGTGCCCGTGATCCCCGTCGCGATGATGGACACCGAGAAGGCCATGCCGGTCGGCAGCAAGATCCCCAAGGTCCGCCGGGTTGGCATGGTCATCGGCAAGCCACTAGATTTCTCACGCTTCGCCGGGCTCGAGGGCGACCGCTTCATCCTCCGCTCCATCACCGACGAGATCATGTACGAGCTCGCCAAGCTGAGCGGGCAGGAATACGTGGACGTCTATGCCTCTTCTGTGAAGGGGACGCCGAAGGGCACTCCGGCGAAGGGAGCGGCGGCCAAGAAGGCCGCCTCCTCCGGCGGGCCGACGGCTCGCTGACGCAGCACCCTGATCCAGGCTCCACAGAGGAGCACCTGCTGACGCGATCTCCGGTCAGCATCATCCGTCAGGACCCGACATCGGGTCCCACCGTTAGGACCACCGTGGCCCAGCCCACCGAATCGATCGTCTCAGCCAGCCCCGAGGTCCTCGCCGGCCTCGACCACTGGCGGACGCTCCCCATCAAGCAGCAGCCCGACTGGGGCGACGGCACCGCGCTGGCCGCCGCGTCGGAGGAGCTCTCGGTCCTCCCGCCGCTGATCTTCGCCGGCGAGGCCGACCAGCTGCGCGACCGGCTGGCGGCGGCGGCCGCGGGGCGCGCCTTCGTGCTGCAGGGCGGCGACTGCGCCGAGACCTTCGCGGGCGCGACGGCCGCGCAGATCCGTGAGCGGGTGAAGACCATCCTGCAGATGGCCGTCGTGCTCACCTACGGTGCCTCCGTGCCTGTGGTGAAGATGGGTCGGATGGCCGGCCAGTTCGCCAAGCCCCGCTCCTCGAACACGGAGACCCGGGGCGAGACCACCCTTCCCGCGTACCGCGGAGATCACGTCAACGGCTACGACTTCACGCCCGAGTCACGGGGCGCCGACCCCGGCCGGCTGGTGAGGGGCTACCACACGGCCGCCTCGACTCTCAACCTCGTCCGGGCCTTCACCCAGGGCGGGTTCGCGAGCCTCAAGGAGGTGCACAGCTGGAACAAGGGCTTCGCCGCCAATCCGGCTAACGCCCGCTACGAGGGTCTCGCCCGCGACATCGACCGTGCCATCCGGTTCATGGAGGCGGCCGGTGCCGACTTCGACGAGCTCAAGCGCGTCGAGTTCTACACGGCGCACGAGGGTCTGCTGATGGACTACGAGCGTCCGATGACCCGCATCGACTCCCGCAACGGGACCCCGGTCGACACCTCGGCGCACTTCCTGTGGATCGGCGAGCGCACCCGCGACCTCGACGGCGCGCACGTCGACTTCTTCTCGCGCATCCGCAACCCCATCGGCGTCAAGCTCGGGCCGTCGACGACGCCCGAGACCATGGAGCGGCTCATCGACAAGCTCGATCCCGATCGCGAGCCCGGTCGCCTGACCTTCATCGCCCGAATGGGCGCGGGCAAGGTCCGCGACGCGCTTCCGCCGCTGCTGGAGCATGTGAAGACACTCGATGCGACCCCGCTGTGGATCACCGACCCGATGCACGGCAACGGCGTCACGACGCCGACCGGATACAAGACTCGGCGCTTCGACGACATCGTCGACGAGGTCAAGGGCTTCTTCGAGGCGCATCGGGCGGTGGGAACGCACCCGGGCGGGATGCACGTGGAGCTCACCGGCGACGACGTCACGGAGTGCCTCGGCGGATCCGAGCACATCGACGAGGCCACCCTCGCGACCCGCTACGAGAGCCTGTGCGACCCGCGCCTCAACCACATGCAGAGCCTCGAGCTCGCCTTCCTGGTCGCCGAGGAGCTCTCCGCCTGACCCGGCCCGCCGAATGCCACCTGGCTCCCTAACTGCGGTTTGGGGCCGAAGCTGGCATTCGGCGATGTGCTACAGGGTGGCGGTGAGGGTGACGGTGACGGTCGAGCCGCGGAGTACGGACTCGCCCTCGCCCGGGTCGACGCTCGCCACCTCCACATTCGTCAGGCTGTCGGCGGCGGTCTGGTACCTCGGTTCCAGTCCCGCATCGAGAAGCGCCTGCTTGGCGGTCACCCACGGGGTGCCGACGACGGACGGGACGACGACGAGGTCTTGGCCCTTCGAGACGACGAGGGTGACCGACCCTCCGTCGGCGAGGACGATCGGGTTGCCGTCGGCGTCGACGGGATCATCCATGGAGATCACGCTGCCGGACTCGACGTCGCCGCTGTCGTCGAACTGTCGGGTGCGCTCGGTGGCGGTGATGCCGACCGCCGCGAGCTTCTGGATCGCCTCGGCGACCGGCAGGCCGGCGACAGTCGGGCACGGGGCCGAGCGAGACGCGCAGACGCAGCGTGCCGTGATCGGCGTAATTGGAGCCACCCGGCACGTCAGCTGTTCCTGCCGCGTCGAGGATCTGCAGGACCGTACCGGCAGCAGCCGAGTCGAACTGGGTGATCGGGTCGCCGACGGTGAAGTCCACGGCGAGCGCCTTGTTCGCGGCGTCCTCGGACTGGCCCACGACGGTGGGCACGGGAAGCGGCTCGGGGCCCTTGGACAGGATGAGGGTGATCACCGAGTCGCGGGCGCCGCTGCTGCCGGCGGGTGGATCGGTGCTGGACACAGAGCCTGCGGGCACCTGGTAGTCGAAGGTCTGCTGCTGCTCAGTGCTCACGGTGAAGCCGACCTTGGTCAGCTCCGCGGTCGCTGCTTCGACCGTGCTGCCGGAGACGGATGAGACGGTGAGCATGGCGCCGGGGCCTGAGCCGAAGTACCAGCCGATGCCGACGGCCGCCCCCACGAGGACGAGCACGAGGCCGAACAGCCAGAAGCCACGGCGCTTCCCGCGGTGGGTCTCCGTCGCGAGTCGGTTGGCGGTCTCCAGAGCGATCGGCCCGGTCCGCCTGCTTCGGGTGAGCACGTTGGTCTCTGCGGCGTGCGCCGCGATGCTCCCCGTGCTCGTGGCAGCGCCGGAGGGGATGATCGAGGTGCGGCCCGTCGCCGGGCCGGCCGGGCGGCCTTCGCGGATGACGTTCTGGGTCTCGAACAGCTGGTCGAGCATGGCGCGGGCGTCACGCGGCCGATGCTCGGGGTCGCGCGCAGTGGCCCAGAGCACCAGCTCGTCGAGCGCGGCGGGGACGGCGGGGTTCTTGGTGCTGGGCATCGGCACGGAGTCGTTCGCGTGCTGGTACGCGATCTGCACGGGCTGGTCGCCCTTGAACGGCTGATCGCCGACGAGCATCTCGAACATCATGATCCCGACGGCGTAGATGTCGCTGCGGGTGTCGGCGATGCCGCGGGTCACGAGCTCGGGGGAGAGGTAGGCGATCGTGCCGAGCAGCGCCTGGCCGCTCGCGGTGTTCGCGGTGGCGGCGCGGGCGAGACCGAAGTCGCCGATCTTGATGCGCCCGTCGTCGGCCAGCAGCACGTTCTCGGGCTTCAGGTCGCGATGGACGATCCCGGCCTTGTGCGCGGCGGCGAGCCCGGCGAGCACCGACTCCATGATGTCCATCGTCTGCTCGGGCGTGAGCTTGCCGTACTCCTTGAGCAGGTCGCGCAGGGTGATGCCCTGCAGGTACTCCATGACGAGGTACGCCATGTCGGAGTCCTGGCCCTGATCGAAGACGTTGACGACGTTCGGATGGGACAGGCGCGCGGCGGATCGGGCCTCTTGGATGAAGCGGTCGCGGAAGGCCGCGTCGTCGGCGAGGTGGCCGTGCATCACCTTGATGGCGACGCGGCGCTCGAGCCGCAGATCGGTGGCGAGGTAGACCGTCGCCATGCCGCCGCGAGCGATGCGGGCGCGGATCTGGTACCGCCCGTCAACGAGGCGGCCGACCATGGGGTCGATCTGGCTCGTGCTCACCTGATGAGTGTACGAAGCGCCTGGGACACCGACCCCCGGCACGCCGCATTCAGACGCGCGGCGCCCGTATGGGGGTGGTGTTGCGGGCTGATGCATCGGGAGCGCCGGTTCGTGGCATTGTTGTGGCGTGAGTTCGCCCAAAGACCGCGAATGGGTCACCCTTCCCGACCTCGCCGAGAGATTCTCCCTGCCGATCGGCAAAGCCCGTCGGCTCATGGAGGAACGACATCTGATCGGTCTGCGCATCGACGGGGTCCTCCGCGTGCCCGTGGAGTTCCTCGACGACGACGGGCCCCTTCAGGATCTGCGCGGCACGATCATCCTGCTGGGCGACAACGGCTTCTCCGACGACGAGGCGGTCGACTGGCTGCTCTCGGCAGAGGACAGCCTGGGCGGCGCGACGCCGGTCGATGCTCTGCGTGCGGGCCGAAAGGCCGAGGTCCGACGGGTCGCCCAGGCCCTCGCCTGAGTCCCTGAGCGCGGCAGCTTCACGCAGACACCGTCTTATGGACGGAGCACCCGTGGCAGACCGGGGTGTTTTGTCCGGAGCAGGGTGTCCGTGTCCGAGAGAGTGCTCGTCGAACTGCGTCGCGGCCTCAGGATGCGCGGTCGGTGGCGGCGCGCATCAGCGACGCCAGCTGCGTCTTGGCCGGCGCGGTCAGTGGGGCGCGTTCCAGGGCGATGGACGCGCGCAGCACGTTGTCCTCGATCATCCGCTCGACCTTCTCGACGGCGCCGCTGCGGTGGATGCTCTCCTGCAGCAGCGCGATCTGGTCCGCTTCCAGGTCCCGATCGCCGAGCAGCTCGTCCATCAGGTGGCGAGACGTGGTCGGCATCGCCGTGCGGGCGAGGGTGATCAGCACCGTGCGCTTGCCCTCGCGCAGATCGTCGCCCGATGGCTTGCCGGTGACCGTCGCGTCGCCGAAGACGCCGAGCAGGTCGTCGCGCAGCTGGAAGGCCACGCCGAGGGGCACGCCGAACTGACGCAGCGGAGTCGATCTGATGCTCGGTCGCCCCTCCGAGGGAGGCGCCCAGCACGAGCGGCGCCTCCACCGAGTACTTGGCGGACTTGTAGAGGATCACCCGCTGAGCGCGGGGGAGGGCGTCCTCGTCGTCGACGGTCGGCCAGGCGCGCTCCTCGACGAGGTCGAGGTACTGGCCCGCCGTGACGTCGATCCGCATCTGCTCCCACTCCGCCCGGGCGGCGAAGGCGGCGTCCCGGTCATCGGTATAGAGCAGGCCCTCCGTCATCAGGTCGTCGCTCCAGGTGAGCAGCAGATCGCCGAACAGGATCGCGGCCGCGGTGCCGAAGGCAGACGGGGTCGCCGGCCCACCGGCTCTCTGATGGAGTCGCTCGAAGCGGCGATGCGCCGACGGCGCACCCCGCCGGGTGTCCGAGCTGTCGATGAGATCGTCGTGCACGAGGGCTGCGGCGTGGAACACCTCGATGGCGCTGGCGAGCGAGACGATGCCCTCCAGCTCCACCTCGGACGGCCCGTTTCCGAGCTCGGGAATCGGATCGAACGACGCCCCGCGGATCCCCTGCCAGCCCCAGTAGGCGAACAGGGCCCTGAACCGCTTGCCACCTCTGAGAAACTGCCGCGAAAAGGCCCCGAACGGGGCGACCTCCTCCGCTATTCCGGAAAGAATCAGAGAGCGGTCATCGATCAATCGATCCAGTCTCGACTGGACCAGGTCGACCAGGCGGGCGCTCTCGATCACACTGCCTAGCCTAGCCACGGCCAGGCGGCTACAATTTGGCTCTACCACGGGCCCGAACACCGGCAGCAATGTCGACGGTGAGGAGCAGGACATGCCGCTCTCTGAGCAGGAACAGCGTCTTCTGGACGAAATGGAGCGAAGCCTCTACCAGAACGATGCAGACTTCGTCGCGTCTGTGGGAGGCGCAGCGCGCGGTCGGATGAGCTACACATCCCTCGTGTCGGGCATCCTCCTCGCGGTCGGCGGCGTCGTCGTGCTCCTGGCGGGTGTCGTGTTCCGACAGCCGCTTCATCGGCGTCCTGGGCTTCGCGCTGATGTTCGCCGGTGTCCTCATCGCGATCGGCTCTCCGCGCAAGTCCTCCATCCCGCATCACCTGCGCCCGGGATCGGGCCCCGCACCCGCCGGACACGCCGGACGCCGGTCGAAGTCGACCTCCTCATTCATGGACCGCCTCAACGAGCGCTGGGACAAGCGCCAGGGCGGCGGCCTGCGCTAGCCGGCAGACCACTCCACTTCGCACCACTCTTCGACGAACAGCCGACCTTCGGGTCGGCTGTTCGTCGTTTCACCGCCTTGCTTGCGGCGACATCGCCACCCGGTGCGGACCACTCAGCTGCATGGGCGCATTCCTCCACTCCACTTCGCTCCCCGTGCGCCGAGCGGCGCGGTCCCGCGGATTTCCGGGCATTGCGGCGCGCCAGCATTCGTCTGACCCGCCCTCGGGGGGTGCGCCCGCTATGGTGGGTGGACCGCAGTGGAGTAAAGTGGAGGGAGTTGGGGCACCAGGGATCGGTGGCCCATGAAAGCACCGCGGAGGGGATGGCGCTGATGTTGCTCGGCACCTACACCCCGAAGCTCGACGAGAAGGGCCGCATCATCCTTCCCGCCAAGTTCCGCGACGAGTTCGAAGGCGGCGTCGTCATGACGCGCGGCCAGGAGCGCTGCGTCTACGTATTCAGCGAGACCGAATTCGAGACCTTCGCCGACGGCATCCGCAGGGTGCCCGTCGGCAGCAAGCAGGGCCGCGACTTCCTCCGTCTGCTCCTCTCCGGGGCGCAGTCGGAGCAGCCGGACCGGCAGAACCGCATGACCATCCCGCAGAGCCTCCGCTCGTACGCGGGACTCGATCGCGACCTCGTCGTGATCGGAGCGGGCAACCGCGCAGAGATCTGGGACGCGCAGGCATGGGATGCCTACGTGACCGCCAACGAGGAGGACTTCTCGAACACCGCGGAGGAGGTGATTCCGGGACTGTTCTAGGTCACGCGCATGGATGCGCACGACCTTCGCCCTCTCGCACGACCTCCAGCCGATCGATCGCCTTGACACACTTCCCCGGTGTCAAGTCGATCGAGCGGATGGGGATCGAGCGAGAGGGATCCTGGAGATCATGGAAGAGACTCCGCAGCACACCCCTCTGCACACGCCCGTCCTGCTCGAGCGCACGCTCGAGCTGCTGGCGCCCGGCATCGAGCACGTCGCAGCCACCGGCATCGTCCCGGTCCTGATCGATGGAACCCTCGGCCTCGGCGGCCACTCCGAAGCGATGCTCAGCCGCTTCCCCGACGCCCGGCTCGTCGGCATCGACCGCGACACCAGTGCCCTCGAGCTCTCCCGCGCCCGACTCGCCCGCTTCGGGGATCGATTCATCGGCGTGCATGCCGTCTACGACGAGATCGGCGAGATCGCCGCCGAGCACGCCCCCGATGGAGTGGCCGGCATCCTGCTCGACCTCGGCGTCTCCTCGATGCAGCTCGACCTCGCCGAGCGCGGCTTCGCCTACTCCAAGGACGCCCCGCTCGACATGCGGATGGACACCACCCGCGGCATCACCGCCGCCGAGATAATCGCCGAGTACAGCGAGTTCGAGCTGCGCCGGATCTTCCAGGAGTACGGCGAGGAGAAGCTGGCCGGCCGCTACGCCCGCAAGATCGTCCAGCGTCGCGCGCGAGCGTCCGTTCACTCGCTCCGCCGACTTCGTCAAGCTCATCGCCGACGCCACGCCTGCCGCCGTGCAGCGCGCCGGGCACCCCGCGAAGCGGGTCTTCCAGGCGCTCCGCATCGAGGTCAACGGCGAGCTGGCGGCCCTCGAGACGGCCGTTCCGGCCGCCCTCGACTCGCTCGCGCTCGGCGGTCGCATCGTCGTGCTCGCCTACCAGTCGCTCGAAGACCGCATCGTCAAGCAGGAGCTGCAGCGCCGCTCGTCCTCGACCGCGCCTGCTGGTCTGCCGGTCGAGCTGCCCGAGCACCGCCCGGAGTTCAGTCTGCTCGTGCGCGGCGCAGGCCGTGCGACCGAGCAGGAGATGGCTGAGAATCCGCGAGCCACCCCCGTCCGGCTGCGTGCCGCGGAACGGCTGCGCATCCCGGAGCGCGGCCTCGAACGGCAGGTCGACCATCGATCCGATGCGCGCTCCGCCAGATCCTCCGGCAGCCGCCGACCCGCCCGACCGCCGAAACCCGAGAGAGCATCATGAGCACCAGCGTCGCGTACTCGCCCGTCCGTCGACCGCTCGGCGCGTTCGGCCAGACCGGCCCGGCTCTCGGAGCCTCTCCATCCGGAGCCGCGTCGGCATACGCCTCGGTCGCCGCAGTCGCGGTCGAGCTCCCGGACCTGGAGGCCTTGCTCGATCCATTCGTGCAGCCGATCCGACGCATCTCGATCGTCGCCGCGCGCGCCAACCGCCGCGCGCGACCCAAGGTCGCCTACGCCGCCGTGATCGTGGCCGGTCTCGGTGTCATCATGCTCTCGCAGCTGATGATGAGCATCGCCCTGTCGGACGGCGCCTACACGATCAACCGGCTGATGTCGGATCAGAAGTCGCAGGCCCGCTCGATCCAGGCGCTCACCGAGGAGCTCGGCACCCTCTCCTCTCCGCAGAACCTCGCCGTCAACGCCGAATCGCTCGGCATGGTGCAGAACACCAACCCCGTCTGGCTCCGGATGTCGGACGGCGCCGTCATCGGCACCCCGACCGCGGCGGCGCCCGGCACGGGTGTCATCGGAGCCGTCGGATCCCAGGTGCCCAACGAGCTGCTCGCCGGCATCCCGCCCGTCACCGGCCAATAGCGCTCGGGCGAGCGTCCCGGCGCCGCTGAGCGCTGCAGCTGCAGCGGACCACCGCGGCCGCTCCTGCCCCTTCCCGACACCCTTCCCGACACCCCATCCCGGTTCCCGGCGGGTGGCGAGCCCGCCGGTACCGTGTGAATGGTCGCGAGCTGCGACGGACTGACGATCGGGGGGATCGGGCATGGCGATCTCGACGCGGTCGGACTCCTGACGGCAGATCGCGCGGGAGCTCAGGACCCCGGTCCGTGCGCCGCCGGGCCGCTATGGCGATGGTCCTCATCGGCCTCTTCGTCGGGCTCTTCGCCGTTCGCCTGTTCGACCTGCAGGTGGTCCAGGCGCAGACCCTCAACGCCGCGGCGGAGGACAACCGCTCCGTTCCGCTGAAGATCCTCGGCATGCGCGGCGACATCTACGACTCCACGGTGTCGTGCTCGCCCACAGCGTGCTCCGCTACGACATCACCGCGTCGCCCAAGGCCGCGGTCGGTCCGAGCGCGACGCCCGAGATCGCCGCCGCCAAGCTCGCCGAGGCGCGAGCCGACGCGACGCGGATCGCCAAGATCACCGGCCAGGATCCCGACGACATCGTCGCCGCGCTCACCGACGCGGTCGCCGAGGACTCGGCGGCGGACTACGCCTACGTCATCAAGCAGGTCGACGTGGACACCTTCGAGGCGATCAGGGCGCTCGACATCCCATGGGTCTACTACGAGGCGCATCCGGCCCGCACCTACCCCGACGGAGCCGTCGCGGGCAACCTCGTGGGCTTCGTCGGCGCGGCCAATCAGGCGCAGGCGGGGGTCGAGCTCTCCGAGGACTCCTGCCTCGCTGCGTCCGACGGCACGGAGACCTATGAGCGCAGCGAGGACGGCGTGCGCATCCCGGGAAGCACCGTCGAGACCGTGGCCGCCGTCGACGGCAGCGATGTCGTGCTCACGATCGACGCGGATCTTCAATGGTTCGTCCAGCAGACCCTGGCGAAGTACGCGCAGGAGTACGGCGCCGGCTGGGGCACCGTCGTCGTGCAGGAGGTGCGCACCGGCAAGCTGCTCGCTGTCGCGGACTATCCATCCGTCGACCCGAACAACGTCGACGCGACTGCGGCGTCGGATGCCGGATCGCGGGCCTTCACGGCGCCGTTCGAACCAGGCTCGACCTTCAAGACCCTGACGGCCGCATCGCTGCATCGATTCCGGTCAGGCGACCCCGCTCAGCCACGTGCTGGCCCCGTATCGGATCACCGACGACGGCGTCGACATCAACGACTCCGAATCGCACGGCACCTGGAGGCTCACCCTCGCCGGCGTGCTCAAGGAGTCGAGCAACACCGGCATGTCGCGCCTCGGTCAGCTGCTCACACCGCAGCAGCGACTGGACTACATGACCGCATTCCGCCTCGGAACGACATCCGAGGTGGACTTCCCGGGCGAGGAGCCCGGCTACCTCGGCGACAACGCTCCCGACTGGAACGCGCAGACCGACTACGCCACGACCTTCGGCCAGGGCCTCACGACCACGGCCATCCAGACGGCGAGCGTCTACCAGGCCATCGGCAACGGGGGAGTGCGGATGCCCGTCTCCCTGGTCTCCGGCTGCCGCGCGCCGGACGGCACCATCACGGATGCCCCGGCCACGGCCGGCAGCCAGGTCGTCTCTCCTCAGGCGGCCCGCGAGACGGTCGACATGCTCGAGAACGTGGCTACCAAGGGCTGGCTCGCCGAGCCGCATCGCCATCCCCGGCTACCGCATCGCCACGAAGACCGGAACCGCCCAGCACGCCGACGGCAAGGGCGGCTACGCGGACAGCTTCAACGTCTCGCTCGCGGGCCTCGCGCCCGCGGAGGACCCCCAGTACGTCGTCTCGGTCACCCTCGGCGACCCGATTAGGATGAACAGCTCAGGCGCGACCGCGCCGATCTTCCGGGAGGTGATGGCCCAGGTGCTCAAGCAGTATCCAGGTCGATCCCCTCCGGTTCCAGCTCGCCGGACATCGACACCGACCTGGTGACCGCGACCCTCCGCCCCGAGCATCCGGTGCCGCGTTCGCTGGCCCGGCTCGTCGACGACTTCGGAGCTCACAGCCGACGGCGACGTCGACGACCTCGAGGTCACCGGCGTCACCATCGACTCGCGAGACGTCGCTCCCGGCGACCTCTACGTCGGACTCCAGGGCGCCCGCGCGCACGGCGCGAGCTTCGCAGAGCGGCCGCGCGAGTCGGGCGCCGTCGCCGTGCTCACCGACGAGGCCGGGGTGCGAGCTCGCGGCCTCGAGCGGGCTGCCGGTCGTCGTCACCGCCGACCCCCGCGCCGCCCTCGGCGACATCTCGGCCTGGGTCTACCGCAGCACCGAGCGACCCGCCCGCTGCTCTTCGCGGTCACCGGCACCAACGGCAAGACGAGCGTCGTCTACCTGCTCGACGCGGTGCTGCGCCAGCTCGGCGTCAGCACCGGCCTCAGCTCGACCGCCGAGCGCCGCGTCGGCGACGAGGCGGTCACGAGCGGCCTCACCACGCCCGAGGCCACCGAGCTGCACGCCCTGCTCGCCCGCATGCGCGAGTCCGAGGTGCGGGCGGTCGCCATCGAGGTGTCCGCGCAGGCCATGAGCCGCGCCCGCGTCGACGGCATCGTCTTCGACGTCGTCGGCTTCACCAACCTCAGCCACGACCACCTCGACGACTACGCCGACATGGAGGAGTACTTCGCGGCCAAGCAGGTGCTGTTCGATCCGGATCGCGCCCGCCGGGCGGTCGTCTCCATCGACACCACGTGGGGTCGCAGGATCGCCGACGAGTCGCGCATCCCGCGTGACCACGCTGGCATCCGCGGACCGTCGTCGACCGTCGGCGCCGTCACCCCGACCGGCGAGGCCGACTGGACCCTCACGGTCGGACGCGAGGACCGCCTCGAGACCGAGTTCACCATCACCGGCCCCGGCGGCCAGAGCCTCACCACGACCATCCCGCTGTTCGGCTGGTACATGGCGGCGAACGCCGCACTGGCGCATCGTCATGCTCGTCGAGGGCGGCTTCGAGCTCGCCGCCATCGATCACGCGCTGCAGCGCGACGGCGGCATCGACGTCTACATCCCCGGCCGCGCCGAGCGCGTCTCGGGCGAGCACGGGCCCGCGGTCTACATCGACTACGGGCACACGCCCGACGCGTTCCTCAACACCCTCGACGCGCTCCGGCGCGCTCACCCCGGCCGCGTCATCATGGTGTTCGGCGCGGACGGCGACCGCGACAAGACCAAGCGGGACGACATGGGCAGCATCGCCGCCCGGCGGCGCCGACGTCGTGGTCGTGACCGACTTCCATCCGCGCTTCGAGGACCCGGCGGCGATCCGCGCCGACTCTCGTGGCGGCGGCCCGTCGCGCCGTGCCGGACGGCGAGCTCTACGAGATCCCGGACCCGCGGGCCGCGCTGCGGCACGCGGTGTCGCTGGCGGCACCCGGGCGACTCGATCCTCTACGCCGGACCGGGCCACGAGGACTATCAGGAGATCGCAGGCGTGAAGCACGCCGTACTCGGCACGAGACGACGCGCGGCTGGCGCTGCGCGAGGCGGGCTGGGACACCGAGTCGTGATCGCGCTCGACCCTCGCCGAGATCGCCGCAGCCGTCTCGGGCCGACTGCTCCGCGTCCGGATCCGACGCGACAGCCGAGACGGTCGTCGACGGCGCCGTCGAGACCGACTCCCGCGAGATCGCGCCCGGCGGCGATCTTCGTCGCCAAGCCCGGCGAGGTCGACCGACGGGCACCTCTTCGTCGCGGCCGCGGTCGACGCGCGGCGCGGCCGCTGCTGATCGTCGAGCGGCGCGCTCGAGCTCGCCGTCGCCGCAGATCGTCGTCGCCGACGCGGTCGCCGCGCTCGGCCGCCCTCGCCACGCGACGTCGTCGCGCGCGTGCGCGCGCCGGGCGCCTCCGCATCGTCGGCATCACCGGCTCCAACGGCAAGACGACGACCAAGAACCTGCTCGCGCGCATCCTCGAGCGGCGAGGGCGAGACCGTCGCCCCGCGCGCCTCGTTCAACAACGAGGTCGGCGCGCCCGCTGACGATGCTGCGCGTCACCGACGCAGACCCGCGTTCCTCGTCGGCGAGATGGGCGCGAGCGGCATCGGCGAGATCGCCCGGCTCGTCCGGACTGGTCGAGCCCGACATCGGCGTCGTGCTGATGGTCGGCCTGGCCCACGCCGGCGGCTTCGGCGGCATCGAGGCGACGCTGCGCGGCGAAGTCCGAGATGGTCGCGCGACCTGCGGCCCGACGGACGTCGCGGTGCTGAACGCCGACGACCCGCGGGTCGCCGGCGATGGCCGCGATCGCACCGCCGGCGCGGGTCGGTCGCTGGTTCGGCCGCGGCGCGCGGCGCCGACGTGCGCGCCGACGACGTCGAGGTCGACGGCCGACCGGCACCGCGCTTCACGCTGCACGCTGCCCGGCGGCGAGCTCGCGCGCCGTGCGCTTCGCGCGTGCTCGGCGAGCACCACGTCATGAACGCCCTCGCCGCCGCGGCCGTCGCCGACCGCGCTCGGCGTGCCGCTCGACGACGATCGTCGCCGGCGCTCGAGACCGTCGAGCTCGCCGAGCGCTGGCGCATGGAGGTCCTCGGGCACCGACCGCGTCACCGTCATCAACGACGCCTACAACGCCAGCCCCGACTCGATGGCCGCCGCGCTGCAAGACCCTCGCCCAGATCACCGGCCCGGGCGAGCGCACGGTCGCCGTGCTCGGCGCGATGAGCGAGCTCGGCGAGTCTGCCGGCGAGGAGCACGACCGCGTCGGCCTGCTCGCCGTGCGCCTCGGCATCGAGCAGCTCGTCGTCGTCGGCGCCGGAGGCGCGGCGGATGTACCTCGCCGCCGATCGCGCAGGGCTCGTGGGACGGCGAGGCCGTCTTCGTCGAGACCGCCGACGAGGCGTACGACCTGCTCGACGGGCGAGCTCGCGACGGGCGACACGCGTGCTGGTGAAGTCGTCGAACTCGGCGGGGCTGCGGTTCCTCGGCGACCGTCTGGGAGAATCGTTCTCGTGAGATCACTTCTGACGGCGGCGGCGATCTCGCTGGCCTTCACGCTGTTCCTGACGCCCGTCTTCATCCGGCTGTTCCAGCGGCTGGAGCTGGGGCCAGTTCATCCGCGACGACGGCCCGGTCGACCCACCACGCGAAGCGCGGCACGCCCGACCATGGGCGGCATCGTCTTCATCCTCGGCCACCGTGGTCGGCTACTTCGTCGGCGCACCTGACCGGCGAGCGAGCGCATCCACGATCTCCGGCGCTGCTGGTGCTGTTCATGATGGTCGGGCTCGGCGTCGTCGGCTTCATCGACGACTACCTGAAGATCCGCAACCAGCGCAGCCTCGGCCTCGGCGGCTGGGCGAAGATCGTCGGCCAGGTGATCGTCGGCGACCGCGTTCGCGCTGCTCGCGCTGCAGTTCCCGAACGCATCGGACGGGCTGACGCCCGGCGATCGCACGACGATCTCGCTCGTTCCGCGACACTGCCGGTGCTCGACTTCATGGCTCTTCGGCGCGATCGTCGGCGTGGCTCGTCTACCTCGTCTGGATCTGCGTGATCGTCGATCGCGCACGTCGAACGGCGTCAACGTCACCGACGGCCTCGACGGCCTCGCCACCGGCGCCGTCGATCTTCGCCATCGGCGTCGTACATCATCATCGGCTTCTGGCAGTTCAACCAGTCGTGCTTCGACGCGAGCCTCGACCCCGACGTCGCTTCAAGGCCTGCTACGACGTGCGCGACCCGCTCGACCTCGCGATCGTCGCGGCGGCGATCGTCGGCGCGCTCGATCGGCTTCCTCTGGTGGAACACCTCGCCCGGCGCAGATCTTCATGGGCGACACCGGCTCGCTCGGCGCTCGGCGGCGCGCTCGCCGCCCTCGCCGATCCTCAGCCGCACCGAGCTGCTCGCTCGTCCTCATCGGCGGCCTGTTCGTCATCGTCGCCGGCTCGGTGATCCTGCAGCGGGCCTACTTCAAGCTCACCCGCGGCAAGCGCATCTTCCTGATGAGTCCGCTCCACCACCACTTCGAGCTGCAAGGGCTGGGCGGAGATCACGGTCGTGGTGCGCTTCTGGATCATCGCCGGCCTGCTCGTGGCCGCCGGCGTCGGGCTCTTCTACCTCGAGTGGCTGTCGCCGTGGCACGCAGCCTGACCAGGCTGCGCACCGCCTCGACGCCCTGACCAGCTGGCACGCGGACTGGACGGGCCTGCGCGTCGCGCGTGCTCGGCCTCGCGGTCACCGGGTTCTCCGTGGCCGACACGCTCGCCGAGCTCGGCGCCGAGGTGCTCGTGATCGCCGATCGCGCCGACCGACGAGCGCGCGCGGCTGCTCGACGTGATCGGCGGCGCGCTCGTGCTCGAGCCGCTCGACGCGGTGCCCGACGCGCTGCGTCGAGCTTCGCGCCCGACCTCGTCGTCGTCTC
Organism: uncultured Actinomycetota bacterium; assembly: GCA_963830655.1. Classification (GTDB taxonomy): domain Bacteria; phylum Actinomycetota; class Actinomycetes; order Actinomycetales; family Microbacteriaceae; genus Naasia. Next base: position 98,447 of record CAWHND010000012.1, read on the forward strand.
GCCCGGGCTTCCACCCCGACGCACCCGCTGCTGGCCTGGGCGGCCGAGACGGGCGTGCCGCGTCTGGGGCGACATCGAGCTCGCCTGGCGCGTGCGCGACAAGGTCGTGCGCGCAGACGGGTCGCCGGCCGAGTGGATCCTGATCACCGGCACCAACGGCAAGACCACGACGACGCAGCTGACCGCCGCGATGCTGCGTCGCGGGCGGCCTGCGCGCCGCGCCGTGCGGCAACATCGGCATCCCGGTGCTCGACGCCGTGCGCGATCCGCAGCGGGTTCGACGTGCTCGTCGTCGAGCTCTCCAGCTACCAGCTGCACTGGATGGAGCCCGGCGTCGGGCGGGTCTCGCCGTAGGCGAGCGTCTGCCTCAACCTCGCCGACGACCACCTCGACTGGCACGGCTCCGCTCGAGGCCTACCGCGACGCGAAGGCCAGGGTCTACGACGAACACCCGCGTCGCCTGCGTCTACAACATCGCCGATGCCGGCGACCGCGCGAGATGGTCGAGGACGCCGAGGTGGTCGAGGGTGCCGCGCGATCGGGTTCGGCCTCGGCGTGCCCGGGCCGAGCGACTTCGGCGTCGTCGACGGCATCCTCGTGCGACCGCGCGTTCCTCGAGGACCGCCGCAACACGCGCCCTCGAGCTGACCACCGTCGCACGAGCTCGCGCGACGCGGGCCTCGGCGCTCCGCACGTCGTCGCGAACATCCTCGCCGCGAGCGCGCTCGCCCGCGTCGCTCGACGTCGCGCCCGTCGCGATCCGCGACGCCCTGGCCGCCTTCCGGCTCGACCCGCACCGCATCGAGCTCGTGGCCGAGCGCGACGGCATCACGCTGGGTCGACGACTCGAAGGCCACGAACCCGCACGCCGCGCATGCGTCGCTCGCGCGCCTATCCCGTCGGTGGTCTGGGTCGTCGGCGGGCTGCTCAAGGGCGTCGACATCGGCCGACTGGTCGCCGCCCGCAGGCGCGCGGCTCCGTGCGGCGATCGTGATCGGCGTCGACCGCGCGCCGGTGCTCGAGGCGTTCGCGCGACACGCGCCCGACGTGCCCCGTCCTCGAGGTCGACGCGGGTGAGACTGAAGCGGTCATGCCGACCGTGGTCGCGTCTGGCGGCCGGTGTCGCCCGGGACGGCGACGTCGTCCTGCTCGCCCCGGCCGCGGCATCGATGGACCAGTTCACCGACTACGCCGATCGGGGCAGGCGGTTCGCGGCAGCCGTTCGAGACCTGCTGGCCTGACCCCGACCGGGCGGGCCGGAACGCCGGAGTCTTCGCTGGAGACCGTCTCCGGAGTCCATCCGATCCGCGTCGGCTCGGCCAGAAGATCCAGGAGAGGCAGCGCATGACCCGCACCCCTCCCGCGCCGCCGCGGGCTCGTCCCGACGGGCCGGACCGTCAGACGACGGAGATCCTCGATGAGGGACTGTCGTCCGGCGGCCATCAGCAGTCCGCAGCTCCTGATACTCCGGCTCCCGAGGCTCATCCCGCGGGCTTCCGCGCCAGGATCGCACTGCCCGCCGCCCTGACCGCCGACTCCAGCACGTACGTCCTGCTGGGCGGCACGACTCTCTTCCTCGTGGCCTTCGGTCTCGTGATGGTGCTCTCGTCGTCGTCGGTCGAATCGCTCGCCAGCGGCAACGCCTTCTTCGCCGACGCGCTCACCCAGGGGATGGCAGCCGCAGTCGGGATCCCGCTGATGCTCATCGCGTCCCGGTCGCCCGCCCTGCTGTACCGGCGTCTCGCGCCGTTCGCGATGCTCGTCGCCATGATCCTGCAGCTGCTCGTCTTCACGCCGCTCGGCTTCGGCTACGGCGGCAACCGCAACTGGCTCTCACTCGGCGTCACGACATCCAGCCGTCGGAGATCGTGAAGCTCGCCATCATCCTCTGGCTCGCATCGACCTTGGCCTGGCATCGGCAGCGCCCGCACGGCCTCTTCAAGCTGCTCGTCCGGATCTCGCCGGTGCTCCTGCTGACCGGCCTGGTGCTCGCCGGCAAGGACCTCGGCACCGTCATCGTCATGATGGCGATCGCCTTCGGCGCCCTGCTGTTCGCCGGCGTGCGAAGCGCTACCTCGCGGCCGCTCTGGTCGCGGCCGGAACGCTCGCGGTGATCTTCTCGCGGATGAGCGAATCGCGGATCAAGCGCATCGACTCGTGGCTCAACGGCTGCTCCAACTCGGCCGACTACCTCGACACCTGCTGGCAGGTCATCCACGGCCAGTGGGCGCTCGCCGCCGGGGGCGTCCTCGGCGTGGGGCTCGGCAACTCCAAGGCCAAGTGGTCCTGGCTGCCCGAGGCGGACAACGACTTCATCTTCGCGGTCATCGGCGAGGAGCTCGGCCTCATCGGCGCGGTCGTCGTGCTCGCCCTCTTCGTGGTGCTCGCTGTCGGGTTCGTCCGGACGATCGGGGGCGCATCCGACGGCTTCGCTCGGGTCGCCACCGGGGGATCATGGTCTGGATCGTCAGCCAGGCCCTGCTCAACATCGGCGTGGTCCTCGGCGTCTTCCCGGTGCTGGGTGTGCCGCTCCCGCTCATCTCATCAGGAGGGTCGTCACTGGTGTGCACCATGGTCGCCATCGGCATCGCGCTGTCCTTCGCTCGTCGAATGCCGAGCAGGTCCCGCGACCTGCCTGTGTCCGGCGAGGGCGGCGCCCTCCGTTCGTCCGGACCGATCCCGGGCGGCCGGCGATGACCACCTGGCTCCTCGCCGGCGGGGGCACCGCCGGCCACGTCAATCCGCTCCTCGCCGTCGCCGACACCATCCGTCGCCGCGCTCCCGAGGACACCGTGCTCGTGCTCGGCACCCAGGAGGGCCTCGAGTCGCGGCTCGTTCCGGCGCGCGGCTACGAGCTGGTCGTGATCCCGCGGCTCCCGTTCCCGCGCCGTCCGAACGGAGCAGCGCTGCGCTTCGCGCCCGCGTTCCAGCGCACGGTCGCCGCTGTCACCGCGACGATCACCGAGCGCGGCGTGGACCGCGTCGTCGGGTTCGGCGGCTACGCGGCCGCCCCGGCCTATCTCGCCGCGCGGCGCGCTCGGGTGCCGCTCGCGCTGCACGAGGCCAACGCGAGGCCGGGGATCGCCAACCGCCTCGGCGCCGACTGACCGCGGCCGTCGGGGTCGCCTTTCGCCGGCACGCCGCTGCGCGGCGCGCAGGTCGTCGGAATGCCGCTGCGTCGCGAGATCGAGACCCTCGACCGCGCCGCGAGCAGGGCCGAGGCCTTGGAGTACTTCGGGCTCGACCCCGAACGCCCCGTGCTGCTCGTCACCGGCGGCTCGCTCGGCGCCCGGCGGATCAACGCGACGGTCGTCGGCTCCGCCGCCGCGCTGCTTGCGGCCGGCTGGAGCGTCCTGCACATCGTGGGCGGCAAGGCCGAGGTGAGCGATCCGAGTCTCCCGCACTACCGGATGCTCGACTACTGCGACCGGATGGAGCTCGCGCTCTCCGCCGCCGATGCCGCGGTCTCCCGCGCAGGCGCCGCCACGGTGAGCGAGCTGACCGCGCTCGGCATCGCCGCCGTCTACGTGCCGTACCCGGTCGGCAACGGCGAGCAGCGCTTCAACGCCCGCGGAGTCATCGACGCGGGCGGGGGAGTGCTCGTCGACGATGCGGCCTTCCAGCCCGGCTGGGTCGACAGCATCCTCGTGCCCCTGCTCGCCGACCGCCCCCGGATCGCCGCAATGGCTCGCGCCGCGGAATCGATCGGTGTGCTCGACGGCGCGGACCGGATGACCGACCTGGCCCAGAGCGCGCGGGTCGGCTGATGCACTCGAACGCGGAACTAGGTTAGAGCGATGCCCCTCAAGCCCGACCCGTCCGTCCGCCTGCCCGAGACCATCGGCGCCGTGCACTTCATCGGCGTCGGCGGCTCCGGGATGAGCGGGATCGCCCGCATGTTCCTCGAGGCCGGGCACCCCGTCAGCGGCTCCGACAAGGCGGACGGCCCCTACCTCGCCGGGCTGCGCGAGGCGGGCGCGGTCATCTCGGTCGGCCACGACGCGGCCCACGTCAGCGGGCTCTCCGCCGCAGCGCATGACGTCATCGTGGTCACCAGCGCGCTGTGGGTGGACAATCCCGAGTACGTCTGGGCCAAGCAGCACGGCATCCTCGTGCTGCACCGCTCGCAGGCGCTCGCCTGGCTGGCTCGCGGCAAGCGGCTCGTCTCCGTCGCCGGCGCCCACGGCAAGACGACGTCGAGCGGGATGCTGATCACGGCGCTGCTCGAGCTCGGTGCCGACCCCAGCTTCGTCAACGGCGGGGTGATCTCGTCCCTCGGCCGCAGCGCGGGCACGGGCGCCAGCGACCTCTTCGTCCTCGAGGCGGACGAGTCGGATGGCTCGTTCCTGTTCTACGACACCTCGGTGGCGCTGATCACCAACGTCGACTCCGACCACCTCGACCACTACGGCAGCGTCGGCGCCTTCGACGCGGCCTTCGGCATCTTCGCCGACCGGGCGTCCGAGTTCGTCGTGCTGTCCTCCGACGACTCCGGGGCACAGCGGATCGCCGAACTGATCACCAACCGGCGCGTGGTGACCTTCGGCGAGAGCGACGATGCCGACGCCCGCGTGCACGACATCGCCGCGCGCCCCACCGGCGTGGACTTCAGCATCGACTGGAAGGGCGTCGGCTATCCGGTCTCACTCTCGGTGGCCGGCCGACACAACGCCATCAACGCGGCCGGCGTCTTCACCGTCCTCGTGGGGATGGGGTTCGGCGAGGCGGAAGTCGCGCGCTCACTCTCCGCGTTCGGCGGAACCAAGCGCCGGTTCGAGTTCAAGGGCGAAGAGCGCGGGGTGCGGGTCTATGACGACTACGCGCATCACCCCTCCGAGGCCGCTGCAGCGTTGGCCACCGCCCGCTCCGTGGTGGGGGAGGGGCGCATCATCGCAGTGCATCAGCCGCATCTGTTCAGCCGCACCCAGCTGATGTCGGCGCAGTTCGCCAGCGTCTACGAGGAGCTCGCCGACTTCACGATCGTGCTCGACGTCGACGGTGCCCGGGAGGATCCGATGCCCGGGGTGAGCGGCGAATTCGTCTCACGAGAATTCATCGACCAGTCGAAGGTCGCCTTCCTGCCGGACTGGACGGAGGCAGCCGCCCGCGCCGCAGAGATCGCCCGCGACGGCGACATCGTCATGACGCTCAGCTGTGGCGACGTCTACAAGATCGTGCCTCAGGTGCTGCGCTCCCTGTCGACGGTGCCCGCCAGCGGATGACGGAGTCGCGACTCGGCGAGGACGGGGTGGGCGGGGACGAGGTCGACGCAGTCAGCGGGGACGATCACGTCGCTGAGCCGCGGACACCGGGCCGCGCGACGTCGGGCCCTGCCACGGGCAGCGCCACGCGACGGGCCGTGCCACGTCGGGCCGTGAGGCTTCGAGCCGCGATTCCGGCACCGGGGACACGGGGCCGGTGCGCGAGCGTCAGCAGCAGGCGGCGGAGAGGCTCGCCAGCCAGGTGCAGGCGATCCGTCAGCGCACCGCCGACAAGGCCGAGGCGGAGGCCCAGGCAGCAGCCGACTCTCGCGCGGACGCCGCCGTCGCCCAGGCGGCGGCGGAGGCCAAGCGATCGCGACGCCCCGCGCCGGGTTCGTCCGCGACCCCCGCCTTCTCGTCGAAGTCCTCCCCGCTGCCCGCTCCCACGCGGAGCCGACCCGATGGCGCGCTCGACGACGGCGCGACGGCGATCGTCACCGCTCGCTCGCGCGGCTCCGCAGCTCGCACCGCCACGCCCTCTAGGCCGGCCGCCGGGCGTGCGGCTCAGCCGACTGCGGCATCGCCGGCGCCATCGACGGCTCCGGAGCGTGCTCGGACGGACGATCTGCCGCCGCCTCCACCGAAGGCTTCAACGAGGGCTCCCTCGGCAGCTGCATCGACAGCTGCGTCGACGCTGTGTCGACCCCTGCGCCCGCGCGTGCTCCGAGGCGTGCTTCCGCGCTGTCGCCGGCGCCGTGGCGCGAATCGGCGGATACCGAGTCGGCGGATACCGAGTCCGCGGAGACCGAGGTGGTCTCCGAACCGGCGCCGAAGGCGGGCCGCGCATCCGCCCGGTCGCCGAAGCCGCCCACCATCCGAGCCGCGCGGTCACGTGGACGGTCCACGGCAGGCTCCGCCTCATCCGGATCGCCATCCGGGTCGGCCTCATCCGGGTCGGCCTCATCCGCAGACCGACGACACGTCGGCGATGACCCATCAGCTCGAAGGGTCTCAGGCGGCGCCCGCCGACGGGAACGCGACCGAAGTCCTCGTCGAACGGGCGACCGAGCAATCCCGCGATCGTCGCGCGCCCGCAGCTCCGCCGCCATCCCGCGCTCTCGACCCGGATGCGGACGCGACCGAGCGCCTGGATGGAGCGTCCACGGATGTCGCCTCCCTGACCCACCGCGAGGTCTCCGCGTCGCTGCGAGCCGCCTCGCGCGCCCGCCGACGAGCGGAACGGGGTGAGGTCCGACGCTTCACGCAGACCGCGCGCCGCCGCCGCGCCATCGCGCTCGCGCTGGTCGGCGCCGTCGCGGCGGTTCTCGTCGTCGTCGCCATCAGCACGTTCTCGCCTGTCTTCGCACTGCGCACCGTCGCGGTGGAGGGTGCCGCGCGGCTCTCTGCCGCAGACGTCGAAGCCGCGCTCGACGATCAGCTCGGAACACCCCTGCCGCTGGTCGACCGGTCCACGATCGCCGCCGACCTGGCCGGATTCCCGATCATCCGCAGCTACGTGCTCGAGAGCCGACTGCCCGACACGCTCGTGGTCCGCGTCGTCGAACGGACCCCCGTCGGCGCCGTGCAGACGGGGGCGGGCTATGAGCTGGTCGATGCGACGGGCTTCACCGTGCAGACGACCATCGACCGACCGGCCGGCTTCCCGCTGATCCGAATCGGATCCACCGGATCCACCGGATCCACCGACAGCACCGGGGCGTCAGCGATCGATCGGAGCCTGTCGGCTTCACCGCCGCGTCCGCCGTGCTCGCCGCACTGCCGGCCGAACTGCTCGGTCCAGCTCGACTCGATCACCGCGCGAACGGTCGACGACGTGACACTGCGGCTGAGCACCGGCCAGCGAGTGGTCTGGGGCAGCGCCTCCGACTCCGAGTACAAAGGCGGAGCACCTGACCGCCCTGCTGGCCCAGCGCCCGATCACGGTGACCGAGTACGACGTCAGCTCGCCGGGCGTCGGGATCATCCGCTGACCATTCCGCCCATCCGCTGCATCCATGTGCGCGGAAGAGCCCGGCCGATGTTGTGCACGGAATCGTCGTCGCCACGTCGGGCCGGAACGGAACACTGCGGGTAGGCCGGGCGCGACACACCACCCGCTCTTGGGGGGCGTCGCCGGTCGGGGCGCGTAGCGTCAGCGGTGGGGGAAATGCATACCCGGCATAACTATAACCCTCGACTCAAACTTTAGGGTTATCGCTCCGTTCAGGTGCATACAGCGGAGGCCGCAATGACGAACAACCAGAACTACCTGGCCGTGATCAAGGTCGTCGGCGTCGGCGGCGGCGGCGTGAATGCGGTCAACCGCATGATCGAGCTCGGACTGCGCGGCGTCGAGTTCGTCGCCATCAACACCGACGCTCAGGCCCTGCTGCTCAGCGACGCCGACGTCAAGCTCGATGTGGGCCGCGAGCTCACCCGCGGACTCGGCGCAGGAGCCGATCCCGAGGTCGGCCGTCGTGCCGCCGAGGACCACGCCGAGGAGATCGAAGAGGCGCTCGCGGGTGCCGACATGGTCTTCGTCACCGCGGGGGAGGGCGGCGGAACCGGAACGGGCGGCGCGCCCGTCGTCGCGCGCATCGCCAAGGCGATCGGCGCGCTGACCATCGGCGTCGTCACCAAGCCGTTCAGCTTCGAGGGCAAGCGCCGTCAGTCCCAGGCCGAGCGCGGCGTCGACGCGCTGAAGAACGAGGTCGACACCCTCATCGTCGTGCCCGAACGACCGACTGCTCGAGATCAGCGACCGCGGCATCAGCATCATGGAGGCGTTCGCGACGGCCGACCAGGTGCTGCTCGCCGGCGTGCAGGGCATCACCGACCTGATCACCACCCCAGGACTGATCAACCTCGACTTCGCCGACGTCAAGTCGGTCATGCAGGGCGCGGGCTCCGCACTGATGGGCATCGGCTCGGCGCGCGGTGCCGACCGCGCCATCAAGGCCGCCGAGCTCGCCGTCGCATCCCCGCTGCTCGAGGCGAGCATCGACGGTGCGCACGGCGTGCTGCTGTCGATCCAGGGCGGATCGAACCTCGGCATCTTCGAGATCAACGACGCGGCCAAGCTCGTGCAGGAGGCCGTGCACCCCGAGGCGAACATCATCTTCGGCGCCGTCATCGACGACACGCTCGGCGACGAGGTGCGCGTCACGGTCATCGCCGCCGGATTCGACGGCGGAGAGCCGCACCACCAGCAGCACCACGATGGACGCCGCACCAACTTCGTCGAGTCGGCATCGCCCGCCAGCTCGGCTGCGGTCGCCGTCGCCACGGCGAACGCACTCGCCGGCACGAACCTCACCGCTCCCGTGCTGACCGGGGCGAGCGCCTCTGGCCACAGCACGCGGCGGCTCGTCCGCCTCGGGCAACTCCGAACCGGCACCGGCTCGCAGGAGTGGGCGGCCGTCGCGGACGTCACCACCCTCACCCAGACCACCGAGATGGATCACGGATACGACGAGGACGACAACGACCTCGACATCCCCGACTTCCTGAAGTAGGCGAGCAGGGAAGCCGGAACCCGAGACCGGTCCATGGGAGATCGCCCGTCAGGCGGCTCTGTCCGGGGTGACAGGATTCTGAGGTGACAGATCCCACCGCGCTGGCCGAGAGGCTCGCAGAGGTCCAGGAGCGGATCGCGCAGAGCGCGGTCCGCTCCGGCCGTTCCGCCGACGACCTCACCCTCATCGTCATCACCAAGTTCCACCCCATCGAGCTCGTGCGCGACCTGATCGACCTCGGCGTGCGGGACTTCGGCGAGAACCGCCACCAGGAGGCGCGCCAGAAGGCAGCCGAGCTGGCGCCGACCCCGCGACGCCCGACGACGTGCGCTGGCACTTCGTCGGCCAGCTGCAGACCAAGAAGGCGCGACAGGTCCGGGAGTACGCCTCCGCGATCCACTCCGTCGATCGGCCCGAGCTGGCCGACGCGCTCGGCAAGCGCAGCGCCGACAACCCGCCGACGGAGGCCGACACGCCAACGGACGTGTTCGTGCAGATCGACCTCGATGAGAGCTCCTCGGCTGACCCCAGTAGGGGTGGCGTATCGCCCGCCGATCTGGCCGCTCTGACCGAGCGGATCGTCGCGTCCCCGGCGCTCCGGCTGCTCGGACCGATGGCCGTCGCGCCGCTCGGAATCGAGCCGATCCGCGCGTTCATGCGGCTGCGCGAGCTCGCCGAGCAGATCCGCGCCTTCTCGCCCTCTTCGACGTCGCATCTCCGCGGGCATGTCGGGGGACTTCGAAACGGCCATCGAGCTCGGGGCGACACACCTCAGAGTCGGAACAGCCATTACCGGGTCCCGCCCGGCGCTCCCTTAATCTCGGGGAACACGCCACCCGGAGGAACACGCTTCATGTCCAATCCCATCAAGAAGACGATGGTCTACCTCGGTCTCGCCGACGACGAGTACTACGACGACGAGCCCGATATCCCCGCCGCCCCCGCGGCGCCTCAGGCGGTGGCGCCGCTTCACCAGCGTGCTACCGTCACCGCGCTGCCCAAGCGATCGTCCCGCTCGGCACCTCCCGCCGAGATGAACGAGATCCTCACCGTCCACCCGCGTCAGTACCGCGACGCGCAGTCCATCGCGGAGAGCTTCCGCGACGGCATCCCGGTGATCATCAACCTCTCGCAGATGTCGGAGGCCGACGCGCGTCGGCTCATCGACTTCGCGAGCGGCCTCTCGCAGGGGCTGTTCGGAAAGATCGAGCGGGTCACCAACAAGGTGTTCCTGCTGTCGCCCGCCCACATCAACATCTCAGGAGACACGAACCCCGCCGACCCCGACCTCGACTAGCTTCGACAGGCTCAGGCGCCACCCGCCTCGAGCCGGCATCGCATCCGCGATGCCACCGCGCCCCATGGGGCACCGTCCCTCTTCCCCGTCGGACCGCCCAACAGTCCGGTCGCCGTTTCCCCGGCCGAGCTACGCACGATCAGCACCATCCAGCTGCACCCAGCACCACCCGCTTCACGAACCACCAGCGCTCGAGCAGTCCCGACAGGCAGTGACCGCGCTGCGCACCTCCTCCATTCCTGGAGACCCGCACCACCTGCATCACCTGCATCACCTGCATCACCTGCATCACAAAATCCCCCCGACTTCCGGATAACGCAGGGCTGACGAGTCCCGCCGCATCCGAAGAGACGGGAAGGGCTGACGAGCCCTTCCCGTCTTCCTCCTCCGTGCATCGGCCCGGTCCGCATGCTTCCGGCGAGCGCTGACCTGATCGCACATGATGCGCCCCGGATAATGGGGGTGTGACTTCAAGTGCGCTGGCGACCGTCGGCCTCATCCTCTACTTCGCCCTCCTGATCTACTTCTTCACGATGTGGGCCCGCTTCGTCCTCGACCTCGTCCAGGGGCTCTCGCGAGGTTGGCGCCCTCGGGGCGCGCTCCTCGTGGTCGCCGAGTACACCTACACGGTGACCGACCCGCCGATCCGGTTCTTCCGACGCCTCATCCCGCCGCTGCGGGTCGGGCCGCTGTCCCTCGACTTCGGCTGGAGCCTCACCATGCTGCTGGTCATCATCGGCATGTACGCGGTCTCGTTCCTGCAGTGAGCCCGCGGCGCGCCCGACGCGTGATTTGTCGCCTCAATCCGTCGGCACTCAGGGCCGCTCCGATATCGTGTTCCTACGCGACCACGGCCACGGCGGATGTTGTTCGAGAGACGGGGAGTCTCGAGAGAGGCAGACATCCGACGGCCGGATAGCGTCGCATCATCCTTACTTCATTCATTTCCTGCACTCATTCCCGCTTCCGAGCGAGTTCTTTCTAAGGTGGCAACATGGCCCTCACGCCGGAAGACGTCGTCAACAAGCGATTCCAGCCGACCAAGTTCCGTGAGGGGTACGACCAGGACGAGGTCGATGACTTCCTCGACGAGGTCGTCGTCGAGCTGCGCCGCCTCAACCAGGAGAACGAAGACCTCCGCCAGCGCCTGATCGCCAGCGAGTCCCGCATCGCCGAGCTGCAGCGCAGCGGCGGCGGCGGACCCGCCCCCATCACGGCCGAGCAGCCGGGCGCCCACAGCAGCCCGCCCCGCGCCCGCCGCCCTCCCGTATCCGACCGCGCAGGTCGACGCCGAGCGCCATCGACCCGTCCAACACCAACAACCTCCTCCAGCTGGCGCGCCGCCTGCACGAGGAGCACGTCCGCGAGGGCATCGAGAAGCGCGACGCGCTCATCGCCGAGGGCCACGCCACCGCAGCCCGCGTCGTCGCCGAGGCAGAGGCCAAGCAGCGCTCGCAGATCTCGTCGCTCGACCAGGAGCGCGCCGCTGCTCGAGCACCGCATCGACGAGCTGCGCACCTTCGAGCGCGAGTACCGCCAGAAGCTCAAGGGCTACATCGAGGGCCAGCTGCGCGAGCTCGACGCCTCCAACATCAACACGACCGGCTCCTACGGCAACTGAACGTCAGTCAGCCGCCGGGCTACCAGGCCTTTGGGTCCTGAGGACGGCGCCGCTCCCGACGACAGCGGTGCGAGCCGCGACCCGATGAGCACCAGCCCTGCGGGCGACAGCTCTCCGGTCGGCAGCCCCGCAGCCAGCAGCCCCGCAGTCCCGCAGCCCCGGCACCGGATCGTCCGGTGCCGGGGCTTCGGCTGTCCCGGACAGCGGTCATCACCGTGCCGCGACGGCTCGACCGGCACCCGCGTCAGCCTTCGCGCCCTGCTCGTCGTCGCCCTCGTCGCGGTCGCCCTCTACGCGGCCGACCAGCTGAGAAGGCTGGGTGGTCGCCACCCTCGAGCCCGGCGTGCGCACCCCGGTTCTCGGCGAGATCCTGCAGTTCTTCTTCGTGCGCAACTCGGGCGCCGCCTTCTCGCTCGCGAGCGGATCCACCTGGATCTTCTCGATCATCGCCGCCGCCGTCGTCGTGTTCATCATCTGGTTCGCCCGCGCATCCGCTCGATCGGCTGGGCGCGTCATGTTCGGGCTGCTGCTCGGCGGCACGCTCGGCAACCTCACCGACCGGCTGTTCCGCGAGCCGGGCTTCGGCGTCGGCCACGTCGTCGACTTCATCAGCGTCTACGGCTTCCCGGCGATCTTCAACGTCGCCGACATCGCGATCGTCGCCAGCATGGGCCTGTTCATCCTGCTGACGCTGCGCGGCATCGGGCTGGACGGCACTCGGGCGGCGTCGACCCGCCGCCACCGCGGGACTCTCGTCCGGATCGAAGCTCGCCGAGAAGGCGACTGAAGGCGCGCCGACGACCCGACGTCGACCCGACCGTCGACGCCCGTCAGCCACCCCGTCAGCGCCCCGACGGAGTCTGAGATGGCCGATACCGCGTCGCGCAGCTTCCCGGTGCCCGACGGCCTCGACGGGCGAGCGCGTCGACGCCGGGCTCGCGAAGCTGCTCGGCTTCTCGCGCACGCTTCGCGGCCGAGGTCGCCGAGTCCGGGGGCGTGCAGCTCGACGGCCGCGCCGTCGGCAAGTCCGACCGGCTGTCCGCCGGCGCCTGGCTCGAGGTCGAGTGGGTGGAGAAGCGGCGCCGTGCAGATCGTGCCGATCGCCGTGCCCGACCTCGGCATCGTCTACGACGACGACGACATCGTCGTCGATCGACAAGCCCGTCGGCGTCGCCGCGCATCCCTCGCCGGGCTGGACCGGCCCGACCGTGCTCGGCGCCCTCGCCGCCGGCGGGCTTCCGGATCAGCACCTCGGGCGCCGCCGAGCGCGCGGGCGATCGTGCACCGCCTCGACGCCGGCACGAGCGGCCTCATGGTCGTCGCGAAGAGCGAGCGCGCCTACACCGCGCTCAAGCGCGCGTTCCAGGAGCGCGAGGTCGAGAAGATCTACCACGCCGTCGTGCAGGGGCACCCCGATCCGATCGCGGGCACGATCGACGCGCCGATCGGGCGCCATCCGACGCTCCGACTGGAAGTTCGCGGTCACGGCCGACGGCAAGCCCGTCCGTCACCCACTACGAGACGCTCGAGGCGTTCCGCGCGGCGACGCTGCTCGAGATCCACCTCGAGACCGGCCGCACGCACCAGATCCGCGTGCACATGGCCGCGCACCGCGCACCCGTGCGTCGGCGACACGATGTACGGCGCCGACCCGATGCTGTCGCGAGCGGCTGGGCCTCACGCGGCAGTGGCTGCACGCCATGCGGCTCGGCTTCGCGCACCCGGCGACGGGGGAGCGGGTGGGGTTCGAGAGCCCCTACCCGGCCGACCTCCAACACGCGCTCGACCGTCCTCGAATCCGAGGGCTGATCCTTTCTGCGCGGATCAGGACACTCCGTCCGACTGCCTCGCGGATCAGGACTGATTCCCGAAATCGGCGCCGATCAGTCCGATTCGACCCTCGCGGGAAGGATGTCCTGATCCGCGCGGGGACTCCCGCTCGGTGGGCGTGGCGCCACGCCGAGGGTGTCCGAGGCCGCGCTTAGACTGCTCAGACTCCACCCGAACCCGACCCGTCAGCGTGCCTTCGGCCACGCCCCCGTCGAGAGGAACAGCTGCTCCTTGGCCACCGGATCCGATTCCTTCGTCCACCTGCACGTGCACAGCGAGTACTCGATGCTCGACGGTGCGGCGCGGGTCGAGACCGCTGATCGAGGCCGCGGTCGAGCAGGGCATGCCGGCGATCGCGGTCACCGACCACGGCAACAAGTTCGGCGCCTTCGACTTCTGGAAGACGGCCACCGCGGCCGGCGTCAAGCCGATCATCGGCACCGAGGCCTACCTCACCCCGGCACGCACCGCGGCGACAAGACCCGCGTGCGCTGGGGCAGACGGCGGCAGAGCGACGACGTGTCCGGCTCGGGCGCGTACACGCACATGACGCTGCTCGTCCGAGACGCACGCGAGGGCATGCACAACCTGTTCCGGCTGTCGTCGCGCGCGTCGCATCGAGGGCTACTACTTCAAGCCCCGCATGGACCGCGAGCTGCTGCAGCCAGTACGCCAAGGGCCTCATCGCCACGACCGGCTGCCCGAGCGGCGAGGTGCAGACCCGCCTGCGCCTCGGCCAGTACGACGAGGCCGAGCAGGCGGCCGCCGACTTCCGCGACATCTTCGGCAAGGAGAACTTCTTCGCCGAGATCATGGACCACGGCCTCGGCATCGAGCGGCGCGTGATGACCGACCTGCTCCGGCTCGCGAAGGACCTCGACCTGCCGCTGGTCGCCACGAACGACCTGCACTACACGCACGCCGCACGACGCGACCAGCCACGCGGCCCTGCTCTGCGTGCAGTCCGGCTCGACCCTCGACGACCCGAACCGCTTCAAGTTCGACGCCGACGAGTTCTACCTGAAGTCGGCCGCGCGAGATGCGCCAGCTCTTCCGCGACCACCCCGAGGCCTGCGACAACACGCTGCTCATCGCCGAGCGCTGCGAGGTCGAGTTCGACACCGAGCGCGAACTACATGCCGCGCTTCCCGGTGCCCGAGGGCGAGACCGAGGACACCTGGTTCGTCAAGGAGGTCGAGACGGGCCTGCACGTACCGCTACCCGGACGGCATCCCCGACGAGGTGCGCGCGCAGGCCGACTACGAGACCGGCGTCATCCTGCAGATGGGCTTCCCCGGCTACTTCCTCGTCGTCGCCGACTTCATCAACTGGTCGAAGGACAACGGCATCCGGGTCGGCCCGGGCCGCGGCTCGGGCGCCGGCTCGATGGCCGCCTACGCGATGCGGATCACCGACCTCGACCCGCTCGAGCACGGCCTGATCTTCGAGCGGTTCCTCAACCCCGACCGCGTCTCGATGCCCGACTTCGACGTCGACTTCGACGAGCGCCGCCGCGGCGAGGTCATCCAGTACGTCACCGAGAAGTACGGCGACGAGCGCGTCGCGCAGATCGTCACCTACGGCACGATCAAGGCCAAGCAGGCGCTGAAGGACAGCCGCGCGCGTGCTCGGCTTCCCGTTCGGCATGGGCGAGAAGCTCACCAAGGCGATGCCGCCCGCCGATCATGGGCAAGGACATGCCGCTCGACGGGCATCTTCGACAAGGACCACCAGCGCTACAAGGAGGCCGGCGACATCCGCGCGCTCATCGAGACCGACCCCGAGGCGCAGACGGTCTTCGACACCGCGCTCGGCCTCGAGAACCTGAAGCGCCAGTGGGGCGTGCACGCGGCCGGCGTGATCATGTCGAGCGAGCCGCTCGATCGACATCATCCCGATCATGAAGCGCGAGCAGGACGGCCAGATCGTCACGCAGTTCGACTACCCGGCGTGCGAGTCGCTCGGCCTGATCAAGATGGACTTCCTCGGGCTGCGCAACCTCACGATCATCGACGACGCGCTCGACAACATCGCAGGCCAACCGCGGCGACCGGCTCGTGCTCGAAGACCTCGACGCTCGACGACCGCGGCGCCTACGAGCTGCTCGCGCCGCGGCGACACGCTCGGCGTGTTCCAGCTCGACGGCGGGCCGATGCGCGCGCTGCTGCGCCTGATGAAGCCCGACAACTTCGAGGACATCTCGGCCGTCATCGCGCTGTACCGGCCGGGCCCGATGGGCGCGAACTCGCACACCAACTACGCGCTGCGCAAGAACGGCCTGCAGGAGATCACGCCGATCCACCCCGAGCTCGCGGAGCCGCTCGCCGAGATCCTCGGCACCACCTACGGCCTGATCATCTACCAGGAGCAGGTGATGGCGATCGCGCAGAAGGTCGCCGGCTTCACGCTCGGCCAGGCCGACATCCTGCGCCGCGCGATGGGCAAGAAGAAGAAGTCCGAGCTCGACAAGCAGTTCGAGGGCTTCAAGGCGCGGCATGAACGCCAACGGCTACTCCGACGCCGCGGTCAAGACGCTGTGGGACATCCTGCTGCCGTTCTCCGACTACGCCTTCAACAAGGCGCACTCGGCCGCCTACGGCGTGCTCTCGCTACTGGACCGCCTACCTCAAGGCGCACTACCCGGCCGAGTACATGGCCGCCCTGCTCACCAGCGTCGGCGACGCCACGCGACAAGCTCGCGCTCTACCTCAACGAGTGCCGCCGCATGGGCATCAAGGTGCTGCCGCCCGACGTCAACGAGTCGATCGGCTACTTCGCCGCCGTCGGCGACGACATCCGCTTCGGCCTGGGCGCCGTGCGCAACGTCGGCTTCAACGTCGTCGAGCAGATCATCGCGGCGCGCGAGGAGAAGGGCGCGCTTCACCTCGTTCCACGACTTCCTCCGCAAGGTGCCGCTCGCACGTCGCGAACAAGCGCACCGTCGAGTCGCTGATCAAGGCCGGCGCGTTCGACTCGCTCGGGTCGACCCGCCGCGCGCTCATCGAGATCCACGAGGACGCCGTCGACGCGGCCGTCGAGCGACAAGCGCGACGAGGCGCAACGGCCAGGTCGGCTTCGACTTCGACAGCCTGTGCGACGAGCCGACGAGCGACGCCCGACAAGGTGCCCGACCGCCCGGAGTGGGCCAAGAAGCGACAAGCTCGCCTTCGAGCGCGAGATGCTCGGGCTCTACGTCTCCGACCACCCGCTCGCCGGGCTCGAGGTGCCAGCTCGCCAAGCACGCCAGCATCACGCATCGCCGACCTGCTCGGCGCGCGAGAGCGTCGCCGGACGGCGAGACCGGTCACCGTCGCCGGGCTCGTCACCAGCGTGCAGCACCGCATCGCCCGCAACTCGGGCAACCAGTACGGCATGGTCGCAGGTCGAGGACTTCGGCGGCGAGATCACCGTCATGTTCATGGGCAAGACCTACCAGGAGTTCGCGCCGGCGCTCGTCGGCGGACTCGATCGTCGTCGTGCGCGGCCGGGTCAGCCTGCGCGACGACGGGATGAACCTGCACGCGTACAGCATGTTCACGCCCGACCTGGGCTCGGGCCTCGGATCGGGCCCGCTCGATGATCTCGCTGCCGGACGCCGCGCGACCACCGAGACGGTGAAGCGCGCTCAACGACGTGCTGATCCGGCACGCCGGCGACACCGAGGTGCGGCTGCGGCTGGTGCGCGGCGAGAACGCGCGCGATGTTCGAGATCCCGTACCCGGTCGCGGTGACCGCCGACCTCTACGGCGAGCTGAAGAGCCTGCTCGGCCCGAACTGCCTGGTCTGAGCCGGCTCGCACCTCGAGCCGGCGACGCAGGGCAGGTGTCGAGCTCAGGCGCGGTCGCCCGGCTTCCAGTACTGCGCGCTCGTGGTAGAGCAGCGGCACGTCCGTCTCGCCGAGCGCGCCGTCCTCGATCTGGACGACGACGACGCGCGCTCTCCTCGACCGGGTAGCGCGCCGATGATGCGGCACAGCATCCAGGCGGGCACGTCGCTTCAGCAGGGGCAGGCCGAGCGGGCCGGGCAGCCCAGTGGTCGCCGGCGAAGCGCTCGTCGGCGTCCAGCGACAGCGTCTCGGCGGCGGCGCGGTTGCGCACCCCGAGGATGTGGATGAGCGACGTGCTCGGTCTGCTCGATCGCCGGCCAGGCGCTCGCCTTGCGCGCCATGTTGAAGCGTCGCCATCGGCGGCACCGCGGCGAGCGACGCGAGCGAGGTCGCGGTGAAGCCCGACCGGGCGTGCCGTCGGGGTGCAGCGCGGTCACGACGCGACACCCCGGCCGCGTGGCGGCGGAAGGCCTGCTTGAAGGCGGCGACGTCGTCTGCCGCGAAAGTCTCGTTCATGTTCCTCGAAGCAGCGTCGTTCGGGCCGTCCCTATTCCGTGCGGCTCGTCAAGCGTGTCAGATGCGCTGGCTCACGACGTCCGCTACGCCCGCTCCGATCGCGGGCGCAGCGGGCGCGAGCGCTCGGTAGACTGGCCGCGCCATGATCCAGACCGTCGACCTCCGCGGCGACCAGCTCCTCCAGGGCCGAGCTGGCGCGCTCGTCCCGCGGGCGACCGTCGATGTCGGCGTCGCCGCCGAGCCGCGGCCGCGGCCCTGATCGACGACGTGCGCGAGCGCGGCGAAGCCGCCCTGCTCGATCAGGCCGAGCGCTTCGACGGCGTCCGTCCGGACGCCGGTGCGCGTCCACGCGCGGGACGATCGGCGCCGCCGTCGGCGGCCTCGACCCCGCGGTCCGCACCGCGCTCGAAGAGGCGATCGAGCGGGTGCGCCGGGCGAGCGAGGCGCAGGTCCCCGCCGGCGGCGTCACGACCCTGGCGCGACGGCGCCGAGGTCGTGCAGCGCTGGCAGCCGGTCGGCCGCGTCGGGCCTCTACGTTCCCGGCGGCAAGGCCGTCTACCCGTCGAGCGTCGTGATGAACGTCGTGCCGGCGCAGGTCGCCGGCGTCGGATCGGTCGCGCTCGCCTCGCCCGCCGCAGCGGCAGTTCGGCGGCGCCGTGCACCCGATGATCCTCGGCGCCGCCGGGCTCCTCGGCATCGACGAGGTCTACGCGATGGGCGGCGCCGGCGCGATCGGCGCCCTCGCCTACGGCGTGCCCGTCGCTCGCGCTCGACCCGGTCGACGTGATCACCGGCCCCGGCAACGTCTTCGTCGCCGCGGCCAAGCGGCTGGTCGCGCGGCAGACGTCGGCATCGACTCCGAGGCGGGCCCGACCGAGATCCTCGTGATCGCCGACGCCACCGCCGATCCTCGGCTCGTCGCCGCCGACCTGGTCAGCCAGGCCGAGCACGACGAGCTGGCCGCCGCCGTGCTCGTCACCGACTCGCCCGAGCTCGCGGATGCGGTCGCGCGCCGAGCTGCCTGAGCTGGCCGCAGCGACCGCCGCACGCCGAGCGCGTGCGCCGCCTCGCTGGCCGGCCGGCAGTCGGCGATCGTGCTCGTCGACGACCTCGCCGCCGCCGCCGCCTTCAGCAACGCCTACGGGCCGGAGCACCTCGAGATCAGACACGCGAGACCCCGAGCGGGTGCTCGACCGCATCGAGAACGCCGGCGCGATCTTCCTCGGCGCCGAACTCGCCGGTGAGCCTCGGCGACTACCTCGCCGGCTCGAACCACGTGCTGCCGACCGGGGGACAGGCGCGGTTCTCGTCCGGGCTCGGTGCCTACACGTTCCTGCGACCGCAGCAGGTCATCCGCTACGACCGCGCGCGCCCTCGCGCGGTGCGCGCCGACATCGTGGCGCTCAGCCGACGCCGAGCGGCTGCCCGCCCACGGCGACGCCGTCGACGCCCGCTTCCCGGACTGAGCCCGGCTGTCGCGGCCGCCGTCTGGCTCACGTCCCGTAGCCTGGTGGCACCATGTTCTGCCCGTTCTGCCGCCACCCCGACACCCGGGTCGTCGACTCCCGCAGTCAGCGACGACGGCCTCGCGATCCGCCGGCGCCGCCAGTGCCCCGAATGCGGCCGCCGCTTCAGCACGACCGAGACCGCGAGCCTCAGCGTGATCAAGCGCAACGGCGTGGTCGAGCCGTTCAGCCGCGAGAAGATCGTCTCCGGCGTGCGCAAGGCCTGCCAGGGCCGTCCGGTGACGCGACAGCCGACCTCGCCGCTGCTCGCGCAGCGGGTCGAGGAGACCATCCGCGCGACCGGCGCGTCCCAGATCGAGGCGAACGACATCGGCCTCGCGATCCTGCCGCCGCTGCGCGAGCTCGACGAGGTCGCCTACCTGCGCTTCGCGAGCGTCTACCAGGGCTTCGACTCGCTCGACGACTTCGAGGCGGCGATCACGCTGCTGCGCGTCGAGCACGCGGTCGGCGACGCCGCGCGCCGCCGAGCACGACTGAGCCCAGCTCCGACCGCGATGCCGCGCCTGACGCCTAGCCTGGAGCGACGCGCATGTACCGCCTCCTCTTCCGGCCTGGTCCTCGTCCGCGCTGGATCCCGAGCGCGCGCACCACCTCGCCTTCGCCGTCATCCGGCTGCTGCCCCGCGTCGGGCTCGGCTGGATCGTCCGGCGCCTGACCGCGCCCGGATCCGGCGCTCGCGGTCGAGCGCCCTCGGGCATCGACGTTCCCGTCGCCGTTCGGCGTCGCGGCGGGCTTCGACAAGGACGCCCGCGGCATCCGCGGGCTCGGCCGTCTCGGCTTCGGCCACGTCGAGATCGGCACGGTCACCGCGCAGCGCGCAGCCGGGCAACCCGACGCCGCGCCTGTTCCGGCTCGTCGCCGGACCGCGCGGTGATCAACCGGATGGGCTTCAACAACGGCGGCGCAGCAGCGGCCGCCGCCGAGCTGCGTCCGCGACCCGCCGGCGCCGCGATCGCGCCCGGTCATCGGCGTGAACATCGGCAAGAGCCGCGTCGTCGAGGTCGACGACGCGGTCGACGACTACCGTCGCGAGCGCACGCGCTGCTCGCCCCGCTCGCCGACTACCTCGTCGTCAACGTCAGCTCGCCGAACACGCCGGGCCTGCGCGGGCTGCAGGAGCTCGACCGGCTCGCGCCGCTGCTCGACGCGGTGCCGAGGATGCCGCGGCGGCACGCCCGCTGCTGGTCAAGATCGCGCCCGACCTCAGCGACGACGAGGTGCGCGCATCTCGCGGCGCTCGTCGGTGCGACTCGGGCTCGCGGGCATCGTCGCGACGAACACGACGATCTCCCGCGACGGCCTGCGCAGCGATCCGCGCCGTCGTCGAGGCCGCGGGAGCCGGCGGGCTGTCGGGGCGCCGCTCGCCGCGCGCTCGCTCGAGGTGCTGCGCCTGCTGCGCGCCGCCGTGCCCGCCGAGCTGTGCATCATCTCGGTCGGGGGAGTCGAGACCGGCGCCGACGTCCGCGAGCGGCTCGCGGCCGGCGCCACCCTGGTGCAGGGCTACACGGCGTTCCTCTACCGCGGCCCGCTCTGGGCGCGCAGATCAACCGCGAGCTGGCGCGATCGCTGGCTGGCTCGGCCAGTCCCTATTCGGGATAGGCGCCGCGCTTGACCTGCGGCTTCGGCAGTGCGCAGGCGACGCGAAGCTGCATCGCTGCGCATCGCCGCGTACAGCTGAGGCCCTTGACGCGACGACGTCAGCGCCGAACTTCGCGCGCGAGCTTGCGACGCACCGACAGCGGCAGGATGAGGGAGTCGATGATCACGAGGATGAGGAACGCGTAGACCACGAAGATGCCGTAGAACTGCACCTCCGTGCTCGGGATCGCCGTCATGACGATGAAGATCAGCAGCGACGCGGCATGAAGGAACTCGCCGATGCTGCTGCGCGCGTCGACGTAGTCGCGCACGAAGCGCTGCTGCGGGCCCTTGTCGCGGTCGGCAGGTAGCGCTCCTCGCCGTTGGCCATGCCGATCCGCGCCTGCTCGCGCTCGACGGCCAGCTGGCTGCGCGACTGGCGACGCGCCACCTTGCGGTCGGTCGGCACGAGCGGCCGCTTGTTCGCGGCCTCCCGCTCGCGGCGGGTGGGGGTCGCGTGCGCCCTTGCCGATGACCGGCTCGGCCGGTGCGGGAGGCGGGAGTGTCGGGCTGCTTGGCCACGGCGGGTTCCTCGAAATTCGTCGCCTTAGGATTACCCGTATGCCCATGACACCCCGGCAGCGGGCGAGCCCGTCGCGCAGCAGCCCTCGAAGAGGCGGTCCTGGCGGGTCTGCCGACCGCCGTCGCCGCAGCTGAGCGGCCTCGTGCGCATCCCGTCCGTCTCGTGGGACGGCTTCGACCCCGGCTCGCGTGGCCGCGAGCGCGAGGCCGTCGCGGAGCTCGCGCGCGGCAACGGGCGTCTTCGACGTCGGTCGAGGTGCTGCGAGCGCCCATGACCCGACGGAGGCGACCGGCGAGCTCGGCCACCCGCGGTGCTCGCGACCCGCGCCGCCCGCAACGGCCGCCCGACCGTCCTGCTCTACGCCCACCACGACGTGCAGCCGCCGGGCGACGAGGCGCTCTGGGAGTCGCCGCCGTTCGAGCCGACCCTGCGCGGCGACCGCCTCTACGGCCGCGGCGCCTCCGACGACAAGGCCGGCGTCGTCACGCACATCGCGCGCCATCCGCGCGCTGCAGGCGGTGACCGGCGGAGACCTGCAGGTCGGGATCGTCCTCTTCATCGAGGGGGAGGAGGAGTTCGGCTCGCGCTCCTTCCCGCCTTCCTGGAACAGCACCACGACCGTCTCGCCGCCGACGTCATCGTCGTCGCCGACTCCGACAACTGGAGCACCACGGTGCCGCGCGCTGACGGTCAGCCTGCGCGGCAACGTCGCGTTCAACCTCACCGTGTCGACCCTCGACCACGCGTCGCACTCCGGCATGTTCGGGGGAGCGGCGCCGGACGCGATGCTGGCCGCGATCCGGCTGCTCGCGACGCTCTGGGACGAGGACGGCGCCGTCGCCGTCGACGGGCTCGCGACCTTCGACGACATCGAGGCGCCCGACTTCCCGGCCGACCGCTTCCGCGAGGAGACCGGTCTGCTCGACGGCGTCCAGCCGATCGGCGGCCTCGACGCGAACCGCTACGGCCAGATCTGGTTCGGCCCCTCCATCACCGTCACGGGCATCGACGCCCCCTCCGTGCGGGACGCATCCAACACGCTCGTTCCCACCGTGCGCGTGCGCATCTCGGCCCGCGTCGCCCCGGGCCAGCTCGCGGGGGAGGCCTTCGCCGCGCTCGAGCGGCACCTGCACGCGCACGTCCCGTTCGGCGCACGGATCTCCATCGCAGACGTCGACAACGGCGAGGCCTTCCTCGTCGACACCAGCGGCTGGGCGTTCGCGGACGCCAAGGCCGCGCTCACCGAGGGCTGGGGCGCGGAGGTCGTGGAGGCGGGCATCGGCGGATCCATCCCGTTCATCTCGGACCTCGTCCGCGTCTTCCCCGAGGCGCAGATCCTGGTCACGGGCGTCGAGGACCCGGACACCCGTGCGCACTCGCCCAACGAGTCCCAGCACCTGGGCGTGCTCCGCCGGGCGATCCTCAGCGAGGCGCTGCTGCTCGCTCGCCTCGACGAGCGCTCCTGAGGCGCGCACGCACCGCCCGACACCTGCGCCGGACATGCGTCCGACACCGACGACGGGGGAGCGCTCGTCGTTTAGACTGATTCCCTGCAGTAGATGACTCCACCTCAGGCGTTTGCCCACATGGATTCCGACGAGAGGCACACAATGACCGACGTAGCGATCAGCGACCGTCCCGAGCTCGACACCCACGACGTCGGCCTGACCGACGGTGCCGCCGGCAAGGTGAAGAGCCTGCTCTCCCAGGAGGGCCGCGACGACCTGCGTCTGCGCGTCGCCGTGCAGCCCGGCGGATGCTCCGGCCTGATCTACCAGCTCTACTTCGACGAGCGCATGCTCGACGGTGACGTCACCCGCGACTTCGACGGCGTCGAGGTCGTCGTCGACCGGATGAGCGTCCCGTACCTCGATGGCGCGACCATCGACTTCGAGGACACCATCCAGAAGCAGGGCTTCACGATCGACAACCCCAACGCGCAGGCTCCTGCGCGTGCGGCGACACCTTCCACTGATCCAGCCCCACTGACCCACACCTATTGATCCATCCCGCCGATCCATCGGTGAGCGAGGGCCCGATCGTCTGCAGACGGTCGGGCCCTCGTGCTTTTCTCGCACCGCGTGGCGCGCCCCCGTTCACAGGCAATCTGCGGGGGCGTCCAGCGGGCTCATAGGGGGCGCAACGCAGCCTCCGAAACGCCGCGTGTAGCGGCGGGGGCGCGAGCGACCAGATAGAGTTGGCCGTGTTCCAACTCCGTTTCTCGAGAGGTTTAGGGTGCGTTCGAGACGTCGACTCCGCTGGGTGACCATCCCGGTCGCGTCCCTGGTGATCCTGGCCCTGGCGGGCTGTACCCAGGCTCAGCTGCACGGGTTCCTGCCCGGCTTCCAGGACGATCAGCCCGCCGTCACCAACCACGCCGATCTGGTGTCCGCCCTCTGGGTGAACTCGTGGATCGTGCTGCTGGCTGTCGGCGTGGTCACCTGGGTGCTCATCGTCGCCGCTGCGGTCATCTACCGCCGGCGCCGCGGACAGACCGGCCTGCCGGTCCAGCTCCGCTACAACATGCCGATCGAGGTGTTCTACACCGTCGTCCCGCTGATCCTGGTGCTCGGCTTCTTCGCCTTCACCGCCCGCGATCAGGCGACCATCGAGGCGCGCGATCCCAACCCCGACGTCACCATCGAGGCCTATGGCAAGCAGTGGGCCTGGGACTTCAACTACCTCGACGAGGATGTCTACTCGACGGGCATCCAGGGCCAGCCGCGCGAGGCCACGGCCGGCAGCGGTGCCGGGGTCGTCCAGTCCCAGCTGCCGCTCCTGGTGCTCCCGGTCGACAAGTCGATCGAGATCCAGCTCAAGGCGCGCGACGTCATCCACTCCTTCTGGGTCGTCGACTTCCTCTACAAGAAGGACATGATCCCGGGCAAGACGAACTACATGGCCTTCACGCCGACGCGTGAAGGCACGTATTCGGGCAAGTGCGCCGAGCTCTGCGGCGACTACCACTCGCTGATGCTCTTCACGGTCAAGGTCGTCTCCGAACAGGAGTACCAGGACTACATCCAGAGTCTCAGGGACGCCGGGCTTCACCGGCCGCTTGGGCGACGACTACAACCGCAATCTCAACGAGCCCGGCGACGGCAGCTCTGGGACTGTGGGATCCGACAGCTCGAGCACGGAGTAGCGAATGACATCGACTCTCAACCGGCCAAGCACCGGCATCCCCGCCGGCCAGGCCAAGGTCCTCGAGCGGACCAGGCGTCGGCCGCAAGGGCAACGTCATCGTCAGCTGGATCACCTCCACCGATCACAAGACGATCGGCTACCTGTACCTGATCACGTCGTTCATCTACTTCCTGATCGGCGGCGTCATGGCGCTCGTCATCCGGGCGCAGCTGTTCGAGCCGGGCAACTCGTTCGTGCCGACGCACGAGCAGTACAACCAGCTCTTCACGATGCACGGCACGATCATGCTGCTGATGTTCGCGACACCGCTGTTCGCCGGTTTCGCCAACGTGCTCATGCCGCTGCAGATCGGCGCCCCCGACGTCGCGTTCCCGCGACTCAACGCCTTCGCCTACTGGCTGTACTTCTTCGGCATCGTTCATCGCCGTCGCAGGCTTCTTCACTCCGCAGGGCGCAGCGTCGTTCGGCTGGTTCGCCTACGCGCCGCTGTCGAGCCTGACCTTCTCGCCGAGCCTCGGCGGCAACCTGTGGGTGTTCGGCCTCGGGCCTGTCGGGCTTCGGCACGATCCTCGGCGCGGTGAACTTCATCACCACCATCATCACCATGCGTGCTCCCGGCATGACCATGTTCCGGATGCCGATCTTCACCTGGAACATCCTGGTGACCTCGCTGCTCGTGCTGATGGCCTTCCCGGTGTTCGCCGCCGCCCTGCTCGCGCTCGGCGCGGATCGGGTCTTCGGGGCGCATGTCTACGACGCATCCAACGGGGGTGCGATCCTCTGGCAGCATCTGTTCTGGTTCTTCGGCCACCCCGAGGTCTACATCATCGCGCTGCCGTTCTTCGGCATCGTGTCCGAGATCCTGCCGGTGTTCAGCCGCAAGCCGATCTTCGGCTATCGGACCCTGATCTACGCGACGATC
Organism: uncultured Actinomycetota bacterium; assembly: GCA_963830655.1. Taxonomy (GTDB): domain Bacteria; phylum Actinomycetota; class Actinomycetes; order Actinomycetales; family Microbacteriaceae; genus Naasia. The sequence goes on from CAWHND010000012.1 coordinate 124,009, forward strand.
TCGATCGCCGCCCTGTCAGTGACCGTGTGGGCTCACCACATGTACGTCACGGGATCGGTCCTGCTGCCGTTCTTCGCCCTCTTCACCATGCTCATCGCGGTGCCGACGGGCGTGAAGATCTTCAACTGGGTCGGCACGATGTGGCGCGGCTCAGTGACTCTCGAGACGCCGATGCTCTGGACCATCGGCTTCCTCATCACCTTCGTCTTCGGAGGGCTCACGGGCGTCATCCTGGCCTCCCCGCCGCTCGACTTCCACGTGTCCGACTCCTACTTCGTCGTCGCTCACTTCCACTACGTGGTCTTCGGAACCGTCGTGTTCGCGATGTTCGCCGGCTTCTACTTCTGGTGGCCGAAGTGGACGGGCAAGATGCTCAACGAGCGGCTGGGAAAGATCCACTTCTGGCTGCTGTTCATCGGCTTCCACATGACCTTCCTCGTCCAGCACTGGCTGGGCGTAGTGGGAATGCCGAGGCGGTACTACACGTACCAGCCCGAAGACGGCTTCACCTGGATGAACCAGCTGTCGACTGTCGGCGCGATGATCCTCGGCGTCTCGATGCTGCCCTTCCTCTACAACGTCTGGATCACTGCTCGGCGTGCGCCGAAGGTGAGTGTCGACGACCCGTGGGGCTACTGGCCGCTCGCTCGAGTGGGCGACCTCCTGCCCGCCGCCGCGCCACAACTTCACGTCCATCCCGCGCATCCGCTCGGAGTCCCCGGCGTTCGACCTGCACCACCCCGAGGCCGGCATCCCTGTCGGCATCGGACCGGCGAAGGATGCCCCCGACGCCCCGACGGTCGACCTGGCCTCCGGAAAGGTGAAGTAGCACCATGAAGGCCAATGTCCGCCTGTTCTTCATCCTCGGCGTCTTCTTCGTCATCGCCGATGTCATCTACACCGTGTGGACACGGCATCTACGACGCGCAGAACTCGCGACCGACCCCTCAGGAGGCGCCCCGCAGGCGCAGGTCGAGTGGGTCGGGACCGTCGGGATCGGCCTCACGGCGATCCTTGCCTTCTTCATCGCCTTCTACCTGAGCCGGTCGCATGCAGCACAGGGTGGCGAGCTGCCCGAGGATCGCCTGGACGCGAACATCGACGACGGCGATCCCGAACTCGGCTTCTACAGCCCGTGGAGCTGGTGGCCGCTGGTGCTTGGGCCTGTCCGCTGCGCTCGGCTTCACCGGTCTCGCGGCCGGCGTCTGGATCACCTTCATCGGCGTCGGCGTGTTCGCCGTCGCCATCACCGGCTGGGTCTACGAGTACTACCGCGGATACCACGCGCACTGACCTCAGCGTGACGCGATGAATGAGCGGTGCAGCCCATGGGCTGCACCGCTCTCTCGTCTACTGGTGCCAAGGTTTCTCCGAGGAGCAGATGCCTACGCGGCGCTCCGCTGCTCTGTCGGCGGTGCGACAAGTGAGTGACAATGGGCGTCACGATGAGGACATCGACGCGATGGAGCGGCGGAGCATCCCGGAGGATGCGGACCGTGAGCGCGGCGGGAGCGATAGCTCTGGCAGCCGCCGTCGCGTCGTGCGCGGGCGCACCCGCGACACCGGTGCGGACGGTGACGGGAGGACCCCGGCCTGCCGGCTCGATGGAATCCATCGCACGGGTGATGACGTTCCCCAGGCTTCCGACGACGTCCATGCCCCGTGAGACAGCCGCCGAGCTCGATGCTGTGCTGGCCTCGGCAGTGCGAGGGTGGAATGCCCGCTGTGATCGCGGCGGTCATCAGAGCGGACGGAGTGTGGTCGGGAGCGGCGGGTACCGATGGGCCCGAGGGCAGGCCTGCGGCGGTCCACGACGAATTCGCGATGGCCGGCATCACCAAGGTCTTCACCGCGGCACTCGTCATGCGTCTGGCGGAGACGGGCGAGCTGCAGCTCGACGACCCGCTGTCGTCCTACCTTCCCGATGATCTGGACAGCAATGGCGCGACCGTGCTGCAGGCGCTCCAGATGAGGTCGGGCATCCCGGACACGCAATCGTCGAGCAGGGCGAAGCTCTCCGCCGAACCCTCTCGCTCGTGGACTCGGGCCGAGCTGACAGCCGCGTTGCCGCTGCCGACCGCTCCGGCGGGAACGGAGTACATCCCCTCCGACCCGACGTACACGATGCTCGGGCTGGCGGCGGAGACGGCGACAGGACTGCCGCTGGCAGACGCGATCCGCTCGTTGCTGCTGAACCCCGCCGGATCGTCCACGTCGCTGCTGCTGCAGGGCGCGGCGACGCCGACGCCGAGACCGTGGGCGCTGCCCATTTCGGACACCGACGCGCCCATCACGACCTTCGGGGCGGGCTCCGCCCTGCCGAACCTGGCCGATGCCACCTCGACGGCGGGAGCCTCGGGCATGGCGGGTACGGCTCCTGATCTCGCCGACTGGGCCTGGCAGCTGTTCGCGGGGAAGATCGTCTCGACCACTTCGGTGAATCGACTGATCACGGGGGAGGACGGGCGTGCCGGGTTCGGACTCGATGACCTGTCCGACCATGACCTTCCGGGCGCATTCGGACGCATCGGGAGTGCAGATGGCTACGAGTCCGTTCTCGCGGTCTATCCCGACGATCACACCGTCATCGTCGTCTTCGCCACACAGCGCGACTCGGCCGTCGAGTCGGTTGCCGCATCGCTCGACGAGGCGCTCGACCCCTGACACCGTGCGGGCCGGTCGAGGGGGTCAGCGGATGAGCGCGGCCAGCCGATCGAGGAACTCGGCCTGAGCGCTCACGAGCCTGTCGCGGGCCTCGTCGAGCGGAAACCATGCCACGCGGTCGACCTCGGGGAACAGTGCGGTCCGCCCGGATCGCGGGGGCCATCGAGTTCGAATTCGCCGAACACGGCCTCCTGCAGATCCGGATCGCCCTCGACGGCCCATACCTGCACGGTCTTCCCGCCGCGCTGTCGGACGACCCCGAGATCACGCCTGACGCCAGCCGGCACGTCCAGCCCCAGCTCTTCGAAGAACTCCCGCGCCGCCGCATCCCAGGGAGCCTCGCCGCTCTCGAGCAGCCCTTCGGGATGCTCCAGGCGTGCTCCTCCTTGCGAGCCCAGAACGGACCGCCCATATGGCCGATCAGAACCTCGATGCCGCCGTCGGCTAGCCGCCGGAATACGAGAACGCCCGCGCTCTGCACAGCGTGCAGGGCCCGGGCGTTCGTCGTGTCGCTCACCGATCAGCTGCGGATGTGCGGGGCTCCACCCATCGCCTCATCCTTGGCCTCGACGACGCCGTGGTCTCCGTGCTCACCGTGACCGTGGGCAGCCTCGAGCTCGGTGCGGGTGACAGGTTCGATGCGATCCTCGAAGAACCACCGGCTCACCGCGGCGCGAACGCGCTGCGCTCGTCTTGATCTCGCCCCTGTCGTTCGGGCGGAGCATGAGCGGCTGGTAGTCGTTGAAGCTGACCAGCTTCCAGCGCTCGTACGCGTCGAGCTGGTGATGCACCTCGATGTACTCGCCGCCGGGGAGGCGCACGATGCGGCCCGACTCGAAGCCGTGCAGCGCGATCTCGCGATCCTTCTTCTGCAGCGCCAGGCAGATGCGCTTGGCGATGAAGAAGGCGATGACCGGGCCGAGCGACGAGTCATGAACTGGAGCACATGGATGACGTGCTCCATCGCCATCTTGAAGTGCGTGGCGATCAGGTCGGACGATGCAGCCGCCCAGAGCGACGCGTAGAACGTGACGCCTGCGGCACCGATCGCGGTACGCGTCGGGGCGTTGCGCGGGCGGTCGAGCAGATGGTGCTCGCGCTTGTCGCCCGTCACCCACGCCTCGAAGAACGGATAGATCATCACCACGACGATGAACAGTCCGAGAACGACCACGGGCAGGAACACGTTGAGGGAGAACGTGAAGTTGCCGAGCGTCCACTCCCATCCCGGCGGGATGAGGCGCAGGGCGCCGTCCGCGAAGCCGATGTACCAGTCGGGCTGGGTTCCAGCCGAGACGGGCGATGGATCGTACGGACCGTAGGCCCAGATCGGGTTGATCGTGAAGAACGCCGCCATCAGCATGATGACGCCGAAGACGATGAAGAAGAATCCGCCTGCCTTGGCCGCGTACACCGGGAGGATCGGGTAGCCGACGACGTTGTTGTTCGTCTTTCCCGGGCCCGGGTACTGGGTGTGCTTGTGCACGACCACGAACACGAGGTGCAGCGCGATGAGTGCGACCACCAACGCGGGGAGCAGCAGGATGTGCAGCGTGTAGAGCCGGCCGACGATCTGCGTTCCCGGGAACTCCCCGCCGAACAGCAGGTAGGAGATCCACGTGCCGATGACGGGGATTCCCTTGAGCAGGCCGTCGATGATGCGCAGGCCGTTGCCCGAGAGCAGGTCGTCGGGGAGCGAGTAGCCGGTGAAGCCCTCACCCATGGCGAGCACGAACAGGATGAAGCCGATCACCCAGTTGAGCTCGCGCGGCTTGCGGAAGGCTCCGGTGAAGTAGATGCGCAGCATGTGCAGGCCGATGGACGCCACGAAGAGCAGTGCCGCCCAGTGATGCACCTGGCGCATCAGGAGACCGCCGCGGACATCGAACGAGATGTCGAGTGCCGAGTTCATCGCGGCGGACATCTCGAGGCCCTTGAGCGGGACGTAGGAGCCGTCGTAGACCACCTCGGCCATCGAGGCCTGGAAGAAGAAGGTCAGGAAGGAGCCGGAGATGAGGATGACGACGAAGCTGTAGAGCGCGACCTCGCCGAGCATGAACGACCAGTGGTCGGGGAAGATCTTGCGGCCGAACTCCTTGACGACGGCGGAGATGCTCGTGCGCTCGTCGAGGTAGTTGGAGATGGCGCCGACCGCACCGCCCTGCGTCCCGGACTGGACCTGTCCGGGCTGGGCTGTGGAGGTCGGTGTCTCAGGCGTTGTCGTAGTCACTGCGACGCTCCCAGAATGAAGGCCCTACGGGCTCGCGGAAGTCGCTTTGCGCGACCAGGTAGCCTTCGCTGTCGACGGCGATCGGCAGCTGAGGCAGGGGACGATTCGCAGGTCCGAAGATGACCTTCGCCTCCTGCGTGATGTCGAACTGCGACTGGTGGCAGGGGCAGAGCAGGTGATGGGTCTGCTGCTCGTACAGCGCCACCGGGCATCCGACATGGGTGCAGATCTTGGAGTACGCGACGATGCCGTCGTAGGCCCAGCCCACCTTCTCGGGGGAGGGATTGAGGTCTTCGGGCTTGAGGCGCATCAGCAGCACTGCCGCCTTGGCCTTCTGCTCGAGCAGGTCCTCGACCTCCTCGAGTCCCTCGGGAATGACGTGGAAGACGGATCCGATCGTCACGTCGGACGCCTTGATCGGGATGCCCGTGGGGTCGCGGGTGAGGCGGGTGCCCGCCTTCCACATGGTGTGGGAGAGCAGTTCGGCGGGGTTGTTGCCGATGGGAGCCAGGTCGCGGAAGAAGAAGATGGCGGGAAGGGGGAAGATCGCGAGAGCACCGATCATCGACCCGCGGATGAGGCTGCGGCGGCCGAAGCCCGACTCCTTGTTGGCCTGATCGAAGATCTCGATGGCGCGAGCGCGAGTCGCGGCGGTGCCGCGGATGGGGTGTCGCACATCGACACCCTCGTGGTCCATCATCAGCGCCTTGCCCCAGTGGACAGCGCCGATGCCGATGGTCAGCAGCGACAGGGCGATGAACGAGCCCAGGAAGAGAGTGTTCAGCCGCACGGATCCCGGGTCGTCCGGGATGATCGGCACCGCGAAGTACGAGGTGATCGCGCCGATCGAGCCGACGACCGACAGGTAGAACAGCGCGGTGACGATTCGCGACGCGCGGCGATCCGACTTCGGATCGACGTCGGTGACCCGCTGTCGGTGAGAGGGCAGCCCGGGGTTCTCGATGACGTCGCGGCTCACGACGGCGGTGCCGACGGGAGCAGCGTCGCTGTGCGATGTGGCAGTAGGAACGAGCTCGGTCTCCGAAATATCGGCAGCCATCTCGCGCCCCCTTTCGTCAGCCATCCGCGCCCCCTCAGTGTATGCCGGTTGCGTTCAGGACGGGGATGTTCTGTGATGTCTCAGTTGTTGATTCGCCGTGAATACGTCGAGGAATCAGTTGGAGCGGGCGGTCAGCCAGACTGTCAGGGCGACGATCGTTCCCAGTCCGAAGATCCAGAGGAAGAGGCCCTCGGCGACGGGGCCGAGGTTGCCGAGCTCCACGCCGCCCGGCGACGGGTTGTCCTCGAGGTACTGACGAGCGAGGTGATGATGTCGCGCTTGTCCTCGGGGGTCAGGTTGGCGTCGTTGAATACGGGCATGTTCTGCGGGCCGGTGACCATGGCCTCGTAGATGTGCTTGGCCGAGACGTCCGGTCAGCGAGGGCGCGTACTTGCCCTCGGTCAGCGCGCCTCCTGCCCCTGCCACGTTGTGGCACATGGCGCAGTTGATCCGGAAGAGCTCGGCGCCGTGGGTGGCGTCGCCCTTGCCGTCGAGGTACTCGGCGTCGGGGAGTCCCGGGCCCGGGGCGACGGAGGCGACGTAGGCGGCCAGGGCCGCGGTGTCCTCCGTGGTGAACTGGGCGGCTTCTCGGGGGCCTGCGGTCCGGTGTTCTGCAGCGGCATGCGGCCGGTGCCGACCTGGAAGTCGACGGATGCCGCTCCGACGCCGAGCAGCGACGGGCCTGCGCCGGTCCCCTGCAGGTTCATGCCGTGGCAGGTCGCGCAGTTGGCGGAGAAGAGCTTGCCGCCTCGGTCCACCTGGTCCTGCGAGGCGGCGACGGCCTCTGTGCCCGAGGAGGTGGAGTTGAACAGGGCGTAGGCGCCGCCGGTGAAGAGCAGGCCGATGGCGATCAGCGCGACGGTCGCGAGCGGATGCCGGCGTCCGGTGCGGGTCGAACGTCGTCGACTCTTCTTCTGGGCTGCAGAGCTCACGGAGCGGTTCCTACTTCAGGATGTAGATGACGATGAACAGGAAGATCCAGACCACGTCGACGAAGTGCCAGTAGTACGACACGACGATGGCGCTGGTCGCCTCCCGGTGGCCGAAGTTCGTGACCGCGAAGCCTCGGCCGATGACCAGGAGGAAGGCGATCAGACCGCCGGTGACGTGAAGGGCGTGGAATCCGGTGGTCAGGTAGAACGCGGACCCGTAGGAGTTGGTGGCGAGGGTGAGGCCCTCGCTGACGAGGGTCGCGTACTCGAGCACCTGGCCTGAGACGAAGACGGCGCCCATGGCGTAGGTCACGAAGAACCATTCCGTCATTCCCCAGTGACGCGGGTTCCAGCTGGTCCGGTAGGGCTGCAGACGCTCCGCGGCGAAGACGCCCGACCTGGCAGGTGAACGAGCTGAGCACCAGGATGATCGTGTTCGTGGCCGCGTAGGGCACATTCAGATCCTGCGACCTGCTCGGCCCACAGGTCGGGGACCGATGATCTGAGGGTGAAGTAGATCGCGAAGAGGCCAGCGAAGAACATGACCTCGCTGCCGAGCCATACGATCACGCCGACTGCTACGGAGTCGGGGCGATTGATGACCGGGGCGCTTGTCGACTGAAGTGCTGACGCGCTGCTCACATGTCCATTATGTCGGAAGAGGGGGCGCGTCATCGCGCTGTCCGCGCGTCGCGGCCCGCGAGTCGCCGCCGGAATCCGGACGGCTGCCTCCGGCGAGTGCGCCCGTCTCCGCGGTCGATCCGCTCGTTTCCGCGGATGCGCGACGCGCGCCCCCGTAACGGGTGCATATCGTTCGCTCGGGTCGTATGCAGTCAGCTCACAGAAGCGAGATCGCCGTCGGTGGTCCAGCGTCGCCGGCGAGCGCTGCCGACGAGTGCGGCGAGAAGGCCGGAAGGGTGCGAGCCGAACGCGCTTCAGTAGCATCGGGAGCATGTTCGAGCCGCCCACCTGGCCCCTGCTGATCGGCACCCTCCTGGACGGACGGGATCTGCAGCATCGCCGAGTCGACCTGGGCGATGCAGCAGGTGATGACGGGCGAGGCGACCCCCACGCAGCTGGCCGGCTTCCTCGTGGCGCTGCGCGCCAAGGGGGAGACGGTCGACGAGATCGTCGGCTTCCGCGACGCCATCCTCGACAACGCGACCCCGCTGCTGCTGTCAGCTCCGATGTCGCTGGACATCGTCGGGACGGGCGGCGACCGGTTCAAGACGGTGAACATCTCGACGATGTCGCCTCGGTCGTCGCGGCAGCGGCGGGCGCGAAGGTGGTCAAGCACGGCAACAGGGCGGCCAGCTCTGCGTCGGGCTCGAGCGATGTGCTCGGCGGCACTCGGCGTCGACCTGACGCGCTCCCCCGAGCGCGTGGCCGAGGTGCTCGACGAGGTCGGCCTCACCTTCGTGTTCGCTGCCGCATTCCATCCCGGCTTCCGGCAGCGCGGCGTCGTGCGTGGCGAGCTGGGCGTGCCGACGGTCTTCAACTTCCTCGGCCCGCTGTGCAATCCGGCGCGCCCCGAGGCGAATGCGGTGGGCGTCGCGCGGCTGGAGGCGGTCGAGCTGATCGTCGGCGTCTTCCAGACCCGAGGGGCGACCGCGCTGGTGTTCCGGGGAGACGACGGGCTGGACGAGCTGTCGACCACCGGGCACTCGCACATCTGGGAGGTGAGCTCTGGGGCGGTCACGGAGCACGACATGGATCCTCGGGACCTCGGGCTGCCTCGGGCGCAGCATCGCCGATCTGCAGGGCGGCAGCGCAGCGGACAATGCCGCCATCGCCCGCCGCGTGCTGTCGGGGGATTCAGGTCCGGTTCGCGACATCGTGCTGCTCAATACGGCCGCCGCGCTCGTGGCATGGGACCTGTCGCATGACCCGACCGAGGCCGACCGGTCGATGATCGGGAGGCTCGCCCATCGGATGACCGATGCCGCGACCGCCATCGATTCGGGTGCAGCGGCGGAGAAGCTCGACGCCTGGATAGCCGCCACCCAGCGCTAGCCGCCACCCAGCGCTAGCCGACACTCGAGCCGCCCAGCTCTGCGGCTCGTGCGCGCCCATTGCGGCGGAACTGGGCGGCTCGGGAACAGCGTTCTCCTTCAGACGCGGGCTAGCGACGATGTCCCGCAGTCGGCCGGCCAGTTCGACGGGGTCGTCGAGATCCCGCGCGCCGACCTCGACGACCGTCCACGCCTCGGCCTCGAGCTTCGAGCGCCGGGCCAGATCGAGCTGCCGCTGCGCGGGAGTGGCGACGGTTGTCGGCCTGGCATTCGATGATCAGCCGTGCGCTGCGGACCACGAGGTCCGCCCGGGCCAGGAAGCGCCCGTTGCGGTCGAGGATGTCGTCGTCCGCCGCCAGCTCGTCCATGCCGGCCAGCATCAGCAGCGCCCGCAGTCGGGATTCCTGGGGAGACGCCGACCGACCGTTGAGCAGCCGGCACGCGGTGGCGAGCCGAGCGGATCCCCGCTGGCCACGGCGGTCCTGCACGTCAGCCGACGAGTTCCTCGCGCTCGGTGCCGGCACCGAGCAGGAAGTCTCCGGCCGCGACCAGGTCATGGATCGGCGAGCACCTTGCCGAGGTCGAACCAGGTCCGTGTCGGCGATGTCACGGCGCACGTCCTCCACCAGCATCCGCTCTCCGGGGGCGAGTTCGAGGGAGTGTCCGCGGATGCCGCGGGCGTGCGGCGCACGTTCTGGACGCGGCAGGGCGACGTCGATGTCGTCGGCGAAGGCGACCCGAGGCGGGAAGCGGGATGCCATGGATCATGGCGGCGGTCGCGTGGCTGATGAACGCCTGCCGGGGGAGTCGCTCGAGGTAGAGCCGGCAGGTGTCGAGCGGGGTCTGCGGCGGCCGGAGCGACCGGACGCCCCACACGTCGTGATGCAGGTCGCGGGCGCGCATTCTGGTGGGGCTCGCGCCGCGTCCCGAGCGCTCGGGAGGTCGTGAACGTCGTGTCGACGAGATCGGGCGGGAGCGGCTGAGCGTTCGGCATGTGGGACACCGTGCCATCGCGAGGCACACGAGCCGTGCGAGTTCTCCACAGGCCGGACAGCGAACTGCCCAGATCCGCCGCTCGGACGGGTGTCCAAGCAGCAGAACTGGGCAGTTCGGCCGTGCGACGTGCGCGCCGCGGCTACTTCACGTCGTCGTCGACCCAGTCGAAGGTCTTCGTGACGGCCTTCTTCCAGAGCCGCAGCTGACGCTCGCGCTCGTCGTCCTCCATGTTCGGAGTCCAGCGGCTGTCCTCCTGCCAGTTCTTGCGCAGGTCGTCGAGGTCGGCCCAGAAGCCGACGGCGAGGCCGGCGGCGTAGGCGGCGCCGAGCGCGGTCGTCTCGGCGACGACCGGGCGCACCACCGGCACGCCCAGGATGTCGGCCTGGAACTGCATCAGCGTGTTGTTCGCGATCATGCCGCCGTCGACCTTCAGCTCGGTCAGGTCGACGCCCGAGTCGGCGTTGACGGCGTCGAGCACCTCGCGGGTCTGGAACGCGGTCGCCTCGAGAGCCGCGCGGGCGATGTGGCCCTTGTTGACGTAGCGGGTGAGACCGACGAGCGCGCCGCGGGCGTCCGGTCGCCAGTACGGCGCGAAGAGGCCCGAGAACGCCGGCACGAAGTACGACGCCGCCGTTGTCCTCGACCGTCTTGGCGAGCTCCTCGATCTCGGGAGCGCTGCCGATCAGGCCGATGTTGTCGCGCAGCCACTGGATCAGCGATCCCGTGACGGCGATCGAGCCCTCGAGCGCGTAGTGCGGCTTGGCGTCGCCCAGCTTGTAGCCGAGCGTCGTGAGCAGCCCGTTCTTCGAGTGGATGATCTCCTCACCCGTGTTGAAGATGAGGAAGTTGCCCGTGCCGTAGGTGTTCTTCGACTCGCCCGTGTCGAAGGCGGCCTGGCCGAAGGTGGCCGCCTGCTGGTCGCCGAGGATGCCGGCGATGGGCACCTCGCGGAGCAGGCTGGAGGATCGACACGTTGCCGTAGACCTCGGACGAGCTGCGGATCTCGGGCAGCATCGACGCGGGGACGTCGAAGTCCTTGAGGATGCTCTCGTCCCAGCTGAGGGTCTCGAGGTCCATGAACAGGGTGCGTGAGGCGTTGGTCACGTCGGTGGCGTGCACGCCGCCATCCGGTGCCGCCCGTGAGGTTCCACAGCACCCAGGTGTCGGTGGTGCCGAACAGCAGGTCGCCTGCCTCCGCCTTCTCGCGGGCGCCGTCGACGTTCTCGAGGATCCAGACGATCTTGGTGCCGGAGAAGTAGGTCGCGAGCGGGAAGCCCGACCTTCTGCTTGTAGCGCTCGACGTCGCCGTCGGCCAGGCGGTCGACGATCTTCTGGGTGCGGGTGTCCTGCCAGACGATGGCGTTGTAGACGGGCTCGCCCGTGGTCTTGTCCCAGACCACCGCGGTCTCGCGCTGGTTGGTGATGCCGACGGCCTTGATGTCGTGACGGGTGATGTTGGCCTTCGAGAGGGCCTGTCCGATCACCTCGCGGGTGTTGTCCCAGATCTCCTTGGGATCGTGCTCGACCCATCCCGCCTGCGGGAAGATCTGCTCGTGCTCCTTCTGACCGGTGGAGACGATCGAGCCGGAGTGATCGAAGACGATCGCTCGCGTGCTGGTTGTTCCCTGGTCGATCGCGATGACGTACTCCGCCATGGCATAACTCCTTCGTTATTCGTCCGCTCGCTCGAGCGGCCTGGGGTGCGGGGCTCGGTTGGGTACTGCATGGTTGTGCAGGCGAGCCTTGCGCAGCAGGCTGTGCGGCTGCAGGGCACGCGGAACGGAAACGGGCCGGGCGAGTGCCCGGCCCGAGCCGTGTCAGGGGAGAAGGACCAGCGACAGCCAGCCGGCGAGGAGTCCGCCGACGATCGGGCCGACGACCGGCACCCACGCGTAGGACCAGTCGCTGCCGCCCTTGCCCCTGATGGGCAGGATGGCGTGCGCGATGCGCGGCATGATGTCGCGAGCCGGGTTGATCGCGTAGCCGGTCGGGCCACCGAGGGATGCGCCGATCCCGACCACCAGGAGGGCGACGGGCAGCGCGCCCAGCGCGGCGAGGCCGGCAGGCGTATTGGTGTCAGGATCGCCGCCCTTGCCGAAGCCGATCACCACGAACACCAGCACGAAGGTGCCGATGACCTCGGTGATGAAGTTCCAGGCGTAGCTGCGGATGGCGGGTCCGGTGGAGAAGACGCCGAGCTTGGCTCCCGGGTCCTCTTCCGCGTCGAAGTGGTCCTTGTAGGCCAGCCAGACGAGCACCGCACCGATGAAGGCGCCGAGCAGCTGCCCGAGCAGATAGATGATCACGGTGACGGCGACGTTGCTGCCTGCGGCAGCCGTGACCTTGCCCGCGGCCAGCAGTCCGAATGTCACGGCCGGGTTCAGGTGCGCGCCTGATGCGTAGGAGACCGTCACACCGGCGAAGACCGCGAGTCCCCAGCCGAAGTTGATCAGCAGCCAGCCGCCGCCGAAGCCCTTGTTGCCCTTCAGGATCACGTTGGCGACGACGCCGCCACCGAGCAGAAGGAGCATCGCTGTGCCCACAGTCTCTGACAGGAAAATGGTTCCCAGATTGGTATCCACTCCGACCTTCCTCATTGAGTCGTTGAATGCTGGTGCATCCGGCCGCGCCCTTGCGGCCGTCTCACAGACTAGACCCGTATCGGGGGACAGGGCCCATTGCGACATGGGCAGGTTGGGGTGTGGCGGCCGTTCGGCGTAGGTTGTGCTCGGCGGACGTTCCCACGCCCGCTCCCTGCGTGTTCCGGGGAGCCCCCCGGCAGATGACACGTGCAGATTCCGAAGCTCAGGAGCCATCAATGAAGAAGCTCATCAACGATCCCCGCGCGGTGGTCGACGAGGCGGTCGCCGGCATCGCGGCCGCCCACAAGGGCCTGCTCGTCGTGCAGACCGATCCCACCTTCATCGCCCGTGCCGGCGGTCCGAGACAGGGCAAGGTCGGCCTGGTGTCGGGTGGCGGAAGCGGTCACGAGCCGCTGCACGGCGGCTTCGTGGGCTACGGGATGCTCGACGCGGCGGTGCCCGGCGCGGTGTTCACCTCGCCGACGCCCGACCCGATCATCGCGGCGACGAAGGCCGTGGACGGTGGGGCCGGAGTGCTGCACATCGTCAAGAACTACACCGGAGATGTGCTCAACTTCGAGACTGCCGCGGATCTCGCGGCAGCGGAGGACATCGAGGTCCGCGCGGTCATCATCGACGACGACGTCGCGGTGAAGGACTCGCTGTACACCGCCGGCCGACGCGGTGTCGCCGGCACCGTCCTCGTCGAGAAGATCGCGGGCGCGGCGGCCGAGCGGGGCGACTCCCTCGACCAGGTGGTGGCAGTCGCGGAGAAGGTCAACAGCCAGGTGCGCTCCATGGGGATGGCCTTCACGGCGCCCATCGTCCCGCACGCCGGCGAGCCGAGCTTCGACATCGCCGAGGACGAGATCGAGATCGGCATCGGCATCCACGGCGAGCCCGGTCGGGTGCGGATCCCGCTCGAGCCCGCCGACGCCATCGTCGATCGCCTGCTCGATCCGATCCTCGAGGACCTGCCCTTCCAATCGGGGGACAAGGTCCTGCTCTTCGTGAACGGCATGGGCGGCACCCCGCTCGTCGAGCTGTACATCGCCTTCCGCCGCGCGGCCGAGGTGCTCGAGGGCAAGGGCATCGAGGTGACCCGCACCCTCGTCGGCAACTACGTGACCTCGCTCGAGATGCAGGGCTTCTCGATCTCCGTGCTCAAGCTCGACGACGAGCTCACCGAGCTGTGGGATGCGCCCGTGCAGACCGCCGCGCTGCGCTGGGGGCGGTGACGGGTGGCACTGGGCACCGGATGGGTCATCGACTGGGTGCGAGCGAGCGCTGAGGTGATCACAGAGCACCGCACCGAGCTGGTGCGGCTCGATCGGGAGATCGGCGACGGCGACCACGGCGAGAACCTCGACAGGGGATTCTCCGCGGTCGTGGCCAAGCTCGACGGGATCGAGCCGGACGCCACACCCGGCGCCGTGCTGAAGCTCGTCGCCACGACCCTCATCTCCACGGTGGGGGGCGCCTCCGGGCCGCTGCTCGGCACGGCGTACCTCAAGGGTGCGGCGGCGGCCGGAGCGGCGACCGAGCTCGACGCCGACGCCCTGGTCGCGGTGCTCACCGCTGCCCGGGATGGCGTCGTGCTGCGCGGCAAGGCGGAGTCGGGCGACAAGACCATGGTCGACGCCTGGACCCCCGCCGTCGATGCCGCAGCGGCGGCCCGCGACGCGGGCAGCTCGGAGGCGGAGATCCTCGCGGCAGCCGCCGATGCCGCTGAGGCGGGGGCTGCGGCCACCGAACCCTGGGTCGCTCGCAAGGGCCGCGCCAGCTACCTCGGCGAGCGCGCCATCGGCCATCGCGATCCAGGAGCGCAGTCGTCGTCGCTGATCCTGCGAGCGGCAGCGGACACCGCGGCGGCGCAGACCGCGGCAGCCCCAGAGGGCTGAGCATGGCCGTCGGCATCGTCTTCGTCTCGCACAGTCCGAAGATCGCCGAGGGACTGGTCGATCTCGCCTCGCAGATGGCGTCGACTGCGCGTCTGATCGCCGCGGGAGGCACCGACGACGGCGGAATCGGCACGAGCTTCGACACCGTCTCGTCCGCCATCGATCGGGCCGACGCCGGCGACGGGGTCGTGGTGCTCTGCGATCTCGGCTCTGCGATCCTGACGGCGGAGACCGCCCTCGAATTCCTCGACGACGAGCTGCGAGATCGCGTCCGGATCGCGGATGCGCCTCTGGTCGAGGGGGGCGTGGCCGCTGCGGTCGCCGCGGAGGGCGGAGCAGCGCTGGCGGACGTCCTGGCTGCCGCCGAGTCCGCGCGGGGGAGTGCCGGCGGCGAATCGGATGCCGCCTCGGCCCCTGCCTCGGGTCCCGAGCCTCATGGCCCGCTGCAGGACGGCCCGATGCAGGACGGCCCGATGCAGGACGCTCCGGCGGACGCGGTCGTCGACACCGTGTGGCTGGTGAACCGCGAAGGCCTGCATGCCCGACCCGCCGCCGAATTCGTCAAGCTCGCCGGCCGTTTCGACGCCACGGCGACCGTGAACGGGGTCGACGCGAGGAGCCTGCTGCGGCTCATGGCGCTCGGTCTCACGGAGGGTGATGCGGTCACCCTCTCGGCCACGGGGCCGCAGGCGGCGGAGGTGGTCACTGCACTCGGCGACCTGATCCGATCCGGCTTCGGCGAGCTCTAGACGGTCCGCCCACCGCAGCGGCGACGCCACTCCGTCCGGTCAGGCGCCCGCCTTCTCCGCGGCGCGGAGGTCCTTCCGCAGGATCTTTCCCGAGGTCGATTTCGGGATCGCGTCGATGAACGTCACCCGGCGCACCTTCTCGTGCGGAGCGACCCGTTCGGCGACGTAGGCCATGACATCTGCGTCGTCGAGGCTCTGGCCGGCCTGCAGCACGACGAATGCCTTCGGGATCTCCTGGCCGTCCTCGTCGAGGGCGCCGATCACTGCGGCGTCCGCGATCTTCGGATGGGTGAGCAGCACCGCCTCGAGCACGGCAGGGGCCACCTGATAGCCCTTGTACTTGATGAGCTCCTTGAGCCGATCGACGATGGTGTAGACGCCATCCGCGTCGACGGTCGCGATGTCGCCGGTGTGCAGCCAGCCCTCCGGGTCGAGGGTCGCCGCAGTGGCCTCGTCGTTTCCGAGGTAGCCCTTCATGACCTGCGGGCCACGGATCTGGATCTCGCCGGGCAGGCTCAGCCCCGATTCCGGGATCGCGATCACGCTCCCCGACTCGGGATCGACGAGCCGGCACTCGGTGTTCGGCAGCGGGATGCCGATGCTCTTGCGATCGATGTCGGCGCGATCGACCGGAACCGTGTGGGTGACCGGACTGGCCTCGGTCATCCCGTAGCCCTGGGTGACGACGCAGTCGAGTCGAGCGGCGACCGCGTTGGACAGCGCGCCGTCGAGCGGGGCCGCGCCCGAGAACACGACCTCGACCGAAGACAGGTCGTACTCGTCGACGAGGGGGTGCTTGGCGAGCGCGACCGCGATCGGGGGAGCGATGAAGAGCCAGCTCGTGCGGTATTCGCTGATGATCCGCAGGAACTCGGTCAGGTCGAACCGGGGCATCGTGACGAGGGCGCTGCGCCCGGCGAGCGCGTAGTTGAGCAGCACGGTCATGCCATAGATGTGGAAGAACGGCAGCACGGCGAGCACGCGGTCGTCGGCGCCGAGTCCGATCGCCTCGCGGCACTGGGCCACGTTGGAGACGAGATTGCGGTGGGTGAGCATGACGCCCTTGGGGCGTCCGGTCGTACCGGATGAGTAGGGCAGCACCGCGATGTGCTCGGCAGGGTCGAACTGCACAGCCGGTGCGGGGTTCCCCTCGGACAGCAGGTCTCGGAGCGAGGGGTGTCCATCGGCGCCATCCAGGACGACGAGGTGGTCGGCGGCGAAGCCCAGCCGCTCAGCGGCAGCGGCGGCGTGGGGGAGCAGGGGCGAGACGGTGAAGAGCCACGTCGCACTCGCATCGGTCAGCTGCGCGACGATCTCGTCGGCGGTGTACAGCGAGTTGATCGTCGTCGCGGTCGCACCCGAGCGGAGGATCCCGTGGAAGACGGTGGCGAAGGCGGGCACGTTCGGGCAGAGCACCGCGACCACATCGCCGACTCCGACTCCGCGGGCGGCAAGAGCGCCCGCGAGCGCATCGACCTGACCCACCAGCTGTCCGTATGTGGTCTGCGCGCCGCTCGTTCCGTCGATCAGGGCGATCCGGTCGAGGTCACCCTCGGCGAGCGAGCCGAACAGGTAGTCGTACACGCTGCTCGACGGGATCTCGATCTCGGGCGTGGTGGTGGATGCCATCGGCTATCTCCTTCGATAGGCGCCCGTCGGATCGGCGCACCTCCATGATGCCCCTCGCCACGGGCGCGGAAGGCCCGATGGCCGCACGATTGCTGACAATCGACGCGGCTCGCCTTCCCGGCGATCGTGCCGGCTAGTAGCCGATCCAGACGAACGGGATGAAGGCGGTGGCGATCGCCGTGACGAGGAAGATGGACATCCCGATGGCGATGAGGATCCACTGGGTGAAAGGGCGGCGCACGACGGCCGCGACACCGAGCAGGAACAGGGTGATCGCCATCAGCGCGGTGTAGAAGCCGAGCTGGTCGCCCTTGTCGCCGATGCCGTCGCCCTCCTTCCTCAGCTGCTGCGCCTCGTCGGATGCTGTGCTGTAGGTGCCGAACAGGGACTCGCCGTACGCCTCGTCGGCCTGGGGGTCGTGCCAGAAGTCGGGCTCCGATGCGTCGAGCGCGGTCGCGGAGGTGATGGCGGCGTCCAGATCCTCGGAGACGCCGATGAAGTACAGCTGGTCGTACTGGGCGGCGGCGTCGGAGGCGGTGATCGGATCGGCGCTCTGCTTGAGGATGTCGAGATCGGACAGCCGCAGGATGGTCTGGGTGTCCTGCACGTACTGCTGATTGCCCTCGAGGTAGAGCGACTCGGCCTCGGTGCCCTTCGCCTCGCTCCGGGAGATCCGGTCGTCGCTGGCCCCGCCGTAGAGGCTGGACTGGAAGGAGGTGTACGCGGTGGCGACAGACACGATGCCGAGCAGGATCACGGTGACGAGCTCGACGTTGTCGAACAGTCCGCGACGTTTGGTCGTCGCCGCAGGGGAGGAGGTGGCCGGGAGCGGCAGCGGGTTCGTCTCTGGCGTGGGGTTGTTCGGGCTGGACATGTGTCGTGATCCTGTTGCTCGTCGGGATGGCCTCAGAGGCGAGGACCGCCCGAAGCGTATCGATGGACCGAGTCGCCGCACGGCGGGTGCGGTCCGGCGTGTCGCCGAACGTTCCATGGGCTCTCTGCCGCAGGCGCGACCGCAGGCCCTTGCGTCCTCAGGGCTGCTCAGCCGCGGAGGAACCACTCCCGCAGCAGCGGGCTGATCGCCGTGGTCGCCACGTTGTGCATCTGGCCCGGCAGCTCGCGGAACTCGGAGTCCGGGACGGCGTCCGCGACGGCGAGCGACCCCGGCGCGCATGTTCGGCTTCGCGCGACCGCCGAGTGCGACCAGGGTCGGCTGGCTGATCGAGGCCAGGCGCTCGGCGGGTGCGACGAAGCCGTCCATGATGCGGGCGTCGTAGGGGATGGTGGGTCCGACGGCCTGCATCTTCCGCCAGACCTTCCGGTTGAGCTTCATGATCAGCCCGACGAACGCTGGCGCTCCGACCATCTTGGTCAGGAAGTAGGTGACGGCGTCGCCCGGCCTGCCCGCCTCGACCAGTGCGGTGGAGTTCGCCACGTGGTCGGGCTCGGCGTCGGCCTTCCCGGTGGCGACGTAGGGCGGCTCCCAGAGGGCGAGCCTGCGAATCGGTGCGCCCGCCATCGCGGCCTCGAGGGCCAACGCCGCGCCGGAGGACGATCCGAAGACGAGGGACGGGCCACCCGTGGCGGCGATGACCGCCACGAGGTCCTCGATCTCCCGCCGCACGTCGTACGGAGCTGTATCGCCGCTCTCCCCACGGCCGCGGCGGTCGTAGGCGTAGACCGTGAAGGCGTCCGAGAGCGCTGCGGCCGACGGGTCGCATCGGGCCGAAGTCGCGGGTGCACATGGCGCCGTCGACGAGCACTACCGCGGGACCGCTCCCGGTCCTCTCGTAGGCGATTGTCGTGCCGTCTGCAGAGGTCGTGGTGAGGGTCTGCGGAGTGGTGGTCGTGGCGGTCATCGGAGGCTCCTTCGCTGGATGGTCCGGGTCGGTGAGGAGATTCGGCCCACCCGCAGGGTCGAGGTCCTGCTCGTCGTGATACGCCGGGTTGGCGGGGGCGCCGGGCCCTCGGCGTCACTCTGTCTCGCGAGCCCTCCACCCGACAGTCGTGCACGCGGTGTCCGATGTCAAACCCCGCTGGGCCGGGTGTCCGGAGCACGTGAGCGCCGATCTCCGCCACAATCGGAGCGATGAGCCTCGTTCCCGACGCCCCCAAGCCGATCATGGTCATGACGCCCGACGGCATCTCGATCGCGACCTACGACTTCGGGGTGGGCGACATCGGGGTGGGCGACGTCGGCGCGGGTGATACGGGGGAGGGGCTGCGCGACGACGCACCCACCGTGCTCGCGGTGCACGGCTTCGCATCCTCTGCGATCGGCAACTTCCAGGCCACGGGATGGGTGCGAGAGCTGCGCCGGGCCGGATATCGGGTCATCGCCATGGACCAGCGCGGTCACGGCTCGAGCAGCAAGCCGCATGAGCCGTCCGCCTACACGATGGAGGCGCTCGTCACCGACGTCCGAGTGGTGATGGACACCTACCTGCTCGACGACATCTCGTTCGTCGGCTACTCACTGGGCGCACGGGTGGGCTGGCATGCCGCGCTCGCCTATCCGGTGGAGATCACCCGTGCCGTGCTCGGCGGCATCCCGGATGGCGATCCGCTGACCCGGTTCCGGGTCGACGAAGCGAAGGAGTTCCTCGAGACGGGGGTGCCCGTGCGGGATCGTCTCACCCAGGCATACCTCACCATGGCCGGCCAGCTCGACAACGACCTCGTGGCCCTCGTCGCTCTGGTCGAAGGCATGCGCGGGGGAGCGCAGCCCGACCGAGCGAATCCGCCGACGCAGCCGATCCTGTTCGCGGCAGGAAGCGAGGACGGCATCCTCGAGGCCTCCCGGACCCTCGCCGCCGCGACGCCCAGAGGCGAATTCTTCATGATCCCCGGGCGCAACCACTTCAACGCGCCGACCTCTCGGCACTTCCGCGATGCGGCACTGGCCTTCCTGGAGGCCGACGAGCGGTAGGCCGGCCGCGGTCCGTGCTCGTTCGGTCCCAGGATCTCCGATCAGCCGGGCACGGGGATCGCGAGCAGCTGTGCGCGGCGGGCGATGAGATCGCGGGCGTGGGCGTCGAGTCGGCGGTCCTCGTCGCTCTCCAGTCGCATCGCCGGCACGGGAGCCGCCCGTCCGTCGGCGCCGGGGATCACGAACACCGTCATGCACTGCGTGGTCAACCGGCGCTCGCCGTCGATGAGGCTGCCCGCCCGGACGCGGACGCTGAGATGCATGCTGTGCACACCCGTGTGGATGAGCCGTGCCTCGACCTCCACCAGGTCGCCGATGTGCACGGGGCTGTAGAAGTGGATGCCGCCGGAGTAGACCGCCACGGCCGCGCGCCCAGCCCATGATGTCGCGCAGGCGAAGGCGGCCTCGTCGATCCAGCGCATGACGATACCGCCGTGGGCGTTGCCTCCCCAGTTCACATCTGAGGGTGCGGCGAGGAAGCGGAACAGCGAGCGCGGTCCGGTGCCCGCCTCGGTGTAATCCTGCGCCTGCATCTCCTCGTGGATCGCTCGTCGGGCGTCGATGCGCTGCACGGCTCCGCGACTGAGGAGCTGGTCGTCGTCGTCGCGCGGGCTCCATGGCGGCACGGCGCGCGAGGCACCCGCGTCGTCGACTGCCACGAACACGAGCAGGCAGTCCGTCGCGGCCGTGAACGAGCCGTCTCGAGCGTCGGCCGCCAGCACGGTGACCAGCACCTGCATGCTGCTGCGGCCGGTGTGGATGATCCGTGCGCGCGCCTCGATCAGCTCGCCCGGCGCGATCGGGCGGGTGAAGTGCACGTTGCCGACGTAGGCGGTGACGCAGTAGGAGGCGCTCCAGGAGACAGCGCAGGCGTAGCCGGCCTTGTCGATCCATTCGAGGACGCGGCCCGCCTGGACGGTGCGGCCATCGGCTCCCGCGTCGGTCGGAGCAGCGAGGAAGCGCAGAGTGATGCGGTCTTTCACCTCTCCACTGTGGAGGCGCGCGCCGGTAGGAGTGCCTGCCCCGTGGGGGCAAGATCGACGGATCTTCGCGGATAGCGAAGATTCAGCGGACGCGGAGCCGTGTCAGCTGGCGCGGCGACGAGCCAGCGCGTCGCGCTCGGCTTTGAGCGAGATGGCGACCGGGCTGTCGAGCCGCGGGTCGCGGATGTCGATGAACGGGCTGTCGACGCCCGTCCTGGCGTACACGAGCCCGGCATAGGAGTTCGCAGCGGATCGCACGCGAGCGGACGCCTTGTCGATGCGACCCTTGTGGGCCTTCTTCTTGCCCGCGACCTTGGCGTGTGCGGTCAGCGCCTTCTTCAGCTCGGAGGCGGCCCGGTCGATCTTCTTGCTCATGGCTTCATCCTTGCGCATGGAGCCTTTTTCAGCTCCCCCCGGTTCGGGTCGTAGCGGGAACGTGGCCGACGCTCGGCTGCTCGTGGGGCTGATGCTCCGTAGGCTCACGGGATGGCCCAGAGCGTGCAGGAGTTCCTCGATGGGTCCGCGCACCCTCGGCGGGCCGAGATCGACGCGCTTCGGGGGGCCATCCATGCCGCCGCCGCCGATTCGGGATCGCTCTGGTCCGAGTCGGTGAAATGGAACGCCCCGAGCTTCGCCGTGGCCGGGGGAGAGCATTTCCTGACCTTCCGAATCCGGCCCGGCTCGATCGTCCAGCTGGTGCTGCACACGGGTGCGGCGAAGCGGTCCGATCCGCTCCGGATGAGCGTCGAGGATCCGCGCGGCCTGCTGACCTGGCTGGCTGCGGATCGCGCCACCATCACCTTCGCGAGCACTGTCGAGACCGACGCCGCACTGGCGGAGGTCGGCCGGATCGCCGCGGCGTGGGCCGCTCAGCTCGGGCCGAGCCCGTCCGGGTAGCCTGCGGCGGTGTCACGAAAGTCCGCCCCAGCCGCGTCCCCGGTGATCGAGGACAAGACGTGCGCCTCGTGCGGGCGCCGGATCGAGTGGCGCAAGAAGTGGGAGCGGGATTGGGACTCCGTCCGCTACTGCAGCACCGCATGTCGCCGGCGAGGAGTCAGTGACCAGGACGGTCGCCTCGAGCAGGCGATCCTCGACCTGCTCGCGGGCCGTGCGGCGACGGCCACCATCTGCCCGTCCGAGGTCGCCCGCGCCGAGGCGGGCGACGACGATTCCGACGCCTGGCGCGCCCTGATGGAGCCGGTTCGCCGTGCGGCTCGCCGACTGGTGGACCGCGGCGAGGTGGAGATCACCCAGCGCGGATCGGTCATCGACCCATCCACGGCGAAGGGGCCGATCAGGATCCGCCGCAAGCGGCGCTGACTTCACAGCGGAGCTGACTTCACAGCGGAGCTGACTTCGCTGATCCGCGAGGCCGACGGATGGCAGGGTCGGGGGATGCCCATCGAGGTGCGCCCCGCCACGTCCTTCGCCGACGTCCGCACCATGGTGGGGCCGAAGCGGCCGGACGCGGATGTCTGCTGGTGCCTCAGCTATCGGCTGAGCCCGAAGGAGAATGCCGCTCTGCACAGGGAGCAGCGAGGTGCGATGGTCGAGCGACTCGTCCAGGAGAGCATCCCGCCCGGTGTGCTCGCCTACGACGGAGGCGAGGTGGTCGGCTGGGCGGCCGTCCATCGCAGAGCCGACACCGGGTTCGCCACCAATCGCAGGATCCCGCACCTCGACGAGCTCGACGTCTGGTCGGTCTGGTGCATCCGGGTTCGGCCGGGCCATCGCGGGAGGGGCATATCGCATCGACTGCTCGACGGTGCCGTCGAATTCGCGCGGCAGCATGGCGCTCCGGCGATCGAGGGCTATCCGCTCGACAACAGGGGCGCGAAGGTGGATCTGACCATGGCCTATGTCGGCACGAAGAAGCTGTTCGAGGACGCAGGCTTCGTCGAGGCATCGTCCACAGGATCCGTGCTCAACGGGTTCCCCCGGGTCGTGATGCGCAGGAGCCTGACGGGCAACGACCTGTCCTGAACTCGCGACGCCGCCGTGCTCCTCCGATGCCACGTCGAGCTAGCCGGCCGCCCGCCGGATGAGGTCTCCGATCAGCTTCTCGTCGTCGGCGCTGAGTTCGGTGAGCGCGAAGGACGTCGGCCACATGCTTCCCTCGTCCAGCCGCGCATCCTGCTGGAAGCCGAGGGTCGAATAGCGAGTCGAGAACTTCGAGGCGCCCTGGAAGAAGACGATCACCTTGCCGTCCTTGGTCCAGGCCGGCTGTCCGTACCAGGTCTTCGGCTGCAGCTCGGGGGCGACTTCGCCGACGATCTCGTGGATGCGCTCGCCGATCCTGCGCTCGGCTTGCGGCATCTCGGCGAGCTTCTCGCGCAGATCGGTGAGGCCGTCGACCTTGCCCTTCGAGGTGCGCGTCCTGCGCAGCTCCCTCGACCGCTCCTTCATGGCGGCGCGCTCGTCATCGGTGAAGGTGTCGGGTTCGCCGCTCGTTTCGTTGCTCGTTTCGTTGCTCGGTTCGTGGCTCATGGGGGTCTCCAGGGAGGGGAGGGGAACGCGGGCCAGGCGGGTCCGGTCATCGAGCACAATGCTAGAGAGCGCCCGCACCGAGCGCTTCGCCATGTCCCGGTGGATCGCTTTCCTCCGATCCGGTCACCGTCGGCCGGCACCCCGAATCGCCGTCCAGAAAGCCCGCAGATGATCTCGCCCCGCCGAATGGCGCTCGCCGCACCTCACCTGGACGCCGTGGAAGCCGCGCGCGCGATCGTCACGGCGGGCGGGAATGCCGTGGACGCCGCGGTTGCGGCGGCAGCGGTGCTCGCGGTGGTGTATCCGCACATGTGCAGCGCGGGAGGTGATCTGATCGCTCTCGTGCGCGCGCCAGACGGTGAGGAGACCGTCGTCAACGCGTCGGGCGCATACGGTTCGGCGCGGGATGTCGACGAGCTGTTCGCGGGTGCGGCCGCCATGCCGATAGCGGGGGAGCGCACGGTCTCGGTGCCGGGCGCGGTGTCGGGCTGGGCGACGCTGCTCGAGCGGTGGGGGAGTCTGCCGGCTGCTCAGGTCCTGGCGCCCGCCATCCGCCTGGCCCGGGAGGGGATGCTCGTCGCGCCGGGACTGGCCGACGCGCTCGAGGAGGACGCCGAAGCGCTCGCGGTGGACCCCGGGATCCGATCGGTGTTCTTCGCCGACGGCAAGCCCGCACCGGTCGGAGCGCTCGTTCGGCAGCCCGAACTCGCCCGGACCCTGCACGCGCTGGCCGCCGACGGGCTGCAGTCCTTCTATGCGGGGCCGACGGCGCTCCGACTGGTCGATGGTCTCTCCGCCCTCGGAGTGCCGATCGGCGCCGAGGATCTCCTCGCCCATCGAGTGAGCCTGGAGGAGCCGCTCCGAGGCGCATTCGGACCGCTCACCGTATCGACGGCAGGACCCAACTCTCAGGGCTTCTCGTTGCTGCGCACTCTCGGTGCGCTCGAGGCGATCGGCCGCGAGCGCGCGGATGTGCAGGTGACGGCCGACGTGCTCGCCGAGCTGCTGCTCAGCGCAGATCGTCTCCGCGACGCCGCTCTCGCCGATCCCCACGTCGTCCCAGTGGACGTCGCCGCGATGTTGGACGCGGAGGCCCTGCGTGCAGCGGGGGACTCGGCGATCTCAGCGGCCAGGGGAGGGGAGCGGCAGAGCTCTGCAGCGACCGCGCGGCCAGGCGGCGACACCGTGGCCGTCTGCTCCGTCGATGCAGATGGCCTCGCCGTCTCGCTCATCCAATCGGTCTTCCACTCGTTCGGCGCTCAGCTGCTCGAGCCGTCGACGGGACTCGTGCTGCATAACCGGGCGGCGTTCTTCACCCTCGATCCGTCCTCTCCGAATCGCCTCGCCGCCGGCAAGCGACCGGCGCACACGCTCATGCCGGTGCTCGTGACGCACTCCGACGGCACCATCGCCGCGCACGGGACCATGGGCGGCAAGGCGCAGGCGCAGATCCACGCTCAGCTCATCCTCCGGGTGCTCGAGGGGTCGACGCCGGCTGGCGCGGTGAGTGCGCCGAGGTTCATCGTCGGCGGGATGGACGCGGGCAGCTCGGACGACCGGATCTTCGCTGAGGCCGATCTCGAGCCCGAGCGCCTCGAGGGGCTGAAGCGCAGCCCGATGACCCTGGTCGTCGCGGAGCGCGGGGACGCGAGCGCCGGGCATTCGATGATCGCGCGGCGGGCTCCCGACGGCGCGCTCTCGGCGGGCGCCGATCCCCGCAGCGACGGTGGAGTGCTGCTCCTGTAGCGATGCTGGAAGCGCTGAGGGCGCTCGGGAGCACGACAGGGAGGGGCGGAAGTGGTCGCCCGCAGCTTTCCACGCGATGATCGGAGCATGCTGGCCCAGGAGGTGCATCCTCGGTGATCGTCCATCGACGACAGACTTGCCAGGATGCTGAAGGGGAGACTTCATGTCTGAGGAGCGTCGCCGCGAGCTAGGGGAGGGGGACGCGCCCGCCGAGGAAGAGCTCGTGGAGTCCTTCGACGAGACCGTCACCGAGGGCGCGGAGCGGCTGCAGCGAACCTGGACGGTGACGCTGATCACCGGATTCTTCGGGGGCCTCGAGGTCGGTCTCGGCGTGATGGCGTACCTCGCCGTCCTCGATCAGACCGGCGACCATCTCCTTGCGGGGCTCGCGTTCAGCATCGGACTGGTCGCCCTGTTCCTGGCGCACAGCGAGCTGTTCACGGAGAACTTCCTCGTGCCGATCGCTGCGATCGTGGCACGGGAGGGCAATATCGGGCAGCTGGCCAAGCTCTGGGGTGGCACTCTCATCACCAATCTCGCTGGCGGCTGGCTCTTCATGTGGCTGGTCGTGCACGCGTTCCCGCAATGGCACGACACCCTCGAGGAGTCGGCCCTGCACTTCACCGACGCGCCCTTCGACCTCCAGAGCATCGTGCTCGCGGTCCTCGGCGGCAGCACGATCACCCTGATGACGCGGATGCAGCAGGGAACGAAATCCGATCCCGCCAAGATCGTCGCCACCGTCATCGGCGGATTCCTGCTCGCTGGGCTGCAGCTGTTCCACTCGATCCTCGATTCGCTGATCGTCTTCGGCGCCATCCAGTCCGGAGCGCCGATCAGCTATCAGCAGTGGCTGGGGTGGTTCGGCTACACCCTGCTCTTCAACATCCTCGGCGGACTCGTCCTCGTCACGGCGCTGCGTCTGCTCCGCAGCAAGGAGCTCTTCAAGGAGCGGGCCTAGTCCGGTCAGGGACCAGCTAGGCTCGGCCCCTCGACGCTTGAGCTGACATAATGTGCATTATCGGACATGCCGCGACGCGGAGATCGAGGGGATCAGAGATCGAGCTGACATAACGTGAGGGCGGGCGAGTCCTGGTCACGATTACGTGCGGTCGTCTCATCAATGAGTCGCACGTGCATCGAGTGATCGGTGCAGAGGCGACCGCGGACCGGCCGCCAGCCGTCAGAATGAACACGTGGCGGATTCGGGTGCGATCGGCACGATCATCTGGATCGTCTCATTCGTCGTCGTGACCGTGGCGGTCACCGGCTTCAGCGGCAAGCTCGGCTGGTCGGCGCCGGTCAGCCTCGTCGCCATCGGAGCCGTGGTCTCGTTCATACCCGGCGTACCGCACGTCGAGATCGAAGCCGACCTCATCCTCTACGGGCTGCTCCCTCCACTGCTGTTCGCGGCGGCGATCCGCACCTCGCTCGTCGACATCCGTGCACGCGGCGACAGCATCCTGCTGCTTTCGATCGGCCTGGTCGCCTTCACCTTCCTGACTGTCGGCCTCACGGTGCTGGGCTGTCGTGCCGGGCATCACTCTGGCGGCCGGGCTGGCCTTCGGCGCCGTGATCGCCCCGACCGACGCCGTCGCCGTGATGGCGATCTCGGGACGGCTCCGCCTTCCCCGACGGCTCGTCACCATCCTCGAGGGCGAGAGCCTGCTCAACGACGCCGTGGCGCTCGTGGCCCTCAACGCGTCGATCGCCGCGATCGTGAGCGTCGTGAACCCGGGCACTGTCGCCATCGACCTGGTCATCGCCGTCGTCGTCGGTGTCGGCGTCGGACTGCTGGTCGGATGGCTGTTCTCCGAGATCCGTCGACGGCTGAACTCTGCGGTGCTCGACACGGGCCTGTCGCTCGTCCTGCCCTACATCGCCTTCATCCCCGCTCAGCTGCTGCACGGCTCCGGAGTGCTCGCGGTCGTCCTCGCCGGGCTGCTGCTCGGCTACCGCTCCCCCGCCATCCAGTCCGCCGAAGCTCGGATCGCCGAGGGCATCAACTGGCGCACCATCCGCTTCCTGCTCGAGAACGCCGTCTTCCTGCTGATCGGGCTCAGCCTGGCCGGCATCGTCGAGGCGGCGGTGCGGATAGCGCCCGACCTCTGGCAGATGATCCTGATCAGCGTCGTCGTTCTGCTCGCCGTGCTGCTCTCCCGGGTGATCTGGGTCGGCATCTCGACCATCACCTACCGAGTCGGGCCCACCCGACTGCGCGAGCGCTCGTGGGGCTGGAACAACGGCATCGCTGTCGCTGTCGCCGGCATGCGCGGTGTCGTCACCCTCGCCGCTGTCTTCCTGCTCCCGGACGAGACGCCGGGTCGGGCGCTGCTGCAGCTGCTCGCCTTCATCGTGATCGCGGGCACCCTGCTCGGCGGGCTGTTCCTCCCCCGCATCATCAGGCTGCTCAAGCTGCCGGCTCCCAATGCGATGCAGGAGCAGACCCAGCGGCGGCTGCTGGTCGCCGAGGCCAGGGAGGCCGGTCTGGCGCGGCTGGAGCAGGAGCCGACGGACGACGACGACGATGCGGTCATCGAGCGGCTTCGGCTGGACTCGGAATTCATCCGAGAGTCGGTCGACCTCCCCGAGGAGGGCACGATGGATCGCCTGGCCTCCTATGCCCGACTGCGCAGATCGATGATCTCCGCGGAGAGGGAGGCTGTGCGGATCGCCCGGGCGGAGGGGCGCTACGAGGAGTATGCCGTGCGTGCCGTGCTCGCCTCCATCGACGCGGAGGAGCTGGCCCTCAAGGTGTCCTCTCCCCCATCGCCGCCCCGCGAGAAGCTGATCAGCCGGCCGCCGGAAGAGACGCCTAGCCCTCCGCCCGGCTCGGCTCGGGCACCCCGGGCTTAGTGCCCGGCCCGGGTACCGCGGCCGAAGGCGCCACGCCTCGACGTCGGAGCGACTCACGGGTGAGCAGCTGAGCGAACGGCGCCCAGACGATGAACGCCACGGCCGCTCCCAGCACCAGGCCGCCGACGGTGTCGGTGAGCCAATGCGCTCCGAGGTAGTTCCGGCTCAGCAGCATCGCCGCGGTCCAGACGACGCCCGCCGCCCACACCCACCAGCGCGAGAACACGAGCGCCAGGACCACGGCGAGGGTGGCAGCGTTCGCTGTATGCCCGCTCGGGAATGAACCGAAGTCGGCGGTCACCAGGATCTGCTCGGGTCGGGGCCGATCGACCAGGTTCTTGATCAGCTGCACCAGCCCTGCGCTGAGCACGACCGCGCTCACGAAGTAGAGAGCGCCCCAGCGGCGCTTGAGCAGCAGGAGCAGCGCGATGAGGGCGATCGGCACCACGAAGACGCCGACGATGCCGCCGCCCAAGATGTCGAACGCGTCCGCGACCGCCACGAAGAACGGTGTGCGGTGCTCGTAGAGCTCGTCCATCCACTCGGAGTCGATGGCGTACGGCACGACCTGGAACTGCCGGACGGCGATCAGCACTCCGCCGAGGACGACCAGCGCCACGGCGAGGAGTCCACTGATCAACGGCCAGCGACGCTGCACCTCGTGAGCGGTCCGATCCTGCTTCCTGAGCTGGTGATCGGATGTCGTCGGTTGGCTGCTCGTCTGATCCGTCATCCTGCGATCCTAGGAGGCGCCCCCTCTCAGGGGCATGTGTGTCCGCGCGTTGAGGATCAGCGGGCAGCGAGTCGGCCGCGGATGAGCTCGAGCAGCTCGTCCGGCTCGATCAGGTCGGGAGTGCGCTCCAGATCCTCGAGCGTCCACCAGCGGTATTCGAGCACGTCGACCAGCTCGTCCTCGGTCCACCCGTCGCGGGACGGAGCGAACGCCTGCACCCGCAGCTCGTACCACTCTTCGTGGCCGACCTCGTAGACGTGCCAGCGCTGATCTGCCTCGAAATCACGCTTCCAGAACGGCGCCTGCGATCGAATCGAGGACGAGGCCCGTCTCCTCGTGGATCTCGCGGATGGCCGCCTGGTCGTGATCCTCTCCGGGGTCCACGCCGCCGCCGGGGGTGATCCAGCGGGGAGGCACGTCATGCGACTTGCCGTACTGCAGGAACAGCAGGATCCGGTCCTGCTCGTCGAAGACGAGCACCCGCGACATGGAACGGCTGAGACGGGGCACGATGGCCTCAGTCAGTCGATCGGGGTGAAGCTGGACAGGTCGCCCACGTACCGGGTGTGGTCGGCCGGAACGGGATCGACGGCGGCGCGCGCCACCTCGGCGGCGAACTCCGAGACGTTGTAGAGCCGGCCTGCGGCCTCCTTGCGAGCGCCGATGGCGCCCGGCCGAGCGCGCTCGAGCAGGGTGGCCGTCACGGTGCCCTCGATCATGTCGCCGGAGACCACGGTGAAGCCGATGCCGCGGGCGGCCAGCTCGTCGATGCGGGAGCGCAGCGCGTCCTCCCCGGCACGCTTGCTGCGCGCGACCGTCTCGTATTCGGGCATGGTCGGGGTCGTCGCGATGAAGTGCGCCTGGTGGCTGGTGACGAAGACGACGCGCGAGCCCTCGCCGAGCAAGGGCAGCGCCGTCTCGAGCACGCTGAGCTGGGCGTCGCGGTTGAGCTGCAGCGCATAGTCCTCGGCAGCACCCGATTCCATGCCGCCCGAGGCATTGAGGACGAGGATGTCCAATCCCCCCCATGCGGCCTCGATCTGGGCGAACATCTCCGCGACCGCGGCCCGGTCGGTCAGATCGGTGCCGATGGCGAGCGCGGTGCCACCCGCCGCCTCGATCTCGGCGACGAGCTTGTTGGCCCGCGGCGCCTTCTGGCGGTAGTTGATGACGACCGATGCACCTGCCTGAGCGAGGTAGCGGGCGGTGTCCGCGCCGATGCCACGCGACGAGCCGGTGACGAGTGCGCGCTTGCCGGCGAGGGACCCTGGTTCGAGCGGACCCCCGCTCGGCGTCGAGTCGGATGCTGCGTGCTGGATGTCGGAGTCGCTGGCCACGGGATCCGACCCTAGCAATCAGCGACCGCCGGGCGGCAACGCGATGCCGTTTTCGGGCCCTGAACAGGTCAGACGCGGTAGATTCGATGCATGATGCCCGATCTCGTGCAGTACATGTGGATCGTCTGGCTCGTCTTCATCGTGATCTGCGTGATCATCGAGGTGATCACCCTCGAATTCACCTTCCTGATGATCGCCATCGGCAGCGTCGGCGGCCTCGGCACCCACCTCGCGGGCGGCCCATGGTGGCTGCAGATCATCATCGCCGGGGTGCTGGCCGTTCTCCTGCTGTTCATCGTCCGGCCCGTGCTGCTTCGGGCCACCCGCAAGGGTGCCGATCTCACGCCCTCGAACCTCGACGCTCTGTCCGGCATGGCTGGCCGGGTGCTGATCGCGCTGGGCGACAACGGCGGACAGGTGAAGCTCGCCAACGGCGAGACCTGGACCGCGATCCTCGCCGACGACGTCTGGGCTCGAAGGCACGGCGTCCCTGCCCGTCGGATCACGGGTGACGGTCTCCACCATCCAGGGTTCGACAGCCGTCGTTCGGCCGGTCTCCCCCACTGCTCCCACTTCTCAGCTTCCCGACCCGAATGAAAGCGGTGCCAGTTCATGATCGACATGGGCGCGTTCATCTTCCAGCTCTTCCTCATCGCGCTCGTGATCGTCGTGGTGATCTTCGCGATCGTCACTCTGATCCGGTCGATCAGGATCATCCCGCAGGCCTACGCCGGAGTGGTCGAGCGGCTCGGCAAGTACCACAAGACGCTGACGCCGGGTCTCAACATCCTCGTGCCGTTCATCGATCGGGTCCGTCCGCTCGTCGACATGCGCGAGCAGGTGGTCTCCTTCCCGCCCCAGCCGGTGATCACCGAAGACAACCTCGTCGTCTCGATCGACACGGTCGTGTACTTCCAGGTCACCGACGCACGGGCCGCCACCTATGAGATCGCCAACTACCTCGGCGCCGTCGAGCAGCTCACCACGACCACTCTGCGCAACGTCGTCGGCAGCCTCAACCTCGAGGAGGCGCTGACCAGCCGCGACAACATCAACATGCAGCTGCGCGTGGTGCTCGACGAGGCGACCGGCAAGTGGGGCGTGCGGGTCGGGCGGGTCGAGCTGAAGGCGATCGAGCCGCCTCTCTCGATCCAAGACTCGATGGAGAAGCAGATGCGTGCCGAGCGCGATCGTCGCGCGCTCATCCTCACCGCCGAGGGCACGAAGCAGTCCGCGATCCTCACCGCGGAGGGTGCGCGTCAGGCGGCGATCCTCTCGGCGGAGGGCGACGCGCAGGCCCAGGTGCTGCGCGCGGAGGGTGAGGCGAAGGCCATCAAGACAGTCTTCGACGCCATCCACCTCGGCGACCCCGACAGCAAGCTGCTCGCCTACCAGTACCTCCAGATGCTGCCCAAGCTGGCGGAGAATCCGTCCAACAAGCTCTGGATCGTGCCGAGCGAGCTGACGGAGGCTCTGAAGGGCATCGGAAGCGCGTTCGGCGGATCGTTGGCGAGCGCGGCCGAGAACGTGTCCTCCCCCATCCCGCCGTACACCCCGCCGGTGCGCAGCTGACGCTGCGGCGGCTCCCCCGGCGACGGGCACGACGCCGCGCACCGCCAAGTAGGTCGGGGTGCGCGCGGAGCGTCGCGCCGGCAGACCGTGGTTCGCCGGAGGGCTTCCGCGGGTGATCGCGCATCGGGGGCTCGCGCTCCGGCACCCCGAGAACTCGATAGACGCCTTTCGGGCGGCGCTCGACGCTGGAGCCACCCACCTCGAGACCGATGCGCACTCCACGCGTGACGGCGTGGCGGTGCTGGTGCATGACCGCGATCTGTCCCGCGTGGCGGGTGATCCGCGGCGGGTGGGCGACGCTCACACGCGCCGAACTGCGCGGCGATCCCCCGCGGCGGCGACGCGATTTGTACCCTTTTCGACGCTTTGCAGACCTTTCCGTCTGCCCGGTTCAATCTCGACGTGAAGGACCCGCACGCTGTCGCCGGCGTCATCGACGCGATCCGGCGAGCTGGCGCCGAAGAGCGAGTGCTGATCGCCTCGTTCCGCACGTCTCGTCGACGGAAGGTCGCTGCGTGCGCTCGGCGACGTGCCGACGTCCGCGTCCTCCGAGCAGATCATCCCCGCCATCCTCGGAGCATCACTGCACGTCCGGCCCCTCACCAGGATCGCGCTCGCGGGCGTGGATGCGGTGCAGATTCCCAGATCAGTGCTGGGTTTGCCGACCACCAGCCCTGCGGTCATCGCGGCGTTCCACCGTGCAGGGGTCGAGGTGCACGTCTGGACGATCAACGATCCGGCCGAGGTCGACGAGCTGCTGCGAGCTCGGTGTCGATGGCATCGTGAGCGATCGCTGCGACCTCGTGGTCGAGGCTCTGGAGCGCCTCCGCTGACCGCCCCTGCACCCCTCCGAACGCACTGGGAAGGTTCTGGGAATAGATCGGACGGGAAGAATGTCCCCCGATTCCGGGTTCACTATAGGGAGACGTTCGCGAAGGGAGCGACACCATGGCAGATCGCAGTTTGCGAGGAATGCGGCTCGGAAGTCAGAGCCTGCAGAGCGAGGAGGGCGTCGTCTTCTCACCCCGCATCGTCGCCCAGTACCGCAGCAACGACGGAACCACGTTCGAGGTGACGTTCTCCGAAGAGGCGGAGGTCCCGCAGAACTGGACCTCGCCCAAGAGCGGCAAGGAGGGCGTGCTGCTCGAGGCCGACGGCACTCCTGTCGAGCAGGAGAAGATCGAGGCCAAGGCCGCCACGGACCCATTGGGACATGCTGCTCGAGCGACGCACACGTCCAGAGCTGGAAGAACTCCTCGAGGAGCGACTGACCTACCTGCGAGCCCGTCGAGGCAAGCAGCGGGCCGCCTCCTGAGATCGACTGAACGTCGGAGGGCCGTCGCGGAAACGCGGCGGCCCTCTGTCGTCGGTCCTATCGAAGTCACCCGGCGGTGGCGGAGTGTTCCGCTGCCCTTCTGCGCGAGGGCCGCGATACGGCCGCGGGCGGCCTACTCGACCAGCGGGTGTCTGCTCCCTTTCGTTGGTCGAGTAGGCGCGCCAGCGCCGTATCGAGGCCGTTCGGCGCGCGCGGCCCTGAGCTCGTCGTTGGTCGAGTAGGCGCGCCAGCGCCGTATCGAGGCCGTCCGGCGCGAGGGCCTGATTCGTTGGTCGAGTAGGCGCGCCAGCGCCGTATCGAGGCCGTTCGGCGCGAGGGCTTCGACGGCCTACTCGACCAGCGGGCGGTGACGGCGCGGACGAAGCAGGCCGGTCAGCAGCAGCGCCGCCAGCCCGAAGAATGACACAAGCTGCTCGAGTTGTGCGCCGACCACGATCGCGGGGGTCTCCCCCGTGTGCAGGTCGATCTCGTCGATGAGAGCGCCCGTCGTGAACGTGGGCATCCGGTCCACAGTCGATCCGTCGGCAGCGACGATGGCCGTCGTGCCGACCGTCGAAGCATTGACGACCGTGCGGCCCGTCTCGAGGGCCCGGATGCGAGCGATCGCGAGCTGCTGGACGCTCTCGTCGGTGCGGCCGAAGTCGGCGCTGTTGCTCTGCGCGAATGATCGCCTCGCCGCCGTCGGTCACGGACTGCCGCATGAGCGCATCGTCGACGATGTCGAAGCAGATGTTCACCGCCACCCGCACGTCGCGACCTCGGATGGAGCCGAGATCGAACACGGGATCGTTCGTGCCCGGCGTGTAGTCGCGCCCGATCAGCCCGATCAGGTCGGGCGCGAACGGCTCCCAGAACGCCCGATCCGGCACGTACTCGCCGAACGGCACCGGGTGGCGCTTGTCGTAGATGTCGGTCGCTCCGAGCGCCGGCTGCCAGAGCAGGGACGAGTTGTAGATGGCGTTCTCGCGTTGGGTGATCGTGCCCAGGATGATCGGCGCGCCCGCCGCCTGAGTGACGAGGTCGATGGCCTGCGCGGCCCCCGGATCCTCGAGCGGGTCGAGATCGCGGCGCCCTCCGGCCAGACGACGACGTCGACGTCGTCGCGGAGCACCGGAAGGGTCGCGGTGATGTGGCCGTCGAGGATCTCGCCCTGGTAGCGGCGCTGATCGAAGTAGCCGGACTTGCGTGTTGCCCTGGATGGCGGCGACCTTCAGCGTGCCATCCGTCGGAGTCTGCCAGTCCGGCACGGCCAGCAGTCCGGCCGTCGCGATGCCGAGCGTGACGAGAACGGCGAGCGCCGGGTTCCCCCTGCGCACTCCGGCGGGGCCATGAACGCCGCGCGACACGACGACTGCAGCGAGGATCAGCTCGATGGCGAATGCCACCAGCCAGACCATCACGAAGCTCACCCCTGAAATGCCCATCCAGGCGAACAGGCCGGCGAAAGGGCTCTCCGACTGGGACATCGCGACACGACCCCATGAGAATCCGCCGTAGGGCCACACCGCGGAGATCGCCTCGCGTGCGGTCCAGAGGCCTGCGATGGCGAGGGGCAGCAGACCGAGTGGCGCGATGCCCACCGAGCCGACCAGCAGCCGGGATCGACGATCGCCCACGGGTGCGGCCCTGTCCGGCCAGAGCTGCGGGATCCAGCGATAGGCGAGGGTGATCAGCATGCTGCCGACACCCACGAAGAGCGCTTCGAGCGTCGACAGGGCGAGCCAGGGGACGATGCCGAGGAACAGGGTCGCCCATTGGATGTGCACGAGATAGAAGCTGAGCCCGAAGACGAGCCCGACGAGGAAGCCGCCGACCCGCGCGCCGTCCCCGGAGCACGATCAGGACGAGCGCGATGCCCACGAAGGCGAGCGGCCAGACTCCGAGATCGGGGAACGCGCCATCCATCACCGGGCCCGTGAGGGCCGCAACGATGACCGCACCCGAGAGCGGGACGGGCGCGCGCGAAACGGCCGTCTCGCCGGCAGAACGTCCCCCGCGAGATGGCGCTTTCACCCGCAGATCGCGGATCGGAAGAGTGACCGCCATCAGCTCACGCTCGAGTAGGCGACGATCCCTCGCCGGATGGCCTCGATCGCCTGCTGCGCGGTGCGGGCCTGCTTGCCGTCCGCCACGACCGGATGATCTGGTCGAGCAGGTCGATCATCTGCTTCGTCCAGCGCACGAAGTCGCCCGCCTGCAGGTCGGCATCGCGCAGCACGTCGTCGAGGCGACCGCCGCGCGCCCAGCGTGTACATCGGCGCGCAGAGGCCGACGGACGGCGGGTTCGAGCCGGGCAGGCGGTGTGTCGCGCTCCAGGTCGTCGAGGCGCGCCCAGAGTCCCTCGAGCCGGTTCCAGGCGCCGTCGGAACGGTCCCTTCGGCAGGTACCGGTCGTTGGCGACGCCCTCTTCGCGACGCGCCTCGAAGACGAGCGACGGTCGCGAGCGCGGCGAAGCGGCGGGCATCGAGCCCGAGCCACACGCCGCGGCGGAGGCTCTCGGCGAGCAGCAGGTCGCGCTCGCCGTAGATCCGCGTGAGCATCGATGCCGTTGCCGGTCAGCGTCACCTGCCGTCGTCGTTCGCCTTGAGGTAGCCCTCTCGAGCAGCACCTCGGTGACCCGGTCGAAGACCCTGGCGATCGCGCCGGTGCGGGTCGCGATCTGGCGCTGCAGCTGTCGGTCTGCCGCTTGCAGTCGCCACCAGCGCTCCGCCCAGCGGGACAGCTCCTCGCGGCGCGGCGAGGTGTGCGCCGGGTGCGACCGCATCCGCCGGCGCAGGTCGGCGAGCTGACGCTGGCGACTTCTCCCGCTGCTCGCCGAGTGACATCGCGGTTGGACGCGTGCGCTTCTCGAGGTCGCTGATCTCGCGCCGGATCGCGGCGTACTCGGTGACGTCGCCGCTCTGCCCGGTGTCGTCCTGCATCGACCTTCTCGTAGCCGGCGAGCGACTCCTCCTGCTGGCGCACCTTGCGCGCGAGGTCGACGACGGCGCGGTCCGCCTGGAACTGCGCGAACGACGACTCGAGGATCTCGCGGGTGCGCTCGCGGCCGAACCGCTCGATGAGGTTCACGGCCATGTTGTAGGTCGGCCTGAAGCTCGAGTTCAGCGGGTAGGTGCGCCGGGAGGCGAGCGAGGCGACGGCCTGCGGGTCCAGGCCCTCGACCCAGTGGATGACGCAGTGGCCCTCGACGTCGATGCCGCGGCGTCCCGGCGCGACCGGTCAGCTGGGTGTACTCCCCCGGCGTGATCGGCACGCGGGCCTCGCCGTTGAACTTCTCGAGCTTCTCGAGCACGACGGTGCGGGCCGGCATGTTGATGCCGAGCGCGAGCGTCTCCGTGGCGAAGACGACCTTGACGAGCTTGCGCTGGAACAGCTCCTCGACGACCTCCTTGAAGGCGGGCAGCAGGCCGGCGTGGTGCGCTGCGACACCGCGCTCGAGCCCTTCGAGCCACTCCCAGTAGCCGAGCACCGCGAGGTCCTCGTCGAGCAGGGTGCGGCAGCGCTCCTCGACGATCTGCGCGGATCTCGTCCCGCTCCCGCGCCTCGGTGAGCCGGACGCCGTCGCGGAGCACCTGCTTGACGGCGGCGTCGCAGCCGACGCGGCTGAAGATGAAGAAGATCGCGGGCAGCAGGTTGCGCTCGTCGAGCAGCCGGATGAGCTCGCTGCGGTCCATCCGTACCTGCGTCGGGTCGGCCGCCCTTGGAGTGGCGGCGGCCGACGTCCTGCGTCTGCCGCGAGGTGATCGACCCGGCCGCCGTAGCTGCGCCATCTGGGCCAGCTCGGGGTTCACCCGGCTGCGACGCCGGATGGACCGGTCGAGCCACCGTCGAAGAGGTCGACGAGCTTCGTGCGCATCAGCACGTGCTGCTCGAGCGGCACCGGGCGCTCCTCGGAGACGATGACGTCGGTGTCGCCGCGCACGGCCTGCAGCCAGTCGCCGAACTCCTCGGCGTTCGACACGGTCGCGGAGAGCGAGACGAGCCGGACGGTCTGCGGGAGGTGGATGATCACCTCCTCCCACACCGCCCCGCGGAACCGGTCGGCGAGGTAGTGGACCTCGTCCATGATCACGAAGGACAGGTCGCGCAGCAGGGCCGGAGTCCGCGTAGAGCATGTTGCGCAGGACCTCGGTCGTCATGACGACGATGCGGGCGCCCGAGTTGATGTTGGTGTCGCCGGTGAGCAGGCCGACATTCTCGGCGCCGTACTCGTCGACGAACTCGCCGTACTTCTGGTTCGACAGCGCCTTCATCGGCGCCGTGTAGAACACCTTGTCCCGCCGGGCCTGCATCGCGAGGTGCACCGCGAACTCGGCGACGATCGTCTTGCCGGCGCCGGTGGGTGCGGCGACGAGCACGCTCGTTGCCGCTTCTCGAGCGCGAGCGCAGGCGCCGATCTGGAAGGGGTCGAGATCGAAGGACTGGGCGGCGCGGAACGCCGCGAGTCCGGGGGCGTCCTGCCGCTGCCGAGCCGCCGCGAAGCGCTCGGCGGGACTGAGCTCTGTGCTCACCCGTCCATCTTCGCA
Organism: uncultured Actinomycetota bacterium; assembly: GCA_963830655.1. Lineage (GTDB taxonomy): Bacteria > Actinomycetota > Actinomycetes > Actinomycetales > Microbacteriaceae > Naasia. The sequence goes on from CAWHND010000012.1 coordinate 161,269, forward strand.
GGCGCCGGCTGGACGACCGTCGCGCCGACACCCGGCAACGGACAGGACACCCTCGGATACGAGGGTGTCCTGTCCGTAGACGGGTGCGGAGGCGTCAGGCGACGAGCTCGGCGGTCAGCGCAGCCTCGCGCCGAGCGACCCTGCCGGTCGTGCAGGACCGAGACTCCCGCCGAGGCGAGGTACAGCACGACCATCGGGACGGCGAGGATGAACATCGAGAACACGTCCGCTGCGGGCGTCGCTACCGCGGTGAAGAGCACGATCGCGAGGATCGCGACCCGCCAGCCCTTGAGGATCGAGGTGCCGCTGAGGACGCCGACCCGAAGTTCAGGAGCACGAGGAACACCGGCAGGATGAAGGCGACGCCGACGACGACCACCAGCTTGAGGATGAAGTCGAGATAGTCGGACGCGGTGAGGAAGACGGTGTCCTCGATCGGTGCGAAGCTCACCATCAGGGTCACGATGTGCGGCCACACGTACCAGCCGGCGGCGCAGCCCGCGAAGAACAGCGGAACCGCGGCGAAGAAGAAGCCGAAGGTGTACTGCTTCTCCCGCTTCGTGAGCCCGGGCACGATGAAGCCCCAGATCTGCCACAGCCAGACGGGTGCGGAGATGATCACGCCGACGGTGATGGCGATCTGCAGCTTGAGGTCGAACGCCTGGGTGATGTTCGTGTAGTTGATCGTCGCGTTGTGATCGTCCGCGATCGCCACCATCGGCGAGCGCAGCAGATCCCAGATGATCTCGGACAGCAGATATCCGATGACGGCGCCGACGATGACGGAGATCGCGGCGATGAAGAGGCGTCGCCGCAGCTCGAGCAGATGTCCACCGAGCGACATCCGCCGCTCCTTGTCGGCGCCGCGAGGTACGCGGGCCACTCTCCTACTGCTTCGGAGTGGCAGTGCCCGAGTCGGTCGGCACCGGCTGCGCCTGCGGGGTCACGTTGACCGCGGGAGGCGCTTCGGTGTAGACGACGGGGACAGTGGCATCAGCACCGGCAGCCTGAGCCTTGCCGGTCTCGTCCGTGTCGGCTGCGTCCTTGTCGGTGTGGATCTCCGTCTTGAAGATCTTCATCGACGTCGCGATGCTCCGAGCGAGGGCGGGCAGCTTGGGGGCTCCGAACAGCAGGACAACGATGAGGAGGATGGCAATCAGGTGCCATCCGGTGAATGCGTTGCCGAAGATTCCCATGGGAATTTCTGTCCTCTCAAATCTGCTGACACGAGCACTCTACCTCTGGCCAGGCGATTCTCCCGTCGAGAGTGCTTTCTCTCAGCTGAGCGCCGCCTCTGAGCCGCCCTCGCGTCGTGCACGTCCTGGATCGGACGGAGGATGCTCGGCACGAAGGAATCGGGTTCGAGATCCCGCGCGGCATCGCCCAGGGCGGCCGTCTTGTCACTGAGCTCACCCAGCGCCTCGAGGGCCCTCATCGCCTTCTTGAACAGCCGCCAGCCGAGTAGGGCGAGTGTCCCGAGCAGGATCAGCACCAGCACGATCCAGATCAGCACCCACGACCACCACGGCATGATCCGACCCTACTTGTCGGCGGAAGGGGCGGAGGCTGCATCGGACGAGGCCCCGGCGCCCGAGTACTGGTGGAGCCCGCGCTGCGCCCAGTCGGCCACGGCAGCTCGCGCCTCAGGCGGGTCGAGCACGGTCGCGACACCGGAGAGCAGTGCGATCAGGCGCTTCAGGCCGTGGAAGTGTCCGACGCGCAGCGTCGCGATCACCAGATCGGCCGCGCTGCCGGGAGCGGTCCGGGTGCCGTCGGGCAGGTACTCCCCCAACAGCGGCAGTGCGCTCTCGGGGAGCTCGACCCGGATGGTGAGGTTGTCGGGCGAGGTCTCGAAGAGCGCGTCGGACAGCTGCACGTCGGCGGCGACCGTGGACGAGTCCTCCTCGGTGACGGTGAGCGAGCTCATCCGGTCGAGTCGGAAGATCCGCACGGCACCGCGGGAGTGATCCCACCCGCGCAGATACCAGCTCTGGTTCTCCGAGTCGATGCGCAGGGGGTCGACGAGTCGGCGCTCGCGGTCGCCCTGGGCGCTGCGATAGTCGAAGGAGACGCGGCGCCGTGCCAGAAGCGCCTCTCGCAGTGGCGCGACGCGGGCGTCTCCGCCGTCGGCCGACACCGCGACTGCTGCTGGCCCGCCGGTCGACCCGCTCGCCAGCTTCGCGGTCAGCGACGCGAGAGCGGCGCGATCCGCGTTCTCCGGCAGCGACGACAGGTACTGGAGACCCGCGATGAGCGCGGCGGCCTCGCGGGAGGAGAATCGGGGTGAATCGTCGATGGCCACGTGGTGGGTGATCGAGATGCGGTCGTCCTCTTCGAACTCGTCCCAGTCGATGTCGAAGAGATCGTCCGGGCCGTACTGGCGGCTCTCCCCCGGCACTCCGGAGATCGCGATCAGCCGCACGGCCGTGCGCATCTCCTCGGGGGTCACGCCGAAGCGCGCCGCAGCATCGGTCACGCTCACCCCATCGTGCTCGATCAGGAACGGGACGACGGACAGCAGGAAGGCCAGCTTGTCCTGAGCCTGCATCGGGCGGGCGCTCATCGGGTGGTCCGCGCAGCGGCCTGTCGCCGTTTTGCGCGCGCTGACGTCGGCGCCGCTGACGTCGGCGCCGCTGACGTCGACGACGAGACGTCGGGCGACGAGACGTCGGGCGACGAGACGTCGGGCTCGCCCGCAGCCGCGTCGAGCGGCTCGTCGTGCGCCTCAGCCACAGCGCGCAGCCGGGCGATCACCTGATCGCGCATCGCGGCGGGCCGAAGCACGCGGACCTCCGGTCCATACGAGGCGAGCTCATCGGCCATCAGCACCTGGTCCGAGTAGTTGAGCGTGAAGGTGACGGGGTCGCCGTCGCGTCCCTCGGACACGCCGGAATCACCTGAATCATCGGCCGCAGCGGTCGAGCCGATCGCGCGCGCGATGAAGCGGCTCTCTGCGTCGGAGCCCGGCTCCACCGTGATGACCACGGTGTTCAGCTGCAGCACTCGATCGAGCTCGGCGAGCGCCGCAGCGGCGTGATCCACCCCCGCGGGACGTTCGAACGCGGTCCGAGTGGTGGTGACAGGACCCACTATGCGACTGAGCAGGAATGTCCGCGGCTCGTCGCGATCGCGGTCGATGGAGGACAGATGCCAGCGACCCTGATGCTGGACGAGGGCGAGCGGCGCGACGGTGCGCAGCAGCGCGGTGCGCTCCCCCGGCTTGAAGTACGGGAACTTCACGACGAGCTGCCGCTCGATCGCCGAGGTGAGAGGTCCGAAGGCGGGTTCGCGCACCCTGACCCGCGGCGCGTAGCCGATGGTGGGGTCGTCGACGGCGATGCCGAGCGAGGCAAGCTTGAGCAGTGCGCGATGCGACTCGCTGGACAGCGACCCCTCGCGCCACACCTCTCCGGCGAGATTGAGCAGGGTCACCTCCTCCGGTGTGAAGGAGACCTCGGCCGGCAGATCGTAGGCGCCTTTGGGTATCCGGTAGCGGAGGTTCTGGTTGTTGCCGGCGTCCTGCGGTGACTCGATCGTCTCGAGAGGCACGCCGAGCTCGCGGATGTCGTCCTTGTCGCGCTCGAACTGCCGCTCGAGGCTCGCGTTGTCGCCTCGGACCTCGTAGCGCTGGCGATAGCCCTGCACATTGGAGAGGATCTCGGCCTTGGTCAGGCCGTGCTCGGTCGCCACGAGCGCCAGCACCAGGCTGAACAGTCGCTCCTCGACGGAGATGGCATCGGCCGGCATGGACGCTCTAGCCCACCACCCCGAGGATGTCGATCACGAACACCAGGGTCGAACCGGCGGGAATGCTGCCGCTGGGCGTGTCGCCGTAGCCCTCGCTCGGCGGGACCACGGCCAGCACCTGGGATCCGACGTGATGCCCGACCAGTGCCTTCACGAAGGCAGGAAGGGCCTGCCCGTCGGTCGCGGTGATCGTGATCGGAGTCCCCTTCTCCCACGAGGAGTCGAACACCTCTCCGGTGTCCCAGAGCACGCCGGTGTAGTTGACGATGACGCTGTCGCCGTCCTTCACCACCTGGCTCCTGTCGCCCCTGATGAGGTCGACGATCGTGAGCGAGTCAGGCTTCGCGGAGCTCGGGATCTGGATGCCGGGGCGGCCGTCCGGCGCGCGGACGACGGCGGGCAGACCGGCGGTCGCGAACTGGAGGGTGCCTTCGGCCTTCGCCAGGTACGCGGCGGTGATGTCGACGACGATCACGATGGAGTCGTCGGCCGCGAGACCGGTGGGCCGGTTGGCATCGGTGAACGCCTCATCGCCGGGGATGGTGATCGCGATGCGCGAGTCGACCTTGGCGCACTCCATCCCCTTCCTGAAGCCCTCGATGCCGAGCTTGTCGATGACGAACGACGCGGCGTCGTCTGCCGTGTAGCTCGACTGGGTCAGCACGCTGCCGTCGGAGCCGTTGAGGATCGTGAGGAAGGTGCTCACGTACTGACCGTCGCCGAGGGGCATGCCGGTGCCGTCGATGAGGGTGCTCACCTGTGTGGTGTCGGGACGGAGCGGGGTGGGGAAGGACACCGTCGGCTGCGTGCCGAACTGCTCGGTCGCGGTCACCGTGTCGGAGGCGGCGCCCGACGTGGCGCCGGGATCGCAGGAGGCGCTGCTGGCACTGCCCGTCGAGCACGCGGCGAGGCCTGTCGCGAGGGTGGCCGCCGTCAGGAGCGCGGCGACGGTGCGCGCGAGGCGCCGTGTCTTCGAGGTCATCGAGGGCTGCAATCCCTGGTTCGGTCGGCCGAGGCAGTGTGCCGCTGGCGGATGATGCGAGAACGAGTGGTGGGGCGGAGTCGCGGATCCCTGCTGGGCCCGTCTGACCGTAGGGCAGTCTACTGGTCGACGTCCCCGGCGGCTGCGCGAGAGGGCGCGTCGTCGTCCGTCCCGTCGTCGATGGTCGTCGGCACCCTCGATAGCGCCGGCGATGGCACCGTCGCCCCCCTGATCTGCTCCACGGGCCAGGCTGGCGGCGGCGCCCGCGCGGGCCTCGCGGACGCGGCGGCGGAGGTTCTTCGCGCTCGTTGTGCGCTCCCCCACTGCGCCAGGGGTCCAGATCTCGACGTCCGAGTCGTCGTAGTCCGTCTTCGACAGGCGGCGCGGCGGCTGCGGCAGCACGGCGCCTGGTGCGAGTCGCCGGGCGGTGATGAGGAAGCCGGTGTGCCCGACCATCCGATGGTCGGGCCGCACGGCGAGGCCCTTCGACGTGCCAGCCGCGCACCAGGGTCTCGGTGGACTCGGGGCCGGTGAACTGCTCGGAGTCGCGGATGCGCCTCCGCTACCCGCGACAGCTGGGTGACCGTGGCGACGTAGCAGAGCACCACGCCGCCGGGCGTGAGGGCGTCGGCCGCCGCGTCGATGCACTCCCACGGCGCCAGCATGTCGAGCACGATCCGATCGACGGATCCGGGCTCGACCGCGCTCGGGCAGCGCTTCGACCAGATCGCCGACGACGACGTTCCAGTTCTCGGGCTCGTCGCCGAGGAAGCCGACGACGTTGCCGCGTGCGACGTCGGCGAACTCCGCCCTGCGCTCGAACGAGGTGAGCGAGCCGGTCGGGCCGATCGTGCGCAGCAGCCACAGGCTGAGCGCCCCGCTGCCGACGCCCGCCTCGACCACCCGCGCACCGGGGAAGATGTCCGCCTTGCCGATGATCTGGGCGGCGTCCTTCGGATAGACGATCGCGGCGCCGCGCGGCATCGACATGACGAAGTCGCTGAGCAGCGGTCGCAGTGCCAGGTAGCGGATGCCGACCGAGTTGGCGATGACCGAGCCGTCGGGCAGGCCGATCAGGTCGTCGTGGCGGAGCACGCCCTTGTGGGTGTGGAACTCCTTGCCGGCGGCCAGGGTGATCGTGTTGAGCCGTGACTTCGGCCCGGTCAGCTGGACCCGGTCGCCGATCTGGAACGGGCCGGAGAAGGTCATGACTGCGCTCCCGTGCGGGTATCGGCGGTGGCGCCGTGCCGGCCGGCGGCGAGAGTCGCGTCGGCCCGGGCGGCCGACAGCACGTCGGCGAGGTCGGCGACGGTGCGACCCTCCAGCGTGTCCCACAGGGTCCAATGCGCCGCCGCGTCGTCCGGATCGGGCAGCGGCAGCATGAGCGGGACGCCGATCGAGCGGGCGCCGGACGCGACGGCCGCCGCCAGCCCGATGGGCGAATCCTCGATCGCGATGCAGTCCTGCGGGCGCCACGCCGAGCTGGGCGGCCGCGCTGAGGTACGCCTCGGGGTGCGGCTTCGAGTTGCGCGACGTCGGAGCCCGACACGATCACATCGAACGCGGCGTGACCGTCGAGCGCGCTGATCGCCTCGGCGACGAGCTCCGCCATCCGGCGGATGGACATGGTGACGAGCGCGGTGGGCACCCCTGCATCCCGCACGGCGGAGAGCAGCTCGCGCGCACCGGGCCGCCACGGGACAGCGCCGCGGATCCGGTCCATCACGGCGTCGGTCAGATGATCGATGATCTCCTGCGAGGTCCACGGCACTCCGGCGCCCTGCAGGACGGTCGCCGAGAAGTCGAGGCCCTGTCCGACGAGGACCAGCGCCTCGTCGTGGTTCCAGGTGCCGCCGAAGCGCTCGACCAGGAGCGTCTCCTCGGCCATCCAGTACGGCTCGCTGTCGATGAGGGTTCCGTCGAGGTCCCAGAGCACGGCGGCCGGTCGGTCTGCAGTCACGGGAAGCCAGTCTAGGAGCGGCCCGAGCGACGCCGTGGCGCGCCCGACCGGCCGCTGGCAGCGCACTGCGCAGTGCGGCTCCCGCAGGCGACGACGTGCGGAGTTCTATCCTTGAGGTCGTGTGCCGTCGGCGCACGACACGATCGGAAGGCGGCATTGCCCGTGGCAGAGAAGCGATTCGGTGAGGGCCGGATCCTCGTCGTCGCCTTCGAGGGCTGGAACGACGCGGGCGAGGCGGCCTCCGGGGCCGTCGCCATGCTGCGCGACGCCCTCGACCTCGAGGCGATCCACGACGTCGATCCCGAGCAGTACTTCGACTATCAGTTCACCCGTCCTCTGGTCTACTCGGACGACGACGGGGTGCGCCGGCTGAAGTGGCCGCAGGCGACGATGTACGGCCCGCAGTCCAGCCGCGATCTCGCCGGCATGCCGTTCGGCATCGAGCTGCACCGGGTTCCCGAGACGGACGAGATCGTCGCCGAGCTCGTGCGCGCGGTCGAGCTCGACGAGGACGTCGACCTGATCGATCCCGAGCTCATCGAGGATCTCGACGCGGCTGATGAGGCGGATGACGAGGCGGATGACGACCCGGAGGCGGATGACGAGTCGGATGACGACGTCGACGCGGATGACGACGACGCAGACGACGCTCCCGTCGAACGGATGAGCGCCGAGAACATCTATGTGCTGCTCGGCAGCGAGCCGTCCCGCAGCTGGAAGAGCTTCACCGCGGAGATCATCGACAAGGCGCTCGCAGCCGACATCAGCGGAATCGTCGTGCTCGGAGCCATGCTCGCCGATGTGCCGCACACCCGTCCGATCTCCGTCTTCTCCTCCAGCGAGAGCGCCGACCTGCGTGCCGAGCTCTCACTGGAGCGCAGCACCTATGAGGGCCCCGTCGGCATCCTCTCCGTGATCGCCGATGTGGCCGAGGTCGTCGGCATCCCCACGGTGTCGATCTGGGCGTCCGTGCCGCACTATGTGCACAACGCGCCGTCGCCGAAGGCAACACTCGCGCTCATCGAGCGTCTCGAGGAGGTGCTCGGCACCCCGATCCCACGGGGCGACCTCGAGGGTGAGGCGACCGCGTGGGAGGCGGGGATCGATGCGCTGGCGGGCGATGACGAGGACATGGCCGCCTACATCGAGCAGCTCGAGCAGGCGCGTGACACCGTCGACTCCCCCGAGGCGAGCGGCGAGGCGATCGCCAAGGAGTTCGAGCGCTATCTGCGCCGCCGGGGCGATGGACGCGACGGCTTCGCGGACGGTCGGGACGGCTCGGTCGGCTGACCCTCCCCTGCCACTTCCACGGATCCGATCTTGCGCGGATCCGGAGATCTGAGCCTAGGTATGCGGATCTAGACCCCGAAATTACCTGATCCGGGTGTGTTTTCCGGATCCGTGAAAAGCGGCGACCCTAGTTGGACAGAGTCGCCAGCAACGCCGAGGTCGGCCGGTCGCGGATGGACGCCCACTCGGGGTGCTTGCCGAGGTAGGCGGTCACGAACGGGCAGACTGCCACGACGCGCCTGCCCTTGTCGCGCACGTCCTCGAGGGCGGCCCTGATCAGCCTGCTGCCGACACCCCGTCCCTCGAACTTCTCGTCGACGACGGTGTGGATGAAGACCACCTGGTCGTCGCGCAGCACCACTTGGCTGAAGCCGGCGTAGTCCCCGTCGAGCTCGATGATGTATCGGTTCGCGTCGGGATCGAAGCGGACCCCGGTGTCCGAAGCGGCATCGGAAGCGGCATCGGCAGCGGATTCGGCAGGGCGGGCGGCAGCGCTGTTCGGTTCACTCATGAGGATCTCCTTCTGTGCGTCCTTGCGAGGAATGGAGGGCGGATGGTGCAGGACTGGCGGCGGAGGATGGGTGCGCGGCGGAGGAGCGTCGGGGCCGGAGACGCACGGTCGGCAGCTCCGGGGCGGAGAGCACCTGCGTCCACTCCTCGGGGAACACGCCGAATGCGGCGGAAGTGCCGGACGCGGCCGGTGAGCTCGGATCGCGTCGCCGGTCGTCGTAGCGGGCGACCTCGGCCTGCCAGGCATCGCGGAACGCCACGATCTCCTCGTGGCTGCGTCCGATGAAGTTCCACCACATGACGATCTGCTCGCCGAGCGGCTCGCCGCCGATGAGCAGCAGGCGGGCCCCGTCCGCACCCGCCTCGAGCACGAGGGGCTCCGCGCGCGCGTCGCGGTAGAGGAGCTGGGCGGACTCTCCGCGCTCTCCGTCGACGAGGACATCGCCGGTGTCGACCAGGATTCCGTGCTCGAAGCCCGGATCCACCGAGAGCTCGACGCGGGCATGCGCGGCGAGCACGATCTCGGCGCCGACGATGGCTGTCCAGGTGCGCACGGGAGAGCGCTCTCCGCCGAGCTCGCCGAGGAAGACGCGTACGAGCGCATCACCCATCGGGACCTGGGGCGCCGCGTAGTTCTCGAAGGTCCGCTCCCCCGACCGTCGGCCCTCGGGCAGCGCGATCCAGAGCTGGGCGCCGTGCAGTCGGGTGGTGCCCGGCGTGGAGAACTCGGAGTGGGCGATGCCGACGCCCGAGGTCATCAGGTTCACTTCGCCGGGTCGGATGGTGAGCACGGTGCCGACGGTGTCTCGATGCTCAACCTCGCCCTCGAACATCCAGGTGACTGTCTGCAGGCCGGTGTGCGGATGCCCCGGGACGCGCATACCGCCCGAGGCGGAGACGTCGTCGGGTCCGTAGTGATCGATGAAGCACCAGGCTCCGATGAGCGATCTCTCGCGCTGCGGGAGCGTGCGGCGAACGGTCATCGATCGCGGTCCGCCGAGGGGTACATCGCGGGCGGTGAGCACCTCGATCCGCGACGCGCTCCGGTCGTCGTCCTCCGCGAGCAGCACCCCCGGATGCTTCTCCAGATTGCTCACTCGCCCATCATGGCACCGGCGAGGATGCGTCTGACTGCCGGGGGTAGACGAATCGGTCTCGAAGCGATCGACTGGGGCACGGATCCGCCGGGGTGCTGCGCCCCCAGACCAGGAGTCGAGCGCGGATTCAGGCCGCGATGGCACCGCTCGACAGCAGGATCAGCAGCAGGATGCCGAGCAGCACGCGGTAGATCACGAACGGCATGAACGAGCGCTTCGAGATGTACCGCAGGAAGAAGGCGATCACGGCGAGGCCCACCACGAAGGCGACGACGGTGGCGAGCGCGGTCTCGAGCCCTCCGTAGAGCTCCGGAGTGCAGCCCGTCGCGGCGGTCGCGACCGCATCGCAGGGCTCGCGCACCACCTTGTACAGCTGGTACAGGCCGCTGCCGAAGACCGCGGGGATCGCCAGCAGGAACGAGTAGCGTGCCGCGGCCTCGCGGGTGTAGCCCATGAACAGGCCTGCGGTGATGGTGCCACCCGACCGGGAGACGCCCGGGATGAGGGCGAGGGCCTGGGCGAAGCCGAAGATGATGCCATGAGGCACGGTGAGCTGATCGAGGGTGCGCACCCGGCGCCCGACGAGGTCGGCGATGCCGAGCAGGATGCCGAAGCCGATCAGCGTGCAGGCGACGATCCAGAGCGAGCGGAAGGTGGTCTCGATCGCGTCCTGGAAGATCAGGCCGAGAACGACGATCGGGATGGACCCGAGGATGATCAGCCAGCCCATCCGGGCATCGGGGTCGCTGCGCTGGACGCGCGTGCGTCCGTCCGCATCGCGGATCTTGAACAGCGCGAGGAACCAGCGGGAGAAGACCCGGACCAGGTCCTTCCAGAAGTAGACGAGGACCGCGGCCTCGGTGCCGAGCTGTGTGATCGCGGTGAACGCGGCTCCGGGATCGCCCTCGCCGGTGAGCGTTCCGATGATGCGCAGGTGCGCGCTCGAGGAGATGGGCAGGAACTCGGTGAGCCCCTGGACGAGTCCGAGCAGCAGCGCGGAGAGGATCGACATGCCGCCTCCTTCGTTGGTCGCAGGAGGTGACCTGCCGCAGGAATCCTATCGAGGCCGTCGCCCTCCGGCCGTACCCCGGGCGTGCGTCGTCATGAACGTCCGCTCAGGCTTCGTACGCGGCGCAGGGGCTTTCAGTAGCTGCGGAGGAGCTCCGTCAGGACCCTGTGCCCGAAGTCGAGGGCGCTGAGCGGCACGCGCTCGTCGACGCCGTGGAACATGGCCGGGAAGTCGAGCTCAGGTGGCAGCTGGAGCGGAGCGAACCCATAGCCGCGGATGCCCAGCTGATCGAGGGCCTTGTTGTCGGTGCCACCCGACATGAGGTACGGCAGGACCGTCGCTCCCGGATCGTGCTTCTGCAGCAGTCCGACCATGGTGTCGACCAGCGGACCGTCGAACGGCGTCTCGAGGCCGATGTCGGTGTGCATGGTCTGCAGCTCGATGTCGGGTCCGATCAGCTCGCGGACCCGGGCGAGGGTCTGCTCCTCCTCCCCCGGCAGGCAGCGGATGTCGATGAGCGCGCTGGCCTCTTCGGGAATCACATTGTGCTTGTAGCCCGCGGCCAACACGGTCGGGTTCGTGGTCACGCGGAGGGTGGCGAGGATGAATCCGGCCGCGGTTCCCGTGCGCAGGATCAGCTCGTCGGGGCCCACCTGCTCGGGGTCGACGCCGAGGATCTCGCCCACCCGCGCGAGCAGCTGCCGGGTGGTGTCGGTGAGCTGGATCGGCCAGTCCTCGCGCCCCAGCGCGACGACCGCCTCGGCGAGACGGGTGACGGCGTTGTCGCGGATCAGCCGCGAGCCGTGCGCGGCGGGCGCGCGGGCGATCAGCTTGATCCAGATCAGCGCCTTCTCGCCGGTCTGCAGCAGGTAGGAGCGCTGGTCGCCGAAGCTGACGGAGTAGCCGCCGACCTCGCTGATCGCCTCGGTCGCTCCGGCGAAGAGATGAGGATGGTTCTGCACGAGCCACTGCGATCCGCGAACGCCCCCGGCCTCCTCGTCCGCGAAGAAGGCCACGACGAGGTCCCTGGCCGGCCGCTCGCCCGCGCCGAGGATCTCGCCGAGCGCCGTGAGGATCATGGCGTCCATGTTCTTCATGTCGACGGCGCCGCGACCCCACAGCATGCCGTCGCGGATCTCACCCGCGAACGGATCGACGGTCCAGTTGGTGGGGTCGGCGGGCACCACGTCGAGGTGCCCGTGGACGACGAGGGCGTCCGTACCCGATCCGGCGCCCTCCACCCGCGCGATCACAGAGACGCGCCCCGGCTCGGGCTCGAACAGCTGCGGGTTCAGCCCGAGCGCCGCGAGCTTCGCCTCGACGTAGTGCGCTGCCTCGGTCTCCCCGTCGCTGCGCCCCTCACCCCAGTTGACGCTCGGGAATCGGATGAGCTCCTGCGCGATGCGTGCGGTCGCACTGAGCGCGGGGCCGGAGGTGGCGGTCGCGGCAGTGCTCGCGGCAGTGTTCGCGGCAGTGCTCGATCCGGCGCTCGCACCGGTGCTCGAGTCGGAGTGGGACGGAGAGCTGGCGCTGGACTGGTCGGTCACTCGACCACCGTACAAGGCGCATTCTGTCTGGCTCGCGGCCCGCCTCGCCCCGTCAGAGCGTGCCCTCGATATGCGGGATCGCGATCAGAGCGTCGTCGGTGTCGACGGAACGGGAGATCTCGCTGCGCACGGTGGTCGAATCGAACCAGTGGAACCACCCCGCGGTCTCCAGGGCGGTCACGAGGGCGTCGCCATCCGAGTCGCCGTCGATCTGCCAGACGGATACCCAGCTGTGCGCCGAGCTGTGCGGAGCCTCCGCATCGATCTGGCCCCAGCCGAGCGACTCGACTCCGGGCACCGCCGCGATCGAGCTGCGGATCTGGGTGATCGCCTCGGCGCGCTTGATCGGAGCGGCCTCGAAGAACGCCATGGTCGGCGTCCACAGCTGGATGACGAGTTTCATGACACGAGTCTGCGCGGTGGCGCCCCCGGTGGCTAGCGATCAGCTCCGGTCCGCTGGTCGGCATCCGACCAGCGGAACACTCCGTCGGGGTCGTAGCTGCGCTGCACCTCGACAATGCGCGCAGTCGTCTCGTCCGACCACGCCCGCAGCGTGTGGCGCGCTCCGAACTGGTCGCCGACGAAATTGATGTTCGTCAACGGGGCGAGCCATGGCTCGAGCCGGTCGAGCAGTGCGTCCGCCGCAGCCGGCAGGTCGGCGAATCGCGCTGGGTCGAACCCGCCGAAGTACATGGCGATGTGCACGTCGCGCCCTCCGACCGCCGACTCGACCGCCGACTCGACCGCCGACTCGACCGCCGGTTCGACAAGGCAGCCGCCGTAATGCCTCAGTTCCAGCGTCGTGTAGGGCGCGTCCGGCCTGGTGAAGGTGTCGAGGAGGATCGAGACCGCTTCGGTGGGCAGGGCGGAGAGGAAGGCGCCGCGCAGCCAGCTCGACCCGGGATCGGTCGGGTCGTTGTGGATCTGTCCGAGGTCGGCGGCCGCAAGCAGCCTGATGGCGTCCAGCTCGGCGGTCGCCAGCGCGCGGAGCGGGGCGGCCAGCCGCGCGCCCTCATCGGGATCGCCCGGATAGGCGAAGCGGAGCATGGCGACCTGACGTCCACGCAGGAAGGGCGGGAAGAGATCCAGGTCCGGAAAGCTCGCCAGAGCCAGGCTCGTCGTGACCTCGTCGGGCGCGGTCAGCGTCCACTCCGTCCATCCGTGCACGACCCGTTCGATGTCGTCGCTCCCGAACACCAGCGACCCGCCGTAGACCCCGCTGAGCTCGACCAGCCGCACCCGGATCTCGGTGACGATGCCGAGCTCGTGCTTCCCGCCGCGGATGGCCCAGAACAGGTCGGGATGCTCGATCTCGCTGACCTCGAGGATCTGCCCTGTGCCGCTGACCACCGTGGCGCCGACGACGTAGTCGGAGCTGAAGCCGAAGCTGCGAGCCAGCGGCCCGAGCCCTCCGCCCATCAGGTAGCCGACCACGCCGACGTTCGGCGAGGAACCGGTGATCGGGAGGAGACCGTGCTCGGCTGCGGCGGAGATGACCGCGGCCCAGCGGGCTCCCCCGCCGATCCTCGCGATCCTCGCTCGCGGGTCGATATCGACGGCGTCGAGCCGTCGGGTCGAGATGAGGATCTGGGCGTCGATGGGGTGCATCGCACCGTGTCCGGTGGTCTGAACCGCGACCTTCCAGCCATGCAGCCGCGCGATCTGGACGGTCGCAGCCACGTCCTCGGTAGCGAGAGCTCCAACGGCCACGAGGGGGTGGTGGGTCACTGCCAGGTTGAAGGCTGCCACCTCGGCCGCGTAGTCGGCATCATCGTGAGTGAGCACCGGCCCTCGTACAGCGGCGTCGAGCTCGTGAGCGATGTCCACCGCGGTGATCTGCATGGTCACGGGTGCTCCTTCGATGGAGCACATGGCAGATCGATCGTCCGCCGCTCCGTGCTTCGGCACCCAGCATCGTCCCGTCGTGGCCCGGGTTCAAGAGGCACGGGCTGCCGGAGTGCGGAGTTTTCGGATCGGCCGAGCCACTCGCCATCCAGCGGCCGGGGCGACGCGCCGACGGCACCCGTTTTTCGCGGCGCGCCGATCGATCGGGCGGGCGCGTCGCCCGCGTCAGGAATACATTCCCCCGATGACTGTCATCGAAGATCCCCGATCGGTACCGGATAGCGCTGTGCCCGAACCGTCGATCACCTTCGCCTCCCTGTCCGCCCACCCCACGGAGCTCTCCGGGGAGTGGGTCGTCCGCCCTGCGGCTCCCGTCGACACGGGCATCGCTGCCTTCGCCTGCATCCGCGAGGAGACCGGCGGATTCTTCCTCTACCCGAGCCTCCCCGAATTTCCTCGAAGCGGGCCATTTGAGGACATCCCCGGCGCACTTGTCGAGCTCGGCGAACTCCTGACCTCGGCCGGTCTGCCCGGGGGCCCACCGCGTTCCTGACCGTCTGACGCACGCAGGCGGCGGTGTCCCAGAGGGCATGCCGCTTCGTGATAATGTCTCTGTCGGCCCTGGCGATCCCAGGGCCCACTCGTCCGGGTGGCGGAAATGGCAGACGCGCTAGCTTGAGGTGCTAGTGCCCGTATAGGGCGTGGGGGTTCAAGTCCCCCCTCGGACACACTGGTTGAGACAGTGCTGGAGGCCTCAGATCGGCGGATGACCGCTCATCTGAGGTCTCTTTCGTTACTCAGGCGTGGGCGCTGACTCCTGGTTTGGCCACATTTTGGACACATTTGAAGCCCTCACCGCCTGATCGAGGCGGGTTGCCACTGAGTCGAGATCAGTGTCGAAGAGGTCGGCGTACACGTCCAAAGTCATGGCGGCTGACTTGTGTCCGAGCATCCTTTGCACGGCCTTGACGTTGGCACCCGAGCTGATTGCTAGCGACGCCGCCGAGTGGCGTAGATCATGGATGGTCATCCGCTCCAGCCCCACCTCGGCAAGGGCAGTGAACCGTCCCGGGTTTCATGCCGCTTCTTTCCTTGGAAGGATGCAGCATGCCGAAGAAGTACCCGAGTGAGGTTCGTGACCGCGCGGTGAGGATGGTCCTGGACCGGCTGGCGGATTACCCGTCGCCGTGGGCCGCGTGTCAGGACCTTGCGCCGAAGCTCGATGTCGGTCCCGAGACCCTGCGGAAATGGGTCGCCCAAGCCCAGACCGACGCTGGCGTCCGCCCCGGTGCAACGACTGCGGAGCTGGAGGAGATCGTCCGCCTCAAGCGGGAGAACCGTGATCTGAAAGAGGCGAACGAGATCTTGAAGGCGGCGTCGATTTTCTTCGCGAGGGAACTCGACCCTCGCCGCCGCTGATCGTCGCGTTCATCGAACGGATGCGCGGCGAGGGCCACGGAGTCGAGTCGACATGCCGCGTCCTGCGAGAGCAGGGCGTGGCGGTCGCTCCGCGGTCATACCGAAACTGGCGGACCCGCCAGCCATCGGATCGGACCATCGATGACGCCGCGATCACCAGAGCTCTGCGTCAGCTGCGGGAGCTGGATCAGCATGGCCGACCTCGACCCGAAGTCCTCTACGGTCGCCGGAAGATGACCGCCTGGCTGCGCCGCAACGGGTTCCCGGACGCGTCGAAGCACACGGTCGACCGGCTGATGCGGGATGAGGGCATGGCCGGCCTGATCCGCGGACGCCAGACCCGGACCACCATCCCGGCGAAGGACGGGAGGCGGGCCGCGGACCTGTTGAACCGCGACTTCAGTGCGCCGCATCCGAATCACTCATGGGTGACGGACTTCACTTATGTTGCGGCTTGGTCGGGGTTTGTCTATGTCGCGTTCGCGATCGACCTCTACTCGAGGGCGATCGTTGGCTGGCAGGTCTCGACCGTCAAGGACACCGCGTTTGTCGAGTCCTGCCTGCGCATGGCGATCTGGCGCCGAGACCACGCCGGCCGCCCCGTCCCGCCCGGGATGATCCATCACTCCGATGCGGGCAGCCAATACACCTCTATCCGGTTCACCGAGACCGTTGCCCTCGAGGGCCTGGTCGCATCGATCGGACCGGTTGGCGATGCCTACGACAACGCCGCAGCGGAGACCGTGATGGGCTTGTTCAAGAACGAGGCGATCGCGAAGGGCTCGCCCTTCCGCACCGGTCCGCTGCGGGGCATTGCCGATGTTGAGGCGGTGACCTTCGCCTGGGTCGACTGGTTCAACAACCGGCGCTTGCACTCCGCGCTCGGGAACATCCCGCCCGAAGAATTCGAGCTCGCCTACTACGCTCGAGAAACCGGCCCGTCAGCCGACGACGCCGCCAACAAAACCGCGGCATGAAACCCGGGACGGTTCAAGATGACGGATCTCTGCCCACTCCTGCACTCTGATCACCCAGCCAATCTCGACTCAGGTGGATCACTTTTCAAAGAGCGCTACTGGCTCACTTTTCGAAGAACCAACCGACACGATGGACATATTTCGGACACATCCAACTCGGCGAGTAATACCTGATCAGAGGCGTGTTGAAACGCCTATCCATGACAGTGGTTCGCGGCGCCAGGGTTGCCAACTGGCCACGGGACGGGTGCGACGGACAGACCGCTTATCGCTTAGCAGGGCTCAGAGGCCCCCCTGAAGGCACCCAGGGCCAACCGTTACCCGCTGATGGCGATCGCGAGTTCATATGACTTTCCGTCGAAGAGTTGGGAGACCAAGAACTCCGGGTGAGCGCCTCGCATGCGGTGTCGGCCGAGTTCGATTGAGGCCGAGACCCCGTCGCAGCGAGCAGGTGCAGACGCCACGACCGCAGGAGCCGAGGAGGTCCTCGCGCGAGCGGATCAGGACAAGCCGGGGGCCTCCCGCGGCTCGAACACGTGCTTGGGCCGCTTCGCGCCAATCGCTGCGCCAAGCAGCACCAGGATGGGGACGGGAGCAACCCGAACACGCTGATCGACTGCGCCGCGGTTTCGTTGAGCAACTCGTGCGCTCGGGCGCCATCTCGTGCCTCCGATTGTTCGACGCGTCGATCGACAAGCACCCCGGGGACAGCAGAGGCCGTGCCTTTCGACAGGGGTTGCGGTCATACCGTTTAAACGGCTGAGGTCTCGTCCCGCCAGGCAGGCTGGACCTTGTCGTCGAGCTCGATGAGCAGGGGCTGTCTGTCCGACAGGGTCCATTCCGGCAGGTACATCCGCTCGCCGCCGGCCATCGCAGACGAATGAGAGAGAATGCCCGACGACGTGATGTTGGCCGCCTGCACAGCGTCCGGGTAGGCCGACTCCTCTCCCAGCACAGCCATCAGCAATCGATGAGCAAGGTGCGGATGCGAACCGCCATGGCCAGCACCCTGCACAAACGACCGATGGCTCTCGGCATCTTCACCCTCGCCGTACACTCCGGCCCGTGTGAACGACTGAATCTCAGCAGGTAGACGGTCGGCGAAGTCAGGAATCTCTACCGAGTGCGCCTGCTCCCCGAGGTAGACCAGATGCGAACCACCCTCTGTCTGCGACCACTCGAATGAGCGAGTGGCGCCGTAGACGTCGAAGCTCTCGCGATACTCACGGGCAACTGCCCAGAGGTGGCGGGTCACCTCCGCGCCAACGTCGCTGCCGAGGAATCGGATGTGCGTCGACTCGATGGCGTAAGGCGCGTTATATCGGTCTTTCATGCTGTCGAAGACGGTGCCGGAGCCGAGCGCCTGCACGTATTCGGCCTGGTGGCCGGCCAGACCGAGAGTTGGCCCAATCGCGTGCGTCGCGTTGTACATCGGCGGCATGCCATCCCAGTAGGACGGCCACCCCGACATGTCTTGGTGGTGAGACGCCCGCAGGAACTGCAACTTGCCGAGGCGGCCCGACCGGTATAAGTCCTGCACGAAGAGGAACTCACGGGTGTATAGCGTGGTTTCCATCATCATGTAGGTCAAACCGGAACGCTTCTGCGCATCGACGATGCGCTTGCAGTCCTCCACCGATGTGGCCATAGGAATGGTGCACCCTACGTGCTTGCCCGCCTCGAGTGCTGCGACGACCTGGTCGGCGTGCAGCGGCAGTGGGGTATTGATGTGGATGACATCGATGTTCGGATCGGCGAGCATCGCGTCGTAGTCGGTGTAGCGCACGTCGATGCCGTACTTGTCGCCGACCTTGTCGAGCTTCGATTCGGTGCGCTGGCAAATCGCGTACATCTCCGCGTTCGCGTGGCGCTGGTAGATCGGGATGAATTCTGCGCCGAACTCGAGCCCGACGATGCCGACCTTGAGAACTCTCGTGTTGGTCACGTTTTGCCTTTCGTATGTGTATGGTCGGGGCGAGCGAACTCAGTTCGCTCGCGCGCCGAATCTGTCGAGAAGACGGTCGGCTGCCAGGTAGGCGAGCGCCTGGATCGTTTGGTTGGGGTTGTATCCGCCATAGCTGACGAAGCTCGCCGCCGCCGACGGCATAGAGACCGTCACCTCGTGCACCGCGCCGAACGGGTCAGTAACAGACGCCGCAGGGTCGTACCCCATGCGATGCACGCCGACGTCGTGCGTCGACAGATGGTAGGGAGGGCGCGGGGAGTCCATCCAGGTCTCCTTCGCCCCCATCTCCCGAGCGATACGGCGCTTGATGTCGCCGAAGAGCTCTACCGAGTTGGCGTCGTGGTCCTCCCACTCATGGGTGATCCGCATCGCGGGCACCCCCCAGCGGTCCTTGATGTTCGGATCGAGGTCGAGTAGTGCCGGCGGTACGGGAAGTTCGTCGTCTGCGAGTACATCCGATGCATGTGCGTGTAGTTGTCACGCATCCAGTGCTTGAGGTCCGAGCCCAAATTTCGTCACCCCCGGATCCATCAGGTGGTAGGCCTCGATCGGCTGCAGATCGCCGGTGACGCTGATGATCGGCGATCCCCAGACACGCCGAGATCGTTGTCGGGCACGAGCTCCG
Source organism: uncultured Actinomycetota bacterium (assembly GCA_963830655.1). Taxonomy (GTDB): domain Bacteria; phylum Actinomycetota; class Actinomycetes; order Actinomycetales; family Microbacteriaceae; genus Naasia. The sequence goes on from CAWHND010000012.1 coordinate 180,243, forward strand.
AGGTGAAGTCGTCGACGGCGCTCGATGCGTTGAAAGTGCCGATGAACGGATTGGTCGCCTCCGGCAGGATCGAAGCGAACCAACCGAAGTTGTGCGTCATGAAGTTCCGGCCGACCTGCCCGTTGCCGTTGATGCCGGAGACGCAGCAGAGGCGGACATTCTCGAGCGCGTAGGCGGCGAGAATAACGATGGGCGCTTCAACGTTGTGCACGACGTCGGCGTTGTCCACGTAGGTCACGCCGATGACCCGCTGCCGTCGGGCTCCGGTTCACTCGCAGTACTCGAAGTGGGTCCGCAGATCGAGGTTCCCGGTCAGCCTTCGCCGCCGGCACCGATGGTCACATGGGTGGTCGACTTAGCCCTCACGTGGCACGGATACCGTGGCAGAAACCACAGTTCACGCAGGCCGGCCGGCCCCTGTACTCAGTCGAGTTGAGCGCGAGCGGCTGACGGAACGGATGCATGCCGAGGCGTTTGGTCGCCTCGACGAACGGGCAATCCCCGGGCCCCTGCGGCGACCGGCGGCATCGGGTAGTCGCGGTTGCGGGGCGGGTCGAACGGATTGGTGCCGCGGTCGCTGAACTCGCCCTGATGTTGCCCGCACGCCCGAGTGCCCTGCTCCCACTCGACCTTCTCGTAGTACGGCTCGAGATCGGCGTAGCCGATCGGCCAGTCCTCGACGGTCGAACCCTCGGGGAGCGCGGCCGACCCGAACCGCTCCGACGATGGACGACTCGCATCCGGAAGTCGGCCTCGCGGAACCGGTAGGCGGCGCAGCCCCAGTGCAGGGTGCCGCCGCCGGTGCCGATCGAGGGCAGGCCGTAAAGCGGCTCGTCCGTCCCGAGGGCTCCGGCGGACCAGGGGAGGACCCGCGCGGTGCTGTGCTCGTCGGGGCGCCAGGTCACCGGGTCGACGGTGACACCCGCGACGATCGCGCCGCGCTGGTAGTAGCGCAGCTCGTCGTGCTTGATCGCGAAATCGTCCTCGTGTAATCGGGGCCCTTCTCCAGGCCGAGCACGTCGGGCCCCCGCTTTGGTCAGCTGCTCGGCGAGATGCCGCCGGCCGAACCGAGGCCGACGATGATGACGTCGAACTTCTCGGTCACCCTGGTTGCGCTCCGATCCGGGCGTAGAGGTCGCTGAATGGTCAGGATCGGGAATGCGCGGGCGTCTACCCCGGTCTGCATCTGTTCGCCGCGTGTACCCCCATTGCGCTCCAGGGAACCGACGAGTTTCCAGCCGACGACGTCCCGGTTGCCGCCGTAGGCCGGGTCGCCGAAGAAGCCCTGGATGGTGTGCTCGCGGACGATCCGAAGAACTGGCCCGACGAAGTCGTCGGGTCCGCCCGTGCGCATGCGAGTCCAGCTTCGACCAGAGTTCGTCGCTGCGTCGTCGTCGAGCTGCGGCGAATTCGGCGCCGGAGCGTGCCGATCGCGAGCTCCGCGAGCGGCTAGCAGACCGCGTCCGGTAGGCGGACTGGAGATCCCTCATGAAGCCGGCCAGAGCCCGGTCGATGTAGTACGACGACACCGGCCTCTCGCGCGCCGGGTGAATCCGTGCTCCGACGGGGATGATCTCGCCGCGAGCGCGCTCGACATCGGCCGCCTCGCGCGCGGTTGAAGAACAGCAGCGCCGTCAGTCGGGACGGATTCGGAACTCGCCATGCACGCTACGTTGCCGCTCGCTTCGCGCTCGCGCGAGCTTCCGCTCGACGAGTCGGCCGCGAGAGTACTCAGATCGCGCTTCACGGCGCATCCTAGTCGGGTTCGATGCCGCGACGGTGGAACCCGATCTCCATGGTGAGGTAGCCGTCGTAACTCGATGTCCATCAGGGCGTCGATCAGCGACGGAAGTCGCCGACGCCCGTGACCGGGCGGCAGCGGTCGTTCGTCGGAGATGTGGATGTGCTTGAGGTCCTCGCCCATCTTGTAGACGTAGTCGCTGATGACCTCGCGGCTGTAGAGGACGTGGAAGGTGTCGAACATCAGCTTGACGTTGCGGCGGTCCGACATCCTGCATCAGCTCGATGGCGTCGTCCGCGCGACATCGCACAGGTTCGTGTCGTACGAGGTCGGCTCGATCACGAGGGTCACGCCGGTGTGGGCGATCGCGTCGGCGACTTCGGTCAGGGCCTCGCGACTCCACGGCCCAGGCCTGGCGCCGGGTCGTACCGAAGATGATCCAACCGGGAAGGTAGATGAGCGGTCTTGCCGCCCCAGAAGGCGTAGAGCTCCGCCAGCTCCTTGTAGTGCGTCGACGGTAGCGCGCGCGCTCCTCGATGTAGAGGCGACGCAGGATTGTTGCCGGGACCGCCCGACGGCGCGGGCAGCATGCTCGACAGCGCGATGCCGTGCTCCTGGAGCAGGTCGCGGATCTGCGCGCGGCGGTCGGCGCCGAGGTGGGCTGGGTAGGCATGCGGGCGGCTGCGCCGATCTCGATGCCGTCGTAGCCGAGACTCGGCGATGCCGCTTGATCGTCTCGTCGAGCGTGTAGGCGGGAACCCAGACGAAGAAGCTGGAGTAGCGCCCAGGTGTTGTAGGAGATCTTCATGTACTTTTTCCTTTGTTAGTGGGAAGGGGAGTTGGGCCGGGATCCCACCCCTCCCGTAACGCCCGTGAAGCTGTGCTCGCCGCTACTCGGTCTGCGGGCTCTTTCCGACGTAGTCGGCGACGTTGGACTTGTCGATCAGCGTGGAGTCGAGCTTGATCCGCTTGTCGAGCGATTCACCCGAGCAGAGCTTGGCCGCCGCGATCACGGACTCCTTGGTCACCAGCGGGTACCCGACGGTCGCCTGCATTCGACCGCTCTTGATGTCGTCAAGGGCCTTGTCCTCGCCGTCGATGCTGAAGACCTGGATCTCGGCCTCGCGACCGGCTTCCTTGATCGCCTGGATTGCGCCGAAGGCCATCTGGTCGTTGTGGGTGTAGACGCCCGTCGATCGAGCCGGTCTGGATACTTCTGGAGCAGGTCCTGCATGACCGTCAGGCCCTTGGCCTGGTCGTAGTCGGCGGTCTGGCTGTCGACGATCGTGACTCCGGAACCCTCGAGTCCCGTACGGAGGCCGTCGCCGCGGGCGATCGTCGGTGAGGCGCCGAGGCTGCCGGCGAGCTCGACGAGCTTGCCGCCGTCGCCGAGCACGCTCCGATGTTCTTGCCGCTGACGACGCCCGGCTTCGACGTTGTCGGAGCCGATGTAGGTGTCGACGGTCGGTGTTGACGTCGCGGTCGGCGGCGATGACCTTGACGCCGGCGGCTTCAGCGCCTACTCGACCACACCCGCGAGAGCGTCCGAGTCGCGCGGGGAGATGATCAGCACGTCGATGCCCTGCGCGATCATCTCGTCGACCTGGCCGGACTGGGTAGCTGGCGTCGCCCTGACCGTCGGTCACGGTGACCTTCATCTCGGGAACCACTTGGCCGCGAGCTCCGGGATCTGCTGGGACGACGTCGCGCCGTACGGGAACGAGGTGGCGCTCCACGAGACACCGACCGCTGCATTCGACGGATGTCGGGTGCGGCGGTCGAGCTCGAGCTGCGCGGTGCACTCGTCGCCGCAGTAGATGCTCGGCTTCGCAGTGTCTGACGCGATGCTGGTCGACTGCGGCGGTGCGTGCGGCTGCCGCGTCATGCAGCCAGCGGTGCCGAGGCGCGACGACCTGCTGCGAGGGCGAGCAGGCGACTGGCCACCGTTCAGCCTCTTCGTTGGTGATGTGCATTTCTGTATCCTTCCGTGTTGAGTGGATGGTGGTGGTGTCACGGCGGTGAAGCCGTCTGACGTGTCGACCGGGGTCGGTCTGCCGACGCTCTCTGTGCGGCGACGGCGCTCTGCGGCGCCGGCGATCGGAGATCCTTCTTGCGGGTGGCCTGCATCGCGAACAGCACCGCGAGCACGATCACGGCGCCCTTGACGATCTGCTGGTCGAAGGGCGAGATCCCGATGAGGTTCATCAGGTTGGACAGGATGGCGAGCAGCAGCGCGCCGAAGACGGTGCCGACGGCGCCGCCGATGCCACCCATAAGACTGGTGCCGCCGATGACGACCGCGGTGATCGCGTCGAGGTTGGCGAGGCCTACCGGCGGTCGGGCACCGACACCCAGCCGCGAGGCGGTCATCACCCCGGCGAGGGCGGCAGTCAGACCCCGCTCACCGCGTAGGCGATGATCAGCGTCCGCGTGGTCGGCACACCGGAGAGACGGGCCGCTTCCAGCTGCCGCCGATGGCGTAGAGGAAGCGGCCGAAGGAAGGTAGCGCAGGACCAGGATGCCGATCACCGCGACGATCAGGAAGACCAGGAACGGCCCGGGAAGGCCGAAGACGTTGCCGCTGCCCAGCAGGTTGAAGAGGTCGAATGACTGTTGTTGAACGTCTGCGGGCCGCCATTGGTGACACGTAGCGCGAGACCGGTGATGGCCACCATTGTGGCCAGCGTCATGATGAACGGCTGGATCTTCAGCACGGCCACACCGAGCCGTTGATGACCCCGATCGCGACGCCGACGACGAGGGCGAGCGGGATCGCGAGCACCGATCGGCCAGCCCCTGGTTGATCAGCATCGCCATGGTCACCCCGGACAGCGCGAGGGTCGAACCGACCGAGAGGTCGATGCCGCCGGTGAGGATGACGAACGTCATCCCGATGGCGACCACGCCGACGATGGACGACTGCCGCGCGACGTTGAGCAGGTTGGCCGGCTGGTAGAACGTCGGGACGAAGACGACGACCGCGACCAGCAGGACGACGAAGATGGCGATGGTGAGCCAGTTCGTGCCGCAGCCGCTCGGACAATCCAATTCGGGCGGACGCTGCGGTGTCGAGATCCGTCATCATACTGCTTTCCTCCTACTGCATGGAACATGATTGCTTCTTCGGTGGCTGTCTCGCCGTCGAGTTCGGCGGCAACGCCGCCCGTGGTACATGACGAGGATCCGGTGGCTGAGCGCCAGCACCTCCGGCAGTTCGGAGGAGATGACGATGATGGCCAGGCCCTGCTCGCAGAGGTGCGGATGAGCTCGTAGATCTCCTGCTTGGCACCGATGTCGATCCCGCGCGTCGGCTCGTCAAGGATCAGCAGGTCGACGCCTGCCTCGAGCCATTCGCCAGCACGACCTTCTGCTGGTTGCCGCCCGAGAGCGGATGCGACCGGAGCGTCGACATCGCCGACCTTGATCCGCAGATTCTCGCATGTACCCGTGGGCAAGTCGCCGCTCCGCGGCGGGCTGACGATACCGCTGCCCGCGCTTGAGCATGTCGACGATCGGGATGTTCCGGCACGTCGACAGCGCGATGAACAAGCCCTGCGTCTTGCGCTCCTCCGGCACCAGACCGATGCCGGCCGGATCGACCTGCAGCGGCGCTGCCGTTCGGCACGACCGCGCCCTTGACGCGCACCGTCCGGAGGCACCGGGTCGGCGCCGAAGATGGCCGGGCCAGTTCGGTCCGGCCGGCTCCGCGGAGCCCGGCGATCCCGAGCACCTCACCGGCCCGGACGGTGAAGGAGATGTCGTCGAGCACGCCGTCGCGGGTGAGATTGCTGACCTCGAGAACGGTCTCGCCGACGTCCTCGTTGACCGACCGGCTGACCGCGGCGAACTCGCGCCCGACCATCTTCGACACGAGGTCGTCGTGATCGGTGTCGGCGATGCGGCCCGCGGCCGGTGAGTCGGCCGTCCTTCAGGACGACGTAGATGTCGGCGAGCCCGAACACCTCCTCGAGCCGGTGCGACACGAAGATGACGCTCACGCCGCGCTCCTTGAGCCCGCGGACCAGGCTCAGAAGGTGGTCGACGTCCTCGCCGCCGAGGACGGCGGTGGGTTCGTCGAGGATCACATCTGGGCGCGTCGATGGAGCGCCTTGGCGATCTCGAGCATCTGCTTCTCGGCGATGCTGAGCTCGCGCACCTTGCTGGTCGACATCGATGTCCAAGTCGAGACTGGCGAGGAACTCCCGGCCTCGCGGCGCGCCGCTCGCCAGTCGATGACGCCGCGCCCCGGGAAGGCGCTGAAGACGAGGTTCTCGGCGACCGACAGATCGGGGAAGAGGTTGAGCTCCTGGTAGACGGTGGCGACGCCGAGTGCCTCGGCGTCGCGCGGGCTCGCCGATGTGGACCCGTCCCCGTTCACCAGGACCTCGCCCGGGTCGGGTCGATGCGCGCCCGAGAGGATCCGGATCAGGGTCGACTTGCCGGCGCCGTTCTCGCCGATCAGAGCGAGCACTTCGCCCGGCTGCGATGCTGAAGCTGACGTCTTCAAGGCATTAGCCCCGAGGAAGCTCTTGCTGAGCCCGCGTAACCTCGAAGTCGAGGCCCGGCACGCTTCCTAGGCGCACAGGACGCGCTTCTCCTGAGTGATGAATCCCCGTTGGTTCATGCCTCGACTATAAGCAGCGCCCAAACTAGCGTAAAAGTGCCTGATTTATTTTCTATTTCGACATATATCTGGCGCATGATTCGTAGGTATCATCTGCGCCATGGGAACATTGTGGACAGAAGTTAAGCTGCTGGAGCCTGATCACCAACTGTCCCCGAGCGCGCATGCGGCCCGGAGCACGATCGCCCGCATCATCGCGAACGGCGGGCGGGTGAGCCGGCGCGAGATCATCGCCTCAACCGGCCTCGCTCGATCGACGATCGATGGACATCTAGAGGTGCTTCTCGAACGCAGGACTGATCGAAGACGCCGGGAGCTCCGGCTGCCGCCACGCGGACGGCCCGCCCGCTCTTTCATGATCAACCCTGACCGCGGGGTCGTGTTGGTCGCCGAAATCGCGATCGGTGAACTTCGAGTCGCGGTCACGACCCCCAACAAGCAGATACTGGGCCGGCAGAGCATCCCAGTAGACGTGAGCCATGGCCATCGAGGTCGTCGAACTCATGGCTACCGCTTTCGACGGGCTGCTCAATGAGCTAGGGATCCCTGGCGCAGAGGCGCTAGCGATCTCCGTCGGCATACCTGGACCGGTCGACTCGCGTCGCGGAATCGTCGTTCGCCCACCATTGATGCCTGGTTGGGACGGCTTTGAAGCCTGCAAATTCATGGCCGAACGCTTCAACTGTGACGCGGTAGTCGACAACGACGTCAACCTGAAATCCCTCGGCGAGGCGCGTGCACTCGGCGGCGCGACGCTACCTCTGCTGCTCGTCAACATCGACATCGGAATCGGAGGAGGTTTCGTGAGCGAAAGCGGTCTCCAGCTGCACGGAGCAGACGGATCCGCTGGCGATATCGGCCATATGCGGGCCAGCGGAGCGTCCGATGTCTTGTGCAATGCGGGAACAGAGGATGTCTCTCTGCGGTCGCTTCGGTCACTGCAATGGCCGCAAAGGCTGAGTGATGCGCTCGGGAGGCCCGTCTCACCCCAAGGATCTCATCGAGCAGCTCTCGCGCGGCGACGCAACGACGGTCAGCATCGTGAAGGAAGTCGCCGCCGTAATAGGCAACGCGATCGCCGATCTGTGAATTTCTGCAACCCCGCCCGTGTAGTCATCGGAGGCGAGGTGACGATGTGCACAGACGACGTCCTTGCCCAGATCCGCAGCGTCGTGTATCAGCAGGCGCAACCGCTCGCAACCCGAAACCTCTCGATCGTCCACACGGAGTTGGGTGATGAGGCCGGTCTCATCGGCGGCATGGTGTCAGCAATCGAGCAGGTCTTGTCCCCTCGAGGAATCCAGTACCACACACGACCAGCCGGTTCCGACATGAGGCCGCTGGGGAAGAACTAGGCAAACGATAGCGACAGCGGTCGTCTTGTCGGCGACTCCATTGGTAGGCAGCCTCTGCGATGCGCGCAACGCGGAATTCCTGATTCCGCTGGCGAGCGACGCGCATTCTCCTCGCGCTCGAACTCTCACCACTTCGCGCTAATCGCTCCTGGTTCGGACTTTGCCGCCGATCACTTGGACGGCAATCTGACCTTCAAGAGGTGAGTCCACGTGGACACATTTAGGACACAACCAGGCGACGTCACCGAAATTCAGAACTGATCAAGCCGTGCCAAAATACTCGCCAAATCAAACCCTTTTTCTGGAACGAACCGCCTGATCAGGCGCTTGAATCACCCTCCGGAGGCAGGGGTGGATCGCTGACGCTATTTAGAGGTTGAGCCGCTTGACGGGCAACCAGGTCGCCAGAGATCCACCAAGTGTCGAAACCAGCCGCTCCCCCATCACGCAAAGGGTTCGTTCCCAAGGATGTCCGAAGGTGCCCTCATTCATGGAAGGGGTTAAGGAAGGAGTAGTAATCCCCGTCGGGATACACGGTGGGATACCCGTTGATCGGATCGTCAGGTTCTGGGTTAGATAGCTCGGTCGCAACATCCAGTCGCCAAGCTTCGTGCTGCCAGTCCAAAACGAGCAGCTCGGGCACGTCCGACAACATGCCGAACGACTGCATGGCTTCCGTATTCACGGCGGCGAAGAGTTCGGATCGTTCAACGCCGGCCGGTCCGGACAAGTCAAACGTCATCGAGGGGCGCGGCTCACGGATGCCGGGCCACTCTTCCGCGTCCACGCTAGGACGAAACGAGAATTTCGCTTGAAACTGAGACCAGGCAGCGTCGTACTCGTCTGAACTGAGAGCTGACCATCCCGTGCGCGGAAGTGGGAAGGTGACAAACATCATGCGGCAACGCTAGCCGGGGCATCGTCGCCGCCTTAGGTCGCCTTGGCGGTGCCCTGGGACGAGATCTCTTGGTTCCCGGAAGCGCGCTCAAGTCGCCCTACGCTTCGGGGATGGACACCTATCCGACGATCACGATCGAACTCTGGACCGAGGACGCCATAGTGCTGATGGACTGGCTGGATCGCGTTGACTTCGACTTGTTGCCGGCCGATCACCGCGCTGTGAAGCAGGCTCTCACTGACCTCGCCAGCAGGCTGGAGGAGGTCGTGCCCTACGAGTTTGAGGAGACTCCGGAAAGGCTCGCCGAGGCGCAAGCCGCGGTGAGCAAGAACATGGATTGGTGAGCAGCTACCTACCGGCTCGGTGGACACATTTTGGACACAACCCAGCAGATGGTGCCCTGATCGAAAGCATCTCAGCTGACCGGAGAGCCCCGAGATTCTGGGCATCTTGAGATGATGCGGGTTCATTGGGCTGCAGTGAGGATGCTTCAAGTCCCCCCTCGGACACATCGGCTTCATCTGAGGCCGCAGGAACTGGTTGAGACAGCATCCGCTGACAGTGAAGAAGGCCCCGACCGCATCGCGGTTCGGGGCCTTCTGTCTGCACCTCGCCGCCGTCGGCCTATGTGCAGGATGGGACGGGAAGATCGACCGATGACCGCCTCACAGACCCTCGCCCGGCTCGGACTCGGTGGGGCTCTGGTCTTCGCCGGCATCGGCCATCTGACCTTCGCCCGCGAGGACTTCCGGGCTCAGGTTCCCCGATGGGTGCCGCTGAGCGAGGATGCGACGGTGCTCGCGAGCGGCGCCGTCGAGATCGCACTCGGCGTGGCGATCGCCTCGGGCATCGGGCGCAAGCGGGTCGGCCGGTTCGCCGCCGCGTTCTTCGTCGCCGTCTTCCCGGGCAACCTCTCGCAGTGGCGCAATCACCGGGATGCGTTCGGCCTCGACACGGATCTCACGCGACTGCTGCGGCTGCCGATGCAGGTGCCGCTGATCGCCATGGCGCTCTGGTCGACGGGCGCGCTCGACGGCTGAGCAGCTGCGACGAGGGCGCGCCTGCCAGAGGGCTGTCGACTAGAGCAGCTGTCCGCTTCCCGGGAAGACCTCGGGGGTCGGCCGGCGTCCGAGGCCGCGCGCGAAGGCACTGCCTGCACCCTGCGACACCTGCGCATGCGGAGCATAGGAGACCGGCACCCAGGCCAATCCTGCAGCCGCGACATCCCATGCGGTGAAGTCATCCTGCAGCAGCGGCTGCTGCTCGACGGGCTCGATCCGCTGAGCCTCGGCGTGCACGATCGGCGCCGGAGCAGACTCCTGCGGCACGAGCTCATCGCGGCCGACGAGCGTGTCGTCGCGGATCCGGCGCTCGGCGGACGGGCTCGGCGGTCGGTAGACGTGGGTGGGCCATGGCACGCTGCTGCCGATCGATGCCGGTATCGGCATATTCGCTCCCCTCGTCGGACCAGCTGGTCCTGTCACGGTAGCGATGGCCGGACCCTCTGTCTTTCCCCTGTTCAGGTGGCTCTATCCCGAGCGGGCCGCGGTTGTCACGATCGCTCGCGGCCGCAGCAGACCGGCCGCAATGCGGTCTATCCTGGTTCGTACGCGCCCCCAGACCCCGGGCTCCGTGCTGGAATCGAGATGAGAACGGGGTTGCGGTGGATCGCATCCATGTCGGCGCAGGGTTCTCCTTCGTCACGGCGGAGCGGGTGGCCCTCGCGGTGCTGGAGTACTCTCGAACGCTGTCGGAACGCGGGATGTTCCAGACCCTCGATGTCCCCATCCGTCGCGAGGACGGCGGCCGCGGCCGAGTGTCGATCCTGCTGGGCCCGACGGTGGCGCTCGTGTGCGAATCGGTCGAGCCGGCGATGCAGTGGGTCGACGAGGACGACTGGACCTCGATGCTGGAGCAGGAGACCGCAGACCTGCGCAGGCTCTCGCCCGCCGAGGCGCTCGACCTCTACGGGCGCGACCCTGCAATCAGAGATTCTGAGAACCAGATCTGACTCTTTACGCTTCGCCCCGTCCGCTTCGTGAGCGGCGAGCTCTCCCGGGCTCAGAAGATCAGCGTGCGATCGACGAGACCCTGAGCCACCTCGCGCAGCGTGAGCTGGTGTGATCGGGCGTAGCGCCGCAGCGTCGCGAACGCGTCGTCCATTCCGAGATTGTGGGTATGTGCAAGCACGCCCTTGGCCTGCTCGATCACGACTCGTGAGTCGAGTGCATGCTGCAGCTGCTGACGGACGGCGTCTCCTTCACGCAGGCTGCGCTCGTGCAGGATGCCGATTGCGGCCATATCCGCCATCGCCTGCGCCGCACGCAGGTCGCGCCGATTGAGCTCGCCCGGCTCCCGTCGGAAGAAGTTGAGGGAGCCGATCACCTCGTCCCGAAGACGCAGCGGCACCGCGATGGTCGAGAGGAAGCCGGCGTCGATGGAGGCGGTGCGGAACTCGCCCCACGCATCGGCGTCTGTGCGAAGGTCGCCCACGATGACGATCGTGCCGGTCCGGAAGCTCTCGATGCACGGACCGGACTCGGCGCTGAGGGCTATGGTCTCGATGAGAGCCCCTGCCTCACTGGTCGACGCGAGCAGCTCGAGCTGTCCCCCGTCGTCGGCGAGCAGCAGTCCTGCGTCATCGACGTCGAACAGCGACGTAGAGGTCTCGACGAGCATCTGCACGAGATCCACGACGTCGTAGCCCACCACGAGAGTGTCGGCGAGCGTCGCCAGGGCGTCCAGCAGGATCGCTTCGCGCGAGATCTCCGTCACGCGGGATCCTCCGTCGCATCGGATCCTTCGTCATTCGGACGATCGCTGCGGAGGAGGAGTCGGCCGCATCCCCGCGGGAGGGCACGGGGTCGGACGACTCGGCCCGGGAGGTCCGAGCATGGGACGACCCGGTGCCGGTGCCGGTGCCGGTGCGTCGGCGTCGGGCGAACCTGCGGCTCGATCCTCGATGAAACCGGAATCCGCGGAGAAGACGGTACGGCGCTCCACGATGTCGGCGGCGACCGCGGTCATCGGCCGACCGTCGGCGAACGCCCGCCCCTGGATCAGCAGCTCTGCATCCTCCGCCGAGACGCCGAGCTGCGCGATGACGAAGCCCGTCGCCTGGTGCACGATCCGGCGCGAGAACCGGTCACCCTCGGCGGGTTCCGCGATGCCCGCCATGCGGATGGCCCGCCGGAGCACATGCCGACTCACGACGGCTGCGAGTTCCTGGGCCCGTGCCGTCTCCTCACCTGCCAGCTCGCCGGCGGCGTCCCGGTAGAGGTCGATCGCGCCGAAGCGGAGGGGTCCGACCATCAGCGGGAATGCGAAGAGCGCGGCGACGGATTCGCTCTGGATGGCGCTGAGGAACGCGGGCCAATGCCGCACCGGATGCCCCAGGAGATCGGGCTCGAGCACCGGACGGGCCGACCGGATGGCATCCCAGCAGGGGCCTTCGCCGAGATCGAACTGCAGCTCGTCGATCCGGGCGGCTCGGCGATCGCTGGCGTCGAGGGTCCTGGTGCCGAGCAGTGAGCCCATGGTGGACACCGATGCGCCCGTGACGGGAATGGCCTCGAGCAGCGGAGCAGCCAGATCGATGCTGTCGTCGGCGATCGCGGCGATCGCCCTGGCGGCGGCTGAAAACCGGTCAGGCACCGCGACTCCGTGTCCACCTCATCGCTTCAGGATATCCACTCGCGCCCCCGCCGCCAGCTTGTCGCGCACCCTTCCGGGTGGCCGCAGCCTTCGATACCGGCACGGCTAGTGCCAGAATCCCTCGTGATGGACGCGCGCCTCGTCGGCGATGGCCGGGCCGGCTACCTGCACTGCGCGGCTCCCCCGCGCGAAGACCTCCCGGCTCGGCAGCTGGAGGCGTGGGGTTGTCGGCATGCGATCCGGTGATCTCGTAGAGCTCCTCCTCCGACATCGCGTAGACCATCCGGCCGATCCCGGACCAGTAGATCGCGCCCGAGCACATCGCGCACGGCTCGCAGCTCGTATAGAGGGTGAAGCCGCGCAGCTCATCCGCTGGGAACGTCTGAGCTGGCTCGGCGGACCAGGTTCGTCTCGGCATGACCGGTCGACATCGAACAGGGTCACAACGGTGTTCTCGGCATCGAGCACGCGTGCACCGCTCGCATCCACCAGCACGGCGCCGAATGGATGGTTGCCGTTCGCGACAGCGTTCGCCGACAGGGCGATGGCGGCGCGAAGGAAGCCCAGGTCGGATCGGTCACGTTCGGGTCGCGGGGAGCCATGGCTCCATTGAACAGCACGCCCACCCACTCGCTCGCCGGCCTGACTCAGCGGCTGGCGTGGGCCTCCACCTCGGCGGCGAGCGCCTCGACCTCGTCGTCGTCGAGGAAGATGTCGTGGGCGACCAGCCGCTCCTGCAGCACCTCGGATACGTCCGTGTCGACGCGTCCGAACTGTATGTCCTCGCGGAGCTCGGTCAGCACTGCCTGCAGGCGAGGATCGCTGTGCACCTGCGGCGCGCTCACCGGTGGCGGTCCGGGGGAAATCGGTCATGGCAGATTGTCCCGCTCGGGTCGGCGACGCGCTACCGCCAGGTCGGTTCTCTCAGCCATCGGATCCATCCGAGCCCGATCTGACCTGCGCGGACGAGGCTGATCCGTCGTGGGGGTCGGCGGTGAGGTGCGTGCTGAGGAAGCGCACCATGGACGCGATGAGCAGCGCCCTGCTCTCCGCCCGGCGGTACTCGTGGCCCTCGCCCGCGAGCTCGAGGTATTCGACCGGACGGCCGCGATCGTGGAGCGCGGCGACGATCTGGTGCGCCTCGCCGATCGGCACGTTCGTGTCGTACTGGCCGTGCGCGACGAGCAGGGGCACGATCGATGGCGTCGACCTGGGACATCGGCGAGATGCGCTCGAGCAGGGCGCGGTCGCGCTCGGGGTGCCCGTACTTCGACACGGCGGCCGCTGCGATCCACGGCTCGGTGTCGCGGTAGAAGGTGACGAGGTCGGACATGCCGCAGATGTCGATGCCCGCCGCGAACTCGCCGGGTGAGAAGGCCAGCGACGCAAGCGTCAGGTAGCCGCCATAGGAGCGCCCCGTGACGGCGATCCGATCCGCCGCCGCGATGCCCTGCTCGACCAGGAACTCGCGAGCGGCCAGCACGTCGTCGAACGCGTGCTGGCGGAGGTCGACGTCGTCGGCGTGCACGAAATCGCGACCGAAGCCCGAGGAGCCCCGGATGTTGGGGGCGAATACGGTGATGCCCGCGGCCGCGATCGCCTGATGCTGCGGCGCGAACACCGGGCGCTCCTGCGACTCGGGGCCGCCGTGCAGGCTGAGGATGCCCGCGCCCGGCCGCCGTCTTCGGAACCCGCGGCGCGGTAGAGCCAGCCGGTGAGCTCGAGGCCGTCCCGTCCGCTGAACCGCTCGAGGGTCGGGACGACGAGCTCGTCCTCGGGCAGCGGGGCGACATGCGTGACGGGCGTCCACTCCTGGCTCGCGGTGTCGAGCAGCCACAGCTCGCGCGGACGCATCGGGCCCTCGACGCCGAGCAGCACGGATCGGCCGTCGCGGCTGAGCACGGGTGTGGTGGCCACCAGCCCGGGGAGGCCGGACACTCGCGTGCGGACCCGGGTGGCGGTGTCGACCAGCTCGAGCTCGCTGGATCCGGAGACGTTCCACACGAGCAGCAGGAGTCGACCCGCATCGTCGGCGTCGACCGCCTCGAGCTCCGCGTCATCGCGGGCAGCCCAGGTGCGCGGCTCGCCGCGGTAGCCGTTCGGGTCCGAACGGCACCCCGATCAGCTGGCGGCGCGGCAGCCCGACGTCGGAGGCGAGGTAGACGAAGAGCGGGCTGGTGTCACCGTCGGGGGCGGGGCGGATCAGCGCAGTCTCGGTCGATCCGGTGGCGCCGTGCGGCAGCAGCAGGAAGTGCTCGTCGGCGAGCCGGTCGACGACGGCGCAGAACTGCTGGCCGCGCTCGCCGTCGCAGACGACGATGAACCGCTCCTCGAGCGGAGAGGTCGAGCACGTGGATGAGCTCGCCGGCGGCGAGCGGATCGCAGCCGTCCGGTGGCGGGGTCGGCGAGGAAGGATCGAGCGGTCGGCGCATGCTCGGTCGGCGGGAAGGTGACGACCACCCGATGGCCGCTGCGGGCCCACGGCCCGAGCTCGGCGTGCTCGTGCTGGTCCCCGGCGATCCGGCGCGCGTCGCTTCCGTCGGGGTGCACGACCCACACCTGGGTGCGCACGCCGCCGTCCGTCGCGACCGTGCAGGCGAGCCAGCGACTGTCGGCCGACCAGGAGACGTTGATCACCGGGTCGCCGCTGAGCTCGATCAGCCGAGCCTGCGTCGGCTCCTTGCCGGCTCCCCCATCGGTCGTCAGCCGATCGTCGCGTCCGGATGTGATGCAGCTCCTGCACCCACAGCTGCGGAGTCCCCGTGCGGTCGCTGATGAAGGCCACCGCGGCGCGCGTCGGGAGTCATGGTGGGCCCCCAGCTGCCCCAGGCGGCGGCGAGGGTCGCGCCGAGTGCGGAGGCGCGCGCGTGCGGAGCGGCGGGGTTCGTCGTCAGGGTCATAGCCATAGGTGAGTGTCCTCCTTGTGAGGTCGGCCGGAGCCGTCGGTCGGCCCAGGTCGATGGGCACAGCTCGACGGGCGTGTGCACTGGCCGCGGATCAGCGGATGCCGTTGGCCTGCAGCCACATCTCGAGCAGGGCGAGCTGCCAGAGGGCGTTGGAGCCGAGCGTCGTGCGTGTCTCGTTCGGGTCAGCGCCAGCATCGCCTCGACGGTGGCCGGCTCGAAGAGGCCGCGCGCGACCGCGGCCGGGATCGGTCAGCGCGTCGCGCACCCGCTCGAGGTACGGGCCCTCGAGCTGACGGATGGCGGGCACCGGGAAGTAGCCCTTCGTCCGGTCGATCACCTCGTCGGGGACGATGCCCGCGGCTGGCGCGCTTGAGCACGCCCTTGCCGCCGTCCGACAGCTTCAGCTCGGGCGGGATGCGGCCGGCCAGCTCGACGAACTCGTGGTCGAGGAACGGCACGCGCGCCTCGAGTCCCCACGCCATGGTCATGTTGTCGACCCGCTTCACGGGGTCGTCGACGAGCATGATCGTCGTGTCGTTGCGGAGGGCCGCGTCGACCGCGGTCGTCGGCTCCGGGGCGCGCCGAAGCGCTCGCGCGATGAAGGCGGTCGGCGCATCGTCCGGCGATGAGCCAGTCGGCGGAGACGAGGCCGCGCAGCTCGGCGACCAGCGCCGGTCGAAGAAGACCCGGGAGTACGCCTCGACCGCGTCGTCGCGCGCGACCGCCGGCGAGCGGCGGGTACCAGTCGTAGCCGCCGAGCACCTCGTCGGCGCCCTGGCCCGGACTGGACGACCTTGACGGACTTCGCGACGTCCTCGCTGAGCAGGTAGAAGGCGACGCAGTCGTGGCTGACCATCGGCTCGCTCATCGCCGCGACGGCGCCGTCGATGCCGGGCAGCAGCCGCGAGCTGTCGATCGTGATCCGGTGGTGGTCGGTGCCGAAGCGCTCGGCGACGAGCGTCGAGTACTCGAACTCGTCGCCCGACTCGCCGCCCGCGGAGTCGAAGCCGATGCTGAAGGTGGTGAGGTCGGTCTGGCCGAGCCTCGGCCAGCAGGGCCACGACGAGCCTCGAGTCGATCCCGCCCGAGAGCAGCACGCCGACCGGCACGTCGGCGACCATCCGGCGCTCCACGGCGGTGCGCAGGCTCGTCGACGAGGGCGTCCTCCCAGTCCGCTCGAGGTCCAGTCGCGCGCGAGTCGTCGCGGGTGAACTCGGGCTCCCAGTAGACGTGGTCGCGACTGCGTTCCGTCGGGCTCGATCACCCGCACGGTCGCGGGCGGGAGCTTCTTCACGCCGTCGAGGATGGTCCGCGGGGCGGGCACGACGGAGTGGAAGGTCATGTAGTGCGGCGAGCGCCTTGCGGTCGATCGAGGTGTCCGATGCCGCCGCCCGCGAGCAGCGCGGGCAGGGTCGAGGCGAAGCGCAGCCGATCCGCGGCGTCTCGTCGAGGTAGAGCGGCTTGATGCCGAGCCGGTCGCGCGCCGAGAATCGCGCGGCCGCTGGCCTGCTCGACGATGACGAAGGCGAACATGCCGATGAAGTGGTCGACGCAGTCGGTCGCCCCACTCGGCGTACGCCTTGCCGATCACCTCGGTGTCGGAGTGGGAGAAGAAGCGTGTGGCCCTTGGCCTGCAGCTCGGTGCGCAGCTGCTCGTAGTTGTAGATGCAGCCGTTGAACACGACGCTGAGGCCGAGCGGGGCATCGATCATCGGCTGCGATCCGGCCGCTGCTGAGGTCGATGATCGACAGCCGCCGATGGCCGAGACCGACGGGTCCGTGGGTCCAGATGCCGTCGCCGTCGGGCCCGCGATGCACCATGCAGGCGCTCATCCGCGCGATGTCGCCGGCATCGACGGATCGTCCGTCGAAGCGCAGCTCTCCTGCCAGTCCGCACATGGGTCAGGCTCCTTCCGGGTTCGGGGTGCCGGCGTGCTGCGCAACGTCGGAGAGGATCCAGGTGTCCTTCGCGCCGCCCCCTTGGGACGAGTTGACGACCAGGCTGCCCTCGGGTGCCACCCGCGTCAGCGCCAGCGGGGCCAGCTGAGCCTGCCCCTCCCCCGTTCCGGTCAGGAAGACGAACGCGCGCAGGTCGACATGGCGCGGGCCGAGCAGCTGGCCACTGAAGGTCGGCAGCGAGGACAGGGTCACCACCTCCTGCGCGATCCAGCCGCTCGGGATGGTCGGCGATCTCCGCACGGCGGGCCGCGACGGTCGCCGCCGTCGCGGCTGGGCCGATCAGCACCCCACGACCGCCGTAGCCGTCGACGGGCTTGGTGACCAGCTCCCCGACCCGCTCGAGCACTGCCACGGCGCTCGGCCGCGTCGCTCGTGCGATAGGTCGGCACCGACTCGATCAGCGGCCGCTCGTCGAGGTAGTAGCCGATCAGCTCGGGCACGTAGCAGTACATGGCCTTGTCATCGGCGACGCCGTTGCCGGGTGCGTTCGCCAGTACGACTGCCCCGGCGGCCGCGGCGTCCATGATGCCTCGCCGATCGGCACTCCGCTCCTGGTGCGGATGTCGATCAGCTCGCCGTCCAGCCGCAGATAGAGCACGTGGATCCGCTCGCGCGTCTGGGCATGCCGCACGACTCCGCCCTCGGCCAGCAGGTCATCGGGGCCGACGAGCATGAGGTCGGCCGTGTTGGCCAGTGTCCGATGCTCGAACCACGCGGGCGTGCCGACGCCGTCGGATAAGAGGGCGACCACCGGCTCCGCGGCATTGCTGCCGTCGCTGACGCCGGTGCCGCGGGCATGCGCGACGAGGGTCGCGCGAAGCGACAGGAGGGCGAGGTCGGGGTCGAGCAGTCCGGCTGGCCGAGGCAGCTCGGGCAGGACGGCGTCCATCAGGTGGCGGGTCGCCGATGGCGTAGGCGAAGCCGCTCGGGGTGCGGACGTTGTCCTCGAGCACGCGCCAGCCGCCGAACTCGTTGCGGATGAGGTCGAAGCCCATGATCGGGGCGCGGACGCGTGCCGACGGGGAGGCGGGTCGCTTCCTCGCGCCAGCCGCTGCCGCCGACCACCTGGCTCTCGGGCACGATCGCCGTCCCGGATCGCTCGGCGCTCGCCGTAGACGTCCTGCAGGAACGCCTCGATCGCCCGCGCCCGCTGGGTGAGCCCGGCCGAGAGCTCGTGCCACTCGTAGGCGCTGGATCACGCGCGGCATCAGGTCGACCGGGAAAGCGCCGATCCTCTCCCGCGCACGGTGAAGGTCGATGCCGTGCTCGTCGATCCAGCGGTCGCGCGTCGCGCTGCTTCTCCTCGATGCCGCTGTGGCCGAGCCGACGCCAGTACGCCACGAGGTCCTGGTAGGCGGGGCGCGGCTGGGCGCCCGGACCGACCGCCTCGTCTCCGGCGCGGACGGCATAGCGGCGTGAGGGCCGGGATGGCGGGCGGCGGGCCCGAGGCGGGACCGTGGGTCTCGCGGACGACGTGTTCGACCACGTCATCGAGCTCGCCGCGCTCGCGAAGGTCGCGCGCTGCCGGTCGGCAGACGAGCCGCGGGCGAGCACGGCCTCGGCGAGCTCGGCAGACCTCGTCCCAGTCCCCGAGCTCCTCGAGCTGCGGGCGCAGCCGATCGAGCGTCGCGTGCACGGCGTCGGCGGCGGCCATCGGCCTCGGGTGATCCGACGCGTCGAGCAGCTTGCCGCGACAGGCCGCCGCGGGCCGCCTGCCACATGGCCGCCCGATGGATGGGCGCGGGCAGCGGCAGGTACGGCCGGCCCGCCTCGATGTCGAGCTCGGCCGCCCGCACCGCCGCGCGGAATAGGCCCGGCGATCAGGATCGCGTCGTCGACGATGGGGCAGGCGTCGCAGACCCGCAGCTCGAGCGTCGGTGCGTGGGAGGACGGTCGGACGTCGAAGTAGGCCATCTTCGAGTCGGCGATGACGCCGGTGCCGATCAGGTCGGAGAGCAGCTCGTCGTAGGCGGCGGCGGAGGCGAGCGGCCCGGTCGGCGCCGGCGCTCGGCCAGCGCTGCCAGATCAGGCTGCGGATGCTCGCGTAGCCGGTGTCGCTGCCGTTCCAGTACGGCGAGCTGGCGGACAGGGCGAGAAGCACGGGCAGGTCGCGCTCGACCCGCTGCGCGATCTGCACGGCGAGCTCTCGGTCGGCGACTCCGACGTGGATCTGCAGGCCGCAGATGAGCTGCTCGTCGACCAGCAGGCGGTACTGCTCCTGCATCCGGCCGAATCGACCGGTGCTGGTCAGCTCGAAGTCCGCGAACACCGACCGCGGGGCGCGTGCCGACCGCGGCGACTCCGAGGCCGGCCGGCTCGGCGACATCGACCACGCCTCGGCGCAGGCGCAGCAGCTCGTCGCGCAGTGCGTCGAGGCTGCGGACGACCTCGGTGTTGGTCTCCACCGTGGTGCGCTGCAGCTCGGCGCCGTAGTTGACTGGGGCGGAAGCTTGGCGAGCAGCTGCGGTGCCCGCGCCGAGAGCTTCCAGCTCTCGAGGTCGATGAGGTGGAGCTCTTCTTCCGCACCGAGGGTCAGTTCCGCGCTCACATTTCAACCCTAGGTGCGGCCTCGGAGCGGTCCGCGGCTGGGCGCTTCTCCTCACGCGGACGTAACAATCCCCCACACAATCCGCGACCCGCTCGGTGGCTGAGCCGGGCGCTCTGCGCCCGTGTCGAAGCCCGCCGCCGAGAATCGCTCAGTCTTTCAACCAGCACGGTCGACCGCGCCGCATCTCCCATGGCGCCTGGCCGCGCCCGTCCGGATTAGCTGAGCCGGGATCCTGAACAGATGGGCGGTATCCTTTCCGGCTCACCGCCGGAAGCCCTTCGAAACGACCCTCGATGAGCGCCTTCTTCTTCGCTCGAGACCATCCCTGCACCTGTTTCTCGAACAGATACGCCTCTTCGACATTGTCCGACTCGAAGGACGCGACGAGCGTCACAGGCAGCCGCGTTTTCGTATAGGCGGCGCCGAGGCCGCGCTCATGGTCGAAGAGGCGCTGGTCGAGATCGCGGGTACTGCCCACGTAATAGCTTCCGTCGGAGCATTCGAGGATGTAGGTCCAAGCCATAGGGCGAGTGTGCTCGTCGACCGGAGCTGCGGGGGGCGAGAATCCGGATCGGTGGACAACTTCGTCGAACATGCAGCTGTGAGCGCCGGCGGTCCTGGTCGCGTGGGCTTCGACGCGGGCGCGGTGCGCCCGGCTCAGCCACCGGGGTGTGTGGGAGGGCGCCGTGGTGTCGGTGGCTGAGTAGGCCCCCGCCGGAGGCAGGGCCGTATCGAAGCCCGGTTGCGCGTGCGGGCGGTGGGTGGGCTTCGACGCGGGCGCGGTGCGCCCGGCTCAGCCACCGGGGTGTGTGGGAGGACATGCTCCTTCGGTGGCTGAGTAGGCCCCCGCCGGAGGCAGGGCCGTATCGAAGCCCGGTTGCACGTGCGGGCGGTGGGTGGGCTTCGACGCGGGCGCGGTGCGCCCGGCTCAGCCACCGGGTGTGTGGGAGGGCGCCGTGGTTTCGGTGGCTGAGTAGGCCCCCGCCGGAGGCAGGGCCGTATCGAAGCCCGGTTGCACGTGCGGGCGGTGGGTGGGCTTCGACGCGGGCGCGGTGCGCCCGGCTCAGCCACCGGGGTGTGTGGGAGGGCGCCGTGGTGTCGGTGGCTGAGTAGGCCCCCGCCGGAGGCAGGGCCGTATCGAAGCCCGGTTGCACGGGGAGAGCGATGGGTGGGCTTCGACGCGGGCGCGGTGCGCCCGGCTCAGCCACCGGGCGTTGTGGAGGGCACCGTGTCTTCGGTGGCTGAGTAGGCCCCCGCCGGAGGCAGGGCCGCACCGAGGGTCAGTTCCGCGCTCACATTTCAACCTCAGGTGCGGCCTCGGAGCGGTCCGCGGCTGCGCGGTTCTCTTCACGCGGACTTAACAATCCCCACACAATCCGCGACGTGGAAGGTCTTCGAGGCTGGCCGAGCAGGCTCTAGCAGGCTCGACCGACCCACTACGAGGCCGGCTTGACGGCCTGCAGGGTGTAGCTCAGCGGAACGCGCTCTGCATGGGAGCGCAGGCGGTATTCGCCGTCCGCCCCCTCCTCCATCAGCTTCTCGGGGAACGGTCGCCATGGCACGCTCGTGTGCTCGACGAGCATGGTGATCTGCAACCCGACACCTAGCAGGGCCGTGACGATCTCGCCGAGGCCGTGATTCCAGTCGGCGCTCTTCGTGTGCTGGAACTCGTGGTCGGTCTCGACGTAGGTGCCTGGCTCGTCCCAGACGTTCGGCTCTACCTGCTCGAAGTACGGATGGGCGAGCGCCATGACGCCGTCCTCGCGGTCGTAGTCCAGCGCCCAGAGCACCGGATGTCCCTCGCGAAGAAACAGTCGACCTCCCGGCGCCAGCAGCTCCGCCACCACCCGGGCCCAGCGCTCGACACTCGGCAGCCAGCACAGGGCGCCGATTCCGGTGAACACGAGGTCGAATTCGCCCGCCGGCAGCACGTCGAGAGCGCTTTCGAGCTCGGCCTGCACGTAGTCGATATCGGCTCCGGCGCGCTGTGCGAGTGCGCGGGCCTCTGCCAGGGCCGGCTCCGAGAAGTCGAGGCCGGTCATTCGCGCTCCGAGTCGGGCGAGCGAGAGTGTGTCCGTGCCGATATGACACTGCAGGTGGACACCGCGCAGTCCGGCGATGTCTCCGAGCCGCGGAAGATCGAACCGCACGACATCCGAGAGGAAGTCGGACTCGGAGACGAAGCGCTCGACACCGTAGTCGGCGGAGGCGGCGTGCACGGCGGCGCGCTCGTCCCACGTCTCGCGATTGAGGGCGATCCAGTCGGTCATGCCACCACCCTGGCACGCGCCGGAAACACTGCAGTCCCAGACGGGCGGTCGAAGATGGAGCCATGAGCTTCGACGCGGCAGTCCACGACGCAGACCGCAGCATCCGACCGGCACTCGCGGGGACCCGGCGTCAGCTCGTCGTCTCGCTGATGATCGCGATCCTGCCCGGGCTGTCGCTGTCGCTCATCGGGCTCACCCATCCGATGTACCTGACGGATGACACCGCGATGCAATGGCGCGGTCTGCACGTCGTCACCCTTCCGCTCTTCCCGCTGCTCGCGCTGGCCCCATGGTGGATCGCTCGATCGCACTCCCGCGTGCTCGCGGTCATCACCGGTCTGCTCGGATACATCTTCGCCGCGGGATACACCGCCCTGGATGTGCTGGCGGGGATCGGCGCGGGCGGACTGCAGCTCGACAACGCAGGCTCGGGCAAGGGCGTGCTCTACGACCTCGCCGATGCGCTCGCGACGCCGGGAACCATCGCGCTGCTGCTCGCGTCGATCATCGCGGCCGGCGTCATCCTCGTTCGGGCCCGGTCTCTGCGTGCGCGACTGCTCGGAGTGCTCGGCGGTCTGCTGGTGGTGCTGGCCTCGATCTCGTTCGTCGACAGCCACATCTACTGGCCGCGCGGCGGACTCACCATGCTCGCCTTCGCCGTCGGCTGGACGCTCCTCATCGTCGCCGAGCGCCCGCCTGCTTCGGCGCCTGCGGAGTGAGAACTCCCTATGCTCGACGGCCCGTGTCCTACTCCCCCGTCGGCGCAACTCGGTCCGCCCAATTCGAGGATCGCACCATCCCCGGTTATCGGTCCATCGCGCGCACCGCGCAGGTCGGCTCCGGTCAGGCGGATTGGGACGACGCCAGGCAACAGATCTTCGCCTGGGGGCTGCAGACCCGAGCCGGCATCCGCATGCGCGGTTCGCTCGGCGCGCCGCGCGTGCCCCTGCAGGACGGCGACCTCATCGAGCTCCGGTTCGGTATCGGAGGTCTGTCCTTCCGGTTCCCTGCCGTGGTCGTCTGGACCGTCGACGAGCCGCGGCTGGCCGGCTTCGCCTACGGCACCCTGCCCGGCCATTCCGAAGCCGGCGAGGAAGCGTTCCTTCTCGAGCGCCGCGCCGATGACTCCGTCTGGGTGGTCATTCGAGCTTTCTCCCAGCCGTCGAACCCGTTCTGGAAGCTCGTTGGTCCTGCCTTGCGCATCGTGCAGCGGATCTTCACCGATCGGTACCTCCGCGCCCTGAGGCGCTAAATGGAGAACCGCCGACGCGGAGTTCGACGCACCCGTGCTCAAGACGGCAGTCGCTTCCAGCGCGACCCCGTGCCCTTGGTGATCCACCAATCCGCTACCTCGGCGCTCGCCGCTGTGCACGCCGCGACGTGCTCGCCGATCTGGAGCGCGAGACCGTCCTCGTCCGCCGAGAAGCGGATCGTGATCCGTGCCTGCCCACCCACCAGGTTGACGCTGGAGGCTTCGAGCGTCGTCAGCCCTGCTGCCGCGTCTGCGGCACGCGGCTCCACCTCGTCGGGGCGAACTCCCCACGCAAGGCGGCCGATCGCCATGATGACCCGGTAGGAGGGCACGGCTGACGCGCTCCGCGAACTCAGCCGGCGATGCGGGCGGACGAGGCGGAGACCAGCCCGGTGGGTGTCAGCGCTGCGGCGCCCGGCGCAGCGAGGGTGAGCACGGCACGGACGATCCGGTCGCTCTCCTGCAGCCGCTCCTCGAGCGCGTTCAGCTGGACGGCGACATGCACCTCGTCGTCGTTGCCCGCCAGATCGATCGCGGCGACGACGAACACCCTGCTCGGCCCGACGTACTCGATGTGCAGGTAGCTGACGAGGACGATCTCCTCCATGTCCAGCAGTCGCGTGAGTGCCGCGTTCCGAACGCGCGGGTCCACGGCCTCGCCCACGATGAATCGCTGGTTCTGGCGGATGAGCACGATCGCGACGACCGCGAGCAGCACCCCGACGAGGATCGACGCGATTGCATCCGGCACTCCGGAGCCCGTGACCTGGTGGAGCAGGATGCCGACGAATGCGATCACCAGGCCGGTCAGAGCCGCGGCATCCTCGAAGAAGACCGCGCGGACCGTCGGATCCGATGTGTTGAGTACGAAGTCGAGCACCTCGGAATCGGTGTCCGTCGCACCGGATCGAGCCTGCCGCAGAGCCTGGAGAAAGGAGACACCCTCGAGGACGAAGGCGATGCCGAGCACGATATACGAGACCGCGAAGTCGCTCGCCGGCGCCTCGTCGACGAGCTCCTGGACGCCGTGCATGATCGAGACGATCGAGCCGACCGTGAACAGCCCGAACGCCGCGAACAGCGACCAGACGTAGGCGTCGCGTCCGAAGCCGAGCGGATGGCGCACATCCGGCGGACGCACGGCCCGCTTCCCCGCGATGAGAAGGAAGACCTCGTTTCCCGGCGTCCGCCCAGGAGTGCGCGGATTCGGCGACCATCGACGCGGAGCCGGTGATCATCGCCGCGACGGTCTTCGCGACCGCGATCAACGCGTTGGCGGCGAGCGCAATGAGAACGGTGAGGGTGGACTCGCCACCAGCGGATTTCTTGTTGTCGGCAGAGGTGGCGGCGCTAGTCACCCTCTCAGTGTGGCCCCTCGTCGGATCATTTCTTGCGGAGCGACTTCGCCGAGATGGTCCGGTTCGCCTTCGTGATAGCGGTCACGAGCTGCCGCTTCTTCATGGTCGTGCGCCCCGCGATTCCGAGCCTCTTGGCGATCTTCAGCAAGTGGTCCTTCGACGCATTGGCGTCGACCCCCTCCGCGGACTTCGCCTTCGTCGAGCGCCCGCCCGCGGCCTTCGAGTCTGAGGGCCCCTTTCGGGACTTCTTCTCCCAGTGGTCGCCGACCTTCTCGAAGCTGTGCTTGAGCGAGGCGAGGGCGGTGCGATGGGCGCGCTCGCCGTCGCCATACTCCTTGACCGCGGACTTCAGCGTCTCGGCGTAGGTGGCCTGCGCCTTCTTCGGCGACCTGCGAATGGTGGAAGGGAGCTTCTTTCCCGGCATGAGACCAGCTAACTCCTGGTCAGAGGCCCGATCAATGAGGAATCGCTGAGAAGCGACGCCGCTCCGACTCCGTCAGCGGCGGCCTTTGCGCCCGAAGATCGCCCCATAGACGAGCAGCACGATGATGGAGCCGCCGATGGCCAGCGCCCAGGTCTGCAGGGAGAAGAAATCCTCAAGAGGCGCGTCGAACAGCAGGCCGCCGAGCCAGCCTCCGAGGAAGGCGCCGAGCACGCCGAGGATCAGGGTGACGAACCACCCGCCGGACTGCCTGCCCGGGATGATCAGCTTGGCGATGGCGCCGGCCAGCAATCCGAGGATGAGGAAGCCGAAGAAGCCCATGGTCGTCCGTTCGTCGGGAGTGAGCGAGCCGGCGCGGTCGACGCCAACAGTCGTGCGCTCGAGAGATGTCCTCCGAGCCTGGCAGTCATTCCGGATCGGTCAGCGCCGCCACGCCTTGGGAAGCGGCGGCGAGAGCGGTGATCCGCCGCTGACGCATCGCGAGGAACAGCGGGAACATGCAGGCGAACGCGGTCACCCCGGACAGGACGATGTACAGCCAGGCATGACGCATGCCCAGCCGACGGGCTTCGAGGACGATGAACACGCTGCCCGCGACAGCGGCGACCAGCAGGTCGACGGTCAACGATGAGACCGACGGCCCGCTGTTCGTCCAGTCGCCGACGAAGTCGCGCATCTGCACGATGGCGAGCGCGTTGAAGATCCAGGTGCCGACGAGCCCGATGACGCTGAGGCTGAGGAAGACGAGGGCAGCGGGAGTCCAGTGACTGCTCCAGTTGTTGCGCATGTCTCCAGTGTCCCGCCGTCGGCCGATGGAACCTGGTCGCCGAGCTGCGGTGCGAAGTCCGGCCGACGAGAAAGGCCCTTCCGCTCGTGTCCGAGCGAAGGGCCTTGGTCGAAGGTCGAGCATCGGTCGGTCTGTGGCGAACCAGGATGGGTCGTAGTGGTCTCCGTCGATGAGGATGTCGTCATCGATCGAGGCGTAGCAGTTCATGACGGGCGCGTTCATATCCTCTGCAACCTGGACGCAGTCTGGAATGTTCCCGGATGCGCGCCCCACTGCGGGGACAGGCGGCGTAGCGTTCCGTCATGGACACGAACAGCCCGCAGAGCGGGAGCATCAACGGCGATGATGGCGACGAGGCGATCGCGCAGCCTTTCGACCAGACGAACGGCACCGTGAGCGGTCTCGAAGGAGACTCCGACGGCACCGAGGAGAGCGATGCCACGAGCGAGGCGCTGCGCGGGGCCGACGAGAACGCCACCCCCGTCGGGACCGACCCGTTGCTCAGCAAGGACTGAAGCTGGCGACAGGATCGCCCGGCACCGACTCGCGAGATGACTCGACGAGACTCGTCGAGCGGCGTGGATCTGATCGCCATCGCCGACGAGCTGTACGGACTGGCGGCGGACCGATTCACATCTGAGCGGAACGCGCGTGCCAAGCAGGTACGCGGTGGCGGGAATCGGGAGCTCGCTGACGAGATCGCCGCTCTGCCGAAGCCTTCTGCATCGGCGTGGCTCGCCAACGCGATAGCCCGGGCGCATCCAGACGAGATCGATCAGCTCGTCCGCATCGGCGAGGCTCTGCGCACCGCGCAGGAGAGTGACCCGGATCGGGCCAAGCTGCGAGAGCTGTCGACAGCACGACGTCAGCTGGTCGGCGCTATCGCCGACCTCGGCACCGCTCTCGCCGAGGAATCGGGACGCGCCGTCAGCGCATCCGTGCGCGACGAGGTCGAGCAGACGCTGGGCGCCGCGCTCGCCGATACGTCGGCGGCAGATGCGCTGCGAACGGGCCGTCTTGTGCGGGCGCTGAGCACGGACGGCCTCGACGCCAGTCGACCTCGACGGCGCCGTGGCAGGCGGATCTGGATCGCTCTCCCCCACGCGAGGTGCGTCCGCCGGCCCATCGGCCACGCGGGGATCTGCAGCCGTGAATGCGCCGGGTTCGAGTGCCTCGGATGACCTCGACGCCCGCCGGCGTCGAAAGGATGCGGAGAAGGCTCTCTCGGAGGCGGAGGAGAACGCCCGTGCGGCCGCGAAGGGCGCGCAGGCTGCAGCTCGAGCAGAAGCCGCAGCCGAGGACGCGGCCGAGCGGGCGGAGCAGACGCGCTCCGATCTCGCGGACCAGGTCGACGATCTCACGCGACGGCTGACGGAACTCCGCGACCGGCTCGACGACGCGACGGATGCCGTGGACACGGCGACGCGCGATCGTCTTGCCGCTGGTCGGAGGCGGAGCACGGCGGATCGCGAGGCCGCGTCAGCAGACGCGGAGGTGAACCGGCTCCGCGGTCGTCTCGAACGCCGGTGATCTTCGGTTCTCGATGCAGCCTCGTGAACGCGGAAGGACGGTGGATGGGCCGCGCTCACCTGCGAAGGCGTGTTCGATGGAGCCGAGGTCAGCTGGCGAGTTGGAGCTCCCACGGTGCCTGTTCGATTCCGTATGCGTCCATAGCTCGCTTCGCCACGATGTCGAACGCCTCGCACATGCGGCGACGCGAGCTCGCCTCGGTGGGTGCGAAGCCGCCGTGGGCGGAGTCATAGGCCTCGAGCCGCGCTTCAAGGCGCCCCATCGCTCGGCGCAGTGCCGCCATGGCGGCGGGATCGCCTTTGCCCGCGAGCCGCCGGCGGCCGTCGCTGCTTGCGCTCACCTGCAGCGCGAACACCGCCGACAGCAGCAGCTGAGCGGGCTCTCCCTCGATCAGGAAATGCCGGCGTGCGGGAGCCTGGAGAGTGCTGGCGCGCTCTGCGGACTGGCGGGAAGCGGTGGACATCTGCGGCTGGCGGCGGGTCATATCTGGAGACTAGGACGAGCCTCCGACACTGCGAGATTCGTCGGTATGTTCGAATCCGGATCGTTATCTTCGAGGCCGGAGGGCCCGGTCACCTGGGCTTCGACACGGCGCTTCGCGCCCGGCTCAGCCACCGGGGGATGAGCGGGCGCGGGAGTCTCAGGCGGCGGGGGCGCCCGAGATGTTGACCAGCCAATTCGTGCCGTACCTGTCCGTCAGCATGCCGAAGCTGTCGCCCCACGGCGCCTTCTCCAGCGGCATCGTCTGGGTGCCGCCTTCCAGCAGGGCGTTCCAGTAGCCGGTGAGCTCCTCTTCGCCCTCGGGACCGCTGCTCAGCGAGACCGACACGTTGCTGCTGTCCGGGCAGCTCCATGTACGACGGGGTGTCCGAGCCCATCAGCAGGAATCCGCTGGGGGTCGACAGCTGCGCATGCATGATGTGGTTCGACTCCTCGGGCGGCAGCTCCATGCCGTAGTCGGAGAAGCGGCTCAGCGTGAGGTCGCCGCCGAATACCGACTGGTAGAAGGTCATGGCCTCCTCGGCGACCTGTCGGAAATTGAGGTAGGGGCTGAGATTGCTCACCATGGATGCTCCTCGGGTGTCGGATCGCCGGAATCGGGCGGTGCTGCCTCGATTATCGACCCCTTCCGCAGCCGAGCCCAGCTCCATTCAGTCCAGCAGCGCCCGCAGGTCGTCGGCGCTGAGGGTGCTGACCTCGGCATCCTCCGCGTCGAGCACATCGGCGAAGAGCTGCGCCTTGCTCGCCTGAAGCGACATCACCTTCTGCTCGATGGTGTTGCGGGTGACGAGCCGGTAGACCATGACCGACTTCGTCTGCCCGATCCGATGCGTTCGGTCGATGGCCTGCGCCTCTGTGGCGGGGTTCCACCACGGGTCGAGCAGGATCACGTAGTCGGCCTCGGTGAGGTTGAGGCCGAATCCGCCGGCCTTCAGTGAGACGAAGAAGACCGACGCCTCTCCTGCCCGGAAGCGATCGATCTGCTCGCCGCGTCGCGCGGTGGTGCCATCGAGGTAGGCGTAGCTGAGACCGACCTCCGAGGCGAGATCGCGCGCCTTGCCGAGGAACCGGGTGAACTGACTGAACACGAGGACCCGGTGGCCCTCGGCGGCAGCCTCGACCAGCAGCTCGAGGAGCATGTCGAGCTTGGCGGACGGCACTCCGACGGCGGTGTCGTCGACGAGGGACGCGTCCAGCGCAAGCTGGCGCAGCATGGTCAGCGATCGGAAGATCTGGAAGCGGTTCTCGTTCGAGTCGGCGTCGAGGCCGAGCACCTTCTGGCGCTCCCGCTGGAGCCGCACATCGTAGATCCGGCGATGCACGGCGTGCAGATCCAGTTCGAGCACCTGCTCCTGCTTGGGTGGCAGGTCTCCGGCCACCTGATCCTTGGTGCGGCGCAGGAGGAAGGGGGCGATCCGCCGCTGGAGGGTGGCGAGCTTGCCCTGCTCCCTGTCGCGCTCGATCGGCTGGCGGTAGAACTGGGTGAAGTGGGTGGGGCCCCCGAGCAATCCAGGGCAGGTCAGGGAGACGAGCGACCACAGCTCGAGCAGATTGTTCTCGAGCGGGGTCCCGGTGATGGCGAGCTTGAACGGCACCTCGAGCAGGCGAGCGCAGCGGTAGCCGCGAGAGGTGTGGTTCTTGATCAGCTGTGCCTCGTCGAGCAGGAGTCCGGACCAGGCCAGATGCCGGTACTCCTCGAACTCGATCCGGAACAGCGCGTAGCTGGTCACCACGATCTGCGCGCCGGCGATCGCCTCGGCGAGCGTGCTGCGTCTCCGGCTCCCCGTCTCGGTGATCGCGACCGCGCGAAGCTCGGGAGCGAAGCGCACGGCCTCGCTCACCCAGTTCCCGACGACGCTGGTTGGTGCCACGACGAGGAACGGCGGCATCGCGGCGCCGTGCTCCTCGTGCGCGAGCGCCATCATGGCGAGCGCCTGGACCGTCTTGCCGAGGCCCATGTCGTCGGCGAGCACGCCGCCCAGGCCGTTGGTGCGCAGGAAGTGCATCCAGGCCAGGCCGCTGGACTGATATTCCCGCAGCTGAGCGGTGAATGTCGGTGGCGGTGCGACAGCCTCGAGCATCGCACTGTCGGCGAGCAGTGCGACGGCCGCCTGCCACTCGGCGGCTTGCGCCTCGACGATGCCGAGCTCGACGAGCTCCTGCCAGAGGTCGACTTGATACCGGCTGACCCGCAGCCGTTCCAGCGGCCGGTCGTTCAGCGTCTTCGCCTCGTCGATGACCGCGCGCAGCCGGTCGAACTCGGGACCGGTGATCGGGAAGTACGTGCCGCTCGGCAGCAGGAAGACTGGGTCGCCGATGCTGAGCGCGGCGAACAGGGCGCCGAACGGCACCTTCTCCCCCTCCACCGTGACGCTGACGTCGAGGTCGAGCCAGTCCCGCGGGCCGAGCCCCGCCTCGTCGCCCGGATCCGCGCTGACGTCGATCCCGTCGATCTCGGTGCTGATGGAGACGACCGGCTGCTCGCCCGCGAGCCGGTAGTCGATGGCATCGCCGTTCTCGGTGATCCGCAGGTCCGGCACGTCGCGCAGGCGCGGCAGCACTTCAGCCATGAAGACTGCGGCGTTGGCGCCCGGAAGGACGCGCGGTGGGAAAGGCGGACCCGAGGTCGGCTCCTCGAGCGTCGCGGTTCCTGCGGCATCCGGACCGACGACGAGGGGCAGGTCGAAGCCGATCGCCCAGCTGACGGCCGCCGCGATCTCCGACTCGACGACCCGGTCTCGCAGCGGCCTGGGCGCGGCGTAGTCCCAGGCCCAGTCGAGGCTGATCTGCAGTCCTTCGTGCTGAATGACCAGTGCCAGGGATGGGCGGGCGGGCGGCGGCGGGGTGTAGCTGGCGTCCGACGACCGGACCGGGGCCAGGCGCTGCAGGCGCGGCAGGTAGTCGTTCTCGAACTGCTCGATCTGCGCGCCTGCGATGCTCAGCGGCTCGGGGCGGCCGAGCACGTCCCGCAGCGCCGACGCGATCGGCACCTCGGTGCGGGCGATCACCAGGCTGGCGCTCGTCGTGCCGGGGTCGTCGATCCAGGCCACTCCCACTGCGGGCGACCCGAGGAATCCGACGACGCCGGGCAGCGTCTCGCCGTCGATCTCGACCTGCGCGCCGACCTTCAGCCGTCCGCGCGCGACTGTCATGTCGAACCCGGCGATGGCAGTCCGGTCGTCGAAACGCACGAGTGGCTGCGATTTGCTCGAATGGACGATCGGGATGCCGGCTGACCGCACGGCGTCCATCAGCGACCAGAGGCCTCGGGAGGGCAGCGAATCGAGCGGCATCCAATCGGGCGACGCCGACCAGGTGTAGCGGGAGTACTCCTGCCCGTCCGTGCTCGCCCGGTAGAGCGCGACGAACTCGCGCAGCACCTCGAGCTGCTCGGCGTGGATGGGGGCGTCGTCGAGCCGCGACCAGGTGACAGCGCTGCGGATCCAGGTTCCACGGGTGCCACGGGTGGCTGGCCTGGCCGCCAGGTACGCCGTCTTCCTCGGCCTCGGCGTCGACCAGCCGCCCTTGCCGCTGTCGTCGTGCAGCTCCACCAGCAGCGCCGCGTTCTCGGTGTCGCGACGGCCGGTCCCCAGGGAGGCGGCGAGCGCGCGCTCCCAGGGCGGCGGCTTGGCGGCGGCGGAGCTGCTGTGCCGGGCCGCCTCGACGATGGCCGGCGCCAGCGGAGTCGGCGGAGCCAGGTCGGCGACGTCATCCGCCGGCTTCACCCTGACCGTTCGGGCTGCCAGTGCGAGCAGGACGGCGGCGACGTGCTCGCAGGCCGTCGGCGATGTGCAGCTGCAGCCGGCCTCGAGGTTGATCCGCCCGTACACGCTCTGCACCATGAGCTGCACGGTGCGCAGCTCCCCCGTCGGCAGGCTGACCTCGGCGATCAGGTAGTCGGTCTCGTCGATCCGTCCGGTCTCCTGGATGTCGATCGCATCGCGGGCCACATAGGCGACGGCGGCGGAGAACGCGGCGGATGAGGTGAGCGCCAGGATGTCGCGCTGCGAGAACACGAAGTCCATCGGCTCGATTCTGTCAGGAGTGAGTGCGGGGTCGCGCGGATCCGGAGAACGCACACCGATCCGGATCCTCAGAGGGCCAATTCCGCATGGATGCGTCCGATTCTCCGGATGCACGCAAGATCTCCGGATCCGTGGGGATGGATGGATGGGCGGGTCTACTCGTCGAGCAGGCTCCGGATGTCGTCCGCCGTGAGCTGGGTCGGCACGGCGTCGCCCTCGCCGGACATGACGGCGCTGAACAGCTCGGCCTTCGACTGCTTGAGCGCCATCATCCGCTGCTCGATCGTGTCGGCCGCGACGAGGCGGTAGACGTGCACGGTGTTGGTCTGCCCGATCCGATGTGCGCGGTCGATGGCCTGCGCCTCGGCCGCCGGGTTCCACCAGGGGTCGAGAAGGATGCAGTAGTCGGCCTCGGCGAGGTTGAGGCCGAATCCGCCGGCCTTGAGGCTGATCAGGAACACGGGCACCTCGCCGGAGCGGAACAGATCGATCTGCTCCCCGCGCTTGCGGGTGCGGCCATCCAGATACGCGTACTTCGTGCCCGAGGCGTCGAGGCGATCTTTGACCTTGCCGAGGAAGCGAGTGAACTGGCTGAAGATGAGGACCCGGTGGTCCTCCTCGAGGGCATCCGCGAGCAGCTCCTCGAGCACGTCGAGCTTCGCGGATGGGATGTCCGCGTTGAGGGCGGCGCCCTCCTCGTCGTCGAGCTCGCGCAGGCCGCCGGAGCTGCCGCCCTGATCGATCAACGACGCGTCGAGCGCGGCCTGCCGGAGCAGGGTGAGCGCGCGGAATATCTGCATCCGGTTGCGGGAGAACTCGTCCATCAGGCCGAGCACGCGACGGCGCTCGCGGGCGAGGATCGTGTCGTAGACCCGTCGCTGCTCGGGCCCGAGCTCCAACTCGAGCACCTGCTCCTGCTTCGGCGGCAGCTCCGATGCGACGTGCTCCTTGGTGCGGCGCAGCATGAGAGGCCGGATCCTGCGGCGCAGCTGCGCCAGTCGGCCGCGATCGTTGTCGCGCTCGATCGGCGCGAGGTAGAGCTCGGTGAAGGTCGGGATGCTCGGAAAGAGACCGGGGGCGACGACCGCGAGGATCGACCACAGGTCGGTCAGCGAATTCTCCAGCGGCGTTCCGGTCAACGCGAACTTCACGGGAGCTCGCAGCTCCCGAGCCACCCGGTGGATGATCGAACGCCGATTCTTGAGGAACTGCGCCTCGTCGAAGAGCACTCCGCGCAACGGCAGCTGGGCGTACTGATCCTCATCGAGGCGAACCAGCGCATAGGAGGTGACGATGATGTCGGCACCATCCACCTGGGTGGCAAGCGGCACCCCGCTCTTGGCGGAGGTCGCATCGATCATCGCCACTGTGAGGTTCGGCGCGAACCGTCTGGCCTCGCTGACCCAGTTCGGCAGCACGCTCGTGGGCGCGACGACGAGGAACGGCCGCGGTGGGCTGCCTCGCTCCGCGGTGTCCTCCGCCTCGAGCTCGGCGGTGTGGGAGATCATCGCGAGCGCCTGGACCGTCTTGCCAAGGCCCATGTCGTCGGCGAGCACGCCGCCGAGGCCCGCGTCGTAGAGGAAGCTCAGCCAGTCGAAGCCGGTCTGCTGGTAGCCGCGCAGCTCGGCGGTGAATCCGGCGGGCAGAGGAACGGTGGGAGGCTCGCCACCCGAGAGGGCGCGCACGCTGTCCTGCCAGGCCTTCGCCTGAGCGCCGAGCACGCCGACCTCGGCGAGGTCATCCCAGAGCGCGGTCTGGTAGCGGTTGAGGGCGATGCCCTCTCCCCCGGTGTCGTCGAGGCGCTTGGCCTCGGAGATCAGCTCGCGGAGCCGGTCGAAACGCGGTCCGGTGAGCGGCGCATAGACGCCGCCGGGCAGCACGAGGTAGTCGTCGCCTCGGTCGAGGGCGAGGAAGACCTCGGCGAACGGAATCTCCTCGCCGTCGACGAGCACGGTGATCTCGAGGTCGAACCAGTCCCGGTCGTCCGGTCGCTCCACCGTCGTGAAGGTGACTTCGGGCGGCGCCTCGGCCGCCTTGTAGTCGGTGGGCTCGCCGATGTCCTCGACCTCGGCGAAGGTTCGGATCGCCGGGAGGGCCTCGGCGACGAAGCTGAGCGCGCTCATCCCGGCGTAGAACGCGGTCGACCCCGGGCCGTCCAGCGGACCCTTGGGCAGCCATCGCCGAGACCGCCGGGCAGCTCTCCCCAGAGCTTCGCCTCTGCGCGGCCGTCTCGCCCGCTCGTGGCGTCGAACGAGACGCGCTGGCGGTCCACCGCGCCGTTCGCGTCGGCATCCGTCGCGTAGATCCAGTGCCAGCTGACACGGACGTTGAGGCCGACCAGGTGCTCGACGGTGACGCCGAGGCGAGGTCGGCGTCGCTCCGGCAGGGTGAAGGTGTCGTCGCTGGAGGTGAGCGCGATCGTCTCGGAGAGCCGAGTGCCGATGGTGTCGGTGAACTCGGCGACCTCGTCGGCGGGGATCTCGACGGGGGTCGTGAGATCGGTCAGCGCCCGCTCGGCACTGCTGAGCGGGCGCTCGAACGCGGCGAGGGTGATGTCGCTGGGGGTCGCGGCATCGCCGCTCCAGGTGTACAGACCGGAGGTCGGGAAGCCGACGAGCCCCAGCTGACGCGGTCGGAGCTCGTCACCGGCCAGGAGGATGCGGGTGCGAGCGGCCAGCCCGGACGAGGTTGTGGCGACATCGAACTCGATCCTGGCGAGCTCATCGCTGAGCCGCACCGGGGATTGCGCCGCGTCGCTCGCGATGAAGACCACGCCAGCATCGCGAGCAGCTCGCAGCGCCTGCCATGGACCCGGCGCGGGAACGTCTTCGAGGGCGAGGGGCGCACGGTTGCTGCTGCCCCATCCGGGCTCGGTCTTCTGCAGCGCGCGGCGGATGGCCAGCATGGCATCGACCTGCCATGGCACGTAGGACGAGTGGGCGTTCTGCAGATCGGCCCAGTTGATGTTGCTGCGCACCCAGAGACCGCGCTCGCCCATCCGAACCGCGTGCGCCAGGAGGCTGACGAATGCTCGACGGGTGCCGCGGGCCAGGGTCGAGTGCAACTCGAACTGCACCCCCAGCTCGCCCCGCGCGGTCGGGGCGGCCGTCTTCTCCAGCAGTGGCTCGAGCTGTCGGCGCCAGGTCGACACCGTCGCCGCCCGCGCTTGGGCCGCCTCGTAGATCTGCTGCATCTGCGACGGCGTGCTCGTGGTCGCGGATCCGAGAGCTCCCGGCAGGGTCTCGGGCGGGTAGCCTAGCCGACGCGAGGTCAGCAGCAGTCCGGCGACGTGCTTGCATCCCGAGCCTTGTGGGCATGAGCAGGTGGAGCGCGAGGGCACCAGCGAGTCGGACCGGCCCTCGAAGTTCACGGTGGTCCGATAGAACTTGCCGTGCGAGCCCTTGGAGCGGCCGAGCAGTCGCCGCCGCGGCTCCTCCCATTCGATGTCGTCGAAGTGGCCCTCTCGGGCGTAAGCCTCGCCGCGCGCGAAGGCGCCACTGCCCGTGAGGGCGCGGATGTCGGCATCGGTGAACACGATCTTCCAGCCTAGGCGCGCAGAGCACCCGCCGCGCGTCGCGGAGCGGTTCTCAGCGCCGACTGAAACTGAGGGATCGTCACCCCATCGACACGCCAAGGTCGGCGAATTCGCAGGTCACGGGGCGGTTTTCGGTCCTACGATGGAAGGGCGTTCGACGATGAGCGCAGTGGAATAGAGGGCATCAATGACCCAGGTCAAGCCAGCAGGTCCCGATTACTTCACCTGGGAGCCCTCCGCGGCTGCCCAGTCCGCCCAGACGCCGTCCCCCGTGCGGACGGCGAAGGGCGACAAGCCCGCACGGCCCAAGCACGAGAAGCACAAGCACCGCCGCAGAGCTGACCAGGGCCACTGATCTCGGTACCGAGCTCAGGCCCAGCACCGTACGTCAGGCCCGGGAGCTCCGCACCACTCTGAGGTAGGCGAATGTGCACGACTCTCCTTAGCGAACCGCTCGCTTGACGAGCCGCCCTTGTCCAGGTTGTCTCAGGCGTGGGGCTCGTATCTGCGAAGAGGCGCAGAGCGGCCGATGACTGACCGGAGAGATTCGAGACTGCCCGGCAGCAGCCGGCTGGCGCGCGCCTGCACGAGCACGTTGCCGAGCGCGGTGGCCTCCACGGGGCCGGCGATGACGGAAGGCCGCTGCGGTCGGCGGTCAGCTGGCAGAGCAGCGCGTTCTGCGAACCGCCGCCCAACGATGTGGATCACCCGCACGGTCTTGCCGGACAGCTCTCCAGCGGTCCGCACTGCCCGGGCGAAAGCCTCCGCGAGGCTTTCGTTGATTGCTCTCACGAACTCTGCCTGGGTGCGCGGAGCGGCCTGGCTCGCCTCCCTGCAGCATTGCGCGATCCGTGCGGGCATGTCGCCGGGTGCGAGCAGCCTCGGGTGGTTGGCGTCGAACAACGATCCCGGCGGCAGCGCCGCCGCCGCCTCGAGCAGCGTGGGGAGGTCGATGGTGTGGCCCTCGCGCTCCCACGTGCGGATGCTCTCCGACTGCAGCCAAAGCCCGGTGATGTTCTGCAGGAAGCGGATCCGGCCGTCCAGCCCGCCTTCGTTGGTGAAATTTGCGCGGCGGGCCTCTTCGCTCAGCACGGGTCGTTCCAGCTCGACGCCGACGAGCGCCCAGGTGCCACAGGACACGTAGGCGAACTCGTCGTCGACTGCGGGAACGCCGACGACGGCAGACGCCGTGTCGTGTGAGCCGACTGCCGCGACGGGCGCCTTCAGTCCGACTTCATCCGCCACGGTCGGCAGCAGGGGACCGAGAATCGAACCCGGGTCGAGGATGTCGGGCAGCAGGCTGCGCTTCGAAGCCGAGTCGGGTGGCGAGATCGAACGACCACTGCGCGCGTGTGCACGTCGAGCAACCCGGTCGTCGATGCGTTGGTGCGCTCAGCGGCCATCTTCCCGGTCAGCCAATAGCCGATCAGGTCGGGAATCAGCAGCGCCACATCACCCGGTTCGACGCGGCCTGCGAGCCGGTCAGCGGTGAACTGGTAGAGCGTGTTGATCGGCATGAACTGCAGCCCGTTGATCCCGTACAGCTCCTCGTGGCTCGACGAGCGCGTGGGTGGCAGCGCACGCCCGCCGCCGTGCGCTCGTCCCGGTACGAGTAAGGGTTGCCGAGCAGTGCACCGTCGCGGAGCAGTCCGTAGTCGAGGCCCCACGAGTCGACCCCGATGCTGAGCAGGCCAGGCTCCTGGTGGGCCGCCTTTCGCAGTCCTGGAGCACGGACCGGAACAGCTCGAGCACGTTCCAGTGCAGGCCGTCGGTCACGCCCTCCCAGTGGCGAACCGGGTTGTTGGGGAACCGCTCGACGACCTCGAGGCGCACCGCGCCGTCGCCGACATGACCGATGACGACGCGACCGCTGGTCGCGCCGAGGTCGACTGCCGCGACAGCTCCTCTGCCCATGGTGCCGCCTATCGCAGGAACGCGGCGGCGACGCCGGAGTCGACGGGGATGTGCAGCCCGGTGGTGCGGCTGAGCTCCGGCCCTGTGAGCACATACACGGCGTCGGCGACGTTCTCTGGCACCACCTCGCGCTTGAGGATCGTGCGGTTCGCGTAGAACTGGCCGAGGTCCTCCTCCGGCACGCCGTAGGTCTCGGCGCGGTTGGCGCCCCAACCCGAGGAGAAGATGCCCGAGCCGCGCACGACACCGTCCGGGTTGATGCCGTTGACCCGGATGCCGTGGCTGCCGAGCTCGGCGGCGAGCACCCGGACCTGGTGGGACTGGTCGGCCTTCGTCGCCGAGTATGCGATGTTGTCCGGTCCCGGCGAAGATCGAGTTCTTCGACGAGATGTACACGATGTCGCCGCCCATGCCCTGCTCGATGAGCGGCCGCGGCCGCGGCCTGGGAGACGAGGAACGAGCCCTTCGACATCACGTCGTGCAGCAGGTCCCACTCGGCCTCGGTCGTCTCGAGCAGCGAACGGGCGATCGAGAGGCCGGCGTTGTTGACGACGAGGTCGAGGCCGCCGAAGGCGAGCAGCGCGGCATCGACGGCGGCCTGCACCGCCCGCTGGTTCGACGACGTCCGCGGCGACGCCGATCGCGACATCCGTCGACGCCGAGCTCGGCCGCAGCAGCCTGCGCCTTCTTCAGGTCGAGGTCGGCGATGACGACGCAGGCGCCCTCGGCGGCCAGCCGGGTGGCGATGGCCTTGCCGATTCCGGATGCGGCGCCGGTCACGAGCGCGATGCGGCCCTGGTGGCGACTTGGGCTTCGGCATCCGCTGGAGCTTGGCCTCTTCGAGCGCCCAGTACTCGATGCGGAACTTCTCGGCATCGGAGATGGGCGGTAGGTCGAGAGCGCCTCGGCGCCGCGCATGACGTTGATCGCGTTGAGGTAGTACTCGCCGGCGACGCGCGCCGTCTGCTTGTTGGCCCCGTAGCTGAACATGCCGACGCCCGGGACCAGCACGATCGCCGGGTCGGCGCCGCGCATCGCGGGGCTGTCGGCGGTCGCGTGCTTCTCGTAGTACTTCGTGTAGTCGGCGCGGTATGCCTCGTGCAGCTTCTTCAGCCGCGCGATCGAATCCTCGACGGATGCGCGCGGCCGGCAGGTCGAGCAGCATCGGCTTGACCTTCGTGCGCAGGAAGTGGTCGGGGCAGCTGGTGCCGAGCGCCGCGAGCTTGGGTGCGCTTCGCGCTCGCGAGGAACTCGAGCACGCGGGGTCGTCGGTGAAGTGCCCGACCATCGGCCTGTCCTGCGAGGCGAGCCCGCGGATGGCGCGGGCGAGGGCGGCGGCCTTGGCGCGAGCGATCGGCCGGCTTCGAGCGCGGCGTTCTTGCGCGACGGGCTTGCCGAACGGGTTGGCTTCCCGTGCTCGTCGATGTAGGCCTGCGCGGTGTCGATGATCCACCGGCTGTTCGTCTCGCACGCCGCGGAGGTGTCGCCCCACGCGGTGATGCCGTGGCCGCCCAGGATGCAGCCGATGGCATCCGGGTTCGCCGCCTTGATCGCGGCGATGTCGAGGCCGAGCTGGAAGCCGGGCCGGCGCCACGGCACCCACACGACCTTGTCGCCGAAGATCTTCTGTGGTGAGCTTCTCGCCGTCCTTGGAGGTGGCGATCGCGATGCCGGCGTCGGGGTGCAGGTGGTCGACGTGCTTCGGCATCGACGAGCGCGTGCATCGAGGTGTCGATCGACGGGGCCGCGCCGCCCTTGCCGTGCAGCGTGTAGTCGAACGCGGCGATCATCTCGTCCTCGCGGTCGACGCCGGGGTAGACGTCCTGCAGCGCACGGAAGCGGTCGAGCCGCAGCACCGCGAGCCCGCTCTCGGTCAGCGTGCCGAGGTCGCCGCCGGAGCCCTTGACCCAGAGCGAGCTCGACCGGCTCGCCCGTCACCGGGTCGGTGTCGGTGCCCTTGGCCGAGGTGTTGCCGCCGCCGTAGTTGGTGATCCTCGGGTCGCTGCCCAGACGGTTGCTGCGCTTGACCAGCTCGGCGGCGGTCTGTGTTCGTCATGGGCGGCTGCTCCTGCATCGGTGAAGGGCGCCGTCGGCGCGACCATGGCGCGTGTTCGTAATTGTGAAATGTAACAGACGATCACACGCATGACGCAAGCCGAGCTGAGGCCACGTGACGGCTCAGCGCAGCTCGACGCGGCCGCGGTACTCGTCGAGCCGCTCGTCCGTCGGCGCGAGCTCGGTGATGAGCACCGGCGATCTTCGACCAGTCGAGGCCGCGACGCGGTCGCCTCCTGGTCGAGCTTCGACGAGTCGACGCACAGCACGATCTCCTTCGACACCTGGGCGAACGCCTGCTTCATCTGCGCCTCGGCGAGCGAGACCTCGGTGGTGCCGAACGTCGCGTCGACGGCGCTCGCCGAGGCGAAGAAGCCGGACGTAGCGCAGCGACTGCGCCGCCTGCACGGCGAGCGGGCCGACGAAGGTGTCGGTCGACTCCTCGGTCTCGCCGCCGATCAGGATCGGCGTCACGCCGACCGTGCCCTTGAGCGTCGCGTAGGTCGGGTACGAGTTCGTGCTGACGATCAGGCCCGACGCGGGCCCAGCTTGCCGGCCATGCGTCCCGACGGTGGTGGAGGCATCGAAGGCGATCGACCCGAATCGCGGAGCGAGAGCCAGCGCCTTGTCGGCGATGATCTCCTTCGCCCGCGAGCGCACCGACCGGCGCTCGCTCGAACGGGCGTGGGCCGATCACCGAGATGGCGCCGCCGCGCACGCGGCGCAGCAGACCCTCGCGCCTCGAGGTCGGCGAGATCCCGGCGGATGGTCATCGCCGAGACGCCGAGGTTCTCGGCGGCCTCGGTCGAGCCGGATCACGTTGTCGTGCTCGAGGGCGGCCAGCAACTGCTTGCGCCGTTCCTCGGATTCGGTGCTGCCGGTGGTGGCCATCGCGGCGTCGCCTCACTGTGACATCGAGTGTGAACTTCTGCTGCCGATCTAACATTAGCGGGCTTATGCGCCCTGATTTCCAGGCGATAACTGTTGTGTACATCCCGACGTTTGACGCACCGCCGCCGACGGTGTTACTGTCCCCGGACTGGTTCATTGAACCCGTGAACCCCTGGCAGCGGCGCCGCCTGCAGTCCGGCGCGCTCGGACTGAAAGACGAGCGTCGCCGATGACCTCTGAGGCCTACGACAACATCTCCACGTCGGCGACCGGCGTACGACCGCGCGCTCGAAGCCGGCAACGGCATCGTCCGCTTCGCCCCGGCCTGGGTGCCCCGTGCGTTCTGCACGCCGGGCAAGCGCATCCGCCTGCACCCGGACGACTACTTCCCGCTCGGCCACGGCCGCGGCGGCATCGACGAGCGCTGGCTCGCCTCCAGCATCCGCGCCGACAACGGCCCGCAGACCGGAGCCCACGAGGGGCTCAGCCTCGTCGTCGACCCCGACGGCGGCCTGCTGCCCTTCGACGAGTTCATCGACCACCACAAGGGCGAGGTCATCGGCTCGCGCCTGTGGGACGCATTCGGCGGCTGGACGATGTACTCCAAGTTCTACGACAACCTCATGCCGCTGCCCTTCCACGTGCACCACTCCGACGAGAAGGCCGCGCTGGTCGACAAGGTCGGCAAGCCCGAGGCCTACTACTACTCCCCGCACATGAACGACAACCTCGGCATGCAGCCGATCTCGTTCTTCGGATTCCAGCCCGGCATCACCAAGGACCAGGTCAAGGAGCGCCTCAAGCGCTTCGAGAACGGCGGCGACAACCGGATCACCGATCTCGCCCTCGGCTACCGCACCCAGCTCGGCACCGGATGGGACATCCCGGCCGGCGTGCTGCACGCCCCCGCGAGCATCTGCACCTACGAGCCGCAGGCCGCCAGCGACGTGTTCGCGATGTGCGAGTCGTGGAGCAACAACCGGGAGGTCCCCGAGGAGCTGCTCTGGAAGGACGTGCCCGCCGAGCACCACGGCGACTACGACTTCATCATCGACCTGCTCGACTGGGAGAAGAACGTCGACGTCGACTTCGTCGGCAACCGCTTCATGGTGCCGTACGCGACGGCCACGTCGGAGGCCGACGGCGGCAGCGCGCTACGTCGAGAAGTGGATCGTCTTCCGCTCCGACTCCTTCAGCGCCAAGGAGCTCACCGTGCAAGCCCGGCCAGACCGTCACCATCACGGACGAGGACGCCTACGGCGCGCTGCTTCGTGCAGGGCGGCGGCACCTTCGGCGGGCACGACGCGCAGGCCGCGACGCTGATCCGCTTCGGCCAGCTCAGCCAGGACGAGTTCTTCGTCTCGGAGACGCGCCGCGAAGGCCGGCGTCACGATCACGCAACCGCAGCGCGACCGACGACATCGTGATCCTCAAGCACTTCGGCCCCGGCAACGCAGGAGCTCGGGCACGTTGACTGACATCTTCGGCACCACGGCTCGAGCAGGCCGCTCCTGCGGGTCGGCTCGCTCGATCAGGTCGCGCGCGTGGACCGCTTCGTCGAAGACGACGGTCCCGCGCGCGGTGCGCGCCGGCTGCGCGTGGTGAACGGCGGCGGGCTCGAGTTCGACGTCCACCCCGACCGCGCGCCTCGACATCGGCGCGGCGACGCGTCGACGGCATCCCGTTCGCCTGGATGTCGTCGACCGGCATCACCCGCCCGGACGCGCTACGAGCCGCAGGGCCGCGGCTGGCTGCGCACCTTCGGCGGCGGCCTCGTCACCACCTGCGGTCTCGACAGCTTCGGCCCGCCGGCCGACGACGAGGACGGCGTCGCCGGGATGCACGGACGCATCGGCACCGTGCCCGCTCGCGTCACCGAGGTGACCGTCACGCCCGAGCTCATCACCGTCGCCGGCGAGGTTCGCCAGACCGCGGTCTTCCAGGAGAACCTCGTGCTGCGCCGCCGGATCACCTCGCGCGGTGGGGTCCTCGTCGTTCACGATCGAGCGACACCGTGACCAACGAGGCCGAGACGCGACAGCCCGCACATGGTGCTGTACCACGTGAACCTCGGCTGGCCGCTGCTCGACGAGGGCACGGTCATCGACATCCCCGCCGACGAACGTCGACGCCGCGGGACGCGGATGCCGTGGCGGGCTTCGACGCAGCGGGCGGAGATCGGCGCGCCCCAGGTCGGGTTCCGCGAGCAGGTCTACATCCACGAGGCGGCGGACGAGCGCGTCGCCCGGGTGACCAACGCCGCGCGGGGACTGCACCTTCACGCTGCGATACTCCGAGACCCTGCCGGCGATCTTCCAGTGGAAGATGACCGCGACCAAGCACTACGTGCTGGGGCTCGAGCCCGCCAACGTCGCCGAGATCACACGGGCGCGCCGCCGCGCGCGAGCCAACGGCACCCTGCCCACGCTCGAGCCCGGCGAGAGCCGCTCGTACGCGATCGAGATCGAGGTGAGAAGCAGCATGACCGGACACCGCCCCTGCTGGAGCTGCACGGCGTCACCGAAGTCGTTCGGCGCCGTCGCAGGCGCTGGTCAGCGCCGACCTGAAGCTGGAAGCAGGCACCATCCACGCCCTCATCGGCGAGAACGGCGCCGGCAAGTCGACGCTCGTCAAGATCATCGGCGGGCTGTACCGCCGCGACGGCGGCGAGTTCCTGCTCGACGGCGAGAGCGTCGACTTCCACAGCACCCGCGACGCTAAGGCTGCCGGCATCGCCGTCATCTACCAGGAGCCCACGCTGTTCCCCGACCTGTCGGTCGCGGAGAACATGTTCGTCGGCCGCCAGCCGTACACGCGGTTCGGCACCCTCGACCGCGCGAGGATGCGCAAGCGAGACGCGCGAGCTCACGTCGCGCCTCGGCGTGCCGATCGACCCGGACCGCGAGGCCCGTGGCCTCTCGATCGCCGACCAGCAGGTCGTCGAGATCGCCAAGTCGATCTCGGTCGGCGCGAAGGTCATCATCATGGACGAGCCGACCGCGGCGCTCTCCGGCGTCGAGGTCGACCGTCTGATGGGCATCGCGCGCCAGCTGCGCGACGAGGGCAAGGGCACTCATCTTCATCTCGCACCGCTTCGACGAGGTGTTCGCACTCTGCGACACCATCACGGTCATGCGCGACGGCAGCTACGTCGCCGACCAACGAGACGCGACGACCACCGAGGACGAGATCATCAAGCAGATGGTCGGCCGCAGCGTCGAGAACCTCTTCCCCAAGGAGGAGGCGACCATCGGCGAGGCGGTGCTCGAGGTCGAGCACCTGACGAGCCTCGGCGTGTTCGAGGACGTCAGCTTCACCGTGCGCTCGGGCGAGATCGTCTGCTTCGCGGGCCTGGTCGGCGCGGGTCGCAGCGAGATCGCGCGGGCCGTGTTCGGCGTCGACCGCTACGACTCCGGCACGGTGACGATCGGCGGCACTCGGGTGCCCGCCAAGAACCCGGCGGCCGCGATGCGGCTCGGGCATGGGCTTCGTCCCGGAGGATCGGCGCAAGCAGGGCCTGGCGATGACGGCCGGCGTGCAGACCAACATCACCTTGGTCGATCCGCGAGCGCCTCGCGCGATTCGGCTTCATCACCAGCGCGCTCGAGGAGCCGAGCGCCCGCACCTGGGCCGCACGCCTGCAGGTGAAGACCCACGCCCTCGACACCGAGGCGCAGATGCTGTCCGGCGGCAACCAGCAGAAGGTCGTGCTCGGCAAGTGGCTGGCCACCCAGCCGAAGCTGATCATCGTCGACGAGCCCACCCGCGGCATCGACGTCGGCACCAAGGCCGAGGTGCACCGCCTTCTGTCCGAGCTCGCCGGCACCGGCGTGGCGGTGCTGATGATCTCGTCGGAGCTGCCGGAGGTGCTCGGCATGGCCGATCGCGTGCTGGTCGTCCGCGAGGGTCGCATCACCGCCGAGCTCTCCCGCGAGAGCGCCACCCCCGAGAACGTCATGTACGCCGCGACCCACGCCGCGGAGGTGGCCGCATGAGCC
This sequence comes from uncultured Actinomycetota bacterium, assembly GCA_963830655.1. Classification (GTDB taxonomy): domain Bacteria; phylum Actinomycetota; class Actinomycetes; order Actinomycetales; family Microbacteriaceae; genus Naasia. The sequence goes on from CAWHND010000012.1 coordinate 224,486, forward strand.
GCCGACCCAGATCGCCTGCCGCCGATCGGACCGGGCAATCCCGCCTTCCGCGGCTGATCGCGCCCGCGAGGTGGCGCTCATCATCCTGATCGTCGCCCTCATCGCGGTCACCACGCGCAACACAGCCGACGCTTCCTGTTCAGCGACGGCGGCTGGCGGGAGCTGCTGCGTCAGCCGACGATCCTCATCCTGATCGCCATCGGTGAGGCGATCGTCATCATCACCCGCAACATCGACCTGTCGGTCGGGTCGATCCTCTGCCTGTCCACCTATCTCTGCGGGCACCCTTTTCTACAACGTGCCCGGGCATCCCCATCCCGGTCGTCGTCGCGCGTCGGCATCCTGCTCGGCGCCTTCCTCGGGCTCGATCAACGGGTGCTCGTCGCGTTCCTGAAGGTGCCGTCGCTGGTGATCACCCTCGGGCACGCTGTACGCCTACCGCGGCATCGCCATCCTCTGGATCGGCCCGCACTTCATCCGCTCCAGCTGGCTGCCGCCCGAATACCGCAGTTCGGCACCGCTGCAGCTTCTCGGCATCCCGGTGCTGCTCATCGTCGTCGCCATCGTCGTCGCTGCTGGTCGGCTGGTTCATGACGAGCCGTCGCGCGGGCCGCGACCTGTACGCCCTCGGATCCAACCCCGAGGCCGCGACGCTCTTCGGCCTCAGCGAGCGGCGCCTCACGCTCAACGCATTCGTCACCAGCGGCGCGCTCGCCGGACTCGGCGGCCTGGTCTACCTCTCGATCTACGCGACCGGCGACGCGCGGGTCGGCACCGGCTACGAGCTCGAGGCCGTCGCCGCGGCGGTCGTCGGCGGCGTCGCGATCATCGGCGGATCGGGCACCATCTGGGGCGTCGCGCTCGGCGCGTTCTTCCTCGCGACCATCAGCAGCGCGCTGCCCGTGCTCGGGGTTCCGAGCCTCTGGCAGCAGGCGATCGTCGGCATCTTCATCGTCGGCGCGATCCTGCTCGACCGCGCTGCTGTTCCTCGACCCGCATACGCCGCGCGAAGAGGAAGGGAAGTGCAGCATGAGCGACCAGAGCATGGCGACCCGCGCCGTCGCGAGCGTCGAGGCCGAGCCGCGGCCGCGCGCTACCGCCGCTACGGCACGGCCGCTCTGGCGCCGGCTGCTGCTGCGCACCGAGACCGCGATCATCGTCGGCGATCGTGCTGCTGATCATCATCGCGACGGATGACCGTGCCGTACTTCGCGCAGCCGTACACCTACCTGACGATGATCCTGAACTCGGCGCCCATCCTGCTGATGCTGCTGCCGGTGACGCTGATCATCATGACCGGCGACATCGACCTGTCGGTGGGCAGCGTCCTCGGCTTCTCGAGCGCCATCTTCGGGCTGCTGTTCGCGGCCGGCGTGCCGCTGCCCGGTCGGCGGCGATCATCGCGATCGTCGGCGGCGGCGCTGGTCGGCGTGCTGAACGGCGTGCTCGTCACGGTCGTCGGGCTGCCGAGCCTCGCGGTCACGATCGGCACGCTCGCGCTCTTCCGCGGCATCGCCGTCGGACTGCTCGGCACCACGGCGATCACCGACTTCCCGTCGCGAGGTGACGCAGGTCGATCACCGCGCCGCTCTTCGCCGGCGCGCCCGCTGCCCGTCGTGACGATCGCGATCATCGTGCTCGCCATCGCCTTCGCCGTCCTGCTGCACTTCACCCCGTTCGGCCGCGGCGTGTTCGCGATCGGGCTGAGCCCCGAGGCGGCGGCGTTCTCCGGCGTCCGCGTCAACCGCACCCGAAGCTCATCCTGTTCGTGCTCAGCGGGCTGGTCGCGTCGGCGACCGGGCGTCTACTACACGCTGCAGTACAGCAACGCGATCGGCACCAACGGCTTCGGCTTCGAGCTGCAGGTCGTCACGGCCATCGTGCTCGGCGGCGTCTCCATCTGGGGCGGTCGCGGGACGCTGCTCGGCGCCCTGGCCGGCGGCGTGCTGATCGCGGCACTCAACAAGACCCTCCAGCTCGCCGGGATCGGCTCCGACACCATCAGCATCGTCACCGGTGCTGCCCTCATCTTCTCCGTCGTCGTCGCCAGTGTTGCGGGATTCATCTCGCGCCGACGCCGGTCGAAGGCCTCCGCATCGCGACGGCAGGCAGCTAACAGCACAACCCCCACCAAATCGCACCAAGAAGAAAGGCAGAACAATGAGGTTCTCAACTCAGCACGACCTCGCGTCGTCGCATCGCCCTCGGCGGCAGCGGCGATCGCGGCCTCGGCCATGCTGCTCGCCGGCTGCGCCGCACCGACCCCCGGAAGCGGGTGGATCCGGCGGCGGCGACGACGGCGGTGACGGCGGCGCAAGCATCACCGTCATCCCCAAGAGCCTCGGCAACAAGTACTTCGAGGCATCCGACAAGGGCGCCAAGGAGGCGGCGGACGAGACTCGGCCTCGCCTTCACCGAGGCCGGCCCCACGGCGACCGGCTCGGCCGACCAGGTGCCGTTCATCCAGACCGCGATCCAGACCGGCCAGAAGGCGATCGCCATCGCCGCGAACGACCCGGCTGCCGTCTGCAACGACCTCAAGGCGGCCCAGGACGGCCGGCGTCAAGGTCGTCGCGTTCGACACCGACACCGACTGCCGCGACGTCTTCGTCAACCAGGCGACGGTCGACGGCATCTGCCAGGGTCTGGTCGACCTGATCGCCGAGCACCTCGGCCCGGACGGCGGCACCATCGCCTTCCTGTCCGGTGGCGCGAACGCTGCGAACCTGAACGCGTGGCTCGACGGCATGACCGTCGATCATCGAGAAGGACCACCCGGAGATCACCATCGCCAAGACCGCGTACGGTGACGACCAGGACGAGAAGGCCTACCAGGAGGCCCAGGGCCTCATGCAGAGCATCCCGGACCTCGACGCGATCATCGCGCCCGACACCGTCTCGGTGAAGGAGGCGGCGCACTACCTGTCCGACACCCCCGAGTACCAGGGCAAGGTCTGGGTCACCGGCCTCGGCCTGCCGAGCGAGATGGCCGAGTACGTCAACAGCGGCGTCATCGAGCAGTTCGGTCTGTGGAACCCGGAGGACCTGGGCTACCTCGCCTCCTACGCCGCTGACGCCCTGATCAAGGGCACCATCACCGGCGCCGAGGGTGACAAGTTCAGGCGGGCAAGCTCGGCGAGTACACCGTCGGCAAGGGCGGCGAGGTCGTCCTCGGCCCGCTGTTCGTCTTCGACAAGGACAACGTCGGCGACTTCTCGTTCTGAGTACGCGTCAGACCGATGAGGGTGGGGCCTGCGGCGTAACGCGTCGCGGGCCCCACCTGCTGTCGCAACCGATCGATCGACGATCGGCGGGAAGGAGCCGATGGCGACGATCCACGATGTCGCGCGCCGTGCTGGGGTGTCCTCCGGCACGGTCAGCAACGTGCTGAACCGCCCGCGCTACGTGCGGCCCCGAGACGCGCGAGCGGGTGCTCACCGCCATCGCCGACCTCGGCTTCACGCCGAGCGCGCACGCCCGCAAATTCCCCGCCGGCCGCCAGCGCACGCTCGGCCTTGCCCTGGCCGATCTCGTCCAACCCCTTCTTCGTCGACGTCGCGCTCGGCGCTGAATCGGAGGCGAAGTCGCTCGGCGTCGGTGTCGTGATGATCCACAACGGCGAGGACGCCGGGCGCGAGCAGCACAATCTCGACGTGCTCGTGCAGCAGCGCGTGCACGGCATCATGATCGCCCCCGTGCACGTCGACGACTCCGCCCTCGACCGCCTCGACGCCCGCGACATCCCGCTCGTCTATGTCGACCGTGTCTCCGACCAGTCGGCCGCGCTGCTGGGTCAAGACCGACGACCTGGCCGGCGGCAGGCTCGCCGGCGAGCACCTCGCTGGCGCTCGGGCATCGCCACATCGCGTTCGTCGGCAACCTCGACACCGCTCAGGTCGATCGCCGCTTCGCGGGCTTCGCCGAGGCCGCTGGCGCGGCGGGGCTGACGGTCGAGTCGATCGCGACCGACTCCTGGCGAATCAGCGACGGCCGCGAGGCCGCAGCGGCGCTGGCTGCGCGCAGGTCCGACGAGCTGCCCACCGCGATCATGTGCGGCAACGACCTCATCGCGATCGGCATGCTGCTCGAGTTCGCTCGCCGCGGCATTCGCGGTGCCGGACGACGTCACGATCGTCGGCTTCGACGACCTCTCCTGGTCGGCGGCCGCAAGCGTCCCGCTGACCACGGTGAGCCAGCCGCGCGAAGAACTGGGCAGGCGGGCGGTTCGTCTGCTGCTCGACGAGATCGACCGCGGCGACGCCCATACCCACAGCCACGAGCTGCTCGTCCCCGAACTGGTGGTCCGCGAGTCGAGCGCGGCCACCGAACCCCGACCGAAGGAAGCAGTCATGACCACAACCTGGCAGCCCGAACTCGTCCCCGACGAGCTCGTCGCCCTCACCCGCGCGCTCGGCGAGCCCGCGAAGGATCTCGTGATCCTCGCCGAGGGCAACACCTCGAAGCGGCTCGACGACGGCCGCATCGTCGTCAAGGCCTCCGGCGCCTACATGGCCGATCCGCCGCGCGCGAAGACTTCGTCGTCACCGACGTGGAGCCCCTGATCGCGCTGATGGAGGATCCCGACGCGACGCCAGGAGGATCTCACCGCCGCGCTCGACGCAGGGAGCTCGCGCGGGGCCCGTCGTCGGGGATCGATCGAGACGCTGGTGCATGCCGCCGTGCAGTCGGTGCAGCCGACGCGATACGTCGCGCACACCCACCCGACCGCGGTGCTGGGACTGCTCGCCAGCATCCACGCCGAGACCGCCTTCGCCGAGTGGGTGTACTCCGACGAGGCGGTCGTGATCGGCGTCCCGCTGTTCGTGCCCGTATGCCGCGCCGGGCATCGACCTCGGGCGGGTGTTCCTCGAGCGCCTGCGCGGCCTACGTCGCCGAGCGGGGCGAGCTGCCCTCGGTGGTCCTGCTCGGCAACCACGGGATCGTCGCGATCGGCGGCAGCGCCGACGCGGTCGAGGCGATCACCCTGATGACGGTGAAGGGTGCGCGCACGCGCGTGCAGGCGCTGTCCATCGGCGGCGTCGTCGGGCTCGGCGACGACGCCGTCTCCCACTACTTCGAGCGCACCGACATGGCGGAGCGGCGCAGGAACCTCGCGGGCGCTGGCCTGATGGCTGAGCTCGCGGCCGTCTTCTGCGACGTCGGCGGGCCGATCTACGACGACGAGAACTTCGTCCGTCGCGGTGCTCGCGGCACTCGACGGGCTGCGGGCCGCTGCCGAGGCCGCCTCCGGTCGATCGCGGCGCGTTCCGTGAACTCTACGACGCCAGCCGCGCCGCCCAGGGGGGTTCGCTGCGCATCGCGCTGGCGGTGGAGTTCCTCGGCGACAGTTCGCGGCGCGGCGAGCTGCACGAGCGCGACCAAAGCGCACTGGGTGCATCCGGCCGGCACGATGTACTCCGACGTGCTGCCGTTCCTGCAGGCGCTGGCCGGACGGGTGACGGCTCGGCGTGCTCGCAAACCAGGAGGCAGGGCGTGATCCGCGCGCTGGAACGGGACGGGGTGGCGCCCGTTCGTCGACGTCTGGGGCGTATCTGCCGTCGTCGGGCTCGAGAAGCCGTCGCCCGAGTTGTTCGCACTGGGCGCTTGACCAGGCGGGCGTGCGACCCGCGACAGCGCGGTGCACGTCGGCAACCGTCTGGACACCGATGTGACGGCCCGCGAGGGCGCTCGGGCTCGGCACGGTCTGGGTGCTGCGCGGCGAGGCGCCGGACGACCCGACGCCCGGAGCAGCTCGCCGAGCCCGATATCGCGGTGCGGACCCTGGACGGACTCGGGCCGCGACTGTTGGATCTCATCGAGGCGCGGACGTGATCGTCCTCGGCATCGACCTTGCCACGGCCGAGGTCCGGGTGCAGGCGGTCGACGTCGAGTCCGGGCGGAGGCTCGCGGAACGTCGACGCCCACTGGCGGTCCTGAGACGGCCGGCGGACTATCGCACCCAGCCCGCGCTCTACGGCGCCCTCGCGCGTGACCTCATCGCTGAGGTGGCCGCCGATCTCGGAGCACGCAGGCGGCGAGGTGTCGGCCCTGTCCATCACCGGCACCTCGGGGACGGTCGTGCCGGTCGACACTGCCGGCGTGCCGGTCGGGGATGCGGTGCTCTACGACGACTCCCGCGGGGCGGACCAGATCCGGGCGCTCTCGGAGGCCGGACACGGCAGTCGGCCGTTCGCGGCGCTGGCCCGTGCCGCGTGGCTTCACGGTGCGATCCCGCCGCTCGCTACGTCTTCACTGCCGACGTGGTGGCCGCCGCCCTCGCCGGTCGTCTGCTGCCCTCCGACACCTCGCATGCGCTGAAGAGCGGCATCGATCCAGTCGCTGCGGGAGCTGGAGCGTTGAAGCTGCTCGGGATCGTCGACCTTCCGCGCGAGGCATGCCGAGCTGGTCGCGCCCGGTCGCGTGATCGGCGAGGTCGGCGGTGCGCACTCTCTCGGGCTGCCGCCGGGGGTCGCGATCGTGTCGGGCATGACTGACGGGTCAACCGGGCAGATCGCGACCGGCGCCGTCCGCAACGGCGACACAGTGGGCGTGCTGGGCACCACGCTCGTGCTCAAGGCGGTCTCCGCACGACATCGTGGACACATCGGCCGGCGTCTACTCGCACGTCGGCCCCGACGGTCTCTTCTGGCCGGGCGGAGCCTCCAATACGGGCGCGGGAGTGCTGCGTGCTGGCCTGACCGCCGACCTCGACCCCGCGGCCTACACCTCCGCCATCGCCGCTCTCGGGCCGTCTCCCCTCATCGCCTACCCGTTGGCCCGGCGCGGCGAGCGATTCCCCGTGGCCGGCCGTCGATTTCCCGGGTTCTCTGTCGTCGCTGGACGGCGTCCCTCGAGAAGCAGACAGCCCGATCGAGCGATTCCGGTGTGTCTACGAGGGGGTTGCATTCGTCGAGCGCCTCGGTCTGGAGCGCCTGGCGGCACTCGGGGTCGAGCAGCGACGCCATCACGTCGCCGGTGGTGGGTCGAGAAGCAAGACCTGGAATGTGATCCGCGCCGCTGCGCTCGGCCGGTCCATCATCGTGACGGAGGGTGCAGGCAGTGCGCGGGGGGCTGCTGCGCTCGCCGCGTCCGCAATAGTAGATAAGCCGTTGAGCGAGGTGGCCGAGCGCTTTGCCGGAGTGAGGTCGGTGGTGGATCCGGATGCCGCGCTCGTCGCGACGATGGAGGAACGCTACAGGATGTTCCTCACCCAGCTGCCCTCCGACTGAATCGCCTCCGCCCTACTTCTTGGCGGCGGCCTTCGCCGAACGCTTGGTCTCTCGAACCCGGCCCAGCGACTCGGGGTCCACGATGTCGGCCACTGATCGGAAGCAGCCCTCCTCGCCGTATGCGCCCGCAGACTCTCGCCAGCCGGCGGCCGTCAGTCCGCGCTGCTTGCCCAGCAGCGCGAGGAAGATCTTGGCCTTCTGTTCGCCGAATCCGGGCAGCGGCCTCGAGGCGCCGCAGCACGTCGGTGCCGTCCGGGGCGTTGCCGGACGCATCGGGTCGGGTCCAGACCTCCTCTGCGTCTCCGTTCCAGTCATCCACGATTAGATCGCGCAAGCGATAGGGTGCGCGCCGCCATCGATCCGGGATAGCGGTGCACTGCGGGAGGCGTCCGGAACACCGCGGTGAGCCGCTCCTCCCCGCTGTCGCCAGCGACACGGCATCGAAGACACCGAGGCGGTCGCGAATCTTGGCTGGCCCGGCGAAAGCCGTCTCCATGGGACCTGCTGGTCGAGCAGCATGCCTACCAGCAGAGCGAGGGGATCGGATGACAGCAGCTCGTCGGCGGCGTCATCTCCGGTGATGTGCAGGGCCATATCCATGCATCCATTGTCATGGATCAGGCATTGGCTCACGGATCAGGTGACATCTCCCGAATCAGCCGGTCATATTTGAATCGTGAGGTGCAGCTCCGGGTTCAGCGCTCCTCGGCGCGCGGCAGCGCGGCCAGCACCAGCGGCGCCCAGTATGCGCACTCCCCCACCGGGACGCCGACCCAGTCCCTGAACGGACGGCCCTTGCCCGACGGATCGAACAGCGCGGCTCCGGCGAGCTCCAGCGCGTCGGAGAACTCCGGCGAAGTGCGCAGAAGGCGGATGCCGAGCACATCGCCGTTCAGGCAGGCGACCATCCGCCCGCCGATCGTCACCGATGGACGACCCATCATGCCGCCGCGCTTCACCTCGGGCGGGAGCGCGTCGAACAGCGCATCGAATTCCTCCAGCGCATCGCTCATCCGTGGCTCCTCATGCAGACACCCTCCTACGGACAGAACACCTGCGGGTACCAGGGTGCTCTGTCCGTGCGAGGGTGTCGTATCCCAACGGGGTGTGCTTCCGTTCCCTACGAACGCCGAAGTCGACGCCGACGGCGGGCCGCCGGAGAATTCTCATCCGTGCTGGGGGCGCTCACCGACGTGGCGTGATCCGGATCACCCTCCGGAGACGCGTCGGTGGCCTCACTCGACTCATTGCCCATCGGCAGGCCACCCGTGAAGGTCGGGATGGCGTCGGTGATCGTCGGCACAGAGGGCACCATGAGGGTGCCGTCCTCGCGGCGGTAGTTCGAGCTCCAGCTCTCGGCCGGCGAGCCGTGCAGCACGGGGCCCTGGTCGGCGAGCGGGATCGTGATCGGTTCGCCCTCCGACACCTCGTACGCAACGCCCTTCACCTGAACTGCACCGGCGCCCGGGTGTCGGGCGCTGGACTGCCGTCATCGGTCACATCGAACTAGGGGTTGATCTCGTTGTCGAGCGCGGCGCCGCTCTCCCGCTCGATCACCTCGAGCGTCATCTGGTCGCGGGTGAGCGTGATCAGCATCCGGACGCCGTGCCAGATCAGCCGGTAGCGCAGCATCGGCCAGTCGAATCGGGCAGTCGGGGATCGAAGGTCAGCACGCCGTCGTGGTCGCGCATGCCGCCGAACCCGGAGACGAGCCCGGACCAGACCCCGCCGGTCGACGCGACATGCACGCCGTCTGAGGTGTTGTTGTGCAGGTCGGCCAGGTCGACGTAGAGGCTGTGCAGGAAGTAGTCGAGCGCCAGCTGCTGGTAGCCGATCTCCGCCGCGATGATCGACTGCACGACCTTCGACAGGGTCGAGTCGCTGGTGGTCAGCGGGTCGTAGTAGTCGAAGTCGGCGAGCTTCTCCTCCTGGGTGAAGTGGTTGCCGTGCAGGAACAGCGCGAGCACGACATCGGCCTGCTTGAGCACCTGGAAGCGGTAGATCACCAGGGGGTGGAAGTGCAGCAGCAGCGGCTTCTGGTCCGTCGGGGGTGTTGGCGAGGTCCCAGACCTCCCGCTCGAGGAAGTGCGAGTCCTGCGGATGGATCTGCAGCGCTTCGGAGTACGGGATCGCCATGGCGTTCGCCGCTCGCGCCCATTCGCGCACCTCGTCGTCGTGCAGGTGGATGCGGTTGACCATCCGCTCGTACGCTTCGGGCTGGTCGCGCTTCATATCCCGCACCGAGCTGACGGCGTATCGGAGGTTGAAGCGCGCCATCACGTTCGTGAAGAGGTTGTCGTTGACGACGGTCGTGTACTCGTCGGGGCCGGTGACGCCGTGGATGTGGAAGCTCTCATCGCCGTTGCTGCGGCGCCAGAAGCCGAGCGTCGCCCACATCCGCGCCGTCTCCACGGCGATGTCGATTGCGCCGTTCGCCAAGAAGCCGACGTCGCCCGTCGCATGGATGAACTTCGCGAGCGCATAGGTCACGTCGGCGTTGATGTGGTACTGCGCGGTGCCCGCCGCGTAGTAGGCCGACGCCTCCTCGCCGTTGATCGTGCGCCACGGGAACAGCGCGCCGTCCTCGTTGAGCATCCGAGCGCGCTTGCGGGCCAGCGGCAGCATCTGCTCCCGCTGGCGGAGCGCATTGCGCGCCCAGAGCGGGGTTCGTGTAGGCGAGGTAGGGCAGGACGTAGATCTCGGTGTCCCAGAAGTAGTGGCCGCCGTAGCCGCTGCCCGTGACGCCCTTGGCCGGGATGCCCTGCCCGTCCGCTCGCGCGGACGCCTGCGCGAGCTGGAAGAGGTTCCAGCGGATCGCCTGCTGCAGGTCGTCGTCGTCCTGGACCTCGATGTCGGCGCGGAACCAGTATTCGTCGAGCCAGGCGCGCTGCTTCTCGTACTGCCGCTCGATGCCCTCGAAGTCGGTGCGGTCGAGGGTGCGGCGGCAGCGGTCGACCAGTTCGCGCGTGGGAGTCGTGCGGCGTCGTGGTAGCGCGACGAGCTTGGTGATCCGGGTCGGGACGCCCTTGCGCGCCTGCACGCTGTACACGTTCTTGGCGATGTCGGGGCTGATGATCCGGTTGCGCGCGGTACTCGTTCTCGGTCTCGATGATGTGGTCGGCGAGCACCGCGACGCGCATGCCCGATTCGGTGACGCGGTAGCTGAGAGCGCTGCGATCGCCGTCCTGCCAGTACTCCTGCGGCATGCAGCACCCGCGCCGGTGAAGCGCTCCGGCCTTGCGCGGGATCGGCGAAGCGCGGCGCGCCTTGCGCGGCGGCGGCCGGGCGTGGCGCCGCCGTACACGTCCTCGCCGTCCTGCCGGTTGAGCAGCTGGCACGATGATGGTGACCGGGGCGTCCGCGTCGAGCACCGTCACCTCGAAGGTGAGCACGGCGAGGTGCCGCTCCGCGAAGGACACCATGCGGGTGGAGTCGACCTGGACCTGCTTGCCCGCGGGGGTCAGCCAGAGCAGCTCGCGGCGGAGGACGCCCGTCGCGAAGTCGAGCGTGCGCGAGTACTCGAGCAGGTCGGCGTCGTCGAGCGAGAGCGGCTCGTCGTCGACGTACAGCGCGCATGACCTTGGCGTCGGGAGCGTTGAGGATCGTCTGGCCCACCTCCGCGAAGCCGTACGCCTGCTCGGCGTGGTGGATCTTCCACGTCTCGTGCAGGCCGTTGATGAACGTGCCGTGCGCATGGGCGCGCCGACCCTCCGCGCTGTTGCCGCGCATGCCGAGGAAGCCGTTGCCGACGGCGAACAGGGTCTCCGACAGGCCCAGTCGTCGGGGTTGAACTTGGTCTCGATGAGCGCCCACGGGTCGACCGGATAGCGGTCGCGATCGAGCTGAGGACGGTTCTCGGCGGGGAGGGCGTCGGCCCGCTCCAGGATCGACTCGGAGTGCTCCGCATAGCTGGCGGAGGCGTCGGGGCTGAGGGTCATGATGCCTTCCCGAGGTGGTCACGTATTCGTCGAGGTCGTCGATCACGAGGTGGGCTCCCGCGTCGAGGAGATTCTGTGCTCCGGTTCCGCGATCGACACCGATAACGAGGCCGAAGGCGCCCGCGTGCGCCGCGGCGACCCCGGAGGTGGCGTCCTCGAAGACGACGGTGTTCGCCGGCGGGGTGCCGAAGTGCGCGGCGGCGGACAGGAACATGTCGGGAGCCGGTTTGCTGGCGAGGCCCTCGGCGGCGGCGGTCACCCCGTCGACCACCACGGGGAAGTAGTCGCGGATGCCGGCCGACTCGAGCACCCAGACGGCGTTCTTGGAGCTGGAGACGACGCCCATGGGCATTCCCGCGGCGGTGCAGCTGACGCACGAGGGCGAGCGAGCCGGGATAGGGCTGGATGCCCGTCCTGGCGGAGCACCTCGGTGAAGACGTCGTTCTTGCGGTTGCCGATCCCCCAGACCGTGTCGGCGGTGGTCGGATCGGTCGGGGCTGCCGAGCGGCACCGAGATGCCGCGGGAGGCGAGCAGGCTCGCGACTCCGTCGTCGCGCTTCTTGCCGTCGAGATATTGGAAGTAGTCCTCGTCGACGTAGGGCTTCTCGACGCCCTTCTCGGCGAAGAGCTTGGTGAACATGGTCTTCCAGGCGAGCATGTGGATCTCGGCAGTGGGCGTCAGCACCCCGTCGAGATCGAAGAGCACCAGCGAGTAGGGACCGAGATCGGGCTGCACGGCGCCGACTCTAATGGATTCAGGCTCAAAGCGATTTCGGCGCGGGCATTGGGGCTCACCGGCAATCGGACTCGGGTTCGGCCGTCGGCGAACCTGCGCCGCCAAGAACGAGCGCGGCCCCGTCGAAGACGGAGCCGCGCTCATCGGCGGCGTGAAAGCGGACTCAGCGACGAGTGCCGCGGCCCTTCACTGCCATGTAGATGACCAGCACGATGATCGCGCCGATGATCGAGCCGATGATGCCGGCCGGCTGGAGGAACCCGTCGCCGGCGTCCTTGCCGAAGAGGAGGAAGCCGAGGAAGCCGCCGACGAACGAGCCGATGATGCCGAGGAGGATCGTCATGCCGATCGACATGCTCTGCTTGCCCGGCACGATCAGGCGTGCGAGCGCGCCGGCGATGAGGCCGATGATGATGATGGTGATGATGAGTCCGATGTAGCCCATGTGTTCGCCTATACTGTGAGCCCACGGTCCGGGGCATTGGCATCGCCGCGGATTGCGACGACCGTACATTCAACCACTGCTTGAGGGTGATAGGCATACCCTTAGGGAGGGCTGATCGTGGCGAAGGTGACGATTCTCGTACTAGGGCAGGCCGATCCGGGTCGCCCTTGTCGATGACTACGACGTCGTGCTCCTCGGTCTGGCCCACATGTTCGACGACTATCAGCGAGCGGGTCGTCGTCACCGAGATCGACGCGAAGACGCCCGTCGAGAACTATGCCGACGTCGTCATGTACGACTCGTTCGCTCAGGCCGGAGGCCGACGCCGAACGGCTCGCGAGACCTGGTCAGCAATCCCCGTGCGAGCAAGGTCGTCGTCTACACCTGGAACTTCGCGCCGGAGCTGATCATCAGTGCCCAGGACCAGGGCGTCCACGGCTACCTGTCCAAGACCCTTCCCGCGCGGGAGCTCGTCGCGGCACTCGAGCGGATCCACGCCGGGGAGCAGGTCGTCAGCGAGCCGGCCGGTCGGATCGGGGCGACGATCGCCCTGGATTGGCCCGGGCGCAAGGAGGGCATCAGCGATCGAGAGTCCGAGATCCTCGCGCTGATCACCCAGGGCAAGGACAACTCCGAGGTCGCCGCGCTCACCTACCTGAGCCCGAACACGATCAAGTCCTACATCCGATCGATCTACCGCAAGATCGGCGTGACAAGTCGCACCCAGGCGGTGCTCTGGGGGGTCAAGCACGGCTTCATGCCGGATTTCCACCGGATCGACAACTGGCGCGGAGTCAGCTAGCAGAGTAAGCGCAGCGGCTATCGGCCCGGGCCTGCGCCGCTCGTCTCGACCGGCTCATAGTGCGGGTTCTGGATCAGGCCGACCAGCCCGAGCGCGGGGACCTCGAGCGTGATGGTGCGGATGCCCCCGCCGACGTCCTGGACGGGAGTGCGGGTGATCGCTCCTCGATCGGAGAGCTCGATCATCGCCACCTCGATGTCCGAAACGCCCCAGTACGTCACTGGACCCTGGGCCGGATCGAGATTCGGGTCGAGTCCCAGCTCGTATCCGGCCGCGTTGAAGCCGACGTAGAACGCCTCGTCGAAGTACGGCTGCACACCGAGCAGGGCGGTGGTCGCAGCCTTCGCTGCTGAGAGGTCGGGAGCTGGATAGATGACCGAGCGCAGTCCGAGGAACATGCTCGTGACGCTAGTCGTCACCCCGGACACTGGCCAGCTCGTTCCGGCCGCTACAGCGTGGCTGCGAAAGCGGTGACCGCGATGGTCCAGAGTGCGACCCGCTCGCGGTGGATGCTGTGCCCGCTGCGGATCACCGAGACGGCCGATGGGTCGAGGCGCTCGAGGATGGCGCTTCGCGCCGGCTCGAACAGCGCGGAGCCCGGGAAGGTGGCGGCAAGCAGATGCAGCGGGATCGGGCAGTCCAGAATGAGCTGCGGCAGGTCCCATGACTGCCGGTCCACGAATCGCGCCGCCGCGTCGAGATCGATCGCAGCGCGGTTTGCGACGGCATGTTCGGCATCGAGGCGCGACCACAGCGGGTTCTCCGAGAGGACCTGCAGCATCACGCCGGGCGGATCGGCCTGGGCCGCGTCATGCTCGGCGGCGAGATCGCCGACAAGGTCGCGCACGCTGCCTCCATCGGGTATCGACGGCGGATCCTCCAGCATGACCCCGCGCGCCGCCTCGGGATGCCGGGCGACGAGGGTCAAGGCGACCAGCGAGCCGAGTGAGTGCCCCACGATCACGTCGATGGGCTCATCCTCGAGCTGGAGCAGCACATCGTCCGCCATCGTCGCCAGGTCGGCGGCCTGCTCTGCCCCGACGATCCGGCCGCCGTGCCCGAGCAGGGTGGGCGTGTGCACCGACCAGCCCAGATCCTCCAGGTCCGCTCGCGCCTGCCACCAGGTGGTGCTGCTCGACTGGATCCCGTGGATGAGCGCGATGGAAGGCATGCTCCCAGCCTACGGAGGGCCCGACATCCCTCCATGCATCCGGGCGTAGCGTGACAGCCATGCGCTTCGGATTCCACTTCCTCGACTTCTCCATGCCCGGCGAGCCCGCCTCCATCCCCGGTCTGCTCAGAGACTCGGCTCACGCGGCCGAGGAGGCCGGCGCCAGCTGGTTCACCGTGATGGACCACTACTTCCAGATGGAGCAGTTCCGCACCGCTCATGACCCGATGCTCGAGGGCTACACGGCCCTCGGCTACCTCGCCGGCGTGACCTCGAGGGTCAAGCTCGGCACATCGTCACCGGCGTGACCTACCGACACCCGGGGCTGCTCGCCAAGATCGTCACCACCCTCGACGTGCTCTCCGAAGGACGTGCCTTCATGGGCATCGGCGCAGCGTGGTACGAGCGAGAGCACCTGGCGCTGGGGGTGCAGTACCCGCCGATCAAGCGAGCGCTTCGAGCGACTCGAGGAGGCGCTCCAGATCGCGCTGCAGATGTGGAGCGACGACGAGGGACCTTCGACGGGCAAGCACTACCAGCTGAAGGAGACCATCTCCGTTCCCGCGTCGATCACCAGCCGCATCCGCCGATCGTCATCGGCGGAAGCGGCGAGAAGAAGACCCTGCGTCTGGTCGCCCAGTACGCCGACGCCTGCAACCTCATCGCTCCGGACGCGGCCACGATCAAGCACAAGCTCGACGTGCTGCGCGGCCACTGCGACGACCTCGGCCGCGACTACGACTCCATCGAGAAGACCGTGATGGGACCGCAGGTCGATCCGCTGGCGGACCCCGATGGGTTCCTGCGCACCATGGAGTCGTATGCGGCTCTCGGGGTCGAGCACGTGCACCTCAGGGCGCCCAATCCCGATCCCGTCGGCGCGATTCACGCATTCGGAGAGAAGATCGCACCTCGTTTGACTCAGCTCGTCTGACGCGATATCAGGCGAACGAATCGCCGTCATATTCCAGTGGATAGGGGCGATCTTCATCATCGGGACGCAGATTCGGCCCGCTAATGACGATGAATGGCACGACGCCCACTGTGGGGGTGGAATGCCTGTTCACAAGCCCAATAGGCTGGGCATCGGAAAGTGTTGGAGCGCGATTCCGCAGAGGGCCTGGATGCTGTGAGCATTCGGGCCCTCTTCTGCTATCCGAGCATCGAAGGCGAATGGCGCGTGAATCGACAATTCGCATTTTCCCCTCAGGGGGACGCCCGCTTTGGGGGTGGAAGGATTGAAGGGGATCAGCGGACAATTCTTTTGGTGTTCGCGTCGATGTGATGAGGCATTCACATGGGCGTCGCCAAGAGCTCTCGGGGCCGCACACGCGTCCCTGCACCTGACCGGCCCGGTCGTGTCCTCCCTCGACACGGCCGGGCCATTTCCTTTGCCTCGCACGGCTGCGCGGGCCCGCCCCGGCTGCTGCAGATCTGCGCCGTCCTAGGGTGGCGTCATGGCCGAACTCCAGCCCATCTCCCGCATCGCGCCCGCCCTGGCAGGCCGAGCGGTCATCGCGCAGCACTGGACCGAGGCCACCTTCCTGCATTGGAGAGTGGACGCGGAGCAGGTGGCCCCGCACCTGCCGCCGGGAACGCGACCAGACGTCTTCGACGGCTCCTCGTGGGTCGGTCTGATCCCGTTCCGACTGTCGCGCAGCAGCTTCTTCGGCGGACCGCCGGTGCCCTACTTCGGCACTTTCCCCGAAATCAACGTGCGTCTCTACTCCGTCGACTCCCTCGGACGGCGCGCTGTGGTGTTCGCCTCGCTCGAGGCGTCCCATCTGGTTCCGGTCCTCGTCGCGCGGGCGGCTTTCGGCCTGCCGTACCAGTGGGCACGGATGTCGATGGGCGCGCGGGGAGATCTTCGCGCCTACCGTTCGCGTCGTCTCTCCCGACCCCGCCGACCGTCCTCCCACGGTGGATCCCTGCTCGACGGACCGCGCAGCCATGTGATCTCGCGGGTGCTGGACGAGCGTGTACAGGACGATCCGCTCGCCGATTTCCTCACCGCGCGCTGGAGCTTCCACGAGTCGCACCTCGGTCGCACCTGGTTCGGCGCCAACCAGCACGAGCCGTGGCCGCTGCAGCGTGCCGAGCTGGTGCACCTCGACGATCAGCTGCTCGCTGCCGCAGGCTTCCCCGACCTCGCGTTCCGCTCGCCCGATTCGGTGCTGTTCTCCGCGGGGGTCCGCACGATCTTCAGCGCACCGGTTGCACTCCCCCGAGCGGCCATCCTCTAGCTGGAGATGTCCTTCCGGCCGAAATGCCACGCGGCCCAGACGCCGAAGATCAGCGCGTAGACCAGCGAGGACAGCACCGAATTGGCGACCAGATCCCAGTTGGTCGGGCTCGCGAACAGCTGACGCCAGGATCCCGAGAAGTGGGTCGGCAGCAGATAGCGGAAGTTCCCGAGGTTCGGGATCGCATCGAGGATGTTGGACAGGATCGTCGCGAGCACCACACCGCCGGCCGCGCCGAGGGGGGTGTCGGTGACCACGGTCAGCAGCGTGCCGAGCGCGGCCGCCCAGAGCAGGTGGAGGAAGAGGAAGCCGATGGCCCCCGCGATCCGGGCGATCGATGCGCTGAAGCTCAGCTGTGGTCCTTCCGGGACCTGCAGGCCAGCATTGCCGTACGAGAGCAGGCCGACGATCAGCGCGATGCCGGCGAGCAGCACGAGTCCTGTCGCGAAGACGACGAGGGAGACGCCGATCTTGGTCGCCAGCAGCCTGCCGCGAGAGATGGGAATGGTGAGCAGGTACTTGAGGGTCGAGCGCGATGCCTCGCTGGCGATCATGTCGCCGAACAGCAGGGCGACGACGAGGGTCAGCAGGAATCCACCGGTCACCGAGAGGGTGAAGGTCGCGAACAGCACTCCGCTGTCCTGGGCGGTGTCGGCCAGCGAGAGGGTCTGATCGGTCGTCGGGGACCCGTCGTCGGCCTGGGTGCCGATGAGGAAGGCGATCCGGATCGCGACCGGCAGCAGGGCGAGCACGAGCAGCAGGCCTCGGACCCGCCACTGCGTGAACTGACGCGCGAGCTCGACCCGGAAGGGCAGCGGAGCGCGTGCCACCGTGCCGGCTGGACGCAGCGGTCCCGGCGACCAGGTCTCGGGATCGTAGGGCTGCGGCTGCGGCGAGTGTGCTGCTGCTGGTCGTATCGGTCACCGCTGCTCCCCCGTTCCGACGAGCTCGAGGAACGTCTCCTCCAGATGCCGACCCGACCGGATCCCACGCACGCCGATGCCCGCTTCGACGAGAGCGGCGACGACCCTCTCGACGCTGGCATCTCCGGGCAGCAGACGCAGAGAAGTCGGGCTGAGCACGTCGATGGCGCGGAATCCGAGGGGCTCGAGCGCGGACCTGGCCTGCTCCGCATCGGTCACCTCCAGGGTCACCTCGCTCACCTCGCCCGCCAGCTCCGCGACGGTTCCGGATGCGATGAGCCGGCCACGGGCCATGACGACAACGTGGCTGCAGGTCTGCTCGACCTCGCCGAGCAGGTGCGATGAGACGATCACCGTCCGGCCGGAGTCGGCGTAGCGGCGCAGCATCCCACGGAGGGCATGGATCTGAGGCGGGTCGAGCCCGTTGGTGGGCTCGTCCAGGATGAGCAGTTCGGGCATGCCGAGCATCGCCTGGGCGATCGCCAGCCGCTGGCGCATGCCCTGGCTGTAGCCGCGGACGGGACGCTCGATCGCGGCGCCGAGATCGGCGATCGCCAGGGCCTCGTCGATGCGGGAGTCCCCGGGCGCGCGGCCAGATGCCGCCCAGAAGAGCTCGAGGTTGCGCCGTCCGCTGAGATGGGGCAGGAATCCCGGTCCCTCGATGAAGGTGCCGACACGGGCGAGCACGGCCGCGCCCGGCACGATCCGCTCGCCGAAGATCTCGGGCGTAGCCGGCGTCGGGCCGCAGCAGCCCGACCGCCATCCGCAGGGTGGTGGTCTTGCCGGCCCCGTTGGGTCCGAGCAGGCCCAGCACCTGTCCGCTCTCCACGCGGAAGGAGAGCTCGTCCACCGCACGCTGGCCGTTGCGGAAGTCCTTCACGAGCCCACTCAGCACCAGCGGCGACGTCGACGCGAGGGCTCCTGCGTCGGCCTGCTCCGCACCGGGTCCGGCAGCGATCCCGCGGCGACGGCCGCGGATCAGGGCGGCGATCCCGAGCCCGATGGCAACGAGGAGCACTGCGGCGATGCCGCCGAGTGCGAGCGGAGATGCGACGCCCCGCGATTCGGTGAGGGCGGCCTGCGGCACAGTCGGCAGGGAGAGGGTGCCTCGCACGCTGACTCTCCAGCCCGCCGCGTCAGGTGACGCCTGATACAGAGCGTCGGTCGTCGCGACCCAGAGCTCGATCCGACCGCCTGCGCTGAACTGCCAGGCAGACGCGGGCAGCGCGACCTCCACGACGACCGGGCTCCCATCGACCGGCACATCGCGGACGCGGACCGGTGCGACGGTCCCACCCACAAGAGTGCGGCTGTCCCCGTTCACCGAGTACAGGGCGGCGTACAGCACGGCGTCATTCGGCTGGGCGGTGACCCCCTCGACGGCGTCCTCGCCGACCGGACGCGCGACGCTCATCGTGAAGGTGGGAGCGCCGACCATCGTCATGCTCTCGGCGAGCGGTCGCGAGAAGCCCCACGTGGTCTGGCCGTCCTGCGGCAGCGAGATGGCCGCCGTGCTTCCCAGGGTGCCGAGAAGCGCGCCCAGCGCCGGCAGTGTGGTGATCGCGGCGGGCAGGCCTCCCGGCGGATTGACGATGGTCCGCGGCCTGCTGCGGATCTCGACCTTCGTGGTGGTGATGTCATCGGCGTCGTCGTCGATTCCGGGGTAAGCGGTGGCCGCGAGCGACTGACCCGATGCGGTCGCGCCACCCGGGACCGTGTACGGGAACTGCGGGTCCGGTCGGGAGCAGGGGTCGCCGGCCGCACCGTCCGTGAGCGGCAGGTTCTTCGCCAGGAACGCCTCGATCATGGGCTGGATCGAGGACTGGCCGCTCGAGGCTGCGGCGCCCGAGTCATGGCCGCCGGAGTACCAGACCACCTTGACTCGGTGCCCCGGCGGCCGCGATCTGGCGCGCATTCGCGTCGGCCTGATCGAGCCCGAACAGCGAATCGCGGGTGCCCTGCAGCAGCAGGGTCGGGGCGGTCATCCGTCGAGCACCGACGACGGCGAGGACCTGTCGAGCAGCCTGCACTCATCGTCGGCGTGAACTCGTCTCCGGCGACGAGCTGACTGTAGAGGGCGCAGAGCTCCTCGGTGAACTCGCCGCAGGCGCTGTCGGAGCGGAAGGTGGCCTGGCCGAACAGCTGACTCGCCCATGCCTCCTTGAAGACGCCTGGCTGGGAGTCGCGCAGCGGGGCAGGGCTCGTCCGGTCGTCTCCTGCCGGAACGACGCTGTTGGGCACGAGCGCCGAGTCCAGGTCGTTCCAGGTGATCGCCGCGACCACCGCGTCGACGCGCCGATCCGTCGCACCGAGCATCAGGGCCAGAGCGCCGCCGTAGGACCCGCCGACGACCGCCACCTCCGGATCGCTGGAACCATCCGTGCCGACGAAGCCTGCTCGACGGCGTAATCGATCAGACCACTCGCGTCCGCCACCTCGTGATCGACGGAGTCGAGCGAGATCTTGCCGTCGGATCGGCCGAAGCCGCGCGCCGAGTAGGTGAGCACGACGTAGCCGAGGTCGCGCAGCGTCGTTCGCCTGCCGGTTGAGGTCCTCCTTCGACCCGCCGAATCCGTGCGCGAGCAGCACCATCGGCGCGGGACGCTCGTCGGCAGGTAGAGGCTCGTGTCGAGGTGGACCACTCCGTCGTCGCCCGGACCTGCGGGCAGGGGCACCATGGCCTCGATCGGCTCGTCCGTGACCGTCGGAGCTGACGACACCGATGAGGAGTCCTGCGCGTTGGCCGGGTCGATACCGACGGGACCTGTGCTGCTGAGCCACGCGAGGAGGGCGATTGCGATGGCCGCCGCGATCAGCGTCCGCGATCGGCGAGACCCGCGTGCCAGGCTTCGTTCGGTCCGCACGCCTCCTCCGATCTGGTATCGGAATGCTCGTGCATGAACCTGAATGGTCGACGCGACCCCCAAGTCACCCAATGCTGTTCGATGACGCCGAGCCTGCTCCTCCCTCCCCACTGCCTTCCCGGCGAAGCGGTCCGGTGCCAGGCTGGCGGCATGGTCGTCACCCTCTCTCCACTGCCCGACGAGCGATTCCCCGCGTGGATCCTCCTCAAGACGCTGCAGTACGCGGAATCGCGCGAGGCAGCGGGTGAGACGCCCGCACAGGCGCGTGCCGCCGCACGCGAATCCGAGGCGGTCAACTTCCCGGATGGACGACCGCTCGAGCTGCATCGTGTCTTCGAGATCATGGCTGACGGCGATCCGGTGGGCTCGCTCTGGATCGGCCCGCGCCCGCAGCACTCGGAAGGAGTCGACTGGTGGGTGTACGAGATCGAGGTGGATGAGGAGTCGCGCGGCAAGGGCTACGGCAGGCAGGCGATGCTGCTCGCTGAACGCGAGGTCGCGGCGCTCGGCGGTGTCACCCTGGGACTCAACGTCTTCGGCTTCAACACGGTGGCCCGTGAGCTGTACGCGTCGCTCGGCTACGAGGTCACCGCATTGCAGATGCGCAAGCCCGTGGCACCCGCGCCCGGTGGCGAGGAGGGCTGAGCGCAGCATCCCTGCCAGCTTCCAGGATCGGCGGGGTTGGATGAGGCTCATGGCTGAGCAGTGGATCGCGAACGATTTCGGCGGACTCGACGTCCTTGAGCTCCGGGAGGTCGACGTCCCAGAACCGCAGACCGGCGAGGTGACGATCGACGTGCTGGCGATCGGGGTGAATCCGACCGACTACAAGGGGATCTCCGGCGCGTACGGGGTCGATCGCTCGCGACTGCCGTTGCTGCTCGGCTACGAGGTGGCGGGGATCATCAGCGCGATGGGGCCTGACACGGAGATCGCCAGCGGCGGCGGAGCGGTGGGCGATGAAGTGATCTCGTTCCGCATCTCTGGCGGCTACGCGACCTCGTTGACCGTTCCGGCGAAGGACGTCTTCGCCAAGCCGGAGTCGCTCGACTTCCCCGAGGCCGCGAATCTCCTGCTGGTCGGGGCGACGGCGCTCGACATGATCCGCGTGGTCCCCTGGCAGGAGGGCGAGACGGTTCTCATCCACGGAGCGTCCGGGTCTGTCGGCGTCGTGCTGCTTCAGCTCGCTCAGCTGAAGGGCGTTCGGGCGATCGGCACCTCCAGCGAGTCGGCCTTCGGAAAGGTGCGTGGCTTCGGCGGCGACCCGGTCGCGTACGGCGACGGTCTCGAGGAGCGTATCCGCGAAATCGCGCCCGGCGGCGTCGACGCCTCGTACGACTGCGTCGGAACCGACGAGGCGGTCGACACATCCCTCGCGCTGACCACGTCGAAGGACCGCATCGTCACCATCGCCAACCAGGGTCGCGCCAAGAGCGAGGGCTTCGCGGCCGTCGGCGGCGGCGACCCCGAGAGCTCCAGCTATCGCGACTCGGTGCGCGCTGAACTCGTGGACCTGGCAGGCCAGGGCAAGCTCGTGATCCCGGTCGCCAGGACGTTCCCGTTCTCCGAAGCCGTTGCGGCCCTCGACCTCGTAAAGTCGGGCCACCCGGGCGGCAAGGTCGCCCTGCTCCCCTAGCCCTGCTCCTTGCGCGGATCGAGGGACTGCTGCGCGGATCAGGGAACCGGCGTCCGGTAGGGAGCGTCGGCACGTGAAGGTCGCTCCCAACAGCCGCAATCTGCTGATGCGAGCACAGGTGCCGCTCTATCCGAGTGGGTCGCGACAGGCGTAGGTTCAGCGGCATGACCGGAGCGGATCCGACGGTGACCGATTCGAACCACTATCGGACGATGTGGGAGAACGACTACGTCCGAGTGCTCGAGTACACAGATCTGCCGGGCGATTCGACGTCTCCGCATGACCATCCGAACAGCGTGATGATCACGCTGAGCGGGTTCCGGCGCCTGCTCGCCTCCGGGGGTGCGACCCGCGAGGTGGAGCTCCCTGCGAATCAGGCGGTCTGGCTGCCGGCCCAGTCCCACTCGGGTGAGAACATCGGCGACACTCCCACCCACACGATCATCGTCGAGCTGAAGGGCGAATCCGCCGGCACTCCGGCCGGAGCGACCGCGCTCGGACCTTCCCCCGATGGACACTGACTCGGCGAGCACGGCACGCCTGACGAGCACGCCTGGCGAGCACGCCTGACGAGCACTGACCCGGCTCAGCCGCCGAGGGTCCCCACCGCTGAAAGCGCATCCTGCACGACCTCGCTGCTGCCGTCATCGGTGACCCGGATGCGCACCTTGGCGGGGATCTGCTCCTTCATCGTGTTGACGTGGCTGATCAGGCCTATCGTCCGACCACCCGACCGGAGCGAATCGAGCGTCGACATCGCGATGCCCAAGGTGTCCTCGTCGAGGGATCCGAATCCTTCGTCGACGAACAGTGTGTCGAGGGTGATTCCGCCTGCCTGACTGCTGACCACCTCGGCGAGCCCCAGCGCCAGCGCCAGAGAGGCGAGGAAGGTCTCGCCGCCGGACAGCGAGTGGGTGGCCCGTGCGCGGCCGGTGTGCTGGTCGAGTATGGACAGGCCGAGCCCCGACCTGGTGTTGCGGTACTGCCTGCTGTCGTCATGCTCGAGTGCATATCGCCCACTGGTCATCGTGCGCAGTCGAACGTTGGCGGCGGAGACGATCTCTTCGAGCTCCGCGGCGAGCACGTACGTCTCCAACCGCATCCGCATCGAGTTCGGCTCATTGCCCTGCACCACCGCGGCGAGTTCTCGCACCTGGTCGTAGTGGGCGCGCAGTTCGGCGGTATCGGCCTGTTCGGCGCTGAGCTCGTCGACGAGCGAGACGAGCTGATCGCGTCGGCCGCTCACGGAGGCGTGGGCGGCCAGAGCCATGTCGCGCAGCTGTTGGGCGGCCCGCTTGGCAGCATTGAGGTCGGCGAGGCTCGCCGTCTGCTCGGGCAGGTCGACCAGCTCGGGATCGCCGAGGGTGGCCGAGGTCGCGGCCTCGGCGGCATCGAAGCTGCGCAGCTGGTCGTCCAGCCGAGCGATCTGATTGTCGGTGCGGTAGGCGGTCTCGACATCGTCCTCGGACCCGAGATTCTTCTCAGCTCGCGCGGCGGCCGACTGCTGCGATGCCTCACGCGCGGCGGTGCGTGCGTCCTCGACCGCAGCG
Source organism: uncultured Actinomycetota bacterium (assembly GCA_963830655.1). Classification (GTDB taxonomy): domain Bacteria; phylum Actinomycetota; class Actinomycetes; order Actinomycetales; family Microbacteriaceae; genus Naasia. Next base: position 248,023 of record CAWHND010000012.1, read on the forward strand.
ACCGCCTCGATCACGGCAACCGCGGCGTCGTGCTGGGCCCGTAGGCGTTCGAGCTTCGAAGCCACGGAGAAGTCGTCACCACGCGCAGCCTGCAGTCGGGCGGTCGTGTCCTCGAGCCGGGCGGCGGTGGTGGCCGCCGCCAGCTGCGCCTTCTGCAGGTCATTGGAGCGCTGCCCCTGGAGCGTCTTTGCGTCGTCGAGCTCGCGTTTCACTGCCGCCGATTCCGCTTCGAGCCGCGTCACGTCGGCAGCGGCGGCGAGGCACGCTCGTTGGGCGGAACGGGCGGATTCGAGCTGCGCGGCGAGCTCGTCGAGCGAGACCTCGCCGGATCGGGTGCGCTCCACCATCAGGAGCTCGGACCCGTTCCGCACGGCTGCCGAAGCGGCCGCGAGCGACGCCGTGGCCTCGGCGACGAGGACGCTCGCTCCGTGCCAGATCATCGGCGGATACGGCATCGGCGTCGAGCGCGGCGGGGGCGGGATGCTCGAGCGAGCCGCAGACGACGCACGCCTCGCCCGGCACGAGCGTGGCGGCGAGCTCGGCCGCGTGTCCGGCCCACCTTCGGGCGAGCAGATCGGCGTGCGCGCGATGCAGTCCCGACAGGTGCGTGCCGGCCAGCGCCTCGCGATCCTGGAGCTGTCGAAGATCGATCTCGAGCGCGCTCAACCGAACCGAAGCCGCGTGCGCGTCGGCGAGTCGAGCCACCTCCGAGTCGGCAGCCGGTCGGGTGGCTGCACGGTTGCGTACGGCGATGAGGTCGAAGTCGATCGTCTCCAATCGGAGCGGGAGGTCGTGCAGCAGCGCGGCGTCCGCCTGCAGCGTGATCTCCAACGCGGCGATCGCATTCCGCTGCGCGTCGAGCGAATCTCGGAGGCCGGCCAGCGCTTGCTCGTCGGCCAGCAGGGCGCGCAGCGCACCCATCTCATCGCCCAGCGTCTGCCTCAACGCGCTCAGCTCGGTGCTGCCAGCCATCCCTGGGCACAGCTCGTCGAGGGCGAGCCGAGCAGCCTGTTCGGCTGCGATCGCGCGGTCGGCAGCTCTGCGGGTCGCGCGATTGCGTTCGACGTACGGCCAGACGGCAGAGGCCCGCACCGCGGCGTCATGTTCCGCGCGCGCCGAGGAGATCGTGGGCCGGAGCGCCTCGAGCTCGAGGGCAGCGGCGGATGCGGCCTCACGCCGCCTGTGTCGGTCAGCGAGAAGCTCCGCCGCACGCAGGGCGCTCTCGGCGGTGCTGAAGGCGAGATCGGCGTTCGATGCCGTGTGGGATGCGTCTGCGAGCTCGACGTCGAGGGTGCCGATCAGCTCAGCGAACCAGGCGTCGCCCACCTCGGTGGGCAGATCGAGAGACCCGCTGGGCTCGGCGATGCGCGCGGCGCGGGCGGCCTCGCGACGCACCAACTCGGCCGAGCTCTCGAGCTCGGCCTGCAGCGCCTTGGAGCGCATGGTGAGCTCCTGCTCGTATTCCTCGAAGCGCCGAGTGCCGAATAGGCTGCGCAGCACCGCCTGCCGATCGTCATTGCCCGCTTGCAGGAAGCGTTGGAAGCGGTTCTGCGCGAGCAGGATGACCTGGAGGAACTGGTCCTTGCGGAGGCCGACGATCGTGTCGAGCTCGTTGCCGACGTCGACGGCGCGTGTGGCGACCCCGACCCATTCGCCGTCGCGTTGGAGGAAGAGCTCGGCGCTGGCCGGGGTCTTGGTGGTGCCCGCTCCGCGCTTCTTCGGACGCTCGTACTCGGGGCTGCGGGTCACCAGATAGCGGTGCTCCCCCGCGGTGAACTCGAGCGTCACGTAGGTGGGGTCGTCGGGCCCGCAGTGATCGCTGCGCAGATGCGCCTCGGTCTTCTCGTAGCGGGGCGCCGAGCCGTAGAGCGCGAAGCAGATCGCATCGAGGATGCTCGACTTGCCGGCACCGGTGCGGCCTTCGATGAGGAAGATGCCGTCGTCGCGGAACGCGTCGAAGTCGAGCTTCTGCACCCCGCGGAACGGTCCGAAGCCCGCCAGCTCGACGCGGTTGATCCTCAAGCGACGACCTGGCGCGCCGCGCTCGCAGTGATCACGTCGGCGAGCACGGCCCACTCGCTGTCGGTGGGCCCCTTGCCGTTGCGGACGTGCTCGAGGAATCCGCCGAAGACGTCGTGGTCGGTGCGGCCCTTCACCCGCTCGCCGTAGCTGGCGCCCTGCGCGTCGGCGGTGACGGCGGGGCGGTGCTCGAGCTGGGCGGCGAACGGAAAGCGGGTCTGCAGACGGCGCATGCCGTCCATCGGCCGCACCTGATCCGTGAGGATGGCGCTCACCCAATGGCTCTCGTGCTGCGTGAACTCCTCACGGGAGAGGAGCTCGTCGAGCGTGCCGCGGATGATGCCGAGGTCCCGAGGGATGGCGAAGTCGATCCAGGACACGTCGGCGAGACCCGCGGCGTCGAGCTCGACGACCCACCCGCCGCGAGGCTTTCCGGTCTCGGAGAACGAGTAGTGCAGCGGAGCCCCGGAGTACCGCACGCGCGAGGTCAGCTGCTGACGTCCGTGGATGTGACCGAGCGCCACGTAGTCGGGGCCGTCGAACACGCTGGCGGGCACGACGTCGACGCCGCCGGAGGAGAGGTCGCGCTCCCCTGCGTCTTGCAGCTCGGAGCCAATCTCTTCTGCGGCGACCGTGAAGTCGCTGGCGAAGCAGTGCGAGATCGCGATGGATCTGCCGCCGCGCACGGCCCGATCGGCCTCGATACGGCCCATCGCGTGTCGCAGCACCTGAGCGTGGGTGCGCAGCTCGACGTCGGGGTGCAGGTGCCGGATCAGTGCGGGCTCGAGGAACGGGATGCCGTAGAAGTGGACCGGTCCGTGCTCGTCGTGGATGGTGACGGGCTCGGTGCGCTGAGGATCGGTGAGCACGTGGATGCCCGACAGGCTGGCGAACTCGGACTGGAAGCCGAGGCGGGCGGGCGCGTCGTGGTTGCCGCTGGTGACGACGATCCTGGCGCCGGTCGCGTGCAGGTCGGTGAGGGCCTCGGTCAGCAGACGGAAGTGATCGGCCGCGGGGGTCGCCGAGTCGAACACGTCGCCCGCGACGACGACGACATCGATCGACGTGTCACGGACGATCCGCGCGACGTCGCTGAGCACGACGCGCAGGCTGTCGACGGTGGAATGCCCGTGGAAGGTCCGGCCGATGTGCCAGTCCGACGTGTGCAGGATCCTCATGTCTCAGACCGTAGAGGCCTCCTCCGACATCGCGCTCGTCCGCCTCCGCGGGTCGCCCCACGCTCTCAGCGGACACCCGGGATGTCGCCCGGTGTGCACAGCACTCAGCGGCGAAGGAACTCCGCAGCTCGCGTGCTCCATCCGCGGATCTGCTCCACCGTCGTCGCCACCTCGAGGACGGATCCCGGGATCGCCGCATAGAGTCTCTCCGCCGTCGAGACGGGGTGACCGGGATCAGTGGCCCATGGCAGCACCAGGGTCGCCTGTTCGATCGCGGTGATCAGTTCGAGCGGGGGCAGGTCGCTGGCACCCGCTCCCCGCATGACGGTCGAGATCAGCTCCGGTCGGATGTCGGGGGCTGTCCCCCATTCGGCGAGACCCTCGAAGATCGGCGGCGATGGCGCAGTCGCCATCGTCCGCGCCACCAGCTCCCAGCCCTCGGAGTCGATCATCGCGGCCAGCTGCCGATAGATGTCGCTCTGGGCCCTGCGGGTGCCCCATGCGGTCGGCGGCGCGGTGAGCACCAGCTCGTCGAACCGATCCGGTCGGGCCGTGACGGCGTGCAGGATCGTGCCGGTGCCCATCGAGCAGCCGATCGCGCTGACCGGCTCGTCGGGCGAGAAGTGATCCGCGAACGCCAGCAGGTCGAGGGCGAGCCGATCCCAGCGGTAGTCAGCGGCATCCGTCGATCCACCGCTCGCGCCGTGTCCGCGGGCGTCGTAGGAGATCAGCCGACGACCCGCCGCCGCCACGTCATCGAACGCCGCGAGCCCAGAGGCGCGATCGTTCGAACGGCTCGAGGCGAGCCCATGCAGGTTGAGCACGAGCGGACCCGTGCCGCTGTCCGAGTAGGCGAACCGGTTTCCGCGCAGCTCGAGGTATCGGGTGTCGAGCAGGGTCGGCACGGGCGGGGTCATGGCTCGGGTCTACACCCTCCCCCTGATGCCCCTCCCCCTGGTGCATCCCCGGTGACGGCGCCGCGGGCGGCGGCGGGGCCTCAGCGGATGAGTGTCGCCTCGGGGAAGATCTCCCAGGCCATGTCGGCAGTGGCGGCGGTCGTTCTGAGCCGACGGGCCAGAGATATGCACAGTCGATCGGCGAGCGAGAGACCGGAGCCCGAACGCCACAGCTGAGCGGCCTGCTCGGCATCCTCCTGTGTCACCGGCTCGACGAGGAGCCCGAAACTCTCGAGGAGCGCGCGCGCCGCCGCCCAGTCGGCATCGGCCGACCGCACCTTTTGGGCAACCTCTGACCAGTTGGCCGCGCTGCAGACAGCGCCGGACAGCAGCATGTGCTCGACCTCGTCTGCGCCCGGCTCCCCGCGAAGGAAGGCGAGGATCGCTGAGGCATCGAGCACGATCATCTCTCGTCGCGGGAGGATTCGACACGCCTCTCGTCGAGAAGCTCAGTCACCACATCGCGACCGGCCAGCTGCGCGCGCACGGCCTTCTTGAGCGAATCCCGATCGACGAGCACGACTCCGGTCTCCGACTCCAGGGCCACGAGCTCCGTCCCGACGACCCATCCGCGGCGGTCGCGGATGGCAGCAGGCAGGACGATCCGACCCTCGCCGCCGATGGTGATCCCCGTGCCACTCATGGGTCAAGGGTACCACCGGACGCCACCGGGTGGGACTTACTGGACCTCCCACGGCAGAGCGGCGGCCTCGGGTCCCTGCGGCACGACGAGCACGGGGATGTGCTGACGGTGTGCGAGACGGGCCGCCACCGAGCCGCGGAGGAACTCGTTCATGGTGCCCCGGAAGCCCGGCTTTCGGGTGCCGACGACGATCATGATCGCATTGAGCTTCTTGGCCACCTGTCCCAGCCGGTCGGCCGGGTCGCCCGCGGTCGCGATGGTGCGCCACTGCACCTCGCGATGCAGAGCTGCGTCGATTCTCGCTCTCGTGCCTTCGTCGAAGGTGCAGTCGACGTTGTCGTTCGCCGTCACGGGCAGATACGGTCCGCCGTCGAGCGAGGCGGGAAGCCGGATCCGGCTGACTGCGGTTCCGTCCGGATGCTCCTCGACGAGCAGGCTGTCCGAATCGACCGAGACGCAGACCAGTTCCGCGTCGAGTCGTCGGGCGAGGGTGGCCGCCGAGTGCAGGACGGCGTCGGACATCTCGGGCGCGATCCCGACCACGATCGAACTGCCGTTGGGTGAGTACATCTTCGTCTCCTCGAGGGTTCCAGCTGACCTCCAGTATCCTCCTGACCAGGTGAAACGCGCACATCCGGCCGGTTGCAGCCTGTCGCGCTCCGGCGGCCCGCTAGCGTCTATGCCGGGCGAGCACGCAACGGCGGCGCCTTCGGACCACAGGGAGCCCATTGACCGCCTCGGCCAGCACCGGTCCCGACCCCATCACCGATGGCGATCCCCGCACCGGTCCCACCCGCGTCGAACGACGGGCGCGCCTCGCGGTGGCCGCGTTCTTCTTCGCGAACGGCGCCAGCTATGCGAACGTCGTGCCGCGGCTGCCCGAGATCAAGGACGCGCTCGAGCTGAGCAACACCCTCTATGGGCTCTCGATCGTGGCGTTCCCGGTCGGTGCTCTGATCTCGGGACTGTTCGCCGGCAGCCTCATCCGCCGGCTCGGCTCGGCGCGCCTCGCCGCGATCGGATCCATCGCGCTTCCGCTGGCCATCCTGGTCGTCGGCATCGCGCCTGTGCCCGCGATCTTCGCGCTCGGCATGCTCCTGGCGGGGTTGATCGACTCCCCCACCGACGTGGCTCAGAACGCGCACGGGCTGCGCGTGCAGAAGCGCTTCGGCCGCTCGATCATCAACTCGTTTCACGCCATCTGGTCGCTCGGTGCCGTCATCGGCGGGCTGATGTCGGCCGGGGCGATCGCGCTCGGGCTGCCGATCGGCCTGCACCTGATCATCTCCGCCGTGCTGTTCGCGACCATCGCCCTGATCGCCTACCGGCTGCGTCTGCCCGGTCCCGACGAACCGGAGATCGATCCCGAGACGGAGAACGCCCTCCCCGCGGTCTCGGAGGTCGCGCATCGAGCCCGGGTCTCGCCCGCGCTGGTCGGAACCTTCGCCGCGTTGGCCCTGATCGCCGTCGCCGCGACCGTCGTCGAGGACGTCGGCAGCTCATGGGCGACGCTGTACATGAGCGATGGCGTCGGCGCAGCGGGGGCGATCGCGCCGCTCGGATACATCGCCCTGATCGGGTTCCAATTCATCGGACGGCTGGTCGGCGACCGGATGGTGGATCGCCTCGGCCAGCGCACGGTGGCGCGGATCGGCGGAGCGCTGGTGCTTCTCGGCATGGGATCCGCCCTCGCCTTCCCGTCGGTGCCGGGCACGCTGCTCGGATTCGCGGCGGCCGGCTTCGGGGTGGCCACCCTCGTCCCCGCCACCATGCAGGCGGCCGACAGCATTCCCGGCCTGCGCCCCGGCACGGGGCTCACGCTGGTCACCTGGCTGATGAGAGTCGGCTTCCTGCTCTCGCCGCTCGTGATCGGCATCGTGTCGGACGCGACGGATCTGCGGATCAGCCTGCTGCTCGTGCCACTCGTCGGGCTGCTGGTGCTCGCGCTGAGCGGCGTCCTCGATCGGCGGAAGCCCTAGCACCCGCAGCGCTCGTCCACGTCGTGAGAAGCCGAAAAGTGCGGCTATACGGCGTTCATTCCCGCACCTTTCGGCTTCTCACCGGCCGGACCGCCGACCAAACGAGGACGTAACCGGCGAGGACCGCAAGCGGCTGTAGGGCAAGGAGGATCCACTCCGCCATCCCGCCGCGCAGGAACAGCAGCACGCTTCCCGCGAGGACGGCGTGCATCAGGATCCCGGCGCCGAGCAATGGAACGCCCGCAATCGGACGGCAGCTCCCGCCGGGCCCGAACAGCGCACGCCCGGCGACCACGGAGAGGGGCAGGAAGAGTAGGACTGCGGTCAGCAGACCAGGGTCGTATGCCCGCATCACCAGGGCGGGCACGATGTGCACGACCGCGTTGACTGCGATGACGCCCCACAGGGTGAGTCCGGCCCACCGACGCGTCGCCAGCAGCAGCGCCGCCAACGGTCCGGCGATCCAGACCAGCGGCAGATTGACGAACAGGTAGAAGGCCGGTGGGATCGCGCATCGCGGATAGGCGGGCTGCCCGAGGAGCGCACAGAGCGAATCGGGGAAGGCGTGCAGTGCCCCGTCTGCGGCGATGCCGTACTCCTCGACGTTGTGCACCAGATACACCGCGACCGCGAGGAACGAGAGCCAGCGCAGATCCCGCCAGCGGACGACGGAGCGATCGGAGCGGAGGAGATCCGTGGCGAGGAGGAGCACGACGAGGGCGATCGCGAACGCCAGCCCGATCCACGGCCAGGCGAGATCGAACCATCCGAACACGCGGCCGCCGTTCTCTCGTCTCGGACCCTAGCGTGTTCGAGCGCCTCGTCGAGAAGGGTCCTCCGGCAGTATCGCGTCGGATAGGATACGGATGGGATGCGGATGCATCGGCAGTATCCGGCAGAGGGTGCAGAATTTCATGCATGGGTATGCGTGCGGAGGATCGATCCGCTCGAGCTGGCGGCGGACTCGATGGGGTGTCTGAAGCCCCCCATTTCTACGACGACCTGGTGCGTGCCGTCCGCGCGGGCGAGCTCGACGCCGACGCCGCCGCCGACCGGCTGATCGCGCGGCTGACCGACGCCGAGCTGCTCGGGCTGCTCGACGGCGACTCCCCCTGGTCGGCTGCTGCCGCTCATCCCGATGCTGCTCGGCCGCCGTCCGTTCGTCGCCGGCGCGGTCCCGCGCCTCGGCATCCCCGGCATCCGGTTCAGCGACGGCGCGCGCGGCGTCGTGATCGGCGCCTCGACGGCCTTCCCCGTGACGATGGCGCGCGCGGCGACCTGGGACCCCGACGCTCGAAGACGGAGGTCGGCCGCGCGATCGGCCTCGAGACCCGTGCGCGCGGCGCCAACTACTCGGCGTCCGTGTGCGTCAACCTGCTGCGGCACCCCGCGTGGGGTCGCGCGCAGGAGTGCTACGGCGAGGACTCCGGTGCTGACCGGCCGGATGGGGTCGGCGATGACCCGCGGCCTGCGCGACGAACGTGATGGCCTGCGTCAAGCACTTCGCGCTCAACTCGATGGAGAACGAGCGCTTCGAGGTCGACGTCTCGGTCGACGATCACGCGCTGCACGAGGTCTACCTGCCGCACTTCAAGGCGGTCGTGGATGCCGGGGCCGACTCGCTGATGACCGCCTACAACCGCGTGCGCGGCGAGTACATGGACGTGAACGGCGCCCTGCTCACCGATGTGCTGCGCGACGAGTGGGGCTTCACCGGCTTCGTGACGAGCGACTGGGTGTTCGGCACGCACGACGCGGTCGCGAGCCTGCGAGGCCGGCATGGACGTCGAGATGCCGCTGCGGCTGCGCCGCGCCCGCGAGCTGCCCGCCGCGCTGCGATCAGGGGCTCGTCACCCGCGCGACCGTGCTGCAGTCGGCGCACCGCATCCTGCGCACCAGCGTGCTGCACGCCGCGACCCGCGCGACGTCGACGAGCCCGACGCTCGACGTCATCGCCTCTCCCGCGCACCGCGACGCTCGCCCGACGGGTCGCCGCGGAGTCGATCGTGCTGCTGAAGAACGAGCCGGTCGAGCGCGGCGCCGCTGCTGCCGCTCGAGCCGCCGACCTCCGGCACATCGCGGTCGTCGGCCGCCTCGCCGACAGGGCCAACCTCGGCGACCACGGCTCGTCGCGGGTGCGGCCGCCGTCGACGGTCTCGCCGCTGCAGGGTCTGCGCGAGGCGCTGCCCGGGCGTGCAGATCACGCACGCCGTCGGGACGCGAGCGCCCGCGCGGCGGCCGCCGCGGCATCCGCCGCGGCGGACGTCGCGGTCGTCGTCGTCGGCCTCGACCAGCACGACGAGGGCGAGTCGGTCGTCACCGGCGGCGTCGAGGTCGGCGTGCTCGGCAGCGCCTTCGACTCGGGTCTGCTGCGCGCGCCGCTCGACCGCCCTCGCGCACCTCGCGTCGCGGTTCGTGCGCGGCGGCGACCGCAGCTCGCTCGAGCTGCGGCCGTCCGACGTCGAGCTCATCCGCGCGGTCGACCGCCGCGAACCCGCGCACCGTCGTCGTGCTGATCGGCGGCAGCGCGATCCTCACCGAGGCGTGGCGCGAGCGCGTGCCCGCGCTGCTGCGTCGCCTGGTACGGCGGGATGGAGGGCGGCCGCGCGCTCGCCGAGCGTGCTGACCGGCGAGGCGGAGCCCGGCGGCCGGCTGCCGTTCGTCATCCCGACCGACGCCGCGCACCTTCCGCCGTTCGACAGCGCCGCGAAGCCCGTCGTCTACGACGACCGCTGGGGTCAGCGCATGCTCGACGCCGACGGGCACGCGCGCGGCGTTCCCCTTCGGCTTCGGCCTCGGCTACACGACGATCGAGCACACGCCTGCTCGACCACCGGTTCGACGACGCCGGCGGCAGCGCCGAGGTCGCGCGTGCGCAACACCGGCGACCGCGCAGGGCTCGACGGTCGTGCAGCTCTACGCCGCCGACATCGTCGCTCGAGCGTCCGGTGGCGCAGCTGCTCGGGTTCCAGAAGGTGACGCTGCGGCCGGGCGCCGAGACGCGTCGTGGCGGTCGAGCTGGATGCGGTGCCGACCCTGCAGCGCGATCCCGGCGACCCGCCGGTGGTCGCCCCGGCCGGGCGACTGGGCGCTCGTCGCCGCCCAGCACAGCCCGGTCAGCTGGGACGGCGCGCGCCCGCTGCGGCGTCGAGCCCTGACGCAGCGACGTGCCGAGCGCGCTCCGACGCCGCGACGCGACGCGAGCTCGGCGTCGTCGCGCAGCACGCTGCTCGAGCAGCCGCCGCGCCTCCCACCGCAGCGGGACGAGCGCGTCGTCGCGCTGCAGCACCAGGTTGCCGTCGCGGTCGGCGTACCGCTTCTGCAGGTCGTCGAGCTCCTCGGCCCGCAGCAGCGCGACCGTGCTGTCGGTCGCCGCGTCGACCAGGCGGACGAGCGACTTCGGGCCGGTCGAGGTCGCTGGCGATCAGCCGCTGCTCGCTCGCGGCGAGGATCGACTTCTGCGCGCCCGCGCGTCACGACGAGCGGGCGGGCCGGGCCGTCGAGCAGCCCGGTCGAGCACGTCCGCGGCCGCGTCCGGGCGGCCGATCCTGCGCGCCGCCGCCTGCATCCGCTGCAGGCGACCGGGCTCGCGCAGCACCTCGTCGATCTTCCAGCCGATCGTCGACGGGGTGTTGCAGCGCACGGCGGCGCCCTGCTCCATGAGGTAGTCGCCGTTGCGCACCTCCTGGCCCGGGGATCGGGTTCACCAGCACCATCGGCAGCCCCGCCGCCATGCACTCGGACGCCGAGAGCCCGCCCGGCTTGCCGACGAACAGGTCGGCCTCGCGCAGCAGCTGCGGCATCTCGGTCGTGTAGCCCGAGCACCCGGTACCGGTCGGCCGGCCGGCGCGACGAGCTGCTCGATCTGCTGCCGCAGCTCGTCGTTGCGTCCGCAGACCACCGTCGCCGGTGAACGGCGAGCGCACGTGCATCGTCTGCCGCACGACCGCGGCCGCGTAGTCGCCGCCCGACGCGCCCGCCGAGATCAGCAGCATCGGCGGCTCGTCGCGGTCGCGCATCGCGGCGCGTCGCCTGCGGGCGGCGGCGATCGGGATGCCGACGGCGGCCACGCGGTCGGCGGGCAGGCCCAGCGCGGTCAGCTGCACCCGTCCCTCTTCCCGCGCGACGAAGAGCGCGTGGAACGCGCTCGTCAGCCACAGGCCCTGGAAGTCGTAGTCGGTCGTGACGATGGCGGTCTTCGCGTCGATCACCCCGCGCAGGAGCAGCGACGCCACCAGCTGGGCGGGCAGGAAGTGGGTGCAGATGATCGCGGTCGGCTTGAAGCGCTTGATCTCGCTGAGCGCGGGCATGGCGTTCGCCCGCGTCCACGGGTCGATCGGGCCGCGCCGGCGGAACGGCTGGTCGCTGACGTCGTAGCCCCAGTCGACCAGCCACGGCACGCTGTCGACCAGCGCGAAGTAGCCCTTGCCGAGCAGGTCGCGGTACAGGGTGCTGCTCTCCTGCAGCACGTCGAGCACGAGCACCTCGGCGATGTCGTCGCGCGCGGCGCACGCCTGCTGCAGCGCGGCGGCCGCGCTGTTGTGCCCCGATCCGACTCCCGCCGAGAGGATCATCACGCGCTCGCCTTCGGCACGGAGAGAACTCGATGCTGTCGCCCTGCGCATGGACCAGATGCTAGCGGCCCGCCTCGACGCGAGGAGGATCTCTCAGCTCCGGTGGCTCGGCAGCGGGCCTCGATACGGCGCGGGGCGCCTACTCGACCACCGGGGACAGAGCCTCGTCCACCCCGTATCTAGGCACCGTCTCATTCGTTGGTCGAGTAGCGCCGCCTACGGCGCGTATCGAGGCCCTCTTGCTAGTGGTTTATTCGCTGCGAGTAGCGCCGTCTACGGCGCGTATCGAGGCCCTCCCACCCTCACTAGGCTGCGAACCGAACCCGCCGGTAGCGCTCGTAGACGACCCGCGCCGCGAACATTCTGGTATCTATCAGCTCCAGCTCGAATGGCCCGATGTCCGCGGGGAAGTAGAGGTGTGCCCCCTCCGAGGAGGATCGGATGCCGGAATAGGCGGAACTCGTCGACGAGGTCCTGCCGAATGGCCTGGGCGGCAAGCTCCGCTCCCCCGATCGAGACATCCCGTCCGGAGGCAGCCAGCTCGCGGGCCTCCTCGTCGATCGACCGTGTGGCCAGTCGGGCATTCCCGTGCAGCGAGGTGAGCGTGCGGCTGAAGACGACCTTCGGCAGGGCGGACCAGACGTCGGCGAACGCGGCGTTCGCCTCCGTCTCCCGCATGGCGGGATCCGTCTCGAAGACGAGCATCGTCTCGTAGAGCCTGCGGCCGAGCAGGTATCCGCCGAGCTCCCCGACCTGCTCGAGGGAGAACAGGGACTGCTCGGCGCTCGATCCGCCCCAGTCGATTCCGCCGTTGCGATCCGTGATGTACCCGTCGGCGGAGACGCCCATGGACATGATCAGCACGGGCTCATCCTGACCGAAGCGCACAGGCCGTTCAAGAGATGCGCCGCCCGCTCGACCCTCGCACGATCTCCCGGCACGGGTCCTGGGGAGTGTGACGGCGTGTGCCGTGCGTCAGGAGTATCACCTTCGCGGATGTGCAGTCGACTAGCTGTTGTTCCCTGGGAGGCTAACAGCGGCGTGAGCTGCGACGGCGAAGACCTCCGATACGAAGTGGGTTACCACACTCAATTCGCACACGGAGGTCTTCGTGACTCACGCTAATGCCCACTTGACGCCGACCGGGAGGACGCGCCTGGTCGCGCAGGTCATCGAGAAGAAGTGGACGATCCGCCGCACCGCGGAACGCTTCCAATGCTCGCCCGCGACGGTCTCGAAATGGGTCGGCAGGGCCCGGGCCGGCCTGCCGATGACCGACCTATCGTCCCGTCCGCACACGTCACCGAACCAGACCCCGACGCAAGACCGAGCGACGCATCATCGCGCTGCGGTTCACGAGACGTTGGGGTCCGCATCGGATCGCCTACCACCTGAGGTTGGTTCGTTCGACGGTCGAGCGGGTCCTCGCCCGGTATCGGATGCCGCCGCTGGCGCACCTGGATCAGGCCACCGGGCTGCCGATCCGCAAGCCGAAGCCGGTCCGCTACGAAAAGGCAGCGCCGGGCGAGCTGGTCCACGTCGACATCAAGAAACTCGGCAGAATCCCTGACGGCGGCGGCCACCGCATCCACGGCCGCACCATCGGCAATCACAACAACCACAAGCAGAGCCGCACCAAGGGCCTGGGCTACTCGTTCCTGCATCATGCGGTCGATAACCACTCCAGGGTCGCCTACTCAGAGATCCTCGACGATGAGCGCAAAGAGACAGCGTCGGGATTTCGCTCCGCGCAAACGCCTTCTTCGCCGCGGCCGGCGTCACGGTCACCGCCGTGATGACCGACAACGGATCCTGCTATCGCTCCCGCGACTTCGCCGCCGCGCTCGGCACGATCAAGCATGTCTGGACCAGGCCCTACCGGCCGCAGACCAACGGCAAAGTCGAGCGGTTCAACCGCACCCTCGCAGCGGAATGGGCCTACGCGAAGCCCTACGCATCCGAGACCGCGCGAGCAGCCGACTACCCGGCATGGTTACATCACTACAACCACCACCGACCCCACACCGGCATCGGAGGCCAAACCCCCTCAGACCGCGTTCACAACCTCACGGGGAACAACAACGAGACCACCCGCACCGAGGTGCCGACGATCCTGAGCGCGGTCGAATTCGCTGGCGCGCGTCGCCGCATAGTCAGCGACGCCGGATGATCAGAACGGGATGATGCGGTCCCGGATCCGTCGTGGTCGACGCATCGGGTCGCTGGCGGCCGATGGGATGATGACCCGTCGGCCGTCGCGGACCTCGATCGTCCATCTGCCCTGATCCAGCCACCAATGGTGGAAGGAACAGCAGCAGCCCGTTCAGCAGGTCGGTCGTGCCGTTCAGCCACCAGCCTTCGACATGGGCGGCTTCGAGCAGGCCGTCGCAGGCGCAGCCTTCGATGCCGCACCCGCCGCGCTGCTGAACGGCCATCGCGATGCGCTGCGGCTTGGAGAACAGTCGCTGGCTGCGTCCGAGGTCGAGGACCTCGCTCGGCCCGCCGAGCACCACGGGGATGATCTCGGCCCTGGAGAGGAGCCGGCGGACGGTGCCAGCACTGATCGGCTCGTCGATTCCCACAATCTGGGCGGGAACGCGATCGTCGGTGATGCCCTCCTCCTTCAGCAGTATGACGACGGTGGTGTCGATGCCGCCGAGTTGGCCGTCGTCGGCGCCGAGAGCGAGCCGGCAGGCGGTAGCGAGTGCGTCGAGGTTCTTCCGGGGCAGGCTGCGTGTGTCGACGATGGGATCGCTGAGCTCGTCGCCGGCGTCCGAGGTGGCAGCGAGCCGGCCATCGACGTCGTGGCGGTCGACCGCGTCGCCGTCGCCTTCGCCCCCTTCGCGCTCGTCGTCGCCTTCGCCATCGGCTGTGTCGTCGTCCACGTCGACCGACGCGCGAGGACTGCTGAAGACGTCGATCGCCTTCTTGACGAAGCCCGCCGTGAGCGGATCCATCCCGCCCTTGATGCCGATGAGGCCGTCGCGGCGCTGGAAGAAGGTGATGCCCGCCTTCTCGATGAGCTCGCGCTCGCGCGGCTCGACGCCGTCGGGATCGAGGTGGCCACTGGCCTGCGCAGCCATCTCGGCGAATTCCTTCACCGTGTACTCGGCAGCGCATTCGGTGAGGGTGGCCTCGAGCTCGGCGAGGGCGTCGAGCGCCATGACCTGCTCCGCCCGCTCGAGCACCTCGATTGCCTTGAGAGCTGACTCGACCGGCACGCTGCCGGCATCGAGCGCCGCGGCCAGCAGGGGGAAGCGTGCCGGCAGCCGTTCGCCCAGGAGCGACGTCCGCGGCCGGAACGCCTGACCGACCTTGCCTAGTGCGGAGGCCGAGCCCAGGGCCATCCGTCCCCTCACGGCGAGTAGGGCCGTTGCGCTGCCGTGCCCGTACTGACGGGCCAGCGGAACCGCCATCTCGCGGCCGGACCGGTGCGCGATCTCTCCGGCGGTGCGCGCCTGCACGGCGGCCACCAGTCGTGCGAGCTGGGCGGACGATTCGATCAGCTCGAGCAGCGAGTGGTTGGTGGCATTCGCCAGAGCGCACTCCAAGGACTCGGTCTCGTCGGTGGCACCGAGGGCCTCGAGTTGAGAAGAGAGCGCTTCAGCACTCTCAAGAACGCGCCGGATGATCGTCCCTTTCGGAAGTTTTCGAACGAGCAGCTCCGGCACGAGCTACGACCATGTTCGCACCACCCTCCGACATCGCTGTCCGAGCCCGAGACAGACACGGAACCGGAACCGACAGATTCGAAACCGCCCCTTGCGCATCGCTTGCACCCGTCGTAACCTACAACCAAATGGTTGTACAACATGAACTGACCGACGACGACGTGGACCGCATCTTCCGCGCTCTCGCCGATGCCACGCGTCGTGACATCGTGCGCCGAACGCTCGTCGACGAGGTCTCCGTCTCGCAGCTCGCCGACGCGTACGCCATGTCGTTCGCGGCTGTGCAGAAGCACGTCGCCGTACTGGAGGGGGCAGGTCTCGTGACCAAGGAACCCCGCGGCCGGGAGCGGATGGTGCGCGGCGACCCCGAGCGCATCCGTCAGGCGCAGCGGCTGCTCGATCAGTTCGAGCAGATCTGGCGCTCGAGGATCGACCGCCTCGACGCCCTCCTCGACGAGGACGCGACTAGCAACGAGGCCGGCCAGCGCCACCGACCAGTCCCCCACCAGCTCCAAGGCACCGAACAAATCCCAACCCGAACACATCCATCCGAAAGGCACCCTCATGCCCGTCACCTCCGTCGAGAAGGACCTCGACAAGCTCACCATCACGATCGTCGCCGACTTCAGCGGCCCCGCTCACCCGCCTCTGGGACGCCTACGCCGACCCGCGGCAGCTCGAGCGATTCTGGGGCCCGCCCACCTACCCGGCGACCTTCCTCCGCCACGACGCCGCGGTCGGCGGCCGCAGCGTCTACAAGATGACCGGCCCCACCGGCGACGAGCACTACGGCTGCTGGGAGTGGACCGACGTCGTCCGCTCCTGCCTCCTTCGACATCATCGACTGGTTCGCCGACGAGACGGGAGCTCCGAACACCGACCTTCCGCCGACCCGCGCGACCTTCGCCTTCGAGGCGACCGACGACCGGTTCGCGTCTCACCACGACCTCCCGGTTCGACTCGCTCGAGCAGCTGCAGCAGCTGCTCGACATGCAGATGCTGGAGGGCACGAAGGAGGCGATGTCGCAGATCGACGCCGTGCTCGCCGACCTCGCTGCCTTCGCTTCAGACCGCGCTGTGGAGGCGCAGATCCTCAGCGACACCCAGGTGCGCGTGGCCCGCGTCATCCGCGGATCGGTCGAACAGGTCTGGCGCGCGCACAACGATGCCGACCTGATGAAGCAGTGGCTGCTCGGCCCCGACGGCTGGACCATGCCCGTCTGCGAGATCGCCGACGAAGGTCGGCGACAGCTACCGCTACATGTGGGCAGCCAGAGGGTGGCGGGGACGGCTTCGGCTTCACCGGCGAGCTGCTCGAATCGGAGGAGCCCTACCGCGCCGTCACCACCGAGGCGATGATCGGCATGGACTACCCGGCCGACGCTCAACGAGCTCACCCTGACGCCTGTCGAAGGCGGCACGCTGCTCTCACTGGTCATCACCTATGCCAACGCCGAGATGCGCGACGCCGTGCTCGCCACCGGAATGACGACCGGCATGGAGACGAGCTACGCCCGCCTCGAGGGTCTGCTGGGGGCGAGAGTCAGCGGATAAAGCTGCTCGGTCAGCTGGGCTGGCGCAGGTCCATCCCAGCGGCACGGTAGATGGCATCGATCGTCTCCATCGTCTCGATTGCCGCGTCGCTGTCGGTGAGGTTGGGGCCGCCCGCCGTGATCGCGTCTCGGAACGCCTCGAGCTGGAAGGCGTAGCTCGCGTGCTTGTCTGCCTTCTCACGAAGGCGCAGTCCCGGCCCGTCCACCTTGATCTTCCCCTTCATGTGAGGCTGGAATGGCATCCGGACCTTCATCACTCCTGCTGAACCGCGCACCTCTGCCTCGATCAGCAGGGGTGGGGTCGTCCACATGGCGGCGCGCACCCGGCCGGGCACACCCCCGAAGTCGAGCCGCGCATCCATCGACGCATCGATCCCGTCGCGATCGACCGCAGTGGCAGATGCGACAGTCGGAATCACACCCAGCACATCGCGCAGCCAGCGCACCGGGTAGCATCCGAGGTCCATCAGCGAACCTCCGGCGAGGGCCACATTCCATCGGATGTCGTCGCTCGGCGGCATCGGGACGATGAAGGCCGCCTCGGCGGATTCGAGCTCGCCCAGCATGCCGCTGCGGACGATCTCGGCCGCCCGCTTCGTCTGCGGGTGGTGAGTGGTGTGGTGCGCTTCCATCACGACGACACTCGATGACGCTGCGGCGGCCGCTACCACGCGGGCCTCGGCGGCGTTGGCCGTGAAGGGCTTCTCGCACAGCACATGCTTCCCCGCCGCGATGGCGGCGAGGGTCCATCGGCCGTGGAGTCCGTTGGGCACGGGGATGTAGACGGCGTCGATGTCCGGGTCAGCGAGCATCGCGTCGTAGCTCTCCATCACCCTGGGGATGTCGTGTTCACGGGCAGCGTCAGACGCTCGCTCGCGATCACGAGCCGCGATTGCGACGATCTCGACCCCCTCTATCTCCGCCGCGGGGACGATCAGGGCATCACGGGTGATGCGGGCGGCTCCGAGGACACCGATCTTGAGCATGTGGCCAGGGTAGCGAGGCCCGGATTGGTACGGTGTGGCCATCGCGGGGTCGGTGCGCGTCCCCGAACTGAGACGAGGCATCGGTGGCGAACGCAGCAGCAGGTTGGTACGACGACGGATCGGGAACCCAGCGGTGGTGGGACGGCCAGAAATGGACGGACCGCCAACAGCCGCCGGCACCGGGGCCGGGTTCCTTCATCGATCAGATCAGAGCCGACGCCGCTGCGGGAGGTCAACCGCGTCCTGCCACCGAGGGGATGAACTACGTCGTCCTGCAGATCGTCTTGAAGGAGAAGCTCTGGGGAAGCGGATCGGGGAACCTGACGGAGTTGGAGTTCGCTCTGAACGCCCAGGCCGCACTCGGCTATCGGCTTCACACCATCACGACGGCGGCGTCGGGCAGCAAGGGACTCGGCGGCGGCGATCGCATCCAGGCCACCATGGTCTTCGAGCGGCTGGCCTGAGGCCTCAGGCGCGCAGGCTGCGGCGGTGCAGGATGCCGCTGAGCACCACCCATCCGATGCCCGCGAGGTGACGCAGATGGTGGGGTTGAGTGCCCAGGACCCGCTACTTGCGTCACCTCGAGAGGCTGAGTCATCGCACGGGCGGCCCAGCGGCCGTGGCTAGAGTCGGCATCATGTCTCGCGCGCTCGACTCAGACATCGATATCCGCCGGGTGCGTCCCGACGACGGACCTCGCCTGCGTGACTCCGGCTCCTGGCGCTCGCCGATCCCGTGGCGAGCATCGCATTCTTCGAGACGATGGATCAGGCACTGGCCCGTCCTGCCGAGGAGTGGCGAGAGCGCGCCGAGCGCAACGCGAGCGCATCCGACAGCGCCGGTTTCGTTGCGGTGCTCGGCGATGAGCTCGTCGGGACGGTGGGAGTCCTCGTCCGCCGCGCCGATGAACCCGACTACCTGCAACGCGTCCCGATAGTGGACACCGCGACACTCGTCGGCGTGTACGTGTCCCCCTCGGTGCGCGGCCTGGGCATCGTCGACGCGCTCATCGAGGCGGCCGCCGATTGGAGTCGGGACTCCGGCTACCTCGAACTCACCCTCGACGTCCACGAGCGCAACGTGGTGGCGATCGCCACCTACGTGCGCGCGGGTTTCGAGTTCGTCGACGAGCTGGTCGGCGAGGACGGCCGAGAACTCGCCATGGCCCGGCGGCTGTAGGAGCGCGTCCCGACGCAGTTCGACAGTTGTGGTGGGTGTCGGATCGCGTGCACCCACCACAACTGTCAACTCGTCCCGGACCTCGCCGTCGGACCCCGCCGGTATCGTCGAGCGCATGGCTGAGCCCGATCCCGCCCAGCCCGCCGACCCGGATGCAGCCCTCGGTGCCGACGCTGTTCCCGACTGGCGCAACGCGGTCGACGCGCTCACCGCCGGTCGCCCCTCTGGATCCAGGAGCAGTCGCGCTAGCTCATCCCCATGGCGCTGCACTTCGAGCTCCGCCAGGTCGTCCCGTCCCGCGGCTGGTGGCAGACGCCCAGCGCGGACAGTGCCATCGCACCCGGTCCGAACGCCAACCTCCGGCTCGCCGCCCGCCCTGTCGTTCGCAGTCCTGCCGGCAACTGGACGCGCAGCAGCATCGGCTGGAACAACGTGGGCTTCCACACCACCCGACTCTCGCTCAATCCCGAACATCAGAGCTGGCTCGCCCAGTTCCTCGCGCTGGCCCGATCCGCCCGCGAGACGCTCGGCTTCAGCGAGCAGAACTGGATCTACCTCGACGACCTGACGAGCCCGACCCTCTGGCCGTTCCTCGCCACCGCCTCCGATGCAGGCATCCAGCTGATCAGCGGCAAGCAGGCCGGACCCGTCGCCGTGGGACGCGACGCGACGATCGCCATCGAGATCCGCACTGTGAGCGGCACCGACCGTGTGGACAGCACTGGAACCGGCGCCGGCAACGCGGGTGACCTGCACGTCTCCCCCGCCGTACGGATCGACGGCCGGATCCATCCGGTCACCGCGACGCGGCTGATCGGCGATCACGGCGTCTATTCGTGGACGATAGAGCGGGCCTCTGACACCGCCGCGAGCCGGATCGTGCTCGCCCCGCTCACCGCACAGGTGACCGATGAGCAGCGCCGACTGCTCGCGAGTCCCGAGACCGTCATCGTGCCAGCGTCGGACGCCGACGAGTTCCTCAGCACCTACTACCCCAAGCTCCGCCGCACGATCGACGTCAGCAGCCCCGACGCGTCCGTCGCGCTGCCCGGCCAGATCCCGCCCGCCCTGCTGCTCTCGCTGACCTACTCCCCCACAGACGTCCTGCGCCTGGAGTGGCACTGGCAGTATCCGGAGGGCAGGGTCGGCGTCCCGATCACCACCGCGGACGACGAGGCCTTCCGCGATCCGCGCGCCGAGCAGGCGCATCCTCGAAGCCCTGCCGCCCGAGATCGCCGCTCGGGTCCATCTGCCGCCGCAGCACCCTCGAGGGCATCGCAACCGCTGAGTTCACCGCCGTCGAGCTGCCGAGCATCCGTCGGATCGACGGCATCCGCGTCGAGTCCACCGGCACCCACCCCGACTACCGCGAGATCACCGACGAGCCCCAGACTCATCCTCTCCACGGTCGAGAGCCACAAGCGCGACTGGTTCGACCTCGGCGTCATGGTCACGGTCGAGGGCACGGACCATCCCGTTCCAGCCGATCTTCACGGCCATGGCGAAGGGCGCCGGCAAGCTCAAGCTGACCGACGGCTCCTACCTCTCGCTCAAGCAGCCGGTGTTCGACCAGCCTCCGCACGCTGATCGACGAGTCCGTCTTCCTCGGCGAGTGGGAGACGGGCACGGTGCAGGTCAGCAGGTACCAGGCGAGCATCTGGCGCCGACTTCGAAGACCTCGCCGACGAGACCGATCAGGCGATCGCCTGGAAGCGATGCGGTCCGCGCGCTCGCGCACCTCGAGTCGCCCGCCGACACCGAGCCCACTCGCGCCTGCCCGCCGGACTGAACGCCACCCTGCGTCCGTACCAGCACGAGGGATTCCGCTGGCTCGCCTTCCTCTGGAAGCACCAGCTCGGCGGGGTGCTCGCCGACGACATGGGCCTCGGCAAGACGCTCCAGGCGCTCGCCTCATCGCGCACGCGATCGAGACCCGCGGACCGGGCGACGCCCGCCCCTTCCTCGTCGTCGCGCCGACCTCGGTCACCTCGAACTGGCTCGCCGAGGCCGCGCGCTTCGTCCCGCAGCTCACCGCGGTCGGGATCACCGAGACCGAGCGCGAAGTCGGGCGCGAGGGTCGTCGAGATCGCCGACGGCGCCGACATCGTCGTCACCTCGTACGCGCTGTTCCGCCTCGACTTCGCCGGCTACCAGGCGGTCGACTGGAGCGGGCTCATCCTCGACGAGGCGCAGTTCGTCAAGAACGCCGACACCAAGGCCCACGAGAACGCGGTGGCGCTCGACACCCCGTTCAAGCTCGCGATCACCGGCACCCCGATGGAGAACAGCCTCACCGACCTGTGGTCGCTGTTCCGGATCGCCTCCCCCGGGCTCTTCCCGTCGGGCCGCAGATTCCGCGAGGAGTACGTCCGCCCCGTCGACGCCGGCCACGGCGCCCTGCCGCTCGCGCGGCTGAAGAAGCGCATCCGTCCGTTCATGCTCCGCCGCACGAAGGACGTCGTCGCGAAGGATCTGCCCGAGAAGCAGGAGCAGGAGCTGCTCATCGATCTGACGCCCGAGCACCGGCGGCTCTACGACACGTTCCTGCAGCGCGAGCGGCAGAAGCTGTTCGGCCTGATCGACGATCTCGACCGCAACCGCTTCATCGTCTTCCGCTCGCTCACCCTGCTGCGCCTGCTCGCGCTCGACGCCTCACTGCTCGGCGACGAGTACGCGGACATCCCGTCCTCCAAGCTCGACGCCCTGCTCGAGCAGCTCGAGGACGTCATCGGCAATGGCCACCGCGCGCTGGTCTTCAGCCAGTTCACGGGGTTCCTCGGCAAGGCGGCGGATCGGCTCACGGCAGCGGGCATCCCGTTCGAGTACCTCGACGGATCCACCACGAGGCGCCCCGAGGTGATCGACAGGTTCCGGAATGGCGAGGCTCCGGTGTTCCTGATCAGCCTCAAGGCCGGCGGCTTCGGCCTCAACCTCACCGAGGCCGACTACGTGTTCCTGCTCGACCCGTGGTGGAACCCCGCCGCCGAGGCGCAGGCCGTCGACCGCACCCACCGCATCGGCCAGACCCGGTCCGTCAACGTGTACCGGATGGTCGCGACGGGCACGATCGAGGAGAAGGTGATGGCGCTGAAGGAGCAGAAGGCTCGCCTCTTCGATGCGGTCATCGACGACGACGAGATGTTCAGCTCGGCCCTGACCGCCGACGACATCCGCGGGCTGCTCGGCGACTGATCCGGGGCGGCCGCCAGTTCGAGAATCCGCGACAGGTTGGTCTTCGCGTCATATCCTGACGGGACCGAGTCCGAAGGCAGATCCATGACCGTCGAGGCAGCGTCGTCCTCCCCCGCACCACATCCCGCCCCTGCGGTCATCACGCCTTACTCCGCGCTGGGGATTCCGCCTGAGCGTCGACCGTGGTGGGCACCGGCCGGGTGGCTGCTGGTGTCGCTGTCCACCGCTGTGCTGTTCGCGCTGTTCCTCGCCCTGTCGCCGATAGTCCTGCTCTGGATCGGCATCCGCCGGCTGTGGGTGCGGACCCTGCGCTACCGTCGCGACCCCGCGACGCTGCGGATCGCGATCATCGGCGCAGGCTGGAGCGGCTTGCAGTGTCTGCAGCGCTTCAGATCCCTCGGCGTGACGGACGTGGACGTCTACGAGCGGTACGACGACATCGGCGGCACCTGGTCGCCTCGGCTGCGCTACCACGGCCTGCAGATCCACGGCTCGATGACGGTCACCTCATTCGACGGCTTCCCCTACAGCGACGACCCCGACATCCAGGGCGGCAAGGTGATGGCCGAGGAGGTCGAGCGCTACATCCACCGCTTCGCGGACGCCCACGACCTGTTGCCTTCATGCCGCTTCGAGTCCAACGTCGACGGGGTGAGCTATCGCTCCGAGGACCGCACCGCCACCCTGGCGGTCACCGACACCCGCACCGGCGAGACCCGCACGACGGATCCCTACGACATGGTGATCTGGGCGTCGATGGCCGCGTTCGGCAACATCCCGCAACTGAGCGGAGCTGAGCGGTTCCGGGGACGCCAGCTGCACACCACCCAGTTCTCCACCGCCGAGCTCGAGGGCATCGTCCGCGACGGTCGCCGGGTCGTCGTGGTCGGTGGAGGCAAGGCGGCCTGCGATGTGGTGCTCGGCCTGCGTCGGGCAGGCTGCAACGACTTCACCTGGCTGATGCGCAAGCCCTACCTCTTCTATCGGTTCGAGTCGCTGCTGCACGACGCGTCGCCGATCGACCGGCTGCGTGGCATCAGCTACCTCGCGACGGTGCTCTGGACCGGTGTCTCGAAGCGGCTCGGAGCGATCCTGCACTGGTCATCCGGCTACCTCACCACCTTCGGGCGCGGGCACACGGACTTCACCCACTTCCACGGGGGGCTCCTGTGCGCCACTCAGCGTCGCGAACTCGTCGGCATCCCGTTCGCGATCGGCGATCCGGTGAGCTTCGACGAGGACGGGCTGGTCCTCGCCAGCGGCGATCGTGTTCCCGGCGACGTCGTGATCTGGGCGACGGGCAACAAGAGCGGGATCGACACGCTCGACCTCCAGAAGGATGGAGCTCCGTTCACGCTGTCGCCGCGCGCGAAGCTCTTCAATCACTTCCTCGTTCCTGAGCTGCCCGCCCTTGCATCCTCAACGGCGCTGTGGACCACGTTCGGACCGATGCGCGCGACCAATTCCGCTGATCTGGCGGTGTATCACCTCGCCGTGCGGCCGGAGCGCTCCGAGCGGCAGATGCAGCGCGCGGCCCGCCGGCAGTTGAGCGCCAACAGCATCATCCACTCGTTCATCTGGGCCAAGGGGGCCTGCTGGCTGCAGCAGTGGGTCTACTTCCACATCGACCTGGTGCTGCAGGGCATCACGCCGGTGGAGTCGTTTCTCAAGCACGCGATCGAGGTATTCGTCCTGGCGAAGGAGACGCCACTCGCCTTCAACATCCTGCCGCGAGCAGGGCGCCCGGTGCGGAAGAACGCGGATTCCCTGTAGCGGACCAGCTAGGACGAGGCGGTAGCCCGGAACGTCCCGGCTCAGCCGACGGTGACGATGGTGGCCCGGTCCTTGCCTGCGGCCTTTGAGGCGTACATCGCCGCGTCGGCCTCCTGCAGCAGTCGCCCGACTGATCCGGAGTCCATTCCGGAGCGCAGCGCTAGACCGATGCTGGCCGTGATGCGGGTGCCGGCGAGCACTCCCGATAGCGGAACACGGAGAGCAGCCTGCAGGCGGCTGATGACAGCGTCGGCATTCTCTGCGTCGAGATCCCGGCAGATCACCACGAACTCGTCCCCGCCTAGACGTCCGACCAGATCACCAGCGCGCACTGCCGCCGTAAGCCGCTCTGCTATCTCGCGCAGGACGAGGTCGCCACCCTGATGTCCCAGCGAGTCGTTGACTGCCTTGAAGCCGTCGAGATCGACGAAGATGACCGCCATCGGGAGCCCTCGGGCGGCGGCCGACCCCTCAGCGTCGGCGAGCAGCCGATCTACGTGGTGTCTCGACGCGAGCCCGGTGAGCGCGTCGTAGAGCGCCATCCGCTCCAGCTCACCTTGCAGGCGCATGCGGGTGAGCGCCTGGACCGCCTGCAGGGCGAGCACATCATGCAGGTCCAGTGCCGAATCATCGAGCTCGCGCGACCGGGCGAATGCGCTGACGAGCACCCCGAGCCGAACAGGTCCGTCCCACAGCGGCACCACGCAGATCGTCGCCGCCCGGGCGTCGACCATCAGCGCGCGAAGTGCCGACCCGTCGGCGAGATCCGTGCGGTCGAGCGTGCCCGGATGGCGCACCGACCAGCAGCCCGTCCAGTTCGCCGGATCGGACGACCTCCTCGAGGAGAGCAACGCCGGATGCCCGCGTCAGCGATCCGGCCGGGCCGTCGAGATAGACGGCGACGGTGGGCGTCGAGAAGCCCTGCCGCACGACCGACGCGAGCTGATCGGCCAGCTCCGTCTCCGTGACCGCAGCGCTGAACGCGCCCGCCGCACCCTGCAGCAGGCCGATGCGTGCCTCGGATGCCTCCGCCCGACGCAGAGTCGCCAGCAGCTCGCGCTCGTAGTCATGGCGCTGGCGCGCGGGAAAGACGGCCGTGCGGATCGACCGAGACTGGCCGTCGCCGTCGGTGACCACCACCCCGTTGAAGAGTGCGGGCACGGCAACGCCGTCTGCGGTCCGCAGCGACATCGACACCTCATCGGCCGCACCGTGCAGGTGCAGCACGGACAGGAATCGGGTTTCGAGCAGCAGCTGACTGCCGGGCTGCAGGAGGTCGACGAAGACGCGTCCGATCAGGTCTTCCCGTCGGTAGCCGGTCCAGTCGAGGAGCGTGTCGTTGACCTGGAGGATGATCCCATCGAGCGTCATGCTGAGGTATCCGCAGGGAGCACGGTGATAGAGGTCCTCGAAGTCCCCCTCGTCGGGGTCGGAATCCATCGGATGGCTCACCGGAGGTAGTCCAGGATCGCCGCGGACAGCTCGTCGGGCCCGGAAAGATTGGGAATGTGGCCCGTCGTGCTGAGGGTCACCATGGCGCTTCCGGGAATGCTCGCGTGCACATAGCGGCCGACGGATTCGGGAGCGACGATGTCCGCGGAGCACTGAACGATGAGGGTGGGGGTCACGACGGAGGCGAGGTCGTCCCGATTGTCCGACAGGAACGTCACTCGGGCGAAGTGTCGGGCGATGTCCGGATCGGTGCTGCAGAAGTTCTCCGTCAACTCCGCGCCGAGTTCGGGCCGTGCCGGATTGCCCATCATGACGGGAGCCATCGCCGTGGACCAGCCGAAGTAGTTGGAGTCGAGATCATCGAGCATCGCCTCGATGTCACCCTGCTCGAAGCCGCCCTCGTATCCGGGCGCGTTGATGTAGCGCGGGGACGGTCCGATGAGGATGAGCGCCCCGAATCGTGCGGGATCCTGCTTCGCCGCGAGCACCCCGACCATGGCGCTCACGGAGTGCCCGACGAAGACCGCATCCGCCAGCTCGAGGTCGTCGAGGATCTCGAGCAGGTCGTCCGCGTAGCCATGCAGCGAGTCGTACTTGGCCGCGTCGTAGGCGGTCAGATCGGATCGGCCCGCGCCGACGTGGTCGAACAGCACAACCTGGTAGTCCTCGAGGAAGGCTGGCGTGACATGCCGCCAGACGTGCTGATTGCAGCCGAAACCGTGCGCGAAGACGATGGGGCGGCCGGCGGGATTGCCGGAGACGGTCACATTGTTGCGTCGGCGAATCGGTGACGGGGCGAGGGGGCTCATGCGGTGCTCACTTCTGTCGATCGATGGTCGCTCGGCGCCGTCGCTTCGTCGACCACGGCCGGAAGCAGGGGCGAGAGCTCTCGCCGAGCCAGCCGCTCGAGCTGTGCGAACAGGGCCTGATCGATGTCTCCGGTCCTGCGTCGCGGATGGCGGTCGATCACGGAGAGGATTCCGATCCGCTCGCCAGACCCGGGCGCGCCGGACCTGTGCTCGCTGGAATCCTGCTCGATCGGGAAGCCGGCATAGAACCGGATGCTGCGCCCGGCGACGGCGTCGTCGGTGAAGCGCGGATCGCTCATCACGCGCGGGTCGTCCCAGATGTCCTGGACGAGCATCGCGCCGCGTCCGCGCATCGCGATCTCTGCCAGACCGAGCAGGCGGTGATCCTCCTGGGCCCCTCCACGCGCGGCGACTATTCGCTGCCCGTCGCCGTCGACGAGGCTGATCATGGCCGAATCCGCGTGGAAGACCCGTCGGGCGAGGTCGAGGACGAGGTCGATTCGGGCCTCTGTGCGCTCCGAGTCGACTGGCGGGAGATCCTGCAGCGCGGTGCGCAGCTCGGAGATGGAGACACGTGTGCCGAATTCGCCACGACGGCGTTCCTCCGGATGGTGATGCGCGCTGAGCATGGGCATCAGGGACCTCGCGAGCAGTGCGGCCCAATAGGCGTACTCGCCGGGCGTGCGATGCCTGCCCGCCTGCGCCTCGGGAACCAGGTCGAGCGGGACGAAGCTCGTGCGCTCCATCGCGGAGCAGATCGAGGCCGTCTGCAGATTCAACGCGCGTGCATGGCGATCCGCGAGGGCGCCCAGCGGTGAGTCGAAGACCGAGATGGAGCGGATGGGCTGGATGCCCGTGACGAGAATCGGAGTGCTGTCCGGCGCGGAGCTCCTGATCGAGGCGAGCAGGTCTGTCATCGAGCGCCGCCAGCGCTGCGGCGACGTGAGATGGAGTGCCTCGTTGACCCCGAGCACCACCACGACGGCGTCGTAGCGGGTGAGGTTCAGCGCCGTGACGGCCTGAGAGGCATTGGCTGCCGTCATCTCGGGGTCAGCGAACAGATCGAGCAGGGCGCCGCGCCCGGTGAGGCCCGACAGGGCGCGGGTCAGGTGGCCAGGAAGCGCGAGATCGTGCGACGTGACTCCCCAGCCGACGGCGAGACCGGCGCCGAGGATGAGAATTCGGTCGCTGTCGTGACCCTGCGCCTGCGCTCGAGGCGCGTCGCTGGGGCGAGGGATGGATTGCATGGCGCGGGCGCCTCCATCGGCCCAGCCGAGCAGAAGGGGTCGAAGTGCCCAACTCCAGCTGCCGCGCATTCCCCGCATGCTTCACCCCCCGATGATGCGCAGGCGCTTTCGCAGGCAGCCTGCCGATTGCCAGCAACTAGGATAACGCCCTTTCGGCCGTCTGACCAGGGTGTTTATGCGTCGGACTCAGTCTGTGCCCCGAGAACAACTCACTTTTTTGCCTGTATGCGGCGAGACCGCTCGATAGCTCGCTTGCCGCGGTGGCCCTGCATGCGGACCGGGATGGGCCGGACGAGTCGGCGCCCCGAGAAACTCTCACCTTCCTCACGCTGCGTCCGCGAGCTTGCTTTCCAGCGTCGGCCCCGCGATGCAGCGTTGCAACCGCTCAGGCGCTCACGGGACGCTCCTGGATCACCCACGAGTTGCCGTCGGGATCGGCGAAGAACACGAACGAGTTCCAGTCTCCGCCGCGACCTTCGAGCTGCTCGCCGTTCTCGAAGTGCATCACGGGCGAGGCACCCACACCTCGCCCGGTGAGCTCGGCCTGGGCGACATCGACGTCGTCGACTACCAGCTGCAGGCCCTCGATGCGTGTATCGCCGACCCGCAGCTGGATGGAGCTACTGGATCCCGGCGGGGTCAGCTGGATGATGCGCATGGTGTCGCTGATGCGAACATCGAGGTCGAGGTGGAACCCGGCCTGCTCGGAGTAGAACTGCTTGGCGCGCTCGACATCCGAGACACAGATCGGCACGACTTCGAGATTCCACTGCATGAGACGCCCTTCGATGCCGACTCGTGGCCGACGTGATCACCGACCGCTGCCCATCCTGCCCGCCCCGGTGGGCCTCGCCCAGCCTGACCGTCGCGACCCGCTGCCGAGGAACGCTGAAACCACCGATTGACCAGCTATTCCCCTCCTTCGGGGACTCGAGAAGGATTCATTACAGGAGCATCCTGAGGTCATGCCTCTCTCCTATCGATCCGCTCACGACGACGTGCGCCATCTCGCCTGCGACGCCTGCGGCTGGACGACCGGCGATCTCGCGACCCGCACCCTGCCGAGCCAGGTGTGGCACGCCTTCGAGCTCGACCACGACGACACGTCCGATGGATGCACGCCGATCGTCCCGGAGCCGCAGCTGCGAGCGCGGTACGAGCAGGCGTTCGCCACCTGGGCTGCGCTCTACGCGACGGCGGACGCACTTCCGCTGCCGTTCGCGCACCGCCTCCGTCTCGCCAGCTGATCGGCTCAGTCGAAGGCTGAGATCGAGGCATCATGGGAGCCCGTGACCCAGTTCTTCGGCATCGACCTCGCCTGGTCTGAGGGCAGCGCGACCCGGCGTGCGAACGAATCCGGCCTCGCCCTCATCGATGAGACCGGTCGCGTCCTCGACGCGGGGTGGGCGCGCGGACTCGATGACGTCGTCGACTGGATCACGGCACGTGCCGAACCCGGTGCGGTCATCGCGGTCGATGCTCCCCTGGTCGTGCACAACCCGCCGAAGACGATGCGGCTGTGCGAGCGCGAGGTCGGCATCCGCTACGGACGCTGGGGTTTCTCTGCCTACCCGAGCCATACGGGACTGCCCTGGCTGGCCGGAGTCACCCTGCGCGAGAGGCTCGAGTCGCGCGGGTCCCGCTACACCGACGGGTTGCATCGCAATGCGCGCGAAGAGTCCGTGCTGTTCGAGTGCTACCCCAGCACGACGATCGTCGGCATGCCAGAGCTCGGCTATGACGCCGCCAAGCCTCGGTACAAGGGACGCGATCCGAAGCTGTCTCCCGACGCGAGTCGGGCAGCCCGGGCCATTGTCGCCGACGAGCTCATCCGGCGCGTCGGATCACTCGCCGAAGCTGATCCGCCGCTGGAGCTCCGCTCCCATCCGTTGACCCGAGCGCTTCTCGACGAGCCCTCCCCCGCAATGGACGCCGCGTTCAAGCATCGTGAGGACCTTCTCGACGCGGTGATCTGCGCCTGGACCGCATCGATCTGGCACCTCCATGGACTGGATCGGGTCCAGATCCTGGGTGCCGACGACGCACCAGACCCGCAGGGTCGGATCGCGACCATCGTGGCGCCTGCCCGCATCGACCAGCGTCGCGGCTAGCGCCGGCTGCTCCTGAAGCGACCGCTAGCGGGAGCCGACCAGCGCACGAGATCCCGCATCATCGCGTCTGCTCGGCGGGAGCACCACGCGAGGGCGCGGAGCGTCGGCCGGCGAAGCGGTCACGGCGACGACACGATCGCGGACGCTAGGAGCGGCGTAGACGAGGACGGACACCGCGATCGCGATAGGCAGAACGTAGCTCGCGGCGGTGAGCATCCCCGCCTCGAAACCCACGGGGACCCCTGGAGTCGTTGCGGCGAAATGCCAGATGGCCCCGCAGCCGATGATTGCGGCGAACGCACCGAAGAGAGCGAAGGTCAGCGGTCGAACATCGCCGCGGCGACGTGCGATGACCACCCCCTCGATGGCCTGCGACAGCAGGAAGGGCGTGACGGTGCACAGCAGAAGGACGTTGCAGTAGCCCACCGCGATCCACATGAAAGTGGCCAAGGTGAAGGATTCACTAGGCATTCGTTCCCCCGAACAGAAGCTGTCGGGTCGACCGTATGGGCTGCCGCGGACAGGGGGGATCCCCCCTTCGGGCGGGCACCCGGAGTTTCCGCCACCATTGCCCCCTTCTGGGGTCGCGGTATGCGCCGCGACCGCATTGCTTCGCCCGGCGGCAGTGCCCGCAACCGCTGTCGTCAGGGTCTTCTTTCGCTCCGATGGCCGGCGCTATATTCAGACATGGCTCATCCGATTGTCTTCGTTCACGGCGGCGGCGAGGGCGGCCCGGCAGCATGGCCGATGCAGGCGGAGCACGATTTCGGACGTGAGACTCGCTTCATCTACCGGCCCGGGTTCGCTCCTGGTGAGGCGCCTCGCCTGACGGACTTCAGCGCGGATGCGCGGGCTGTTCTCCTCGCGTGTGGCGACGGAGCTCACGTCGTGGCCCACTCCTACGGCGGGCTCGCCTGCGATGCAGGCTGCTGAGATCGACAGCAGCCGCATCTTGTCGCTGACCCTGCTCGAACCCATCGCCTTCGGCCTCGTTCGCGGAGACGATGCGGTCGAAGGCTACATCGGGGCACTCTCGGTGATGGAGCGCGCCAGCAGCATGACCGCGGCAGACTACTTCGTCGCCTTGCTGACGGCCATGGGGGTGCCTGACGTTCCTGTTCCGAGCACTGAAGCCGAACTGCTGGAGGCGGAGCGTTGGCGGCTCCTGGCTCCCCCGTGGGATGCCCCTGTCTCGGCAGCAGTCGTATCGAGCGTGCCGACACTGCTGATGTCTGGCGGTTGGAATCCCGCGCAGGATGCACTCGATGCGCACCTCGAGGCACTCGGTGCGAGGCGGACGACAGTGGCGGGGGCCGGCCACATGGTCCAGTACGCGGAGGGTGCCAACGAGGTGATCACCGCCTTCATCGACGAGGTCGAAGCGGGTTCATCTCGATAGGGAGAACGCCGCACTGAGACATTCTGATGCCGCTCACCCTCGCCGTCGACCTGGGGAGGGCATCGGCCGGATCGAGCGAGGCGTCACCAGCCGAACATCCCCGTGACCAGGAGAGTTCCACAACTCGACCACGTAACGATCCCGTGCGCACGCCCCCGGAATTCCTAGACTCCAGCTATGAGCGTTCTCTGGAGTCGCAAGGTGGCAGAGCAGCTCCGTCTCACCACGGTCTGCCCGCGCTGCGCCACGGTGCTCACGAACGGGATGTTCTGCCCCAAGTGCGGTCTCGACCTCACCAGCCACGCCACCCGTGAGCTGCTCGATCAGAGCCTCGAGCTCGCGAAACGCTTCGACGAGCGGACGGCGCTTCTCGAAGCCGTTCCCGTCCATGCCGACTTCATGGCTGCGGCAGCTGCGAAAACCGCGCCCGCACGCGCAGAGTGCTCCCGCCGGAACGGCTGACGCTCGGTACACCCCTCCCCCGCGCCTGGATCGCCCGGAGACCGAATCGGTCAGTGTCCAGTCCGTTCTCGCCGTCGTCGGGGCCGCGTTGGTCGCCATCGCCGCGATCGTCTTCACCTTCTTCAATCCCGATCTGCGCGACGCGGGCGTCCGCACGCTGATCATCGCGATCGTCACTGTGCTCTTCCTCGGCAGCGCCGCGTTGATGGCTCGCACCCGCCTCCGGTTCTCCGCGGAGGCGGTCGGCGCGCTCGGCGGGGTGTTCCTCGCGATCGACATCTACAACTTCGCAAGCCAGGCGTTCCCCGGCGCCCCGGTCTGGGCGCTGGCTGGCATCGGCACCATCGTCGGGGCCGCCGCGCTCGGCGCCGTCGGCCTGCTCGCGCGCATCCGCACCTGGCTGTGGCTCGGCATCGTCGGAGTCACCCTCGCCCCTGCGATGTTCGGCTACGCCACCGCTGAAATCGCCGAACCCGGTCGACCCGCTGGTGACGCGGGCGACCTCGGATCGTGGGGTCCGATCGTCGGCCACCTCGGGGTCGGAATCCTCGCGCTCCTCATCCACTCCATCACCCCACGCCTCCGCACCCGCTTCGATGGACGTCTCCGAGCGGACGAGGGAACCGCCACCACGCTGCAGCTGCTGGTCATCCCCGTCGTGCTCGTCCAGCTGATCGCCATCTCGGGAATCGACGGCACCGCGCAGGCCCTCGGATCGACGATGGTGATCCTCGTGCTCGCGGCGCTGGCCGCTGTCAGCACCCGGCACGCGATCCCGACCGTCTGGAGCATCCTCGCCGGGCTGCTCGTCGTGGGCGCGATTGCCGTGCTGCCGCTGGCTCTCACGTTGGAGAATCCGAGCTGGCTGATCGTCCTCGTGCCATTGGCCGCAGCGATCGCCGTCACCGGCCTCGCCGCTCTGCCCAGCATGCAGACCGTGCGCCGCACGCCGCTGCTCGTCGGAGCCTGGGCCGTCCTGCTCCTCGTAGCCCAAGCGCCCGCCGCCGTCGGGTTGATCGCCGCCATCGACAGCACCGAGTTCGCGTCTCCGGGCGACGTCAGCGACACCGCCTCCATCCTCGGACTTCTCGCCATCGCGCTCGGCACCGCCGCCCTCTGGGCGTTCGCCCGCCGCTCCCCGGACACCAGGGTGCTCGCCCGCGTCGCACTCGCGGCGGGTCTCTGGATCGCCGGTCTCACCGCCCTCGACCTGATGTTCTGGTCGCGCCTGCTCCCCGCTGGCCAGGCCGCCGTCGGACTCGGCATCGCTCTGCTTCTCGCGCTCGCCCTCGCTCGGCTGCCGCGGCTGCAGCGCGCGCACCTCAGCGCTCGCCTCCCGCTCATCGCCGTTGCGCACCTGCTGCCGATCGTCGCCGCCCTCATCGCCGCCTTCGACGAGGCGATCCTCGTGCCGGTCGGCATCGCAGCCCTGGTCGTCTGGGTGCCGGTCGCGTTCACGCTGCCTCGCGTCGTCCGCCCGCTGCACACGACGATCGGCTACGCCTACGCGCTCGGCCTCTTCACCGCCGCCCTCGCCAACGCCGGCGTCGAGACGGACGCCGTGCTCTGCTTCGTCACCTCGCTCGGCTCCATAGCCGCCCTCGTCGCCACGCTGACCCGCCGGGTCGAGAAGCGACACTGGTGGGCTGTACTCGCCGTGACGAGCGTGCCGTTCCTCATCGGCATCGCCTCGGTGATCGGAGAGCGCAGCGGCTGGACCGGCGTCTCCACCGCCGTGACCTTCGCGCTCGGCCTCACCCTGGTGCTGACCCGCCGACCGGGACTCACGATCGTGGTCCGCGGACTCGCGGCCGCCCTGCTCGTGCCCGCTCTTGCGGTCGTCGTGATCAGCTTCGGCGCCGAGTTCCTCGAGACGAGCGGCTCCCCCGTCACCCTGCCCATCATCGCGGTCATCGTCGCGATCGTCCTACCGATGGTGACGCGCATCGAGGAGGCGCTCGAGCGGCATGGCATCACGGTCATGGAGGCGCGAGTGGTCCGATTCGCGATCGAGGCGTCGTCGCTGCTCACCGGAACGATCGCCGTCCTGCTCGCCCTCGTCCGCTCCGCCGCCGGGCGTCGGCACAACGTTCGTGGTGCTGGTGATCCTGGGCATCGGCGCCGCCGCGACCGCGCTGTTCGCCCGCCGCTTCTACGGCTGGCCGCTCTCGTTCATCAGCTTCACGGGTGCGCTCTGGTGCTTCCTGTTCCTCAGCGACGTCGACGTGCTCGAGCCGTACGTGCTGCCGCCGACCCTGGCCGCCGCGCTCATCGGCGCGATCCTCGTGCTCCGCGACCGCGAGCGCACCACGACGGCCCGCGCTCTGGCTGTTCTCGATCGGACTCGGCATCGCCCCGCTGCCCACCCTCGGACTCCTCGCCCTCTGGGGATCGGATGGCGAACTCGGCCAGGCCTGGCGGACGCCCGCCCTGCTCGTGGGCTCAGGCGTGCTGCTGGTCCTCGCCGTCGCCTGCGCCCGCGCGGAGGGTCGGATTGCCGCCGCCAGCGGCCTGGTGCTCCCCACTCTCGTCGTCGCCCTGGTGACGGCGTCGGCCGGAACGATCCAGGCGCTCCGCTACGGACGCGAGCTCGATGTGAGCTACGCCGGCGTCGGCGAGGCGATCATGACGCCGATCCTCGCGCTCAGCCTCATCTCGTTCACTCTCGCTGCGATCGCCGGGCGGTTGCTCGCCCGCCTGCTCGCCCACGCACCCTCGCTGGTTGAGGAGAAGCGCAGCGACGTCCCCAAGCCCGCAACCCGTTGGTCGAGGAGCGCCGTCTACGGCGCGTCTCGAGACCGGCCGAGCGAAGTGACGGCTTCCTCACCCGCTGGTACTACCTGCCCGCGCTCGTGTTCCTCGTCGCCGGACCGATCAGCGGCGTCCGCCCGGGCTGGTTCCCGATCTGGACGCTGTGGGGCCTCGCCGTCGCGCTGCTGATCCTCATGCTCGTCATCGTCGCTCAGGCGAGGCAGCACCGGGTCACGCTGCCGCCCGTCTGGGCCGTCTACACGATCGCCTGGTTCACCGCCGTCGCGGGATGGAGCGTCCGCGACCTGAGGGTGGAGGCGTTCTCCCTCCCCCTCGGACTCGCCCTGCTCGGCGCCGGCGTGCTCGCCATGAAGCCGGCGGACGGTAGCGCGCTGGCGGGACGCGCGACCCTGAACAGCTGGCCGATCCGCTTCACCGGCTCCTGGCCGCTGCTGGCGCCCGGCATCATCGCCACCCTGCTGCCGTCGATGCTGGCCACCGGCACCGATCCGCAGACCTGGCGGGCGATCACCGTGCTCGCCCTCGCGCTGGTGGCGATCCTGATCGGATCGCTGCGCAAGCTCGGCGCGCCATTCCTGCTGGGCATCATCGCTCTGCCGATCGAGATCGCCATCGTCTTCGCCGTGCAGATCGGCACGACCATCAGCGCGACCTGGTGGTGGATCACCCTGGCGACCGCAGGCGCGGTTCTGCTGGTGATCGCAACAACGTATGAGCGGCGAAGCGGTGGGGACAAGGGCTTGGCGGCGCGGATGCGGGATCTGGCCTGATCGGCTGCCGCCGAGCTGCGAGCCCCGAGCGCGGTAGTCTGCGTCCGAGCGCGGTAGGTGGACCTACCGCGCTCGTCCCTAACTACCGCGCGAGGCCAATGGGACGTCGCCGCGGTCGCCTCACCCCAGCCGGAATACGCGGATGCAGACCAGGCCGGGTTCCGGGCGCGCGTAGCCCACGAACTGCGCCTCCGTGAGCCAGCGGTGCGCATCGGATCCGGTCTGGAAGACGAACGCGGTGCGGTAGTAGAGCTCGTCCTCCCCCACGGCCTCGCCGGCGAACAGCCGCTTCTCGAGCTCCGGCCCCGCGTGCCAGTACCCGCGGTTGACGACGTCGATGGCGGATCCGTCCTCGGCCTCGATCAGGTAGCGCGCGTCGAGCTGGGTGGTCGCGCCACGCGTCACCCACCAGTCGGCCCCGACCCCGAGCACCCGGCCGCGCAGTCGCGGGCCGTCGATCGTGCCGCCGACGATCGGCGAGACATTGAGGTCCTCCGACGCGGTCCGTCCCACCCGGATGGGCTCGGCGACCTCCACGCGCAGCTCGAAGACGAACTCCAGTGCTGGCTCGAGCGGCTCTGCCGGCTCGAGCGGCTCGTTCGACTCGACCATCAGGAGACCGCGATCCGGACGTCGGGCCGCACGTGCCCGCAGACCGCTTCGACGTCCCGCGCCGCCGCCAGCGCGACGTGGTCGCCCGCCCGCGGCCCGATCAGCTGGACACCGGTCGGCAGTCCGTCATCGTCCAATCCGGTCGGCACCGCGACGGAGGGCAGGCCGAGGAAGTTCACGGCGACGAGCAGCGCGTGGGCTCGGAACAGCTCGGTCGTCGCGGCGGGACCCTCGAGGTCGAAGCCGATCCGCGGCATCCGCCGGCCCGAGACGGGTCCGAGGATGATCGGATGCTCCGCCTGGAAGGCGTGCCATGCCGCGGCGATGGCCACCCGGCGACCCCAGGCCATCGCGTACTCCTCGATGGATTCGAACGGCGCGACCTCGGACGCGTTGTCGAGGAAGTAGGCGGTGGAGCCGTCGCTCAGGGGCTCGGGCAGCCCGCCGGGCAGGAATGCGCCGACCATCTCGGCGGTCGAGAGCCGGCGCCACAGCTGCGCCGCCTCCTCGAGCAGGGGCGGTTCGGCGTCGACGACCTCCCAGCCCCGGCCGGCCAGTGCATCGGCGGCTCGATTCACCGCGTCGGCGACCTGCGGGTCGACTCCCCAGCCGACGCGGGTCGCGCACCACGGCCACCCGCCGAACCCCGTCGTAGGTCGACGGGTGCGGCAGGCTGAGCGCCAGCGGATCGCGGGCGTCGCCGCCCTGCATGAGCGCGAACGCGGTGTCGAGGTCGTCGACGGTCCGGGCGATCGGCCCGTTGACGGCGAAGTGCTGCAGCGTCAGCGGCACCGGCTCGGCCGTCGAGATCACGGGGGCGGGAATGCGGTTGGCCGTCGGCCGGAGCGCGCACACCCCGGCGGCGTAGGCCGGCAGCCGCAGCGATCCGCCGTAGTCGTTGCCGAGGCCGAGCGGCGCCATGCCGGTGGCGACCGCCACCGCGTCGCCTCCGCTCGATCCGCCGGGCACTCGGTCGGCGTCCCACGGGTTGATCGTGCGGCCGAAGAGGTCGTTGTCGGTGTCCCAGCGCAGCCCGAAGTCGGGCATGTTGCCTCGGCCGATGGGGATGGCGCCGGCCGCGAGGAGTCGCTCGACCATCGTGGCGTCGCCGGGCGGCACCGCGTTCGCGAGGAAGCTCCAGCCGCTCGTCGTGGCCGACCAGCTGAGGTCGATGTTCTCCTTCACGGTGAACGGCACCCCTGCCAGCACCCCCGGGTCCCTGCCGGCGGCGAAAGCCGCGTCCACATCGTCGGCGAGAGCGCGCGCTCGATCGGCGAACACCACAGTGAGGGCGTTCAGCACCGGGTTCACCTCGTCGATGCGGCCGAGGTGCGCGTCGATCACGTCGCGCGCCGAGACCTCGCGGGATCGGATCGCGGCGGCGAGCTCGCGCATGCTGCGCTGCCAGAGAGGCTGGTCGGTCATCTGTCTCCTTCGAGGACGGTGATCGGGATGGGGCTCGGGCTGCCGGATGCAGCATTCGCCGAGTCGTCGGTCGCGCTGATCCGGGCCGGGATGCGGCGCCGCGGCACCCAGCCCTCGCGCGGGATCGAATCGAGCAGCAGTCGGGTGTACTCGGCCTGCGGGTCGTCGAGCACGTCGGCGATCGGGCCGTGCTCCACGATCCGTCCCGATCGCATGACCACCACCTGATCGCAGAGTCGGCGGACGGCGGCGAGGTCGTGCGAGATCATCAGCAGCGCCACCCCGGTATCGCGCCGGATCCCGTCGAGCAGCGTCAGGATCTCGACCTGCGTGGTCACATCCAGCGCGGAGACCGCCTCGTCGAGCACGAGGATCTCGGGATCGGCGGCGAGGGCGCGGGCGATCGCCACCCGCTGCCGCTGACCGCCGGAGAGCGAGCGGGGTCGCCGGTCGGCGAGAGCCTCGGCTCGAGGCGCACCGAGGCCAGCAGCTCGTCCACCCGAGCGTCGCAGTTCCGTGCGCGACGCGGATCTGCGGTGCACCGCGACCGCCTCGGTGAGGCACTGCCGCACCGTCTGCCTGCGGTCGAGCGAGAGGTAGGGGTCCTGGAAGACCATCTGCGCGATCCGCGCCCGATGCCGGCGACCGCGGGCGCTGCGCGCTGGCGGTCGTCCAGTCCTCGCCTTTGACCGAGACCGTGCCGGCATCGGCGCTCTCGAGCCCGCAGATGATCCGGGCGGTCGTCGACTTGCCGGAGCCCGATTCGCCGACGATGCCGAGCGATCCGCCGGGCGCGAGCGCGAAGCCCACGTCGTCGACCGCGACGAACGCCTCGCGGCGGCCGCCACGAGCCGAGCGCACGTGGAAGGTCTTCTGCAGTCCCTCCACCACCAGGATGGGCTCCGCCGCGGGCTGTCCGCTGAGCAGATCGGCGGGCAGCACGGCCGAGAGCAGCCGCTGGGTGTACGGCTCGCGGGCGTCGGCGCGCATGGTCGACGCGTTCAGCGTCTCGACGATCCGCCCGTCCTGCATGACCGCGACCCGATCGCACACCGCCGCGGCAAGCGCGAGGTCGTGGGTGATGAAGAGCACGGCGAGCTGCCGGGTGCGCCGGAGGTCGGCGAGCACCGCCATGACCTCCTCCTGGGTCGTCACGTCGAGCGCGGTGGTGATCTCGTCCGCGAGCAGGATCGGCGGATCCATGGCGAGCGTCGCCGCGATCATCACCCGCTGCAGCAGGCCGCCGGAGAGGTCGCCGGGGCGCTGCCGCATCCGCCGCTCGGGGTCGGGGATGCCGACCTCGGCGAGCAGCTCGATCGCGCGACGCTCGGCGGCATCCGCCGACTCGCCCGCCACGGTGACGAGCGCCTCGGTCATGAAGTCGCCGATCGTCCGCAGCGGGTTGAGGTGCGCGCGCGGCGTCTGGAACACCATCCCGAGCCGCCGCGCGCGGATGTCGCGCAGGCGCTTCGCGGGCAGGTCGGCGATGTCCTCTCCGTCGATCCGGATCGTGCCCTCGATCGTGAACCCTTCGGGCAGCAGGCCGGCCACGGCGCGGACCGACATCGTCTTGCCCGATCCCGACTCGCCGACGAGGCCGAGCACCTCGCCCGGGCGCCACCTGCAGCGTGCAGTCGTGCACGAGCGTGCGCAGCGGCCCCCGGCTCCTGCGGCCCTCGACCCCTGGAGCCGTGATCGAGACGTGCGCGAATTCGAGGACGGGGTCGGTCATGCGTCGCGCACGCTCCGCCCACGCGGTGACCCGCGCGCCGAGGATGTTGACCGACGAGCACCGTGAGCACGACGAGCAGTGCCGGGAACAGCGACTGCTCCGGGGCGCCGTTCAGCAGCGACGGCTGGCCCGCTCGAGATCATGACGCCCCAGTCGGACGGTGGGCGGCTGGGCGCCGAGGCCGAGGAACGAGATGGCGGCCAGGTCGAGCATCGCGTAGCCGAAGCCGATCGTGGACTGGGCGAGGATCGCGGGCAGCAGGCGCGGGCAGCAGGTGCCGGAACGAGATGGCGAACGAGCCGACACCCTGGATCCGCAGCGCCGCCATGTAGGGCTTGCCGAGCTCGCCGCGCGCTCCCCCGCGCACGAGGCGCGACACGATCGGGCAGGTAGGCGATCGACAGCGCGAGCACCGGGGCGATCAGCCCCTTGCCGAACATCGAGACCGCGAGGATGGCGAGCACCAGGCCGGGGATCGCGAAGATGACCTCGGTGATGCGGGTGAGCACCGCATCCACCCAGCCGCCGTACCAGGCCGACAGGATCGCCACGGTCGAGCCGAGCACCGTCGAGAGGATCACCACGACGACCGGACCGAAGACGCTGGCGGCCCCACCGGCGAGCACCCGCGACAGGATGTCCCGGCCGAGGTCGTCGGTGCCCATGAGGTGCACGATGCGACGGCCGACTCGAGACCGGCCCGACGTAGAGCTGGTTGGGGTCGTACGGGGTGAGGCAGCGGTCCGAGCACGGCCATCAGCACGATCGCGGCCATCACGACCGCGGCGCCGATGAACGAGCGGATCGCGCTTCGCGACCTGCCGCGCGACCGGCGAGATCCTGCCGCCTGCGAGCTGGCCGATGCTCATGCGGTCCTCCTCGATCGGGCCGAATCGGGGTCGATCACGGCGATGACGACGTCGACGACGGCGTTGAGCACGACGAACAGCGCCACGAGCAGCAGCGACAGGATCTGCACGACGGGCAGGTCCTTGCGGGCGGCCGCCTCGGTGAGCAGCGATCCGATGCCGCCGATGCCGAACGCCTGCTCGGCGATGGCAGACACCGCGAACAGCCCGGCGATCGTGGTGCCGGAGATCGCGAGGATCTGCGGCGACGCGTTGAGGAAGACGTGGTTGCGGAAGATCCGACCGCTCGGGATGCCGCGCACGCGCGCGGTGTCGACGTGCTCGGCGTGCTGCTGGGCCACGATCGCGCCGCGCGTGATCCGGCTGACGTAGGCGATGTACAGCACGGACAGCGAGATCGCGGGCAGGGTCAGGTGGTACAGGTTGTCGAGCAGGCCCTGGCCCGCGCCGAACACCGGGAACCAGCCGAGCACCCGGCCGAAGACGAAGATCAGCAGGATCGCGACGACGAAGGTGGGCATCGCGACGCCGACCGACGTGCCGACGAGCACCGCCTTCTCGGCGGCCCCGCGGCGGCGGGCGGCCAGGATGCCCGAGCCGACGCCGAAGATCACGATGAGCAGCACCGTGTACAGCACGAGCAGCAGGGTGATCCCGAAGCGCGAGCCGATGAGGTCGACGACCGAGGTCTTGTAGACGAACGAGGTGCCGAAGTCGCCCGTGAGCACGCCCCCGACCCAGTAGAGGTACTGGATCCAGACCGGCTGGTCGAGGTGGTGCTCGGCCTTGATCACCGCGATCAGCTCCGGCGTCGGCCGCACTCCGCCCGCGAGCGCCACGACCGGATCGCCCGGGGTGAGCAGGATTGCCGAGTAGATCACGACGCTGGCCAGGAAGAGAGTGAGGAGCAGCGCTCCGAGCTTGCCGAGCACTCGCCGCAGAATATCTGTGGTCATCTCCGCACTCTCCTCCCGTCCGACGTCGCTGTGGTCAACTCTGCGACCGAGCTACCTGCTCACTCGCCGCCGAGGTGCAGGGCCCAGGGGCTCGCGTAGGCGGCGACCGAGGTCACCGCCCCCGTCAGGCGATTGTTGAGGAAGGTCGTCTGGTACGCCCCGGCCAGGGTGATCTGCAGCAGGTCGGGCGCGAAGACCTCCTGCGCGGCGACGTACGCCTGAGCGGCCTCGGCGGGGTCGGGCGTGGTGCGCGACGCCTGCACGGCCGGCGACCGCGTCGGGGTCGCTGTAGCCCGACCAGTTGAAGATGCCGCCCATGCTCCGGCGAGAGGATGAACAGCTGCGGGTAGGTCAGCACGGCCGGCGTCTCCTGGTAGCCCGTGGTGACGACGAAGTCGATGCTCTCCCGCGGCCCGGGATCGCCCAGGAAGATCGCGCCGAAGTCGGCGGCCTGCCGCTCGTCGATCTCGACGGTCAGCCCGATCTGCTGCGCCGCACTCTGGATGATCGCCGCGGTCTGCGAGAGCTCGGTGCTGCCGGCCGGGATCGCGATCCTGATCGGCACCGAGGTGTCCTCGCCCGACTCCTCCACCAGCTTCTTGGCGGCGTCGAGGTCGACCTTCGGCGCGGGCAGGGCGTCGTAGGCCGGCCTGGTAGATGTCGGCCTGCGGGCGAGCCCGCCCAGTTGAACGGGGCGACGAAGGTGCTCTGCACCTCGCCGAGCCCGTTCAGCACGGTCTGGATGTACTGCTCGCGGTCGATCGCCATGCTCAGCGCCTGGCGGATCTTCACGTTGGCCCCCGGCCCCGTCGAGCGCGTCGGGCCGAACGAGAACGACGCGGTGGACGGGCCCAGGATCAGCCGGCCCTCGTCCGACGACTCGAATGCGGCGCGGCTGGCGGGCGGCACGTTGAACGCTCCGTCGACCTCGCCCTCGAGCAGGGCGTTGGTGAGGGTCGTGCCGTCCGGGATGAACTTGAAGACGATCTTCTTCACCAGGGGCGCGCCATCCCAGTAGTTGTCGTTGGCGGCGATGGTGAGGTCGGTGCCGGGTGTCCAGCTGTCGACCGTGTACGGCCCGGCGCAGAGGATGTCGCCGCCCGAGGTGCCGAGCGCTCGGCCCTGCGCCTCGCTGAAGGACTGGCTGAGGATCGCGCCGGCGCCGCCGGTCAGGGCCTCGCGGAAGATCGAGTCGGGCGCGTTGAACTTCACGGTGACCTGGTTCTCGCCCGTCGCCTCGATCGAGGAGACCAGCACGAAGGCGCCGAAGTAGGCCGACGTCACGTCGGTGCGGCTGCGGTCCAGGCTGTACACGACGTCCTGCGGGGTGACGGGCGATCCATCGGAGAACGTCAGGTCGGGGCGGAGGTCGATCACGAAGGTGACCGGGTCGACGAACTCGGCCTTCTCGGCGAGCGCCGGGCCCACGCTGAAGTCGGGCTCGACGCGCAGCAGGCTGTCGCAGATGTTGGGCCAGACGAAGTTGTAGTCGGCGCCGGGAACGAGCGAGCGGGGCTCGCCCTCGACCAGGCCCCAGGTCACCGTCGTCGACCTCGGTCGTCGCCGCGGGCAGCGAGGCGACGAGGTCTGCCGGATCGATGGGAGTGGCGGAAGGGGCGGGCGCCGGTGCGGCGCAGCCGGTGAGAGCGAGTGCCGCGGCGATGCCGACGAGCGCGATGCTGCGCACACGTCGGGTGGTTCGCGCGCCGTGACCGGTGGTTCTCATGACGTGTCCTCTCTCAGGGGTCGCGTTCCGGTCCGTCACCGGCGACGTCAACTGCTCAGGTACTGTAACAGCGTTGTACATCAATGTTGCACATATGTTTCGGGCGTGTATAGGGTGGCGACATGCCTCGTGAGGTCGACGCCGAGCAGCGCCTCGCCGACATTGCCGACGCCACGGTTCGCGTGGCACGCACGTCGTGGCGCGCAGTCGATCACGATCCGATCCGTGGCCCGAGAGCTGGGTGGATCCACGACGCTCGTCACGAACTACCTGCCGACTCGGTCGGCCCTGATCAGCAATGCGCTCGATCGTGCGCGCGATCGCTGGCGGGTCGAACGCGATCAGGCGGGCGAGGAATCGCACGTCGATCCCCTGGGCGCGATGCTCGAATCGGTGCTGACCTCGGGCAGTGACGATCCGGTGCTGCGCGCGCTCATCCTCGAGATCGCGGCCAACGCCCCGGTCGAGCCCGAGCTGCGCGAGGGACTGCGCCGCGAGTCGACCCTGTTCCGGGACGAGCTCTCCGTCGCGGCCGAGGGATCGGGTCATGACGATGCGCAGCGCAGCGGGCAGATCGCCTACCTGCTGCTGCGGGGTGCGATCATCGCCGCCGCCGAGGATCCCGAGCTCTGGAACGAGGCGCATCTGCGCGACCTGATCATCGGCGCGGTGGCCGTGCTCGGTCATGCTCCCTCCGCCCGGTAGACGGGCTCCCCGCCGAGGCGGGTCTCGCGCACGGTGACGGTGTGCATTTCTTCGGGAGCGACCTCGAACGGATCGGTGTCGAGCACGACGAGGTCGGCCAGCAGTCCGGGCGTCAGGGCTCCGGTCGAGGTGTGCCGGCCGTTGGCGCGCACCGATCCCGCGGTGTACGCCGCGAGTGCGGTGGCGAGGTCGATCGCCTGCGTGGGGTCCATCCGTGGATCGGGCAGAGCACCGGGCGCCGCCCGATTCACCGCGACGTGGATGGCCTGCATCGGATCGGCGGTCGAGACGGGCCAGTCCGATCCGGCGGCGAACGGGGCGCCGGAGTCTCGCAGCTCGCGCAGCGGGTAGTGCCGCGCGATCAGCTCCTCGGCGACGAACGGGAAGGTCAGCTCGTCGAGTTGCTCGTCCACGGCCGCCCACAGCATCTGCAGGTTGGCGGTCGCGTCGAGCTCCGCGAAGCGCGCGACGTCGTCGCGCTGGACGACCTGCAGGTGGGCGAGCTGGTGGCGAGCACCGCTCGGTCCGTTGGCCCGACGTGCTGCGGCGATCGCGTCGAGCGACACGGTGACCGCCCGATCGCCGAGGGCATGCAGGTGCACGCTGAAGCCGGCGGCGTCGAGGGCGACGAGCGCCTCCTCGAGCTGCGCCGGGTCGAGGAAGGTGAGGCCGCGCTCCCCCGTGCTGTGCCCGTGCGGGTCGCGATAGGGCTGCGACATGGCGGCGGTGAAGTTCTCCGCGACGCCGTCGACCATGATCTTGACGGTGTCGGCCATCAGGATGTCGGATCGGCCGAGGGCCGCGACGCGCTCGCGCTTCTCGATGAGCCGATCCAGCTGGCCGAGGCCCTCGCCGCGCTCCCACCAGAGCGCCGCGGTGATCCGAGCCTTCAGGGATCCGTCCGCGACGGCGGCGAGGTAGGTGTCGAGCAGGTCGTCGACTCCGGCGGTCGCCCCGACGTAGGCGTCCTGCCAGCCGACGATGCCGAGGGCGAAGAAGTCCTCTTGGGCGCGCAACAAAGCGCGGGCGGCAAGCTCGTCCGGCACGGCAGGCGCGACACCATCGAGCAGGCGCATCGCGCCCTCGTGCAGCACCCGGAGGGAGAGCCGTCAGCGTCACGCTCGATGCGTCCGTCCGAAGGGTCCGGGGTGTCCTTGGTGATGCCCGCCGCCTTGAGCGCGCGGGAGTTGACCCAGGATCCGTGGTGGTCCCGGTTCAGCAGCACGACGGGCCGGTCGGGCACGATCGCGTCGAGGAGCGCGCGGCTCGGGGTGCCGCCCGCGAAGTGCGACATCGTCCAGCCGCCGCCCTGGATCCACGCTAGGTCGGGGTTCGCCTGCGCGTAGGCGGCGATCCGGTTCAGCGTGAACTCCGCATCCGGCTCGCCCGAAACGTCGCACTGCAGCAGCTCGATGGCGCCGGCGATCGGATGCGCGTGCGCGTCGTGGAAGGCGGGCAGCACCATCCCGCCGCGGAGCTCGATCACCTCTCCCCCACCGGCCGCCCGCAGCTCGTTGTCCGGAGCAATAGCGACGATCCGGCCGTCGCGCACGCCGACGCCCAGCGGGCGGGATCGCTCCCAGCCGGCCGTGAAGGCGCTGCCGCCGACGAAGATCGCGTCGAACGTCTGGTCGCGCATCGGGGTGGAC
>CAWHND010000013.1:0-51004 GCA_963830655.1 uncultured Actinomycetota bacterium
ACCGTGTCGCGGTACTCCTGGCCGAGCAGGATCGCCGCCACCTCGGTGTCCGTCTCGCTGGCGAACTCGAAGCCCGCCGCCTCGAGCTCGGCCTTGAGCTCGGCGAAGTTCTCGATGATGCCGTTGTGGATGAGCGCGAGCCTGCCGTCATCGCCGAGATGCGGGTGGGCATTGATATCCGTCGGTCCGCCATGGGTGGCCCAGCGGGTATGTCCGATCCCGGTGCTGCCGTCGCTGAGGGGGCTCGAGGCGAGGTCCCGGTGAGTACGCCGAGCTTCCCGGCCCGCTTGTGC
This sequence comes from uncultured Actinomycetota bacterium, assembly GCA_963830655.1. Classification (GTDB taxonomy): domain Bacteria; phylum Actinomycetota; class Actinomycetes; order Actinomycetales; family Microbacteriaceae; genus Naasia. The sequence goes on from CAWHND010000013.1 coordinate 294, forward strand.
GTGTTGAGATCGCCGTTGCTGTCGATGACGGCGACACCCGCAGAGTCGTAGCCGCGATACTCCAGCCGGCGCAGACCGCCGACCAGCACACCGATGCTCGGCTTGCTTCCGACATACCCCACGATTCCGCACATGGGGGCAATTCTAGGTTGCAGGTGCTCGCGCCCGGTCGGGGCGCCCCGCCGCCGCCAGTACGCTGGAAGCGATGAGCGAACCGTCCGCGTCCGCCCCGCAATCGACGCCGTTCGTCGAGATCGACAGCGAAGCGCTGGTCCGAGCTCGCTCCGACGGCCGTCCTGCCGCTTGACCGAGACCGATATCGTGCGGCTGCGTGGGCTGGGCGAGCCGCTCGACGCCGATGAGGTCGCCGACGTCTACATTCCGCTCAGTCGTCTGCTCAATCTCTATGCGACGGGTACCCGGGCGCTCCAGGAGAGCACCAGCGCCTTTCTCCGGAGAGCACCCCCCGCGTCCCCTTCATCATCGGCATCGCCGGTTCCGTGGCCGTCGGCAAGTCGACCGTCGCCCGCGCTGCTGCGCGAGCTGATGTCGCGCTGGGCCGGAACTCCCCGTGTCGAGCTCGTCACGACCGACGGCTTCCTGATGCCCAACGCCGAGCTCAAGCGGCGCGGACTCATGGAGCGCAAGGGCTTCCCGGAGTCGTACGACCGGCGTGCCCTGCTGCGCTTCCTGACCCGCGTGAAGAGCGGGGTCGAAGAGGTGCGTGCGCCGTTCTACTCGCACCTCCGCTACGACATCGTCAGCGATGCTCAGGTCGTGGTGCGCCAGCCCGACGTGCTGATCGTCGAGGGATTCAATGTGCTGCAGCCGCCGAGCCGCGACGCGCGGCTCGCGGTGAGCGACCTGTTCGACTGTCGGCATCTACGTCGACGCTCGGACGTCGGACATCGCGCGCTGGTACGAGGAGCGGTTCCTCCGGCTGCAGCGGGGGGCGTTCGCCGACCCGAACTCGTACTTCCACCGCTACGCGACGCTGTCGGAGGCTGAGGCGCGGGCACAGGCGCGGTCAGATCTGGCGGGTCATCAACGAGCCGAACCTCGTGGAGAACATCCTGCCGACACGGTCACGCGCGACGCCTGGTGCTGCGCAAGGACTCGGACCACTCGGTGCGATCGGTCCTCATCCGCAAGCTCTGACCAGTTTGCGCGTTGGCTGAGCCTGTCGAAGCCCTCCTTCGCCATCCAGGGCTTCGACGGGCTCAGCCAGCGGCTGGTGCGGATGCTGACGGTCTACGAGGTGGCGAGGCGCTCGCGGACCACGTCGGCGAGCGAGTGCGCGATGCGGTCGGCCGTCCGCTGGTCGGCGGCCTCGACCATCACGCGCACCATGGGCTCCGTGCCGGACGGGCGCAGCAGCACGCGTCCGGTGCTGCCGAGCTCGGCCTCCGCATCGGCGCACCGCGGCGGCGATGACCTCGTCCGCGTCGAGTCCGTGGTGGTCGACGTCGCGCACGTTGACGAGGATCTGCGGGTAGACCGTCATGACCGCGGCGAGCTCGGCGAGGGTCTTTCCGGTGCGCGCCATCTCGGCCACCAGGTGCAGGCCGGTGAGCAGGCCGTCGCCGGTGGTGGCGAAGTCGGTCATGATCACGTGTCCGGACTGCTCGCCGCCCAGCGACAGCGACGCGGGCGTTCATCTCCTCGAGCACATAGCGGTCGCCGACCGGGTCTGGACCATCTGGATGCCGTGCTCGCGCATGGCGATCGTGCAGGCCGAGGTTGCTCATCACCGTGGCGACGAGCGTGTCGTCCTGCAGTGCGCCGCGCTCGTCCATGCGCGAGCGCGAGGATGGCCATGATCTGGTCGCCGTCGATGACGTTGCCGGCGGCGTCGACCGCGAGGCAGCGGTCGGCGTCGCCGTCGTGCGCGATGCCGACGTCGGCGCCGTGCTCAGGACCGCCTCTGCGAGGTTGTCGAGATGGGTGGAGCCGACGCCGTCGTTGATGTTCATGCCGTCGGGGTCGTCGCCGATGACGGTGACCTGCGCGCCCGCGTCGGCGAACACCTCGGGCGAGATGCCGGCCGCGCGCCGTGCGCGCAGTCGAGCACGACGTGCAGGCCGTCGAGCCGGTTGCGGCAGCGAGCCGAGCAGGTGCAGGACGTAGCGGTCCTCGGCGTCGGCGAACCGGCGGATGCGGCCGACGTCCGCCGCCGGTCGGAGCGAGTCGCTCCTCGGTCAGTGCCGCCTCGATGCGGTGCTCGACCTCGTCGGGGAGCTTGGTGCCGCCGCGCGCGAAGATCTTGATGCCGTTGTCGGGCGCGGGGTTGTGCGAGGCGGAGATCATCACGCCGAAGTCGGCGTCGATGTCGGCGATGAGGAACGCGGCGGCGGGCGTCGGGATGACGCCCGCGTCGAGCACGTCGACGCCCGAGCTGGCGAGGCCGGCCGAGACGGCGGCGGTGAGGAACTCGCCCGGAGACGCGCGGGTCGCGGGCGACGACGGCGGCGGGCCGCCTTCCCACGGCGCGTCGAGCCTCGGCGCTGCGGCCCCGGCCCAGGACGACAGCGGTCGCCTGGGCGAGGGAGAGGGCGAGGTCGGCGGTGAGGTGCCGGTTGGCGAGCCCTCGCACGCCGTCCGTGCCGAAGAGACGTGGCATGACGAGCCTGCGCCTGCGCGATCAGCGCTTCGAGAACTGAGGAGCCTTGCGGGCCTTCTTGAGACCGGCCTTCTTGCGCTCCTTGACGCGAGCGTCGCGGCTGAGGAAGCCGGCCTTCTTCAGCTCGGGGCGGTTGTTCTCCTCGTCGATCACGTTGAGCGCACGCGCGATGCCGAGGCGCAGCGCGCCGGCCTGGCCCGAGGGGCCGCCGCCGGAGATCTTGGCGATGACGTCGTAGCTGCCGAGGAGGTCGAGCACCTTGAACGGGTCGTTGATCAGCTGCTGGTGCAGCTTGTTCGGGAAGTAGTCCGCGAACTCGCGGCCGTTGACCGTGATCTCGCCGGTGCCGGGGATGAGGCGCACGCGGGCGATGGCCTGCTTGCGGCGGCCGACGGCTGCGCCGGGGACGTTGAGCACGGCGCGAGGCGTGCTGGTGGCGGTGGCAACGGCCGCAGGCGTCTCGGTGGAGAAGCTGCTCGGGAGCGTTGTCGATGGAATCTGCGATCTTCGCCATGTGGGGAATCCTTGTGTCTACGCGTCGGTGCCTAGGTCGGTGAGCGCGGCCGGCGCTACTGGGCGACCTGGTCGAGGGTGTACACCGTCGGCTGCTGGGCGGCGTGAGGGTGCTCGGGGCCGGCGTAGACCTTGAGCTTCTTGAGCTGGGCGGCGCCCAGCGAGTTCTTCGGCAGCATGCCGCGGATGGCCTTCTCGACGGCGCGCGTCGGGTGCTTCTCGAGCAGCTCGACGTAGGTGGTCGCCGTCAGGCCTCCCGGGTAGCCCGAGTGGCGGTAGGCCAGCTTCTGCGGTCAGCTTGGAGCCGGTCAGCGCGACCTTCTCGGCGTTGATGATGATGACGAAGTCGCCCATGTCCATGTGGTGAGCGAAGGTCGGCTTGTGCTTGCCGCGGAGGATGCGCTGCGGCGTGGCTGGCCAGTCGACCGAGGACGATGTCGGTGGCGTCGATGACGATCCAGTCGTGCTGGATCTCCGCCGCCTTGGGCGTGTAGGTGCGCGTCACGGTAGTGACTTCCTGTCGAGGGGTTCGTGAATCCCGCTCCGGTGGGAGTTCAGCCTGTACTCGATCAGGCCCTGCGTCGTTTCAGCAGGCACTGGAGAGCGGGGAACGCCGCGGTGGAGGGCTCGGCTCGGCGCACGTCAGCGCGCGCCAACGGGAGAGTCTACGTCGATGGGAGGGGTGTCGACAAACCGCATCGCCGCGATCAATCCGCGGTCGCGCTCCCCGGCGTCCAGTTCGGCTAGAGGAGCTCGGTGGACAGCCGCCGCTGCCGGGTCTGCTCGGCCCGGGCGGCGAGCTCCGCGTCGTCGGGGTAGCCGACTTCCACCAGGGTGAGGCCCTTCGCCGGCATGACGATGAACTCGCTGCTCCGCCGCATCGGCCTCGAGCAGCGCGTACATGCCGTCGAGGCTCAGCCGCCCCTCCCCCACCGCGACCGCGGCGCCGACCAGCGAGCGCACCATCGAGTGGCAGAACGCGTCGGCTTGCAGCGATGCGATGAGCACCCCTCGGCATCCCGGTGCCAGGAGAAGTCCTGCAGGGTGCGGATGGTCGTCGCGCCCTCGCGCGGCTTGCAGAATGCCGCGAAGTCGTGCAGTCCGACGACGGCGGCGCTGCATCCGACGAGCGCTCGCACGTCGAGCGCGCGTCGGATGCCAGATCGTCCGGTGCCGCTGCAGCGGATCCCGCGCCTCGACGGTGTCGGCGATCCGGTATCGATAGCGACGCCAGATCGCGCTGAAGCGGGCGTCGAATCCCGCGGGTGCCGGACCGCGGCCGAGGTGACGACGACATCGGAGGACGAGCCGAGGATGCCGTTGATCCGCCGCCGCAGGAGCTCGGCGGAGTCCATCGCCCGGCCGCGGCGCGCGGACCGCCGCCAGGGCGGAGAGCTGCGTCTGGCATCGAGATCGAGGTGCGCGACCTGCCCGGCCGCGTGCACGCCCGCATCCGTCCGCCCGGCGACGGTGAGAGTCGGCGCGGCGGATGACGACGGAAGAGGGTCGCGAGCGCGGCCTCGAGCTCGCCCTGCACCGTGCGCAGTCCCGGCTGTCGGGTCCAGCCGCGGAAGCCGGTGCCGTCGTAGGCGACCCCGAGCCGGATGCGGGTGAGCGGTCCGCGATCGGGCGCCACTGCGTCTTCCCCCGCTCCCCCGTCCCTCACGCCTCCAAGTATGCCGATTGACGCAGTGGCAGGATCGGATCATGACGCTGCCCATCGCCGTGCCGGTCGACCCGATGCTCGCCAAGGCCGTGCCCGAGGTGCCCGACGCCGGACCGAAGGGCGGCGGCGCTCAGCTACGAGCCGAAGTGGGACGGCTTCCGCGCCATCGTCTGGATCGATCGGGAGGCGATGGCGGACTGACGGTCGAGATCGGCAGTCGGGGATCAAGCTGCTCACCCGCTACTTCCCCGAGCTCGTCGACGCGTTCCGCGCGCAGTTCTCTCGTGCCCGTGCGTCATCGACGGCGAGATCGTCGTCCGCCGGGGCAGCCGGGGCGCGAGCGGCTCGACTGGGAGGCGCTCTCCCAGCGCATCCACCCCGCCGCCAGCCGGGTCGCCGAGCTCGCAGTGGAGACGCCCGCCGCGTTCATCGGCTTCGATCTGCTGGCCGAGGGCGACCGATCCCCTGCTCGACGAGCCGTTCTCGGTCGCGACGCGCCGCTCTCGAGAAGCTGCTGGCGGATGTCGAGGCGCCGCTGCACCTCTCGCAGGTGACCGACCGATCCCGAGATCGCCCGCCGCTGGCTCGTGCGAGTTCGAGGGAGCGGGCCTCGACGGCGTGGTCGCCAAGCTGGTCGACGAGCCCTACCTGCCGGGCAAGCGATCCATGCTCAAGATCAAGCACGAGCGCACTGCGGACGCGGTCGTGATCGGCTACCGGATCCACAAGAGCGGGTCGGGAGTCGGTTCCCTGCTGCTCGGTCTCTACGACGCGGACGGCGAGCTGCGCGGTGTCGGCGGCTCATCCGCCTTCTCCGACGCGCGCCGGCTCGAGCTCATCGAGGAGCTGGCTCCGCTGGTGGAGCGCGACGAGGACGGCGATCCGCTGATGGGCGAGGGAGATCGCAATCGCTTCTCCTCCTCGAAGGACACCTCGTTCGTGAAGCTCCGGCCCGAGCGGGTGATGGAGGTGCGCTACGACCAGATGGAGGGCAGCCGCTTCCGGCACACCGCCCAGTTCCTGCGCTGGAGGCCCGATCGCGAACCGCGCTCGTGCACCTTCGAGCAGCTCGAGGTGCCCGCGGCCTACGACCTCAGCGACGTGCTGGCCTAGATTCAGGCGTCTTCCTTCAGCGGCTTCGACACGGGCGCAGAGCGCCGGTCGCCACCGGAACGCGGCTTCCGGGCCGACGAGTCAGACGTCACCCTCCAGCGGCTTCGACACGGGCGCGAGCGCGGCTCAGCCACCGGAAAGCGACGGGTCAGTCGGCGTCGGGCTGACGGGCTCGGCTGGGCTGCACGCGGGGCGGCTCCCCGGGCATCTTCGGGATAGTCCGGCGGATAGGGCATCTCTCCCTCGCCGTTGGCGACGTCGCGCTCCCACCACTCGAGCAGCGTGCCGATCGATCCTGGCGCCGCGTGCATGTCCGCCCACGGGTCGCCATGGTCGCGCACCCGGTCGGGAACGGTGCGGACGGTGAGCGCGCGCGGGTCGATGTCGTCGAGCTCATCCCAGTCCAGCGGACAGGAGACGGGAGCTCCGTCGATCGCTCTCGGGCTGTACGCGCCGGCGATGGTGCGATCGCGGGCGGCCTGGTTGAAGTCGACGAAGATGCGCTCGCCCGCAGCTCCTTCCACCACTCGGTCGTCACCTGCTCGGGCATCCTCCGGCCGAGCTCGCGGGCGGCGGCGATGACGGCATGCCGCACGTCGATGAAGTCGTGCTCGGGTCGGATCGGCGCGAACACGTGCAGTCCCCGATTGCCCGAGGTCTTGAGGAACGCCGTCGAGCCCGGCCTCGGCGAGGACCTTCCGGAGCTCGTGCGCGGCGGGCACCGCGTCGGCGAAGTCTGTGCCGGGCTGCGGGTCGAGGTCGATGCGCAGCTGATCGGGGTGGTCGATGTCCGAGGCCCGCGACGGCCACGGATGGAAGACGACCGTGTTCATCTGGACCATCCAGATCGCTGCGGCCGGCTCGTCGATGACGAGCTGCGGGTGCGCCCGCGCGCTCGGGTAGGTCACCATGACCTCGCGGATGAACTCGGGCTTCCCCTTCGGAGGGTTCTTGGAGAAGAACTGGTCGCCGTGGATCCCATCGCCGAACCTCTGGAGCGCGATCGGCCGGTCGCCGATGGCGCGCACGAGCGCGTCGCCTACAGCGAGGACGTACTCCGCGAGCTCGAGCTTGGTGATGCCGTCGGCGGGATACATCACGCGGGATGGGCTGGACAGCCGCATCTCGCGGACGCCGTTGGGGCCGGGGACGCTGAGGGTGGTGGCTTCGCTCGCCATCCCGCCACCCTAGCGAGCGGGACCCCCCGGTGGTGCGCGCTGGTGGCGGCGGCTGGGTGGCTGGGCTAGAAGGTGCGCCCGAAGACCAGTTCGCGGGCCGCAGGGATGAAGCCGATCCGCCGGTAGAGGCGATCCGCTCCCGTCGGGCTGGTGGTGTCGACGTGCAGCGTCGCTCGCTGCCAGCCGAGCTCCCGATGGCGGGTCAGCACCGCCGCGAGCAGGGCCTGGGCCGCTCCCCTGCCGCGCTGGCTCCGTCGGACACCGACGAGGGTGATGTAGCCGAACGGATGACCGAGCCGCTGCCAGTCCTCCTCGTTGACCGTGGTAAGCACGAAGGCCACCACCTCGCCCGATCCGGAGTGGTCCCGTCGGACGAGCAGCAGGGAGGCGTCGGTGCGCAGACCGCCCGCCCCGTTTGCCGCCGACGTGTTGCGCTGCTCCCAGTGCTCGACCGTCTCGGGCAGCGAGCCCCAATGATCGGCGAACGTCTCGTTCTTGGCCGCCAATGTCGCAGCCGACCACTGCTGCGAGTAGGGGACGAGCTCCAGGCCTTCGGGGATCGCGATCTCGGGGATGTCGTCGGCGATGTCCCGGGAGAGCTCGTCGAAGGTACGCACGACGCCGAACCCGCGCTGCTCGAGCAGGCGATGCAGACCGGCTGCTCGGTCGACGTGTACGCGTTCATCCGGCCTTCGACGGGCTCGTCGATGAGCGCGAGATGCTCGAGAGCACGCGCCTGCTGCCAGTCGAGCAGTGCACTGCCGATGCCACGACCGCGGTGGTCGGGGTGCACGACGCCCGACAGAGTCGTCTCCGCGAAGCCGGCGGTGCCCGGGATGGGCGGTGGCCTGGCCATACGCGACGATCTGATCGCCCCATGCGCCGACGACGACATCGAGGGTCGGATCGATCCACGACGACTCGAACAGCTCCACGATGTCTCCCCGCGGAGTGCCGAACGTCGGATGATCGATCGGATCGGCGGCTGCGTGCAACCCGAGGATGGCGTCCACATCTGCGGCGGTCGCGGCTCGCCAGGAGACGCCGTCGATCGCATCGGGCAGCGGGCGCCGCTCCCCGACGGGGATGCGCGTGCTCAGCGGGGTCATGTCCGTCATGGCGACGTCCTTCTCTGGGTCGAGATGCCACTTTCCGTCCCTATTCCGGCCGGATAGGGACGGAAAGTGGCATCTCGATCGCGGACAATGCGTTAACGCGAGAAGCCCGGACATCTCCTGATGGGGCGGCCGGGCTTCTCGAGAATGGACTACTTGGAGTCGGGCTCCGCAGACCTTCTCGGCGTCGGCCTCGACCTCGGTGGAAGCCGGGGTCTCATCCTCGGCGGGCGTGGGCTCGGAAGTCTCGACGGCGTCGGTGCTCTCGACCTCGATGCTCTCGACCTCGGTGGTCTCGACCTCGCTGGGCTCGTCGGCGCCGCCGGCAGCCTCGTCCACGGATGCCTCGGCGTCGGTGACGACGCTCTCATCGGACGGCGCGACGGAGGCAGCGGGAGTTGCCGTGGAGGCAGCGGCCGCGGCCTTCGGGGTCACCGGCTTGCGCTTGGAGACGACGGGCTCGAGCACCAGCTCGATGACCGCCATGGGCGCGTTGTCGCCCTTGCGGTAACCGGTCTTCGTGATGCGGGTGTAGCCGCCGTCACGCTCGTTGACGAGCGGCGCGATCTCGGTCGAACAGCTCGTAGACGGCCTGCTTGTCGCGGGATGATGCTGAGCACGCGGCGGCGGGCGTGCAGGTCGCCGCGCTTGCGCGAACGTCACGAGACGGTCGGCGAGCGGCTGGAGGCGCTTCGGCCTTGGTCTCGGTCGTCGTGATCGCCTTGTGGGTGATCAGCGCGGTGGCCAGGTTCGACGAGCAGCAGGCGCTCGTGCGCCGGGCCGCCGCCGAGGCGGGGTCCCTTGGATGGTCTTAGGCATGGTGTTGGTCCTTAACGGATTCGGTGTCAGGAGATGGATGGGGAGCCGACCGAGGTCAGCTCTCCTCGCGTCGTCGTAGCTGCTGTAGTAGTGCGCGCCGTCGAAGCCGGGGACGGCGTCCTTCAGCGACAGGCCGAGCTCGACGAGCTTGTCCTTGACCTCGTCGACCGACTTCTGGCCGAAGTTGCGGATGTTCATCAGCTGGGTCTCCGAGAGCGAGACGAGCTCGCTGACCGTGTTGATGCCCTCGCGCTTGAGGCAGTTGTAGCGAGCGGACCGACAGATCGAGGTCCTCGATCGGCATCGACAGCTCGCTGGAGAGGACGGCGTCGACCGGCGCGGGGCCGATCTCGATGCCCTCTGCGGCGCTGTTGAGCTCGCGGGCGAGGCCGAACAGCTCGGTCAGCGTGCGACCGGCCGACGCGATGGCGTCACGCGGGCTGATCGCCGGCTTGGTCTCGACGTCGACGACCAGGCGGTCGAAGTCGGTGCGCTCACCGGCACGAGTCGCCTCGACGCGGTAGGTGACCTTGAGGACGGGCGAGTAGATCGAGTCGATCGGGATCTGGCCGGCCTCGCTGAACTCGCTGCGGTTCTGCGCGGCGGAGACGTAGCCGCGGCCACGCTCGATGGTGAGCTCGAGCTCGAACTTCGCCTTGTCGTTCAGGGTCGCGATGACGAGGTCCGGGTTGTGGATCTCGACGCCGGCCGGAGCCGAGATGTCGGCGGCCGTGACCTGGCCCGACGCTCTGCTTGCGCAGGTAGGCGGTGATCGGCTCGTCGTGCTCGCTGGAGACGACCAGGCCCTTGATGTTCAGGATGATCTCGGTGACGTCTTCCTTCACACCGGGGATCGTCGTGAACTCGTGCTGGACGCCGTCGATGCGGATGCTGGTGACAGCGGCGCCCGGGATGGAGGAGAGCAGCGTGCGGCGCAGGGAGTTGCCGAGGGTGTAGCCGAAGCCGGGTTCGAGGGGCTCGATGATGAACCGCGAACGGAACTCCGAGATGTTCTCTTCGGCCAGGGTCGGGCGCTGTGCGATGAGCACTGATGGTTTCCTTTCGAAAGAGTGTCCGCTATATGACACTTCCGAGTTGTGCTGAGTGTGAGCGTCGTGATATTGAGGTGAGCGTCGTGACTGCGGGACGCGATGCGCCCGGCTCGTCGAGCGGCTCTGCGCTCCGGCAGAGCGCGGTCCTCGCTACGGACGGGTCCGCCACGCGCGTGGACGAGAGCCGACCCGTACCGCGTTAGACGCGGCGGCGCTTCGGCGGGCGGCAGCCGTTGTGCGCCTGCGGGGTGACGTCGTTGATCGAGCCGACCTCGAGGCCTGCGGCCTGGAGCGAGCGGATCGCGGTCTCGCGGCCGGAGCCGGGGCCCTTGACGAAGACGTCGACCTTCTTCATGCCGTGCTCCTGCGCCTGGCGCGCGGCGGACTCGGCCGCGAGCTGCGCCGCGAACGGCGTGGACTTGCGCGCAGCCCTTGAAGCCGACGCCTCCGGAGGAGGCCCAGCTGATGACGGCACCGGTGGTGTCGGTGATCGAGACGATCGTGTTGTTGAACGTCGACTTGATGTGGGCCTGGCCCACTGCGATGTTCTTCTTCTCCTTGCGACGGGGCTTGCGCGCCGCTGCCTTGGGTGCTGCCATGGTGGCTGTCTCCTGAGTTCTCTACGTGTGGTGGGGCGGCGCGCTACTTGCGGCCGGCCTTCTTCTTGCCGGCGACGGTGCGCTTCGGGCCCTTGCGGGTGCGAGCGTTCGTCTTGGTGCGCTGTCCGTGCACGGGGAGACCGCGACGGTGGCGGATGCCCTGGTAGCTGCCGATCTCGACCTTGCGGCGGATGTCGGCGGCGACCTCGCGGCGAAGGTCGCCCTCGACCTTGTAGGTGCCCTCGATGTAGTCGCGGAGCGCGACGAGCTGGTCGTCGGTGAGGTCCTTGACGCGGATGTCGCCGCTGATGCCGGTGTCGGCGAGCGTCTGGAGGGCGCGCGTGCGTCCGACTCCGTAGATGTAGGTCAGTGCGACCTCGACCCGCTTGTCACGGGGGATGTCGACTCCTGCGAGACGTGCCATGTCGGCTTCTCCTTATGGGGAACTGGAGGTCTGCGGCAGCGAATGTGCTCGGGCCTCCAGACCCGAGGTGTCCCCCTCCCCGATCCGAGATCGACGAGGGTTCTGACGCTGACGTTGTGTATTGAGTTACAGGTGGTGCGGGGTGGTGCTGTGTGCTACTGCCGGGGCTTGCTTGAGACGCCGCCCAAGCGTGGGCGACTCCTCAGCATTCGGGGCTGAATCGCTGGCGCGATTCGTGCCCCTAGCCCTGGCGCTGCTTGTGGCGCGGGTTCTCGCAGATGACCATCACGTTGCCGTGACGGCGGATCACCTTGCACTGGTCGCAGATGGGCTTGACGCTGGGGTTGACCTTCATGATGTTTCCTTTCGCTGGCGTCGTGCCCCGATCGCCGCTCGCGCGGACTCGCGGGCCGTTCCTTTCCAGCAGCGTTACTTGTAGCGGTAGACGATGCGGCCGCGGGTCAGGTCGTACGGGCTGAGCTCGACGATCACGCGGTCCTCGGGGAGGATCCGGATGTAGTGCTGTCGCATCTTGCCGGAGATGTGCGCGAGCACACTTGTGTCCGTTGGTCAGCTCAACGCGGAACATCGCGTTGGGCAGAGCCTCGAGCACTGCGCCCTCGATCTCGATTACGCCGTCTTTTTTGGCCATAGCCTCACTGTCGTTTTTACAAGCAGAAACTGCTGGTCGTGCGGATGGATGGTTTGATGCGCAGAACTGAATCCGCACCATCTCCAGCACCGCGCTGAGCAGAGGCTCGGAGCGATGGGCAACGGACGAGGTCCGACGGGGAGAGGGCGACCGCAGAGCGGTCGGAGCACCAACGGACTATCCTAGGTCATTCTTCCCGGGGTTGCCAATCCGATCAGCGCATCACTGGTGGTAACGCAGCAGGTCCTCAGGACATTCCTGTCATGGGTCAGCCGGCCTCGACGGCGCGGCGAGCGCTCCACCGCTCGGGTGATCGCGGCTAGAAGCGGGTGGGCGGACTCGAGTCCGGTGAGCTGGATGGCGAGGTCCTCGTCGGGGGTGTCCCCTGCCAGCAGCGCCTGCAGCTCGACGCTCTCCGGGTCCTCCGGCACGTCGAACTCAGCGCGGCGCCGATCGCGCGCACCAGTGCGTCGGCGCTCCGAGACCGCGTTCGACGAGCTCTGCGGCCGGCCCGATGAAGCGCTCGTGCCGGCTGAGCTTGCGCAGCGGCGCGCGCCCGACCCGCTCGACCGTGTCGGAGAGGGCCGGGTTCGCGAAGCGCGCGAGGTTCTTCTCGAGGTACTTCTGCTGCAGCTCGGGCGGCGAAGTCGTACTTGGCGACGAGCAGCGCCTTGGTCTCGGCGAGCACCGCGTCGACCTCGCGCGGACACCTCTCGGAGCGCGAGGGCCTCGACCAGCGTCCCGGCGCCCTCGAGCGAAGCCGTGGTAGGCGATGGTGGCGTGGCCGGTGTTGACCGTGAAGAGCTTGCGCTCGATGTACGGGGACGAGATCGTCGACGAAGGTGGCCTCGGGGATGTCCGGGCACGGCGTCGCCGAACGGGCCCTTCTCGATCGCCCACTCGAAGAAGTCCTCGACCGTGACGTCGAGTCCGGCGTCCGCGGTCCTGGCCGGGCACGATGCGGTCGACGGCGGTGTTCGCGAACACGGCCTCGCGCGATGGCATCGCGACTGATCCTGCGCGGCGAGCGCGGCCTCGATGCTGCTGCGCAGGAGGTCGGTGGCGCCGATGGCGTTCTCGCAGGCCATGACCGGCGAGCGGCGTCAGCGTCGGCGTCGCGCGCGATGAGCGCGCGCGGCGATGACGCGGGGCGACGAAGCGCAGGATGTTCGGGCCGACGGCGGTCGTGACGATGTCGGCCGAGGCGATCTCGGCGACGACCTCCGCTTCCTCGTCGCGGCTGTTCAGCGCGCGGAAGTCGGTCGACGACCCAGTCCTTCGGCCTCGGGGCCGACCTCGTGCACGGTGTAGCGAGTCGGCGGCGGCGAGCGCGTCGATCAGCTCGGCGTTGACGTCGGCGAAGACGACCTCGTAGCCGGCGTTGTGCAGGATGAGCCCGACGAAGCCGCGGCCGATGTTGCCTGCACCGAAGTGGACGGCGGTGAGCTCACTGCGGTCGGGTCTCGAGTCATCGCCGTCATTCCTCGTTGACCTCGCCGAGGAGCTCGAAGACCTCCTGGCGTCGAGGCGGCGAGCAGCTTCTCGACCTCGTCGTCGTCGGAGAAGACGATGGCGATCTTCGACAGGATGTCGAGGTGCTCGTTGTCTGATGCCGGCGATGCCGACGACGAAGCGCACCTCGTTGCCGTCCCAGTCGATCGGCTCGGCGTAGCGGATGAACGACAGCGCGGAGGCGTGGATGGCGTCCTTGCGCCTCGTTCGTGCCGTGCGGGATGGCAAGGAAGTTGCCCATGTAGGTCGAGACGGTGTTCTCGCGCTCGAACATCGCAGTCGACGTACGCGGTGTCGACGGCGCCGGCAGCGACGAGGACGGCACCCGCCTCGCGGATCGCCTCGTCGCGCGTCGTCGCGCGTGCCGTTGACGTTGATCCGATCCGGAGGTCCAGGTACTTCGTCGCTCATGACGTGCCTCCGATTCGCTTGCGTGAGGCTTCGACGTCGGTGGTGGGTGCGCACCGGGCGACGAGCTGAGGGCGAACGGATCGCTCCGCTCCCCTCATCCTTGCGCAGTCGGGCGGTGCTCGACCGACGCGTGTTCGGTGCGACTGCTGCTGGTCGGCGACCTGCTCGACGACCTCGTCGTAGCGCCGGGCTGTTCATGAAGTTGTCGACCGAGACGTGCTGCGCGGTCGGCGCCTTCTGCCTGCGCGCGGTCGGTCAGCTCGCTGCTGCGTGATGACCAGGTCTGCCGAGTCGTCGAGGTTCGCGATGGCCTTGTTGACCACCGTGACACCCTCGATGCCGGCCTTCTTGATCTTGTTGCGCAGCACCGAGGCCCCCATGGCGCTGGAGCCCATGCCGGCGTCGCAGGCGAACACGATGTTCGGACGGGCGGTCGCGGTGGCGACCGCAGCCGCTCGGCTTCGAGTCCGATGCCCGCCGCTGCTGCGCTCGTCGCGGGTCAGGTCCTGACAGCACGCTGCTGGCCTTGCCCTTGTTGGCCTCGGTCGCGGCGATGGCGGCGCCAGATCGCCGGCGTTGCCCGCTGCGAGGTCGCGCTTGCGGCTGGCCCGCAGGATGATCGACGCGACGATGAACGTCACGGCGGCCGACAGGATCACCGAGAGGATGACGCCGACGTAGCTGTCCGACGCGGTCTGCAGCAGGATCGCGAAGATGCTTCCGGGCGACGCCGGGGCACGAAGGCCCGAGTCGAACAGCACGTTGGTCGCGACACCGGTCATGCCGCCCGCGATGAGGGCGATGATCAGGACGGCTTGGCAGCACGTACGGGAAGTAGATCTCGTGGATTCCGCCGAGGAACTGGATGATGATGGCGCCGGGCGCGCTCGCGCGAGCCACGCCGAGTCCGAAGACGGTGAACGCGAGCAGCAGGCCGAGACCGGGGCCGGGGTTCGCCTCGAGCAGGAAGAGGATGCTCTTGCCCGCGTCGAGCGGACCTGCTGGACGCCGAGCGGGGTCAGCACGCCGTGGTTGATGGCGTTGTTGAGGAACAACACCTTGCCGGGCTCGATGATGATGCTGACGAGCGGCAGCAGGCCGGCGGTGACCAGGAAGTCGACGCGCCGCTCGGCAGGCATGAAGCCGTTGATGCGCGGTCACCAGCGGGGCGATCCCGAAGAAGGCGCCGATCGCCAAGAGCGCGCCGAGGATGCCGGCCGAGAAGATGTTGACGAGCATCTCGAAGCCCGGGCCGGATCTTGCCGTCCCAGATGCTTGTCGACCTGCTTCATCGATACGCAGGGCCGCGAGCGGTCCGACGATCATGGCGCCTGCCAGTGAACATCGGGGATGTCGCGTGCCCACGATGATCACCCATGGTCCGCGATGCGATCGCCGACGACGCCACCGCGGGTGTCGTAGACCATGCGGCCGCCCTGGTTGGCGATGAGGAGGGGCAGCAGGTAGTGGATGATCGGGCCGACGATGGGCGGCCAGGGTCTCGTTCGGCGTCCATCCGGTGGCGGATGAAGAAGGCGGTGATGAGGCCCCAGGCGATGAAGGCTGCGATGTTCGGCATGATCATGCCCGAGAGGAACGTCCCGAACTTCTGGACTCCTACTCGTGCACCTCCCTGAGCGATCGTGCCGGTGCTGACGTCGTCGTCATGGTGTGTGTCTCCTGTTTCTGTGTGAGTGGTTGTGGTGATGGGGCAGAAGCTGAGTTGCCGTGGTGCGGGTGGTGCGTCGGTGCGGTCTAGCTGTCGGGCTCGGCCAGCGCCGCACGGCCTCACGTGCGCGACTGCGGCGCTGTCAGCGGCCAGCGCCGCCTGCGCGAACTGCGGGCCTGCTCGAGGGTGAAGCGCGCGAGCTCGCTGCGCACATCGCCGATCGCGGCGGGGACATCGAGAGCGAGGTTGCGCCGAGTCCGACGAGCACGACGGCGAGCAGCGGGTCGGCCGCCGCCTCGCCGCAGATGCCGACGGGCTTGCCGAGCGCCGCGCCCGCCGATGCCGACCTCGCCCACGAGGCGCAGCACGGCGGGGTGCCACGGATCCTGGAAGCTCGAGACGCGTGCCGAGCATCCGGTCGGCCGCGAGCGTGTACTGGGTGAGGTCGTTGGTGCCGATGCTGGCGAAGCCGGCGATCGCGAGGATGCGGTCGGCGAGCAGAGCGGACGAGGGGACCTCGACCATGACGCCGGCCGTCGGCAAGGCCGAGCTCGTGCGCGATGTCGACGAAGTAGCGCGTCTCCTCGACGGTCGCGACCATGGGCGCCATGACCCAGAGGTCGGCGTCGCTCTCCTGTGCCGCGCGGGCGAGTGCGGTGAGCTGGTCGCGCAGGATCTGCTCCGACGCGCGAAGCGCGCGCAGGCCGCGCAGGCCGAGCGCGGGGTTCTCCTCGTGCGCGTCGTTGAGGAAGCTCAGCGGCTTGTCGGCTCCGGCGTCCAGCGCGCGCACGACGACCTTCTTGCCCGGGAAGCCGCGCAGCAGCTTCGAGTAGTGGGTGTACTGCTGCGCCACGGTCGGCGCGCTCGTGGCATCGAGGAAGAGGAACTCGGTGCGGAACAGCCCGACGCCCTCTGCTCCGGCCGCGAGCGCCGCATCGACGCCGTCCGCCGATCCGAGGTTGGCGAGCAGCGGGATGTGGGTGCCGTCCGCCAGGGCGCCGGGACCGATCGGGACGGCCGCACGCTGGGCGCGCTCGAGGATCGTCGCCTTGGCCTTCTCGGTCTGTTCGACGCTGGGACCGACGGTGATGATGCCCGTGGACGCGTCGACGATGACATCCGTGCCGTCATCGAGAGCGAGGGCCCCGACGACGCCGACCACCGCGGTGATCGACTTCTCGCGGGCGAGGATGGCCGTGTGCGATGTGGGTCCGCCGTCGCTCGTGATCGAGCGCGAGCACTCGATCGAGGTCGAGCAGAGCCGTGTCGGCCGGGGCGAGGTCGCGGGCGACGAGCACGAAGGGGACGTCGCTGGTCGGGCACGCCGGGAGCGGGGACTCCGGACAGTCGGGCGATGATCCGCTGGGAGACGTCGTCGAGGTCGGTCGCGCGCTCGGCCATGTACCCGCCGATCGCGAGCAGCATCTCCTTGAAGCCGGCGAAGGCCTCGAACACGGCGCGCTCTGCGGTCGCGCCCGTTGTCGATGCGGACGTCGATGTCCGACCGGAGGGTGGGGTCGTCGGCCATCATCGCCTGCGCGTCGAGCACCTCCTGCGCCTTGCCGCCTGCACGCTCGCCGCGCGAGCGGATGTCCTCGGCGGTGGCCGCCAGGGCGTTGGTGACGCGCTCGCGCTCCGAGTCGGGTCCGATGGTGCTGGCGATGGTGCCGCGGTTCGGGCAGCGGCTCCGGCATGCGCAGGATCGGGCCGACGGCGATGCCGCGGCCGATCCCGACTCCTGGTCAGGACGCTCATGCGTCGTGATCGGTGGTGAGCAGCTCGGTCAGCTGGTCGAGGAGCTCGTCGGCACCGTCGCCGTCGACGCTGATGGTGACCTCGTCGTTGTGGTCGATGCCGAGCGAGATGACGCCGAGGATGCTCGCGGCGTTGACGGTCTTGCCCCCCTTGGTGAGCTGGACCGGCACGCCGGCCTTGGCCGCAGCCTGCGAGAACAGGGCGGCGGGACGGGCGTGCAGGCCATGGCTGGATGCGACGACGACGGTGCGAGTGGGCACGAGGGCTCCTTCTGTTGGGGACGCCTGAGCAGGCGCTTCGCCAGTCTGCATCATGCGGATGCACCCGGGTAGACGGGGGTCGGATGCGCGGGCGAGAGAGGATCGGCACCGGCGGCGAGGAGCTCGTGCACCGTGCGCACGGCGATCTCGGCGCCGCGCGCGGAGAACGCGCTGGCCGGCAGGATGGCGGAGAGGACGCCAGGGGCGAGATCGCCGATCGACCGGTCGACGTCGGCGAGCTGCGGAGCGATCAGGACGACGTCCGCTCCCTGGATGACGTGCGGGAGGCTCGCGTAGTCGGCCACGAGGGTGTCGAGGCTGGGATCGAGTCGACGCATGCGCTTGGCGAGGAAGGTCCCGGACACTCCGGCAACGCAGACGAGCAGCACAGTTGCCACGGATCGCCTCCTTGCGTCCTGAATCTCCAGCAGTTTCGAAGGTCAGCCTGCCTGCTCGTCGCACGGGGGCGCCAACAGATCTGCTTCCGGGGGTGCGGAAGTCGAGCTGGTCGCACGCCCATCCGCTCGCGGCGCGTGACACCATGGGGTGAAATGGCCGACAAGACGCCGATGCTGCTCGAGTACCTCGCGGCCGCCGACCGATGGGTCGCGGCGTCCGAGCTCGCCGACCGCCTGGGGGTCAGCACCCGATCGGTCCGCAGCTACGTGACGGCGATCAAATCGGCCGCGCGGCCCCTCGACGTCATCAGCTCGTCCACCGTCGGATACCGACTGAATCGGGACGCGTACGCGCAGTACGCCGCCGGCGCGCGCGGTGAGGCCTCTCCGGACAAGCCGCGCGAGCGGGTGGCCTACCTCGTGACCACGCTCACCCAGACGACGACCGGCGTGGACGTGCACGAGCTGGCCGCAGCGCTCTTCGTCAGCGAGTCGACGCTCGAGGGCGACCTGCGACGGGTGCGCAGCATGGCCCGGGACGCTGGTCTGGAGCTCATCCGATCCGGAACCGTGGTCAGCCTCGATGGCGCCGAGGAGTCCCAGCGCCGTCTCATCAGCAGCATCTTCCGCGACGAGACGGCCGACGGCCTGTCCGACGTCGCCCGCCTTCAAGAGGCGTTCGGAGTCGGCGATCTCTCCGCGTTCAGGACCGACGTGATCGCGCTGCTGGGATCACTCGGCTACGCGGTCAACGAATTCGGCCTCGACGGCGTGCTGCTGCACACGGCCATCGCCGTCGACCGGTCTCAGCACGGGATGACCCGGACGGCGGAGATCAGCGCCGAGAGCCACCCCAGCGAGCTCGTCGTCGCCCTCGCTCCCATCGTCGAGCGGCAGTTCGGCACGCCGCTTCCGGTGGGCGAGCTCGAGACTCTCGCCGCGCTGCTCACCACCCGTGTGGGCACGCGCGCGATCCCCGATGCGGCGCCGGGTGCGGCATCGACCGCGACGGTGGACTTCTCCCCCGTCGAGACGAGCGACCTGGCGATCGTCCGCGAGGTGCTTCGCCGCGCTCAGGCCGAGTACCTTGTCGACCTCGACGACGAGACCCTCCTGATGCGCCTCACCATGCACGTGCGCAATCTGGTGACCCGGTCGCGGGCCGGCATCTCCACCCGGAATCCTCTCGCCCGCTCGATCAAGACCTCCTATCCGCTGACCTACGAGCTGGCGGTGTACGTGGCCAGCGAGCTGCAGCGCGAGTTCCAGATCGTGATCAGCGAGGACGAGATCGCCTTCATCGCGCTGCACATCGGCTCCCATCTCGAGCGGCACGCGGCACCGGTCGACGCGGTCACCTGCACGATCGTCTGCCCGAACTACCACGACATGGCGGAGCTGCTTCGGACCAGGCTCGAGGCCGCGCTCGGTGCCGAGCTGCGGGTGGACCACGTCGTCACCCGCACGGACGCCCCGGCATCGGAGCTCACCGGCGATCTCGTGGTCAGCACGCTGCCGTGGGCGGCCCGACCCGAGAACGTGGTGCTCGTCCAGCCCTTCCTCACCCCGGGGGACATCGAATCGGTCCGGACCGCGGTCGCGCGAATCCGCCGCCAGCGTCGCCGCGGGCGGATCAAGGACGAGCTGCTGCTCTACTTCGACGAGCGCCTGTTCCTGCGGAACGTGGGCGCGGCCGACGAGAAGGCGATGATCCGCGCGCTCGGGGAGCCGATGATCGCCCTCGGCATCATCGACGAGCCCTATCTCGACGGCGTGCTCGAGCGTGAGCGCCTGTCGTCGACCGCCTTCACCGAGACCCTCGCCGTTCCGCACTCGCTCACCATGAGCGCCCATAGGACCGCGATCGCCGTGGCGCTGAACGAGACTCCCATGCCCTGGGGTGAGGGCCGTGTCAATGTGATCGCCCTGATCGCCTTCAGCGCGGAGGGCCGGGCTGCGTTCCAGACGGTCTTCGAGCAGTTCGTCGACGTCTTCTCCGAGAATGCCGACGTGCTGGGTCTGCTGCGGAGCACGACCGACTTCACCAGCTTCATCGAGGGAGTCGTCCACCTCATCGATTCCTGATGACACCGGCCGGCTGGCCCGACCAGCCCAGTACCGCTAGGAGCGTTCCCGACGGGTGAGCAGCAGATGCACCACTCCGCTCGGCGACGGGGTGACCTCGATGGCGAAGCGCTCCTCCAGTCCCTCGAGGCCGTCCCAGAGCCGCTCGCCGCGACCCAGCACGACGGGAGCGACGACCACATGCAGGTGATCGATGAGATCGGCTGCGAGGAACTGGCGGACGGTCTCGACACCGCCGCCTATCCGGACATCGAGGTCTCCTGCCAGCTCGCGCGCATGCGCGAGGGCGGTGGCCGGGTCCGCGTCCAGGAAGTGGAAGGTCGTTCCCCCGTCCATCTCGAGGGTCGGCCGCGGATGATGGGTCAGCACGACGACCGGCGTGTGGAAGACAGGGTTGTCACCCCACCAGCCCTTCCATTCCTCGTCCTCCCAGGGACCGCGCTGCGGACCGAACTTGTTGCGGCCCATGATCTCCACGCCGATCCCCGTCGCCCACTGGCTCGCGAAGGACTCGTCGACGCCGAAGGAGCCCGGTGCGTCGCCGGGCAGTCCCATCGCCCGGAAGGTGCGGGTGCCGAACGCCCACTTCATCAGCCGAGAGCCAGCGTGACCGAACGGAGTCTCGAGCGCCTGCCCTTCGCCCGTGCCGAAGCCGTCGAGTGAGATCGTGAAGTTGTGCACGCGGACGAGAGACAATACGGCTCCTCTGCTGGATGCGGATCAGACGCTGGTCAGGCTGCGGTGCGGCTCTCCAGCGCGTCGAAGATGCGCGCCGTCACATCGTCGACATCCCCCAGGCCGTTGATGCTGAGCAGCAGTCCACGCTCCCGGTAGGTCTCGATGAGCGGAGACGTCTGCTCGAGGTACACCTCGAGTCGACGGCGGATGACCGCTTCGCTATCGTCGGCACGGCCCTGCTCCACGGCACGCTTGAGCAGGCGCTCGACGATCTCCTCCGTCTCCGCATGCAGCTCGATCACTGCATCGAGAGCGTGGGAGTGGGTCGCGAGGATGCCGTCCAGGGTCTTCACCTGCTCGGTCGTGCGCGGGAAGCCGTCGAGCAGGAACCCACCGTCCGCGTCCGCCCAATTGAGACGGTCCGCCACCAGGTCGTTCGTCACGGAGTCGGGAACGTACTCGCCGCGGTCCATGTACGACTTGGCGAGCACGCCGAGCTCGGTCTCGCCCCGGACGTTCTCGCGGAAGATGTCGCCGGTCGAGATCGCAGGGATGCCGAACCTCTTGGAGATCCGCACCGCTTGGGTGCCCTTGCCGGCGCCGGGCGGACCGACGATGAGCAGTCGGTAGCCCGGGCCGTTCGCCGCCGTCATCGCAGAAGGCCCTCGTAGTGACGCTGCTGCAGCTGCGAGTCGATCTGCTTGACCGTCTCGAGGCCGACGCCGACGATGATCAGGATCGAGGCGCCGCCGAACGGGAAGTTGGTGTTGGCCCCGACGGCCACGAATGCGATCAGCGGGATCAGAGCGATCAGCCCGAGATAGATCGACCCCGGCAGGGTCACGCGGGTGAGCACGTAGTCGAGGTACTCAGCGGTCGGACGGCCGGCGCGGATGCCCGGGATGAACCCGCCGTACTTCTTCATGTTGTCGGCGACCTCTTCGGGGTTGAAGGTGATCGCGACGTAGAAGTAGGTGAAGCCGACGATGAGCAGGAAGTACAGGAGCATGTAGAGCGGGTGATCGCCCTTGGTCAGGTAGTTCTGGATCCAGGTGACCCACGCCTGCGGCTCCTGGCCGGCGGCGGGCTGGTTGAACTGCGCGACGAGAGCGGGCAGGTACAGCAGCGACGAGGCGAAGATGACCGGCACGACGCCCGCCATGTTCACCTTGATCGGGATGTACGTGTTGTTGCCGCCGTAGGTGCGCCTGCCGACCATCCGCTTGGCGTACTGCACCGGGATGCGGCGTCTGGGACTGCTCGACGAAGACGACGGCCGACCACGATGGCGAGGCCGATCGCGATCACGATGATCAGCACCTCGATGCTCTGCGAGACGCGGATGGCGTCGAGCGAGCCCGGGAACGGGCGGCGATCGAGGTGAAGATGAGCAGCGACATGCCGTTGCCGATGCCGCGCTCGGTGATGAGCTCGCCCATCCACATGATGAGGCCGGTGCCGGCGGTCATGGTGACGACCATGAGCAGGATCGCGTACCAGGAGTCGTTCGTGATCAGCTGCGTGCAGGCGGTGGCGCTGTTCTGCGGGAACAGCGCGCCGCTGCGCGCGACGGTGATCAGCGTCGTGGACTGCAGGACGCCGAGCGCGATGGTGAGGTAGCGCGTGTACTGCGTGAGGCGGGCCTGGCCGGCCTGGCCCTCCTTGTAGAGGGTCTCGAAGTGCGGGATGACCACGCGCAGGAGCTGGGTGATGATCGACGCCGTGATGTAGGGCATGATGCCCAGCGCGAAGATCGAGAGCTGCAGCAGTGCGCCGCCGCTGAAGAGATTGACGAGCTCGTAGAGGCCCGAGGTGCTGGTGTTCTGGGCGAGACAGGCCTGCACGTTCGCGAAGTCGACGAACGGTGCCGGGATGAATGACCCGAGGCGGAAGATCGCGACGATGAAGAGCGTGAAGCCGATCTTGCGTCGAAGATCAGGCGTGCGGAAGATCCGCCCTATGGCTCTGAACACGCAGTGATGCCTTTCCTAGGATGAGCCGGGCATGGTGGCTGTGAACCGCCACGCCGTCACAAAGATCGGAGCCTACATGGCTCCGAGGCCGGATGCGCCGCCGCCGCGTCCGAACCGGAAGGTTTCCCTGACGGTCCGAACGCGGCGGCAGCGTCTCAAGCTCTCGCAGCTCAGGCGATCGAGCCGCCTGCCGCGATGATCTTCTGCTCTGCGGAACCGGAGACCTTGTCAACGGCAACACTCAGCTTAACCGCGATCTCGCCGGTGCCCAGGACCTTGACCTTCTCGTTCTTGCGAACGGCGCCCTTGGCGACCAGGTCGGCGATGGTGACATCTCCGCCAGTCGGGTAGAGCTCGGCCAGCTTGTCGAGGTTGACGACCTGGTACTCCACGCGGAACGGGTTCTTGAACCCGCGGAGCTTGGGGGTGCGCATGTGCAGAGGCATCTGCCCGCCCTCGAAGCCGACCTTGACCTGGTAGCGGGCCTTGGTTCCCTTGGTTCCACGACCGGCGGTCTTGCCCTTGGAGCCCTCACCGCGGCCGACGCGCATGCGGTCCTTCTTGGACCCCTCTGCGGGACGCAGGTGGTGCACCTTGAGCACGCGACCGCGCGCGGTCGCCGAGGCCTCGGCGGCGGGCGCCGTGGCGGTCCGCGTCGAGGTGCCGGCAGCGGCGGTGGCCGCCGGTGCCGTGGCCTTCGCCTGCGCCTGCGGATCGCCTTGGGGGCGGTCGCCTTCTTCTCCGGGGTCGTGCCCGGGGTCTTGTCTTCGGCCATCAGTTGATCTCCTCAACCTTCACGAGGTGAGCGACGTGGCGGACGTAGCCGCGGTTCTGCGCGTTGTCCTCGCGGACAACGGTGTCGCCGATGCGCTTGAGACCGAGCGAACGCAGCGTGTCGCGCTGGTCCTGCTTCTCACTCACCTTGGACTTGATCTGGGTCACCTTCAGCTGGGCGGCCATCAGGCACCTACCTTCGCTTCTGCGGCGTGCGCGGCAGCGTCGCGCTCGGCCTTCAGCATGTAGGAGGGCATGACGTCCTCGAGCTCGAGACCACGGCGGGCTGCGACGGCGCGCGGCTCCTCGAGGTTCTTGAGGGCTGCGACCGTGGCGTGCACGATGTTGATCGTGTTGCTGGAGCCGAGCGACTTCGAGAGGACGTCGTGGATGCCCGCGCACTCGAGCACGGCGCGGACCGGGCCGCCCGCGATGACGCCGGTACCGGCGGTCGCAGGACGGAGCAGGACGACACCGGCTGCAGCCTCACCCTGCACGGGGTGCGGGATGGTGCTGGCGATGCGGGGGACGCGGAAGAAGTTCTTCTTCGCCTCCTCGACGCCCTTGGAGATGGCTGTGGGGACCTCGCGGGCCTTGCCGTAGCCGACCCCGACGAGGCCGTTGCCGTCTCCGACGATGACGAGCGCGGTGAAGCTGAAGCGACGACCGCCCTTGACGACCTTCGACACGCGGTTGATGGTCACGACGCGCTCGAGGAACTGGCTCTTCTCGCTGTCGCGGCCACCACGGTCGCGGTTCGGATTGCGCTCACGACTTCCGCGACGCGCCTCACGAGGCTCGTTGCGATTGTCGGGCGAGCTTCCGGCTGCGGTCTCCACCGGAGCCTCGGCCGTCTCGGCTGCTGCTGTTGTGACTGGAACGTCGCTCACAGGCTCAGTCCACCTTCCCGGGCTCCATCGGCGATTGCCGCGACGCGGCCCGCGTACTTGTTTCCACCGCGGTCGAAGACGACCGCGTCGATTCCTGCAGCCTTGGCGCGCTCGGCGACGAGCTCGCCGACCTTGTGCGCCTTGGCGGTCTTGTCGCCCTCGAAGACACGCATGTCGGCCTCGAGGGTCGAGGCGGAGGCCAGGGTGCGGCCGACCGAGTCGTCGACGACCTGGACGAACACGTGACGTGCCGAACGGGTGACGACGAGGCGGGGACGGAGCGCGGTGCCCTCGACCTTCTTGCGAAGACGCGAGTGTCGACGGTCGCGTGCGGCCGACTTGCTCTTGCCACGGATGACGGTGACCATGTCTACCTACCTGACTTTCCGGCCTTGCGGCGGACGTTCTCGCCTGCGTAGCGGACGCCCTTGCCCTTGTAGGGCTCCGGCTTGCGGATCTTGCGGATGTTGGCGGCGACCTCGCCGACGGCCTGCTTGTCGATGCCGGCCACGGTCAGCTTGTTGTTGCCCTCCACCGTGAACGAGATGCCCTCGGGCGCCTCGACGAGCACGGGGTGGGAGAAGCCGAGCGAGAACTCGACCGAGTTGCCGCGGGCGGCCACACGGTAGCCGGTTCCGACGACCTCGAGGCCCTTGCTGTAGCCCGTGGTCACGCCGATCACGTTGTTCGCGATCAGGGTGCGGGTGAGGCCGTGCAGCGAGCGGGAGAGGCGCTCGTCGTCGGGACGGGTCACGAGGACCTGTGCGCCTTCGACGACGACCTCGATGGGCTGGGCGACGGTCAGCGACAGGGAGCCCTTAGGGCCCTTGACGGTGACGTCGCGGCCGACGACGCTGATGTCGACACCGGCGGGGATGTCGATGGGGAGTCTTCCGATTCGAGACATGTCAGATCACCACACGTAGGCGAGGACTTCCCCGCCGACGCCCTTCTGCGAGGCCTGGCGGTCCGTGAGGAGGCCGGACGAGGTGGACAGGATGGCGACGCCGAGGCCGCCGAGCACCTTCGGGATCTCGTCGGACTTCGCGTAGACGCGCAGTCCGGGCTTCGAGACGCGCTTGATGCCCGCGATCGAGCGCTCGCGGTTGGGGCCGTACTTGAGCTCGAGCGTGAGGGTCTTGCCCACGCGGGCGTCTTCGACGGCCCAGCTGGCGATGTAGCCCTCCGCCTTCAGGATGTCAGCGATGTGACCCTTGAGCTTCGAGTGCGGCAGCGAGACCGAGTCGTGGAATGCCGAGTTCGCGTTGCGCAACCTGGTCAGCAGGTCGGCGACCGGATCGGTCATCGTCATGTTCGTCTTCTTTCATTCACCAGGTATCGGCTGGCGCCGACCTGTGGTGGGTGCTCCGTGCGGAGACATCGGGTGGAGTCCGTCGCACTGGGCGACCGGACTCCGAGGAGCAAGCCTAGGTCAGGCCTGGTTCTCTGCGGTGCGGAACGGGAAGCCGAGCGCCTTGAGCAGCGCGCGACCCTCGTCGTCGGTCTTGGCCGTGGTCACGACGGTGATGTCGAAGCCGCGGACGCGATCGATGCGGTCCTGGTCGATCTCATGGAACATGCTCTGCTCGGTGAGGCCGAAGGTGTAGTTGCCGTTGCCGTCGAACTGTCGATCGGACAGGCCGCGGAAGTCGCGGATGCGGGGCAGCGCCAGCGACAGCAGGCGGTCGAGGAACTCCCAGGCGCGGTCGCCGCGCAGCGTCACGTGGGCGCCGATGGGCTGGCCCTCGCGCAGCTTGAACTGCGCGATCGACTTGCGGGCCTTGGTGACCTGCGGCTTCTGGCCCGTGATCTTGGTGAGGTCGGCGACAGCGCCATCGATGATCTTGCTGTCGCGGGCGGCCTCGCCCACACCGGTGTTGACGACGACCTTGACGAGTCCCGGCACCTGGTGGACGTTGGTGTATCCGTGGTCCGCGGTGAGCTGGGCGACGATCTCGCTGCGGTACTTCTGCTTCAGGCGAGGCTGGGCCTGTGCAGGGGAACCAGCAGTCGCGGCAGTGGTGAGTGTCATTACAGGTCCTTGCCTGACTTCTTCGCGTAGCGGATGCGCACGCTCTTGGTCACGCCGTCCTTGGTGACCTGCTCGACGCGGTGACCGACGCGAGTCGGCTTCTTCGTCTCGGGGTCGATGAGGGCGACATTGGAGATGTGGATGGGGGCCTCATGGGTCTCGACGCCGCCGGTCTTGGTGCCGCGCTGGGTCTGTCCGACCTTCACGTGCTTGGTGACGAAGTTGACACCCTCGACCAGGACGCGATTGCGCTCGACGAGCACGTCGATCACACGACCCTGCTTGCCCTTGTCACCGCCACGGCTCTGGCTCGCGCCCGAGATCACCTGGACGATGTCGCCCTTCTTGATGTTGGCCATTGGTCAAATCACCTCCGGTGCGAGTGACACGATCTTCATGAACTTCTTGTCGCGCAGCTCGCGGCCGACCGGGCCGAAGATGCGCGTTCCACGGGGGTCGCCGTCGTTCTTGAGGATGACGGCGGCGTTCTCGTCGAACTTGATGTACGAGCCGTCGGGACGACGGGTCTCCTTGACGGTGCGGACGATGACGGCCTTGACCACATCGCCCTTCTTGACGTTGCCGCCCGGGATCGCGTCCTTGACGGTGGCGACGATGACGTCGCCGAGGCCGGCGTAGCGCCGTCCCGAGCCGCCGAGCACGCGGATGGTGAGCAGCTCCTTGGCGCCGGTGTTGTCGGCGACCTTGAGCCTGGATTCCTGCTGAAGCATCTTCTTCTCCTACAAGTGGGCGCGGAGGCCTACTTGGCCTTCTCGACGACCTCGACCAGGCGCCAGCGCTTGGTGGCGGACAGCGGACGGGTCTCGCTGATCACGACGAGGTCTCCGACGCCGGCGGTGTTCTGCTCGTCGTGGACCTTGACCTTCGAGGTGCGACGGATGACCTTGCCGTAGAGAGGGTGCTTGACGCGGTCCTCGACCTCGACGACGACGGTCTTCTGCATCTTGTCGCTCACGACGTAGCCGCGGCGGACCTTGCGGTCTCCACGGTCCTCGGCGACGACAGGGGTCGTCTCCTCTGCCTTGGCGGTGACCTTGGCCATCAGTTCTTCTCCTTAGAAGCCGTGGGCTTCTCGTCGGTGGCCGCCTCGGCGGCGGGCGCCTCGGCCTCGGCGGCTCGTCGGCCTTGGGGGCCGCTGCCTTGTCTGCCTTGGGCGCCTTGGCCTTCGCGGCCTTCTTGGGCTCTGCGGCGACCACGGGGGCGGGGACGGCACGGATGCCGAGCTCGCGCTCACGGATCACGGTGTAGATGCGCGCGATGTCGCGCTTGACGGACTTGAGTCGTCCGTGGCTCTCGAGCTGGCCGGTGGCCGACTGGAAGCGGAGGTTGAACAGCTCCTCCTTGGCCTTCTTCAGCTCGTCGATCAGACGCTCGTTCTCGAATGTGTCGAGTTCGCTCGAGATCAGCTCCTTGGATCCGATCGCCATCAGCCCTCGCTCCCTTCGCGCTTGATGATGCGTGCCTTCAGGGGCAGCTTGTGGATGGCCCGGGTGAGGGCCTCGCGAGCGAGCTCCTCGCTCACGCCGGCGACCTCGAAGAGGACGCGTCCCGGCTTGACGTTGGCGATCCACCACTCGGGCGAGCCCTTGCCGGAACCCATGCGGGTCTCAGCGGGCTTCTTGGTGAGCGGACGGTCGGGGTAGATGTTGATCCACACCTTGCCGCCGCGCTTGATGTGACGGGTCATCGCGATACGAGCGGACTCGATCTGACGGTTCGTGACATAGGCGGGCGTGAGGGCCTGGATGCCGTACTCGCCGAAGCTCACCTCGGTGCCGCCCGTGGCGTGGCCGCTGCGGGTGGGGTGGTGCTGCTTGCGGTGCTTGACTCTGCGGGGGATGAGCATCAGACACTCGCTCCTTCTGCGACGGGTGCGTCGCGGCTGTCGCGGCGGGGGCCACCGTCGCGGCGGGGGCCGCTGTCGCGGCGCTCGGGGCGCGTGGACTTCTGGTTGGCCTGCTCGCGGGCAAGCTCCTTGTTGGTGATGTCGCCCTTGTAGATCCAGACCTTCACGCCGATGCGGCCGAACGTCGTCTTGGCCTCGTAGAAGCCGTAGTCGATGTTGGCGCGCAGGGTGTGCAGCGGAACGCGACCCTCGCGGTAGAACTCGGAGCGGCTCATCTCCGCGCCGCCGAGGCGGCCGGAGACCTGCACGCGGACGCCCTTGGCGCCGGCGCGCTGAGCGCCCTGGAGGCCCTTGCGCATGGCGCGGCGGAACGCGACGCGAGCGGTGAGCTGCTCCGCGATGCCCTGCGCGACGAGCTGCGCCTCCTGCTCGGGGTTCTTGACCTCGAGGATGTTCAGCTGGATCTGCTTGCCGGTGAGCTTCTCGAGGTCGGTGCGGATGCGCTCGGCCTCGGCGCCGCGGCGGCCGATCACGATGCCCGGGCGGGCCGTGTGGATGTCGACGCGTACGCGGTCGCGGGTGCGCTCGATCTCGATGCGCGCCACTCCGGCGCGGTCGAGGCTCGTCTTCAGCAGGTTGCGGATCTTGACGTCCTCGGCGACGTAGTCGCTGTAACGCTGTCCGACCTTGGTGCTGTCCGAGAACCAGCGCGACACGTGGTCGGTGGTGATCCCGAGACGGAATCCGTAGGGATTGACCTTATGTCCCATTACTTGCTCGCCTTCTTGCGGGCCGTGGAGGCCGCAACGACATCGGGGGTCGCCAGCACGATGGTGATGTGGCTGGTGCGCTTCTTGATCTGGAACGCGCGGCCCTGGGCACGGGGCTGGAACCGCTTGAGGGTGGTTCCCTCATCGACGAACGCGCGGGCCACGATGAGATCGCTCTCGTCGAGGAAGCTGTTCTCGATGTCCGCCTTGACGCGGGCGTTCGCCATGGCCGAGGCCACGAGCTTGTAGACGGGCTCGCTGGCACCCTGAGGCGCGAACTTCAGGATCGCGAGTGCCTCTTCGGCCTGCTTGCCGCGGATGAGGTCCACGACACGACGGGCCTTCTGAGGGGTCACGCGGATGTGTCGCACGCGGGCGATCGACTCCACCATTTCTCTGTCCTCTCGCGTCGCCTAGCGGCGACGGCCCTTCTTGTCGTCCTTCTCGTGCCCACGGAAGGTACGGGTCGGTGCGAACTCGCCGAGCTTGTGCCCGACCATGGTCTCCGTCACGAAGACGGGGATGTGCTTGCGGCCGTCGTGCACCGCGATGGTGTGACCCAGCATCGCCGGGATGATCATCGAACGGCGCGACCAGGTCTTGATCACGTTCTTGCTGCCTGCGTCGTTCTGGACCTGGACCTTGCGGAACAGGTGATCGTCGACGAACGGGCCCTTCTTGAGACTGCGCGGCATGTCCTACTCCTACTAGCGCTTCTTGCCGACGTTGCGACGACGAACGATGAGCTTGTCGCTCTCCTTGTTGGGGTGCCGGGTGCGGCCCTCGGCCTGACCCCACGGGCTGACCGGGTGGCGTCCACCGGAGGTCTTGCCCTCACCACCACCGTGCGGGTGGTCGATCGGGTTCATGGCCACACCGCGGACGGTCGGGCGGATGCCCTTCCAGCGGTTGCGGCCGGCCTTGCCCCAGTTGATGTTGGACTGCTCGGCATTGCCGACCTCGCCGATCGATGCACGGCAGCGCGCGTCGACGTTGCGGATCTCGCCACTCGGCAGGCGGAGCTGCGCGTAGGGGCCGTCCTTGGCGACGAGACGGACGCTCGCACCGGCCGAACGGGCCATCTTGGCGCCGCCGCCCGGGCGGATCTCGATCGCGTGGATCACCGTTCCGACGGGGATGTTGCGCAGCGGCAGGTTGTTGCCCGGCTTGATGTCGGCGCCGGGGCCGGACTCGACGATGTCGCCCTGGCTCAGCTTGTTCGGCGCGATGATGTATCGCTTGGTGCCGTCCACGAAGTGGAGCAGCGCGATGCGCGCGGTGCGGTTGGGGTCGTACTCGATCTCCGCGACCCGAGCGTTCACGCCGTCCTTGTCATTGCGACGGAAGTCGATGACGCGGTACTGGCGCTTGTGGCCACCACCGATGTGGCGGGTCGTGATGCGTCCCTGGTTGTTGCGGCCACCGCTCTTGGAGAGCGGGCGCAGCAGCGACTTCTCGGGCGTGGTGCGCGTGATCTCTGCGAAATCGGCGACCGACGATCCACGACGACCGGGGGTCGTCGGCTTGTACTTGCGGATTGCCATGTGTTCTCTCCCCTGACCTAGCCGACAGCCGTGAAGATGTCGATCGTGCCGGACTTGAGCGTGACGATGGCGCGCTTGGTGTCCTTGCGCTTGCCCTGGCCGAACTTCGTCCGGCGCGTCTTGCCCTGGCGGTTGATGGTGTTCACCGATGCGACCTGGACCTGGAAGATCTTCTCGATGGCGAGCTTGATCTCGGTCTTGTTGGATCGCGGGTCGACGACGAACGTGTACTTGCCCTCGTCGATCAGGCCGTAGCTCTTCTCAGAGACGACGGGCGAGATGATGACGTCGCGGGGGTCCTTGTTGTAGCCGCTCACGCGGTCACCTCCGTGTTGGTCGAATCGGTGCTCGTTGGCTGAGCCGTCGAAGCCCGCCGTTCTTCCACGACACGAAGCCGTCGAAGGCGGACTTCGTGAAGACGATGTCATCCGAGCGGAGCACGTCGTAGGCGTTCAGCTGGTCCCACGTGAGCACGTGGAGGTTCTTGAGGTTGCGCACGCTCTTCCAGCCGTTGACGTCGTCCCGGTCGAGCACGATGAGCTTGCTCTTGCCGGGGGCGACGGCGGTGATGAGCTCCGCGGCCTTCTTGGTCGAGGGAGCATCGGCGACCGACAGGTCGTCGATCACATGCAGGCGTCCGCCGCGGCTGCGGTCGGAGATGGCGCCGAGCAGGGCTGCGGCGATCATCTTCTTGGGGGTGCGCTGCGAGTAGTCGCGCGGGGTCGGTCCGTGGACGATTCCACCGCCGGTGTGCTGAGGTGCGCGGATCGAGCCCTGACGGGCGCGACCGGTTCCCTTCTGCTTGAACGGCTTGCGACCGGCGCCGGAGACCTCTCCGCGGTTCTTGGTCTTGTGCGTGCCCTGGCGAGCGGCGGCGAGCTGGGCGACGACGACCTGGTGCAGCAGCGGCACGTTGGTCTGCACGTCGAAGATCGCGGCGGGCAGGTCGACCGAGCCGGCCGTTCCTGACGTGCCCTGGATGTCGAGCGATGCCATGGCGTTACGCTCCCTTCACTGCGTTGCGGACGAACACGATGCGGCCGCGGGCTCCGGGAACGGCGCCCGCGACGAGCAGCAGGCCCTTCGAGGCGTCGACGGCCTGGACGCCGAGGTTCTGCACGGTCACGGTGTCGCCACCCATGCGGCCGGCCATGCGCATGCCCTTGAAGACACGGCTGGGGGTCGAAGAGGCGCCGATGGAGCCGGGCTTGCGGTGGTTGCGGTGCGAACCGTGCGAGGACGAGACGCCCTTGAAGTTGTGACGCTTCATGACGCCGGCGAAGCCCTTGCCCTTGCTGGTGCCGACGACGTCGACCTTGGTCCCGGGGACGAACGCGTCGACCGCGATCTCCTGGCCGACGGTGAACTCGGCGAAGTCGGCGGTGCGCACCTCGGTGAGGTGGCGGCGCGGGGTGACCCCTGCCTTGGCGAAGTGACCGGCGGCGGGCTGGTTGACCTTGCGGGGGTCGATCTGGCCGTAGGCGATCTGGATCGCGCCGTAGCCGTCGACCTCGGGGGTCCGGATCTGGGTCACGACGTTGGGCGTGATCTGGATGACCGTGACGGGCACGAGCTTGCCGGCGGCGTCCCAGACCTGGGTCATGCCGAGCTTCGTGCCCAGCAGTCCCGTGAACGTCTTGGTAGCGGTGGACATGACTTTCCTCTGTCTTCTTGTGTCGTACGAGCTGAGCATCTGAGCTGCGCTGAGGCGCAGGGTCAGAGCTTGATCTCGATGTTGACGTCGGCCGGCAGGTCGAGGCGCATCAGGGAGTCGACGGCCTTGGGCGTCGGATCGATGATGTCGATCAGGCGCTTGTGGGTGCGCATCTCGAAGTGCTCGCGGCTGTCCTTGTACTTGTGCGGCGAACGGATGACACACACCACGTTCTTCTCGGTGGGCAGCGGCACGGGTCCGACGACGCTGGCACCCGCGCGGGTGACCGTGTCGACGATCTTGCGTGCCGAGCTGTCGATGACCTCGTGGTCGTACGACTTGAGTCGGATGCGGATCTTCTGTCCAGCCATCTGAAGCTCACTCTCTTTCGATGTTCGTCGCCCGCGCTCTCGCACGGGCATGTGTGTCGCGGGACATCGCTGCCCCGCTGGTCGCGCACTGTTCTTCTGTCAATGAGCCGCAGCCGCTCCCCCGGTCCCGGCGCGCAGGCGCTCGGGCCATCCGCGCGCGCATTCTCATGGGCACGGACGAGGATCCTCTGTGGCACAGGCCGGAGCGGCATGCGCCACGGCCGGCAGGTGGCGGACTTGTCGATCCGCTGGCCTGCTGTCTGTCTGCTGCCTGCGGCCTAGCCCTCACCCACGTACGCATGAACCTGATGCTCAATTGCGCTGAGGGGAACTATGCACTGCCTGGCAGTGATCCAGTGAGACTGCGCAACGCAATCCACCGAAATGTCGAACCAGAAGAGTTTGCCACACCCACATGGTCCTTGCAACCCGGGCGTGTCGCACTCCGCGGGGTCCACCGCCTCCCGAGCGCGGTAGTTGCGGCCCGAGCGCGGTGGGTGCACCTACTGCGTTCGGCCGCTAGCTACCGCGCTCGGCGCGGGGAACGCCGGCGTCGGCGAGGATGCGAGCGAATACGGCCGGCGTGTGCGGAGTTCGCTCGAGTTCCAGCGGGCGAATCCGACCAGCTGACGGCGGAGCCGATTCTCCCGATCCTTCTCGGCTACGACGATCTCCGCTCGCCGTTCTGCCCGCCGTGATGCGCGTCGTCCACGTACTTTGACCCGACCGTCGAATTCGCCGCCGACCCGTCCGTCCGAGCCAGGAGAAGTCGAGCCGACCGGCGAATCCGCCCTGATCCCAGATCTCCGTCTGGAGTTCGGGTGTCTCGAAGCCGAGCCTCGCGATCTCCACCCTCGACATCGATTCGCCCGGTGACTCCGATCGTCCGTCGGCGAAGAGGAGGACCCTCATCGCCTTGTTCGATCCGCGATACCCCGGGGAAGAGCGGAGAGGATCGCGACGAACTCGGCACGCGCTGTCGGCTCGCGGCGGAAGACAGCGTCGGCGACGACGACGCCGAACGCGAAGGGCCGACTGAGCGCGATGTCCACCGCGGTCCGCCCCGGAGAGGTGCACGTCCAGCTCTCCTACCTGCACCGTCGGCACCAGCTCCAGCCCGAGGCAGTGGCGGCGGACGTCGAGCTGCGATCGGCCGCCCGATCGCCGGTCCGTGATCACGTGGATGACATCGGGCCATGGACCCATACCGGGCAGCCCGAGCATCCGCAGGGCGGATTCGTGGGAGAAGATCGGCGCATCGAGAGTGCGCGCAGCGGCCGCTATCCGGGTCGAGTAGCGCGCGTCGATGGTCGCACGCCTCCAGGCGGCCTGCGAGGCGTAGATGCCGCGCCGTGCTCGCACGAGATCTCCGCGCGGCCCCACTCTCCTGTCCGGGCGAAGCGATCCGATCGCCGACAGGTCCGCAGCTGATCTCGATGGGAGTTCGTCATCCATCGCCACATCCTGCAGAGAGCCGGCCCACCTAGGGCGGGTCGATCGACATCTGTGGACAGCCGAAGACCGCCGCCCGTTGTGCACGAACGCACCATTCCGCTCCGCTATCTGCTCGAGCGCGGTAGGTATGGCCGAGCGCGGTGGGTGCACCGGCCGCGTTCGGCCGCAAGTACCGCGCTCGGTGCAGCAGCGGGCCGCGTTCGGCGGGCAGGGGGTGGCGCCGTTGGGTAGGGTCGTCGAGTGGACTCCGGGCAGATCGTCGAAGGGCTCCGCGGCACGTTCGAGAGCGGATTGACCCGCTCTCACGACTGGCGGATCACCCAGCTCCAGGCACTGCGCACCATGCTCCGCACCGAAGAGGATCGGATCGCCGCCGCCCTGCAGGCGGATCTCGGCAAGAGCCCGACCGAGTCGTTCATCTCCGAGACCAACTTCGTGGTGAAGGAGATCACCCACACTCTCCGCCACCTCCGCCGGTGGCTGCGCCCTCGCCGCAGCGGAGCGCCGCTCCTGCTGGCACCGTCGACGGCGAAGACGCTGCTCGAGCCGCTCGGCGTCGCGCTGATCATCTCGCCGTGGAACTATCCCGTGCAGCTGGCGCTCACCCCCATCGTCGGAGCGCTTGCGGCCGGCAACTCGGTGCTGCTCAAGCCGTCGGAGCTGGCGCCGCACACCTCGTCGCTGCTCGCCGAACTTCTCCCCCACTACCTCGATGCGCGCGCTGTCGCCGTCGTCGAGGGCGGCGTCGAGGAGACGACCGAGCTGCTGGCGCAGAGGTTCGACACCATCTTCTACACCGGCAACGGGCGCGTCGGTCGGATCGTGCTCGAGGCCGCCGCCAAGCACCTCACCCCGGTCACCCTCGAGCTCGGCGGCAAGTCGCCCGCCTTCGTCGATGACAGCTCCGACCTCAAGACGGCCGCGGAGCGCATCGTCTGGGGCAAGTTCCTGAACGCCGGGCAGACCTGCGTCGCTCCCGACTACGTCCTCACGACGCCCTCCGTGGCTCGCAAGCTCACCCCCCAGCTGTACGAGGCCGTGCGCCTGCTCTATGGCGACGCACCGCGAGGCAATCCCGACTACGGACGGATCGTCAACGAGCAGAACTTCGACCGGCTCGTCTCCTACCTCCCGGACGGGCGCGCTGCGGTCGGCGGCAACCACACCAAGGCGGCCCTGTACATCGCGCCGACCGTGCTCACCGGCGTGCGCGCGGACGCTCCGATCATGCAGCAGGAGATCTTCGGACCCATCCTCCCCATCATCGAGGTCGCCGATCTGAACGCGGCGATCGACTTCGTCAACAAGGGTGAGAAGCCCCTGTCGCTCTACGTATTCAGCAACGACGCGACGACTCGTCGGGCCTGGACGCTGACCACGAGCTCGGGCGCGATCGGCTTCAATGTGGCGGCGGCCCACCTGGCCGTTCCCTCGATCCCGTTCGGCGGCGTCGGCGCGAGCGGTATGGGCGGCTACCACGGACTCCGCTCCGTCCAGGCGTTCAGTCACGAGAAGGCGCTGTTCTCGAAGCCGCTGTGGCCGAATACCCTCGCCCTGCTCCGCCCGCCGTTCACCGCCGAGCGCATCAAGACGATCCGCCGCCTGCTCCGCTAGTTCCTACGTTCCCGGCCCGAGTACCTACGCAATTGCGTAGGTACTGGGCCGGAACGTAGGTATTCGAGGAGGGGGCTCAGGAGATGAGCAGGGCGCGCAGCTCCGACTCGATGGACGCGGGGCGCGACGGGTCGACCGTCTCCCCCGCCTCGTAGCGGTCGACCACTCGAGGATCGACGTAGCTCGCGCGCGCGATCGTCGGGGTATTGCTGAGCACCTCGGATGCATCCCGCATCGCCTGCACGATCGCATGCTGCCGACCGGTCCGAGTCTTCTCCGCCCCGTGCCGAGCGAGACTGAGCGCCGCGGCCGCAGTGCCGTGCAGGGTGCGGAAGTCCTTCGCCGTGAAGTCCCCGCCCGTCCGCTCGCGCACGTAGTCGTTGACATCCGTCGCGTTGAGGGCGTGCCACACGCCGTCCTGCAGGTAGGAGAGCAGGTGCGCGGTCGGTCCGCGCCGCTTCAGCAGCTTCACAAAGGTCGCGAGGTCCGGATCGGTGATATCCGACTCCCATGCCTTGTTGCTCTTCGCGGGGAAGCGCAGCTCGATGGTGGTGCCCCTGACGCGGACGTGACTGCAGAGCAGGGTGGTGAGGCCATGGCTGCCGTTGGCGTCGGCATAGCGGGTGGAGCCCACCCGGAGCGAGCCGGTATCGAGCATCCGGAACGCCGCCGCCAGAGCCCGATTGCGCGTCATCCCGCTCTCCCGCAGATGGATGGTCACCTGTCGCCGCGCGGTCGGAAGGGATTCCGCCAGCTGGAGCGCACGATCGAACTTGATCCGATCCTTCTGCTCGCGCCATTTCGGATGGTAGATGTACTGCTTGCGCTCTGCGGCGTCGTAGCCGACGGCGAGGATGTGGCCGTTCTCGTACTCGCTGATCCAAACCTGGCGCCAGGCGGGCGGTATGGCCAGCGCGTCGAATCGCTCCCGGAGCTCGGGATCGCGGACCGTGCTGCCCTGGGCATCGCGATAGCTGAACCCGTGGCCGGCGTGGACCCGGCGGTAGCCGCGAACGCCCGGCTTGCTGTGACGCAGTCGCATAATGGGCGAGTCTAACTTCGGCGCCCCCGCGCGGGGTCAGGTATGGCTTCGATCATGTGCACGAAACCGGCCCCATGTGCACGAAATTTCGTGCACATGGGGCCGGAACGTACACACTGGGCTAGGAGTTGCCGACTGCCTTGTCGGCCGTCTTCTTGGCGTCGCCGATCTGGCCGGCGAACTTGTTGCCGGTCGCCTTGTTCACGGCGTCCTCGGCGGCCTCGAGGACCTTGTCGCTGATGTCCTCGGCCTTCGAGCTCTTGAGCGCGTCCTTGACCTTGTCGTCGTTCAAGAAGGCCTTCGCCTTGCCGGTGATGTCGTCGAATCCAGCCATGGGTGACCTTTCGGGGAGATGGGGCGGTGCGATCGCGGCGCCGATCGCACCCTACTCTGGGGCCGCCTCGCCGAACTGTGCAGTTCGTGATCGACATCAGGCTTAACGACGTCAGGGCCGGACCCGAAGGCCCGACCCTGACGACGTGTGACGGGAACTACTTGATGATCTTCGTGACCGTTCCGGCGCCGACCGTGCGTCCACCCTCACGGATGGCGAACGAGAGGCCCTCCTCCATGGCGATCGGCTGGATGAGCTCGACCGTCATGTCGGTGGTGTCGCCGGGCATGACCATCTCGGTGCCCTCGGGCAGCGTGATGACGCCGGTGACGTCGGTGGTGCGGAAGTAGAACTGCGGGCGGTAGTTCGCGTAGAACGGGTTGTGACGCCCGCCCTCATCCTTCGACAGGATGTACGCGGTGCCCTCGAAGTTCGTGTGCGGCGTGACCGAACCCGGCTTGACGACGACCTGGCCGCGCTCGACATCCTCGCGCTTGGTGCCGCGGAGCAGCAGACCACAGTTCTCGCCGGCCCATGCCTCGTCGAGCTGCTTGTGGAACATCTCGATTCCGGTGACCGTCGTCTTCTGCGTGGCGCGGATGCCCACGATCTCGACGTCGGAGTTGATCTTGAGCGTGCCGCGCTCGGCGCGGCCCGTGACGACGGTTCCACGACCGGTGATCGTGAAGACGTCCTCGATCGGCATGAGGAACGGCTTGTCCTTGTCGCGGATGGGGTCCGGGACGCTCTCGTCCACGGCGTCCATCAGCTCGAGGATGGTCTTGGTCCACTCGGCGTCGCCCTCGAGAGCCTTGAGGCCTGAGACGCGAACCACGGGAGCGTTGTCGCCGTCGAAGCCCTGGCTGGCGAGCAGCTCGCGGACCTCGAGCTCGACGAGCTCCAGGATCTCCTCGTCGTCGACCATGTCGGCCTTGTTCAGCGCGACGAGCAGGTACGGCACGCCGACCTGCTTGGCGAGCAGCACGTGCTCACGCGTCTGAGCCATGGGGCCGTCGGTGGCGGCCACGACCAGGATCGCACCGTCCATCTGAGCGGCGCCGGTGATCATGTTCTTGATGTAGTCAGCGTGACCAGGGGCGTCGACGTGAGCGTAGTGACGCTTGGGCGTCTCGTACTCGACGTGCGAGATGTTGATCGTGATGCCGCGCTGACGCTCCTCGGGAGCGGAGTCGATCGAGGCGAAATCGCGCTTGACGTTGGTCGCAGAGGGGTACGTGTCGGCGAGAACCTTGGAGATCGCCGCGGTCAGCGTCGTCTTTCCGTGGTCGACGTGTCCGATCGTACCGATGTTCACGTGCGGCTTGTTCCGCTCGAACTTGGCCTTGCCCACTTGTCCTCCTTAGGACGTCACTTGCACAGTCTGGGGGCGCAGGCACACGGTCTGCACGCATGCGCCCCCGGAATGTTACAGGGATTTATCTGTCTATGTTACTTGCGAGGGACGACGGCAGCCGTCCGTGTGATTGGGGACTACTCGCCCTTGTTCTTCTGGATGATCTCTTCCGAGACCGCCTTCGGGACCTCGGCGTAGCTGTTGAAGGACATCGAGTACACCGCGCGACCGGAGGTCTTGCTGCGAAGGTCTCCGACGTAGCCGAACATCTCCGACAGCGGCACGTTCGCCCGGACGACCTTGACGCCGGTGGCGTCCTCCATCGACTGGATCTGGCCGCGGCGGGAGTTCAGGTCGCCGATGACGTCGCCCATGTACTCCTCGGGCGTGCGCACCTCGACGGCCATGATCGGCTCGAGCAGCACGGGGTCCGCGCGGCGCGCGGCCTCCTTGTACGCGATCGAGCCGGCGATCTTGAACGCCATCTCGGACGAGTCGACGTCATGCGCCGCGCCGTCGATGATGTACGCCTTGACGCCCACGGTCGGGTAGCCCGCGAGGACTCCGACCTGCATGGCGTCGCGGATACCCGCATCGATCGAGCCGATGTACTCGCGAGGGATGCGCCCACCGGTGACGGAGTTCACGAACTCGTACGAGACCTCGGCCGTGACCTCCATCGGCTCGATGGTGATCTGGACCTTCGCGAACTGGCCGGATCCACCCGTCTGCTTCTTGTGGGTGTAGTCGTACTTCTCGACCTTCTTGCGGATGGTCTCGCGGTACGCGACCTGGGGCTTGCCCACGTTGGCCTCGACGTTGAACTCCCGCTTCATGCGGTCGACCAGGATGTCGAGGTGCAGCTCGCCCATGCCCTTGATGACCGTCTGACCGGTCTCCTGGTTCTGCTCGGTGCGGAAGGTCGGGTCCTCTTCGGCCAGCTTCTGGATGGCTGTTCCCAGCTTCTCCTGGTCGGCCTTGGTCTTCGGCTCGATGGCGACCTCGATGACGGGCTCGGGGAAGGTCATCGACTCGAGGACGACCTGGTTCGCCGGGTCGGCGAGGGTGTCGCCGGTGGTGGTGTCCTTGAGGCCGATGACCGCGTAGATGTGGCCGGCGGTGATCGAGTCGACCGGGTTCTCCTTGTTGGAGTGCATCTGGAAGATCTTTCCGATGCGCTCCTTCTTGCCCTTGGTCGAGTTGATGACCTGGCCGCCGGAGGCGAGCTGTCCCGAGTAGACGCGGACGTAGGTGAGGCGACCGAAGAACGGGTGCACCGCGACCTTGAAGGCGAGCGCGGCGAAGGGCTCCGTGGCGTCGGAGTGACGCAGGATGACCTTCTCCTCGTCGCGGACGTCGTGCGCCTCGATGGCGGGCACGTCGAGCGGCGACGGCAGGTAGTCGATGACCGCGTCGAGCATGGGCTGGACGCCGCGGTTCTTGAACGCGGAGCCGCACAGCACGGGGTAGATCTCGCTGTTGACCGTGAGCTTGCGGATGGCGCCCTTGATCTCGGCGACCGTGAGCTCCTCACCGCCGAAGTACTTCTCGAGCAGCGCGTCGTCGGTCTCGGCGACGGTCTCGAGCAGCAGCTGGCGGTATTCCGCGGCCTTCTCGGCCAGGTCGGCCGGGATCTCCTCGATGTCGTACTTCGCACCGAGCTCGACGTCACCCTTGGAGTCGCCTCGCCAGGTCAGCGCGCGCATCTCGACCAGGTCGACGACGCCCTCGAAGGTGTTCTCGAAGCCGATCGGCAGCTGGATGACCAGCGGCTTGGCGCCGAGGCGCTTCACGATGGTGTCGACGGTGTAGTAGAAGTCGGCGCCCAGCTTGTCCATCTTGTTGACGAAGCAGATGCGGGGCACGTCGTACTTGTCGGCCTGGCGCCAGACGGTCTCGGACTGGGGCTCGACGCCCTCCTTGCCGTCGAAGACGGCGACCGCACCATCGAGCACGCGGAGCGAGCGCTCGACCTCGACCGTGAAGTCCACGTGGCCGGGGGTGTCGATGATGTTGATCTGGTTCTTGTTCCAGAAGCACGTCGTGGCGGCAGACGTGATCGTGATGCCGCGCTCCTGCTCCTGAGCCATCCAGTCCATCGTCGCGGCGCCGTCGTGCACCTCGCCGATCTTGTGGGTGATGCCCGTGTAGAAGAGGATGCGCTCGGTCGTCGTCGTCTTGCCGGCATCGATGTGCGCCATGATGCCGATGTTGCGGACCTTGCTGAGGTCGGTGAGCACGTCCTGTGCCACGGGGTTCCTCCGTCGTGTGGAAGTTGAGCTGAGGGCGATTTCCCTCGGATGGTGTGTGGGCGGCCGTCCGACAGCGGACGGGGCCCTAGGCATTATCCGCCTATGAGATGGACGGCTGGGGCGGCAGAGATGAGTGCACGCCGCTTAAACGCTGTCCGACGCCGACCCCGAGGGGCCGCGTCGGACAGATCGCTCATTGCCTGATCAGTGGCTACCAGCGGTAGTGCGCGAAGGCCTTGTTCGACTCGGCCATCTTGTGGGTGTCCTCGCGGCGCTTGACCGCGGCCCCCAGGCCGTTCGATGCATCGAGGATCTCGTTGGTGAGGCGCTCGGTCATGGTCTTCTCGCGGCGCTGCTTCGCGTAGCCGGTCAGCCAGCGCAGCGCGAGCGTGTTCGCACGGTGCTGCTTGACCTCGACGGGCACCTGATAGGTCGAGCCGCCGACGCGGCGGGACTTGACCTCGATCGAGGGGCGGACGTTGTCGAGCGCCTTCTTGAGCGTGACGACGGCGTCCTGGCCGTTCTTGGCGGAGACACCTTCGAGGGCGCCGTAGACGATGCGCTCGGCAAGGCCCTTCTTGCCATCGAGGAGGATCTTGTTGACCAGCTGGCTCACCACGGGGGCGGCGTAGACCGGATCTGCAACGACGGGGCGCTTGGGCGCCGGTCCCTTGCGGGGCATTACTTCTTCTCCATCTTCGCGCCGTAACGGCTGCGAGCCTGCTTGCGGTTCTTGACGGCCTGCGTGTCGAGCGCGCCGCGGACGATCTTGTAGCGCACACCGGGCAGGTCCTTCACACGACCGCCGCGCACGAGCACCATGGAGTGCTCCTGCAGGTTGTGGCCCTCGCCGGGGATGTAGGCGGTGACCTCTGTGCCGTTCGACAGCTTGACGCGCGCGACCTTGCGCAGAGCCGAGTTCGGCTTCTTCGGGGTGGTCGTGTAGACGCGGGTGCACACGCCACGCTGCTGGGGGTTCGCCTTCAGCGCGGGCGCCTTGGTCTTGACGACCTTGGACGTGCGGCCCTTGCGGACCAGCTGCTGGATGGTGGGCACTAGTTGACTCCTCGTTGGCGTAACGCGGCGGACTTCGCACTCCGCACCGCTCGGCGTGTCACGCCGGAGGATTCAGAGCTTCGAGGGCCTGCCGCGATACGGGATGAAACTCGTATCGCTGGTGGGTGGCGGTGGGGTCTGCTACCGGCCGCACCCCTTCTGGAGTACTGCCCGGATCTGCAAGGCCAGCGTCGCCTAGATCGAAGGTGCGCATACGGACGCACACCCGGAAAATCTTAGCCCCTGTCGGGGGACCCGTCAAACGAGCGGCGGGCCCGTGGCCGAGAGGATCTGTCCCCCGTCACGATTCCTCCCGATTCTCCCACGGCCAGCGGCCGCCGGAGCCACCGCCGCCTGCGCCGCCGCCTGGATCGCCGTCGGTCGACCGCAGGGCGAGCACGGCTGCGGCCACCGCGCCGGCGAGCAGGGCGGCCACCAGCGCGAAGGGGCTGATCGCATGCCGGATCGGATATGCCACGAGTTCGTCGAGATGCGCGCTGATCAGCGTGTAGCCGATCGCTCCGGCGACGAGCTGCACCGCGTAGACGGCGACTGCGGCGAGCACGAATGCGGTGGACCGGGGTGGCCGATGCCGCAGCCAGCGCCGCAGCAGCCCGAACAGGGCGAGGCCGGCCAGCGTGATCAGCACGGAGCCGAACGTCGGCCCGGCGTCCGCCTCCGGCACGACATCGAGATCGAGCAGGAGGCTGACGAAGCCGAAGGCGGCCACGATGAGCGCGAACCAGGTCACCGTGCCGAGCACGGCGAGGAGGGTGCGGCCCATCGGCGGAACCGCAGGACCGCTCTCGGTCAACTGCTCTCAGTCAGAGGG
Organism: uncultured Actinomycetota bacterium; assembly: GCA_963830655.1. GTDB lineage: Bacteria > Actinomycetota > Actinomycetes > Actinomycetales > Microbacteriaceae > Naasia. Next base: position 42,627 of record CAWHND010000013.1, read on the forward strand.
GGCCGAGGGAACGGCAGGAGTCGCGCGCTTCCCGGCGGCAGCAGGGGCTGGGACGGCCGGATTCGGAGTCGCCGAGCCCGATGCCGATGCGGGTGAGGCGGGTGCCGCTGCGGGTGCTGCAGGTGCGGCAGCGACCGAGCCGGAGCCGAGCATTCCGAGCAGCAGCTCGCCGTCGCTGGCGGGCGCCTTGGCGGCTGCAGTGTTCGCGGCGGAGACCGCGGCGAGCACCTCGGCGCGCTGGATGGACACCCCTCGAGGGGCGTCGAAGCCGATCCGCACGCCGTCGCCGCGGACGTCGATGATGGTCACGACGATGTCGTCTCCGATCATCACGCGCTCACCCTTCTTGCGCGTCAAGACCAGCATCGCGCCAGCCTAGCCCACCCGATCCGACCAGCCTTCAGGCAGGCCGAGCTCGAGAACCGTCTCCGGCGTCGAGGTGCGCCGGGTGCCGATCGTGGCGATCGCATGCACGCCCACCCGAGCACTGACTGCCGCAACCCACCGCGCTGTGTCCTCGGGCTTGCGGGACGCGTCGACGACGATCCAGACCTGATCGGCGGCGATCGTGGGAAGGGAATCGACGAGGAGCGTCATCCGCTTCGCCGCTGCCGAGCCCGAATGAGACGAGCACGGGCATGCCGCTCTGCACGCCGTGCGCCCGGGCGGCCGTCGCGCTGCGACGGTCCTCGACCCTGCGGCGGGTGTTGCCCTCGACGGATCCGCCGTCGCAGACGTAGGCGCGGCGCACCTGCCGACCGAGCGCATGGGCGACGTCGACAGCGTCGTGGTCGATCCCGGCGACGAGGATGAGGTCACCCGCTCCGGTCAGCAGTGCGGGGGCCTTCGGACGGTTCGGTGCCGTCACGGCTGCCGCGACCCTGCGTGCCTCGGCCATGATCTCGGCCGACGGCTCGCCCGTCGCCGGCTCGACTGTCGCCGGCGACACCATCGAGGTCCGGACAGTCGATGTGAGGGCGATCGCACCGTCGAAGGCCCCGGCCGCTTCGAACGCGTTGACGGCCCGCGCGGGGAGGGCGATCGGCGAGGTGAGCACCGGGCCCGACGGGTGGGCCAGGATCGTGTTCGGAGCGGTGAAGACCGGCGGCGCAGTGTATGCCGGAGCCGTCCGCTGCCCTGCGGCGAGCGCTCCTCCGCTTGGCCTGCTCGCTGAGGCGTCTGAGCTCAGACCGTGCAGCACCGACGCGAAGTCAGGCGTCTGGGTCGACACCGGCGCCTGGGTCGACACCGGCGCCGGGCTCCCCTGGGGCACCTGGGCGTAGTGCGGCACGGTGGCCGGGGGTGCCGAACCGGTCGTCCCTGCGGTTCCCGGGGCCGGATGAGGAGGGACCGGGGTAGACCTCCACGGAGTCGGCATCATCGAGCAGGCGCGCGATGCCGAAGCGGGACTGCACGTCGAAGGCGTGAGCATCGAGCGGGGCTCCGGGGTCGGGGAGGTCGACGACGACGTCGATCACTCGACGGGCGAAGAACCCCGCCACTCCCCCGACGAGGGATTCCTCGGTCGAGACCACCCGAGCGTCGGGGCCGTACTCACGCCGCACCCGCTCCGGCAGGTCGCGGAGCGAGGGGCTCTCAAGCCGATATCGGATCGTTGGCACGCACGACTCCGACGGTCTCGATGGCGACGTCGGTCGACGTCACCTCCTGGTACGACAGCACGGGCAGGCCTCCGGTCTGCGGAGCCACCATGCGGCGCACAGCGGGGCGCAGCGCCGGGGCGCAGACCAGCACGGGTGCCCAGCCGCGGGCCTCGGCGTTCTGCACTGCGGCGCGGAGCGATCCGACGACCGCCTCGAGGCGCGTCGCATCGAACAGGACCTGGGTGCCGAGCTCGGAGGGCCGCAGCGATTCGAGCATCGACTGCTCGAGCGCGGGATCGATCATGATGACCCGCAGGACGCGCTCGTCGAGGTGCGGGGCGACCACCACGGGGCCGAGAGCCATCCGCGCCGCCTCGACGAGGCCCTCGGGGTCGTTGGAGAGCTTGGCGCGCAGCGAGAGCGCCTCGTAGATGCGCGGGAGGTCGTTGATCGGCAGCCGCTCGGCCAGCAGCCCCTGCAGCACGCGGTGCACCTCGGCGAGGCTGAGCAGCGCCGGGGATGAGCTCGTCGACGAGCGCGGGGCTGATCCGCTTGACGCCCTCCGTGAGGACGCGGACGTCCTCACGGCTGAGCAGGCGCGCGGCGTTGTCGGTGATGATCGACGACAGGTGGGTGATGAGCACGGAGCCGCGGTCGATGACCGTCGCACCGGTGATCTCCGCGCTGTGCCGCAGCTCGGCGGGGATCCACTTGCCGGCGAGCCCGAACACGGGCTCGACCGTCGGTGGTGCCGGGCAGCGACTCGAGCGAGTCGCCGAGCGCGAGCACGCGGCCGGCCGGCGCGATCCCGCGGCCCACCTCGACTCCGGCGACGCGGATGACGTAGGTGGACGGCGGCAGGTCGACGCTGTCGCGGGTGCGGACCGGCGGCACGACGACGCCGAACTCCATGGCGATCCGGCGGCGGAGCGCCTTGACCCGGGCGAGCAGGTCGTCGCTGACGCCCGAGACGAGATCGACGAGGTCGGCGGAGAGCTGGATCTCCAGCGCGTGCACGCGCATCTGCTCGAGCAGGCTCTCGCCGTTGTCTGCCGGGGCCTCGGCCTGGCATCAGCGCGTCGGCCTCCGCCTGGCGCGATCTTGGCCGCGGTCAGCGCGGGCGATCTGCGGGATGCGTAGATGAGGCAGCGCGCCGATCAGCAGGAACGGGATGATCGGCATGCCGGGGATGAGGGCCATCGCGATCGGCGGCGCAGCCGGCGATCATCAGGGCGACCGGAGACTGGGTGAGCTGGGTCCGCGCCGAGGAGCCCATGTCGGTCTCGGCGTTCGACCGGGTCACGATCATGCCGGTGGAGACCGCCATCAGCAGCGCGGGCACCTGGGTGACGAGGCCGTCGCCGATGGTCAGGAGGCTGTAGGTGTTGACCGCGTCCATGATGCTCCTGGCCGTGCTGCAGCATGCCGATGGCGATGCCGCCGACCAGGTTGATGATGATGATGACGATGCCGGCGATCGCGTCGCCCTTGACGAACTTGGACGCACCGTCCATCGCCCCGTAGAAGTCGGCCTCGGCAGAGACCTCTGCGCGGCGATCCCGCGCCTGGTCCTCGGTGATGAGGCCGGCGTTGAGGTCGGCGTCGATCGCCATCTGCTTGCCGGGCATGGCGTCGAGGGTGAAGCGGGCGCCGACCTCGGCGACCCGCTCGGCGCCCTTGGTGACCACCACGAACTGGATGACGACGAGGATCAGGAAGATGACGGCGCCGATGATGAGCGAGCCGCCGACGGCGACGTGGCCGAACGCGGCGATGACCTGGCCCGCGTAGCCCTCTCCGAGCACGAGTCGGGTCGATGCGACGTTGAGGCCGAGGCGGAACAGGGTCGCGACCAGCAGCAGCGACGGGAAGATCGAGAAGTCGAGCGGCTTGCGGACGAACATCGTGGTCAGCAGGATCACGAGCGCGAAGAGGATGTTGATGGTGATCAGCACGTCGAGCAGCCACGACGGCACCGGCACGACGAGCAGCATGATGATGCCGACGACGCCGATGGGCACCGCGGCGGCGATCATCGCCTTGCCGAGATTGGCGCGTCTCATCCGGTAACTCCCCCGGACCGCCGAAGTGCGGCTCCGCCGCGGGCAGTTCCCCAGGCGCCAGTCCATGGCACCGGTCATCCGCAGAAGAGGCGGATCCGATCACATGATGCGGTGCGGGTGCGGGGAGAGCGGGGAGGCACGCCGAACGGTCCAGGTGCCGCCGAAGTCCTGAGTTCAGGGGTGGCGGCCATTGAAGGCGCTGGGCGCCCTGGAACTCCTGCGATTCCCGCCAGATCCTGAATTTCTCGGCGCAGGCTACGCGGCAGCGGCGGTCGCCAGGCGGTGCACGCCCATGGCCGCGCCGCGGCGCTTCAGGGCCATGACGAAGGCGAGCACCTGGGCCACCTGCCCGTAGAGCTCCTCGGGGATCTCCTGGCCCACCTCGCAGGCGGCGTGCAGGGCGCGCGCGAGCGGGATGTTCTCCACCATCGGCACCCGGTGCTCGGCGGCCTTCTCGCGGATCTTCGCGGCGATGGCGCCCGAGCCCTTCGCCACGACGCGGGGGGCCGACTTGCCCGGCTCGTACTTGAGGGCGACGGCGATGTGGGTCGGGTTGAGCATGACGACGTCGGCGCTCGGCGATGGCCGCGATCATCCGGTTGCGGGACATCGCGAGCTGGCGCGCACGGCGCTGGCCCTTGACGTGCGGGTCGCCCTCGGAGCTCTTGTTCTCGTCCTTGATCTCCTGCTTGGTCATCATCGTCTTCTTGCGGTTGCGGCGCATGACGACGAAGACGTCGAGCACGGCGAGGCCGATGCCCGGCCGCGATGGCGGCCTGCATCAGCCCGCCGACAGCGGTGGAGGCGGTGTTCGAGCAGGCTGGAGACAGGCAGGCCGCCCGCGTCCATCAGCAGCGGCACGAGGCCCTGGATCGCGACCCAGAGCACGAGGCCGACGACGGCGGTCTTGAGCAGCGCCTTCGCGCCCTCCCAGAGCGCCTGCTTGCCGAAGATCCGGCCGACGCCCTTGACGAGGTTGAAGTGCTCGAAGCTCGGCGTGAACTTCTTGAAGTGGATGCCGCCCTGCAGCATCGAGGCCACGATCGTCGCGACCACCACGACGGCGAGCATCGGGGCCGAGGATCGGCAGCACCTGGCTGAGGGCGTTGATGGTGAACTCGAGCGCGACCTCGGGCTCGGGACGGCGCACCAGGGTCCGGAAGCTCGACGACCATGGTGGTCGTCGACTCGGAGCCGGCGGCCGATGCACGGCGGGGATGGTGACGGCGGCCGCCGCCATGGAGATCCACCCGGTGAAGTCCTTGCGATGCGGCGAGCTGGCCCTTCTCGCGGACCTCCTTCATCCGCTTCGGGGTCGCCTGCTCGGTCTTCTCGCCTGACGGCTGATCCGGCATCTAGCTCACACCTCCCACCATCGTCATGGCGTCCTCGACGAGCGCACCGACGAGCCGCGGCAGGGCGAGGAAGATGACGCCGCCGACGAGCAGGGTGATCAGGATCTTGAGCGGGAAGCCGAGCTGGAAGGCGTTGAGCGCGGGGGCGACGCGGGTGAGCAGGCCGAGGCCGACATCGGCGAGGAACAGCACGATCGACGAGCGGCCCGGCGATCTGCACCGACGCGAGGAACATCTGGGACAGCGCCGTCGATGAGCAGCGTTGCCCGGGTCGACCATGTCGATCATGCCGTCGACCGGGATCGCGTCGAAGGTGCGGAACAGCCCGCCGAGGATGCAGCTGGTAGCCGCCGCTCGACGAACAGCAGCGCCGAGCGCGGTCATCTGGAACAGGCGGGTGAACTGGGCGCCGTTCAGCAGCAACTGCGGGTCGAACGCCTGCGCGAGCTGGAACCCGCCGAACAGGTCGATCAGGTTGCCCGCGCGACTGCACGGCCGAGAACACCAGGAAGACGAGGAATCCGAGCAGCGCGCCGATGATCAGCTGGCTGACGAGGGCGAGCAGGAACGGACCCGTGTCGCAGCGACGCGGTGTAGCCGTCGGTGGCCCGCGGGGCGACCGCGATCGCGAGCGCGACGCGAGCATGGCCTTGATCCGCAGCGGGATCGCGCCGAAGGAGAACGGCGGCGCGATGACGAGGAACGCCACGATGCGCACGCCGGCGAGCATGGCCGCCTCGACCCAGGCCATGTTGAGGGCGATCTGCATCAGCCGCCGCCGATGAGATTCGGGATCGTGGCGAACAGGCTCGTGGTGAAGGAGACCATCTCGCTGATCATCCAGTGCCCGCAGACGATGAGCGCGATCGGCGACCGCGACGGCCTTCGGCACGAACGAGAGGGTCACCTCCTGGATCTGGGTGATCGACTGGAACAGCGAGATCGCGAAGCCGACGACCAGCGAGGTGATGAGCATGGGCGCGGCGAGCTTGGCCGCGAGCACGAGCGACCTGAGGGCGATGTCGATGACGGCGTTCTGGTCCATGGCTAACCCGATCCGTTGTAGCTCTGGACGAGCGCGGTGATGATGAGGCCCCAGCCGTCGACGAGGATGAAGAGCAGGATCTTGAACGGCAGCGAGATCATGACGGGCGGGAGCATCATCATGCCCATCGACATCAGGCCCGATGCGACGACGAGGTCGATGACCAGGAACGGCACGAAGATCACGAGGCCGATGATGAACGCGGCGCGCAGCTCCGAGATCATGAACGACGGGATCAGCGTGACCATCGGCACCGCGTCCGGGGACGCCGGGTTCGGCATGTTCGCCGCCCGGGTCATCAGCGCGATGTCCTCCTCGCGGGTGTGCGCGAGCATGAACGTCTTGAGCGGTCCGGCTGCCAGGTGGATCGCGGCGTTGAAGTCGATGCTTCCGGCCATGAAGGGCTGGACGGCGTCCACGTTGATCGTGTTGAGCACCGGCCACATGATGAACAGCGACAGGAACAGCGAGAGCCCCGCGAGCACCTGGTTCGGCGGGATCGTCGGCAGCCCGAGCGCGTTGCGGGTCATCGCGAGCACCACGAAGATCTTGGTGAACGAGGACATCATCAGCAGCAGCGCGGGGGCGATCGACAGCAGGGTGATGCCGACCAGCACCACGACCGAGGTCGACGGGGCGCCCCCCGGACCGTTGATGTTGATCGAGATGTCTCCGACGCCGGGTGTCTCGACGGGCGTCGGAGCGGTGGGGCCGCTCAGCTCCGTGGCATGGGCGAGCTGCGGGAGGAGGACCGCGAGGATGCTGCCGAGGAGCACACCGCCCGAGATCAGGGCGATCGTGCGCAGGCTGGGGCTGCTGGGGAGAGCGGTGCGACGGGTCTTCGCCTCGCGGTCGGGTGCCGCAATCGAGAGTGCCGCATCCGCGGCTGCCGTCACCTGGTCCGTCGCAAGGCTTCGGCCGTCTGGCGCCAGGTGTCGGGCGACAGGATGGAGCCGGCTATCGGGCTCCTCTTCTCTGTCGTACGCGCATCCTGCGCTGTGACGTCCGCCGGCTTTCTCCCCGTCGGTCCGCGGTCGGTCGACTTCCTGTCGCCGCCCCTCTTCGATGATGTCGCCTTCAGTGCTTGGGCCTGGGCGGCCTCCGCCTCACGCAGCGCGCGCCGGGTGGCGGGCAGCAGCGGGATGGGCGCGGTCAGCGGCCGTCGGGCCTCCGCGATGCTGAGCTCGCCGGTGAGCTGCTGGCGGGCGCCGGCGGCGCGGGCCTCGCTGAGCGCCTGCTCGAACGAGGCGACCGGCGCGGGAACGACGATCGGAACGCTGGTGGCCGTGGCGGGCGTCGTCGCGAGAGCAGGGGGCTCGGGGAGCAGGCTCTGCGCCGCGGCCCGCTCGGCGGCCGCGCTCGCTGCCCGCTCGGCCTCGGCGAAGTCGGCGTCCGCGAACTCCGCGACCGCGCGGGCCGTCGCGGATGCGTCGGCGCTGCTCGTCACCGTGGCCGGCGTCGCCGGGATCTGGATGACGGTGGTCTCGGCGACCCCGATGTCGATGCGGTCGAGGATCGTCACGGCCTGCTCGGTGACGCCGAGCAGGAAGCGCGCGTTCTCGGTCTCGATGACGGCGACTGAGGCCTTGGCGCCGAGGCTCTGCCGGGCGACGACGGTGATCGCCTTGCCGGCGCGCTTGGCGACGCTCTTGTTGCCCTTCGTCAGCCAGCGGTGCAGGAACCAGATGGCGCCGAGCACGGCGCCGAGCGAGATGATGACGCGAAGGGCGAGGAAGACGGTGTCCACCGGGTCACCCCTCGTCGATGGAGTCGAGCACCTGAGTGATCCGGACGGCGAAGACCTGGTCGACGACCACGATCTCGCCGTGCGCGATGAGGCGGCCGTTGAGGTGCACATCTGCGGTCGAGCCGACCGACCGGTCGAGCTCGATGACGGTGCCGGGGGTGACGGAGAGCAGGTCGCGCACCGACATCGTGGTGCGGCCGATCTCGACGGTGAGGGTCATCTCGACATTGCTGATCCGCCCGAGCCGCGACGGCAGGGCGGGATCGGCGGCGGCCGGGCGACCGGGTGCGGCGCGGAGCGCGATGGCGAACCAGCCGGCGACGCCCTGCTCCCCCACGAGGTCGAAGATCGCGGTGTCGGGAGACCCGAAGAGGGTCGCGGCGCTCGCTTCAGAGGTCTCGCCGAGCATGCCTCCGCCGATCAGGCTGGTGGCGGCGTCGAAGGACGGGCGCAGCACGTCGCCGACCCGAACGCGGGAGGCGTCGCCGCCGGCCGCTTCGATGAGCTCATCGCGGTCCAACAGGATGACGCCCAGATCGGCGGAGCGCGATCCGACATAGGTGG
>CAWHND010000014.1:0-99523 GCA_963830655.1 uncultured Actinomycetota bacterium
CCGAGACGGCGAGCGCGAGCGCATCCGCGGGGATGGGGCCGCCGACGTGCGGGTTCGCCATCAGCGCGCGGCCGGGCAGGTGCTGGACGAGGATGTCCGCGATCCGCGACTCGGTGCTGTTCGGACCCGTGCTGTTCGGACCCGTGCTGGTCGGATCGGCGAACGCACCGGCACCCGAAGCCAGGCCGGGAGCCGCCGAGCCGGCGGTCATGGGGCCTGTGGTGGTCACGATGCCTCCTGGTAGTCGACGATCACGCACGCGAGCCGGTCGCCATTGGCGCCTACGGCGGCGTGGCCGATGATCTCGTCGTCCAGAGTCAGGGCCAGCGGGAGGTGCTGGGGGTGGGAAAGGGGTATGACATCACCTTCGGCGAGGCCGAGCACAATCGCCGGACCGACACGCGTTGGAGCGAATCGCAGTCCGACATCGACCGGCGACTCGATGACGTGCGCCTGCAGCATCGTCAGCACCTCGGCGGAGCCCTGCGCGGGTGATCCATCGCCGAGCTGGGGCATGATCGCCGCGGCGGGGATGGCCACGGTTCCCGTGCTGGCCTGGCCTCCGACCTTCAGCTCGAAGTCGGCCACGATCATCAGCTCCGCAGACTCGGCGACGATCGCGTCCCGCGGGATGTGATGGAACTGCTCGACCCCGGCATGCATGGGCAGAAGCCCGTCGAGGGCGAATCGCAGATCTTCGAGGGTCTCGTCGACCATCCGTCCGACGAGCGCTTCCTCGAGGGCGGTGAACGGTCGATCAGCGGGCTGGATCCTGCCGCTGCCGCCGAGCATCCGGCCGATCCAGCGGAGCATCTCCACGGCGGGGACCTGCACGACCGCGCGGGGCGCGTAGCCGTCCAGCGCGCAGACGATCATCGCCGTCGTATCGGAAAGCGTCTCGAGGTAGGAGCGGTAGGGCAGCATCACGGCACGGCCGAGTGTGACGCTGGAGACGACTCGGAGCTTCGCGGTGAGGGTGGTCCCCCATTGGTGGGCGAACTGCTCGAAGCTGCCCTCGAGCATCCGGAGCTGGGCCTGCGACAGGGTCGACGGACGCTCGAAGTCGTAGATCGTGACCTCGGTTCCGGGCGCGACGACGGGCGAGCGCGGCGCGTCCCGAATCGTCACGAGGCCGAGTATCGATCACGACCGGGTCTGCGCCCGAGAGGCTGCGCGGAATGTCTCGATCCGCCCGCTGTCAGTGTCCGCTCGACGAGCTCGATTCGTGGGAGCTGCTCGAGCTGGATGAACCATGCGAGTCACTGGATGATGAGCTGCTCGACGAGTGACTGGAGCTCGACTCCGTGGTGGGGGCGGCGGCCGCATCCGTCGTCGTCGCCGCTGCCGGATCGGTCGCGGGAGTCGTCGTCGGGGTCGCGCCCTCGGCGAGCACCTGTGGGATCAGCGCCGCGACCTCCTGCGAGACGCCGGTGTGCACGACGATGTCGACGCGGCGGTTCTGGTCTGCCGTGGTGCCTGACGGGTTGGTGGACCCGAACGAGATCGACGAGATCCGATTCTGACCCACTCCCCCGTGGTCGACGAGGTACTGCAGCACGGAGATGGACCGCGCCGATGCGAGATCCCAGTCCGATGCGAAGGGTGCCGGAGATCCATTCGGATCGGCATGCCCCTCGACCGTGAGCAGATTCGGCAGCGGGCCGAGCACCGGACCGATCGAGTCCAACACGGACTCGGCTTCCCCCCGGAGCCGGTCGCTGTTGCCGTCGAAGTACGTCGCGGTGCCCACGAGGCCGATGGTCAGGCCCCGTGAGTCGATGGTGAAGGTGGCCTCGGCGGCGACGCCGGCCGCCGCCATGGCGGTGGTGATGCTGTTCTGCAGCTCCTCGAGGTGCTGGACCTCCTGTGACGCGAGCGACGCGGCGGTGAAGCCCTCTCCGTCCTCGGTGACGAGGTCGGCGGGCACGACGATGCCCTCCGCCGTGTCGACGGTCGCGCTGTTCGTCACGCCGAAGCCGGTCGCGAGCGAGTTCTTGAGCTTCGTGTACTTGTCCTGATCCACCGTCGACATCGCGTAGAGCACGATGAAGAGGCACATGAGCACGGTGACCATGTCGGCGTACGAGACCAGCCAGCGCTCGTCGACGTGGAACTCCGCGCCATGGCCCTTGCCACGGCGTTTCGGGTGACTCATCGGACTACGCGGCCTTCTTCGCCTTGTCGGCGCCCTTGTCGGCCTTGCCGGCCTTCGCGCCGCCCTGCTCCGAGACCGGGATCATGGCGAGCAGCCGCTCGCTGAGCAGTCGCGGCTGGCTGCCGGCCTGCAGGGCCATGATGCCCTCGATCAGGATGGTGAGCCGCTCGGACTCGAGCGTGGTGATCTTGGTGATCCGGCCGCCGATGGGGAGCCAGAGGAAGTTGGCCGTCATGACGCCCCAGAGCGTGGCGACGAATGCGCCGGCGATGGAGTGGCCGAGGGTGTCGGGCTGATCGAGGTGCTCGAGAACATGCGTGAGCGAGACGACGGTTCCGATGATGCCGATGGTGGGCGCGAAGCCGCCGAGCGAGTTGAAGAACTTGGACGCGTTCTGGCCGACCCTCTCGCGGGAGGACGCCTCGTCCTCGAGCATGATGCGCAGATCGTCGGCGTCGACGCCGTCCGCGATGTTCTGCAGCGCCTTCTTGAGGAAGGGGTCCTCGATCTTGGCGGCCTCGGCCTCGAGAGCCAGCAGGCCGTTCTTGCGGGCGATCTCGGCCAGCTCGACCACCTGGTCGATGACGGCGCGAGGCGCCTGGTTCTTGCCGAGGATGTAGCGGGGCAGGCCCTTCGAGCGCGCCGAGCGCGTCCTTCATGGTGGTGCTGGCGAAGCCGACACCGAAGGTGCCGCCGAGTACCAGGATCATCGGGGCGGGCAGGATGAGCGCCGCGATGCTGGCGCCTTCCAGCGTGATCATCGTGAGCAGCGACGCGAACGCCAGCACGATGCCGATGATGAGTGCGGGATCCATCAGCGCGTGCCCTTGCGTCCTGTTCCGACCTGACCGGAGCTGTCCACGAGGCCGAGGCGCGGCGCAGTGCGCGGCGCCTGGGGGCCGTCGAAGTTGTAGGAGTGGGCGAGCGCGATGACCCGCGCGCGATAGGAGACGACTGCGTCCACGATCTCGCCGGTGCCCTCCTGGACGATGAAGGTCGTGCCATCCACGAGGACGATCGAGGTGTCCGGGTTCTCCTGGATCCGCTCGATCAAGTCCGGATTCACGGCGAACGTGCTCCCGTTGAGGCGCGTCAAGACGATCATGATTCCCCCATCCGTGGGTTCGTGTCCTGGACCCCATCCGTGGGGCCTCTGAAGCTGACAATGTGAACAATCGGCCGCAGCCGTCGCCCCGTTAGCCGGGATATGTACCCCTTCCGGGGATCTCCGGACGGGCGAGATGTCAGAAGATGCGGGTACGGCTGAGGCGCACCCACGCTTTCTGCCAAGTCAGCCTGCAAGGGCGATAAGGATGCGTGCGACGAGCTCCTCTCGGCGGCGGATCAGACGCTTGTCCACCCGGATGACCCTCCAGCCGGCGGCCATGATCGCGTCCAGGCGATCTCCGTCGATCGAGTACTGGCGGTCGTCCGTGCGGTGCTGCTCCCCGTCGTACTCGACGATCACACGCTGGTCCCGGAAGACGAGGTCGCCGTGGAAGGCTCCGCGAGAGGTGGGGACGATGCCGTTGACTTCCGGCTCGGGACAGCCGGCCTCGAGGAGGAGCAGCCGGAGACGGGTTTCAGGGGCGGAGTCCGTTCCGGGGCGCATCGACTCGAGTGCCGTCCGCAGCGCAGGCTCCCCCGGAACCTCCCTCGCCTGTCGAGCTCGCTGCGCAGGCCGCTGATGGTGGTGAACGGCTGCTTGCGGCGAAGGAGCCCGTCGCCCATCACGACGAGATCGGTGGTCGGAAGAGTGGCCCCGAGGCTCATCCAGGTGTCGACGGCTGAGGAGACGCGGAGGCGACCGCCGCCCCAGAGCACCGGCGGTGATGACCATTGGTGGCCGACCACTCCCTTCGCGCGCGGCGCCCGGTGGGGCGCCACTGTGGAGACGTGGAGCACCTCCTCACGGAATCCGGTGGGCAGTCGGAGGCCGATGATCGAAGCCGCCGTGGTGTGGCTGAAGAACTGGTCGCCCTTCAGTCGCGGAGCGTAGGCCCGTGCGTGATCCTCGATGGTGACCAGTGGAAGGTCTGCGAGCACGCGGACACCGTGGAAGGGCGAGTCAAGATCGGCGGAGCGCAGGCGTGAAGCCGGCACCTCGAGCCCATCGGCCTGAGCTGTCGTGAACGAATCCCGCCTGAGCGGGTCGGGCAGGGGTGAGCGTCGGTTCATGGCGGACGATCCTGGCGACGCCCAGGCCTCTCGGACAGCGAACATTCCCGCCTGTGCGGAACGATCCACAGGCTGTCCGGGGCGACATGGCGAAAACTGCGGGTGCACGGCGGGCGAGCCCGCAGTTTTCGGCAACTCACCGATGGAATGCTCACGGGACTAGCGTTGCGGCATGCAGCCGCTCTCGCCCGTCACCTCCGGATTCGTGCTCGCCGATCTCGACCCCTCGTCGTCGCCCGGGGTCGCCGATCGCAAGCGCGCGGAGAAAGAGCTTGACAAGCGCGGCGCCGAGTTGGCGGACCTGCAGGAACGGCTGTTCGCGGAGAGCACGCAGGGCGGCGAACGCCGCGTGCTGCTGGTGCTGCAGGCGATGGACACGGCGGGAAAGGGCGGGATCCTCCGGCACGTCATCGGAGGGGTCGACCCGCAGGGCGTGCACATCCACGCGTTCAAGGCGCCGACCGACGAGGAGAGGGAGCACGACTTCCTCTGGCGGGTGCGCAGCGAGCTGCCCCGCGCCGGCCAGATCGGCGTGTTCGACCGCTCGCACTACGAGGACGTGCTCATCCACCGAGTGCGCGGCTTCTCGTCTCCCGAGGTGATCGAGGAGCGCTACGGCCTCATCGTCGACTTCGAGAGCGAACTCGTCGACGCAGGCACGACTATCATCAAGGTCATGCTGCACATCAGCTCGGACGAGCAGAAGTCGCGGCTGCTGGCGCGGCTCGACGACCCGGACAAGAACTGGAAGTTCAATCCCGGCGACGTCGACGAGCGTATGCACTGGGCGGCATATCAGGAGGCATACCAGATCGCGCTGACCCGGACCTCGACTCCGGACGCTCCGTGGTACGTCGTGCCGGCCGACCACAAGTGGTACGCCCGCTGGGCGGTGCAGGGGCTGCTGCTCGACGGACTCCGCGGGCTGGACCCTCAGTGGCCCGAAGCGGACTACGACGTCGAAGCGGAGAAGGCGCGGCTCGCGGCGACCTGAGCGCGACCGGTCTGGCTCACAGAGCCGCAGCGTCGGATTCGCGAGCTAGCGCTTCGAAGGTCAATTGCTCTCCCGGGACCGGGCGAGCAAGGAAGTAGCCCTGGGCCACCGCACACCCCAGCTCGGCGATGGAATCGCACACCTCAGAGCTCTCGACGCCCTCCCGCGACCACCGCCAGGTCCAACGCCGACGCCAGGTCGAGAGTCGATCTCACGATTGCGGCTGAGCGCGCATCGCTGACGACATTCGTGACGAAGGAGCGATCGATCTTCAGGCCGCCGAGGTGGCGCAGATCTCGCAGGTAGGCAAGGGAGGAGTAGCCCGTTCCGTAATCGTCGATGATCAGCGTGACCCCGAGCGCGCGGAGTGCTGACATGACCTGTTCGGCGCGGGTCCGGTCGGCGAGGAACAGCTCCTCGGTGAGCTCGAGCGCAAGCGATTCGCCGGCGACGTTCGACCTGCGCAGAAGGGCAGACACCACCCCCGGGGAAATCGACGTTGAGCACGTCGGAGACAGTGATATTGACCGCGACGGTCGTCGGGTGGCCGGCCGCATGCCACGCGGCACACTGGTCGAGCGCCTGAGCGAGCACCGTCTCGGGTCAGCTGCGACATGAGTCCCGCGCTCTCCACATCGATGAGGAACGCGGATGGGGGAAGCAGTCCGAGCTCGGGATGCTGCCAGCGCACCAGAGCCTCCACGCCCACCACAGCACCGGAGGACAGCGAGATCTGTGGCTGGTAGTGGACGATCATCTCCCCGTGAGCGATCGCCTCGCGCAGTCGGACGACGTGCTCGGCCGGCTCCATCCCGGCGAAATGCTCATCGACCTCGTATTCCTCGGGATCTCCACCGAGACCTTTGGCGGCGTGGAGCGCGAAGTCGGCGTGCCGCAGCAGCGCTGGACGCCCTCCCGTCATGGGGAAACACCGCGATGCCCGTGCTCGCCGATATCGACAGTGCAGGATCGTCGACCGGGAATGCCTGCCGGAGGGTGGCCTGCACTCGCCGCGCCAGCACGCGCCGCCTCCTCCTCGCCCGCATCGGCGAGGATGATGGCGAACTCATCGCCCCCGATCGGCGCAACGGTATCGGCAGGGCTGACAGCCGCTTCCAGCCTCGGGGCGATCATGGCGAGGACCGCGTCGCCGGAACGATGTCCCCGCGCGTCGTTCACTCCTCTGAAGTCGTCGAGATCGAGCAGGAGCAGCGCGAAGGTTCCGCCTCGCGGACGATGAGCGATGGCGGATTCCAGCGCCTCGCGGAAACCCCGCCGGTTGGTCAGCCCCGTGAGGTCATCGGTTCGAGCATCTCGACGAGCCTGCGCCACGCTCCGGAGCGTGCGAAAGCTTGTGGCGGCTCGCACGGTGGCTATCACCGCACCGGACGCTGCGAGCGCGACGGTCGGCCAGGGCACCGGTACCTGTGTCGCGTAGACGAGCAGAGCCAGGCATGCCGACGACGAGACGATCGGCACGGCCAGAGTGGGGAGCCAATCCCGGCGACCGGCCTGCGCGGGCTCGTGCGCGAGGCAGGCCGCCCAGGCGATCACCGCCCCGGCAGCGACGGAGAGTGCCGACAGTAAGGTGCCGGGCCGGAATGTTCCGGCGGCCTGCTGGGCGACGAAGATGCTGTCCACGATGGCGAAACCGGCAATGCCCAGCGCGAGGAGGAGGAGCGGGCGGGGCGGTTGCCATCGCGCCCCGGCGAGGAGCCGAGAACCGCTATCAGCAGCAGCACGTCCAATGCCGGGTACGCGAGGTTGACGATCACGGCTGTCGACACAGTCCCAGCCCCGGTCAGACTTGTCAGCGTGTTCGACAGCAGCGCAAGGCTCACCGCAGCCGTGGCCAGCGCTCCCACCACTCCGTCGAGGGTGAAGGCAAGGGACAGGTAGCGGAAGCGAGCGCGGATCATCACGATCAGCGCCACCGCCAGCAGTACGGCGCAGCACAGCCAGCCGGCGTCTGCGACCGATGGGTAGGGAACGGGATCGAGGCGGTTGATGACGGAGAGGGCTACAGCAAATGCGAGCGCTCGGCACACCAGAGCAGCGGAGATCAGATTCCACGCGAGCCGGTCGGCACCAGAGCTTCGCGGGCGCATCAACGAGAGCACGGCGGTGACGACGTAGGCCGATCCCTGCAGCCATCCATCCAGCAGCGGATCGAAGCCCGACACGGCGCGGACGCCCGGCAGGACACTCACCGTGAAGGCGAGCACCTCCAGCACGAGGAGGCCCTGGATGGCGCGGATGACGGTCTTTCGGCGCGTCACGGCGCACCCGGGGTGACACAGGTCCGCAGCCTATCCACGGGCCGACTCTACCGATTCGGCGCGGTTGGAGCCATGGCGCCCGGGATCGCGACGGGTCGACCAGATGGTCGAGCCCCGTCACGATCGAGGTCGGATGCGCGAGGAGTGCGCGCTAGCGCTTCAGCTGGGTGAGCTCCTGCAGGACCTCGTCGGAGGTGGTGATGATGCGGGCGTTCGCCTGGAAGCCGCGCTGGGCGACGATCAGGTTGGTGAACTCCTGCGAGAGGTCGACGTTCGACATCTCGAGCGCGCCGCCGACCATCGAGCCGAAGCCGTCGCTGCCGGCCGAGCCGAAGATGCGGGTCGCCCGAGTTGACGGATGCGCGGTATCCGGACGAGCCGGCCTTCTCGAGGCCGGTCGAGTTGACGAAGGTCGCCATGGCGATGCGGGCGATCGGCGAGGTGGCGCCGTTGCTGAACGAGCCGACGAGCGTGCCGTCGGCCGCGAGGTTGAAGGTCTGCAGCGAGCCGGCGGCCTGGCCGTCCTGCCGGACGATCCCGATGGTCTTGAGCTGCGCGAATCCCGAGACGCCCGCGAGATCGAGGGTCGATGTTGCCCGAGCGTGGCGGTGGTTCCGCTCGAGGCCGTTGCCGGCCGTGAAGCCGAGGGTGCCAGTGGTCGTCGCAGATCCGTCGGTGGCCGAGTAGCCCCACTCCGAGTTGGCCTTGTCGTACGTGAAGTCGACCGTGAGGGTGCGCGAGTTGCCGACCTCGTCGTAGACCTGCACGTCGCGGGTGATGACGGCGCCGTCGTCGGCGTCGGAGGGCAGGTTGCCCGAGACGCCGACCTTGGTCGACTCCTTGGCGGGGTCGACCAGGCCGAGCGGGATGTCGATGGGGCCCATGCCCGATCCGGTGCTGATCGCTCCGTTGACGGCGGTCCAGCCCTGCAGGATCGAGCCGTCGGCGGTGGTGAGCTTGCCCGACGAGTCCCAGCTGAACGATCCGGCGCGGGTGAACTGCGTCTCGCCGGCGTTCTTGGTGACGAAGTAGCCGTCGCCCGAGATGAGCATGTCGGTGTTGCGGCCGGTGGTCTGGGTCGCTCCCTGGGTCTGGGTCGACGTGATGCTGGCGACCTGGACGCCGAGGCCGATCTGCGACGGGTTGGTGCCGCCGACGTCGTCCTGCGAGAGGCCGGCGCCCTGGGTGAGCTGCGAGAGCGTGTCCTGGAAGTTGACGGCCGATGCCTTGAACGCGGTCGTGTTGACGTTGGCGATGTTGTTGCCGGTCACGTCGAGCATGGTCTGGTGGGCACGGAGGCCGGAGATTCCGGAGTAGAGCGAGCGGAGCATGTGGCGCCTTTCTGGAGGACGATGCGGAGAGGTGCGGTGAAGATCAGTGCGGTGAGGTTCGGAGGATCGGGGTCGGCGTGCTGCGGCTAGGCCGCAGCGACTCCGCTGAGAGCGCTGAGGTCCATGGTCTTGCCGCCCACTGTGACGGTGGGCTTGTCGCCGTTGAACGTCACGGAGGTGGCGATGCCGGTGACGGCGATGCCGTCCGCTCCGGCGTAGGTGACCTGCTTGCCGACCACGTTCGCCGCCGCCATCCGGGTCTGCAGCGAGTAGCTGTCCGCACTGAGGTCGGCCATGGTGGTCAGCTTCTCCATGGTCGCCAGCTGCGTGGTCTGCCCGATCATGGCGTTGGTGTCCATCGGCGAGCTCGGATCCTGCGACTTGAGCTGGACCACGAGCAGCTTCATGAAGGTCTCGCTGTCGAAGGTCTGAGTCGGCTTGCGGACGGCGGCCGTCGAGGTGACAGATGTGCCGCTAGCGGCGGTGGTGGAGCTCACAGCGTCGGTCATCGGTTCGCTTTCTCTCAGGCCATGACGTCGAGGAGGGACCCGCCCGGGCGCGAGGAGGTCGCGCGAGCAGGGGCTTCTGGGGCTGCCATCGTGGCGCTGCGAAGAGTCGTGCCGGGGAAGCGAGGCATCCCGTCGGCATCGGAGCGATCGCGCTGCTGTCCTGCTGGCGAATCTCCGGATCCCAGGTTGAGGCTCGTCGACGATTGCTGGCTCGACGACGCGCCGGAGGCGGCAAGGTCGCGTCGCAGATCGGGCAGCAGCGATGTGAGCGCATCGCGGGCCCGCTCGGTGGACGCGAACATCTCGACCTGCATCCCGGATGCGGAGATGTGCGCGCGGACGGTGACCGGGCCCAGGTTCTCCGGGCTGACGCGCAGGGTCATCACGTGCTCGCCGGCCGGCGACTGGCGCAGGTTGACGATGGGTCCGGTGACCTGCTCGAGGAGCGGGGTGGGCGTGGCGGCAGCGGACGCGGCCGCGGTCGCGGTCGCCGTCGGAGCGACCGTTGCGGCAGGTGCCGGCACGGTGGGGGGAGCGATGGTGATCGTGGTGGGCAGCGCGGCTGCGTCGGGCGCCGCGATCGACGGCGTCGCGGCGGTCGCGCTCGTGCCGTCCGACGGCTCGGGCTGGAGGGCGGCGCCCGTTGCGGCGGCGAGCGCCTGGCTGAAGGCTGCGGGAGTGGACGGGGTAGCCGCGAGACGCGGCGAGACGGCCGCCGGCGGAACGGCTGCTGGCGATGCGGCCTCCATCGAGACGCTGACGGAGGGCGCCGCAGCGCGACAGGCTCGCGGCCGCCGAGGAATTCGCGGTGAGACCGGATGCCGGGGTGGGGGATGCTGCGCTGCTGTCGGTCGCAGAGCCGGCGGCCGATGATGTGACCCCATCTGCGGCAGCATCCTGACGGTCGTCGCCAGCGGATGCGGTCAGCGATCCGCCCTTGGAGCGGGGCTGAGGGGCGGCCGTCGCGGGTATCGCGGCGGCCACCTCTCCCGTCGCGGGGCTCGGTGAGCCCGTGGCGACGTCGCTTCCGGTCGTCCGTGCGGCGTCTGCTCCGGCGGCGACGGCCGGCTCCGCTGCCGGAGCCGCGATCGGGGCGGCTCCGGGCAGTGGGCCTGCCGTGTTCGGGACGGCGGGAGCGGGCGTCGCCGGGACGTCCGTCGGGTTCGCGTCTGCTGTCGAGGTCGGGCTCGGCGTCGCAGGCACGGTCACAGGGATGGCCATCGCGAGCAGGAGGGCGTCCTGCGCGGTCGCGGCTGGGGCGGTCGACGTCGCGTCGGTGGTGTCCGCCGGGTCGACCGCGACCGGGCCGTCCCCGGGGATCGTCTCGTCGGACGCGATTCCGGCCGAGGCGCTCCGTGTCCCGGTGTCGGGGCGGCGTGTGACCTCGCGCTTGTCCGGTGCACGCACGGGCGGCTCGTCGCGGCCCAGGTCGGAGCTGGCGCGATCGTAGGCGGCGCCGAAGCTGTCGGCACGCCCCCCGGCAGCGGAACCGATCCCGGGGGCGGGCCGCGAAGCGCCGACAGCCGTGGGGGCGGCCGTCAGCAGGGAGCTGAGTGAGGAGGTCAGGAGATGCTCCTTGCGAGGAGGGCGGCGCGCGCCGCCGCGATCTGGTTGGCCGCGGTCGCAGACGACGAGCCGGCGCCGGTGATGGGCGTGCTGGCGCCTGAGGTGCTGGCGCCGGAGGTGAGGGAGGAGAGCATCGACGAGAGGTCGGTACCCGAGGACGACGTGCCGAGCATGGAGGACAGCATCGACGTGCTCGAGCCCGCCCCCGAGCCGCTCATCAGCGATGAGAGGGCGGAGTTGATCGCGCTCTGCGAGGAGGTGGTCGCCTTGGCGGCGGTCGCGGCCGCGGCCTCTTCGTCGGTCGGCACGACGCGGCGGATGGTCACGATGTCGCTGTCGTCGAACCACGCCTTCTGGACCGATACGTCGCGGCCTTCGTACGGCGCATGCACCACGGTGTTGTTGCCCAGGTAGATGGCGATGTGGTCGCCGCCGTCGAGCACGATGAGGTCGCCCGGCTTGGCCTGCGCAAGCGAGGGGACCGCGGTGCCGATCGACTGCTGCTGGCTGACGAGGCGCGGCACGGTGACCCCGAGGTCCTTGTAGACCGACTGCACCAGGCCGGAGCAGTCGATCCCGCTCGTCGTGGTGCCGCCGAGCACGTAGGGGGTGCCGACGTACTTCATGGCCGCGGCGGCGACGTCGCTGCCGGTGACGGTGGAGTCGGTGGCGGGAGTGTCGGTGGCCGAGCTGAGGGCGTCGGCGAACGTCGGACGCGCGGCGCCCGCACTGGCTCGGGACGCGCTGGTGGCGACTGGCGGGCGCGCCTGGGTGAGCTCGGCGATGCCGGGACTGGATGGCGGAGATCGAGGCCTGGATGTCGGCGACGCTCATCGCGAGCTCACCGCGTTCGGGATGCGCGCTCGCGCCGTTTTCTGCGACGTCGCTCTCGATCTGCTCGCCGTCATCGGCCCCGAAGCGGAACCTGGGGCGCATGGACAGCTCGTCGAGGGTGTTCTGCTCGGCGCGGAGCTCCTCGGAACGGGCGGCATCGATGTGCTTGGTCTCGAGCTTCTCGATCGAGAGCACTGCGCGTCGAGCGAGAGCGTGCTCGCGGGTCGCCTCGTCGACCGCGCCCTGCGCCGCGATCTCGAGCGCCGCGAGGTCGGCGAGCATGCTCGAGGTCGACGCGCGCGCGGCGGCGATGGCGTGCATGGTGCTGATGTCGGCGGCGTCGTTGTCCCGGCCGAGCATCGCCTCGCGCACGTGGGTGCGCTGGGCGGCGAGCTCCGACGCGCGGGAACGGGCGCGCAGCACGTTGGCGCCTGCCTGATCCTGCTGCAGGCGGCGCAGCCGGAGGAGTCCGGACAGCGAGAAGTCGCGCACCTCAGTTCACCCCCGATCGCCCTGATGAGCAGAGCGAGGCGGGTCCAGGCGTCGGCGTACGGAGGTGCTGTCGTCCATCCGCTGCTGGAGGAAGGCGTGGATCGCCGGCCTCGTTGTCGAGCGCGGCGTCGACGCGGGGGTTGATCGCCGCGCTGGTAGGCGCCGACGTCGATGAGGTCCTGCGCGTCGCGGCGCGCGGCCATGACGCGCGCGCAGGATCTGCGCCGCGCGCCTTCTGCTCGGGGGTGGTGACGCGGGAGGCCACGCGGGAGATCGGACTCCAGCACGTCGATGGACGGGAAGTGTCCGGCCGTCGCGAGCTTGCGGTCGAGCACGATGTGGCCGTCGAGGATCGACCGGGCCGCGTCGGCGATGGGCTCGTTGTGGTCGTCGCCGTCGACGAGCACGGTGTAGATGCCGGTGACCGAGCCGATCGGGCCGGTGCCCGGCGCGCTCGAGCAGGCGGGCGAGGAGGGCGAAGACCGATGGCGGGTAGCCGCGGGTCGCGGGCGGCTCGCCGACGGAGAGGCCGATCTCGCGCTGCGCCATGGCGACGCGGGTGAGCGAGTCCATCATGAGCACGACGTGCTGCGCCCAGGTCGCGGAAGCTACTCCGCGATCCGGGTGGCGGTGAAGGCGGCGCGCAGGCGCATCAGGGCGGGCTGGTCGGAGGTCGCGACGACGACGACGGAGCGGGCGAGGCCTTCGGGGCCGAGGTCGTCCTCGAGGAACTCGCGCACCTCGCGGCCTCGCTCGCCGATGAGCGCGATGACGGAGACCTCGGCCTCGGTGCCGCGGGCGATCATCGACAGCAGCGACGACTTGCCGACGCCGGAGCCGGCGAAGAGGCCGATGCGCTGGCCGCGGCCGACCGCGGTCGAGCGTGTCGAGCGCGCGCACGCCGAGCGGCAGCGGGCGGTCGATCCGCTGGCGCGCGAGTGCCGGCGGCGGCGGGGCGTGTCGAGCGGCACCTGCACGGTGTCGCGGATCGGGCCCTTGCCGTCGATCGGGTTGCCGGGCCGTCGATGACCCGGCCGAGCAGGCCGCGGCCGACGGGAACGGTCATCCGTGCCCAGCGTGCAGCGCACGGGCGCACCGGCGGCGAGGCCGTCGAGCGGTCGAGCGGCATGGCGGTCGCGGAGCGCTCGGCGACGGCGACCACTTCGGCGCGGGCACGTCGTGGCCGATCTCCAGGAGGTCGCCGATCGCGGCGTCGACTCCCCGCGACCTGGATGCCGAGACCAGCGATCGAGGTGACGGCGCCGACGCGCTCGGGCTGGGCAGCGGCGAGCATGCGCTCGGGGAGCGCGGACCGGTGCGTGTCCTCGTGAGACCGATCATCCGGTCACCGCCGAGAGCGCGGCGCGGGCGCGGTCGATCGCGGTGGCGATGCGGGCGTCCACGATGCCGTCGATGACGTCGGCGATCGCATCGCCGCGGTCGAGGAACGGGTCGGCGACCAGACGGATGTCGGAGTCGGCGGCCACCTGGTCGGCGACCAGCTCGAGGTCCAGCGGGTGGATGCGGACGGCGCGAACCGGTCGGTCGTGCGCGCCGGCGAGCGCTCTGCGCACAGCATCGAGCGCCGAACCCTCGTGGTCGAGCAGCTCTCGGCCGATGATCATCTCGGCGAGCTCGACGGCGGCAGAGAGCACGGCGGCATCGGCCACCTCGATGGCGGTGGCCGAGTGAGCTGCCAGCTGCTCCCCCGCGCGCTGCAGAGCGTCTATCGCACCGCGCACGGCGCCGATCTCGGCAGCGAGGATGCGGTCGTGCTCGGCGCGCAGCGCGGCCGACTCGACAGCGATCCGCGCGGTCGCCTCGCGGCGGCCCGCGGCGTAGCCCGCCGCGTGGCCCTGCACGCGGGCGCGCTCGGCGATCTCCCCGAGCTCCACATCGTGGAGGACCGGGTAGGCGAAGGGGGCGAAGTCAGTCGACATACTCCTCCTCGTCCACCGGTTCGGCCTCCGCTTCGCCCTCGACGGAATCCGCACCTTCGACGGCCACGGTCTTCAGCTCGAGACCCTGCGTGGCGGACAGCTCGCGGATCGCCTTGACGAGCAGGTTGCGCGCTTCCTCGACCTGCGACTTCGGCACGCGACCGAGCTCGGCAGCCTCCTCGGTGAGGGTCTGCCGATTGCGCTCGGACATGTTGCCGCGGACGACCGCGGAGATCTCCTCCGGCGCCCCCTTGAGCGCGAGCGCGATCTGGCCGATGTCGATGCCGCGGAGAACCTGCTGCACATCGCGGTCCTGGAGGAGCGGGAGATCCTCGAAGCTGAGCATGAGGGCGCGCACCTGCGCGGCGAGCTCGGGGTCACGCTCCTGAAGGGCTGCCATCAGCTCGCGCTCCGTGGCAGGGTCCGCGTGGTTCATCATGTCGACGAGGGGCTGCACTCCGCCGAGGTGGTTCTCTGAGGGCCGCATCCTTGCGCGACGGCCTTGACCGTCTTCGACCGCGCCTTGAGGGTCGCGGCGATGATGCCGGCGGCTTCGGGGGTGGCGACGCCCATGGTGGCGATGCTCTGCGCGACGTCGAGACGGCGGACGCCCTCGAACTCGAGCAGCACGGCCGAGGCGACGTCCGCCTTGAGGTGGGCGAGCACGAACGCCACGGTCTCGGGCAGCTCGTCGATGAGCAGTGCCGTCACCTTGGCCGCGTCGGCCTCGGCGAGGAAGTCGAACGCGCCGATGCCCATGCTCGCGTCGAGGCGCTCGATGACCGCCGCCGCCTTCTCTGCGCCGAACGACGCCTCGAGCAGTCCGCTGGCGAAGTCCATCCCGCCGCGGGTGGGGGCGGCGGCTGGCGCTGCGGACTGGGCCTGGAACTCGCGGATGGCGAGCTCCGCGATGCGGTCGTCCGCCCCGCGGAGGCGCACGATCTCGGCGGAGATCTCCTCGGCCTCCTGCTCGCTGAACTGACGCATCACGATGGCGGCCTTGTCGGTGCTCATCGTCATGAGCACCAAGGCCGCCTTCTGGATGCCCGTCAGCGCACGGGTGGCGACTTCGGTCGTCATGCAGGCTGCCTGGTGTCCATCAGGGCGCGGAGGTAGTCAGCGGTCTTGCCGGGGTCCGACGCGGCGAGCGCGTTGACATCGGCTTGGAGGCGCTCGAACTCGCTGTTGCCGGCGGCGAGGCCGATGGGCTCGGGGAGCTGGCCGTATCCGACGGGACCACCCGCGATGGGCTGCGGTGCGCCGAACGCGCCGGGGGGCGGGCCGAGCGGAGCGGGGTTCTGGCCGGCGCCCATCGCGCCGTACTGCCCGCCCATGCCGGCGGCCTGCATGGCGTCGAGACCGGAGAGGTGCTGATCCATCTTCGGGAAGGTCGTGGCGGTCATGTCGCCGCCGTCGACGGACTCGGGCTCGGGCCGCGTGAAGAGCTTCTTCAGCACGGTCAGCACGATGATCAGGGCGATGATGCTGCCGACCACGATGACGGCGGTGGTGATCAGCTTCATCAGGCTGTCGGAGCTCTGGGCGGCGTCGCCGGCCTTCAGCGCCTCGGCCGCCTGCGTCGCCGCGGCGGTCGAGAACGACGCCGCTTCGACGGTGACCTTGTCGCCACGGCCCTGGTCGACGCCGGCTGCGGCGGAGACGAGGTCGGAGATCTGGGTGGTGTCGACACTCGTGACCGAGTCGGCGTTGATGGCGACCGAGATGGTCTGGCGGCTGATCTCCCCGACGGGCAGCGTGCTGGTCTCGGTGACCTTGTTGAGCGCGTTGTTCTTGACCGAGGTCTGCGAGTCGTAGGCGCCGCTGTCGGTAGCCGTCTCGGTGGTCGGACCGGCAGCCACATTCGCTCCCGTGTCGACCGAGGAGCCCAGCACACCTGTGGATGCGTCGCCGGTGCCCGTTCCCCCGCCGTACCCCTCGGTGGTGGTCTGCTCGCTGATGGCCGGAGCACCCTCGGGGACCGTGTAGGTCTCGCTGACGCGCTGGCCGCTGGCCGAGCTGACGTCCGCCGCCACGGCGACGGTCGAATTGCCGGGACCGACGAGGGTGTCGAGCATGGCCTGGATGCGGCTGCGCACGGTCGCCTCATAGGTGGCGCCGACGTCGCTGCCGCCGGTCGCGCCGCCGCCGACCGAGGAGAGCACGTTGCCCTTGGCGTCGACGACCGACACGTTCTCGGCCTTCAGGCCGTCGACCGCGGCGGAGGTGAGGTGCACGATCGCCTGGATCTGGTCGGAGCCGAGGGTAGTCGCCGTGCTGATGAAGACGGAGGCGGTGGGGTCGGCCGTCTCGGAGACGAAGACCGACTCCTTCGGGATGGCGAGCTGCACGGATGCGCTGCGGACGCCGTCGATCGACTCGATGGTCTTCGCGAGCTCGCCCTCGATCGCGCGCTTGTAGGTGACGTTCTGCTGGAACTCGGAGGCGGTGACGCCCATGTCGTCGAGCAGCGAGTATCCGCTGGTGCCCTCGCTCGGCAGGCCGGCGGCCGCAGCGGAGATGCGCTCGGCGTCGACCTTGTCGGTCGGGACGAGGATGGTGGCGCCACCGTCGGTGAGCTGGTACTCGACGCCGTCCTTGTCGAGCTGCTCGACGATCGAGCTGGCATCGGCGCCGCTCAGTCCCGAGAAGAGCGGCGACATGGAGGGCTTGCCGAGGAAGGCGGAGAGGGCGATGCCGCCCAGCACCAGCACGCCGACGCCGATCAGGGCGATGGTGCGCTGGGCGATCGTGAATTCGCGGATCGCGCCGAGGGCGCGCGTTCCCGCGCCCGTCATCTTGTTCGCCATCAGGCCTGCATCCTCATGATCTCGTTGAAGGCTTCGACGCCCTTGTTGCGCACGGCGGACACCAGCTCGAGCGTGACCTGCGCACGCGTCGCAGCGATGGTGGCGTCGTGGATGTCGGTGAGGTCACCCGTGACCGCCTTGACCGCGGTCGAGCTCGCGGTGCTCTCGGTGCTCTGCACGCCGCTGACGGCGGAGGACAGGAGGGAGCTGAAGTCGGTCCCGGAGGACGACTTGGACTGCTGCGCGGCGGAGACGAGCTGCGACGGCGGAGATGCTGCTGAGGCTGCTCAGCCCGGAGATCGCGGAGACGGTCATCAGCCCTTGCCGATCTGCAGTGCTGCCTCGTAGGTGGACTTGGCCCGGTCGACGATGGCCGCGTTCGCCTCGTAGCCGCGTTGGGCCATGACGAGGTAGCCCATCTGCGAGGCGAGGTCGATGTCGGGCATCCGGACGTAGCCGTCCTTGTCCGCGATCGGGTTCTCGGGGTCGTAGGTGAGCTTGCCCTCGGCGTTGCCGTACGTCGACGCCCGTCACGTTGACGCCGGTGATGCCGGCGCCTTCGGTGACCCGCACGTAGCGGGCCTGGAACGCCGCGCCGCTGGTCGGGGCGACGGTGTTGATGTTGGCGAGGTTGTCCGAGATGGCGTCGAGCCACTTGCGGTGGGTGGTCAGCGCGGAGCTGGCGATCGCGATGGCGTCCATGTCAGCTCGTCCTCAGCGCCGTGCGGACCATGGAGAACTCGTGGTCGACCGCGCGGGATCGCGAACTGGTAGCGGAGGACCGTCTCGACGTTGGTCAGGGTCTCGGTGTCGAGGTTGACGTTGTTGCCGTTGAGCTTGGTCTCGTCGAGCGAGTAGGAGTTGGTGAGCTTGGCGGTGCCGTCTCCCGCTGCGACGGACTTGGCCAGTGCGCTCTCGAAGGAGACCTTCTTGGCCAGGTAATGCGGCGTGTTGACGTTCGCCACATTCTGCGCGGTCACGCGCTGGCGCTCGGCAAGCCCGTCCAGCGCTGACATTGAGCGCTTTCATCGTGACCGAATCGAACACGGTTCACCCGTCCCGTAGTGTCCTGCGGAAGCGGCCGATCCGTGGCCTGAAGAGGAGAGCCTCCTGGCTCTGATGCAAGTGTCAGTTCGACCCGCGCGCATTGACGGCGGTGCGAAACGCCCCCCGATCAGGGGTACGCGTCCCCAGTCGGGGACACCTCGTACCCCACCCCCTCTGCCCCTGCCCCCACTGAAACAGCGCCGAATTGCCACATATGGCTCCCAAAACGCGAGTTTGGGAGCCAGAGGTGGCAATTCGAGGGGGGGAGGGGGGTCAGGCGCTGCGGTCGATGTAGACCGGCGGGGCTCTGCCATCCGGAACTTGGGGCGGCGCAGCGAGCTGCATCTCGGCCGACAGCGCGTGCTGCTCGTCGCGCAGGCGCTCCATGAGGTCGGGACTGCCGCGCGGCGATGAGCGAGGCGCGCACCGCGTGCTCTCGCGGCAGAGGTGGCGCTTCGACGGGCGGCGCCCAGCCGGCCAGGAGGCTCAGCTCTCCCGCCTCGCCTCGGAGCACGCACAGCTCGAGCTCGTCGAGGATGGCCACCCACGGATCTGCCGTGCCGGTGGCCGCCGAATCGATCAGGACCTCAGCCAACCTGTGCGCCGCCGAGCTGCGGCGATGTCGCCGCCACGATGGCGGCAGCCTCGTGCCATGCGGTGCGCAGCGGCTCGAGAAGCGTCTGGCACTCGCGCGTGCGGTAGACGTCCCGGTACATGTTCGCGCCGATCAACTGGCGCGCGACGTACTGATAGAGCGAGAACAGCGCGGGGCCGCCATCCCACAGCTCGGGCTTGAGCGAGCCGGTGAGCTCGGCGACGATCTCCTGGGCGTGCAGCAGATGCGTGCTCGCGGTGTTCCAGTCGCCCTGCAGCTGGCAGGTCTCCGCGCGCTGCAGGTCGAGCAGCAGCCGGTCGTAGAGCATGGTGAGTATCCGTGCCGGCGAGGCGGAGAGCACCGAGTCGCGGTTGTAGAGCGAGCGGGCGGCGGCGAAGTCGTTGCGCATGGTTTCCTCGGGCGTCGGCTAGGACGTGTAGTTGGTCTGCAGGCCCGCGAGCTGCGAGGCGAGGTAGTCGGATTGCGATTTGAGCGTCGACAGCGCGGTCTCGAGCGCGGCGTACTGCTTCTCGAGGTTGCTCTTGCGGGTGGCAAGGCGGAGGTCCCATGAGGAGATCTGCTCGTTGAGCGTCTTCTGGGCGCTCTCCTGGCCGGTGATCTTGGTGGTCAGAGTACCCGTGGACTTGTCCGACGCGCTGGTCGCGGCGGTGGCGATCCGGCCCGAGATGCTCTGCAGCATCGGCTTCGGTGCCGACGCGATCGACTTCCAGCGCGCTCGCCAGCTTCGCGGAATCGAAGGTGACGGTTCCGTCGCGCGTGATCGTGATGCCGATGCTCGAGGGCGACACTCCGTTCACCGGTGCGGTCGCAGCGGAGAGCATGGCGTCCTTCAGCTGCCGCACCGCCTGATCGCCGGTGAACGAGCCACCGGTGACGGAGGTGCCGCCGCTCGAGTTGGCTTTGGTCGTGGTGGCCGTCTTCGCGGCGATCCCGGAGAACAGCGCGGTGAGGCTGGCCATCATGCTGGCGGTCGAGGTGGTCGCGTTCGCCGTGGTGGGCTTCACCGCGACCGTGACCGCGTTCGTCGTGTCGACGCCGGAGACCGTGACGTCGACGCCGGTCATCAGGTCGTCGAAGGTGTTCGGTGGATGAGGTGACGATCTGCTGGGCGGCAGCTGCCGGGCCAGAGGGTGATCTGGGCGTCCCGAGCGGCGGTGACGACCGCGCCGAAGGCGGGAGCCGTGCCGGCGGTGACATCCGCGTCCTGGTCGCCGCGGATACGCGCTGAACGCACCTGCCGCGCCGGACTGATCGGCGCGGAGCTGGATCCGATACAGGGCGTTGCCCGAGCCGTCGGTGCCCGCTGACACGCGGGTGGCCGTGACGCCCGCGTTGGCCGGCATTGATGGCGTTCGACGACATCGGCCATCGAGGTGGATGCCGCGATCTGATCTGGGTCGTGGTGCCGTCGGCCGCCGACAAGGGTGATGACGGGAGGACTCGTCGGGCCAGACGCTCATCGCGTCGCCGACGTCGACCTGCGTCTTCGCGAGTCTGGCCGACGGTGAAGGTGACCTCGCCCGCCGAGGCGGTGCTCGCGGCGCTCGCGGTGACCGTCGTCGAACTCGAGCTGGCGGCGAAGCCCGCAAAGGCGCCGCCCTTCGCGCTGGCGGTCGCGGCAGTCGCGATCGCCGCTACAGCGGTATTGAGAGCTTGGAGGTCCGAGCTGAAGCTCGTGACCTTGGCGAGCTGGGTCTTGAGGGCGGCCTGCGGCTTCGCCTCGATGTTCATCAGCGACGTGATGATCGATGTCGAGTCGAGCCCGCTCGCGAGACCGTCGATACCGAGACCGGCCATCGTCGAATCCCCCTATCGCCCTCGTGGTGACGTGCGTGCTATGGCCGACGCGAGTGCGCGACTGCCGGGTGAAACAGCGGTGCCGACGACGCGGCGACCCGAGGGTCGACCGCGCCGCCGGCAGCCGTCGATTGCTCAGCCCAGGAGCTTGAGCGCGAGCTGCGGCTGCGAGTTCGCCTGAGCGAGCATCGAGACGCCGGCCTGCGCCAGGATCTGGCCACGGGTGTAGCTGACCATCTCCTGCGCCATGTCGGTGTCGGTGATGCGGCTCTTCGACGCCGACAGGTTCTCGATCGCGACGTTGATGTTCGCGATCGCGTGATCGAACCGGTTGGACACCGCACCGAGGCTGGCACGGGACGTCGAGATCGCTGCGATCTGCGTGTCGATCGTGGCGATCGCGGCGGATGCGCCCGACGCGGTGCTGAAGTCGATCGCACCGGTGATGGCAGCACCGTAGGCGCCACCCGTTCCAGGCGCGGCGTTCGTGAGCGTTCCACCGGTCTTCGAGACGACGACCAGCTTGCCGGAGCCCGAGTCGACCGAGGCGTTGAAGTTCGCCGCGAAGCCCGCGTCCGAGTTCAGCTTGTCGGCGACACCGGCGACCGAGGTGATGCTCCCGGCCGCAGCCCATGGCGACCGTGGAGGTCGTTGCGGGAGAGGTGGTGGTGAACGTCCAGTTGCCGGCGACCGTCGACGGCGTCGCGATCGCGTAGTTCGCACCGGACACCGAGGTGAGGGCGCTGGCGACCGTCGAGACGTTGGCGAGGTTGACGGAGATGTTCTCTCCGCTGTTCGCGCCGACCTGGAAGCTCATCGTGCCGCCGGTCAGCAGCGAGGTGCCGTTGAACTTCGTCGACGTCGAGATACGCGTGAGCTCGTCGGTGAGGCTTGTGGCCTCGGCCGAGATCGCCGCACGCGCGTTGGTGTCGTTGGTGCCGTTCGCAGCCTGGACGGCCAGGTCACGGAGACGCTGCAGGATCGAGTGGGACTCGGCCAGTGCGCCTTCCGCGGTCTGGACGACCGACGTGCCGTCCTGTGCGTTGCGAGCGGCGACCGTGAGGCCACCGATCTGCGCCTTGAGGCCCTCCGAGATGACGAGACCAGCTGCATCATCCGAAGCACGGTTGATGCGCAGACCGCTGGAGAGCTTCTCCAGGGACTTGCTGAGGCTCGCCTGGTTCGCGGAAAGGTTCCGGTAGGTGTTGAGCGCACTGACGTTGGTGTTGATTTGCAGTCCCATTGCGGTTCCTCCATGAATGTGGGATGTGTTATCGGTCCATCCGTGGTCCGACACGGTGAATTATCGGCACCGTGCGTCTACGCGTTAGTCATTGCCCCGAAGTGGGGACATCGCCCCCAACGTGGCGGGACTTCTGCGCGGAATTCTCTATGACGCGACGCTGCGTGCCGGGGAGGACTCGCCGTAGGCGCGGCTCATCGACGCGGTGGCGCTCTCCGCCAGCCGGGCCAGGTAGGCGGTGCGGCGGGCGGGCGCGACTCGAGAGTGCACCTCGGTGCCTTGCGTGGTCGCGGCCGTCTCCGAGTAGTGCGCGGACAGGCCGTCGCGCATCAGACGGATCGCCTCGGAGCGCTGCTGCGAGATGGCGGAGTGCGTGGTGCCGAGCTCCTCCGCCAGCTCGCCGACCGAGCGGTCGCCGAAGTAGACCTGCTCGATGACGTAGCGCATCCGCTCGGGCAGCGAGCTGACGGCCGCGAGCACGTAGCGGGTGCGCTCCGTCTCGAGCAGGCTGTCCTCGGGGCTCGCGAGGTCGGCGGCGAGGAAGTCGGACTCCATGCTGTCGAGGGCGGATGACCGTGCGGGTGGCGTCGGAGAGCGCTTCGGCCGCGGCGCCGCGGTCGACGCCCAACGAGCTGGCGATCTCGTCCACGGTGGGCGTGCGGCCGAGCGCCGAGGTCAGCGACTCCTGGACCGCGAGCGACTCCTTGATCTTGCGCCGTGCGGTGCGC
Source organism: uncultured Actinomycetota bacterium (assembly GCA_963830655.1). Taxonomy (GTDB): domain Bacteria; phylum Actinomycetota; class Actinomycetes; order Actinomycetales; family Microbacteriaceae; genus Naasia. The sequence continues at coordinate 22,517 of CAWHND010000014.1, forward strand.
GTGGCCCAGTCCGCGGCGCGCATCTCATCGGCGATCGCGCCGAGGATGCGGCGGCGGGCGAAGGCGCCGAAGGGCACACCGAGGGCGGGGTCGAAGCTGTCTGCGGCCATGATCAGGCCGAGGGCGCCTGCCGAGGCGAGGTCGTCTCGCGAGAGGTGACGTCGCGCGGGACATGACGTCGTTGACCAGGTAGCCGACGATGGCGAGGTTGTCCTCGACCAGCTTGTTGCGTGCGTCGCGTGTCACGTGCGGCTCCTCATGTATCATCGACGCGGGCTCGTGCCGGCACTTCGATACGGGGGTCAGCCGCGGCGCCCTCCTGGCCGGCTGCTCGTACAGGCGCGAAGCTATAGGAGAGGAGCGCACACGATCGGGCTTTCGGCGGCTCGGCGTTAGAACGGCGCCTACCCCCAGAAGTGGGTCGCACAGCGCGGTTCCGGCGCGCCTCACGGCGATCGCGGTAGCCGCAGGCGGCCCATAATGCGCGCGACGCCGCGATGGCCCGGATCTGCGGCTTCCTCCTTACATATCGGTCGCCGGATGCCGACTGTCAGAAAGCAGTAAGGCCGAAATCCCCAGAAAGCAGTCACAGCTCGGCCGGGACATCCAGACGCGAGGAAGTGACACAGCGTGGGCGTGAACGAACTCTCCACACTGCTCTGGCGGGAACGCGAGCAGCTCGAGCTGCTCATGTTCAAGCTCGAGGAGGAGCAGCTGCTGCTCACCTCGGGCAAGTCCAAGTGGCTGCCGTATGCCACGCGCGAGGTCGAGCAGGTGCTCTGCCCGACTGCGCAAGGACAGGCATCGAGCGCACCGTCGAGGCGTCGGCCGTGGCCGTGGAGTGGGGCATCGGCGACGAGGCCACCCTGCGCGAGCTCGTCGGACCACTCCCCCTCGGACGCCTGGCGAGACATCTTCACCTCGCACCTCACCGCGCTGACCGCACTCACCCACCAGATCTCGAGCGTCCGCGACACGAACCTGCAGTACCTGCGCGCGGCAACCCGTGCAACCCAGGAGACTCTCGCGGGGATGAATGCCGATCGTGGCCTATACGACGGTCGTGGCGCGGCAGCCGCTGCGAGCTCGCTCGCCCATCTCTTCGACCGGCAGATCTGAGCATCCGGCGCATGAACAGAACTCGTTGAGCACGGCAGCATGAGCACCTTCGGAGGACTGCGGACCGCCTACAGCGGCCTCGCCGCCGCGCGCGCGGCGATCGACGTGACCGGCCAGAACATCGCCAACGCGACAACGGCCGGCTACACGCGGCAGCGCGTCGCGCAGGAGGCAGTGGGAGCCACGGGCGCAGGTGCCTCGATCTTCGTCAACGGCACGGGCATCGGCACGGCGTGAATGATCACCGGGATCCAGCGCATCGACGATCAGATGGTCGATCAGCGCCTCCGCTCGGCGACCGCATCCGAGCAGCTACTGGACCGTTGCATCGGCAACCATGGACACGGTCGAGGCGTCGCTCGGCGAGCCGAGCGACACAGGCATCTCGGCGACCCTCGGCGATTTCTGGGCGTCATGGCAGGCGCTCTCGAACAACCCCGACCCTCGCATCGGCCGGAGCAGACGGTGATCTCCGAGGCGTCCACGCTCACCGCCCAGATCTCCAGCGGCTACCAGACGGCGGCGACCAACTGGTCGCAGGCCCGCGAAGCGACCGTCGACACCGTCGCCCGGATCAACTCGACCGCCCAGCAGATCGCGCAGCTGAACACCGCGATCCGCGTGACGGCGGCCGGCGGCGGCTCCGCCAACGAGCTGATCGACCAGCGCGCCACGCTCATCGCAGCCTCTCCGGAATGACCGGCGCGACCGTGCGCACCAACACCGACAGCACGGTGGATGTGATCGTCGGCGGCTACACGATGGTCGGCTCGGGTGTCGCCCGACAGCTCGCCGTGGTCGGAGCGGCCTCCCTTCCGAACGCGGCATCGAGCCCGGTGCACGTCGAGTGGGCGGACAAGCCCGGCGTCGACGGTCGAGATCGACGGCGGCTCGCTCGCGGGAAGCCTCACATCGCTCGCCCCGGCAGCGGCTGGCGGCACAGGCGGCCCGTTCGCCGAGCAGGCCGCCCTCTACGACACTCTCGCGACCAGCCTCGCCACCAAGGTCAACGCCGTGCACGCGACCGGCACCAGCTCGACAGGGCAGCCAACCTCGCCTTCTTCTCCTTCTCCGCCGGATCCCCGCCGCCACGGGACTCACGGTCGTGCCGACCACGCTCGCGGGCATCGCCACTGGGGCTGCGGGATCCGGCGCAGCGGACGGCTCTCTCGCCGACGCCATCGGCAAGATCGGCGAGGCGGTCGGACGGGCCGGACGGGTCTGGGCCGAGCTACGTGGTGAACGTCGGCACTCAGGCGCGCAATGCGACCACGCAGGCGACGCTGACCTCAGCGACCCTGACCACCGCGACGACCGCGCAGAGTTCCCAGAACGCTGTGGACCTCGACGAGGAGACGACCAACCTGATCACCTTCCAGCACGCCTATCAGGGCGCCGCCCGCATGATGACGGCGATCGACGAGATGCTCGATGTGCTCATCAACCGCACCGGACTGGTCGGAAGGTAGACGATGTCGATCGGACGCATCACCAGCCAGCAGCAGCTGGCGACCGCGCAGCGCAGCATCCAGACGGGTCGCGCGAATCTCGCCAGGCTCCAGGAGCAGGCCAGCACCGGCCGCGCGCTGCTGAAGCCGTCGGACGATCCGTCGGGCACCGGCGCTGCCCTGCGGGTTCGCGCAGAGAGCCGCGCCACGCAGCAGTACGCGGTCAACATCACCGACGGACTCGGCTGGTCGAACACCGTCGACTCGGCGCTCAGCGGTTCCGAGAATCTGATGCGGCGCGGCGATCGACCTCACCATTCAGGGCGCCAACAGCGCCACGATGACGCCCGCATCGCGTGAGGCGATCGCCACCGAGCTCGAGGGCATCCGCAGCGATCTGATCAGCCAGGCGAACACGCAGTACATGGGTAGGTCGGTCTTCGCCGGCGATTCGGACAGCGGCAGGGCCTTCACCGCCGGGACCTACGCGTTCTCCGGCACCCCGGGCGCGACCGTCGAACGTCGGGTGTCCCCCTCCGAGACGGTCGCGGTCGACGGCAACGGTGCCGCCGCCTTCGGCACGGGCTCGACATCGGTATTCGCGGTGCTGGACGGGATCGCCGCCGATCTCCGGGCCGGCACGCGACATCGGGGGGAAGCTCACGGACATCACGGCCGCCTTCAGCAATCTGACCAACCAGCACGGCATCGTCGGCGCGCGGATGAGCCGCCTGGAACAGGCGCAGAGCCTCAACCTGACGACGGCCACCAATCTGGAGACTCAGCGATCGGGCATCGAGGACATCGATCCTGCGAAGGTCATCATCGATTTGAAGTCTCAGGAGCTCACGTACCAGAGTGCTCTCAGCGTCACCGCGAAAGTGCTGCAGCCGACCCTGCTCTCCTTCATCTCGTGACCGAGCTCGTCTCGACCCTCAGCACCGATCCCAGCACCGATCCCGTGACCGACGCAACTGCTCAAGGACGCGCTAATGCTCGCAACAGCCTCAACGACCGCTGAACTTCCCCGCACGGAGATGCCGACCATGAACCTCACCTTCATCGCTCCCCCGCCCGGATTCGACCCGCACACGGTCTTCGACCTCGCGACCGTCGAGGGCGCTGCGGGGCTCTACACGCTGGAAGACGTGGACGGCGCAGACCTGCGCCTGTTCCTGGTGGCCCCTGAGCTGTTCGTGCCGGACTACTCGCCGGAGCTCACGACAGAGCACTTCGCTCCGCTGGGCGCGGCCGAAGCATCCGAGGTCGATGTCTTCGTCGTCGCGACCATCGAGGACGGCGCGCCGGTGGTCAACCTGCTCGCGCCCATCCTCGTCAATCCGCTGAACCGCAGCGCCACCCAGGTCATCCTGGACGAGAAGGACTGGCCGCTGCGCGCGGAGCTCATCCGCCCCGCCGCCTGACCACCTGGCAGTTCGCCCGTAAGGCGTCGATCGGACCGCTGCCGTGTCGCGAGCGGGCAACCCCCTGGGTTGCTCCTACATTGGGCCAATGCTCGCAAAGGTGCTCATCATCGACAGTGATCCCAACGCGCGGCGGCATGCATTCGTTGCGCTCCTGCCCGCGGGGTACGACATCAGCGTGGCCGAGGATTCCTTCGCGGCCATGAGCCTGGTCGCCAGCGAGAAGCCGAACCTCGTCCTCCTCGGCGATTCGATGACGACCGAAAGCGGATTGTCCCTGGTGGGACGTCTGATGTCAGCAGCATCCACCAGCGCCGTCCCTGTCCTGGTGGTCGCCGACACCCCCGAGGCGCAGCTGGCAGCTGATCGAGCAGGAGCGCGCCTGGTGATCCCCGGACCCGCGACCGCGGATGCTCTGCTCGCCGCCGTCGACAGGCACGTCTGGGCCCCCGCGCCCATCTCTCATGCGCCCGATCTCCGTCCTGACCGATAGGGAGCGCCTCGCGGCGGTGAGCGCTCTGCTGCCGGGACCGTCAGGCGACCCGGAGCTGGATCGGTTCACCGATCTGACGTCGAAGATGCTCGGAGCGCCCACCTCGATCATCACCTTCATCGAGGCCGACCGGCAGGTCTACGCCAGCCAGGTCGGGGTCGCCGAGCCGTGGGCGACCGCGGGTGGGGCGCCATTGGAGTATTCCTACTGTCAGTACGCGATCACCACTCGCCAGCCCCTCCTCATCGAGGACGCGACGAAGCACCCGCTGGTGGCGGCGAGCCCGGCCGTCTCCGAGACGGATGCGATCGCCTACATCGGCATCCCGCTCATCACCGACGACGGACTCGCGGTCGGCAGCCTCTGCGCCATCGACTCCGAACCTCGACGCTGGACCGATCACGAGTTGGAGATCCTCACCGGTCTCGCAGGGATCCTGACGGATCAGCTCAACTCGAACCGCGCCCGCGCGCTCATCGGGTAAGCGGACGGCGCCGACCTGCGCCCCAGGGGTCCCCGGCGGACGCGTCTCCGTCACAGCAGCGGGACAACGCTGCAACTGCCCGGTTCTGCCGCCTGAAATGCGGATCAGGCGGCAGAACCGGGCCGCTCGCGTGTGGTGGGAGTCAGGACGCCGTGGACCGCTCGGCCTGCTCGCGCTCGAAGGTGGAGCGCGCCTCGACGTTGCGGATCTTGACCCGCTTGCCCCGAGCCGAGATCGCCAGCCCGGTCCAGAGCGCCACCTCTCGGGCCACGACGCCTGCAGCGATGGCGAATGGCGTGATCGCGATGGAGGTCAGGAATCCCTGGACCTCGTCCTGCGTGATCCGGGAGGACACCGTGATGATGCCGCCGAGCAGATAGCCGCCGTAGACCAGGAGGCCGACGACGAAGCCGCCGATGATGTACCAGGGCCAGCCGCCTCGGTTCACCAGCAGCGCGAGCAGCAGCATCGCAACGAGGAACACCGCGATAGGAGTCAGGAACGCGGCACTGACCACGAAGGTGCTCATCGAATCGGAGAATCGATCCGGTGCGGACACGGCGATGATCAGGGCGGCGACGCCGGCCCAGACAAGTGCGAAGACGATGGCGCCGAGCACGCTCATGATCACGCCGAATCCGCGGTTGCCGCGCTTCTTCGGGGCGGCAGGCTGCTGGACGTAGACCGTCTGCGGGGCCATAGGCGCTGGCGGAGCCACGGGAGCGACCTGCGTCGGTGCCGCGGCCGCATCGACCGCGGTCGGCTGGTCATCGTGCGCGCGGGTGGGCTCCGCGACGTGCGCGGACGCGGATACTGGGTCGCTTTCCGCGAGTGGCATCGGCTTGGTGAGCGTGGGCCGCGGAACCACCGGCGCGTCATCGGACGCCGGATCGCCGTCGGCAGGCCCGTTGCGGCGATGTGCGGGGCCGTCGGGGTCGCCGGCAGGCTCCACCAAGACGGCACCCGGGGAGGTCGAATCGACGATGACCGGGTCGCCGTGCGACTCGATGATGGTCGGCGCCGGGTCCACCCCTACCGCGCGTGACGCCGATACCGGCGCAGCGGTCTCGAACTGGGCGTCCGCATCGCTGGCGGGCTCATCGCTCCCCCGCTTCGCCCCGCCTGCCGGAGCGCGGGCAGTCGGGGAGTCGACGTCCTCGGGGTCGATCGGACGGGCCGGGCTCATCGTTCGTCACCGAACGGGACGCCGGGCGTCGCTGCATCGGGGTGCACACCGTCACCGAACGGGACGCCGGGCGTCGCGTTGTCGGGGTGCACATCGTCATCGGAAGGGTCGTCGAAGGGCTCGCCAGGCGTGGCCTCATCGTCGTGCTCGTCGTCGGTGTCCGCCCGGAACGGCACGCCGGGAGTGGCCTCGTCGTTGTGGGTGACTGCGGAGGTCGGAAGGGGCTCGAACGGATCGCCGGGCGTGGCCTGATCGGGGTGGACCTCGCCACCATCGGTCGAGTGGCCCCGCACGTCGTCGTGCGCGTCTTCCTCGTGCATTGCGTGGTCTGACATCGGAACGCTCCTCTCGCGCGAGGATTCACGAGCTCCGTCGCGCACTCCCCACTCTAGTGAAGGCACCCGCGCGAGAGCCTGAATGAGATTCCCCGATCGCGCAGAGGCTCCCCCACCGATTCGGTGGAGGAGCCTCTGCGATGCCGAGTGGCGGGGAGTTCAGCCCGCTGGCGTCGTGGTTCCGGCTGCGGCGGGTGCGGCACCCGCAGCGTCCTCGCTGCTGAGCAGCACGTAGACGAAGCCACCGATGGAGGCACTCACGGAGCTGTCGGCGGTGATCCCGGTGGCCGATCCGTCGGATGGCGCCTCGCGGGTGCTCTGGAAGGTCGTCAGCAGGAAGAGACGCCCTCCGTTCTGCAGACCGGCCAGGAACGACTGCACATTCTCGTAGGAACCGGTGACACTGACGGTGACGGGGATCTGGATGAAGTTCGCCGCGGTGATCCGCGGATCGGAATAGGCGGAGGTCGTCGTAGCCGTTCCACCCGTCGCATCAGCGTTCGGATCGGCTGCCGCCGGTGGCGTGTAGGCCGTGGGGTTCTCGAGCTTGACACCCTCGACGACGACGTCGGCGGCAGCAGCGATCGCATTGATCTGACTGAGCAGCGCCGAGCTGTCGGCGCTGGTCGGCACGGAGACGTCGAGCGAGGCGAGCTGATCCTCCAGAGCGGGCAGGTTGTCCGCCTCCGATGAGAGCGCGGTGAGCTTTGCAGCCGCCGCCTCATTCGCGACGTTGACGGTCGCGATCTCGCTCTGGGCCAGCGCACGCGCAGTCAGCAGCGGCGCGACTCCGAGGAACCAGCCTGCGACGAGGAGCAGCACCATGAACACGGCGCCGATTATCACCTTGGTCCTGTGATCGAGCGAGATGTTCACTGCGCATCCGTCCCTTCGGTCGCGAAGCGGTTGGTGTACGCATCGGTGTTGATGTGCATGGTGATGTCGACGACGTACGCACTGCCGGACTCGTCCAATTGCACCGAATTCGGGGTGGCGTCGACGAATGCCTTGAGCGTCCGGAGCCCGTCGAGCCATGTGGGCACGTCCGGGAGACTCGTGCTGATCGCGGAGAACGACAGGGTTGCGATCCGGCTGCCCTCGAGCGGAGTCGCGGACTGCGTGTAGACCGCACCTGGGACGGCGGAGTCGATGGACACCGTCTTGATGATCACGCCCTGCGGCAGGGTGGATTGCATGTCGGAGAGATAGGAACGCCAGTCGACGTCGGTCGATCCGCCGACGGCCTGCGCCGCCTGGATGAGATCGATGCGCCTCTCGGTAGTGACCAGACCCGAGTACTGCGCCTGCTGCTGAAGCAGGGAGTTCGAGGTGCTCTGCGCCTCGATCAGCTCCTCCTGAGCAGTCGAATTCAGGTACCACGCCGCTGCGGTGCCCGCGAGCACGACGATGACGATGCCGAGCGTCGCCAAGCGCATCGCGCGACGCGCGCGCTTCTGCTTGTCGAGGATCCGAATGCTGAGCGGCAGCAGGTCGACCCTGGGCATGCCGCCGATGATCATCGACGAGGCGTGCGCGGAACGACCCTTCGTCGCGGTCCTGGCATGCGCTTGCTTTCCCGCGACAGCGCGACTTGGCCGACTTGGCCCTCTTCCTGCCGGTGGTGGACGGCGCGACGACCACCTCGTCCTCAGGGGCTGCGGAGCCGCCGGCGATGGCCGAGGCCGCCGTGGCCGCCGGGGCCGCCGGGGCCGGCGCGGTGGCGACGACCTGCGGGATCTCCGAGGTCGGTCCTGCTGTGGTCGTCATGCTGCGCTCCCCACTGTGAGGCCGAGCGCGACGGCCAGGTCGCCGCTCGCGTCGCTGAAGGCGGACTGCTCAAGAGATGAGTCCAGGGCGAATGCCGCGCCCAGATCGGCGATCTCGACGCGAAGACGCGTTACTTCGCCGAGTGCTGACGCGAGACCCTGGAGCCGCGACCCGCCGCCGCTCAGCAGCACGCGATCGAGTTCGCCCGAGCTGCGGGTGTTGCGTGTAGAACGTGAGGGTGTTGCGCAGGCTGGTCAGCAGCTCGCCGGTGACCTCGTACATCGTCTCGACGGCACCCTTCTGTGCGGCGGAGACTCGATTGCTCAGGCCGACCTCGCGCTTGAGCCGCTCGGCCGCGACCATGTCGATCTCGAACCGATTGACCAGTGCGCGCGTCACGTCGTCGCCACCTGCTGGGATGATCCGGACGAACTGCGGGATCCCCTGCTGGACGAAGACGACGCTCGTCGTGCTCGCCCCGATGTGCACGATCGCGGTATGCGAGAGGTCGTCGACCGGCAGCAGCAGACGGCTGAGGGCGAACGGGATGAGGTCCACGCCGATCGGTTCCAGACCGGCGAGGCGAACCGCCTCGACGTTGGCCTCCACGGCTCCACGGACGGCGGCGACGAGCAGGCCGTTGATCACCTCGACACCGTCCGCAACCGACTCGGCGGTCGGGTAGAAGTCGAGCAGCGCATCAGCAACCGGCACGGGCAGTAGTTCCTGCACCTGGAAGGGCAGGGCCTCCTTCATGCGGGCAGCGGGCATCTTGGGCATGCTCAGCTCTCGAACCAGCACCCGCTGATTTCCCATGCCGAGCACGACCTTCTTCGTCTTGAATCCGGCCTGGGACCACATCGCCTTGAGTACCTCTGCGACGGCGACGGGGTCGCGCACCTCGCCGCCCGTCACCGACCCGGTCGGAAGCGGCAGCTCGTGATGGCGGATGACCATGGGGCGGGGCCCTGCTGCACCGGCGACTTCGACGGCGCGCAGGACGCCTCGACCGAAGTCGAGTCCTACGACGGTTGCTTTGGGCATCTTTGGCTTTCCCTAGTTGAGGCCGGTGATGGAGAGGTAGGCGTCGGCCACAGGCTGTCCGACGAAGACGGCGAGCCAGGCGCCCGCGATCATGAAGGGCCCGAACGGGATAGCGGTCTTGCGACCACCCCGTCCTGCAACGATGAGGCCGATCCCGTAGAGCCCGCCCAGCAGGAAGCCTGCGGCCACACCCACGAAGACGGGAGCGGGGCCGAGGAATCCCAGGAAGAGCCCGAGCACACCAGCAAGTTTGACGTCGCCCCAGCCCATATTCCCGCCGGACACGACGTTGAGCAGGAGAAAGAACGCGAAGCACAGTCCGGCGCCGGCCGCGGCCCAGCCGAGCGACTCCAGATCGCCACTCAGCACGCCCGATATTCCGAGCAGCACGATTCCGACGGCGTAGGCCGGATAGGTGATGGCATTGGGAAGGCGGTGAAGATCGATGTCAATGGCGGCCAGGGCGACACTGATGGCCGCGAGATAGAGGAACGCGATCATCGTGACACTCGCGGCGACTGCCCCGGCCACGGTGTCAGCCGCGCCGATACGAGCTGCGAAGAAGATGCCGACGACCACGAAGGCCACCGCCGTGATCGCCTCGACGATCGGGTATCGCGCCGAGATCGGCTCCCGGCAGGTCCTGCAGCGTCCCCGCAGAAGCAGCCACGACACGACGGGGATGTTGTCGCGCGCGCTGATCTCCGACGAGCACCCCGGGCAGGCGGAAGGCGGGTTGACCACCGAAAGCCCGCGGGGAACGCGGTAGACCACGACGTTGAGGAAGGAGCCGAAGGCGAGCCCGAATGCCCCGACGATGGCGGGCAGGATCCGGAGCAGTCCGGAGTCGACGACGGCGATCATGGCTTGGTGGCTCCGTTCGCGGGGAAGGCCGAGGGCACGGCGGCCACCTGAGTCACCTTGTAGGTGGTCGACGTCGGCGTCAGGAACTTGGGCGGCGTCGTGAAGCGCAGACGCGGGTCGTACACGTAGTTCTTGGCGTAGCCGGACACTCTGCCCGAGCCGCTCGATGTTGCGACCGTGCCACGGAACTTCTGCGCGATCGCGCCGTAGACGTTGAGCGTGCCCTTCAGGCCCGTGTCGTAGTTCTGCACCTGGAACGTGTGCAGCACCGACAGGACAGATGCCTGGATGGTGCGGTCTCCGGAGGTGCCACCCGAGGGCACGTCCGGGTTCCAGACGTAGACGGCGTTGTTGGCGACGATGCCGAGGATGTCGGTGCTCGTGTCGACGTAGCTGATATCGCCGATCACATAGGCGTAGTTCTCCGCGCCCACCGTCATCGCTCCGTCGAACACACCCTTCACGTAGACGTCACCGTTCGTGCAGCTGTAGGCGGGATTCGCGGAGCTGCTGCCGAGGGGGGCCGTCTCGTTGGGCAGGGGATATTGGAAGGTGGTCGTCCCGTTCGAGAAGGTCCAGCCCGAGATGCCGTTGGTGTTCGTGCAGCTGAAGTTCTCGGGTGGGGACGTGGTGGTACCACGGTTGACGTCGTTTCCGGCGTCAGAGGGCACATTCTGCACATAGATCAGGTTGCTCGGCAGGGTGGGCACCGTCGCTCCCCCCACGCTTCCGAGTCGGCCGTTCTCCTTGCCGGGCGCGCCGCACTTGGACGGCTTGGCCCCGGAGGTACCGTCGGCGGTCACCTGCGTGAACTTGGTCCACGGAGAGATGATCGTCATGGTGCCATTGCTGTTGAAGGTGACCTGCGTCGGACCCGTGTAGAGGCAGCCGGGCGTAGCCACTCCTGGAACGTTCGTGAAGGTCTCCGACTCGAGCTGGCTGTTGGTCGCCGGCATCGCCATGGTCCCGTGGAAGGTCGCGCCGTTGCCGACGGCGAAGGTCGCGCTGGTGCTCGAGCACCCCGACGTCGAAGAGATCGGCGTCGTCGTGCTCGCCGATGTGACGGCGCCCTTGAAGCTCGCGCCGCAGATGAGGAGCCGATCATTGCTGTGCAGCGGACCGTTGATGACGTCGAAGGAGCCGAACTGGATGTTCTTGCATGCACTGTCGGTGACCCGGGCCGGGGTTGCCCACGCGTACCGCACGCACGTCGCAGGGTTGGCGCCAGTGATCAGAGGATCGGAGACCTCGTAGTCGCTGAAGTAGACGAAGTCGAGGAAGCCGCTCTGCTTGAGGTCGGCGATGATCGACCGGGTGGCGGTATTGGCGCGTCCTGTCACCCGCAGGTGCACGACGCCGGTTGAGGCGTAATCCTTCGTGTTGACCTCGTAGCGGAAGGTGGAGAGTCCTCCCGGAATGCTCGCCCACGTGCCAGCGGTGCCGATGCCGAAGGCCGCGTTCCGCTTGGTGCCGGTCGGCAGGGCGAGCAGGGTTGTGCCCCCCGCGCTCCCTGAGCTGGTGCTCGTCGCACTGAAAGGCGCTGCGGGGTTGCCGTACTTGACGTAGGTGCTGTCGTTGGAAAGCCGTGTCTGATATTCCTCGAGTCCGCCGTAGGCGGCACTCAGTGCGGCATTCCAGTCGTCGTCCGTGTGGGCTTTGCGATATCCCGAGCTTGCGACCGTCAGGGACGTGGCGACGAAGAGCAGCATGACGATGCCGATGCCTGTCACGGCGACGAGGACGTAGCCCAGATCGTCCTTCGAGGTGCGGAACGAGCGGCGGATGCGGTCGCGGAACATCAGTCACCATCTCCTGAGTAGCCGAGATTCGGCATGCCGATCGTCGTGTCGATGATGATCGGCTTGGCGCGCGTCGACGTGGCAGAGCGCACCCGCAGCGTGAGCCTCACCGAGCCGACGACGGCCCGCTGGGCATCGGTGAGTCCGCCAGCCGCGACGACCAACGGGGTACCTGTGCCGTCCAGGTAGGTGAAGATCGGCGCCTGGGCGCCGGTCGGCAGCACGATCGTCGAGCCGAGGTTCTTGGTGCGGGATGCGGTCCCCGTGAACAGCCAGTAGCCGGTGGAGTTGCTTCCGGTCCAGGTCTCCTCCACCAGCGCTCCGTTGACGATGCTGTAGCGGATCTTGACGGGCGTGAGGGTAGTCGAGCTCGCGCTCATCACCAGACTGGAGACGGTGATGCTCGACCCCGTGCCCGCCATGACGGCAGCATCGAGGGCGGTCTGGTTTGCCTTCGGGAGCTGAACGGCCGATCGGATCGCACGTCCGATGGAGTTCGCGGCGGTCCCTGCCACCGTCGCCGCGTCTCTCGCGTCGTCGGAGGCCGTGGTCGCCTTCACCACCGTCACGAACATGCTGCCCGCGATCGCGAGGAGGATCGAGGCGACCATCATGGTCACCAACAGCTCGGACAGGCTGACGCCTGCGTCGTCGGCGCCAGCTCGAGACAGCCGACGACGGACCGCGTGCCGGATCACTTCTTGGCCCGCGGGTCGATGGTGACAGTGTTGGAGGTTTCGATGTCGCCGGCGATGTTGGTGGGCTCGGAATAGCGGCTGGGGTTCACGGCCACCCACTGGCTGTTCAGATATTCCTGCACCGTCCAGGTGCCGTAAGGCACGGCGAGCAGGTAGGAGCCGACTCCGGCCGTCGTGTAGGTATAGGTCTGGGCGGTGTAGCAGCCCGGGTCGCCGACGCTCGTATTGGGAGCGCTCGAGACCACACGGACCTGGGTGACGCCGGGCACACCGTTGAGGAGCAGCCCTCCCATCGGAACGGTGAGCATCGCATTCCCACCGGGTGAGGTGCTGACCGGGGTGTAGCGCTCGCCGGCACGCAGATCCTTGCCGTTCACCTTGGCCTTGGCCCACGCCGCAGGGTCCACCGATACGCAGCCGGTGCCCGTGGTGGTCGGGGTGGCGTACTCGCCGCCGAATGCGCTGTAGCCATCCCCGAACGGGAACAGGGCGATTGAGCTCGGTGTCCCGGCCGGGCCCGTGTACGGGCCGAAGCCGCTCACATAGGTGGTCCTCAGCCCGGAGGGCAGGATGCGCCCGATCAGTGTCGGCGCGTAGAACACGGCGAAATTGCTCGCTGCGTCGTACTGGAAGGTCGCCGTGACGGCTCCGCCAGCGGTGACGGTGACCGAGGCGTCCGGGCTCGGATCATGATTGACGTCGACCGATCCGGTCTTCGAGAGAGTGACCTTGTACGTGCCTGGCGCGACGTGGAAGGCGAACGCGCAGCCATCCTCGTCCGTGGGATCGGGCTGATCCGCAAGGGCGGCTCCGCCGGACGTCGGAGTGATGGTGACCGTGTTGTCGACCGAGCCGGTGCCGTCGGCCGCGATGGCCGACACGAAGATGGAGCCGGTGGCGGGATCATTGAGCCGGGTCGACGACGCGAGGATGGTGTCGGCCCGTGCGGCACCCGAGGTGCTGAGCATGCTCGGCCAGGTCACCGACACATTGATTCGCTTGTACTGGAGTTGACCCGTGCCAGTGCCGCAGCCCGACGTGGTGCCGCTGGCGGACACCCAGCCGGCGAAGCGGTCGATCGTGTAGACGGTGGAGCCGACGGTGACATCCCGCGGGTCAGCGGTGAAGACCTCGAACGCGTCGAGGGCGAGGACCGAGTCGATCTCGGAGGCAGCGAGATTCGTGGCGACCTCGCGAGAGCGGGTATCGCTGGTGAGACGCATCGAGGTGGCGGTGGAGTAGCTGACGCCGACGGCGATGAGGGCGAAGATCACCATCGAGACGATGACCTCGACGATGGTGAAACCGGCGTCGTCGGCCTGTGCCGCCTTCAGAAGCTTGCGCATGGATCCACCTCCCCCAGGTGTGTGATGCTCTCTACTGCAGATGCAGCTCGCGCTGCGGTCGTGCTGGCTCGCATCCCCCCGGGTTCGAGCCTTGGTGCATTGTTGCGTATAGCCGGCTCGATGGGGCGCCGCGACATGCGCGACGCCCCATCGAGTTCAGGTCGAGCTAGGCCGCTGCGGTGCAGGCGGTGGTGCTCGGCGCCGTGGTCGACGTGACGTAGAAGAAGTTCGACGCTCCCGACTCGCTCTTCGCCTTGATGCAGAGTGCGCCGGTCGTGTTGGACGCGACGATGGTGACCGAACCGGAGACGGACTCCACGAAGCCGTAGGGCTTGAGCAGCGTGCTGGTTGCGGCAGCGGTGTTGCCATCGGCGTAGTAGGCGATGACAGCAGTCTTGGCGTTGGTCAGGTCCGACTTGAGCGGCCTTGTCCTTCGCGTTGTTCTGCACACCGATGTACACCGGGATGGCGATGGCGGCAAGGATGCCGATGATGATGACGACAACGAGAAGCTCGATGAGGGTGAAGCCCTCTTCGCCCTTCGCCTTGCGTTCCTGGTGACGCGCGAGTGCGTCTGACATGCGGATCATTTCGAGGTTTCCATTCCTGTTTATAGGTTGAGACCGAGCGTTTCCCCCGTTTACTACGGCGCCCCGACATGTTCAAAGTTAGAGGTACTTGACATGCCGCCATAGACCACGTATGGGGGGTTTTGGCACATTCCCCATCTCCATTTCGGGGGTCACCATGGGAGAGATCTTCGTTTCGTCCGCTTTCTCGAACCATGGAAAGCGAGAATCGCCCGTGAATGAGCCAGACTTCATCGTCGCCGACTGAATGAGCCTGCACGGCAAACGGAGAGGGCGTCGCGGATTCCGCGACGCCCTCTCCTTTTGCTGCTGTCGGGTCAGCACGCCGCCTTGGTGACGCCGATGGACTGGCCGACGCTGAAGACGGTCCCGGTGACGCTGGTCGCCTGGATGCACCATATCGATGCCGCCGAGGTCGGCGCAGTGACGAACGCCGGCCGGTTGGCCGTCGAGGAGTACGCCGTGGTGGTCAGTGAGTACCCATAGGTGCCGAGGCCAGCTGGTGACGCCGCCGTCGAGAGTGTCGGAGTGCCCGATCCGCCGTTGGTGTAATACCCGATGACCGCCTGCTTGGCGTTGGACAGGTCGGATCTGACGGCCGTGTCCCTCGCATTGTTCTGCACCCCGATGTACACCGGGATGGCGATCGCGGCGAGGATGCCGATGATGATCACCACCACCAGCAGCTCGATCAGGGTGAACCCTGCGTCAGGCCGTCGCTCGTCGGGGCGCCTGTGGACGCGCCTCAGCGCGGTTGCCAGGAACATGGTGGAGGCTCCCATCGGGTCCGACGTCACTTGACGACGGTGGCGATGCTGAAGATCGGCATGTACAGCGCGATGATCATGCCGCCGACCACCACACCGAGGAAGGCGATGAGCAGCGGTTCGATGAGGGAGGTCAGGGCTGCTGTCGTGGCTTCGATCTCAGTGTCGTAGAACTCCGACACCTTGATGAGCATGGTCTCGAGCGCCCCGGAGTCCTCGCCGACCGCCACCATCTGAGTGACCATCGGCGGGAAGACCTTCTCCTGGATGAGCTGCTCGGCGATGGGCCGGCCCTGACGGACCGATTCCCCGATTCGCTCGGCTGCCCTCTCCAGCACCCAGTTTCCCGATGTCGCGCCAACAGTCGCGAGGGCGGAGAGGATTGGCACGCCGGCACCGATCATGTCGGCGAAGTTACGGGTGAACCGCGCGATGGCGATCTTCTTGATCAGCAGCCCGAAGACGGGCAGCCGGATCTTCAGGGAGTCCACCTTGCTGCGAACGGATTCCTTCTGGCCGTTTCGGGCCCACCACACTCGCCCACTCACGATCGCAACGATCAAGGTGGGCAGAATCCAGAACATGTTCTCCGACACCGTGACGAGGAACTGCGTCGGCAACGGCAGCGAACCACCCAGGCCATCGAACATCGTCTTGAAGACGGGAACGATGAACGTGAGCATGAGCACGACAGCAACCAGCGACATGATGAGCACCATCACGGGGTAGGCCATCGCCGACTTGATGGTCGCGCGGAGCTTGGCCTCCTTCTCGAAGTTGGTGGCCACGGTGCCGAGGGCGCCGTCGAGGAATCCGCCGGTCTCACCCGCGCGGATCATGTTGATCATCAGCGGCGGGAAGGTCTTGGAGTGCTGTGCGAGCGCGGCCGAGAACGAGGTTCCCGATTCGACCTCTGCGGTCACTTTGACGAGGATGCTCTTGAGCTTCGGGTGCTCGGTCTGGTCCGAGAGGATCGTCAGCGTCTTGAGCAATGTGAGCCCGGCCGAGAGCATCGTCGCCATCTGCCGGCTGAAGACGGACAGCTCCTTGAGCCCGACGCCCTTCGACATGCCCGGGATGTTGATCTCGCGCTGCAGGCCGGTGCCCGCACTGAATTCATTGACCGAGATCGGGGTGAGCCCCATAGTGCGCAGCTTGCCGACCGCCGCCGCCTCCGTGGTCGCGTCCAGGCGCCCCTTGATCAGCTTGCCGCCTGAGTTGCGGCTCTTGTAGTCGAACTGCTTGACCGCCATCGACATCAGCGAGTACCTCCATGTCCGACGGAGACCTTGCCCGCCATTGGGGCACCGAATGTGCCCTGAGCGAGTGAGACGTCCGACGGGCCGGCGTTGCCGAGCAGTCGGGTGAGACCTTCGAGGTCGTGCGCCTTCTCGGCAGCGGCCTGACGGGTGATGATGCCCTGGCCGACGAGCTCCGCGAGGTGCTGATCCATGGTGTGCATTCCGAGGTCGCGCCCCGCCTGCATGGCGGAGTGAACCTGGAAGGTCTTGCCCTCGCGGATCAGGTTGGCGACGGCCGGCGTGGTCGCGAGGACCTCGGTAGCCACGGCGCGGCCGCTCCCGGCGGCCTTGCGGACGAGAGCCTGGCAGATGACGCCCTGCAGGGTCGCGGCGAGCTGGGCCCGCACCTGTCCCTGCTGGCTCGGTGGGAAGACGTCGATCACACGGTCGATCGTCTGAGGGGCGTCCTGGGTGTGCAGGGTCGCGAAGACGAGGTGGCCGGTCTCTGCGGCGGTCAGCGCGACGCTGATGGTCTCGAGGTCGCGGAGCTCGCCGATGAGGATGATGTCCGGGTCCTGGCGCAGCACGTGCTTGAGCGCGGCGCCGAAGCTGTGCGTGTCCGCACCGACCTCGCGCTGGTTGACCAGCGAGCGCTTGTTCTCGTGCAGGAACTCGATCGGGTCTTCGACCGTCATGATGTGATCGCTGCGCGTGCGGTTCGCGAGGTCGATCAGCGCGGCGAGAGTCGTCGACTTGCCTGAGCCCGTCGGGCCCGTGACCAGGACGAGGCCGCGCGGAAGCTGAGCGAAGCGAGAGACCACGTCGGGAACGCCGAGCTCTTCGAGCGTCTTGATCTTGGTGGGGATCAGTCGGAAGGCGGCGCCCATCGAGTCGCGCTGCTGGTAGACGTTGACGCGGAAGCGGCTCTGGTCGCTGAGACCATATGCGAAGTCGAGCTCGAGCTCGGAGGCGAACTTGATCCGCTGCGCGTCGGTCATGATCGAGCGCAGGATCGCCGAGACGTGCGAGGGCTGCCAGGTCGGCGCGCCCTCGATCGCGCGCAGTCCGCCGTCGATGCGGACCATCGGGGCGGAGCCCGAGCTGACGTGCAGATCGGATGCGCCCTGCTCGACGACGGCGGCGAGCGCCTCGCGCAGCGTCGCCTCGGGGCTGTCGCCCACGGCGAAGCGCCCGTCCGTGACGAGCGGGCCAGCGAGCGAGGCCGGTGGAATGATCGAGACGTCGTCGGCCGCTGCCGCGGAGCTGGACCGGAAGGCCGGTCCGGCCGGAGCGATGAACTCGATGTCGAGGTCTCCCCCACCCTCGATCACGTCGATCTCGGCCGTCACGTACCTCGACATCGAGACGGCCTCATCCAGACTGTCGTCCTCGGCGACGGCCCGCATGTCGACAGAACGCAGCTCGCCGCCGTGCAGCAGCTCGCCAGCGTGCTCCCCGCCCGTCGGCGTGTCATCGAATCCGATGTCCCAGACGGTGCGTGCGCGGTGGCGTTCCGCCGTCTGCGCGTCGTCGTCCATGTTGATCCCCCCGGTCATGGCTCTCTCCGAATCGTCAGGCGACGACGCGGAGCACCTCGTCGATGGATGTCAGGCCCTGGCGGACCTTGGCCCATCCGTCTTGGCGGAGAGTGATCATTCCCTCATCCACAGCCGTGCGCATGATCTCGGCGCTCGAGGAGCGCATCACGGCGAGACGCTCGATCTGCTCGGAGACCGCCATCACCTCGTGGATCGCGAGACGACCTCGGTAGCCGGTACCGGAGCACGCGGCGCAGCCGACGGGCTTGAAGATCGGAGCCTGGCCGGTGAGGCCGGCTCCCGGGAACTTCAAGGCGTCGAGGCGGACGTCGTCGACCTTGTGCTCCTCCTTGCACTTGTCGCACAGGCGGCGGGCGAGTCGCTGGGCGACGACGCAGTCGAGGGCTGATCCGACGAGGAAGGGCTCGATGTCCATCTCGATGAGGCGGGTCACGGCGCTCGGAGCGTCGTTGGTGTGCAGTGTCGAGAGCACGAGGTGGCCGGTGAGGGACGCCTCGATGGCGATCTGGGCCGTCTCCTTGTCGCGGATCTCGCCGAGGAGCACGACGTCGGGGTCGGAGCGCAGGATGGAGCGCAGCGCGCTCGCGAAGGTCAGACCCGCCTTGGGGTTGACCTGGACCTGGTTGATGCCCTCCATCCGGTACTCGACCGGATCCTCGACGGTGATGACGTTGATCTCGGGCTTCGAGACGGCGTGCAGGGTCGTGTAGAGGGTGGTCGACTTTCCGGAACCTGTCGGGCCGGTCACGAGGATCATGCCGTAGGGCTTCGTGTACGACGCCTTGAAGGTCTCGAGGTTGCGGTCGAGCAGCTGCAGGTCGCTCATCGCGCGCTTGGTGTTGGAGTTGTCGAGGATTCGCATGACGACCTTCTCGCCATGCACCGTCGGCAGAGTCGCGACGCGGAGGTCGATCTGCCGTCCGCCGTGGCGGATCGACATGCGGCCGTCCTGGGGACGGCGACGCTCGGCGATGTTGATCTCCGACATGATCTTGAGTCGGGAGATGACACCGGCCTGGATGTTGCGGGGTGCACGCTGCACCTCGTGGAGCACGCCGTCGATGCGGTATCGCACGCGCAGCTCGTCCTCGCCCGGCTCGATGTGGATGTCGGAGGCGTTGTCCTTGATGGCCTGGCTGACGAGCAGGTTCACGAAGCGCACGATGGGTGCGTCGTCCTCCCCGTCCTCGGCATCGGTCTCGGCGGCGCGCGAGTCGCGCGACTCGCTCTCGAAGGTCGTGGTGAGGTCGTTCAGCTCACCGTCGTTGCGGTAGAAGCGGTCGATGGCGGCGAGGAGGTCCACGTGCTCGGCGACGACCGGACGGATCGGCATGGCTGCCGCGGCGCGCACGTCGTCGAGGGCGAGGACGTCGTTCGGGTCGCTCATCGCGAGGACGAGACGGCCCTGTTCGATCACGAGCGGCAGCACCGCGTGGCGTCGGCAGAGTGCGGAGGGCACGAGGCCCGTCGCGATGGGATCGGCGGTCTTCTCCGCGAGCTCGACGAAGGCGAGACCCAGCTGCGCTGCACGCGCAGTGGCCACCTGGACCGGGCTGATCACGCCGTCGGCGAGATATTCACGGATGCGCGCCTCGTCGTCGGACCCGCCCGAGATTCGATCAATTGCATCGACGGGCAGAAGTCCGCGCACCACGAGAACTTCGGTGAGCGATGTCACGAGTACCTCTTCATTTGCGTCCCCCGGGGAGGAAGATACCTCCCCCGCTTGTCTGCTCACGGTACGGCCCGCCGCGCGTTGCTATCAGCCCCTTTTCACGGGGCCCCAACTCGGGGGTGGAGAGACGCCACGTCCGCTCGGAGGGTCAGGCCTCCGTCACGTCTGCCATCAGTCGGGATACGAGGCGACTGATCTCGGGCTCGACGAACTCCTTCACTGCGAAGATCATCTCCTGACGACGGCGGGTGAGGCGGGTGGCGGCGTAGGAGAAGAGGGCGTAGTAGTCCGCGATCAATCGGATGCGCGCGTCCAGGGCCTGGCGAGCCGACATGAAGCCATCGTCGGCCTCGAGGTCGGGCTCCATCGGATCTTCGTCGGGGTCGACCAGCTCGTCGACATCGCAGCCGATCGCCGACAGCACCCGCACGACGCCGTCGAGCACGACGACCGTCCAGAGCCCGTCGCGCTCCAGCTCGGGGAAGCGGGCGTTCGCGTGGCGCACGAAGTGCTCGACCACGTAGGCGTCGACGGTGGACACCAGGGCGTGCAGTGCTGCGTGAGGCACCTCGTCGAGAGCCAGCGCATCGACGTAGCGCGGGCAGAGGGCGCAGACGGCCGCACTGCCCCGGCCGATGATCGCCTCGGGCATCGGCTGCCACGCGGGCAGCCAGGCGAGCCACTCCCCCAGGGTGCGTTCGATGCGACGCTCGAGGCGGTAGGGCCGGATGGCGTGGGCGGAGAGCGGATCCTGCGCGCGATCGAAGGAAGGTGTCATCAGGCGACGCGGCGCTGGGTCGGAGCGCGGTGCGCCGGGACGGGCTCGTCGATCAGCAGGGCGTAGAAGTCGTCGCCGTCGGCGATCGGGACGGCGCGGTTGAGGCGGCTGCGCAGAGCGGCCGGCTCGGTGGCGTACTCGACCGCGGTCTCCACCTCGACGAGGTCGGCGTCGACGAGGGCGCTGAGGTGCTGATCCATCGTCTGCATGCCGGACTCGCGTCCGGACTCCATGATCGAGCCGATCTGGTGGGCCTTGCCCTCGCGGATCATCGCCGACGCTGCGGAGTTGACCACGAGCACTTCGGCGGCGAGCATGCGACCGGATCCGGTGGACTTCTTGACGAGGGTCTGGCTGACGACGCCCTTGAGGGTCATGGCGAGCATCTGGCGGACCTGATCCTGCTGGTCGGCAGGGAAGGCGTCGATGATCCGATCGACGGTCTGTGCGGCGCTCTGCGTGTGCAGCGTGGCGAAGACGAGGTGGCCGGTCTCGGCAGCGGTGAGTGCGGCGGAGATGGTCTCGATGTCGCGCAGCTCGCCGAGCAGGATGATGTCCGGATCCTGGCGCAGCGCCTGGCGGATCGCCGTCGCGTGGCTGTACGTGTCGGTTCCGACCTCGCGCTGGTTGATCAGCGACGTCCCGCTGGTGTGCACGAACTCGATGGGGTCCTCGATGGTCATGATGTGCGCGGCGCGGGTCTGGCTGGCGAGGTGGACCAACGAGGCGAGCGTCGTCGACTTGCCGGAGCCGGTCGGGCCGGTGACGAGCACGAGGCCGCGCTGCAGGCCGGCGAACTGGCTGACCGAGGCGGGCAGGCCCAGCTCGGCGAGCGGCACGATGACGCTAGGAATGAGACGGAATGCCGCACCGAGCTTGCCGCGCTGGCGGTAGACGTTGACGCGGAACCGGGCGCCGTCCGGGAGGCTGTAGGCGAAGTCGAGCTCGAGCTCCTCCTCGAAGCGGGCGAGCTGCGCAGGCGTGAGGATCGAGGTGAGCATCTCGGCCACGAACTCGGCAGACCAGACGGGCCACCCGTGGATGGGATCAAGCGATCCGTCGATGCGTGCCATCGGCGTGGAGTCGGCGACGACGTGCAGATCGGAGCCCGCGTGCAGCGCGAGATGCTCGAGCGCGGCGTGCAGCTCGTCGACGGCGTCAAGGGTGCTGACTGCGGTCTGGGTGACGGTGGTGCTGGTCATCGGGTCCCCCTCAGGGATGACCTGAACGACAGGGACGAGACGATTCGCCGGCGCGGGTGGCGCAGGCAGGGGGGCGATGCCGCCGTAGGGAGCGGATCGACCACGATCGAGTCGCAGTCTGGAGTTCGGGTATTCGGGTGGTCGCCAGTCGAGCTGGCCCGACGCAATGGGTGTCGCGTCGTGCGGCGACGGGTTATCGGCGCGCTGTTCAGATTAGCCGCGGCGCTATTAGCCCTAAAGACCGCAAAAGGGTGCCACCAGAATGGGGCACCCTTTTGTTCGGATCGGCCTCAGCGAATCCGCATCTTCCCCAAGAGCGAATTCCGTGAAGTTTAGGGTGCGGCGCCCCCCAGCGCCGCACCATCGGAGCCCCCCAGCTCCTGAGTAATAAATTACCCGGACCTGATCCCCCATATAAGCCCTATTCCGAGTGTCGGCATTAATGAGGACACGCAGTCCTCGGTGGTCTCCCGGAAATGCGCAGAGCCCGGATGGGAAGGAAAGCTACGCGGCGCCGGCCTTCGTGATCTCCAGGATCAGGTCATCGGCCATCTTCTGCACCTTGGGCTCGACGTAGGCGCTCAGCGCCCGAGTCATCTGGCTGTGCTGACGGCGCAGCCGGCTCACCGAGTCATGGAACAGGCTGACGTAGAGGCGGAGCAGCTCGATCCGGGCCGCAGCGGCATGCGCGACGGTGATCGGCTCCGATAGTCCCAGCACGTCGAGCGAGCCGATCTCGAGGTCCTCGGGATCGATCAGCTCGTTCACGTCGAAGCCGTCGCTCGAGGTGACGCGCACCACCCCGCGCTCGACCCAGACCCGCCACAGGCCACCGCGCTCGAGGTTCGGGAACCGGGCCGCGGCGTGGCGGAGGAAGTGCTCGATGAGCAGGGCGTCGACGGAGGTGACGAGAGCGTGCAGCGGACCGTGCGGGATCTCGTCGAGAGCGAGCTCGTCGACATAGCGCGGGCAGACGGTGCAGATCTCGTTCCGGCGGCGGGCGGTGCTCGGCTCCCAGCGAGGAAGCCAGGCGAGCCACTGCGCGACGGCACGATCGAGCTCGCGCTCGAGTCGGTACGGACGGAGCATCATCGCGCTCCCCCGATTCGGCGCGCGGACGGTGTTGCGGGCAGGCGTGAGGAGGGGAAGGGAAGAACGGTCGGCGCTGCAGAAGATCGCTCGACCACGTTCGGGTTCGTGGTCACCGGGGGTCCAGGTGTGTGCGGGGGGAGGCGCGGTGATGGGTGTCACTGCGAGGGCCGTTCGGGTAAACGGCGTTCTCCCACCCTAGGGGTGCGGCCTCACCGAAGGCCATGCCGTAAACGGGGGCCAATCAGCGCATTTCCCCCGTCGAGTTGCCACCTTTGGCTCCCAGACACGCGATTTTCGGAGCCATATGTGGCAATTCGGGGCTACTGCTCGCAGATCTCCGCGATCAGCTCATCAGCCATGCGCTGCACGGTCGGCTCCACGAATGCGAGGACCGCCTCGAGCATCGTCCCCCGGCGCAGTGCCAGCTCGGCGACGGCGCAATCGAACAGCATCGCACGGCGGCGGCTCAGCGCCAGGTCGTCCTGAAGGTCGCCCAGGGGGGCGTGGGCGGCGATGACCGACATCGCGCCGAGCTGCATGTCATCGGAGTAGACGGAGCGGACAGGCATCCGCCAGTCGTCCTCGAAGTCCGTGGGAGTCGACTCCTCGGCGAACCGGTCCTCCACGATGGCGTGGACCGCGCAGAACAGCGAGTGCACCGGCTCGTGCATCATGCCGTCGAGACCGAGCGCTGCGAGATAGCTCGGGCACCGCGCGCACGACGAGCGCCGAGCCGCGACCGAGCTCAGTCGCCAGGAGGGCAGCAGGGAGAGCCAATGGGAGAAGGCGATATCGATGTCTGGCGACATCCGCTCCTGATCGATCACAGCACTCCCCCGAACAACACCCCTGCGCCACCCGCGCGCTCCCATCGTGGGCCATCGAGCGCACGGGAGCAAAGAATCTCAGCGTGTCGAATTAACCTTTGAGTACACCCTGAAACTGACGTCGGGCATGGCAAAGGGCCCCTCTACCGGAGTAGAGGGGCCCTTGTGCGCGCGCCGGCTAGTTGTAGGTGCCGGGCTCGAAGTCCGTCGAGTTGAACGAGTCGAAGTCGACGAACGACAGGTCGTTCTCGTTGAAGACCGACTCGTCGCCGAAGATGCGGTTCGGATAGCGCTCCGCCTTCGCCTCCTCCGTCGGCCTCGACGCGGACGTCGCGGTACTTCGCGAGACCCGTTCCGGCCGGGATCAGCTTTCCGATGATCACGTTCTCCTTGAGGCCCATGAGCGGGTCGGACTTGCCCTCCATGGCCGCCTGGGTGAGCACGCGGGTGGTCTCCTGGAAGGACGCGGCCGACAGCCACGACTCGGTGGCCAGGGACGCCTTGGTGATGCCCATGACCTCCTGACGAGCCGACGCGGTCTTCTTGCCCTCGGCCAGAGCGGCGCGGTTGACCTCGTTGTAGCGCGAGCGGTCGACGAGCTCACCGGGGAGCAGGTCGGTGTCGCCGTGCTCGACGACGGTGACCTTGCGCAGCATCTGGCGGACGATGACCTCGATGTGCTTGTCGTGGATCGGCACACCCTGCGAGCGGTAGACGCCCTGCACGCCGTCGACCAGGTGCTGCTGCACGGCGCGCACGCCCTTGACGCGCAGCACCTCCTTCGGGTCGACAGACCCGACGTGCAGCTGCTGGCCGAGCTCGACGTGCTGGCCGTCCTCCACGAGGAGGGTGGCGCGCTTGAGCACGGGGTAGACGATGCGCCTCGTCGCCGTTGTCCGGCGTGAGGATGACGCGGCGCTGGCGGTCGGTGTCCTCGATCGTGATGCGGCCGGCGGCCTCGGCGATCGGCGACGCGCTCTTCGGGGTGCGGGCCTCGAACAGCTCCTGCACGCGGGGCAGACCCTGCGTGATGTCATCGGCCGAGGCCGACACCACCGGTGTGGAAGGTGCGCATCGTGAGCTGCGTTCCGGGCTCGCCGATCGACTGGGCCGCGATGATGCCGACGGCCTCGCCGATGTCGACGAGCTTGCCGGTGGCGAGCGAGCGGCCGTAGCAGGCCGCGCAGACGCCGACCGCCGACTCGCAGGTCAGCACCGAGCGCACCTTGATGTGCTCGACACCCGCCTCGACCAGCTTGTCGATGAGGACGTCTCCGACATCGTCGCCGGGGCTCGGCGAACGACCTCGCCCGAGGCGTCGACCGACGTCGACGGCCAGCGTGCGGGCGAACACGCGAGTTCTCGACGTTCGGGTCGCGGACCAGGGTGCCATCGGCGCCGCGGGCCGCGATCGGCAGGTCGAGGCCCTTGGTCGTGCCGCAGTCCTCCTCGCGGATGATGACATCCTGCGAGACGTCCACGAGACGACGGGTGAGGTACCCGGAGTCGGCGGTGCGGAGCGCGGTGTCGGCCAGTCCCTTGCGGGCACCGTGGGTCGAGATGAAGTACTCGGCCACGGTCAGGCCCTCGCGGTACGAGGCACGATCGGACGCGGGATGATCTCACCCTTCGGGTTCGACACCAGACCGCGCATGCCGGCGATCTGACGCACCTGCATCCAGTTGCCTCGTGCGCCGGAGGACACCATGCGGTTGATGTTGTTGTCCTTCGGGAAGTTGTCCTGCATCGCCTGGGCGACCTCGGCCGTGGCCTTGTTCCAGATCTCGATGAGCTCCTGACGACGCTCGGCGTCGGTCGTGAGTCCCTTCTCGAACTGGCCCTGGACCTTGGCGGCCTGCTTCTCGTACACCGCGACGATCTGCGCCCTTGTTGGGCGGGGTCAGGATGTCCGACAGCGCGACGGTCACACCGGAGCGCGTGGCCCAGTAGAAGCCGGCGTCCTTGATGCGGTCGAGCGTCGCGGCGACCTCCACCTTGGGGTACCGCTCCGCGAGGTCGTTGACGAGGATCGACAGGCGACCCTTGTCGGCGACGACCTCCTGGTAGGGGTAGTCCACCGGCAGCGCCTCGTTGAAGAGCGCGCGGCCGAGCGTGGTGCTCAGCGTGTACGGCTCGCCCTGCGTCGAAGCCCTCCGGGGTGGTCTCATCGGTGAAGTACAGCCCGTGCAGGCGGATCTTGCACCTTCGAGTTCAGGTGCAGCGAGCCCTGGTCCTTCGCGAGGATCGCCTCGGCGATCGACGAGAAGGCACGGCCCTCGCCCTCGCCACCCTCGCGGAGGGTGGTGAGGTGGTGCAGGCCGATGATCATGTCCTGCGAGGGCAGGGCGACCGGGCGGCCGTCGGACGGCTTCAGGATGTTGTTCGAGGCGAGCATCAGGATGCGGGCCTCGGCCTGGGCCTCGACCGACAGCGGCAGGTGGACAGCCATCTGGTCGCCGTCGAAGTCCGCGTTGAACGCGGCGCAGACGAGCGGGTGCAGCTGGATGGCCTTGCCCTCGACGAGCTGAGGCTCGAAGGCCTGGATGCCGAGACGGTGCAGCGTGGGCGCGCGGTTGAGCAGCACGGGGCGCTCGCGGATGATCTCCTCGAGCACGTCCCAGACCTGCCGGACGGCTGCGCTCGACCATGCGCTTGGCGGCCTTGATGTTCTGAGCGTGGCTCAGGTCGATCAGGCGCTTGATCACGAACGGCTTGAACAGCTCGAGCGCCATCTGCTTGGGCAGACCGCACTGGTGCAGCTTGAGCTGCGGACCGACGACGATGACCGAACGGCCCGAGTAGTCGACGCGCTTGCCGAGCAGGTTCTGGCGGAACCGGCCCTGCTTGCCCTTGAGCATGTCGGACAGCGACTTGAGCGCGCGGTTTCCGGTGCCCGTGACGGGGCGACCGCGGCGGCCGTTGTCGAACAGTGCGTCGACGGCCTCCTGGAGCATGCGCTTCTCGTTGTTGACGATGATCTCGGGGGCGCCGAGGTCGAGCAGACGACGGAGGCGGTTGTTGCGGTTGATCACGCGGCGGTACAGGTCGTTCAGGTCGGAGGTCGCGAAGCGGCCACCGTCGAGCTGGACCATCGGGCGCAGCTCGGGCGGGATGACCGGGACGACGTCGAGCACCATCGCTGCCGGCGAGTTGCCGGTGGCGAGGAACGAGCTGACGACGCGCAGGCGCTTGATGGCGCGGATCTTCTTCTGACCCTTGCCCTCGGCGATCTGCTCGCGCAGGATCTCGGCCTCGGCCTCGAGGTCGAACGCCTCGAGGCGCTTCTTGATCGCCTCGGCGCCCATGAAGGCCTCGAAGTAGATGCCGAAGCGGTCCTGGAGCTCGTGGAAGACGGCGTCCTCGGGCTTGAGGTCGCCGACCTTCAGGCTCTTGAACTCGTCCCAGACGCGCTCGAGGTGGGTGATCTGCTCGTCGAACGACTTGCGGATCTGGCCCATCTCCTTCTCGGCGCCGTCCTTGGTGCGGCGCTTCTGATCGCTCTTGGCGCCCTCCTCCTCCAGGGCGGCGAGGTCGGTCTCGAGCTTCGGCGAGACGGTCGTCGATGCGCGAGTCGCGCTGGTCGCTGAGCGTCTTGATCTCGAGGCGGAGCTCGTTCTCGAGGCCGGGCATGTCCGCGTGGCGGCCATCCTCGTCGACGTCGATGATCATGTACGCCGCGAAGTAGATGACCTTCTCGAGGTCCTTCGGCGCCATGTCGAGCAGGTAGCCGAGGCGGCTCGGCACACCCTTGAAGTACCAGATGTGCGTGACGGGGGCGGCGAGCTCGATGTGGCCCATGCGCTCGCGGCGCACCGACGACTTCGTGACCTCGACACCGCAGCGCTCGCAGACGATGCCCTTGAAGCGGACGCGCTTGTACTTGCCGCAGGCGCACTCCCAGTCGCGGCTGGGTCCGAAGATCTGCTCTCCGAAGAGGCCGTCCTTCTCGGGCTTCAGCGTGCGGTAGTTGATGGTCTCGGGCTTCTTGACCTCACCGTGCGACCAGCGACGGATGTCGTCGGCCGTAGCGAGTCCGATGCGCAGCTCGTCAAAAGTTGTTACGTCGAGCAATGTGTTCTCTTCCCTAAGTTCCGTATGGGTGACGTGTCGAGCTGGCGCGGATCAGATGTCGTCGATGGACGACGACTCGAAGCGCGTGGAGATGTTGATGCCGAGCTCCTCTGCGGCACGGAAGACCTCGTCGTCCGTGTCGCGCAGGCTGACCGCGGTGCCGTCGGCCGAGAGGACCTCGACGTTCAGGCACAGCGACTGCATCTCCTTGATGAGGACCTTGAAGCTCTCGGGGATGCCGGGCTCCTGGATGTTCTCGCCCTTGACGATCGCCTCGTAGACCTTCACGCGGCCGAGGATGTCGTCGGACTTGATGGTCAGGAGCTCCTGGAGCGCGTACGCGGCACCGTATGCCTCGAGCGCCCAGACCTCCATCTCACCGAATCGCTGGCCACCGAACTGCGCCTTACCACCGAGCGGCTGCTGGGTGATCATCGAGTACGGACCGGTCGAGCGGGCGTGGATCTTGTCGTCCACCAGGTGGTGGAGCTTCAGGATGTACATGTAGCCGACCGAGACCGGCTCCGGGAACGGCTCGCCGGAGCGGCCGTCGAACAGCCGGGCCTTGCCGCGAGCGAGCCGATGAGGCGCTCACCGTCGCGGTTGAGGGTCGTCGAGTCGAGCAGACCGGCGATCTCCTCCTCCAGCGCACCGTCGAACACCGGGGTGGCGACCTTGGTGCCGGGCGTCGGCCGGAGTGCGCGTCGCTCGGCAGGCGCTTGGCCCACGCGGGCGAGCCCTCGACGTTCCAGCCCTGCTTGGCGATCCAGCCGAGGTGGAGTCTCGAGGACCTGGCCGAAGTTCATCCGGCCGGGGATGCCGAGCGGGTTGAGGACGACGTCGACCGGGGTGCCGTCGGCGAGGAACGGCATGTCCTCGACCGGCAGGATCTTGGAGATGACGCCCTTGTTGCCGTGACGGCCGGCGAGCTTGTCGCCCTCGGTGATCTTGCGCTTCTGGGCGATGTAGACGACCACGCGCTGGTTGACGCCCGAGCCGAGCTCGTCGTCGCCGTCCTGCGAGGAGAACTCCTTGACGGCGATGATCGTGCCCTGCTCACCGTGGGGCACCTTGAGCGATGGTGTCGCGCACCTCGCGGCTCTTCTCGTTGAAGATCGCGCGGAGCAGGCGCTCCTCGGCGGACAGCTCGGTCTCGCCCTTCGGCGTGACCTTGCCGACGAGGATGTCGCCGGGGCGGACCTCGGCGCCGATGCGGATGATGCCGCGCTCGTCGAGGTCGGCCAGCAGCTCGGGGCTGACGTTGGGGAGGTCACGGGTGATCTCCTCCTTGCCGAGCTTGGTGTCGCGGGCGTCGACCTCGTACTCCTCGATGTGGATCGAGGAGAGGACGTCGTCCTTCACCAGGTTCTGGCTGAGGATGATCGCGTCCTCGAAGTTGTGACCCTCCCACGGCATGAACGCGACGAGGAGGTTCTTGCCGAGCGCGAGCTCGCCGTTCTCCGTCGCGGGGCCGTCGGCGAGGACCTCGTCCGACCTCGATGCGCTCGCCGGCATCGACGATCACGCGGTGGTTGTAGCTGGTGCCCTGGTTGGAGCGGTCGAACTTGCGCAGGTAGTAGTTCTGCGTTCCACCCTCGTCGAGCTGGACGGTGACGACGTCGGCCGAGACCTCCGGCGACGACGCCGGCCTTCTCGGCGGTGATGACGTCACCGGCGTCGATGGCCGCGTAGCCCTCCATGCCGGTGCCGACGATCGGGGACTCCAGCGCAGCAGCGGAACGGCCTGACGCTGCATGTTCGCGCCCATGAGCGCGCGGTTCGCATCGTCGTGCTCGAGGAACGGGATCAGCGAGGTCGCGACCGACACCATCTGGCGCGGCGAGACGTCCATGTAGTGCACGCGACCTGCGTCGACGAGCTCGACCTCTCCGCCCTTCGGGCGGACGAGGACGCAGGGCTCGGCGAAGCGGCCGTCGGCACGCAGCGGGGCGTTGGCCTGGGCGACGAGGTACTCGTCCTCCTCGCTCGCGGTCAGGTAGTCGATCTGCTCGGTGACGAGGCCGTCGACGACCTTGCGGTACGGGGTCTCGATGAAGCCGAACGAGTTGATGCGGGCGAACGACGCGAGCGATCCGATCAGGCCGATGTTCGGGCCTTCCGGGGTCTCGATCGGGCACATGCGGCCGTAGTGCGACTGGGGTGCACGTCGCGCACCTCGACGCCGGCGCGCTCACGGGACAGACCACCGGGGCCGAGCGCCGACAGGCGGCGCTTGTGGGTGAGACCCGCGAGCGGGTTGTTCTGGTCCATGAACTGCGACAGCTGCGAGGTTCCGAAGAACTCCTTGATCGCGGCGACGACGGGGCGCACGTTGATCAGGGTCTGCGGGGTGATCGCCTCGATGTCCTGCGTGGTCATGCGCTCGCGGACGACGCGCTCCATGCGGGACAGTCCGGTGCGGACCTGGTTCTGGATGAGCTCGCCGACCGCGCGGATGCGGCGGTTGCCGAAGTGGTCGATGTCGTCCACGTCGAGACGGAGCTCGACGGGCTTGCCGTCGCGCACACCGGGCAGCGTGGTGCGGTCGTCGTGCAGCGCGCACCAGGTACTTGATGGTCGCGACGATGTCCTCGACGGTGAGCACCGAGTCGGACAGCGGCGCGTCGATGCCGAGCTTGCGGTTGACCTTGTAGCGGCCCACCTTGGCGAGGTCGTAGCGCTTGGAGTTGAAGTAGAAGTTGTCGAGGAGCGCGCGGGCGGCCTCGGCGGCGACCTGCTCTCCCGGACGGAGCTTGCGGTAGATGTCCTTGAGCGCCTCATCCTTGGTCAGGATGTTGTCCTTCTCGAGGGTGGCCTCGATGGAGGCGTAGCCCGCGAACTGCTCAGGATCTCCTCGCTGGTCAGGCCGAGGGCCTTGAGGAAGACGGTGACGGACTGCTTGCGCTTGCGGTCGATGCGCACGCCGACCTGGTCGCGCTTGTCGATCTCGAACTCGAGCCAGGCACCGCGGCTCGGGATGATGCGGGCCGAGAAGACGTCCTTGTCGGAGGTCTTCTCCTGCGCGCGGTCGAAGTAGACGCCGGGCGAGCGGACGAGCTGGGACACGACGACACGCTCGGTGCCGTTGATGATGAACGTGCCCTTGTCGGTCATCAGCGGGAAGTCGCCCATGAAGACCGTCTGGGTCTTGATCTCACCGGTGAGGTGGTTCATGAACTCGGCCTCGACGTACAGCGGGGCGGCGTAGGTCTTGCCGCGCTCCTTGCACTCGTCGAGGGTGTACTTCTTCTCCTCGAGGAACGGGTTCGTGAACGAGAGCTGCATCGTCTCGCGCGAGGTCCTCGATCGGCGAGATCTCCTCGAAGATCTCCTCGAGGCCGGTGTGCGCGGGGAGGTCGGTGCGTCCTTCGGCCTTGGCCTGCTCGACGCGCTCCTTCCACGCATCGGAGCCGACCAGCCAGTCGAAGCTCTCCGTCTGCAGGGCCAGAAGGTCCGGGACGGTCAGAGTGTCGGTGATCTTGGCGAACGAGAGCCGCGACGCATCGCGGCCGTTCTTGGGAGTGGTGGTGGACGATGCGTTGCGCGCAGCAGCCAAGGAATTACCTCCGAAGCCCGAGTGGGGCGTCACTGATTGGGTGAATTGGCGGTCGTGATGGGTGTGTCGTGTGGTGGATCTCGCGGACTCCCGAGGTCACCGGCTACGGTGTCTTCAGAACCCGGTCCCGACCGCGCGCTGCATCCATGCCGATGAGCACTGATGCAGGGAGATGCGTTGACGGAGAAGGGTTCGTGGCGCGCGACAGCCGACCGCAATATGAAGGCGTGTTTTGTCCGCGCAGAATTGTCCTGGGAGCGCAAGGGTCTACTATAGGCCGCTTTCGCAGGGTGTGTCCAGTCGATCCTTGATCCATCTCGCGTTGTCCTGTATAACCGCGCCGCCCCGCCGCTGATTCCTGCTGAGGATCGCCCGTCTGGCCGGGTCAGATCCCGCGTCGAAAGTGCCGGGGAACTCTCAGGTGCGCGGCAGCGGCTCGACACCCGTCTGCAGACGGAACACTCCGCTCGGGACAGAACACCCTGGCCTGCCGGGGTGTTCTGTCCATATGGGGGTGTTGGGGCGATGATCCGGCTCCCGCGCGCGCCCGTGACAGGATGCTGAGGTGGCGGAATCCCCCTCGATCGTGCTCTCGAACGGCATGCAGGCTCGGATCGAGGACGACCGGTTCCGACCCGGCATGAAGACGCTCGTCGTCGACGGCACTCCTCAGTCGCAGGTGGACCTGCAGGATCCCACCGAGCTGGGCTTCGAGTACATCCAGCGGATCGCGAACGTCATCGACCTCATGGGCGAGCCGACGGAGGCCATCACCGCCGTGCACCTGGGTGCGGGAGCGCTCACCCTCCCGCGGTATGTGGCCGCTCGGCGACCGGGCTCCCGCCAGCAGGTGCTCGAGCTCGAGCGCGAGCTGGTGGACTTCGTCCGCGAGCACCTCCCTCTTCCCCGCGACTCGAACATCCGGGTGCGCTACGGCGACGCCCGCGAGACGCTCGCCAAGCTGCCCGACGCGCTGCTCGGCGTGGTCGACCTGCTGGTGATCGACATCTTCAGCGGGGCGCGCATCCCCGCGCACGTGACCACCGTCGAGTTCTACACCGAGGCCGTCCGTCTGCTCGCACCGAGCGGGATCGTCGCGATCAACCTGGCGGACGGGCCCGGCCTGCGGTTCGCCCGCGGGCAGGCGTCGACGCTGTCCGCCGTGCTGCCCGAGGTCGCCGCTCTGGCCGAGACGCAGATCCTCAAGGGCCGCCGGTTCGGCAACATCGTGCTCGTCGGCTCGAAGTCGCCGCTGCCGCTCGGCTGGCTGCCTCGCCTGCTGGCCGCGGGCCCGCATCCCGCCAAGGCGGTCGCCGGGCGCGAGCTGCGCGAGTTCATCGCCGGCGCGCCCGTCGTCACGGACGTCACCGCCGTCCCCTCGCCGCCACCCGGTCCGCAGCATCTTCCAGGTCGGCCGCGACTGACCCTCACCGGTCGGCCCTGACAAACAAGTGAGACCATGCGCGAGGCCCGCGATCCGCTGCCTGCCGCAGCCCCATCGCCTTGACTTGCTCAGCTCCAGGTCCGAGTGCGACGTGAGACCGGGCCGAGTGACAGTGCCGCGTGGCCGCAGCTGCCACGTCCCGCCTGCCTGCTCGGACGGCGGGCGACTCGGGCCCGTCGACTCGACGCCATCCGACCGACCGAGCACTCCGCATCGGCCGACGATCGGCGCGTGCAGCCGGCGGGCAGACCCACGGATCTGGCGACCGGGCTCGACGTGCCGTGGTCGGTGCTGCCCCGTCGCAGGGCGGCTCGACGCTCATCAGCGAGCGCGACGACGGCGCGCATCCTGGAGCTCACCGCGATCGGGACGCTGCGGGAGGTGGCTTCCGTCGCCGGGCGTCGTTCCGGGCGGGGAGGGGGGCCTGCTCGGCCTCGAGCTGCTCGAGAGCGACGGCGGACCCTGGCTCTACGCCTACTACACGTCGGAATCACGACAACCGCATCGTGCGGATGCACCTCGACGGGGCACCCGGGCAGCTTCCGGCTCGGGGAGCAGGAGGTCGTCCTCGACGGCCTCGCAAAGGCGGGCAATCACAACGGCGGCCGGATCGCCTTCGGACCCGACGGCATGCTGTACGCGACCGTCGGGCGATGCGGGGGAGACGTCGCGGTCGCAGGATCTCGGCTCGCTCAACGGCAAGATCCTGCGGATGACGCCCGACAGGGGAGGTGCCCGGAGGACAACCCGTTCGACGCGTCTCTCGTCTGGTCGTACGGCCATCGCAACCCGCAGGGCATCACCTGGACGGACGACGGCACGATGTACGCCGCCGAATTCGGCCAGGACACCTGGGACGAGCTGAATCGGATCGAGCCCGGGGCGAACTACGGCTGGCCGACGGTCGAGGGCGTCGGCGACCGCTCCGACGGCGCAGCGGCGGCGGGACGGATTCATCGATCCCATCTACCAGTGGTCCACCGACGACGCATCGCCCAGCGGACTCGTCGCGATCGGCGACACCCTGTTCATGGCTGGGCTCGGTGGCGAGCGCCTGTGGGTCATCCAGGGCGCCCCGAGCAGGACGCCGCGGTGAGGACCTCGACCGTCTCCTCCTACTTCAGCGAATACGGCCGGATCCGCGATGTGATCGCGGCCCCAGACGGCTCGCTCTGGTTCCTCACCAACAACACGGGGCGGGGGAGCCCCCGCGACGGCGACGACCGACTCGTGCGGATCGCGCTGGCCCCCGCCTGAGCGCTCTGCTGCCCCATGAGCGCTGACCTCCGCGTCATCCGCGCCGTCGACGGCGGCGTTCGACGGCGGTGTTCGACGGCGGTGTCGGAGCCGTGACGTAGGGTCGGCGCGTGCCGGAGTAGAGGAGAGCATCACGTGTCCGATCTCGACCGAGTGCGCCGATGGGCGGCAGCACTGATCGATATGCATCTCGACCCGAGTTGGAGCTTCGGCTTCGACACCGCCAAGCGCCGGGCCGGGCCTGTGCAACTACAGCGCGAAGCGGATCACCGTCTCGCGCTATCTCGCGGAGAAGTACGAGGACGACGACATCCATCAGGTGCTGCTGCACGAGGTGGCGCACGCCATCGGCGGGCCATCAGGCGGCGCACGGCACGAAGTGGCTGGCCACCGCGCGGGCCATCGGCTACGTCGGCGATCGCCTGCATGACGGCGAATCGGCGATCGAGATGGCCACCTGGATCGGCACCTGTCCCGGTGGACACATCCACTACAGGTACCGCAAGCCGACAGGGCAGCTGTCCTGCGCGATCTGCGGGCGCGGCTTCAGCCAGAAGAGGCTCATCACGTGGAAGCCCCGAGAGCCGGAGGCGCGCCCGCACAGGCGCAGTCCGTCTACTCGGTGACCTTGACCTCTTTCCAGAAGGCCACGTAGTCGGTGAAGTCCTTGCCCACCCGGTCGAACGCGGTGGGGTACGGCGTCGGGTAGCTCCAGGCGCGATCCTGGAGGGCCTGGCCGTCGACATCGACGGTGAAGTACTGGCACTCGCCCTTCCACGGGCAGGTGTACGGGGTGGGGCTCTTCGAGAGGAACTCCTGCTTCACGCTCGCGGGCGGGAAATACCAGTTGCCCTCGATCGAGATGAGGTCGTCCTTGTCCGCTTCCGCGATGACGGTGTCGCCGACTACTGCCTTCATGAGGTCTCCTTCGTTCGTGCGCCCGCTGATGCGCGCATCTGCTGATGCAACGTCACCACCCTGGAGCAATTCCCCCGTGAGACGGCTCCGAAGCCAGCAGACAGCCAGCAGACAGCCAGGACCAGGCTGGCAGACTGGCCGCATGCAGGTATTCCTGAAGCTCATCCTCGACTGCGAGCCTCAGGCTGCATGGCGGGCAATCCAATCCCCCGCGGTCCTGCGCGAGGTGATGAGCCCGGCACTGGGCTTCCAGTCGCTCGAGGCGAAGGGCTTCCCCACGCGCTGGCCGCCGGGAGAGCATCCGGTGACCATGAAGGCGCTGTTCCTGCCGATCGGCGAGCAGATCATCAACATCGAATACCCCGAGCGCCGCCACGTCGGAGTGCAGATCATGCGCGACAACGGTCGCGGGGTGAGCGGAGCGACGAGCGTGTTCCGGGTGTGGGATCACCGCATCGCGATCGCCGCCGATCCTGCGGGCAGCGGGAAGACCCTGTATCGCGATCGGCTCAAGTTCGACGCGGGCGTGTTGAGCGCCGCGGCCTGGCCCGTGCTGTGGAGCGTGTGGCAGTACCGCGGCCTGCGGCTCCAACAGGAGGCGCCGACCTGGTGGTCGATGATCGGCGAGCCCAAGGCACCGGCGGCCGGCCAGCCGTGACCGCCGAGACAGCACTCGCCACGATCGCATGGCGCCGCAGCATCTTCGCCATCTACGACGAGGTGCGCAGCCTGCCGCCCGCGCAGGGGCACGTCGTCTGGCGCAGGCGCCGCGACGAGCTGTTTCGCACTTCGCCGGCGACGCCTCTCCTCCGCCGAGGACCGGTCCGGCTTCCGCGGCCTCGAGGTGTCCGACTACGACCCGTCGTGGCGGTTCATCGTGCCGATCTCCCCCGCGGAGCCCGAATAGCTCGACGTCGAGACCGGAACGGACGGCGTCGTTCGGTTCGAGCGCATCGGCGTGGCCGAGCTCCCCGACCTGGGCAGCCTCGACGTCTGGCGTCTCACCTCATACGGCGGAGGCATCTTCATCCCCGTGAAGGACTGCCCTCTCCCGCGTTCCCGGCGGCACCTACGGCGGGGGTCGCTACCTGATCGACACGATCAAGGGCGCCGACCTCGGCACGCGGTAGATCGATGGGGGAGGGGTGGAGATCGTCCTCGACTTCAATTTCGCGTACAACCCCTCATGCGCCTACGACCCGGAATGGGCCTGCCCGCTCGCCCCACTCGGCAACACCCTCTCGACCGAGATCCCCGTAGGCGAGCGCACCTTCCACTGATTCCTACGTTCCGGCGGAATACCCCGAAATTTCGTAGGTATTGGCCGGAACGTAGGTACAGCGGCGGGGGGCGAAAACCGAGCGATTGACAGGATCGGCTAGACTGGTCGGTATACGGCGACGATTCCGGTCGCCTGCGTCGAAAGAACGCCACTCTTCGGCGGCCAGGAACGTGACAGTTCCGCCGCCCTTGGCTCAGCCATTCTGACGGCGATCGTTTGCGTCAACCGACGCACTCGCCTCTCCGGCCCTGCAACAGCGCGCGGCCACCAGCTCGAAAGCTCTGTCCTCAATGACCTCTTCTCCACCCACCTTCAGCGCGCTCGGCGTTCCGGCCCCTATCGTCTCGGCACTCGCCGAGCAGGGCCTCACCGAGGCGTTCCCGATCCAGGCGGACACCATCGCCGACACGCTCGCCGGCCGCGACGTGCTCGGCCGCGGCAAGACCGGCAGCGGCAAGACGCTCGCCTTCACCATCCCGCTCGTCGCCCGCCTCGGCGGCAAGCTCGCCGGCGGCGCGCGCCGCGAGGGCCGTCCGCTCGGCCTCGTGCTCGCCCCCACCCGCGAGCTCGCCACCCAGATCTCGGCTGTCATCGCGCCGCTCGCCGCGTCATACGGGCTGCGCACCACGACCATCTTCGGCGGAGTTCCGCAGGGCCGCCAGGTCCAGGCGCTCAAGGCGGGCGTCGACATCATCGTCGCGTGCCCCGGCCGGCTCGAGGACCTCATGAAGCAGCGCCTGCTGCGCCTCGACGCGATCGAGATCACCATCATCGACGAGGCCGACCACATGGCCGACCTCGGCTTCCTGCCCGGCGTCACGCGCATCCTCGAGGCCACCCCGGCCGGCGGACAGCGGCTGCTGTTCTCCGCCACGCTCGACAACGGCGTGGACAAGCTCGTCCGCCGCTTCCTGCAGAACGAGGTGCTGCACTCGGTCGACGAGGCGACCTCGCACGTCTCCGCGATGACCCACCACGTGCTCGAGGTCGACGGCGCCGAGAGCAAGCGCAAGCTCGTCCACACGCTCGCATCGGGCAGCGAGCGCCGCGTCCTCTTCCTGCGCACCAAGCACGCCGCCAAGAAGCTGGCCCGCCAGCTCACCGACTCCGGCATCCCCGCGGTCGACCTGCACGGCAACCTCTCTCAGGCCGCCCGCGACCGCAACCTCGCGGCCTTCGGCGCCGGGGAGGTCAAGGTCCTCGTGGCCACCGACGTCGCCGCCCGCGGCGTGCACGTCGACGACGTCGACCTCGTCGTCCACGTCGACCCGCCCACCGAGCACAAGGCCTACCTGCACCGCTCCGGCCGCACCGCTCGCGCGGGCAAGGAGGGTGACGTCGTCACCGTCGTCATGCCCGAGCAGCGTCGGGACGTGCGCGATCTGCTCCGCAAGGCAGCCATCGCGGTGACCCCGCAGCCGGCCTCCGAGGCGTCCGCGACGATCTCCGAGCTCGTCGGCGTCGTCGCCGCCTACGTCACCCCCGTCGGCTCAGCCGGCACCGCAGCAGCAGGGCGGTGGACGCTCGCAGGGCGCCAACGCCCAGCGCAAGCGCGCCGTCCGCGAGGGCCAGCCCTCCGCCGGCGGCCGCGGTGGTCGCTCGCGCGGCCGTCGGCCGGCGCGTCCTCACGCGGCTCGGGTGCACCAGCCGCGTCGCGGCAGCACCGGCGGCGCCCGCCGTTCCGGCAGCACCACCACCTACAGCACCAGCACCGGGTCGGGCGCGACACGCCGGCTCGAGCTCCGGAGCGCCGGCTCGACCGGTGGCGTTCGGCGCAACCGCCGGGCCAGCTCGGCCCGCTGAGATCTCAGCACAGCAAGAAGCCCCCGACGCAGCACACTGCGCCGGGGCTTCTTCCGTTATTCAGGACATTCCTGAGCGGTAGAAAACGCCGACTCATCCTGAGTCGCGGAGAGGGAATATCTAGCTGAGGCGGCCGACCGAGGCGAGCGAGCGGTGCCGCAGCAGCGCGCCGCGGCCGCCTTCCATCTCGGCGGCGACGGCGTCGGTCGACGCCTCCTCGGGCGACATCCAGGTCAGCTCGAGCGCATCCTGGCGGGGATCGCAGGTGCCGGTCACCGGCACGACGTAGGCCAGCGAGACGGCGTGCTGGCGCTCGTCGGTGTAGTGGCTCAGCGTCGGGCTGCGGGAAGTACTCGGCCACCGAGAACGGGCGTCGGGCTCGGCGGGCAGCTGGGGGAAGGCCATCGGCCCCAGATCCTTCTCGAGATGCCGGAACAGCGCGTCGCGCAGGCTCTCGCCGTAGAGCACTCGACCCGAGACGATCGTGCGCATGATCGCGCCCGACGGGTTCGCGCGGAGCAGGATGCCGACCTCGGTCACCTGCGCCCATGCCGTCGACCCGCACCGGCACCGCCTCGACGTAGAGCAGAGGAAGCCTGCCGTCGGATGTTGGCCAGCTCCTCGTCGCTCAGCCAGCCGGGATTCGGATCGGGAGTGCCGGTGCCCACGAAGCTCATACCCCCATTCTGCCTACGAATCCTTCGAGGAGGGGTCACGGCGAGCGTCATGGTGGCATGGCGGAGGATGGGGGAGTGAGCATCGAACCCGATCCAGTCGTCGATTCCCGAGCGGTGCTCTGGTCGTCCCGCCCCGAGGAGCTCGCCACCCGGCCCCTCCTCCTGCTGCTGCACGGCGTCGGCGCGCATGAGGGCGACCTCTTCGCGCTCTCGCCCCAGCTCCCTCTCGAACCCGTCATCGCCTCGCTGCGCGCGCCGCTCCCCTACGGCGGCGGCTGGTCGTGGTTCGAGCTCGGAACCCCGATCGACCCGAAGAGCGAAGGGGTGGACGGCGCGGCGCGCGCGGTGCTCGCGTGGCTCGATGCACTGGATCCGGCTCCCCCGTGGATCGGACTGCTGGGATTCTCGCAGGGCGGAGCAGTCGCGATGCAGCTCCTCCGGCATGCCCCCGCCCGATTCGCGTTCGTGGTGCAGCTGTCGGGGTTCGTGATGTCGGGCGAGCTTCCCGGTGACGCCGAGCTCGAGGCGCTTCGTCCACCGGTCTTCTGGGGTCGCGGCAATCAGGACCCGATCATTCCTGCTGAGGCCGTCGAGCACACCGCGCAGTGGCTGCCGTCGCATTCGACCTTGGACGTGCGCATCTACGAGGGCATGGCGCACGCGGTGTCAGGGCCCGAGCTCGTGGATATCGCCGCCTTCATCCGACGCCAGCACTGACGCAGAGGCAGCCCTTGTGAGAACGATCAGCTGACTCGAACGCTCCTTCCCGGTGTCGGCACCCATTGCGATGTCAGGGGTTGGGGCGAAGATGGAGTCGT
Organism: uncultured Actinomycetota bacterium; assembly: GCA_963830655.1. Lineage (GTDB taxonomy): Bacteria > Actinomycetota > Actinomycetes > Actinomycetales > Microbacteriaceae > Naasia. Next base: position 62,081 of record CAWHND010000014.1, read on the forward strand.
GACGCCCCCGCCTGCAGACAAGACGCCCCCGCGCGCTGCGCTCGAGCGCTTCTCCGCGGCGACCCGGGAATGGTTCACGGGCGCCTTCGCCGAGCCGACCACCGCCCAGTCCGGCGCATGGGATGCGATCTCGAGCGGGACCAACGCCCTCGTGGTCGCGCCGACCGGATCGGGCAAGACCCTCGCGGCATTCCTCTGGTCGATCGACCGGCTGGCGAGCACCCCGCCCGATCCCGACGCCCCCCGCACCCGAGTGCTCTACCTCTCCCCTCTCAAGGCGCTCGGCGTCGACGTCGAGCGCAACCTGCGGAGCCCGCTGGTGGGCATCACGCCAGACGGCGAAGCGGCTGGGCACTGACCCCGCCCGAGATCCGCGTCGGCGTGCGCTCGGGCGACACACCCGCATCGCGATCGGCGAGCGCTCGTGCAGGATCCGCCCGACATCCTCATCACCACCCCCGAGTCGCTCTACCTCATGCTGACCTCGAGCGCACGCGAGACCCTCACCGCCGTCGACACCGTCATCGTCGACGAGGTGCACGCGGTCGCCGCCACCAAGCGCGGCTCCCATCTCGCCCTCTCGCTCGAGCGCCTCGACGCGCTGCTCGAGAAGCCGGCGCAGCGGATCGGGCTGTCGGCGACCGTCCGGCCGCTCGAGGAGGTGGCGCGCTTCCTCGGCGGTCGAGCGCCCGTCGCGATCGTCGCTCCCGAGGCCGACCAAGCGCTTCGATCTGCGGGTCGTCGTCCCGGTCGACGACATGGCCAACCTGCCGAGCGCTCGCCGGCTCGCGAGGATCGGAGGCGGAGCAGCAGACCGGCGTCGATCTGGCCGCACGTCGAGGAGGCCATCGTCGACCTGCGTGGCCGAGCACCGCTCGTCCATCGTGTTCGCCAACTCGCGCCGCCTGGCCGAACGGCTCACTGCGCGACTCAACGAGATCTGCCTTCGCGGCCCAGACGGCCTGCGACGCTCGAGCTCGCCCCCGTCGGCGCGACCGCCGCGCAGCTGCCCGCCCAGAGCGGGAGCCACCCGCGGCGCCGAGCCGCTGCTCGCCCGCGCCCATCACGGCTCCGTGAGCAAGGAGCAGCGCGCGTTCATCGAGGACGACCTCAAGAGCGGGCGTCTGCGCTGCGTCGTCGCCACCTCGAGCCTCGAGCTCGGCATCGACATGGGCGCGGTCGATCTCGTCGTGCAGGTCGGTGCGCCGCCGTCGGTCGCGAGCGGGCTGCAGCGACTCGGCCGCGCCGGCCACCAGGTGGGCGAGGTGTCGAAGGGCGTCGTCTACCCCGTGCACCGCGCCGACCTCATCCATTCCGCCGTCGCCGCCGACCGCATGCTCGACCGGGCGGATCGAGGCCATCGCGCGTGCCGTCGAACCCGCTCGACATCCTCGCCGCAGCAGACCGTGGCCGCCGCCGCGATGGACGACCTCGACGTCGAGGAGTGGTTCGACCTCGTCCGCCGCAGCGCACCGTTCGCCGGCCTGCCCCGGTCCGCCTACGAGGCGACGCTCGACCTGCTCGCGGGTCGCTACCCGTCCGACCAGTTCGCCGAGCTGCGCCCGCGGCTGGTCTGGGATCGCGATGCAGGCGTGCTCACCGGCCGTCCCGGCGCCCAGCGGCTGGCCGTGACATCGGCGGAACCATCCCCGACCGCGGGCCTGTTCGGCGTGTTCATGGTCGGCGATGCCGGCAGCGGATCGGCGCGCGTCGGCGAGCTCGACGAGGAGATGGTCTACGAATCCCGCGTCGGCGACGTCTTCGCGCTCGGCGCGACGAGCTGGCGCATCCAGGAGATCACCCACGACCGCGTGCTCGTCTCCCCCGCCTTCGGCCAGCCCGGTCGGGTGCCGTTCTGGAAGGGCGACGGCCTCGGGCGTCCCGCCGAGCTCGGAGAGGCGATCGGCGCCTTCATCCGCGAGGTGCAGCGGCGCCAAGCCCGACGCCGCGGCTCGCGCGAGTGCGGGCCATGGGCCTCGACGAGCGGGCCGCGGCCAACCTGCTGGCCTACCTCGCCGATCAGCGCGAGGCCACCCAGATCCTGCCGACGGATCACACCCTGCTCGTCGAGCGCTTCCACGACGAGCTCGGCGACTGGCGAGTCGTGCTGCATTCCCCGTACGGCATGAAGGTGCATGCGCCATGGGCGCTGGCCGTCGCCGCTCGCATCCAGGAGCGCTACGGCATCGACGGCAACGTGATGGCGAGCGACGACGGGCATGGTCGTGCGCATCCCCGACACGGATGGAGAGCCGCCCGCCGCCGAGCTCTTCCTGTTCGATCCCGATGAGATCGACGGCCATCGTCACCGCCGAGGTCGCGGGCTCCGCGCTGTTCGCCTCGCGTTTCCGCGAGTGCGCGGCGCGTGCCCTGCTGCTCCCCCGGTACAACCCCGGAAAGCGGTCTCCCCTGTGGCAGCAGCGTCAGCGCGCCTCGCAGCTGCTCGACGTCGCCCGTGAGTACCCGACGTTCCCGATCATCCTCGAGACCATTCGCGAGGTGCTCCAGGACGTCTACGACCTCCCCGCACTCGGAGCGGTGACCCGCGACATCGCATCGCGCCGCATCCGAGTCGTCGAGACCACCACCCAGGCGGCGTCGCCGTTCGCGAGCTCGCTGCTGTTCGGCTACGTCGGCGCGTTCATGTACGAGGGCGACAGCCCGCTGGCCGAGCGTCGCGCCGCCGCCCTCTCGCTCGACGCCACCCTGCTGTCGGAGCTGCTCGGCCGCACGGAGCTGCGCGAGCTGCTCGACCCAGCCGTCATCGAGCGGACCGAAGCCGAGCTGCAACGGCTCGCCGCCGACCGCCAGGCACGCGACCTCGAGGGCGTCGCCGACCTGCTCCGCCTGCTCGGGCCGATGACGACCGCCGAGGTCGAGGCGCGTGTGCAGCCCGAGGCGGCCAGCGAGGCCGCGGCCTGGCTCGCGGAGCTGGTCGACGCACGTCGCGCGCTGCACGTCAGCTTCGCCGGCATCCGAATGGTGGACGGCGATCGAGGATGCCAGCCGGCTGCGCGACGCACTCGGGGTGCCGTTGCCGATCGGCACGCCGATCGCCTTCGTCGAGCCCGTCGACGATCCGCTCGGCGACCTCATCGGCCGATACGCCCGCACCCACGGACCGTTCACCGCCACCGCCGCAGCCGCGCGGTTCGGACTGGGCGGCGCCGTCGTCACGGACACCCTGCGGCGGCTCGCGACCGCACGGCGAGTGGTCGACGGCGAGTTCCGGCCCGGCGGCAGCGGCACCGAGTGGTGCGATGTCGAGGTGCTGCGCCGACTCCGCAGCCGATCTCTCGCCGCGCTCCGCAAGGAGGTCGAGCCGGTCGACCACGCCGCCTACGCCCGCTTCCTTCCCGCCTGGCAGCAGGTGGGCGGCAAGCTGCGCGGCATCGACGGAGTGGCGGCGGTCATCGACCAGCTCGGTGGCGTGCCGATCCCCGCCTCTGCGTGGGAGAGCCTCGTCCTGCCCGGCCGGGTGCGCGACTACTCCCCGAGCATGCTCGACGAGCTCACTGCCACCGGCGAGGTCCTGTGGAGCGGATCCGGCACCCTTCCCGGAAACGACGGATGGGTCAGCCTGCACCTCAGCGACACCATCGGCGTCACCCTGCCCGAGCCGCCCCTCATCGAGAGCACCGCGCTCGAGCAGGAGATCCTGGCCACCCTCGGCACCGGGGGCGCCTACTTCTTCCGCCAGCTCTCCGACACCGTCGGCAGCGTCGACGACTCCGCGATGTCGACCGCGCTGTGGAACCTCGTCTGGGCGGGGCTCGTCACCAACGACACCTTCTCCCCCCTCCGCGCTCTCGTCGGATCGGGCGGATCAGCACATCGACAGCCCCGCAAGCCGTCACGGACCCGCTCCTACCGCGGGCGCACCACGAGCACCCGCGCCGCGATGCCCGCTCGTTCCGGCCCGCCGATCCTCGGGGGTCGCTGGTCGATCGTGCCGCTCGCGGAGTCCGATCCCACCGTGCGCGCGGCCGCATCCTCCGAGCTGCTGCTCGATCGCTACGGCATCGTCACGCGCGGATCGGTGATGAGCGAGCGAATTCCTGGGGGCTTCGCACTCGTGTACAAGACTCTGAGCGCGTTCGAGGAGAGCGGCAAGGCACGGCGCGGCTACTTCATCGAGAAGCTCGGTGCCGCCCAGTTCGCCACATCGGGCGCTGTGGACCGACTGAGGTCCTACGCACGTGGTCCCAATGACGAGCGCTCTGAGACCACCGCACTGGTTCTCGCTGCGACCGATCCAGCCAATCCCTATGGGGCGGCGCTTCCGTGGCCGCAGGTGGAGGGACACAAGCCGGGTCGCAAGGCCGGGGGACTGGTCGTGCTGTCGGACGGCGAGCTGGTGCTCTACCTCGAACGAGGCGGCAAGTCGATGCTGAGCTTCTCCGACGACGCCGGCGAGATCACCCGAGCCACGGCAGCCCTCGCCGATCTGGTCAAGTCCAAGGCCGTCGACAAGCTCACCGTCGAGCGGGTCAACGGCGAATTCGTCCTGGGCACCGACACCGGGCGGGCGCTCGAGAGTGCGGGATTCACGCCGTCGCCGCAGGGGCTCCGATTGCGATCATGATGCTGTCTCCACCTCTCGAGGGCTGCCGTGCCTGAGGGCGACACGGTCTTTCGTGCCGCGCGGCGGCTCGATGCAGCGCTGGCCGGCTCCACCCTGATCTCCAGCGACGTGCGGGTGCCCGAGTTCGCGACCGTGCAGCTTGCCGGGCAGACGGTGCACGGGGTTGTCAGCCGCGGCAAGCATCTGCTCATGCGCGTGGGGGAGACCACGATCCACTCGCACCTCAAGATGGAGGGCGCGTGGTTGATCTATGCGCCGGGGGAGCGGTGGCGCCGACCGGCCCACGAGGCACGGATCATCCTCAACACCGAGAAGGCTCAGGCGGTCGGCTTCGCGCTCGGAGTCCTGGAGCTGCTTCCCACCTCCCAGGAGGAGTCGGTCGTCGGCTATCTCGGGCCAGATCTGCTCGGCCCGGATTGGGATGCTGGCGAGGCGCTGAGCAGGCTGGAAGCGCAGGGGGAGCGCCCGATCGGGATCGCTCTGCTGGATCAGCGCATCATGGCCGGGCTCGGCAACGTCTATCGCAGCGAGATCTGCTTCCTTCGCGGCGTGCTCCCCACCCGGCCGACCTCTGAGACCCCCGACCTGGCGGCCTGGATCGATCTCAGCCGACGCACGCTCGCCGCGAACAGGGATCGGCAGGAGCGCACCTTCACCGGCAATACGCGCCCGGGCCAGCAGAAGTGGGTGTACGGGCGGGCCGGCAAGCCGTGTCGCCGCTGTGGGACCCCGATCAAGATGGAGTGGCTCGGCGATCCCGTCGTCCCCGGTCGTGGGTCGACCGATCGGCAGGTCTACTGGTGTCCCAACTGTCAGCGTTAGCTGGCACGCGAGCATCGAGCGAGAGCTGATTTGGTCGCTTCGCACAAGATGAATCGTTCGATTCCTGAGCATTTCTCCCGGTGGTGGCGACACGCCGCCGATCCCGTCGGCTGTGGGATAAATTCGCATCATCGGGGCGAGCGCCGCCCCCACTGACCACGGGCCGAACGCAGCCAGCGAAGCCCGTGTGATGAGGTCCCCCCGATCGGTTATTCCAGGCCTGCCCAGCCCGGAGAAGACGGTCATCATGACCACGCAGTTCGCCCCGACCCCCATCCACCGGGCCGCTCCGGATGAGACCCTCGCGCCCCAACCGGTGGCGACAGGTGAGATGCTCCGCCGCTTCGGTGAGGACGAGGTCCTCTCGGTTCGCCGCGTCGCGCATCGCGAGCCCCATCTCGCACCCGACGTGGCGCTGTCCGGCAGACGCCAGCAGCGACGGTCGAGCTATGTGCGCCTCGGCCGCGATCGAGTGCTCATGATCGTCGCCACCATCGCGCTCGGCTTCGCCATCACCGGCATGGCCTACGCGGTCACGATCAGCTACTGATCGCCGTCCGAAGTCAGGAGATCGCGGCGCGCACGGCTTCTGCCAACGCGAACACGCGGCGGTCGATGCCACCGGGGAACGGACCGCGGCGGATCGTGTAGCCGAGGCACATGCCGGCGGCCGGATCGGCGAATGCAATCGCACCGGCCGCCCCGTCGTGGCCGAACGCACGGTACGAGCCGAAGGGCATGACGCCCGTCGGCTTCTGGAAGACGATCCCGTGGCTGCGACGCGGCTGGTCGAGGACCATGTCGTATCCGGCGACCTGCGACTGGGCGAAGGCGTCGAGGGTGTCGGCGGTGACGGCGCCCGAGCCGCGTCCATACCCCGTCGCCCAGTCGTAGACGGCGGCCATGCCGCGGGCGGAGCAGACGCCACCGACCGCGGCATGGCCGAATGCCCGAGCACGCTTGGTCGTCAGCACGTCGAGATCGACGGCGAAGGTGGGAGGACCGTAGGGCCCGCGCGAAACGGACAGCTCGGCGGCGAACTCGAGTGAGCTGCTCAGGGGTGGGGTCTGCCAGCGGCAGGAGCTCGACGACCCTCTCCTCGAGCGCATCCGGAAGCCCGAGGTAGGCGTCGGCGCCTGCGGGCGTCCTGACCTCGCGCTCGTAGAACTCCTGGATCGTGTCACCGGTGATCCGGAAGACGAGCTCGCCGATCAGCGTCCCGATCGAGATCGCGTGATAGCCGAACGCGGAGCCCGGCTGCCAGAGCGGCCGCTGGGCGGCGAGGACCTCCGCGGCCGCATGAGGGTGCAGCCACTCGTCGTAGGTGATCACTCGATCGGTGGTCGGAAGTCCCGCCTGGTGCGAGAGCAGCTGGCGCACGGTGATCGCCGACTTGCCCGCCTGAGCGAACTCGGGCCAATAGGTCGCGACGGGCACGTCGAGGTCGAGCTGACCCCGATCGACGAGCAGTCCGAGCCCGAAAGCCGCGAGGCCCTTGCTCGAGGAGAACACGGTCATCAGCGCATCCGGCGAGATGCCGGCCGATAGGTCCACCACCAGCTCGCCGCCCACGTAGACCGCGAGCTGCGCCTCATAGCCCTCGAGTGTCCGGTCGGCGAGGTCGTACGAGGCGAACAGCTCCGCCACCCCATCGAAGCCGGAAGCGGTGCGCCGTTGCGTCATGGCCATGCGGGATCCTCCATCGGAACGTCGAGACGCCAGCGTAGCCAGACTGCCTGACGACCAGCGCCCGGACGCCGCGCACCGGCCTGCCACCGGGCTGACTCCGGCTCAGGCCTATCGTCCGCTGGTTCTCTGGGGCCAGCCTCTGTCGCGGCCTGCGCCTATCGTGGATGTCGGCGGGGCCGGTCGCCATCTCTGCAGCTGCGACCGGAGGACCAGCCATGACCGCACCTTCACCGACCGAACCCTCGCCGACAGGACCCTCGCCGACCGGATCTCCGACCGGATCTCCGTCCGCGACGTCCCGCCCACCCATCGATTGGCAGTTCGAGGTGCAGGCGGTCGAACGCCGTCGGGGGCGGCCGCTGCCCGAGGCGAACATCGAGGACCTCCGCGCCTGGGCACGCGCGGGGATGCTCCCGGCCTGGAGCAGGGAGTGGCGCGACGGCATCGACGTCACCGACTCACCCGAACTCTGGCCGAAGGAGCTGAGCTCGATCCGCACGAGAGCCGGTCGCCGCGCGCGCGGGTGACGGGTTGCACGGCACGCGGATCAGACGGGCGGGCCTTCAGTCGGTCGAGCGTTCGGGATGTCTGTCCGTCTTCCGGAGCTCGCCCGCCGTGTCGTAATGCCGCCACTCGCCGGAACGCTTCCCGTGCACCCACAGGCCCTCGTCCATGAGGGACCCCGTGTCGTGCCACCGACGCCAGACGCCGTGCTGCTCACCGTCGACGAAGGGTCCCTTCTGCAGCAGCTCGCCGTTCTCCCTCCACCACACCCACTCCCCGGTGAATGCGCCGCCGGCGAACTGGCCCTCGGCCTTCTTCTGGCCATTGCGGTACCAGTACTCGCATCGCCCCTGCTTCGACTCCAGCGGCATAGTGCTCGATGCCGCTGAGCGAGCCGGCGGCGAAGGTCATTCGGTGCTCGCCGTCATGGGGCGGCGTGGTGGCTGCCATGCGGGCAGGGTACTCAGCGGCGGGCGGGTCCACCAGCCCTGCGGTGCCGGGAGGCAGGCTCCATCCAGCGGCGATAGGTTCGTAGCTGCGGGAGCTGCCTCCGCGGGCTCCGCGCTTCGACGACCAGGAGTGCTCATGACCGAACCGGCCCCCATCGATCCCACCGCCACCGCCTCCTGGAGCACCCTCGCCGGGATCGCGGACGGGTTCGCTCCCGACCTGCGCTCCTGGTTCGCGGAGGATCCCGACCGGGCGAGCAGGTACACCTTCCAGGCCGCCGACCTCACGGTCGACCTGTCGAAGAATCTGCTGACGGAGGAGATCCTCGCGCCGCTGCTGCAGCTCGCGGAAGAGGTCGGCGTCGCAGAGCGCTACCGCCGCATGCTCGCCGGCGACCACATCAACGTCACCGAGGACCGCGCCGTGCTGCACACCGCCCTCCGCCGCCCCAAGGACGGCGCGGATCTCGAGCCCGCCGCCGGCTACACGGTCGATGGCCAGGACATCGATGCCGACGTGCACGCCGTGCTCGACAAGGTCTACGCCTTCGCGGACTCGGTGCGCTCCGGCGAGTGGACGGGTATCACGGGCAAGCGGATCGCGACCGTCGTGAACATCGGGATCGGCGGCTCGGACCTCGGCCCCGTGATGATCTACGAGGCCCTCAAGCCCTCCCTGCAGGCCGGGCTCGAGGTCCGCTTCGTCTCCAACATCGATCCGTCCGACATCTACGAGAAGACGGCCGGACTCGACCCCGAGACCACCCTCTTCATCGTCGCGTCGAAGACGTTCGGCACTCTCGAGACCCTCACCAACGCGCGCCTGGCCCGCCAGTGGCTGTGGGAGAACCTGGTCCGGTCCGGCGGGATCGCCGACACCGACGACGCCCGCACCGGCGCAGTCGCGAAGCACTTCGTCGCCGTCTCGACGGCGCTCGAGAAGGTCGCGGCGTTCGGCATCGACCCGGAGAACGCATTCGGCTTCTGGGATTGGGTGGGCGGGCGCTACTCCGTCGACTCCGCGATCGGCACGTCGATCGCCATCGCCATCGGACCGGACGGCTTCCGTGAGCTGCTCGCCGGCTTCCACGCGCTCGACGAGCACATGCGCACCGCCCCGCTCGCCCGCAACGTGCCCGTGCTGATGGGCATGCTCAACGTCTGGTACACCGACTTCCTCGACGCCCAGACCCACGCGGTGCTGCCCTACGCGCAGTACCTCAACCGCTTCCCGGCCTATCTGCAGCAGCTCACCATGGAGTCGAACGGCAAGAGCGTGCGCTGGGACGGCTCCCCCGTCACGACGGACACCGGCGAGGTCTTCTGGGGCGAGCCCGGCACGAACGGCCAGCACGCGTTCTACCAGCTGATCCACCAGGGCACCCGTCTGATCCCCGCCGACTTCATCGCCGTGGCCAACCCAGCCCGGCCGCTGAAGGACGAGACAGGCGATGGCGCCTCCGTGGCCGCCGGCGCCGACGTGCACTCCCTGTTCCTCGCCAACTTCTTCGCCCAGACCAAGGCGCTCGCGTTCGGCAAGACCGCCGACGAGGTGCGCGCGGAGGGAACGACGGAGTCGGTCGTCCCCGCCCGGGTGTTCAGCGGCAACCGCCCGACGACCTCGATCCTCGCGCCGGCGCTCACGCCGAGCGTGGTCGGCCAGCTGATCGCCCTCTACGAGCACATCGTCTTCGTCGAGGGGACCGTCTGGGGAATCGACTCCTTCGACCAGTGGGGCGTCGAGCTCGGCAAGCAGCTGGCCCAGCAGATCACGCCTGCGGTCGATGGCGACGCCGACGCTCTCGCAGCGCAGGACTCGTCGACGCAGGCGCTGATCGCGAAGTACCTCGAGCTGCGGGACTGACACTCCGTCGGATCGCTGCTCCGCTCCTGCGGGGGAAGCGGCCTTCTCGCGGGTGATCTTTCACCCGCGAGAAGGTCGTTTCTCCCGCGGAGGGGCATCGATGTCGATGGGCACCCGCCCGCGCGCTGATAGGTTTCGCGGAGGCATCGACGATGTCCCGTGTCGCCCCGCAGAGAGGCCCGATCGATGACGGATGCAGAAGACCTCACCCGCGAGATCGAGGCGCAGCAGGAGCGTCTCGTGTTCTCCGGATTCGACCACGACGACGCCTGGCGCCTCGGCTCGATCCTCGTGCAGCGCGCCGGGGACAAGCCCGTCCTCATCGACATCCGGCGCCCCGGGCTGATCCTGTTCCGGGCTGCCCGGACGGGTTCGACGCCAGACAACGAGGAGTGGGTCCGCCGCAAGACGGCCGGGGTCTTCCGCTTCGAGACGAGCAGCATGCTGCTCCAGCTGCGCTTCGCCGCGCTCGGCACCTTTCCGGCCTCGATCGGCTGGTTCGATCCCGCCCAGATCGCGACCGCGGGCGGATCCTTCCCCATCCGCGTCGCTGGAGTCGGCGTCGTCGCTGCCGCGACCGTCTCCGGCCTCAGCTCTGAAGAGGATCACCAGCTGGTCGTGGACTCGATCAGCGAGTTCCTCGGCCGGTAGCCCGACCGACTCCGCGCACGACGCGGGCGTGCGGACACCGCGCGGCTTCAGGTACAGAACGCGCGGGTACCCGCCCGCGTTCCGTCCGCAGCGTCGCTTTCCGCAGCACCGCGTTCCGTCCGCAGCACCGTCCAAGACGGCTACGAGACGCGGAGGCCCTGCATGCCGCCGTCGACCGCGAGCAGCGTTCCTGTCGTCGACGACGAGTTCGGCGACGCGAGGTAGACGATCGCGTTCGCGACCTCCGGTGCCGTCACGAGGCGACCCATCGGCTGACGGGCCTTCAACGCGGCTGCGGCGGCCTCGGGATCGTCGGCCGCGTCGAGCAGGCGCCCGACCCATGGGGTGTCGGCGGTACCCGGGGTGACCGCGTTGACGCGGATGCCCTCCTTGACGTGATCGGCCGCCATGGCCTGCGTGAGCGCCGCGACGGCACCCTTGCTCGCGGAGTAGAGCGCACGCTGCGGCAGGCCGACGATCGCAGCCACCGAGCAGGTGTTGACGATCGCCGCGACGGAGGACTTCCGGAGATGCGGGAGGGCCGCACGGGTCACCCGCGCGATGCCCACGACGTTCACATCGAAGACGCGGTGCCATTCCGCGTCGTCGTTGGCCGAGATGTCCCCCGCGGCGCCGATGCCCGCGTTGTTGATGACGATGTCCAGCGAGCCGAAATGCGCCACCACCGCGGCGACTGCCTCGTCGACCTGAGCCGTATCGGTGATGTCGCAGACGGCGCTGAACAGCTCGGCGGGCACGGCACTGATGTCACGGTCGAGCACCGCGACGCGTGCCCCCCGCTCGGCGAGCAGCGCTGCGGTGGCCGCGCCGAGTCCGCTCGCACCACCCGTGACGATGGCGACCGCTCCGTCGAATTCCGTCATGTCTCGTCCCGCTCTCGTTCGTCGCACAGCCGATGTCTGCGCTGCCATTCGTCATACATCTAACACCGATGAGGTCAGTAGGTCGCGCGTCCGCCGCTGATGTCATAGACCGCGCCGGTCGAGAAGCTGACTTCGTCCGACACCAGCCAGGCGACCAGCGCGGCCACCTCGTCTGCTCGGCCGACTCGGCGCATGGGAATCAGCGAGGTGATGTGCGCCAGCACCTCGGGCGACGTCGCGGCGTTCATCGGAGTCTCGATCACCGCCGGCGCGATGGCGTTGACGAGCACTCCGGTCGTGGCCAGCTCCTTGCCGAGCGACTTGGTCAGCCCGATCACCGCCGCCTTGCTCGCCGAGTAGGCGGACAGATTCGGATTGCCATCCTTGCCCGCCATGCTCGCCATGCTGACGATCCGCCCCCAGCCCCGCTCGATCATGCCGGGCACCACCGCCTTGGTGACGTGGAAGAGGCCATTCACGTTGACGTCGAAGGTGCGCTGCCAGTCCGCGGCGTCCACCTGCCAGAGCGGGAGGTTCGGACCCACGATGCCTGCGCTGTTGATGAGCACGTCGATCGTGCCGATCCGGGCGACCGCGTCGCGCACGGCGCTCTCATCGGTGATGTCGAGCACGACATCGGCGTCGGGGGCGAGGTCGACCGTGATCACGTCGAGTCCATCGGCGCGCAGGCGGGTGGCGCAGGCCGCTCCGAGTCCGCTCCGGCCGCCGGTGATGAGTGCCCGTTTCACTGGTCGGCCTTCGACGAACTGGCATCCCCGTGTGAGTCAGTGCGATTCACGGCTCACCGTCGATCCGCTGCCGCCGACGAGGAAGTCGAGGTCCGCGCCCGTATCCGCCTGCATGACATGGTCGACGTAGAGCTTCTCCCATCCCCGCACCGGCGCAGCGTAGGCGGCCTCGGTGATCGGGCTCTGGCTGCGGGACTGGAGCTCCTCGTCGCTGACGGACATGTTCAGGGTCCGGTTCTCGACATCGATCGTGATGGTGTCTCCCGTCCGGACGAAGGCCAGCGGCCCGCCGGCAGCCGCCTCCGGTGCCGCGTGCAGGATGACCGTGCCGTATGCAGTGCCACTCATCCGCGCATCGCTGATCCGCACCATGTCCCGGACGCCCTGCTCGAGGAGCTTCTTCGGGATCGGCATGTTGCCCACCTCGGGCATCCCCGGATAGCCGCGTGGCCCGCAGCCGCGCAGCACGAGCACGGAATCCGCCGTCACGTCGAGGTCGGGATCGTCGATCCGATCGCGCATGTCCTCGATGCTGTCGAAGACGACGGCGGGACCTGTGTGCTGGAGCAGCTCCGGTGTCGCGGCCGCCGGCTTGATCAGGCGCCGCGAGGCGCCAGGTTGCCGCGGAGGACCGCGATCCCGGCGTCCTCCATGAGCGGCGCGTCGCGAGGAAGGATCACGGTGTCGTCGTACACCGGCCGGTCGTCGAGATACTCGACCAGCGGGACGCCGGTCACGGTGATCGGGTCGGGGCGCAGCAGGTCCTTGATCTGGGCGAGCAGGCCGAGCACTCCCCCGGCGCGGTACAGATCGTCCATGAGGAAGCGGCCGCTCGGCTGGAGGTTCGCCATCACGGGAACTCCGGCGCCTGCCGCGTCGAAGTCGTCGAGGGTGAGATCGATGCCCAGTCGCCCGGCGATGGCGAGCAGATGCACCACCGAATTGGTCGAGCCGCCGACCGCAGCAACGGCGACGATGGCGTTGATGAACGCATCCTTGGTCATGATGTCGCTCGGCTTCCGGTCCGATCGGATCATCTCGACGATCAGACGCCCGGTGTCGTGCGACATCGACAGCAGGCGCGCATCAGGCGCAGGAGTTCCGGCGAAGCCCGGGATCGTCATGCCGAGCGCCTCGGCGACGACGGCCATGGTCGATGCGGTGCCCATGGTGTTGCAGTGCCCCTTCGACCTGATCATGGACGATTCGGATCGGAGGAACTGCGCGTTGCTGAGCGTTCCCGCACGGACCTCCTCGCTCAGCCGCCAGACATCGGTGCCGCAGCCGAGCGCCTCCCCTCGGAAGTGCCCGGTGATCATCGGGCCGCCGGGCACGACGATGGCCGGGATATCCACCGAGGACGCCGCCATCAGCAGCGCGGGGATGGTCTTGTCGCAGCCGCCGAGCAGCACGACACCGTCGATGGGGTTCGCGCGGAACATCTCCTCCATCGCCATCGCGGCCATGTTGCGCCAGAGCATCGCCGTCGGCTTCACCTGCGTCTCACCCAACGAGACGACCGGCAGGTTGTAGGGCACGCCTCCGGCGGCCCAGATGCCGGCCTTGACGGATTCGGCGACCTCGTTCAGATGGGAGTTGCACGGGGTGAGGTCAGAGGCCGTATTGGCGATCGCGATCTGAGGGCGGCTGCCGTCGAGGGCGTCATCGGGGTTCCCGCGCCGCATCCACGCCCGATGGATGTAGGCATTGCGATCCGTGCCCTCGTACCAGTCGTCGCTGCGCAGGCGATTCACCATCGAACCTCATCGTTCCTCGGCCGAATTCCACTATGTCGAACATATGACTAGCATTTCGAATTATGGCATGGCAGCCAGGAGGCCGCCGTGCGATCGCCATCTGGAGAAAGCAGCTCGCATGAGACTCGTCCGACTCGGTCCCATCGGCTCCGAAACGCCGGGCGCACTGGTCGATGACGACACGTTCGTCGATCTCTCCGATGTCGTGCACGATTTCGATGAGGCGTTCTTCGGCTCGGGCGCGCTCGAGGAGCTGGCAGAGGTCGTCGCCGAGCGACTGTCGGACGGCCGAGGCGAACCCGTCGGCGACCGGCGCTTCGGCGCTCCGATCGCCCGCCCGCACCAGATCCTCTGCATCGGCCTCAACTACCGCGACCACGCCGCCGAGACCGGCCAGGCCGTGCCGTCGGAGCCGATCCTGTTCACGAAGTCGCCGAACACGCTGATCGGACCGGACGACGACGTGCTCATCCCCAAGAACTCGGTCAAGACCGACTGGGAGGTCGAGCTGGGCGTCGTCGTCGGCAGCCACGCCTCGTACCTGGAGGACGAGGCTGCCGCAGAGGCTGCGATCGCCGGATACGTGCTGGTCAACGACGTCAGCGAGCGGGAATGGCAGATCGAGCGCAACGGTCAGTGGTCGAAGGGCAAGTCGGCGCCGACCTTCAATCCGGCCGGGCCCTGGCTCGCCACCAAGGATGAGATCGAGGACGTGCTCGCCCTCGAGATGACTCTCGACATCGACGGCGCGCGTCGACAGACCGGTTCGACCTCGACGATGGTCTTCAGCCCCGCGTTCATCGTCCACTACCTCAGCCAGTTCATGGCCCTTGAGCCCGGCGACCTCATCAACACGGGAACGCCTCCCGGGGTCGGCATGGGCCAGAAGCCGCCCGTGTACCTGAAGGGCGGCGAGACGATGACGCTGAGCATCACGCGTCTCGGCACCCAGACGCAGCACGTCGTCGCTCATCCGGCGGCGCAGAGCGGCACGGCGGGGGACTGAGTGCGCGCCCTGGTCGTCTCATCGCCTCGAATCGCCGAGGTGACAGAGGTGCCCGATCCGACCGCCGCGCCGGGACAGCTCGTGGTCGAGGTGGAGCGGGTGGGCATCTGCGGCACCGACGTCGAGCTCTACACCGGCGAGATGGCCTACATCGAGCAGGGGTTCACGAGGTTCCCACTCCGGCTCGGACACGAGTGGACAGGTCGCGTCATCGAGGTGGGCGACTCCGCGGACGACGCGTGGCTCGGCAGGCGCATCACCGGCGACACCATGCTGGGATGCGGCCGGTGCACGTACTGTCTGAGCGGTCACCAGCATGTATGCCCGTTCCGGGATGAGGTGGGCATCCGCGGAGACGTCGCCGGCGCGCTCGCCGAGAAGTTCGTCCTGCCGAGCCGCTTCGCATACGAGATCCCCGAGCACGTCAGCCTCTCCGCCGCCGCACTGGTCGAGCCGGGCGGCAACTCGCTGCGTGCCGTGTGGGCGGCCGCGGTCCAGCCCGGACACGAGGTGCTCGTGCTCGGATCGGGCACGATCGGCCTGCTCGCTGCGCAGTTCGCGCTGGCGGAGGGCGGCCTGGTGACCGTCGGGGGAGTGCGCGCGGGATCCCTCGAGCTCGCCCGCTCACTGGGCGTGCAGCACACCCGGCAGCTCGACGATCTCGCCTCGAGCGAGTCGGACCGCTTCGACTCCGTGATCGACGCGACGAGCATCGACACGATGCCCGCGCTCGCCCTGCGCCTCTGCAAGCCGGCCGGTCGCGTGGTCTACATCGGCATCTCCTCGACGCCGAGCCGGATCGACACTCGCGACCTGCTGCTCAAGGACGTCACCGCGGTCGGCATCCTCTCCGCCTCCCCCGGGCTGGCCGGCGCGATCGCCAGCTTCGCCAGCGGCGCTGTCGTGCCCGATTCCCTCGTCAGCGAGGTCATCGGCCTCGCCGAGGTGCCGGATCGCTTCGAGGGGCGCCGCGGAGCTGACGCCGGGCCCGGACCGAAGGTGCACGTCGATCCTCGGATCGTCGGGTAGCAGACGGTGGGCGACGGCACCTTCCGGACGATCGGCCCGCAGCGCTCCGGCGTCGAGGAGCGGCTGGTCGGAGCCGACCGGGTGATCGCCGTGCTTACCGAGCTGGCCGATCACCCGCTCGGGGTGACGCTCGAGGAGCTGGCGAGCACACTGAAGAGCTCGAAGTCGACGGTGCACCGCGCCCTCGCCACTCTGCGTCGTGCGGGTCTTGCCGACCTCATGGGCCGCGGCGTCTATGTGCTCGGCGACGAATTCATCCGCCTGGCTCTGCGCAATCTCGGCGGACGTCCCGAGACCGCTCGCGTGCAACCCGTCCTGGAAGCTCTCGCAGCGCAGTTCGGCGAGACGGCGCATTACGCCGTGCTGTCCGGGACCGACATCGTCTATCGCGCCAAGATGGATCCGCCGCAGGGCGCCGTGCGACTCACCTCGGTCATCGGGGGCCGCAATCCCGCCCACCGCACCGCCGTCGGCAAAGCGCTGCTCAGCACGCTGGTGACCCACGAGTCGCAGCTGGTCGAGCGCTTCGGCTCCTCGAGCTTCGCGGCGCGCACCCCGCACACGATCACCAGCACCGGGGCGCTGCTGGCCGAGCTCGAGAGCGGCACGCGCCCGCGGATTTGCGGTCGACGATCAGGAGAACGAAGTCGGCATCAACTGCGTCGCGATCCCCGTCTGCGTCGACGGCTCCGGAGTGGCCACAGGTGCGATCAGCATCAGCGCGGTGGCCTTCAGATGCCCGCTCGACCGACTCGTGGCCGCGGTGCCGTCGATCCGCGCGATCATCGAGGAGCATCTCGGACCGCAGCCCGCCGGTTGGGCGTACGCGACCTGACCCGATCGAGGTGACCGGCCACCTTTCCTCGCCCGCGGCTACCTTTCCTCGCCCGCGGCCACCTTTCCTACCGACGGCCAGGTTTGCTTCCCGTGCCGTCGGCAGGAAAGGTGGCCGAGCACGATCCCCACGAGCGACTGAAGGCGCTAGGCGACCGTGGTGTCGGACGGGTGTCGGACGGGCCTGACAGGCTGGGCGGATGGACACCCGAGTCGCCGCCGAGACCGCCCTCCGAGAGCTGGTCGGCCGGTCCGACGCGGTGTTCCACGACGGTCAGTTCGAGGCGATCTCCGCGCTCGTCGATGATGCTCGTCGTGCGCTCGTCGTGCAGCGCACCGGGTGGGGCAAGTCGGCCGTCTACTTCGTCGCGACCCGGCTGCTCCGTGACCGCGGCGCTGGACCGACGCTGCTCGTCTCTCCGCTGCTGGCGCTCATGCGCGACCAGGTCGCCGCCGCGGCTCGGGCAGGTGTCCGGGCGGTCGCCATCAACTCCGCCAACGCGCACGAGTGGGGCGAGGTCCGCGAGCAGATCGCGCGCGACGAGGTCGATGTGCTGCTCGTGTCGCCCGAGCGGCTGAACAACCCGGCGTTCCGCGACGAGCAGCTGCCCGAGCTCGTCGCGCGCACGGGCCTGGTGGTCGTCGACGAGGCGCACTGCATCTCCGACTGGGGGCACGACTTCCGCCCCGACTACCGGCGACTTCGCGAGCTCATCGAGCGCATCCCGTCGAGCGTCCCCGTGCTCGCCACCACCGCGACAGCGAACAGCCGAGTCGTCGAGGATGTCGTCGAGCAGCTCGGCGCCGCAGGTCCTGCCGCCGGCGATGTCCTGACCATCCGCGGTCCGCTGGCCCGCAGCTCCCTCCGCCTCGGAGTGCTGCGGCTGCCCGACGCGGCCGCCCGGCTGGGCTGGCTCATGGCGCACATCGGCGAGCTGCCCGGCAGCGGCATCATCTACACGCTCACCGTCTCTGCAGCGGAGGACACCGCCCGGCTCCTGCGCGAGGCGGGACATGAGGTGCTCGCCTACACGGGGCAGACCGACCCCGAGCAGCGCGAGCAGGCCGAAGAGCTGCTCAAGCAGAACAGGGTGAAGGCGCTCGTCGCCACGAGCGCGCTCGGGATGGGCTTCGACAAGCCCGACCTCGGATTCGTTCTGCATCTCGGGGCGCCCAGCTCGCCCGTCGCCTACTACCAGCAGGTCGGTCGCGCCGGCCGGGCCACCGAGAACGCCGACGTGCTGCTGCTTCCGGGTCCCGAGGACCCCGAGATCTGGAAGTACTTCGCCACCGCAGCGATGCCGACCGAGGAGCGCGCGGCGGCCGTGCTCCGACAGCTCGGCGATGACCCGCTCTCCACGCCGGCGTTGGAGGCGCTCGTCGACATCCGCCGGTCGCGACTCGAGCTGCTGCTCAAGGTGCTCGACGTCGATGGAGCGGTCCGGCGCGTGCGCGGCGGATGGGTGTCGACAGGAGTGCCGTGGACCTACGACAGGGAGCGCTACGAGCGCATCGCTCAGGCCCGCACCGCCGAGCAGCAGAGCATGCTCGACTTCGAGACCACCGATGGATGCCGGATGGCGTTCCTGCAGCGCACCCTCGACGATCCGACCGCGACGGACTGCGGGCGCTGCGATCGATGCGCGGGGGTGTGGTACCCCACAGTCGTGCCCGAGGATTCGACTCGCGAGGCGACCGCGTCGCTCGACCGAGTAGGGGTCGCCGTCGAGCCGCGCGCTCAGTGGCCGACCGGCGCGAGCTCGCGCGGGGTGCCGGTGCGCGGCAATCTGCCGCAGACCGAGCGCGCAGCGGAGGGTCGCGCGCTCGCCCGGCTGACCGACCTCGGATGGGGTGGGCCACTCCGCGAGCTGTTCGCCCAGGGCAGCGCCGACGGTCCCGTATCGAAGGCGATGCTCGACGCCTGCGTGCGCGTGCTCGCCGAATGGGGGTGGGCGGAGCGCCCCGTCGGCATCGTGACCATGCCCAGCCGCAGCCGTCCAGTCCTCATCGACTCCGTGGCCCAGGGGCTCGCTCGAATAGGGAGGCTCCCCCTGCTCGGCGCCCTCGATCGCACCGGTGAGGGCGGCGCGTCGGGCGAGACCGGCAACAGCGCCTACCGCCTCGGCTCGGTGTGGCCGGCATTCCATGTGGGCGGTGAACTGGCGTCCGCGCTGGAGTCAGCGACCGGGCCCGTGCTGCTCGTCGACGACCTCGCCGACAGCCGTTGGACTCTCACGGTAGCGGCGCGGCTGCTGCGCCAGGCGGGCGCGCCCGGCGTGCTGCCGTTCGTGCTCGCGCTCCGGAGCTGATTGCTCGACGTCGGCTGAACTGATCGCCCGAGGCCGCACGGCTGCCGGTTGCACATCGCGAACGGTCCACGGCGCAACGCACTGAGGGCCTCGACGCCGCGCATCACGCGGAGCTCGAGGCCCTCAGAGTGGCGGTAGCGGTGGGATTTGAACCCACGGTGGAGTTGCCCCCACACATGTTTTCGAGACATGGTCCTTAGGCCGCTCGGACACGCTACCGGGATCGAGTGTAGACGAGCCCCCGCCGGGTCGCCAATCGCGCGGATCCGGAAAACGCACACGGATCCGGAGTCTTGAGGGCCGTGTTCCGCATGAGATGGTGCAGGTTTCCGGAACGGTGAAAGAATTCCGGAACGGTGAAGCTCTAGCCGGACGCCCCGATCGACTATCGAACGAATGTCCGAGCCTCGGCATATGGTGTCCGCATGGCACGCTCCTCCGCAGGCACCTCGCATCCCTACAAGTGCACCGAGTGCGACTGGAAGACCGCCAAGTGGGTCGGCCGATGCGGAGAGTGCCAGCAGTGGGGCACGGTGGTGGAGGTCACCGAGAAGACCGGGATCCTCCGCTCGGTCGTGCCCGTCCGCATCGCGGCCGACCGTGCCGCGCGTCCCATCGGCGACATCGCCACGACCAGCGCGGTGCACTGGCCGAGCGGCATCAATGAGTTCGACCGGGTGCTGGGTGGCGGCATCGTGCCGGGTGCCGCCATCTTGCTCTCGGGCGAACCGGGCGTCGGCAAATCGACGCTGCTGCTCGAGGTCGCCGCCCGAGCCGCGTCCACCGGCCAGCGCGTGCTCTACGTGAGCGCCGAGGAGTCGGTGAGCCAGGTGCGGATGCGCGCCGAGCGCACCGGCGCCCTCGAACCCCTGCTCTACCTCGGCGCCGAGACCGACCTGGCCACCGTGCTGGGCCAGGTCGAGGCGGTGCAGCCTGATCTGCTCATCATCGACTCGGTGCAGACGGTCTCCAGCTCCGAGGTCGACGGCCTCGCCGGCGGCCCGGCGCAGGTGCGCGAGGTCGCGGCAACCCTCATCAAAGCGGCCAAGAGCCGCGGCCACTCGGTGCTTCTCGTCGGTCACGTCACCAAGGACGGCTCCATCGCCGGGCCACGGCTTCTCGAACACCTCGTCGACGTCGTCTGCACGTTCGACGGCGATCGACAGACGGCCCTCCGCTTCGTGCGCGCGCAGAAGAACCGCTTCGGACCGACCGACGAGGTCGGCTGCTTCGAGATGACAGGCGAAGGCATCTCCGAGGTGCCCGATCCCAGCGGGCTCTTCCTCAGCCGCAGCACCACGATCGTCAGCGGCACCTGCGCCACGGTCGCGATGGAGGGCAAGCGCGCCCTGCCCGTCGAGATCCAGGCGCTCGTCGTCCCGTCGACGACCCCGTCGCCGAGGCGAGTCACGGTCGGTCTCGAGTCGAGCCGTGTGGCGATGATCCTCGCCGTGCTCGAGCGGCGCGCGGGTGTCTCGCTCAGCCCGTTCGACGTCTACGTCTCGACGGTCGGCGGAGTGAAGCTCTCCGAGCCGGCTGCCGATCTCGCTATCGCATTGGCGGTGGCCTCGGCCGTCGAGGACATCCCCATCCGTCACGACCTGGTCGCTTTCGGCGAGCTCAGTCTCGCGGGCGAGATCCGACCTGTATCCCTTGCCCGTCAGCGCGGCAGCGAGGCGAAGCGCCTCGGCTTCGGCACCGTGATCGACCACGATCACGCCAATCTGCTGCAGGCGATCGGCGCCTCGATGATGGCCGGCGGCGCGGCTCGCGCTCGGCATCACGACGTGGCGAAGGGCCAGGCTACTTCTGCCTCGGGCAGGAAGGCCGCGGGCGGGCGGGCTCAGTCGAGCACGAAGCTGGCCGCGGTGGCCGAACTGAATCCCCCCACCGACGCCGAGAGCTGGTACGTGCCCGAGGGCAGCTGATCTCCATTGGACGTGCAGCCGGCGGCATAGTCCCGGTTCCAGACGGTCGGCGATGACATCGCGGGCTGGGCACCGGATGCGGCCGGTTCCAGAAGATAGATCTGATCGGCCGCGGGCAGGCATCCGACCGTCGACCACACCACACCTGCGCTGTCCGACACCGTCAGGGACTGCTGGCGAGTGCCGATATCGATCAGGCAGCGCGCCGCGCTGACATTGGTCAGAGACCAGGACAGCCGAGGCAGTGAGCCCACTGCATACTCCGGCGCATCCGTGGTCGGCGTGATCTGCACCTGATCCGCGGTGCATGGCACCGGCGCTGTGGAGACGGGGGACGGTGTCACGACGGGGGCTGCCGCTGGTGGCGGCGGAGCAGCCCGCGGCGGAGCCGGCCTGATGACGATCAGTGCGACGACCACGACGGCGGCCAGCAGGCCGAGAAGCAGCAGTATCCGGCGGCGCCGGTAGACGCTGCGCGGCACACCACGCCCTGTCCCCTGCGGCACCGCCATGGCGACAGGCTAGGGATCGATCCCCTCGATGGGCGGAATGCGCATCGGACAGTCGCGGAAGCGCGGACAGTCGCGGAAACGCGGACCGCGGACCGCCCGAGCGACCGCGAACCCCGGAGGCTCACAACCGCTTGAGCATCCGGGTGTTGCCGAGGGTATTGGGCTTCACCCGGGCCAGATCGAGGAACTCTGCGACGCCCTCGTCGGACGAGCGCACGAGCTCGGCGTAGACATCGACGGTGATGACCTCTTCGCTGATCGGGGTGAAGCCGTGACGCGCGAAGAAGTCGGTCTCGAAAGTCAGGCAGAACAGGCGGCTGAGTCCGAGCGCGAGCGCCTGCTCTTCGAGCCGGTCCAATAGGGCTTTGCCGACCCCGCTGCGGAGGTGATGATCGGCGACCGCGAGGGTTCGTACCTCGCCGAGGTCCTCCCACATCACGTGCAGCGCGCCGCAGCCGATGATCGAGCCATCGTCCGCTTCGGCGACCAGGAACTCCTGTATCGCCTCATAGAAGACGACCAGGTTCTTGCCGAGCAGGATGCGTCGCTGGACGAGCGGCTCCACGAGCGCCTGGATCAGCGGGACATCGCTCGTGCGCGCGGGACGGACGATGAACGAGCTGCCTGGCACCTCACCATCCTCCCAGCAATCGCACCCTCCCAGCATTCGGTGGACCGGCTTAACGCCGAACTGCCCAGCTCTGCTGCTCGGGAGGCTTCCCAAGCGACAGAACTGGGCAGTTCGGTCAGTGCTTCTCCGCAGATGCGGACTACTCGGCGGCGATCTCCGGGGTGGCGGCGATCGCTGCAGGAGCACCCGCGCCGACCATGTCGCCGCGACCCGAGGTCGTGAAGACGAACTCGCCATCCACGAAGTCGACATGCACGTGGTCGCCCGCGTTGAGCTCTCCGTGCAGGATGCGCTCCGACAGACGGTCCTCGATCTCGTGCTGCACCGCGCGCCGCAGCGGACGGGCACCGAGCGCGGGATCGAACCCGAGCAGGATGAGCCGGCCCTTGGCAGCTTCGGTGAGCTCGATCGTCAGGTCGCGGTCCATCATCCGAACGCCGAGGCGCTTGATGAAGAGGTCCACGATCTGGAGCAGCTCCGACTGGCTGAGCTGCGGGAAGACGATCGTCTCGTCGACGCGGTTGAGGAACTCGGGCTTGAAGTGCTTCTTCAGCTCCTCCGTCACCTTCGCGCGCATGCGGTCGTAGCCGGTCGAGGACTCGCCCTCGACGACGAAGCCGACGGGTCCACCCGCGATGTCACGAGCACCGAGGTTGGTGGTCATGATGATCACGGTGTTCTTGAAGTCGACGACGCGGCCCTGGCCATCCGTCAGACGCCCCTCCTCCAGGATCTGGAGCAGCGAGTTGAAGATGTCGGGGTGCGCCTTCTCGATCTCGTCGAACAGGACCACGCTGAACGGCTTGCGGCGGACCTTCTCGGTCAGCTGGCCGCCCTCTTCGAATCCGACGAATCCGGGAGGGGCACCGAACAGACGCGAGACGGTGTGCTTCTCGCCGTACTCGCTCATGTCGAGGGAGATCAGCGCGTTCTCATCGTCGAAGAGGAACTCGGCCAGCGCCTTGGCGAGCTCGGTCTTTCCGACACCCGTGGGGCCGGCGAAGATGAACGAGCCGGAGGGACGCTTCGGGTCCTTGAGTCCGGCGCGGGTGCGACGGATGGTCTTGGCGAGGACCGAGATGGCCTCCTCCTGACCGATGACGCGCTCGTGCAGGGCCTTCTCCATGAAGATGAGCCGCGAGGACTCCTCCTCCGTGAGCTTGAAGACGGGGATGCCGGTCGCCTGGGCGAGCACCTCGGCGATGAGTCCCTCGTCGACCTCGGCCGTGGTCGAGACCTCTCCGGACTTCCACTTCTTCTCGAGGCGCAGGCGCTCGGCGAGGAGCTGCTTCTCCTCGTCGCGCAGGCCCGCGGCCTTCTCGAAGTCCTGATCCTCGATGGCGGTCTCCTTGCCGGCGCGGACCACGGCGATCTTCTCGTCGAATTCGCGCAGCTCGGGCGGAGCGGACAGGATCGAGAGGCGCAGGCGGGCGCCGGCCTCGTCGATCAGGTCGATGGCCTTGTCCGGGAGGAAGCGGTCGGCGATGTAGCGGTCGGCGAGGTTCGCCGCGGCAACGATGGCGCCGTCGGTGATCGACACCTTGTGGTGCGCCTCATAGCGGTCGCGCAGGCCCTTGAGGATGTTGATCGTGTGGGGGAGCGAGGGCTCCATCACCTGGATCGGCTGGAAGCGGCGCTCGAGCGCTGCGTCCTTCTCGAAGTGCTTGCGGTACTCGTCGAGCGTGGTGGCACCGATGGTCTGCAGCTCACCGCGGGCGAGCAGCGGCTTGAGGATGCTGGCCGCGTCGATCGCGCCTTCAGCGGCACCAGCACCGACGAGCGTGTGGATCTCATCGATGAAGGTGATGATGTCGCCGCGGGTGCGGATCTCCTTGGTGACCTTCTTGAGACGCTCCTCGAAGTCACCGCGGTAGCGGCTTCCGGCGATGAGCGATCCGAGGTCAAGCGTGTAGAGCTGCTTGTCCTTCAGGGTCTCGGGCACGTCGCCGCGCACGATCGCCTGGGCGAGGCCCTCGACGACGGCGGTCTTTCCGACGCCGGGCTCGCCGATCAGGACCGGGTTGTTCTTGGAGCGGCGCGACAGGATCTGCATGACGCGCTCGATCTCCTTCTCGCGCCCGATCACCGGGTCGAGCTTGGACTCGCGTGCTGCCTGGGTCAGGTTGCGACCGAACTGGTCGAGCACCTGCGATCCCTGCTGCTGACCGGCCTGCTGGTCGCCGCCGACGGCGATCGCCTCTTTGCCCTGGTAGCCGGAGAGCAGCTGGATGACCTGCTGGCGCACCCGGTTGAGGTCGGCGCCGAGCTTGACGAGGACCTGCGCGGCGACGCCTTCGCCCTCGCGGATGAGGCCGAGCAGGATGTGCTCGGTTCCGATGTAGTTGTGGCCGAGCTGCAGGGCCTCGCGGAGCGAGAGCTCCAGCACCTTCTTGGCGCGCGGCGTGAACGGGATGTGACCCGTCGGCTGCTGCTGGCCCTGGCCGATGATGTCCTGAACCTGCTCGCGCACCGCATCGAGGGAGATCCCGAGCGACTCGAGCGCCTTGGCGGCGACGCCCTCACCCTCGTGGATCAGACCGAGCAGGATGTGCTCGGTTCCGATGTAGTTGTGATTGAGCATCTTGGCCTCTTCTTGGGCCAAGACGACGACGCGGCGGGCTCGATCGGTGAATCTCTCGAACATGGTCACTCTCCCCCGGCGCCGGGCAGGAAGACGGCGCCGATACAGAGAGAGTAACCAGGGACCCCTACGGTTGATGCCCCTGTTCGCCGTGGGCGTTAGGCCGGGTCGCGCGGGGTCTACGGGTCAGTTCTGAGGATCGGCGGGGGCGGCGGTCGGGGTCGCGATCCCGAGGCGCTCGCGCTCAGAGGCCTCGAGCTTCGAGAGGGCGGCGCGCTCGTGTCGGTCGGCGCGGATGATGACCCACATGATGAACCAGAAGAGCAGGCCGACGAGGATGGTCGGGGTCACCGACCAGACCGCGTTCCAGAAGTCATCCATGGTGCGGCAAGGATAACCCGGCCAGCAGCCGGGCCGCCTGAGCGCGGGCGGACCGGCTCCGCTCAGTTCCCGCCGTTCGCGATGATGCCGACGATCCCTGAGATCAGGAAGTACGCTCCGACTGCTCCTACGAGCACCCAGATCGCGACCCGGTTGAAGGAGGGGGGCTTGGGCTTGCTCTTGTCGCGCAGCTCGTCATCGGGGAGATAGTTCATCGGTGGCTGCTCATTTCACGAGGGGGAAGAGGATCGTCTCGCGGATGCCGAGCCCGGTGATCGCCATCAGCAGACGGTCGATGCCCATGCCCATGCCGCCGGTCGGGGGCATGCCGTGCTCGAGGGCCCGCAGGAACTCCTCGTCGACCCGCATCGCCTCGGGGTCGCCGCCTGCGGCGAGCTTCGCCTGCTCGACGAAGCGCTCGCGCTGCATGACGGGATCGACGAGCTCGGAGTATCCGGTGGCCAGCTCGAAGCCGCGGACGTAGAGGTCCCACTTCTCGACGACGCCCGGGATCGCTGCGGTGCTCGCGCACGAGGGGCGAGGTGTCGACCGGGAAGTCCATGACGAAGGTCGGCGCCACGAGAGCCGCCCTTCACGAAGTGCTCCCAGAGCTCCTCGACGAACTTGCCGTGCGATCGGATGGGCGCACCTCGAGCCGACCTTGCTCGGCGAGCGCCTGAGGTCGTCGATCGGCGTCTCGGGCGTGATCTCGACGCCGGCCGCCTCGCTGAGCGACTCGTACATGCGAGATGCGGTCCCACTCGCCGCCGAGGTCGTACTCGGTGCCGTCGGCCCAGGTGACCATGGGCGAGCCGGCGACGGCGATGGCGGCGTTCTGGACGAGCTCCTGGGTGAGGTCGGCGATCTGGTTGTAGTCGCCGTACGCCTGGTAGGCCTCGAGCATCGCGAACTCGGGGGAGTGGGTGGAGTCGGCGCCCTCGTTGCGGAAGTTGCGGTTGATCTCGAAGACCCGCTCGATGCCGCCGACCGACGGCGCGCTTGAGGAAGAGCTCCGGCGCGATGCGCAGGTAGAGCTCGGTGTCGAACGCGTTGGAGTGGGTGACTGAACGGGCGGGCGGAGGCGCCGCCGTGCTGGACCTGCAGCATGGGGGTCTCGACCTCGAGGAAGTCGTGCGCGTCGAAGGTGCGACGAAGCGACGCGCACGGCGGCGGCTCGGGCGCGCACCGTGACCCGGGCCTGCTCCCGCACGATGAGATCGAGGTAGCGGCTGCGGACGCGGGTCTCCTCGGAGAGCTCGCCGTGCAGGTTCGGCAGGGGCAGGATCGCCTTGCTGGCGATCAGCCAGGCGGTCACCATGATCGACAGCTCGCCGCGACGGGAGGAGATCACCTCACCCTCGACGAAGACGTGATCGCCGAGGTCGACGAGGTCCTTCCAGCGCTCGAGCGACTCCTCGCCCCACCTCCGCAAGACTCACCATCGCCTGGATGCGGTCGCCGTCTCCCGCCTGCAGCGAGGCGAAGCAGAGCTTGCCGGTGTTGCGCTGGAACACGACGCGTCCGGCGAGTCCGACGATCCGACCGGTCTTCTCGTCGGGCGCGAGGTCGTGATGGCGCGCCCGGACGGCGCCGATGGTGTCAGTGATGGGGACGGAGACCGGGTAGGCCTCGCCCGTCTCGAGGAGCCGGGCACGCTTCGCCGACCGCACCGCCTTCTGCTCGCTGACCTCGGCGTCAGTCGGCTCGGGGGGCGTGGTGTCGTCGGACAACGTGGGACTCCTGAAGTGGATCGCAGCCCGAACCGGGCCGCCGTCCAGGGTACCGTGCGCGGTCCATCTCTCCGGAGTACCTGCGAAGCCCGCGGATTCCTACGAAATTTCGAGCACATTGGGCCGGAACGTAGGAAATAGAGGGATTAACGCACTGACGGCCGTCGGCTGACTCCGGAATGGATCGGAGGCGGCGGACGGCCGTCAGACCACCTGGTCGCTGGGGAGGCGACGTTCGGGTCCGGCCTCTGGGTGGAGGCCGTGGTGCATGGTGATGCTCGTTCGCGACAGCTAGGGATGTCGCCCGGCGCCGTGGGGGAAGGTGGCGCCGGTACTGCGGGTGATGCTCGGGTTCCTCTTGGGTGGAGAGGGGTGCTGCGACTCCCTGGGGTGAGGAGCTGGTGCGTCCTCCCTGGGTGGAGAGGAGTGCTGCGACTCCTTGGGGGAGGAGCTGGTGCGTCCTCCCTGGGTGGAGAGGATTCGGTGCGGATGGATCAGGGTGAGCGATTCACCGTCATGTCCTCTTCGGGGAGGACCTTTCGGGCTTGATAGAAATCTATCCGCCACCGAGGGGGACGCAAATCCCCACTCCGAGGTACACCGATCTGTCTGTCCCCGTCGTTTTTTGCCCCTCGCTGTACCCCATGGGTGTCAATGAGACCCTTTCGGGTTACGAATCTGAAACTGATCTGTCTACTGCTGTCCTCAGTTGACGAATGCGTACTCGTTGTCGATGAGGCGGGTGTCCCCTACGGTCGCCGCGATCAGGATGAGGGCGCGGCCGCGGAAGTCGTCTGCCGCTGGCTCGAAGGTCGCCGGATCGACGACTACCAGGTAGTCGAGCTTGACCACCGGCTCCCCCATCAGCGTCGACTGCGCGGCTGCGATCACCGCGTCGATGCCCCGGTCGGCATTTGAAGCCGCGGCGTCGAGAGCAGCTGCGATCGTGGTCGCGGCCCGCCGCTCCGTGCTGTCGAGTCTCCGGTTGCGACTCGACAGGGCGAGGCCGTCGTCGGCACGGACGGTCTCGACGACCTCGATCCGGAGAGGCAGATCGAGGTCGCGGACCATCCGCTGCACGAGGAAGGCCTGCTGCGCGTCCTTCTGGCCGAAGACGGCGACGTCGGGCGTGACGATGTGGAAGAGCTTGCTCACGACCGTCAGCACCCCGTCGAAGTGACCGCGCCGGCTGCGTCCTTCGAACATCATCCCGACGCCTCCCCCGGTCACGCGGGTGGCGACCGGGCCGTTGGGGTACATCTCCTCGCCGCCGGGAGCGAAGACGATGTCGACTCCCGCGGCTCCCAGCTTGACGAGGTCCTCATCGAGGGTGCGCGGATAGTTTTCGAGGTCGGAGGCCTGAGTGAACTGCAGCGGGTTGACGAAGATCGACACGACCACGATGTCGGCGGTCTCCCGGGCACGCGCCACCAGCGCCAGGTGCCCGTCGTGCAGCGCACCCATGGTGGGCACCAGCGCAACACGTGATCACGGCGACGTCAGCGGCAGTGGCATCGGGCCCCGCCG
Organism: uncultured Actinomycetota bacterium; assembly: GCA_963830655.1. Lineage (GTDB taxonomy): Bacteria > Actinomycetota > Actinomycetes > Actinomycetales > Microbacteriaceae > Naasia. The sequence goes on from CAWHND010000014.1 coordinate 90,503, forward strand.
CGCTCGTTCGGGCGGCCGCGACCACCTGACGCACATCGGCGATGGTCGTGGAGACGATCGGCTCGCTCACCGGTCCTCCTGGTCTGTTCCGGCCGGGTTCGCCCGGCCAGGGACGATGCTAGCCCGCTGATCGACTCGAGCATCGCCGACGCCCGACCCGGAACGCCGAGGGATCGAGACCGTTCGTCATCATCGGCGCGGCGGCCGGCCGGAGTCCAGGTCGCCGTCGTCGGCCGCGAGATCGGGGATCTGGAGGTCGGGCTGAGCACGAGCGAGCGCATCGTCGACGGCCGCGCGGGCGAGTGCACCGAGAACCCGTCCCGGGGATTCGATCCCGATTGCCGCCAGCTGCCTCGTCGCCTGCTCGACGATCGCCGATGAGAACGTCGAGACGGTCGCGATCGCCTCTGCGTACGCCGCTCGATCGCGCTCGTCGACGAGCACGGGCTCCCCACCCATCTCCACCACCAGGGCCTGCCCGATGGGCTGGACGGGAGCCGGAGCCGTGACGGCGAACCAGGATTCGGCCAGCCGGGCCAGATCGAGGCTCGTCCCGGTGAACGGCATCGCCGGGTGGACGGCGAGCGGGATCGCGCCGGCCTTCCGAGCTGGATCGAGCACGCCGACCCCCAGCCCTGGAGCGGTGTGCAGCACGATCTGCCCGGGCTGCCATGCGCCCGTTGCGGCGAGGCCCTCGATGAGAGCGGCGAGCTCTGCTTCGGGGATGGCGATCAGGACCAGCTCGCTGCGCTCCACCACCTCCGGCACGGAGAGGACCGGAACGCCGGGCAGCATGGCCGCCGCTCGCTCACGGCTCGACTCGGAGATGGCGCTGATGCCCGTGATGGCGTGTCCCGCTCCCGCAAGCGCGGCGCCGAGGACCGGCCCCACGCGTCCCGCGCCGATGATGCCGACCCCCAGGCGTCCCGAACGGCCGCTCATGAGGTGGCGCCCCATCGATAGGAGGTGTCCGCTCGGCCGGTGGTGATCGCGACCCGCGAGACGTCGCTGAACAGCTCGACCGCGGTATCGACGTCGAGCGCACCGATCCTGGCCGTCACCGGACCGGCAACGGTGTGCGCGTGCACGGTGGCGACCTTCAGGGCGCGGCCGACGGTGCTCTGGGTGAGCGACACGCTCTGCAGGCGCGCTTCGGGCACGATCGTGAGAGTCCGCCAGATCCGCCCCGCCCGGAGGAGCAGTGCGGTGTCGGTGAAGACGAAGCCGTTGCGCTTCCAGGACAGCGGATGCAGCAGGCGGGCGCGACGCGGTGAGCCGACGTAGCCATCGCCGACGACGCCGGTCATCCCCGCGCGCACCGCGTCGGCCGCAGCCGTCTCCATCAGCGCGGGCAGGATGAGCCCGAGGACTCGCTCCACGTCGCCGCGATCGCCGACCGGCAGCACGATCGTCGCCGCGGCCACACCCGAGCTGCTGGCCGAGGAGCTGCTGGCCCGGTTGATCCGGATCTGCCACCAGCCTGCCGGCCGCCAGAGCAGCGGCTGGGTCACATCGACGGCATGGATGCGTCCGGGCGGCAGCGTCTCGTTGCTGGTGGAGAGCAGTCCGAAGCCGATCCGAACCCCGTTGGGCGTGCCGGCGATGCTGTACCTCAGAGACTTCGTGAAGCGGTTGACCGTGAAGCTGGTCATGCCGATGAGCGCGGGAACGGCGCCGAACAGCAGATACGCGTCACCCGTGATGGCCACCCAGGGAATGCCGACCGCGAGCAGCGCGAGGAGGATCAGAGTGGGTCCGCTGAGCAGGATGGAGAAGAAGAGTCGCGCGGGGTGGATGCGCACCACCGACTCGGGAGCCGCCTCGGATGGATCGAGCTCCGGAGCGAGGAACTCGTCCACTCTCTGCTCGAGCGCGCTGGAGCGCGGCTGTGCGGGGTCGTCATCTGGGGGCAGGGCCGCCTGAGGCGCGCCCTTCGCTCCGGAGGCGAGCCGGAGCACGTCTCGTCGCAGCACGTCGGCGGCCGTCGAGCCGAGGTAGTCGAGGCGCACATTGGCGTCCTGGCCGGCGACCGAGACCTCCAAGCGGGCCGCGCCGAAGATCCGAGGCACGAGTGCGCGGACGATGTTGATGCCCTGGATCCGGTCAAGTCGCGCCTTGCGACTGGTGCGGAACAGGATGCCGGAGCGCACCTCCACAACCTCGTTCGTGACCCTGAACTCATGCATGCGCCAGGAGAGGTAGAAGCCCAGCACGAAGATCAGGACGATGCCGATGGTGATCGCGAGCCCGGGGATGAGCCAGCCATTGTCGATGACCAGGTCCAGCGGATCACCTTCGTGGAATCCGGTGAACGACTCGAGGATGCGGTCTCGCAGGTTGGCGACGAGGATGCCGCCGATCGCGATGAGCGCAATGCCGCCGCGCAGCAGGGGCGTCGCCGGGTGCAGGCGATGCCACTCCCCGTCAGCCAGCGCTCCCGGTCGTGTCGCCGCTGCCGTTCCTGCACCCACACCGACACCATCTGAGGGATGCGACGGATCGTGGCTCGGACTGCCGGAACCCGCGATGGGTTCGGGGCCGTCCGGGCCCGCCACGGGATCGGTCACAGGCCCACACGCCGAGACTCCGCGAGATCGACCAGCCGGTCGCGGAGCTGGTTGGCGTCGTCCTCGAGCAGTCCGGGGATCGCGACTCCGGTCGAAGCCGCAGCCGTCACGAGCTTCAGATCGGACAGGCCGACGAGACGGGCGATCGGTCCTCGATTGATGTCCACGAGCTGCATCCGGCCGTAGGGCACGGAGACGACGCGCTGGAACAGCAGGCCACGGCGGAAGACCAGGTCGTCCTCACGCAGCTGGTAGCCGTATGCCCGGACGCGTCGGGGCACGAGCAGCACGCTCACGACCGACATGGCGAAGAAGACTGCCAGAACCAGCGCCGGGATGCCGAGGCCGAAGAAGAACGCGACCAGGGATGCCGCCAGCGCGAGCAGCGCGGTGATGGCCGAGCCGATGATGTCGACGACGATCAGCCTGGGAGAGACTCTGCGCCACTCGACGTCGGGCAGCTCGATTCGGGCGGACACCTGCCCATTGTCGCTGGTCGCCAGACCGCTCACTGTCCCTGCAGGTCGAGGAGCCCGGGGCGTTCGGCGTCGTCCGGCGGTATCCGGCACCACTGTTCGACCAGATAGCCGCAGATGAGCAGTGCCGCGGATGCCGCGATGACGAGCAGACCTGCGACCAGGGTGTAGCTCGATGAGACCACGGGGCGGGTCACCAGGAACAGCATCAACCCGATTCCTGCACCGCCGATGAGTGCGCCCGCCAGGATGGACGCCTTCGCGAGGGTGACGACGCGCATGGCTTGGAAGGGATTGACCTCGCGCTTCGCGGTTCCGCGGACCGCCTGGCGGATCGGCCAGCCGAAAGCCACCACGATCGCGGCGATCCCCGCAAGCGCGATGGCGAGGGACAGCGGCGGGACGATGACGGCGAAGCCACGCGCGGCGAGCGCGAGCTGGAGCAGCCAGCCCACGGCGATGCCGACGACCACGAGTCCCACGGGCGCCGCGATGCCGGTGCGTCTCATCGCGGTTCTCCCCGGCTCACGTCGTTCAGGCTACCGAGGCTCTCCCGATCCTCGCCGGAGCCGACCCGAGTCGCGCCCGGTCGAGCGGGGCCGGTGACCGAGCCACCGAGCTGCAACCCACGATGACCCACTGCACCGGTGCGCCAGGCGGCGACGACGTCGAGCGCTACCCGACTCGATCGAACGTCGTGCACGCGGATCCCCCATGCGCCGGCCTGCGAGCTCAGGGCGCTGATCACTGCGGTCGGCAGATCACGGTCCTGCGACGGACGAGTCGGCCCCTGCGATCGCACCGAGGAAGCGCTTGCGCGAGGCTCCGATCAGCAGCCGGAAGCCGAGCGACTGCAGCTCGGCGAGGCGCCCGAGCAGCTGCCAGTTGTGCTCCGCGGTCTTGGCGAAGCCGAGGCCCGGGTCGAGAATGATCCGTTCGGCCGGCACGCCGTAGTGCGATCAGGTCGGCGACCCGAGTGCTCGAGCTCGCGCCGGACGTCGTCCACCACATCCCCGTAGGTGGCGAGCCGGTACATCCGGCGCTGTGTCCGCGCCAGTGCATGACCACGAAGTCGACGCCGAGGGCGCCGGCGCGGGCGGCGACCGACGCCATGTCAGGGTCGGCCAGCCCGCCGGAGACGTCGTTGATGACGATGCGCCGGCCTCGACCGCAGGCTTCTGCGGTGCCGGCGCGCATGGTGTCGATGCTGACCCGCACGCCTTCCGGCACGAGCAGCCGGATGACGGGCAGGACGCGCTCGCAGCTCCTCGCCCGCCGGCACCCGTTCGGCGCCGGGGCGGGTGGACTCCCCTCCGACGTCGACGATGTCCGCGCCGTCGGCGACCAGCCGCAGCCCGTGGGCGACTGCAGCGTCGACGTCGAGGTGCGCTCCGCCGTCGCTGAACGAATCGGGGGTGACGTTGAGCACCCCGAAGATGCGAGGTGCGACGAGCTGCTCGTCTGCGGTGTTCACGACGTCCAGATCTGAGACGCGGACGCGACCGGCGGCCGGTCGGCCATCGGTCGCGTCGCGCGTCACCTATGCGGTTGCGGGGCGGGGCTTGATCCGAGGAGTGCGCGAGCGCTTCGGCTCGGGTGATCCGAATCGATGCCGCCGTCCACCGCGCCGGATCGATCGGCGCCTTGGGGCGCGGAATCGCGACGGCGGGCAGGTCGGACACGGGCCGCTTCGTCGCTCGAGAGCCACTGCGGGCGCTCGGGCAGCTTGCTTGACGTCCTTGAAGATCTCGGCGAGCTGCGTCGTGGTCGAGCGTCTCCTTCTCGAGCAGCTCGGCGGCCAGGCGGTCGAGGATGTCGCGGTTGTCGTTGATGCACCTGGTAGGCCTCGTCGTGCGCTGCCTCGATGAGGTCGCGCACCTCGGCGTCGACCTTCTCGGCGAGCTCCTCGGAGTAGTCGCGCTGGTGGCCCATGTCGCGGCCGAGGAACATCTCGCCCGACGCGGCGCCGAGCTTGACGGAGCCGATCGTCGCGCTCATGCCGAACTCGGTGACCATCTTGCGGGCGGTGCCGGTGGCCTTCTCGATGTCGTTCGATGCGCCGCGTGGTCGGGTCGTGGAAGACGATCTCCTCGGCGACGCGGCCGCCCATGGCGTAGGCGAGCTGGTCGAGCAGCTCGTTGCGGGTGACCGAGTAGCGGTCCTCGAGCGGCAGCACCATCGTGTAGCCGAGGGCGCGACCGCGCGGCAGGATCGTGATCTTCGTGACCGGGTCGGTGTGGTTCATCGCCGCTGCGACGAGGGCGTGGCCGCCCTCGTGGTAGGCGGTGATGAGCTTCTCCTGGTCGCTTCATGACGCGGGTGCGGCGCTGCGGGCCGGCGATCACGCGGTCGACGGCCTCGTCGAGGGCGCGGTTGTCGATCAGCTGCGCGTTCGAGCGCGCGGTGAGCAGCGCGGCCTCGTTGAGGACGTTGGCCAGGTCGGCGCCGGTGAAGCCCGGGCGTCTTGCGGGCGAGCGACCTCGAGGTCGACGCCGGCCGCGAGCGGCTTGCCCTTGCGCGTGCACCTCGAGGATCTGCTTGCGGCCCTGCAGGTCGGGGGCGTCGACGCCGATCTGGCGGTCGAAGCGGCCCGGGCGCAGCAGGGCGGGGTCGAGGATGTCGGGGCGGTTCGTCGCCGCGATCAGGATGACGTTCGTCTTGACGTCGAAGCCGTCCATCTCGACCAGCAGCTGGTTGAGGGTCTGCTCGCGCTCGTCGTGACCGCCGCCCATGCCGGCGCCGCGGTGACGGCCGACGGCGTCGATCTCGTCGACGAAGATGATGGCCGGCGAGTTCTGCTTGGCCTGCTCGAAGAGGTCGCGGACGCGGCTCGCGCCGACGCCGACGAACATCTCGACGAAGTCGGAACCGGAGATGGAGTAGAAGGGCACGCCCGCCTCGCCGGCGACGGCGCGGGCGAGCAGGGTCTTGCCGGTTCCGGGAGGGCCGTACAGCAGCACGCCCTTCGGGATGCGGGCGCCGACGGCCTGGAACTTCGCGGGCTCCTTGAGGAAGTCCTTGATCTCCTCGAGCTCCTCGATGGCCTCGTCCGCACCGGCGACGTCCTTGAAGGTGACCTTCGGGCGTCTCCTTCGAGACGAGCTTGGCCTTGGACTTGCCGAACTGCATGACCTTGTTGCCGCCGCCCTGCATGCCCGAGAGCATGAACCAGAAGAAGACGCCGCAGGATGAGCAGCGGGAGGAGCCAGCCGAGCAGCGTCAGCGAGCCAGTTCGGCTGCGGGCACCTCGTCGTCGTAGCCGTCGGTCGGGTTGGACGCCGCGACGGCCGCGACGATGGCCTCGCCGCGCGGGGTCGACGTAGTAGAACTGCACCTGCTTGCCGAAGTCGGCGTCGGCCCGAGTCAGCGTGATGTCGACGCGATGCTCGCCGTCGACGATCTTCACCGCCTGCGACGTTGCCGCTGCCGAGCAGCTCGAGACCCTTCTCGGTGGTGACCTGCCGGAAGCCGGTTCCGGTGAGCAGGCTCGAGCCCACCCACACGACGATGACCGCGATGACGATGTAGAGAATCGGGCCGCGGAAGATGCGCTTGAAGTCCATGGTGGGTATAGGGTACCCCGCCCTATCTGGACGGCGGGCGGATGTATGCCCTGCAGAGACCCGAGTTTTCCCCTGTCGGCGAACGGGGGCGGCCCCAGATGTAGGCACTGCCCTCGAAGATCACCCCAGGAGTGGGACTGCCCGAATTGCGGCAGGGCTAGTGCTGGTAGACGTGCGGCGCGAGGATGCCGAGACCGCGGAGGTTGCGGTACTTCTCCGCGTAGTCGAGCCCGTACCCGACGACGAACGCGTTGGGGATCTCGAAGCCGACGTAGCGGACGTCGACCTCGACCGTGGCGGCCTCGGGCTTGCGAAGCAGGGCGCACACCTCGACCGATGCGGGCCCGCGGGACTTGAGGTTCTCCAGCAGCCACGAGAGGGTCAGCCCCGAGTCGATGATGTCCTCGACGATGAGCACCCTGCGTCCTTCGAGCGCGGTGTCGAGGTCCTTGAGGATCCGGACCACGCCCGACGACTGCGTGCTCGAGCCGTACGAGCTGACGGCCATCCAGTCCATCGTGATCGGCAGCGTGAGCTCGCGCGCGAGATCGGCCATCACCATGACGGCGCCCTTCAGCACGCCGACGAGGAGCAGCTCCTCCCCGGCGTAGTCGCGCTCGATCTCCCGGGACATCTCGGCGATCCGCGCGGAGATCTGATCCTCGGTGAGCAGGATCTCTGACAGATCGGCGGCGACGTCGGAGGGCTGCATGGACGGTTCCTTACGGGTAGCTGTTCGAGCAAGAGAGCTCTAGGCGGTGGCCGAGAACACCAGCTGGCCGTCGCTGCGTTCCACCCTAGCGCCGGGCAGATCGACCCCACTCTGGCCGTGCCAGTGGGTGATCAGGCGGGCGACGGCGAGGGTCTGGGATCGCGAAAGGGTGACGCCGAACTCGCTGTGCACGGCGAGCCGGATCAGCCGGTGGCGCAGCGCGGCCGGCTGTGCGGCGAGCGCTGACACGGACAGCGCGATGCCCGCCTCTGCGTGCTCGGCGATCTCCTCCGCCCATTCGAGCGCCATCTGATCGAGCGCTTCGCGAATCCTCGCGCAGCTGGTCGGCGGTGCGGGCGAGCGCCTCGGCGATGCCCGGGCCGAGGGCGTCCTCCAGACGCGGGCAGCACGGTGGCCCGCACTCTGACGCGGCGGATACTGCTGGTCGTCGTTGTGCGGATCCGCCCAGGCGTCGATCCCGGCATCCGCGCAGTAGGCATGGGTCGTCGCGCGACGGACCGCCAAGGAGCGGTCGCAGCCGACGACCGCTGACGGCGTCCATGCCGGAAAGGGAATCCGGTCCCGACCCTCGGGCGAGGCCGAGAAGCACCGTCTCGGCCTGATCGTCCAGGGTGTGCGCCAGCAGCACGAAGCGGGCCCCAGTGCTGTCGAGCGCGTCGTCGAAGGCCGCGTGCCGCGCGGCGCGCGCCGCTGCCTCCGGTCCCCCGGCCCTGCCGACCTCCACGCGATGGACGATCACCGGGTCGAGCCCCAGACGCCGCGCGAGGTCGGCCGCCGCGTCGGCGACCCGATCCGATCCGGGCTGGAGGCCGTGGTCGACGACGACGGCCCCGGCCCGCATCCCGGCCCGCGGCAGCTCGAACGCGGCGGCGGCGGCCAGGGCGACGGAGTCAGGCCCTCCGCTCAGGCCGATCAGGAGCAGATCGCCCTCGTCCGCTCGGCCGATGATCGACTCGCGCACCGCTCGGCGGACGTCCGCCATCGCGGGAGTCAATCGGGGTCGGGAGGGCATCCGCTAACGTTATTGGGTCGGACTGAGGGCCGATCCCGCGCGGCATCCGACGCCGGCGGACTGTGAGCATCGCCGGTCGTCTGCACCGATGACCGGCATCTAAAGCATCGAGGAGTCGCAATGGCCGAGTACGACGTCGTCGTCGAGATCCCCAAGGGGAGCCGCAACAAATACGAGGTCGACCACGAGACCGGCCGGGTGTATCTCGACCGCGTCCTGTTCACCTCGTTCGTCTATCCGGTGGACTACGGCTACTTCGAGGACACCCTCGGCCTCGATGGCGACCCGCTCGATGCGCTCGTGCTGCTCGAGTACCCGGTGTTCCCGGGCGTCGGCGTCAAGGTGCGTCCCGTCGGCGTGCTCAATATGAGCGACGAGGCCGGATCCGACGCCAAGGTCGTCGTCGTGCCGTTCAAGGACCCCCGTTGGTCGCACATCCAGGACATCGCAGACGTCCCTCAGCAGACCAAGAACGAGATCGAGCACTTCTTCCGCCGCTACAAGGACCTCGAGCCCGGCAAGTTCGTCAACGTCGAGGAGTGGGAGGGCGCCGAGGCGGCCGCCACGATGATCGAAGAGGCCAAGGTCCGCCTGCAGGAGCAGGGCCACTGACCCACACCGCCAGCTTCGCCGAATTGCCGCTTACGGCTCCCAAACACTCGTGTTGAGA
>CAWHND010000015.1:0-77492 GCA_963830655.1 uncultured Actinomycetota bacterium
CGAGGTTATCCCAGAGTAGGGGGCAGGTTACTCACGTGTTACTCACCCGTTCGCCACTAACTCGCAGGAGCAAGCTCCTGAAAGTCCGTTCGACTTGCATGTGTTAAGCACGCCGCCAGCGTTCGTCCTGAGCCAGGATCAAACTCTCCGTAGAAAATCGATCGCCAGCTGCTCGAGAGCGACTGGCAAATCTGTAGCCCGACCCAGCCGGAATAGGCGGGGTCAGAGCGAGTTGATTCTGACTAAATAGACTGTCTACTGACAATCTGTCTAATCCAAAGGAATCTCTTGACTGATTGCTGATCACCGAATGGTGACCAGTTCCTCGGTCACGAGGTTATTTGGCATTGACTTAGTGCACGCTGTTGAGTTCTCAAGGATCGGGCGCACCTGAGCCTGCGCCTCTCGGCGTGGATATCAGGGCAACTGCCTAATCTGTTCGCTGCTCGTGTGGTCCGGACTGTGCGTGATGTTCCTGCGCACTGCATCCGTCTTGCATCTTGCGATGCCGTGACCCGGGCGAACCCGGTTCCGAGCAGATCTTCACTCTAGACTCTGTTTCGCTCGCTCGCAACTCGGCGTTTCTGCGAACCGGAGTTCCCAGATGCTTCCTTGTGAGGAGCGGCGACTTCGCCAGAATGAATCGGCCCCCACTTGAGGCCGAGAAACTCGAGCCGTTCGACTCGCTGTTTCCCGCACCTTTGGGGTGACGAGAGATGACATTACGTGGATGCCTCGGGCTCCGCAACTCAGCCGGAACGCTCGGGCGTGTCGCAGGGACGGCCGCCGGCTCAGCCGCCGAAGAAGAGCCCGGCCAGAGTGCGCTTTCCTCGTCGGAGCACAGCTGAACCCCCGGCCAGCGGCGCCGACCCGAGCGTCGCCGCCTCGTCGTCGACCTTCGTGTTGTTGAGATAGACCCCGCCTTGAGCGATGGCGCGGCGCGCTTCTCCCACGCTTGCGGTGAGGCCTGTGGCGACGAGAGCGGAGGCCACGGTGTCCGAGCTTCGGACATCCGCATGTGGCAGCTCGAGCAGAGCGGCGCGAAGCGTCTCCTCATCCAGCTCCTCCAGCGCGCCCTGACCGAAGAGGGCCGCAGACGCCGCGATCACCGCGTCGGTCGCCTCTGCACCGTGCACGAGCTCGGTCACCTCACGAGCGAGAGCCCTCTGGGCCTCACGCCGGAACGGCTCGCGCTCCACGGCGCCCTGGAGCCGTTCGATCTCGCCCCTGTCGAGGAAGGTGAAGACCTTGAGCCGGAACACCACATCCGCGTCGTCGGTGTTGAGCCAGAACTGGTAGAACGCGTAGGGAGAGGTCATCTCCGGGTTCAGCCAGACGGCGTTGCCCTCGCTCTTGCCGAACTTCGTGCCGTCCGAATTGGTGATCAGCGGTGTCCCGATCGCGTGCACCGATCGACCTTCGACCCGATGGATGAGATCCGTGCCGCTGGTGAGGTTGCCCCACTGGTCGCTCCCACCGGTCTGGAGGACGCATCCGTACGTGCGGTGCAGCTCGAGGTAGTCCAGTCCCTGCAGGATCTGGTAGCTGAACTCGGTGTAGCTGATCCCTGCATCGGAGTTCAACCGGGCACTCACCGCGTCCTTCTTGAGCATCGTGCCCACCCGGTAGTGCTTGCCGATGTCCCGGAGGAAGTCGATGGCGGACATCGGCGCCGTCCAGTCGAGGTTGTTCACCATCCGCGCTGACGCAGGACCCTCGAAGTCGAGGAACCGCTCGATCTGCCCGCGAAGGTAGCCCACCCATTCGGCGACGGTCTCCTTGGTATTGAGGGTTCGCTCCGCGGACGGGCGCGGATCTCCCACGAGACCGGTCGATCCCCCGACGAGACCGAGCGGCCGATGACCGGCGAGCTGGATGCGCCGCATGGTGAGCAGCTGGACGAGATTTCCCAGGTGCAGGCTGGGGGCCGTCGGGTCGAAGCCGCAGTAGTACACGATCGGCGGACCCCCGAGCAGCGTCCGAAGCCCATCGGCGTCCGTGGACACCGCGACGAGGCCTCGCCAGTTCAGCTCGTCCCAGACGTTGTCGAAGCTCGGATCATTGGCCTGCACGGCGACGCTCACTGACACGCATCTACGCTACCGCCGCAGGCGACCCGGGCTTCAAGCTTGTGTGCTTGATCTTTCACAATCATGCCTCTAAGCTTGATGTTCTTCCCACAAGCCGAGGAGCTTGAGCGTGTTCGTACTCACCGCCGACCAGGTAGACAGCCGCCATGACGTCGACCGTGTGGAGGGAATCATCGCCATTCTCGAGTCTCTCGTCGCGGGAAGTCTGATCCTTCCGCCGGACAGGACTGCCGGAGACGAGCTCCAGCTGCTGCTGGACTCGGCGGACGGCGCGGTGGAGGCTCTCGGCATGCTGGCCCGCGACGGCCATTGGAGCATCGGCATCGGGGTGGGGGAAGTCCTCCTGCCTCTGCCGGATGCGGCACGGGCGGCGACCGGCCCGGCGTTCGTGCACGCTCGAGCGGCAGTGGAGTACGCGAAGCGCTCGTCCACCCGGTTCGGCCTTGCTGGCGGCCGCGATGGACCCCTGGGCGCCACCGGGGTGCGCGCTCTGTTCGACCTCGTGCTCGCGCTGCGCTCCCGGCGCTCGTCCGAAGGCTGGGCGGTGGTGGATCTCCTCGAGCAGGGAATGAGCCAGTCCGCCGTCGCTGACTCGCTCGGCATCACCCCGCAGGCGGTGAGTCTGCGAGTGGCCGCCTCGGGCTGGAAGCTCGAGCGCGCCGCCATGCCCGGCCTGATCAGCCTCCTGGACGAACTCGACAGGTCCGCCTGACCGGTGTCCGCCGCGTCGCCTAGGCTCTGACGGGCATCGCCGGCAGCCGGCGGTCGTCGATCAGTCAGCACGGAGGAGCATCGATGTACGCGGGTGGAATGGTCGGCAGTGTGCTGCTGGTGCTCTACTGGTTCGCACTCATCGCCACGCTCGGGGCCACCGCTGCTCTGTCCGTGCTCGCGTGGCGCACGCCCCGGGCCGTGTTCGTGTACGCGGCCACCGGTCTGCTGGGCATCTCCCTGATCCTCGCGGCCGTTCCGACGGGCGAGAGCGGCTTCGCCCTGCAGGCGCTCGTCTCGATCCTCGCCCTGGGCATCGCCGTGCTCGGGGGAGGTCCTGCCGCGGCACTCTCACTGCGCATCGCCAGTCGGGGCGTCGCCGAAGGCGAGCACGGCGGGATCATCCAGGACGGCGGAGAGGTGCTGCGCGGCGGAATGGCCGTCGGAATCCTCGAGCGCCTCGCCATGGCCGGCGTCATCCTCGCCGGGTTCCCCGAGGGCATCGCGGTCATCGTCGCGATCAAGGGCGTCGGTCGATTCACCGAGCTCGATGCCGCCGCCACCCGCGAGCGGTTCATCATCGGCACCTTCGTCAGCCTCATCTGGGCGGCGGGCGCCATCGGCGTCGCGATCCTCGCCCGCAGCTGACGCGATCCCCAGACCACAGCGGCCCTCCGGTCGAGCCGCGGAACAACACCCGCCTGCGGACTTAGACACTCCCGTAGGCCAGGGTGTTCTGTCCACATGGCGGTGTCTCCGTGAACGACCGATCAGCCTCTTCGCCTGCGCGCCACGGCCGGACGGTATGGCGAGACGGTCGGCTCATCGGGCAGGAAGAACCGCCACGGGAACTCCGGCAGGCCACCCGGACCGGACACTCCGGTTCGCGGACCCGTCGCGAACGGCGCGGCCGAATCCGGCAGCACCAATCGGTACGGGGCGGCGAAGAGGTCGGCGCCGGTGTCGGTCAGCGGGATGCCCAGCGCACTCGCGAGACGCGCAGGACCGCGCGCCAGATCGCGGAACGCGGTCGCGGGACCGCGGCGGGCTCGGGCCAGCTCCTCCCCCGCGACGATCTCGCCGCCACGCATGAGCACGGCGGATGCGACTCCATCGGGACCTGTCACGATATTCGCGCAGACATGCATGCCGTAGCTGAGGTAGGCGTACAGATGCCCGGCCGGCCCGAACATCACCGCCGTTCGAGGCGTCATTCCCCGGTGGGCATGCGATCCCGGATCCTCCCCGGTGCCCGCATAGGCTTCGACCTCGGTCAGCCGGATCGATACCGTGCCCGCCCCGTCGGTGCGGGAGAGCACGGCACCGAGCAGCAACGGCGCCACGACCTCGGCGCGACCGACGAGGACATCCCGAGTCGTCATGCCCTCCCCGTCGCCGTAGTGCACTCGCCGTCGTCCGTTCGCCTCAGAACAGTCGCCCCATGACGGCGCTGTAGATGATCGCAGTGAGCACGACGACCGCAGCGATTCCTCCGAGCGCGTACGGCAGCCACGGCATCCTGGTCGGCCTCTGGGGCCTCTGCGCCCGATTGGCTTGGAGCCCGGAGGGCTGCGACCTCCGACGAGAGTCCATCATGCGCCGACGATCTCGCGCACCCGCGCGGTCAGCTGGCCGAGCTGCTCTCGGACTCGCAGCGGCGCGGTTCCGCCGATGTTGTCGCGGCTGGCGACGGATCCCTCGATCGTCAGCACGCGTGCGCACTTCGGGTCGGAGCAGAGGCGACACCTCAGCCAGCTGGGCGTCGCTCAGACCTCCGAGGTCGGTGTCCGCGCCCTCCGCAGCCCGCACCAGTGCGCCCGTGATCTCGTGGGCATCGCGGAACGGCACTCCCTGACGGACGAGCCAGTCGGCGACGTCGGTGGCGAGCGAGAACCCGACGGGCGCCTGCTCGGCCATCCGCTCGACGTGGAACTGCGCGGTGGCCACCATGCCGGCGAAGGCGGGAAGCAGGACCTCGAGCGTCTCGATCGAGTCGAAGACGGGCTCCTTGTCCTCCTGCAGATCCCGGTTGTAGGCGAGCGGGAGGCCCTTCAGCGTCGTGAGCAGGCCCGTGAGGTTGCCGAGCAGCCGACCCGATTTGCCGCGGGCCAGCTCGGCGATATCCGGGTTCTTCTTCTGCGGCATGATCGACGAACCGGTCGAGTAGCCGTCGCTCAGGGTGAGGAAGCCGAACTCCCGGGTGTTCCAGAGGATGATGTCCTCCGCGAAGCGGGACAGGTCGATGCCGATCTGCGCGGCGACGTAGGCGAACTCCGCGACGACGTCCCGAGCTCGATGTGCCGTCGATCGAATTGGGCGTGACGGCCGAGAAGCCGAGCTCCGCTGCGACCGCCGCGGCGTCCAGGCCGAGCGTGCTGCCCGCAAGGGCGCCAGAGCCGTACGGCGAGGCATCCGCCCGCCGCGCCCAGTCCGCCAGGCGGTCGAGGTCGCGCACCAGGGGCCAGGCGTGCGCCAGCAGGTGATGGGCGAGCAGCACGGGCTGCGCCGATCTGCAGATGCGTCCGCCCGGGCAGGATCGCGTCGAAGTGCCGATCCGCCTGAGCGGCGATCGCGTCGATGAGGTCGACGAGCTGACCGCGGATGATGCGGGCGTGGTCGCGCAGCAGCATCCGGATCAGAGTGGCGATCTGGTCATTGCGACTGCGACCGGCGCGGAGCTTGCCGCCGATCTCGGGCCCGGCCCGCTCGATCAGCCCGCGCTCGAGCGCGCCGTGCACGTCCTCATCCGACGGCGCGGCGACGAACTGCCCCTCGACGCGACGTCCGCATCGAGCCGATCGAGGGCGGCGAGCATGGCCGTCAGCTCGTCCGTCGTCAGGTAGCCCGCAGCCGCCAGCGCGCGGGCGTGCGCCCGCGATCCGGCGATGTCGTACGGCGGCGAGCCGCCAGTCGAAATGAGTCGACCGGCTCAGCGCCTCCAGCTCGGGCGACGGACCCGTGCTGAACCGCGCGCCCCACAGGGCGCCCTCTCTGGCCGCGCCGACCGGCTCGCTCACTGCTGGCGCAGGTCGCGCTTGGCCGAGATCTTGCTCGGCAGCGACCAGATCTCGATGAAGCCCTTGGAGAGCGACTGGTCGAAGGTGTCCCCTGTGTCGTAGGTGGCCAGGCTGAAGTCGTAGAGGCTCTGCTCGCTCTTCTGGCCGGTGACGACAGCGCGCCCGCCCTGCAGCTTCAGTCGGATCTCGCCCGACACGTACTTCTGGGTGTCGTCGATGAAGACATCGAGGCTCGCGCTTGAGGCCCGAGAACCAGAGTCCGTCGTAGACCAGGTTCGCCCAGTCCGCCTCGACGCCGCGCTTGTAGCGGCCGAGGTCGCGTTCGAGGGTGAGGGACTCGAGGGCCTCATGCGCGGCGATGAGCGCGATCGCGCCGGGAGCCTCGTAGACCTCACGGCTCTTGATGCCCACGAGACGGTCCTCGACGACGTCGATGCGTCCGACACCGTGCTTGCCGGCGAGCACGGTTGAGCTGCTCGACGGCCTGCAGGGGGCTGACGGCCACGCCGTCGATGGCGGTCGGGATGCCCTGGCTGAAGGTGATCACGACCTCGTCGGCATCCTTGAGGACCGACGGGTCCTGGGTGTACTCGTAGAGGTCCTCGATCGGGGCGTTCCACGGGTCCTCGAGGAAGCCGGTCTCGACGGCGCGTCCCCAGACGTTCTTGTCGATCGAGTACGGGCTCTTCGCCGACTGACGGATCGGCAGGCCGCGCTCCTCCGCGTAGACGATGGCCTTGTCGCGCGTGAGCGCGAGGTCGCGGACGGGCGCGATGCTCGTCAGATCGGGGGCGAGTGCGGCGACGGCGGCCTCGAAGCGCACCTGGTCGTTGCCCTTGCCGGTGCACCCGTGCGCCACGCTGTCGGCGCCGAGCTCCTTGGCCACGCGCGCGAGGTGACGGGCGATCAGCGGTCGGCTGAGGGCGGAGACCAGCGGGTAGGTCTTCTGGTACATCGCGTTGGCCTTGAGCGCCGGCATGAGGAAGCTCGCCGCGAACTCGTCCTTCGCGTCGACGACGATCGACTCGACAGCGCCGCAGTCGAGCGCGCGCTGGCGGATGTCGTCCATGTCCTCGCCGCCCTGGCCGACGTCGACGGCGAGCGCCACGACCTCCTTGCCGGTGGCGTCCTTGAGCCAGCCGATTCCGACTGAGGTGTCCAAGCCGCCCGAATAGGCGAGCACAACGCGGTCTGCCACGTCACTCCTTCTGTGTTGTCTGTCGATGTTGCGTGATCTGCATTGCTCGATCGTGGATTGCCGGATCGGCCTGAGCCGGATGCCCGAAGCGAGAGGGGTGGGCGGTCAGCCCTGCTGCCGCAGCAGCCAGATGAGCAGCGCCTTCTGGGCGTGCAGCCGGTTCTCGGCCTCGTCCCAGATGACGCTCTGCGGTCCGTCGATGACGGCGGCGTCCACCTCGTAGCCGCGGTCGGCCGGCAGGCAGTGCAGGAAGAGCGCGTCGGCGGCGGCGTGCGCCATCAGCTCAGACGTGACCTTGTACGGACTGAGCGCCGTGATCCGCGCGGCCTTCTCGTCTTCGAATCCCATCGACACCCAGGTGTCGGTGACCACGATGTCCGCACCGCCTACGGCGGCGATCGGATCGGCGAGGACCGCGACCGATCCGCCGGTCTGCTCCGCGATCGCGAATGCGTCGTCGACCACCGCCTGCGATGGCTCGTAGTCGATGGGCGATCCGATCCGCACGTTCATGCCCGCCGTCGCGCAGGCGAGCAGATAGGACTGGCCCATGTTGCTGCTGCCGTCGCCGACGAACGCGACGGTCAGGCCGGCGAGCGCGCCGCGGTGCTCGCGGATGGTGAGCAGGTCGGCCAGCAGCTGGCACGGGTGGAAGTCGTCGGACAGCGCGTTGACGACGGGCACGGTCGTGCCCGCGGCCATCTCCTCGAGGCCCGTTCTGCGCGTAGGTGCGCCAGACGATGGCCGCGACCTGGCGCTCGAGCACTCGAGCCGTGTCGCTCGCGGTCTCCTTGCCGCCGAGCTGGCTGCTCGCGGAGGAGATGATCAGCGCGCTGCCCCCAGGTCGGCGATGCCGACGGCGAACGAGACCCGCGTGCGGGTGGATGACTTGTCGAAGATCACCGCGACCGTCTGGGGGCCCGCGAGCGGCGTGTTCCCGAAGCGGTCCCGCTTCACCGCGAGGGCGAGGTCGAGGATCTCGGCCTGCTCGGCGGGGCTGAGGTCGTCGTCGCGGAGGAAGTGGCGGGCCATGCGGGCCTTTCGGAAGGAGTGGTCACGAGGTCGACTCCGGAAGGTCGGCCAGGTCGGCGGAAGAGCTCGGCGAATGCGGCGATCTCGTCATCGCCGATGATCAGCGGAGGAACGATTCGGAGGCTGTCCGAGTTCGGAGCGTTGATGATGAGGCCGTGCTGCAGGGCGCGTGTCGGCCACCTCTGCCGCCCGCCCGTCGGCGATGCCGACGCCGATCATCAGTCCGCGCCCGCGCACCTCGGTGACGAGCGGTGAGCCGATCGCCTCGATCACCTGCGCGGAGCTGCTCGCCGCGGACGGCGGCGTTCTGCACGAGACCGGCACGCTCGATCTCGTCGAGCACCGCGTTCGCCGACCGCCGTGGCGAACGGGTTGCCGCCGAAGGTGCTGCCGTGGTCGCCCGCGGATGAGCAGGTCGCTCGCCGTCCCGAATGGTCACGAGCGCGCCGAGGGGGATGCCGCCGGCGATGCCCTTGGCGATCGCGACCGCGTCCGGGACGATCCCGTCGTGCTGGTAGGCGAACCATGCGCCGGTGCGTCCGACTCCCGTCTGGATCTCATCGATGATCAGCAGCGCGCCGTGCTGTCGCGTCAGCTCGCGAGCGCGCATCGAGGAAGCCGTCCGGCAGCGGCAGCACGCCGGCCTCGCCCTTGATCGGCTCGAGGACCAGGGCCGCGACGGAGTCGTCGATCGCCGCCTCGAGCGCGGCGATCGTCGAGTCGATGTGATCGACGCCGGCGACCATCGGGCGGAACGGGTCCTGCAGCGACGGCTTGCCCGTGAGGGCGAGAGCACCCATGGTGCGACCGTGGAAGGAGTTCTGCAGCGCGAGGATGCGGTGGCGTCCATCGACGCAGTTGCGGCGGGCGAGCTTGAACGCCGCCTCCATCGCCTCGGCGCCGGAGTTGCCGAAGTAGACGCGGCCCTGCTCCCCCGCGCCGGTGAGCCGGATCAGGCGCTCCGCGAGCGCGATCTGGGACGGGGTGGCGAAGTAGTTGGAGACGTGCACGAGCGTGGCGGCCTGACGCGCGGCGACCTCGGCGACGATCGGGCTGGCGTGGCCGAGCGAGTTCACGGCGATGCCGGCGAGGAAATCGAGGTAGCGGTTGCCGTCCACGTCCCAGACCCAGCGCGCCCTCGCCGCGTTCGAGCACGGCGAGCGGCGTGCTCAGGGTGCGCATCAGCGCGGCGCCGTGCCGGGCGTTGAGGCCGTGGGTCAATGGTGGTCCGCCGAGCTGCGTCGCCCGCGAGGGGCGGGTCGCCGATCGGCTCGACCACATGGCTGATATCCGTAGTGCTGGTCTGTGTCATCGCACGACCTCCGTTCCGATCCCGCTGCCGGTGAAGATCTCCAGCGAGGATCGAGTGCGGCACCCGTCCGTCGATGATCGCCGCCTTCTCGACGCCGCCGGCGACGGCCTCGAGGCAGGCGGCCATCTTGGGGATCATGCCGGAGTCGAGGCGTGGGCAGCAGCCGCGCGAGCTCGTCGCTCGAGATCTGGGAGACGAGCGAGTCGCGGTCGGGCCAGTCGCTGTAGAGGCCCGCGACGTTGGTGAGCACGACGAGCTTGGCGGCGCCGAGCGCGACGGCGAGCGAGGCGGCCGCCGAGTCGGCGTTGACGTTGAGCGACTGTCCCGGCTCGTCGATGTCCGGAGCGATGGTGGAGACGACCGGGATGCGGCCGGCCTCGAGGTGCTCGAGCACCGCTGTCGGGATCGACCACGACGACGTCGCCGACGAGCCCGAGGTCGACGGCCTCGCCGTCGATGATCGCCCCGCGACGGCGGGCGAAGAAGAGTCCGGCGTCCTCGCCCGAGATCGCCGCCCCGAGGGGGCCGTGCTCGTTGATCAGGCCGACGATGTCGCGGCTGACCTGCCCCGAGAGCACCATCCGGACGACCTCCATCACCTCGGGCGTGGTGACGCGGTAGCCGCCGCGGAATTCGCTGGGGATCGCCAGCCGCTCGAGCATGGAGGAGATCTGCGGTCCGCCGCCGTGCACGACGACGGGCCGGATGCCGGCGTAGCGGAGGTAGACCATGTCCTCGGCGAAGGCCCGGACGGATTCGGGGTCGTCCATGGCGTTGCCGCCGAACTTCACGACGATGATCTGGCCGGCGAAGCGCTTGAGCCACGGCAGCGACTCGATCAGGGTGGCGGCCTTGACCGAGGCCTCGCCTGGGTGGTGGTCTGGATGGGCAGCGCGCCGACGTGCTGGGCGGTCCCCGGGGTCGCGATCTGGGTAGTGGTGTCGGTCATCAGCTGGAGTACGCGCTGTTCTCGTGCACGTAGTCGTGGGTGAGATCGCTCGTGTAGATCGAGGCGGACGCATCGCCGGCCGCGAGGTCGATGAGCACATGCACGGCGCGCGCGGTCAGGTCGACCTCGTCGCGAGGTCGGTCGGGTGCCCCGGCGGAGCAGACGCGGACGCCGTTCATGCTCACGTCGACGGCATACGGATCGAAGGGCGCCGAGGTGGTTCCGATCGCGGCGAGCACGCGGCCCCAGTTGGGATCGCCGCCGAAGATGGCGGCCTTGAAGAGATTGTTGCGGGCGACCGAGCGGCCGACCTCGACGGCGTCGTCCTCGCTGGCGGCGCCCGTCACCTCGATGGTGATGTCGTGGCTCGCGCCCTCGGCGTCGCGTCTGCAGCTGCAGGGCGAGATCGAGGCACACGGCCTCGAGCGCGGCCTCGAAGTCGGCGAGGTGGGGCGTGATCCCCGACGCACCGCTCGCGAGCAGCGCGACCGTGTCGTTGGTGGACATGCAGCCGTCGGAGTCGAGTCGGTCGAAGGTGGTCCGCGTCGCCGACGCGCAGCGCCGCGTCGAGATCCCGCGAGGAGAGCACGGCATCGGTCGTCAGCACCACGAGCATGGTGGCGAGCCCCGGCGCGAGCATTCCCGCGCCCTTGGCCATGCCGCCGATCGTCCAGCCCTCCCCCGTCGCGAGCGCCTGCTTGGAGTGCGTGTCGGTGGTGATGATCGCGCGGGCAGCGTCGGCTCCGCCGTCGGGGCTGAGCGCCGACGCTGCCGCGTCGACGCCTCGAAGGACGCCGGCGCGGAAGGTCTCGTCGCCCACGCCGATCAGTCCGGTGGAGCAGACGAGCACATCGCCGGCGGAGACGTCGAGGGCAGAGGCGACGGCCTCGGCGGTCAGGTGGGTCGTCTGGAAGCCGAACGCTCCGGTGAAGCAGTTCGCCCCGCCGGCGTTGAGCACGATGGCGCTCGCCGTGCCGTCGGCGATCACCTGCTGACTCCAGAGGACGGGGTTCGCTTTGGCGCGGTTGCTCGTGAAGACCGCCGCCGCGTGCTGCAGCGGTCCGCGGTTGACGACGAGGGCGACGTCGGGTCCCTCGCTCGAGCGGAGTCCGGCGGAGACGCCTGCGGCCTCGAATCCTGCTGCTGCGGTGACGCTCATGGGGCTACTCCATCCAGCGGAAGGCCGAGGGTCTCCTCGAAGCCGAGGGCGATGTTGGCCGACTGGATCGCCGCACCCGCCGTGCCCTTGGCCAGGTTGTCGACCGCTGCGATCACGACGACACGGCCGGCTGCCTCATCGATGGCGAGCCCGAGCAGTGCGGTGTTGGCGCCCAGGACGTCCGCGGTGCGCGGGAACTCCCCCGCCGGCAGCAGCTGGACGAAGGGCTCGCCGGCGTAGGCGAGCTCCCAGGCCGCGCGCACCTCGGCGGCGCTGACGCCGGGGGTGAGCACCGCGGTCGAGGTCGCGAGGATGCCCCGCGACATCGGCACGAGGACCGGGGTGAAGGAGATCGTCGGATCGACCGCGCCCGCCCAGCGAAGGGCCTGCAGGATCTCGGGGATGTGCCGATGCACGCCGCCGATGCCGTAGGGGTTCGCGCTGCCGAGGATCTCCTCGGCCAGCAGGTTCTGCTTCAGGGCCTTGCCCGCTCCGGACGGGCCGACGGCGAGCACCGAGACGATGTCGGTGGGCTGGATCACACCGGCCGCGATGCCGGGGGCGATCGAGAGGGCGACCGTGCTGGCGTTGCAGCCGGGGGCGGCGATCCGACGGGTGCCGACGATCCGCTCGCGCTGCTTGGTGGCGCCGAGATGCAGCGGATCGATGCCGGGGGCGAGCGGCAGCTCGGGCACCCCGTAGGCCCAGGTGCCGGCGTGATCGCCGCCGTAGAAGGCGGCCCAGTCGGCGGACGACTCGAGCCGGTGGTCGGCTCCGCAGTCGATCGACGAGGGTGTCGGCGTCGAGCTGCGCCGCGATCGCCGCAGAGGCGCCGTGCGGCAGCGCGAGGAAGACGACATCGTGGCCCGCGAGGTTGTGCGCATCGGTCGGCACCAGCAGTGATCGGCCAGCGAGCGCAGGTGCGGCTGGACCGACGACGAGCGACTGACCGGCATTCGAGTGCGCGGTGACGTGTGCCGATGGAGAACTCCGGATGACCGGCGAGAAGCCGGAGGAGCTCTCCGCCCGCGTAGCCGGAAGCGCCGGCTACGGCAACGGACACAGGCATGTTTCTACCTTAGTGAGAGGAGGGACGAGGGCCTGGACCAGGCGACGTCGCGTGCGAGCTGCGGTGGGGCGCTGCTCAGCGCTGCGAGGTCGCCGAGATTCGGCGGGCGACTCGGCGTGGCACGACGGATGACGCGACGACGCGCGTTCAGGTTCCGAGTGCTCTCCACGGCGAGAGGCTAAGCCCGCCCTCCGTGATCCGCCAAATCGCACGGTGTCCGTCCGCTGCGCGCCCGCGTCCGCGGTCGGCCACCCTCCGTCCGCGCTCGGCCACCTCTAGTCCGCGCTCGGCCACCTTAGTCCGCGCTCGGCCACCTCCGGTGCCTTCGGCCACCTTTCGAAAGGTGGCCGAACGTACCCAAAGGTGGCCAAGCGAGTGGAGACGTCACCAGAGGAGGTGGCCGCGGTCGGAAAGGTGGCCGACCGGAGCGACCTACTCGCGGAGGGTGGCGCCGAACTCGTCCGCTGCTGTGGCAACGCCGGCGAGCTTCGCCTCGGTGGCCTCGGCGGCGGTCAGCGTGCGATCCGGCGCGCGGAAGCGGAGGGCGAAGGTGAGCGACTTCTGGTCTTCTCCGACGCCGGGGCCCCGGTAGTCGTCCACGAGCCGGATGTCCTCGAGCAGCGATCCGGCGCCACGGCGGACGGCGTCGAGCACCGTGCCAGCGGGCACCTCGCGCGCGACCACGAGGGACACGTCCTGCGTCGCGGCAGGGAGTGCGGCGATCTCCACCGCGTGCGCGTCGGGATCGGCGGCCCGGATCAGGAGGTCCAGGTCGAGTTCGGCCACCGCGACGACGTGCGGCAGGTCAGCCGCTTCGGACACGGACGGGAGCAGCTCTCCCGCATACCCGGCGACGAGCGGTCCATCTGCGGTGTCGACGAGGAGGACCGCAGTCCGCCCCGGATGGAACGCCTGGTGGGCGCCCTGCTCTACCCGGATGGGAACCCGGACGGCAGCGGCGATCTGGTGAGCGGCGTCGAGCGCGTCGCGCCACGATGCCGGGATCGGCTCCTGACCGGGCTGCTTCGCGACCCTGTTGCCGACGCGCACCACAGCAGCATGGCGTGGCTGCGGCGGGATGCCGGCCTGGATGGCGGCGAGCGTCGCCTCTGTCGGCAGTGCGGCGATCGGCGGGATGGTGTCGGTGCCGTACTCGACGCCCTCGGCCGGGGTGAAGACCGATCCGACCTCGTAGAGGTCGAGGTCGACGAAGCCGCGCTCGCGGTTGCGCTTGGCGACCGCCAGCAGTCCCGGGATCAGCGAGCGGCGGAGCACGCGGCGACTCGGCGTCGAGCGGATTGGCCAGCGCGGATGGACGGCGCGACGCCCTCTGCCGCGCCGAACAGCGCGTTGTCCGCCTCGCGGACGAACGGGAAGGCAGAGGATCTCCACTCCCGCCGACCGCGGCCAGTGACCCGGCGACGGAGCGGCGGAGCTTCTGCGCGCGGGTCAGACCGCGGCCGGGCGGCGCGACGGGCAGCACGGACGGGATGCGGTCGTAGCCGCCGAGTCGCGCGACCTCCTCGGCGAGCGTGGACGCGTCGGTGAGGTCGGGGCGCCAGGTGGGCGGGGTGACGGTGAAGCCGCTGGCCGCTCACCTCCACCGCCGGCGCCGAGCTCGGCGAGGGCCGAGCGGATCTCGACGTCGTCGTAGTCGACGCCGATGAGCTTCGAGCACGAAGCCGGCCGGCAGCTCGATGGGCGCGGGCACCGACGGCGGCGTGGCGGGCGGAGCCGAACACGTCGAGGGTTCCGCCGGCGAGCTCGACGAGCAGCTGCGCGGCCCGGGTGGCGGCCGCGTCCGCGACACCTCGGGGTCGACGCCGCGCTCGAAGCGCTTGGACGCCTCGCTCGGCAGCTTGTGTCGCCGGGCCGAGCGGGCGATCGAAACCGGGTCGAAGACCGCAGCCTCGATGAGGACATCGCGTGGTCGACGCGCCGGACTCGGTGCGCGCGCCGCCCATCACTCCGGCGATGCCGATCGGACCCTCGTCGTCGGTGATGAGCAGGTCCTCGGGGTCGAGCTTCCGGGTCCGACCATCGAGCGTCTCGAGCGGTCTCGCCCGGGCGTCGCACGACGGACGGTGATGCCGCCCACGAGCGTGTCGAGGTCGTATCCGTGCAGCGGCTGGCCCGAGCTCGAGCATGACGTAGTTGGTGATGTCGACGGTCAGCGAGATGGAGCGCACGCCCGACAGGCGCAGGCGGGACGCCATCCACGGCGGCGTCGGCCGGCTGGCGTCGATCCCGCGCACGACGCGGGTGACGAAGACCGAGCAGCCGACCTGGCCGCGGATCGGCGCCTCGTCGTCGATCCGCACGCGGAAGCCGCTCGGACGCGGGCAGCGCGGGCAGCGTCGGCCGGGTCGCGGAAGGTCGCGCCCGTGGAGTGCGCGTACTCGCGGGCGATGCCGCGGATCGAGAACGCGTAGCCGCGGTCGGGCGTGACGTTGACCTCGACGGCGCTGTCGTCGAGGCCGAGCAGCGCGAGCGCGTCGGTGCCGACCTCGGGATCGAGGCCGAGCTGGCTCGAGCCGGAGGATGCCCGTCGTGCTCCTCGCCCAGGCCGAGCTCGCGCGCGGAGGCGATCATGCCGTCGGAGACGTGCCCGTAGGTCTTGCGCGCGGCGATCGGGAACGGGCCGGGCAGCACGGCGCCGGGCAGGGTGACGACGACCTTGTCGCCGACGAGGAAGTTGCCGCGCCGCAGACGATGCCGCGGACGTCGGCTCCGCCGTCGGCCGCCGTCTGCACCCTCGGGCGCGACGCGAACGGAGCACCAGCGGATGGTCTTGCCGTTCGTCTGCGGCTCGGGCGTGAACTCGAGCACCTCGCCGACGACGACGGGGCCGGAGACGTCGAAGCCGTGGACGGCCTCCTCCTCGAACCCGACCCGGACGAGCGCCGCGTGCAGGTCGGCGACGGTCGTGCCCGTCGGGCAGGTCGACGTACTCGGCGAGCCAGCTGAGCGGGACGCGCATCAGAGCACCATTCCGAACTGCCTGCTGAAGCGGACGTCGCCCTCGACCATGTCGCGCATGTCGTTGAGCTCGTTGCGGAACTGCAGGGTGCGCTCGATGCCCATGCCGAAGGCGAAGCCCTGGTACTCGTCCGGGTCGATGCCCGCCGCGCGCAGCACGTTGGGGTTCACCATGCCGCAGCCGCCCCACTCGACCCAGCGCGCGCCGCCCTTGGCGTTCGGCTGCCAGACGTCCATCTCGGCGGACGGCTCGGTGAAGGGGAAGTAGTTGGGGCGCAGGCGGATCTGCGCCTCGTCGCCGAACATGATGCCGCGCGAAGTGCTCGAGCGTGCCGCGCAGGTGCGCCATCGTCAGGCCGCGTGTCGATCGCGAGGCCCTCGAACTGGATGAAGACGGGCAGGTGCGTCGCGTCGAACTCGTCGGTGCGGTAGACCCGACCCGGGCAGAGCACGTAGACGGGCAGCGGCGCGCTCGAGCAGCGAGCGCACCTGCACCGGCGAGGTGTGCGTGCGCATCACGAGGTGCGCTCGGGCGGATCGACGAAGAAGGTGTCCTGCATCGCGCGCGCCGGGTGGTCCTCGTCGAAGTTGAGCGCGTCGAAGTTGAACCACTCGTGCTCGAGCTCGGGGCCCTCCGCGATCTCCCATCCCATGCCGACGAAGATGTCCGACACCTCCTCCTGGAGGAGCGAGAGCGGATGACGGGCGCCGGCGGTCCAGCGTGCTGGATGCGGCGGTGACGTCGACGCGTCTCGGCCGCGAGCTGGGCGGCGGTCTCGGCCTCGACGAGCTCGGCCTCCCGGGCGGCGAGGGCGGCGTTCACGCGGCCGCGCGCCTGCCCGACGAGCTTGCCGGTCGCGGCCTTGTCGGCCGGGGCGACGTTGCGCAGCTCGGCGTTGAGCCGGGCGAGCGGGCGAGCCCTCGCCGGTGTGCGCGGCGCGGGCCTGCTTGAGCTCGGCCAGCGAGCCCGCCTGCGGCGAAGGCGGCGAGCGCCGCGTCGACGGCCGATTCGACGGCGGCCTCGCTGATGGGATTCGGTTCGCTCGCGCTCACGGCGACTGGCCTCCAGACACGGTTGGAGAGTCTACCGACCCGCTGGCTGGCGCGGATCGATCGGAGGGGCCGCCCAGTTCTGGCCGCCTGGACGCCGGCGGTCGTCGTGACGGCTGCGAGAAGCGCGCGCGATCTCGACCCGTCGGACCGATCAGGGCTGCTGGGCGAAGGCGCTCTCGAAGAGGCAGACCGAGGCCGCGGTGGCGAGGTTCATCGACTCGGCGTGGCCGTAGATCGGCACGCTGACCGATCGGTCCGCGAGGGCGCGCTTGTCGTCCGGCAGCCCGTGCGCCTCGTTGCCGAACACCCAGGCGGTCGGGGCGGCGAGCCGCCGTCGCGGCGCACGCCGAGCAGGTCGTCGCCCTTGATGTCGGCGGCGAGCACCTGCAGGCCCGCGTCGCGGGCGCGCGATCGATGGATCGCCTCGAGGTCGGCGCCGACGGCGATCGGCAGATGGAAGAGCGAGCCGGTGGTCGACCGCACCACCTTGGGGTTGTAGAGGTCGACGGTGCGGCCGGTCAGCACGACGGCGTCCGCGCCCGCGGCGTCGGCCGCGCGGATGATGGTGCCCAGATTGCCCGGGATCGCGGACCTCCTCGAGGATCACGACGAGCGCGGGCTCGTCCTCGAAGATCCGTCGAGCGGAGACCGGGAACTGGCGGACGACGGCGACGAAGCCCTGCGGCGTCACGGTGTCGGCCATGGCGGCGAGGACGTCCTCGGTGACGAACTCGAGCTCGATGCCCGCGGTCTCGGCGGCCTGCGGCGATCTCCCGATGCCGCTCGAGCGCCGTCGGCGTCGCGAACAGCTCGTCGATCAGGTCGGCGCGCCAGGCGAGCGCCTCGGATACGGCCTGCGGGCCCTCGACGAGGAACTGCCGCGGTCTCCTCGCGGGTCTGCGGGTGGCGAGGCGGGCGACCGCCTTGACCTGGGCGGCACGCGGGTTCTCAAGCACCCGCCAACCCTACGGGTTCCTACGTTCCGGCCGAATGTGCACGAACTCGCGCACACCGCGGTTTCGTAGACGCTCATCCGGATGGCAGTGCGGCAGCGGCAGACCCGCGCCGTCACGAAACGGCCCTGTGCGCGAATTTCGTGCACATGGAGCCGGAACGTAGGACTCAGGCGGACGCGACCTTGGGCGCCGACGTGTCGGCGGGCAGGGCGGCCTTGGCGGTCGCGACGAGCGCCGCGAAGGTGGCGGGCTCGTTGACCGCGAGCTCGGCGAGGATGCGACGGTCGACCTCGACGCCCGCGAGGCCGAGGCCCTGGATGAAGCGGTTGTAGGTCATGTCGTTCGCACGGGCGGCCGCGTTGATGCGCTGGATCCAGAGGCGACGGAAGTCGCCCTTGCGCGCGCGGCGGTCGCGGTACGAGTAGACGAGGGAGTGGGTGACCTGCTCCTTCGCCTTGCGGTAGAGGCGCGAACGCTGACCGCGGTAGCCCTCGGCGCGCTCGAGGATGACCCGACGCTTCTTGTGGGCGTTGACGGCCCTCTTCACTCTTGCCATGGTGCGTATTCCTTATCTGTCGGTGCGAGTCGCGAGCCGAGGCTCAGCGACCGAGCAGCTTCTTGGCGACCTTGGCGTCGGCGGGCGACAGCACCTGGTCCTGGTTGAGGCGACGGGTCACGTTGCTCGGCTTGCCCTCGAGGTTGTGGCGCATGCCGGCCTGCTGCTTCATGAGCTTGCCGGTGCCGGTGATCTTGAAGCGCTTCTTCGCACCCGAGTGGGTCTTCTGCTTAGGCATTGTGTCTCCTTGGATGTGCAGGAGCGTCGGCTCCTGCTGGTCTGAGCCGCGGGGGCGGTCTGGTGCGCCTTCCGCGGGGCGGGCGGTCTTGCGACGGGCGTCGGCCTCGGCCTTGGCATCCGCCTTGTTCTTGAGCGGGACCGATGATCATCACCATGTTGCGGCCGTCGATGGTCGGGGTCGACTCGACGGTGCCGTACTCGCTGACGTCCTCGGCGAATCGCTGCAGCAGGCGGACGCCCTGCTCGGGACGGGACTGCTCGCGGCCGCGGAACAGGATCATGGCTTTGACCTTGTCGCCGGCCTTGAGGAAGCCCTCGGCGCGCTTGCGCTTCGTCTCGTAGTCGTGGTTGTCGATCTTCAGGCGGAACCGGACCTCTTTGAGGATGGTGTTCGCCTGGTTGCGACGAGCCTCCTTGGCCTTCTGCGCCGCCTCGTACTTGAACTTCCCGTAGTCCATGATCTTGGCCACGGGCGGCCGGGAGTTGGGGGCCACCTCGACGAGGTCGAGGTCGGCTTCCTGCGCGAGGCGCAGCGCGACGTCGATGGACACGACGCCGACCTGCTCGCCGGCCGGGCCCACGAGGCGGACCTCGGGGACGCGGATACGGTCGTTGGTACGGGGATCGCTGATGCGTTGCTCCTTCTTCGCGATGTCCGATGCCTGGTTGGCATCGGCTAGGGAAAAGAGGAGTCATCGCTCTGCGCGCGAACGCGCCACACCCACGCTGCGCCGTCGTGTCAGGCAGGGCCTGATCGGACGGACGAGGGGGTGTCACTGACCCGGTAACCTGGTGAAGCGGTTATCGCGGGTGGGAGTTTCCTCCACTTTTCCGGCGTCGGATCTCTCCGAGGGCCTCGAAGAATGATAGCAGAGACCGCGTCTCGATCGAAGGGGTCCCTGCATGTCCGACAACAGCCGCATCGACGTCGAGCTCGACGCGCAGGCCATCGACGAGCCTACGTCTACTCCGAGGCCGATCCCGGCGCCTCGGCCGACGCGATGACGCGGCCGATACGACGACTACGCCCGCGACATCGGCGACGTGCCCGCCGTCGAGGTCATCAACACCGTCGCCGTGCACCTGCTGAGCGCCGCGGCCGTGAAGTGCGGACTCGGCGACGAGCCCGACGCGCAGCCCGACCTCGACGAGGCGCGCAAGCTCATCGACGCGCTCGCCGGCCTCGTCACCGCCAGCGCGCCGCACATCGGCGACCACCACGCCCGCGCGCTGCGCGACGGCCTGCGCTCGCGTGCAGCTCGCCTTCCGCGAGGCGTCGCCGTTCCCCGACTCCGATCGGCAAGGGCCCCGGCGAGAAGTGGACCGGCCCGGTCAACTGACCGCGGTCGCGGCCCAGCGCAGCCCGGCGTGCAGCGCGACGGCCGAGCGCGAGACGGCCATGCTGTCGACCCGCGTCCGCGATGCACCTCGCTCGCGGCTCCAGCGCCGCCTCAGCCGCGCGAGCAGCTCGCCGAGCGCCGCGCTGGTCGAGGCCGGCGCGCGAGGCCCGAGCTCGACCACGAGCTCCGGGCCCGCCAGTCGCGCGTCGGGGTCGCCGGCCGCGAGCAGCCAGCGCCCGACCGCGGCGTCGCTCGCCCGCGGCGCTCGCCTGCAGGAACGCCGCGAGCGACCTCCGGGTCCTCGAGGCGCGGGCATCCACGGCGTGCCGCTGGGCGAGCGCCCAGAGCGCGGGGCGGCGCAGCGCGAACTCGGTGTCGGACGCCGGGGTCGAGCACCAGAGCTCGGTCTCCTCGCCCGCTGCGGCCAGCGCGACGCGCCGCGCCTGCGACGGGGATCGGCCGGGCCGCCGGGTTCCACGCCGTCATCGCCGCCATCGAGGTGAACGCCGGGCAGCACGGTGCGGCCGTCGGGCCGTCGCACGGTGACGATGGCAGCTCCTGCGACTTGTCGACGCGCTGGCCGTGCGCGCCGTCGCCGCTCCTCGCCGAGCGCGGCGACGAGCGGGACGAGCAGGCGCGCGCCGCGGAGCGCGTCGACGACCGCGTCCGGCGCCGACCTCGCCCGCCCGGAAGCGCGGCGAGCGCGTCGACGAGCGCGGCCGGCGCGAGCCGTCGTCGCCCGTCGTAGGCGACGGCTCGAAGTGCCGGCCGGCCCAGGGCGGCCCGGCCGAGTCGGCACGTCGGCGAGCGCGGATCGGCCGCGGCGCTCGACTCGCGGCCGGGCGCGCTACTCGGCGCGACGTCGAGCGCCTCGGCGAGGGTGAACGCGCCCGCGTAGAGCGCCTTGCCGACGATGGCGCCCTCGAGCCCTGCGGGCACGAGGTCGCGGAGCGCGACGAGGTCGTCGAGGCTCGAGATGCCGCCCGAGGCGACGACCGGGCGTTCCGGTGCGCTCGATGACCTGCGCGAGCAGCTCGAGGTTCGGGCCCTTGAGCGTGCCGTCCTTCGTGACGTCGGTGACGACGTAGCGGGCGCAGCCCGGCCTCCTCGAGGCGGTCGAGCACCTCCCAGAGGTCGCCGCCCTCCTGGGTCCAGCCGCGGGCGGCGAGCGTCGTGCCGCGCACGTCGAGGCCGACGGCGATCGGCCTCGCCGTAGCGGGCGATGACGCTGGCGGCCCACTCGGGTTCTCGAGCGCGGCGGTGCCGAGGTTGACGCGCTGGCGCCGGTCGTCGAGCGCGTGCCTCGAGCGACGCGTCGTCGCGGATGCCGCCGGAGAGCTCGACGTTGACGCCCTTGACGCGGCTTGATGACCGTCTGCGATGACGTCGAGGTTGTCGCCGCGGCCGAACGCGGCGTCGAGGTCGACGAGGTGGATCCACTCGGCGCCCTGATCGACCCAGTCGCGGGCGGCGTCGACGGGGTCGCCGTAGCTGGTCTCGGTGCCGGCCTCGCCCTGCGTCAGCCGGACGGCCTGGCCGCCGGCGACGTCGACGGCGGGGAGCAGGACGAGGCGGGGCGGTGCTGAAGTCGCTCATGGTGTCCTTCGGCATCGGAGGCTGTGCGGCGACTGCGGCGCCGATCGGAGTTGCCGACGCGATGCGGCATCCGAGGGTCGGCGTCAGCGCGAGGGTGCCCAGCCAGTTGGCGAGCAGGCGGATGCCCGCCGGCTCCCGACTTCTCGGGGTGGAACTGGGTGGCGGACAGCGGGCCGTTCTCGACGGCGGCGACGAAGGGGCCGCCGTGCGTCGGCCCAGGTGACCAGCGGCGGCCGGGAGCGGCGGCTGCGCGTCGAGCGTCCAGTCCGCGGGCGCCGTAGGAGTGCACGAAGTAGAAGCGCTCGTCCGCGAGCCCGGCGAAGAGCCGCGAGCCGGCGGGCGCCTCGACGGTGTTCCAGCCCATGTGCGGCAGCACGGGCGCGTCGAGCGGCTCGACGACGCCGGGCCACTCGCCCAGGCCCTCGACGTCGACGCCGCGCTCGACGCCGCGCTCGAACAGCACCTGCATGCCGACGCAGATGCCGAGCACGGGGCGGCCGCCGGCGAGGCGCCGGTCGATGAGCTCGCCGCCGCGCGCCGGCGGCAGCTGCGCCATGACGGCGGCGAACGCGCCGACGCCGGGCACGACGAGGCCGTCGGCCTCGAGCGCGCGCTGCCGGTCGGCCGGTCAGCTCGACGTCGGCGCCGGCGAGCTCGAGCGCCTTGACGGCCGAGTGCACGTTGCCGCTGCCGTAGTCGAGGACGACGACGCGTCGGGCGCGCCGCGTCACAGCGCGCCCTTCGTCGACGGGCACGCCGGCGACCAGCGGGTCGAGCGCCTTGGCCTGCGCGGAAGGCGCGCGCGAACGCCTTGAACTCCGCCTCGGCGATGTGGTGCGGGTCGCGGCCGGCGAGCACGTCGACGTGCACGGTGAGGCCGGCGTTGAAGGTCGATCGCCTCGAAGACGTGGCGCACCATCGAGCCGGTGAAGTGGCCGCCGATCAGGTGGAACTCGAAGCCGGCGGGCTCGCCGCCGTGCACGAGGTAGGGGCGGCCGGAGATGTCGACGACGGCCTGCGCGAGCGCCTCGTCGAGCGGCACGAGGGCGTCGCCGAAGCGGGCGATGCCGCGCCTTGTCGCCGAGCGCCTGCCGGATGGCGCGTGCCGAGCACGATGCCGGTGTCCTCGACCGTGTGGTGCACGTCGATGTCGGTGTCGCCGGTCGCCGTGACGGTGAGGTCGGTCAGCGAGTGCTTCGCGAACGCGGTGAGCAGGTGGTCGAAGAACGGCACCGAGGTGTCGATCGTCGACGCGCCGGTGCCGTCGAGGTCGAGGCGGAGGTCGATGCTCGACTCGCTCGTCTCGCGCTGCAGGCGCGCGGTGCGCGGACGCGTCAGGAGGTCAGGCCTCAGTCGGTTCGGGGCCGACGCTCCGCCGACGGGTCCGGTCAGGGCGCCGCGGCGCCGCCGTCGGGGCAGCGCAGCGCGGCGAGGGCCTCGAGGAACGCGGTGGTCTCGGCCTCGGTGCCGGCGCTGACCCGCAGGGTGCCGGGGATGCCGAGATCGCGGATGAGGATGCCGTCGGTCGAGCAGGCGCTGCCAGGCGCGTGCGGGTCGTCGACGCCGCCGAAGAGCACGAAGTTGCGTGCCAGCTCGCCAGCCGCGTAGCCGAGCGCCGGCGAGTCCGCCGACGATGCGGTCGCGCTGGTCCTTGATCTCGTCGACCATCGCGAGCATCTCGGCGGCGTGGGCGAGCGCCGCGACGGCGGCCGCCTGGGTGAGCGCCGAGAGGTGGTACGGCAGGCGAACGAGGCGGAGCGCGTCGATCACGGCCGGGTCGGCCGCGAGGTAGCCGAGGCGGGCGCCGGCGAAGGCGAAGGCCTTGCTCATCGTGCGGGAGACGAGCAGGCGCGGGCGGCCCTGGCAGCAGGGTCAGCGCGCTCGGCGTGCCGGTCGGCGTGAACTCCGCGTACGCCTCGTCGACGAAGACGATGCCGTCGGTGGCGTCGTAGGCGGCCGCGGATCGTGTCGAGGTCGACGCGGCGTGCCGGTGGGGTTGTTCGGCGCGCAGAGGAAGACGATGTCGGGGCTCGTCCGCTCGATCTCGCGCGACGACCGTCTCGGGCGAGATGCGGAAGTCGGCGTCGCGCCGCCCGGTCGATCCAGCGCAGTGCCGGTGCCCGCAGCGATGATCGAGTGCATCGAGTAGGTGGGCGGGAAGCCGAGCAGCGAGCGCCCGGGGCCGCCGAACGCCTGGAGCGATCTGCTGGAGGACCTCGTTCGAGCCGTTGGCCGCCCAGATCTGGTCTGGGCTGAGCTCGAGCCTCGTGGCCGAGGTAGCCGGCGAGGCTCTCGCGCAGCTCGGTGAACTCGCGATCGGGGTAGCGGTTGATCGTGCGGCGATCGCCGCGGCGATGCGACGCGACGATGTCCGCGCGCGACGTCCTCGGGGACCGGATGGGTGTTCTCGTTGACGTTGAGGGCGACACGGGACGCTGCTTCTGCGGAGCGCCGTAGGGCGTGCAGGCCGCGCAGGTCGTCGCGGATGGGCAGGTCGTCGAGCGAGGTCACCCGACGAGCCTATCGGCGGTCGGGCGCCGGGTCGTCGACAGCCCGCCTGGCTCAGTGACCGCGCAGGGATCAGCGCGCGTATTGCGAGGCACGGCCAGCGATTGGCCTACCGAGACGGCGGCGCCGTCGAGCCCGTTCAGGCTACTGGATCTGCGTGATGACCTCGCGCGGGTCGGCAGCGGGAGCGATGCGCTCGGCGACAGACCAGAGGGACTCGCCCGCGCTCGACGGTGACGTAGCTCGAAGGCTGGACATCGATCCGCCGCCCGAGGTCCCGTTCGACGCCGCGGCTGGCGCGGACGAGAGGGCGAGGGCGCCGACAACGACCGGCGCGAGGGCCAGCGACCGCGAGCACGACGCGTCCCCGCGAGGTGATGCGCAACCGCGAACCGCTCCGGCTGGCTGCGCTGACGGGCGACCGGGCGAGCGGATCGCGCAGGCGATGCGGTGGACGGGTCGATGCTGGTCACGAGCGTTCCCTTGCTGAGTTGCGGGGCGGAGTTGGCGATCCGGGGGCCGGCTCTCGGCCGGAGCGCCGGCCCCGAAGATCTGTACCGAACATATCTTCGAATCTCGAACATTGCAACCGACATCGTCGCGGCGTGTCGCGACGCAGGTTCGAAGACACACTCGAACGAATCCTTGCCGGGGGCTCCGACGGATACAGTTTCGATGTTCGGAGGACAGGCAATCAGAAGCCTCCGACATCGCCCTGGGGACGCGACGGGTCCGGATCGCCTGGACGGCGCGCACGGGCGGACGATGGATGGAGACAGCATGACCGCCGAGCGCCCGGGTACGCGCCGCCGCAAGAGCCTCAGCGACAAGCAGCTGGCGATCCTCGAGGTCATCCAGCGATCGGTCGCGTCGCGCGGGCTATCCGCCGAGCATGCGCGAGATCGGCGACGCCGTCGGGCCTCGCCTCGCTGTCCAGCGTCACCCACCAGCTCGGCCAGCTCGAGCTCTCGGGCTACCTCCGCCGCGACCCGAACCGGCCCCGCGCCCTCGAGGTGCTCATCGACCTGCCGACCTCGGACGACGCGAGGCGACTCGAGCGACGCCGATCGGCGACGCCGCGATGGTGCCGCTGGTCGGCCGCATCGCCGCCGGCGTGCCCGATCACCGCCGAGCAGCAGGTCGAGGAGATCTTCCCGCTCCCCCGGCAGCTCGTCGGCAAGGGCGACCTGTTCATGCTCAAGGTCGTCGGCGAGTCGATGATCGACGCGGCGATCTGCGACGGGGACTGGGTCGTCGTGCGCACGCAGAGCTCCGCGGAGAAGGGCGAGATCGTCGCAGCGATGCTCGACGGCGAGGCCACCGTCAAGGTGTTCCGGCAGCGCGACG
Source organism: uncultured Actinomycetota bacterium (assembly GCA_963830655.1). Lineage (GTDB taxonomy): Bacteria > Actinomycetota > Actinomycetes > Actinomycetales > Microbacteriaceae > Naasia. The sequence goes on from CAWHND010000015.1 coordinate 25,113, forward strand.
GCCACACCTGGCTGCTTCCGCGCAACAGCGCGTTCGAGCCGATCATGGGCGACCAGGCCGAGATCCTCGGCAAGATCGTCGCGGTGCTGCGCGCCGTCTGAGCCAGCGCGCAGCTCGATGCACACGCGTCGACGCAGGCATGCAGGTACGGTCCCGAGGCGCACGCGCCCGGGCGCGGTCCTGCGTCGCTGCGGCTACTCGGCGGCGGATGGCCTCGGACGGACGACTGCGAACGGCTCCAGCGCGCTGAACTCCTCGGGCTCGACGAACGCGTGCACCAGCGTGCCGCCCTCCTCGTATTCGGTGCGAGATGAGCTGCCCGCGTCGTGGACGCGAGCGATCGAGGTCGCCGCGGTCATACGGCACCAGAGCACGTCACCTCGAGCCGCGGCCGCGGCACGAGCTCGGCGATCCGCTCGAGCAGCTCGTCGATGCCCTCTCCCGTGCGCGCCGAGACGAACACCGAGTTCGGCTCGAGGCCGCGCAGGGCGATCCGGTCGTCGGGCGGACACCAGGTCGGACTTGTTGAACACGACGAGCTCGGGGATGTCGCGCGCGCCCACCTCGCCGATCACGTCGCGCACCGTGCTGAGCTGCGCCGCAGGATCGGGGTGCGATCCGTCGACGACGTGCACGAGGACGTCCGCATCGGCGATCTCCTCGAGGGTGGAGCGGAACGCCTCCACCAGCTGATGCGGCAGGTTGCGCACGAAGCCGACGGTGTCGGCCAGCGTGTAGGCGCGGCCATCGGGCGTCTCGTGCTTGCGCACGGTCGCGTCGAGGGTCGCGAACAGCGCGTTCTCGACGAGCACGCCCGCCTTCGTGAGGCGGTTGAGCACGACTGGACTTGCCCGCGTTGGTGTAGCCGACGATGGCGACGGACGGCACGGCGTTGCGCTTGCGGTTGGCCCGCTTGGCGTCGCGCGCCGGCTTCATCTCCTTGATCTGCTTGCGCAGACGCGCCATCCGGGTGTGGATGCGGCGACGATCGAGCTCGATCTTCGTCTCACCGGGACCGCGCGATCCCATGCCGGCACCCGCGCCGCCCACCTGGCCACCGGCCTGGCGGGACATCGAGTCGCCCCAGCCGCGGAGGCGCGGGAGCAGGTACTCGAGCTGCGCGAGCTCGACCTGCGCCTTGCCCTCGCGGCTCTTGGCGTGCTGGCTGAAGATGTCGAGGATGACGGCGGTGCGGTCGATGACCTTGACCTTGACGACGTCCTCGAGCGCGCGCCGCTGGCTCGGGGCGAGCTCGGTGTCGGCGATCACGGTGTCGGCGCCGAGCGCGCGCACCGTGTCGCGCAGCTCCTCCGCCTTGCCCTTGCCGAGGTAGGTGCTCGGATCGGGGTGCGGGCGCTGCTGCAGCAGTCCGTCGAGCACGACCGCGCCCGCGGTCTCGGCGAGCGCGGACGAGCTCGCGGAGCGAGTTCTCCGCATCGTCGAGGCCGCCGCTCTGGTACACGCCGATCAGCACGACCCGCTCCAGTCGGAGCTGCCGGTACTCGACCTCGGTGACATCCTCGAGCTCGGTCGACAGCCCGGCCACGCGCCGGAGCGCGTTGCGCTCCTCGAGGTCCAGCTGATCGCCGTCGCTGTCCGAACGCATCGGGGTGCGCGACTGCGCTCCCTCCGAGGCGGGGAAGAGCTCGTATCCTGCCGCTCGGCCCTCGGCTCGTGCGAGCACGCGGGCCACAACGTCGTCGTGGAGGTCGGCGGTCGTCGCCTCGTCCTCGGGTGCCGCGTCCTCGCGCTCATTCATGGGCTTCAACACTAGTTCCTGCTTTCCGCTAGGTTGCCTGTTATGTCGGGGGTCGGAGCTTCGCTCGTGTGCGGCGGCTCCAGGCTTCGAGCCGGGCGTCGGCATGCTCGTCCATCCCCGTCGGATCGGACCTTCGATGACGGGCGAGCACTACTTCTCGCAGAGCCCGTCGGGTCCCTTCGCCACTCGGCGGATCGCTGTCTCGCTGGGCGGGCGCGAGATCGAGGTCACGACGTCCGGAAGCATCTTCAGCCCTGACCATGTCGATCAGGGAACGCGGGTGCTGCTGGACACGGTCCCGTCGCCCCCTCCGCTCGGCAACCTGCTGGATCTGGGCTGCGGATGGGGGCCGATTGCGATCAGCTTGGCGCTCGCGTCGCCAGGGGCCGCGGTCTGGGCCGTCGACGTGAACGATCGAGCCCTCGCGCTGACGCGGGCGAACGCGGATCACTTGTCCATACCCAATCTCAACACATCTCGGCCCGAAGATGTTCCCGAGGACCAGAGATTCGGCGCGATCTGGTCCAATCCGCCCATCCGTGTCGGAAAGGCCGTGCTGCACGGAATGCTCGAGCACTGGCTGCCTCGGCTCGAGCCCGACGGCGAGGCGTGGCTCGTCGTCCAGAAGAACCTCGGGGCGGACTCTCTGCAGAAGTGGCTCGACGAGCGCTTCGCCGAGGACTTCGAGACCACGCGCGAAGAGATCAGCAAGGGCTTCCGAGTGCTGCGGGTCGGACGGGTCTAGGCCCGACGACAATCTTCCCGGATCAGGAGATATGGCGTGACACGCCGAGAAATTACCTGATCCGAGCCGAATTGCGGAGAATCGTCCTGATCCGCGAGGCAGCTGGTGCGAATCTCCTGATCCGCGAGAGGGGTTGCGGGAGGTCAGATCTCGACGGTGCCCGAGTAGACGAGGTCTGCAGGGCCGCTGAGGGAGACGTGCTCGCCCTCCTCGACGGGGAACATCCGCACGCCGAGCGTGCCGCCGGGCACCTGCACCCGCCAGGCGTTGGGCGCCCCGGCACCGGCCCAGTGGCGGGTGGCGAGCGCCGCGGCCGCCGCGCCCGTTCCGCAGGAGAGCGTCTCCCCGCTGCCTCGCTCGTGGACGCGCATGCTGATCCTGCCCACCCCGTCCTGCACGAGCGGATCTCCCGGCAGGACGAGCTCGACGTTGGCGCCCTCCGCCGGTGCGGGGTCGAGCTGCGGGATGTAGGTCAGGTCTGCCGCAGCGAGCTCGTCGTCGTCCGCCACGGCGATCACCACATGCGGGTTCGGCACGCTGATGCTGATGCCCGGCCGGGCGACCGGGACGTCCTTGACGTGCACCAGCGTCTCGGCGGAGTCGAGCGTCCAGCGTCCGAGGTCGACGGAGAATCCGACCGATGCGCGGTGCACGTCCCGCACGCCGCCGCGGGTGCCGATGGGCAGGGTGCCGCCCGCGGGGATCTCGGCGAGTCCCTCATCGAGCAGGAAGGCGGTGAACACACGGATGCCGTTTCCGCACATCTCGGCGATGCTGCCGTCGGCATTCCGGTAGTCCATGAACCACTCGGCATCAGGGTCTTCTGCGAGGGCCGCTGCCCCCGCGTCGATGCGAGCGGAACGCACGGCTCGGAGCACACCGTCGGCGCCGATGCCGAAGTGCCTGTCGCAGAGCGCCGCGATCTGGGATGGGGTCAGGTCGAGCTCACCGTCGGGATCGGCGATCAGCACGAAGTCGTTGCCGGTGCCGTGCCCCTTGGTGAACGGGATCGTGGTCATGCGGCCAGCATATTGGCTGGCCTCTGAGCGCCTGCCGGTCCGCTGAGGTGAGGGCTCATCCTCAGGCCGAGACGAACGCGTCGGCGGCCTTCGCGAGGTCGCTCCGGAGCGAGTCCAGTCGGTGCGCATCCCGATAGCGTCCGAACCACGACCGCTGTCGACGCACGTAGCGAACGGTGAGCTGAACGGTCTGGGCGATCGCCTCATCGACGCTCGAGCGGCCCTCCAGCACGGAGATGGCCTGCGCGTAGCCGATTGCTCGTCGCGCAGTCGTGCCGAGCGACTCGGGGCCGAGCGACTCGACTTCAGCGATCAGGCCGTCCGCGAACATCCGCTTCACGCGTGCTGCCAGGGTCGCCTTGAGCGCCTCGCGCCGATCGGGCGGCACGTCGAGCACGATCGTTCGGATCGGCGTCCCCTCCTCCCGGCTCTCCTGAGGGAGCACTGCCGAATACGGCCTGCCGGTGATCTCGATCACTTCCAGGGCACGGACGATCCGACGCCCGTTGGCCGCATCGATCGCGAGCGCGGCGGGCCGGTCCACGTCACGAAGCCGAGCCCAGAGCGATGCCGAGCCGACCTCTGCCAGCTCCGCCTCGAGCCGCAGACGCACCGCGGCATCGGTGCCGGGGAAGTCGAGTGGCTGGATCACGGACGAGATGTACAGGCCCGAGCCGCCGACGAGCAGGGGGACGCTCCCCCGGGAGCGGATATCGGCGATCGAATCTCTCGCGGCAGCCTGATAGTCGGCGACGGTAGAGATCTCGGACGGATCGAGGGTGTCGATCAGATGATGGCTGATCCCGCGACGCTCCTCCGGCGGCAGCTTGGCGGTGCCGATGTCCATCCCCCGGTAGAGCTGCATGGCATCGGCGCCGACGATCTCGACGCTGCGGCCGCGGGATGCCAGGCGTTCGGCAAGATCGAGGGAGAGCCCCGACTTGCCGGTCCCTGTCGGGCCGGCGACGACGATCAGGGGGTCGGCCGAGCTCACTGTCCCGGTCGGCGCAGCGGGATGCCGAGGGAGACGGGACGAGGGCTGGCGCTGGGACCGGCGCTGGCGCCGCGTACAGCGAGCGTCGGGACGCCGCAGGACTCCTGTTCCGCGCGATCCCAGGCGTCGCCTGCCCGGGTCGGCACGATCCGGACTCCCGCGGGCGCATCGGAGATCAGATGGTATGGCGCCGCATCGGTGACGACCGTGTGCACGAGGTCGCCGGGACGCGGCGCACTGGCCCTCCCGGGAATGGCGAAGTGCACAAGACGCCCGTCGCGCGCGCGACCGGTAAGCCGGTGGGTGTCGGCGTCTTTCCGGCCGTCGGCGGACGAGACGAGCAGTTCCACCTCGCGGCCGACCTGCGCCCGGTTCTCCTCCCACGAGATGTGGTCTTGGAGCGCCGCGAGTCGCTCGTATCGCTCCTGCACCACGGCCTTGGGAACCTGATCGGGCAGAGTCGCCGCGGGTGTGCCAGGGCGGATGGAGTACTGGAAGGTGAAGGCAGAGGAGAACCGGGACTGCTCGACGACCCGCAGCGTCTCGGCGAAGTCGTCCTCGGTCTCGCCGGGGAAGCCCACGATGATGTCGGTCGTGATCGCGGCGTCGGGGATCCGATCTCGGACCCTGTCCAGGATGCCGAGGAACCTCTCGGACCGGTATGACCGACGCATCGCCTTGAGGATGCGATCGGACCCCGACTGCAGCGGCATGTGGAGCTGCGGCATGACGGACGGCGTCTCGGCCATCGCATCGATGACGTCGTCGGTGAACGCGGCGGGGTGCGGGCTCGTGAAGCGGATGCGCTGCAGGCCCTCGATCGCACCTGCCGCGCGGAGCAGCTTGGCGAACGCGCCGCGGTCCCCGAACTCGACGCCGTAGGAGTTGACGTTCTGTCCGAGCAGGGTCACCTCGATGGCGCCGTCGTCGACGAGCGCCTGCACTTCGCTGAGGATCTCGCCGGGTCGACGATCCTTCTCCTTGCCGCGCAGGCTGGGCACGATGCAGAAGGTGCAGGTGTTGTTGCAGCCGACGGAGACGGACACCCATCCGCTGTAGGTCGACTCGCGGCGGGTGGGCAGCGTGGAGGGGAAGACCTCGAGCGACTCGAGGATCTCGAGCTGGGCCTCGCCGTTGTGCCGAGCCCGCTCGAGCAGAGTGGGCAACGAGCCCATGTTGTGCGTGCCGAATACCACGTCGACCCATGGGGCCTTCTCGAGGATGACGTTCTTGTCCTTCTGCGCGAGGCACCCGCCCACCGCGATCTGCATCCCCTCGTGGCCGCGCTTGATCGATGCGAGCTGCCCGAGATTGCCGTAGAGCTTGTTGTCCGCGTTCTCTCGGACGGCGCAGGTGTTGATGACGACGACGTCGGCCTCGACTCCATCGGCGCGGACGTAGCCGGCCGCCTCGAGCGAGCCGCTCAGCCGCTCGGAGTCGTGCACGTTCATCTGGCAGCCGAAGGTCCGCACCTCGTAGGTGCGGACGGGCGCGGCCTGCACGGGGCGATCGTCGAGCAGTGTCATGGTGCGCCCCAGCCTAGATCGACCGGACGGGGCGAACGGGCAGCCCGGCTGCGCGAGCGATCTCAGCGCTGGGGATGCATGGCGGCGTCGACTGCAGCGCCAACGGTGTCGCCGCCGAAGCCACGGCGGGAGAGGAAGGAGTGCAGCCGGCGACGGACCGTGGCGTCGTCGTAGCCGGACAGCTGGCGGATGCGCTTCTTGGCGATCTCGGTGGCACGCTCGCGCTCGCTGTCGCGCTCGAGCACATCGAGCGCTTCGAGGTAGTCGTCGGTGGCGATGCCGCGGCGCCGGAGCTCGTTCATGACGGCCGATCGGCCCTTGCCCTTGCGCTCCGACTCGATGCGCACGATCTCTTCGGCCAGACGGCGGTCGTCGAGGTAGTGCAGGTCGTTCAACCGGTCGATCTCGGAGAGCACCTCGTCCTCGGGGTAACCGGTTGCGGTCAGCTTGTCGCTGAGCTCCTTCACCGACAGTCCGCGCCGGGCGAGCGCCGACTGACTCACGACACGGATGTCCTTCGTCGGTCGGGATGACGAGACCTCATGCGCCCCGTCGACAGCGTCCGCGTCGCCGCCGCTGCGGGTATAGCTGTCGGTATCGCTGTCGGCGTCCGGGTCGGTCGACGAGAACATCGTCTGCGACATCCGCGCGATGGACGACATCGCACCGGCGGGCTCGACTCGGTGCGGTGAGGTCTCATGCGGAGACCGGCGCCACCACAGTGAGGCGCGGCCGCATGGGGACGGCGTCGGGTGCGGCCGGGAGCTCGCCTCCGTCTTCCGGCTCGGCGGAACGGCTGCCGAACAGCGGGATGACGGGGGCGAGCTCCTGACCTTCGGACATCAGGCGTTGACGACCTTGCGGGCCGCCAGCTTGGGCTCGATCGGAGTCGGCTGCGGCCTCTACCGGCGCTGCAGCGTCGATGGCGGCAGGAGCGGTCTCCTTGCCGACCCCCACTCCGAGCTTGGTGAGGATCTTGAGCTCGATCTCCTTGGCGATGTCGGCGTTCTTGACAAGGAACGCGCGGGCGTTCTCCTTGCCCTGGCCCAGCTGGTCGCCCTCGTAGGTGTACCAGGAGCCCGACTTCTTGACGATGTTGTGCTCGACCCCGAAGTCGATGAGGCTGCCCTCTCGGCTGATGCCGATGCCGTACAGGATGTCGAACTCGGCCTGCTTGAACGGCGGCGCCATCTTGTTCTTGACGACCTTGACCCGGGTGCGGTTTCCGACCGCGTCGGTTCCCTCTTTGAGGGTCTCGATGCGGCGGATGTCGAGGCGCACCGAGGCGTAGAACTTGAGCGCCTTGCCGCCTGCGGTGGTCTCGGGGCTGCCGAAGAACACGCCGATCTTCTCGCGGAGCTGGTTGATGAAGATCGCAGTGGTCTTGGTCTGGCTGAGACCACCGGTCAGCTTGCGGAGCGCCTGCGACATGAGGCGGGCCTGGAGACCGACGTGGGAGTCGCCCATGTCGCCCTCGAGCTCGACGCGCGGCACCAGGGCGGCGACGGAGTCGATGACGACGAGGTCGATGGAGCCCGAGCGGACCAGCATGTCGGCGATCTCGAGCGCCTGCTCGCCCGTGTCGGGCTGGGAGACCAGGAGAGCGTCGATGTCGACGCCGAGCTTCTTGGCGTATTCGGGGTCGAGCGCATGCTCGGCGTCGATGAACGCCGCGATGCCGCCGGCGCGCTGCGCGTTGGCGATGGCGTGCAGGGTGAGCGTGGTCTTTCCGGAGGACTCCGGACCGTAGATCTCGACGATGCGGCCGCGCGGGAGGCCTCCGATGCCGAGTGCGACATCGAGTGCGATGGAGCCGGTCGGGATGACCTCGATCGGCGCGCGCTCGTCGCTGCCGAGCCGCATCACCGAGCCCTTGCCGAACTGGCGGTCGATCTGAGCGAGAGCGGTCTCGAGGGCCTTCTCGCGGTCTGCTGCTGACGGCATGATGTCTCCTGTTTCGTGTCGTAATCGGCGCCTATAGGCTGTCGTCCCCCGAACGCTCCCAGGGGTGGGAGGTCGCTCGGCACTGCGACAAGGCTGTTGAGTTGTGCGGCTGCGCGATATGGCACGGGCCGCGGCAGGTCGTTCCGGTGGGTTCTTCCTGTTGCTCCGAAGGTACGCGGAGCCTCCGACATCGATCGGAGGCCACGACATTCGGTGGAGAAGTCCCGAGAATTCGCTGCCTGTTGAGGACAGTACGCCTATCGAACACAGCTTCGACAGAGGCGGACGGCGTGTCGATTCCGTGTCGAACACGCGATGTCCACCGCGCCGTGCGCGGCCTGCAACGGCCCGGTGGACGGGCGCGCCGTCGAGGCGGTGGTGGCTAGGCGGGCGAACGCTGTCCGCGACCGTGCCAGCGCTCACGCGGCACATCGGTGGAGCGGCAGAGCTCCGTCCAGACCTCGGCCGCGGGCACGCCCGCGTCGAGGGCCTGCTGTGGAGTGCGACCATCGAGTCCGTCTACGACGAGATCGCGCACCAGTGCCCGGGCGAGGCTGTCACCGAACTCCTCGGAGACGGCGAGGCGGAACTCACTCAGACGCATCCATCCACGTTAAACGACGAAGGAGCCCTGCATGCAGCAGGACTCCTTCGGATCGCTGTACGGCTAGCGCGCGACCAGGTCGGCGTCGAAGTCGAACGACGAGTCTCCGCCGAACTGTCGACCGAAGTCGGCGGGAAGGGCGTCGGGCACGTCGATGCCCTCGATGACGGCGAGACGGTCGCCCACTTCGCGCATGATGACCGAGATGGGGGTGTCGAGTGCGTCGGCGACCGACGCGAGGATCTCGGAGGAGGCCTCTTTCTGACCCCGCTCTACCTCGCTGAGGTAGCCGAGAGCGACGCTGGCGCGACTCGCGACCTGACGGAGGGTGCGCCCCTTCTGGAGACGGAAGTCTCGCAGGACGTCGCCCAGCTCCTGTCGAACTAGGACCATGTGACCCTCCTCACGTGTGATGCTGCGGCTGATGGGATCCCGGGGTGGGAAAATCGATATCCCACCCGTCCTGGTGAGACGCGTCCAAATCTAATGACGCGTCGTGAGTATTGCGTGTGAACACGTCAGATGTAACCTGACGGAAACTTGCGCTATTCCGACTCAACCTGTGTCAGGACTGGGAGATCGAGGCCACCGTCGAGCGCCTGCTCGCTGAGCCGTTCCCACACCAGCTCGAGTGCCGCCTCCACTGTTCGATCGCGGACGTGGCCGCGGCCCCCGGCCAGGAACAGACCTCGCACCTCGCTGCCGGTCGGCGTGACGACAGCGACGTACACCTCCCCCACCGCGTGCCCGTCCTGCGGTTCGGGTCCCGCAACTCCGGTCGTCGCGACGCCGTAGTCCGAGCCGCACAGCTCGCGGATGCCGGCCGCCATCTCCACGGCGACGTCGGGATGCACGGCACCGTGCTCGGCCAGCAGAGATTCGTCCACGCGCAGCAGATCGTGTTTGAGGTCGGTCGCATAGGCGACGAGGCCTCCACGCAGTACGGCCGACGCCCCCGGCACGTCGACGAGGGCGGAGGCGACGAGCCCGCCCGTCAGCGATTCCGCGGTCGCGATGCTCAGGCCGCGCTCCCGCAGGGCCCGCACGACGTCGGCGGCCCGCCCACGTCATCGTCCGGCGCTCATCGTCCTGTGCTCATCGTCCGGTGCTCATCGTCCTGACGTCCTGCTGGCATTGTGCCGATACGCCTGCACGAGGTAGTCGATGCCGGTCACGACGGTGAGCACGACGGCGATCGACATCAGCCCGACGTCGGCGCCGACGATCCAGGGCACCGCCCCCGGCGCACCCATCGCCTGAGCGGTGCCGGCGAAGGGGGCGAGCGCGGCGGAGATCGCGACCGACTGGGCAACGGTCTTCAGCTTGCCTCCGCGAGAGGCGGGGATCACCCGATCCCTCAGCAGGCTGAACCGCATCACGGTGATGCCGATCTCGCGGAGGAGCACCACGATGGTCACCCACCACGGCAGTTCGCCGATGATGCTCAGCGACACGAGGGCCCCGCCGGTGAGCACCTTGTCCGCGATCGGATCGAGGATGATTCCGACGTCGGTGACGAGATTGCGGCGACGGGCGACCTGGCCATCGACTCCGTCGGTCGCTATCGCCAGCACGAACAGCACGGTGGCGATCCAGCGGAGGGTGACGTCCTGTCCGCCATCGATGAGCACCAGCCAGATGAAGACCGGCGCGAGCAGGATGCGCGCAATCGTGATCAGATTGGCCAGATTGCCGTCGCTGGCCTTGCCGTCGCCCTTCTCGATGACACGGCCGCGAGCCCGTTCGACGACCTCCGCGCGGGCTCGGCGCGCAGTCTCCCTGGCTCGCTCTCGGGCGTCTCCGCCGTCGCTCCGCGACACCTGCTGCTCCCGACCCCTCGGCCATGCCGTCACCGGCTCAGCGCACCATTGGTGAGCCAAGACTAGTTGACGGTCCGTGGGACTCGGATGGCGGGTGGCCGGACGGCGAGGTGACCCGGATGGCGGGTCGCAGGCCCCGCAACCCACCGTTCGGGTCACCTCATCGGCTGGCGGCCCACCTGCCGGGCAGCAGCGATCAGTCGCGGCCGGTGAGGCCCCACATGTCTTCGTCCGACTCTGCTTCGACGACCTCGAGACCCGCGTACATCTCGTCGACGGCGTCGAGCGTGGGCTGCTGGACCGCCGCCTGCTGGCGCTTCCGCCCGCCGATGAGCCACCTGCCGGACCCGCGCCTGCAGAGCCATTGCGGATGCCGGCCAGCACGCCGGGGAGCCCTTCGGGCTGGACGAGCACATCGCGCGCCTTGGAGCCCTCCGACGGGCCGACGATGTTGCGCGACTCCATGAGATCCATCAGGCGCCCGGCCTTGGCGAAGCCGACGCGCAGCTTGCGCTGAAGCATCGACGTCGAGCCGAACTGGCTGGTCACGACCAGCTCGATGGCGGCGACCAGCAGGTCGAAGTCGTCGCCGATGTCGGCGTCGATCTCCTTCTTCTCGACCACGACCGCGACGTCCTCGCGATAGTCGGGGCGCGCCTGCTTGGTGCAGTGCTCGACCACGCGGGCGATCTCGGCCTCGTTGACCCACGCGCCCTGCACGCGGACCGCCTTGGAGGCGCCGCTGGGCAGGAACAGCCCATCGCCCTGACCGATCAGCTTGTCGGCGCCGGGCTGATCGAGGATGACCCGCGAGTCGGTGACGCTGGTCACCGCGAAGGCGAGGCGGGACGGCACGTTGGCCTTGATGAGGCCGGTGACGACATCGACGCTCGGGCGCTGCGTGGCGAGCACGAGGTGGATCCCGGATGCGCGCGCGAGCTGAGTGATGCGCACGATCGAGTCTTCGACGTCGCGCGGGGCGACCATCATCAGGTCGGCGAGCTCGTCGACCACGACCAGCAGGTACGGGATACGGCTTGAGCACGCGTTCGCTGCCCGGCGGCAGCACGATCTCCTTGGCCACGATCGCGGCGTTGAAGTCGTCGATGTGCCGGAAGCCGAACGACTCGAGGTCGTCGTAGCGCATGTCCATCTCCTTCACGACCCACTGCAGCGCTTCGGCCGCCTTCTTGGGGTTCGTGATGATGGGCGTGATCAGGTGCGGCACTCCGGCGTATGCGGTGAGCTCGACGCGCTTGGGGTCGATGAGGATCATCCGCACCTCGTCGGGCGTCGCGCGCATCAGCAGGCTGGTGACCATCGAGTTGACGAACGACGACTTGCCCGCGCCCGTCGATCCGGCGACGAGGAGATGGGGCATCTTGGCGAGGTTCGCGACGACGAAGCCGCCCTCGACGTCCTTGCCGACGCCGATCGTCATCGGATGCGCGCTCTTGGTCGCTGCGGCGGAGCGGAGCACGTCGCCGAGCGCTACCGTCTCGCGGTCGGGGTTGGGGATCTCGATGCCGATCGCGCTCTTGCCCGGGATGGGCGAGAGGATGCGGACCTCATTGCTCGCGACCGCGTAGGAGATGTTCTTGGCGAGCGCGGTGACGCGCTCGACCTTGACGCCGGGGCCGACCTCGATCTCGTAGCGGGTGACCGTCGGGACCGCGAGAGAACCCGGTGACCTCGCGTCGACGTTGAACTGGCTCATCACGTTGGTGATCGCCTGCTTGACCTCCTCGTTGGCGGCCGTCGCCGCCTTGGGAGGCGGGCCCTGCGAGAGGGAGTTCACCGGGGGAAGCCGGTACTTGCCATTCGGGATGGGGGTGGCCATCCGATCGACGGCGATCGTCTCGCCCACGCTCCGCGGCGGGGACGAGGATGGCGGTGGCCGCGAGGTCGTCCTCGCGGATGCCGGTGGCACCGACGGACAGCTCACCCGTCACGCGGTCCACGGCGCGCTCGGCCTTGAGCATGTCCTCGAACAGCTCGATCCCGAAGTCGCCGCTGTCGCTCTGGTCGTCTGCCGAGGCCAGCGACCCGAGACGCCTCCCGTGAGGGCGCCCGTGACTGGCCGGACCCGGTGTGCGGGGCACTGAGAGGGCTGAACACGTCGGTCGCCGACGTGCTGACGATCGGGGTGTCGTAGGCCGGCTCGACCTCGCGCTTCTTGCCGCGGCGCCACCACGGCAGGTTGTCGGCGGATCGGGCTCCGAATCGATCGCGAAGTCGGGGATGGCGGTGGTAGTCGCCCCCGAGCCGCTGCTGCGGGCCGCGCGGCCCCGTGGCGCCGGCTCGGGCTCGGGCGCCTCGGCGCCGAAGAGGTAGGTGTAGAGCTCCTCGAGACGCTCGGCCCACGCGGTTCGGCGGAGTGCGGGTGATGATGAAGACCGAGAGCAGGGCCAGCGCGCTCATCACGATGGTCGCGCCGACCGGCGTTATCGCCGAGGTGAGGAAGTCGGCGACGACCCAGCCGAAGACCCCGCCGCCCTGCGCGAGCATGTCGATGCCCTCCCACGGCAGCGGTGTTCCGCCGTAGATGTGGCAGATGCCGGCGACGGAGACGAGCAGGATGGCCAGGCCGATGCCGATCCGTCCGTTGTCGTTGACGGAGCTCGGGATGACGGAACAGCCAGATCGAGAAGACGAAGAGGATGACGGGCAGCGCGAAGGCGACGCGGCCGATCAGCCCGCCGAAGGTCCACATGTCGAGCGTGATCGCGATCGGGCTTGCCGACGCCGAACCATTCGACGAAGGCGCCGATGACGGCGAGCACGAGGAGCAGGAACGGGATGCCGTCGCGGCGCTCCTCCTTGGCGAGGGCCTCGGGACCCATCGCGCGGGCGGCGGCGCCGGCGACGTGGGCGAGTCCCATCCAGGCGCGGGCTATGAGGCCCTGCTCCTCCTGGACGACCGGGTACTTCTTGGTGCGCGACGATGTGGGATTGGCGCGCGTGCCGGGGCCGGTGCGCGCCGAGCCGGACCGGGCGGTGCCGGTCGACCGCGCCGCGTTCGTCGTCTTCTTCGCACCCGTGCCCGTTGTGCGGGCACGACTGGGAGACCTGCCACTCTGAGCCATTCGGCCACGATACGTCGGGGGTGCGACACGGACCGGGTGACACGCAGCGGTGGCCCTCAGAGGATCACGTCCGAAGGACGGCGAATCCGGCCCCCATCAGGCCTGCGGCGACTCCCGCCGCGATTGGCAGGACACTGCTCAGTTCAGGCTGCGCACCATGACGTCGGAGGTCTCGCTGGAGCTCAGCACGGTGAACCCCTCGCTGCGATAGAGCCGCTGGGCGAAGTTGCCGTGCTCGACGCTGAGGCTGATCCGCGCATGACCCGACTCCGCCGCCTTCCGCAGCAGCCCCTGCAGCAGCGCTCGCCCGACGCCGCGCGCTCGCCACATCGGACGCACGCCGAGCGTCAGCTCCGGTACGCCGGCGGTGACGTAGCCGAAGCCGGGACGGTCCGCCGACATGAGTCGGTACCACGCTGCGCCGATGATCTCACCCTCGGGCGTCTCGGCCACCAGGCCGCCATCGCCGGGGCGCTGCCAGCCCGCCACATAGCGGCTGCGGACAGGATGCGAGAGCACGCTGACCCGCGGCTCGATGCGGTTCGAGTCCCAGTTGGCGGCCTCGACGAGGGCCTCGCTCAGCGCGAGGGTGTCTGCAGGACCCGCGTCGCGGATCTGAAATCCGCTCACTATGCAACTCTGCCACAGCGGGAGTGCTCGGATGACGGCCGGATCAGGCGATTCACCCGTTCGGACCGGACCAGCAGCGTTCGTCGCGGCTTTCCCGTCGGCCGTGATCTAGTTCGGCCACCTTTTGGGATGTTCGGCCACCTTTCGAAGGGTGGCCAAGCGACCCGAAAGGTGGCCGAGCCGCCGAAAGGTGGCCGAGCGCGTCCCGTCGTAGGCCGAGCGCCAATGGGACGCGCGGTCAGTAGCGCAGGGCGTCGATCACCTTCACCCGGACCGCGACGAGGGCGGGGATCAGTCCGGCGAGCGCTCCGACGGCGGTGGCCGCGGCGAGGCCGACCAAGGCCGCCGAGGTCGGGAAGGCGGGAACGTCCGCCACCCCCTGGCTGATGAAGCCCTCGGTGATCGGGTTCTTGATCAGCAGGATCGCCAGCATGACCCCGACCACTCCGGCTGCGACCGTCGCGACGACGCTCTCCATCATCACCGCGAAGAACACCCGGCCGGCGGTCGCGCCGAAGGTCCGGCGGATGCCGATCTCCCGGATCCGCGTGCGGACCGTGACGAGGGCGATGTTGACGAGTCCGAGGGCACCGAGCAGGAGCACGAGCAGCGCGATGCCGCCGACGAGAGCTGGACCTGAGCCAGCGACTGCGCGTTCTGCTCGGCGAAGTCCTGTCGGTAGGACTGGACCTGGACGCCGTCGCCGAGCTGGGCGCCGCATGTCGTCGGCGATGCGCGGTGCCGAGCTGTTCGGACACGTCGGGCGGCAGCCAGGCCTCGAACTGCGGCGGGCCGTACTGCGTCGGCCGCGCCGGGCTCCGCGAGCAGCGCCGCCTGGTCGGCGAGCATGTACATCGCGGGGTCCACCTCATACGCTGTAGCGAGGGCACGACACCCACGATGACTGCCGTGATGTCCTGCCGCCCCGGCAGCACGACGGTGGGATGGGTGCGCAGGTCCGGCTTGCCGATCCGCTCCCAGAAGCGCTCATTGACCACGAGCGCGGGCGCCAGCCTGGTCTCATCCGATTGGGTGAACCAGTGATCCGCTGACCAGTTTGATGCGGTGCATCTCGGCGAAGGGGACGTCGACCGTCTGGGCCTGAACGGACTGCTTGCCGTCGACGAAGCGGACGATCTGCGAGCGTGTAGCCGTGCTCGCTCGCGTAGCCCACCCCGTAGCGGGCCACGGCCTCGTCGAACGCTCCGCGCAGCGCGGTCGCGTCGATCGCGCTCCCGTCGTCGGTGAACGCGCTGATCGACATGGTCGCCGCGCGCCCACCCTGCTGCTCGCTCTGCTCGCGCAGAGTCTGCTCGGCTATCCCGCCGGCCGCCACCACGGCGGTCAGAGCGGCGACGGCGACACCGACGCCGATCAGCGAGAGCAGCACCCGGCCGCGGTGCACGCGGAGCTCGGACCATGCCTCGGAGATCGCGCCGACGAGGTTGGTCAGCAGGCGGCTGCCGAACCCGCCGTTCACGCGGGCACCACCGGGCGGGTGAGGGTCGGTGGTGAGGTGCCCGGCGTCGAGGCGGTAGTGCCGATCGGCTCGGGCGGCGATGTTGGGATCGTGGGTGATCGTGACGAGGGCGGCATCGGTGCGCGCGGCGACGCCCTCGAGCAGCTCCATGACCGACTGCCCGGTGTCGAGGTCGAGCGCCCCCGTCGGCTCGTCGGCGAGGATCAGCTGCGGCCGGCGCACGAGCGCGCGGGCGATGGCGACGCGCTGCTGCTCACCGCCGGACAGCCGGTCGGGCGTCGAGTCGAGCCGATGGCCGAGGCCCACGCTCTCGAGCATCTCGGTGGCGATCGCCTTGCGTCGCCAGAAGTCACGGCCGGAGTCGTAGAGCAGCGGCGTCATCACGTTCTCGAGCGCGGTGCGCCGGGCGAGCAGGTTGAACTGCTGGAAGACGAATCCGATCCGCTGTCCCCGGATCCGATCGCGGATGCTCGAGCTGAATCTGTTCGCGTCCCGGTCGTCGAAGTGCACGGTGCCCTCGCTGGGCGCATCGATGAGCCCGAGGATGTTCATCAGGGTCGATTTCCCCGAGCCGGAACGGCCGACGATCGAGACCCGATCGCCCCCGTCCACCTCGAAGTCGATCCCCGAGAGGATCGTCAGCCTCTGTCCGTCGGGCAGGGTGACGACCCGGGTGACGCCGTCGAGTCGGATGATGCTCATTGGGCGATGACGCCGGGGTCAGAGCAGGTGATGTTGCCGGAGCCGTCGTCGAAGCAGCCGCCGCCGACGTCGACCGGCGAGTTCGCGTTGGGGGTGAACTGGAGGATCGCCTGGCCCTCGTCGAGCCCGCTGATCACCTGCACCATGGTGCCGTCGGTCAGGCCGAGGGTGACGTCGCGCTGCTCGGTGCTGCCGTCCTCGAGCACGGCATAGACGACCCCGGTCTGAGCTCCGCCGTCGACCGCTGTGGTGGGGATGGTGAGCACGTTCTCGGCGGAGCCTGCGGGAATGGTGATCGTGGCGGTGAGGCCAGGGAAGACCTTGACGTCGCCGGGCACCGCGCAGCGCACCGTTGCGCCGCCGCCGGTGGATCCGCCGCCGTCGCCCGTGCCCGATCCTGCGCCCGAGTCGGCCTGCCCGGCGAGCGGGCTGGTGATGCTGAGGCCGGTGCAGGTGAACGGGGCGGGCCCGCCGGCGATGGTCACCGACGCCTCGGTCGGCTGGTCCAGCAGCCGGTACTGCTGCTGAGGGCTGAGCGAGCCGGAGACCGAGAAGGTGGGCGGCGCGATCTGACCGGAGGTGTCGCCGATGTTCACGGCCTGGCCGCGCAGCACGGTCAGCGAGCTGAGCACGCCGGCCGCAGGCGCGAGCACCTTGGCGTAGCTGATGACCGGCTTGGGCTGGGTGACGGTCGGGTTGCCCATGGCATCGGTCGACTCCACCGGATCCCGCACCGTTTCGACCTTGATGTCGTAGATCTTGTCGCCCGCGGCGACCGTGGCGCCCTGCTGGATGAAGATCTCGTCCACCGTCCCGGCTCCGGTGGCGCGGACCGGCACGGCGGCGTCCGCTGAGACGGTGCCATCGAGGCTCACGTCGTTGACGATGGTGCCGATCACGGCGGTCACCTGGGGATCGGTGATCGATCCGGTGGGCACTGCAGGCCCATCGCCCACCCCCGCGTCGGCGAAGAACGCGACCTTCACGAGTGCCACGGCGATCACCGCGAACACGACGAGCCGGAGGATCGGGAAGACCCACTTGCGCCAGATGCCCACTGGGCACTCCATTTCTCCGGCGCCCGGGCAGCACCGTCAAGCCCAGACACTACGAGATCCGGAAGAACGTCGCGTCAGCGCCACGGCTGAGGCCGTCATCCCCGCGGATGATTCCGACACGCCGATGCGGCCCAGACACTGCGCCGTCGTGATCCCGCCGAAACCTCATCCGGATAGCGTGGAGCCACCCACGCAGCGCCGCCCCGCTCCGCTCGTTCTCCATCCCCTGCCGCCAGCCTCACAAGCTCACCCACTTGGACTGACACCTATGGCCAAACACCGCCGTCGCGCAGCCGTCATCACCATCAAGACGGCCGCCGCCGTCGGGATCGTCCTGCTGCTCGGCGGCCTGGGCGTCACCGCGTATGCATTCACGCTCTCGCAGTCCTTCGACAACGGGCGCACAGTGATCGACACCGCCTTCCCGAGCGAGGAACTGCGCCCCGCGGCACTCGGCGGCATGGCTGGAAACGCGCAGAACATCCTGCTCCTCGGCGCCGACGAGGCGGGCTGGGACGCATCCGACGGCGGGGCGCAGCAGACCCTCGACGGTCAGCGGTCGGACACCATCATCGTCCTGCACATCCCCGCCAGCCGCACCCATATCTACGCCATCTCGATCCTCCGCGACAGCTGGGTCGACATCCCAGGGCACGGGATGAACAAGATCAACGCCGCGCTCGCGCTCGGCGGCATCCCGCTGATGGTGCAGACGGTCGAGACACTGCTGGATGTCCGGATGGATCACGTCGCCGCCGTCTCCTTCGAGGGCTTCGAGGGGCTCACCGATGCGCTCGGCGGGGTGAGCGTCGACAACACCGTCGCCTTCGAAGCGGACGGCGAGGAGTTCGCGGTCGGCACCCAGCTGCTCGACGGCGAGGAGGCGCTCGCCTACGTCCGCGGCCGCTCGGAGTTCCCCGACGGCGATGTCCAGCGGGTCAAGAACCAGCAGTCGTACATCACGGGAGTGCTGCGCGGAATCCTCACACCGGAGACGCTGCTCAACCCGACGACGCTGTCCGCCCTCGTCTCGTCGATCACGCCGTTCGTGCAGGTCGATGCCGAGATGGACTCGACCTACATCTCCGGGCTGGCGCTCGAGCTGCGATCGGTGCGATCCGGCGACATCACCTTCTCGACGGCGCCGGTCTCGGGCCCTGCCACTTCGGACGACGGCCAGGCGATCCTCGAGCTCGACGACGCGGGCATGGCCGACCTCGAAACCGCGCTCAAGACGGACACCGTCGACCTGCTGGACCGCTGACTCGAATCGCGCCGAGCGCGGTAGCTCCGGCCGAGCGCGGTAGGCGCACCTACCGCGCTCGGCCCGTACTACCGCGTTCGCGCCGTGTCGCTAGGCGGTGATGACGATGGGGACGATCATCGGGCGGCGGCGGTGCTGGGTGTTGACCCAGCGGCCCACGGTGCGGCGGACGACCTGCGACAGAGCGTGCGGATCGCGGGTGCCGTTCTCGGCCGCCTCCTGCAGCGCCTGGCGGATCTTCGGGATCACGGCGTCGAAGACCTTGTCGTCCTCCGCGTAGCCGCGCGCGTGGATCTCGGGGCCGACGACGATCCGACCGGTCGCCGGGTCGACGACCGCGAAGATGGTGATGAAGCCCTCTTCCGCGAGGATCCGGCGGTCCTTGAGATCCGCGTCGCTGATCTCGCCGACCGAGGAGCCGTCGACGTAGACGTAGCCGAGGTCCCATTGGCCGGCCACGCGCGCGACGCCGTTCTTGAGGTCGACGACCGCGCCGTTCTCGACGATGATCGTGTTCTTCTCGGGGATGCCCGTGTCCTGCGCCAGCTTCGCGTTGGCGACCAGGTGGCGGTACTCGCCGTGCACGGGCATGACGTTCTTCGGCTTGAGGATGTTGTAGCAGTAGAGCAGCTCGCCAGCGGCGGCGTGCCCCGAGACGTGGACCTTGGCGTTGGCCTTGTGGACGACGTTGGCGCCGAGCTTGGTGAGGCCGTTGATGACGCGATAGACCGCGTTCTCGTTGCCCGGGATGAGGCTCGAGGCGAGGATGACGGTGTCGCCCTGGCCGATCTCGATCTGGTGCTCGAGGTTCGCCATGCGGGCGAGGACGGCCATGGGCTCGCCCTGCGATCCCGTGGACATGTAGACGATCTGATCGTCGCGCAGGTCAGCCGCCTTCTTGGCGTCGATCAGCACGCCGTCGGGCACATGCAGGTAGCCGAGCTGCGAGGCGATGCCCATGTTGCGCACCATGCTGCGGCCGATCAGCGCCACCTTGCGCTTGTTGGCTGCGGCGGCGTCGAGGACCTGCTGCACGCGATGCACGTGACTGGAGAAGCTTGCGACGATCACCCGCCGCGGGGCGCGGGAGATGACATCCGTCAGCACCGGGCCGATGGAGCGCTCGAGTGCCGTGAAGCCGGGAACGTCGGCATTGGTCGAGTCGACGAGGAACAGGTCGACGCCCGCCTCGCCGAGGCGGGCGAACGCGCGCAGGTCGGTGAGCCGGTCGTCGAGCGGAAGCTGGTCCATCTTGAAGTCGCCCGTGTGCAGCACGACGCCGGCAGGGGTCTTGATGGCGACGGCGAGCGCGTCGGGGATGGAGTGGTTGACGGCGACGAACTCGAGCTCGAACGGGCCGAGCTTCTCGGTCTGGCCCTCCTTGACGGTGAGGCTGTACGGCGTGATCCGGTGCTCTTTGAGCTTCGCCTCGACGAGTGCGAGGGTGAGCCCGCTGCCGATCAGCGGGATGTCGTTCCGCAGTCGAAGCAGGTAGGGCACGGCGCCGATGTGGTCCTCATGGCCATGGGTGAGCACGATGCCGAGCACGTCGTCGAGCCGGTCACGGACCGGGGCGAAGTCGGGCAGGATCAGGTCGACGCCGGGCTGGTCCGCCTCGGGGAAGAGCACTCCGCAGTCGACGATGAGCAGCTTGCCGCCGAACTCGAAGAGCGTCATGTTGCGGCCGATCTCGCCGAGACCGCCGATCGGGGTGACCCGGAGCGCTGCGGGGTCGAGGGCGGGCGGGGCGTAGACGGTGTCGGACATGTGCTCCTCTTTCGGACCGGTTGATGTTGGCCCTGATGGTGGCGCCCGTGTCGGACGCCGATGGCCGCCTCGAGGCGGTTGTGACGTCTATCGGGTGGTGCCCGCCACCTTCGGCAGGGCACCGCCGGCCGCCGCGTTGCGGTCGGGTCGGAAGTTCTTGAAGCTCACGCCGGGGATGTCGCGAACGAGGTCGATCTCGTCCTCGATCAGTGCGGCCTCCCACTCTTCGGGTCCGACGAGCGGAAGCCGGACGCGGGGAGATCCGATCCGTCCGAGGCCGTGCAGGATGTACTTGGCCGCCACGGTCCCGGGCACGTGAGTCATGGTGGCGCGGACCAGCGGCTCGAGCGACTTGTGAGCTGCCGTCGCCGTGGCGAGGTCGCCCGCGTTCACCGCATCCACCATGGCCCGGTACGGCGACGGCGCGATGTTGGCCGTGACGCCGATCAGCCCCGACGCGCCGATCGCGAGGTGGGGCAGCACGTTGGCGTCATCGCCCGAGAAGTAGAGCAGATCCGTCTGGTTCAGCACCCGGCTGACTTCGCTGAAATCGCCCTTGGCGTCCTTGATCGCCAGCACATTGGGGTGCTTGGAGATCCGCAGGATGGTCTCGTACTTGATCGGCACGCCCGTCCGGCCGGGGATGTCATAGAGGATGACCGGCAGATCGGTGGAGTCCGCGACCATCCGGAAGTGGGTGAGGATGCCCGCCTGGGTCGGCTTGTTGTAGTACGGCGTGACGATCATGATGCCGTCGGCGCCGGCCTTCTCGCTCTTCCGGTAGAGCTCGATCGCATGCGCGGTCTCGTTCGATCCACCGCCGGTGATGATCTTCGCGCGGCCCGCAGCGACATCCTTGCCGATCTCGACGAGGCGCACCTTCTCGGGGTCGGTGAGCGTGCTCGTCTCGCCGGTGGTGCCGGTGACGACGAGCCCGTCGGCACCCGCGGAGATGACGTCATCCATGTGCTTCTCGACGCCGGCCCAGTCGACCTCTCCGTCCGTGGTGAACGGGGTCACCAAAGCGACGAGCACCTGGCCGAATGGGTTGTCCTGCGCTAACACGTCGTCAAGGCTAGCGGTCCGGCCGATCCTCCCCGAGCCGACGCTGGATGCACGGGTGGGCAATCTGCGGAGCCTGCGGGCCGAATCTGCGGAGTGAGGGCGGTCAACGATGGCTTTCGGACGGTTCCGGCGTCCGCTTCCGGTCCGCAGATCCGGCCGCGGCCGCGAACGGAGTGGGCGGAGGTGCTCGCCCCGTCGCATGATCGCCATGATCGCAGCGAGCACCTGCGGCCACTCATAGATGCATCTGCTGGTATCCGTAGCGCTCCGTGCGGTAGCCGGCTGCCGTCGACACCGCGTCTCGCCGCCGGTCCTGAGCCACGCCCGCCGCATCGCCGTGCGTGCCGCCATCCAGCTCGATGATCAGCCGGTCACCGACCAGCAGATCTACCCGCCCGACACCGTCGATCGGTATTGCGGGACGCGACGGAGATCCCCAGCTTGTGCAGCCTCCAGCGCACCAGGACTCTCGAGTCCACTGTCCGCTCGATAGCCGACGAAGTCCAGCACGGCCCGCCCCTCAGGCCAGATCCGGCGGAGCCGTTCGAGCTCAGCCTCGGCGATCAAGCGATGACGAGGGATGCATGGCCGACTCGATGACGACGAGCGCGCCCTCCGTCACCTTGGCAACGAGCGATGTCGCGGATGCGATGCCCCGAGTGGCGGACTGCGCCGCCAGACCCCGAAGGCCTCATCGCCCGACCAGTGAATGACCACCTCGCCCGCACAGCCTGGATGCGTACTCGCATGCGTGGAACGGTGGGACGGACGAATGTGCAGACCGCGAAGGGGCAGCGTCCACAGCCCGAGCGCGGCGGCAGCGCGACGCATCCGAGACGACCTCCGTGAGAGATCGCATGCCGCTCGTCGTCGGACAGGGACGGGTGGACGAATACTCCGCTTCGGGCCCTGATGACCTCGCCTCGCGCCACCGCGCCGAGGATGGCTCGCTCGGAGAAGCCGCGTGCGAGAAGTTCGGCCGTGCGGAGCACGCCACCGATCGAGACGACAGGCCATCGCCAGTGATTCCATGCGACACGAGGGTGACGCGGGCGGAGGCTCTGAACGGCTGCGAGCGCAAGACAGTGGATAACCCGTGGTCCGCTGGAGCTGTGGAGGAAGCGCTGGCAGCCGGTATGAGCGAGCGGAACGCGGGCCGATCTTCGGATCAGGAGACGAGAACCGCAGCAGACGGCGCTTGAATCTGCCGTCCAGCTCCGCAGATCGGACCGTCGAGTCCGCAGATCGGCACACGACGGCCGACGCCGGTCGGGTTATGGGGCGACGCGGCCGTTGCCGTTGAAGGCGTCGTACGTGAGCGGCATCTCGGCAGCCCAGAGGGTCTCCATCTGCTCGGCGACCATCTCGATCTCGCGCTGCGGGAAGGACGGGAAGTGGGTGTCCTCCCGCTTGGTGCGCAGGGAAAGGAAATTCATCAGCGCGCGGGAGTTCATCGTCACGTACATCGACGAGTACAGGTTGAGCGGCAGCACGATGCGGGCGACCTCCCGCGCCACTCCCGCTTCGAGCATCCGCTGGTACGACTCATACGCGTGGATGCTGACGGCCTTGGTCTGCTCCTCGACCAGCTCGGTCATCTCGGCCGTGCCGTCCTCGAAGACGTAGGCGCCGGGCTTGCCGACCTGGATGAGCTTGCGCTCGGCACCGGGGACGTAGAAGACGGGCCCGAGCTCGCGGTAGCGCCCCGACTCCTCGTTGTAGGAGGCGATCCTGTGCCGCATGAACTCGCGGAAGACGAAGATCGGCGCCTGCACGTAGAAGGTGAGCGAGTTGTGCTCGAAGGGCGACCCGTGCCGATCGCGCATGAGGTAGTTGATGAGGCCGCGGTCGCGGTCGGTGGCGGAGGTGCCCGCCGCCGCGTTCTCGAGGGTCTGCTCCCCCTGGGTCGACACGCGCGCCGCGAACAGCACGTCGGAGTCGTGAGCACTCGAGCGCACCAGCTCCACGGTCATGTCGCTGCGGAATCGGATCTCGGTCGTCGTCTCTGCGATCGCGTCGGCTGCCACGGCTTCACCCTAAGCCCGCGTAACCCACCGTCATCAAGGGCCTGACCGCACGCGTGTCTACTACCGTCCTCAGCATGCAGCTCCCGCTCGCCCTCGTCGTCCTGGGCGGACTCGTGGTCATCTCGGCCGCCCTCGGCCTGCTGCTGAAGGCCGGGTCCGGCCGGGTCCGCGTCGCTGCGGCCGACTCGCGTCCACTCATCCATCCCGATCAGCTGGGCGAAGGGATCACGTTCGGATCGTCCGCCACCCTGGTCCAGTTCTCCACCGAGTTCTGCGCGCAGTGCCCTGCCACACGGAGGCTGCTCGGGGAGCTCGGGCGGAACGCCGGCGTGCGCCACATCGAGATCGACGTGACGGACGACCTCGCTCTCGCCGACCGGTTCGCCATCCGCCAGACGCCGACGACCCTGCTGCTCGACGGCGACGGACGTCAGGTGGCTCGGATCGGCGGACCGCCCCGTCGCGCGGAGCTGGACGCGCAGCTCGCGGTCCTGACCGCGGCTGCACGCCCATCTGCACGCCCATCGACAGTGGCATCCCGGGAGTCCCGATGACCGCAGACCGCACGCCCGAACGCCCCGGCGTCGACCCGAACGTCGACCCACGCATCGACCCGCGCTCGCCGCGCTTCGGAGCTGCGATCACCGGAGTGCTGCTGGCCGTCACGATCGTGCTCGAGCTGACCCGGCCCGCCGCCTGGTTCGGCTACGCGGGAACCGGACCGTTCGCGGAATTCTTCGTCATCCTGTTCCAGTACCGGCTCACCGATCCGGCGCTCTGGCTGCTCGTGCTCATCAGCGCGGTCTTCGCCTGGGGTGCGCTGGCCGGCATCCGCCGCCACCCCTACGGCGCGATCTTCCGGCGCTTCGTCCGTCCCCGCCTCCGTCCACCGAGCGAGCTGGAAGCCGCCGCGCCTCCGACCTTCGCGCAGGGCGTCGGCTTCGTGATCACTGCTGCCGGGATCGTCCTGCAGCTCGTCGGCGTCCCCTACGCCCTCGTCATCGCCGCCTCCTTCGCCTTCGTCGCCGCCTTCCTCAACTCGGTCTTCGCCTTGTGCCTGGGATGCCGGATGTACCTCGGCCTTCGTCGGGTCGGTCTGCTGCGACGTCCGCTCATCGCCTGATCCGCGCGGGTTCTCCGATCCGGGTGCACCTGAGGGAACGGTATGACCCAGGCTCTCCCGCCCCGCCGCGCATCTAGGCTGGAGACATGGCGGCCCCGAAGCGCGTACCCGTTCCCTCCGCCAAACCACCGGTCAAGCCGCCGGTCAAACCCGCGGCGAAGGCGCCGGCACGGCCTGCGAACGCGCGCGCCGCGGCCAAGAAGCCCGAGTCCCCCGCGGTTCCCAGGCCCGCGCCACGTCGGCGGATCGATCGATCGAGCACCCTTCGGGTTCTGATCGCGGGCGCCAGCGGGATGATCGGCACCGAGCTGGTGCGTCAGCTCGAGTCGGCGGGCCACACGGTGCAGACCCTCGTGCGCAGGGAGCCGACGAAGCCGAGCGAGTTCACCTGGGCGCCCGACGCCAAGATCCTCGATTTCCGGCTGCTCGACGACGTCGACGCGGTCATCAACCTCTCCGGCGCCTCCCTCAATCGGCTGCCCTGGACCGGCGGCTGGAAGAAGGAGATTCTGCGTTCCCGGATCAAGGCGACCAGCGCTCTGGTGGAGGCGATGGGGATGGCCTCCAGCCCTCCTCCCCTCTTCCTCAGCGGCTCGGCGGTCGGCTACTACGGAAGTCGGCCCGGCGAGACGCTCACCGAGGCGTCGCCGAAGGGCACGGGCTTCCTGGCCGATGTGGTCGAGGAGTGGGAGGCGACGGCTCGACTCGCCCCCGCATCGACCCGAACGGTGCTGCTGCGGACCGGTGTGGTGCTCGGAAACGGCGGCGCGCTCGGCCCGCTGAAGGCGCTCACGAAGCTCGGCGTATCCGGTCCCCTGGGCGGCGGCGCCCAGCACTGGCCGTGGGTGAGCCTGCACGACGAGGCCGCCGCGATCGTGCATCTGCTCACGTCGAACGTCTCCGGGCCCGTCAACATCACCGGGCCTACCCCCGCCGTCGAGAACGAGATCGGCCGCGCGCTCGCCGAGCAGCTGCATCGGCCCTTTGCGATCCCGGCACCCAGGTTCGCTCTCGAGCTCGCGCTCGGCGACGCCGGCAGGGAGCTGCTGCTTGCCGACCAGCTGGTCACCCCGGCCGTGCTGCTGGCCGACGGGTTCTCATTCCGGCACACGACGAGCACCGAGGCCATCACCGCCGCCGTCGAATCCTGGAGCTAGCCGGAGCTGAGCCGCTCGAACCCAGCGGTCAGCCCGAGGCGACCGATCGGCGGGACAGCGCGATCGCGTTGCGGACCGCCTGACGCGCCCGACGCCGATCCCCGCTCGCGTCGTAGGCGAGCCCCAGCAGCAGCCAGCTGCGCCAGTCGTCGGGCTCGCGCTCCACGCGCTCCTTGTAGATCGGGAACTGCCTGTCGGCCGAGGCCCGATCCGGTCGGCCGCTCGGACGCTTCGGCAGATCATCGATCGGCAGGCCGCCTTCCGCGTCCAATCTGCTGATGAGAGCCGCAGATCGGGTTCCGAACAGAAGCTCTCGAACGAGCGCCCAGAGGCCCAGAGCAGGGAGCACGAACAGGAAGATCCCGAGCACGACGGCGATCGGCTGTCCCGACGCGATGAAGAGCACGCCGCGCTGGCCGAGCAGCGCGAGGTAGAGCCCGAGCAGGACCGTCATCAGGATGACGCCCGCGATGGTGGTCCGGCGCATCAGCAGTGCGCGTTCACGCGAGGCCCGCCGCCTGACCGGTGGGCCGCTCGGGGGTCGGCGCCGGCTCGGCCGCGGAACCGGTGACCGCGGAACCGGTGCTCGCGGAACCGGTGCTCGCGGAACCGGTGCTCGCGGAAGCTGAGCCGGGAAGTCCGAGCTCGACGAGGCTCTCGAGGCCGACGATCACTCCCCGGGCGGTGCGAGCGGCAGCGAGCGCGATCCGGATGCCCGATTCGTAGGCGCTCGGCGAGATGGTCTCGTGGCTGATGGTGAGCACCTCGCCCGTTCCGCCGAGGTGGACCTCCTGCTTGGCCATGACGCCGCTGAGGCGCAGGGAGTGCACGGGGATGCTCGCGACCTGCTGCCCGCGGGCGCGCTGATCGGTATGCGGCGCCGCGACCGGGCCGAGCTCGCTGCGGGCCGCGCCGATCAGCTCGGCGGTGCGCACAGCCGTGCCGGACGGCGAATCGGCCTTCGCCGCGTGGTGGGCCTCCACGATCTCGATGGAGTCGTAGAACCGCGCGGCCATGGTGGCGAAGGAGGTGGCGAGCACCGATCCGATCGAGAAGTTCGGGATGATCAGGACACCCGTGGACGGCGACGTTCCGAGGGCGTGGCGGAGGCTCTCGATCCGCTCGCTGGACCAGCCCGACGTCCCGACGACGATCGGCACATCGAGCGCGACCGCGGCGTCCACGATCCGCTGGGACGACTGCGGCAGCGTCACATCGACGGCCACATCGGCACCGCGGATGCCGTCGAGATCGTCGGAGGACCCGAGGAGGGCGTGCACCTCGAACTCGTCGGAGGCCTCGACGAGGGCCGTGATCAAGTCGGCCCATCCGTCCGTTCGCGCCGACGACGGCGACCTTCGTCGTCACGGGCGGGTCTCCGACATCCGACGTGACGGGTGGCCTGACATCCGGCTCGCGGATCCGCTCGACTGCACCCGCCAACACTACCAACGGGCCGTCTGCCGGTCCCGTGGGCTCAGACCTAGGTCCATGTGCTCGAACCCCGCGGATACCTGCGAAATTACGTGCACATGGGGCCGGAACGTACACATAGGTGGGAGGGGGGCGCGGGCGGTTCTAGGGTGGATCGGTGAGGTTCGAAGCGGTCGCGGCGGATTCGGTCGACGCCGAGCGGATGCTCACCGAATACTTCACGAGTCGCGAGCTGGGGTTCGTCGGCGGAACGTACCGCGTGGTGCATCCCGACCCCGCCATGTTCGATCCGCCGGCCGGTGTCTTCCTGCTGGTGCGGGACGACGAGGACAGGGTGGTGGGCTGCGGCGGCGTGCGACGGATCGAGGACGACCCGACGGGCGTCCGATACGAGATCAAGCATCTGTGGCTGCGCGACGAGACCCGCGGCCGCGGATGGGGTCGGGCGCTGCTGTCCGAGCTGGAGCGGCGAGCGACCGAGCTCGGCGCCGTGGTGGTCGTGCTCGACACGAACCAGTCGCTGACGGCGGCGGGAGCGCTGTATCGATCCGCGGGCTACCTGACCATCGAGCCGTACAACCAGAATGTCAACGCCACCCACTGGTACGAGAAGCGTCTCGCCTGACGCCCCGCCCCGTCCTGCTCGACCACCTTCGAGTCTTCGGCTTCGGCGGTCGGCCACCTTTCCTACCGACGGCACGGTTTGCAAACCTGGCCGACGGTAGGAAAGGTGGCCGCTCGAGGTGCCGACGGCAGGAAAGGTGGCCGAGCGAGCGGTGCGAGCAGCTGCGGCGGATCAGACCGACTGGGGGTCGGGCAGGCCTGTCCGGAGCTCGACCGGCAGATGCGAGAGGTCGTTGTGCGTGACGAGCACAGGCGGCTTCGCGGATCGGATCCGGATGATGGTCAGCCCGCAGTTGGCCTGATTGAGGCCGAGCCAGCGCCACTCCGGCGCGTCGAAGACGTGCCGGACGAACCAGCCGATCACGAAGTTGTGGGTGATCAGGAGATCGTGCCGATCGCCCCTCGAGGGGGCGAAGTACTCGCTGACCGCGTCGGCCATCTGCGCGCGGCCGGCATCGATCTCCTCCTCGGTGACCGAGTGGAACCACGAGTCGAAGGCCTTCGGGGTGTCCGGTGTCGGACCCGAGGGGACGCAGTCGAAGAGCAGCGCAGACGGCTCCGGCTCGAGCGCGGGCATCACCTCGGCGATCACCTGCGCCGTCTCGCTCGCCCGGCGCAGCGGAGAGTGCTGCACCGAGGTGAACGGGACTCCGCTGAGCCGCTCGGCGATCAGGCGGGCCTGCCGGACTCCGCGTGGAGAGAGCGGCCCGTCGGGCAGCCCGTGCTCGGCATCCAGCTGCTCGCCGTGCCGAACGAGATAGAGGTAGTGCGACATCCACGTCCCTTCCTGCCGTCCAGTCTGGACCATCCCGGCGCGCTCGACGCCCGCGCGCGTGGCGCAGTGCCCGTCAGATGGCGATGATCGGCTCAGCCAGGCTCGGCTCGACGACGCGATGCCTCGGTGCGCGCGGATGCCGGCGCGGGGGCGAGGACAGGCGCGAAGGCGGCGGCATCCACCTTGCCGACGGAGGCCACGCTCAGGGGCCGCTCCGACAGCTCCTGACGGCGAGCTGCTGGACGTCCTCGACGGTCACAGCATCGAGGCGTCGGACGACCTCGTCGAGATCGACGAACTCGCCCTGCGCCAGCTCGCTGCGACCGAGGCGGGACATCCGGGTATCCGAATCCTCGAGCGCCAGCGCCGAGGAGCCCGGAGAGCTGTCCGACCGCCCGCCGCAGCTCATCGGGGGTGATGCCGTCCCGCGCCAGCACACCGAGCTGATCGACGAGGAGCTCCGCCACCGATCCGGCCACCTTGGGCGAGCAGGCCGCGTACATGCCGAACACTCCCGCGTCGGAGAATCCGGCGGCGAACGAGTACACCGAGTAGGCGAGCCCGCGGCGCTCCCGGACCTCCTGGAACAGACGCGACGACATGCCGCCGCCGAAGGCCGCATTGAGCACGGACATCGTCGTCCGCCGCGGATCGGTCGAGACGAGCGCAGGTGCACCGATCAGCAGATGGGTCTGCTCGGTCGGCCGCTTGACCGCGACGATCGGCGAGCTGGAGGCGAGCGCGGCGGGGGTCGTCGGACGTCGCGCACGCGGAGCTGCCTCGACATCGAGCCGCCATCCGGCCGCGCTGAGCGCGTGCTCCACCTGCGCGACCAGGACGTCGTGGTCGACTCCGCCGGCCGCGGCCACGACCAGGTCGGACGGGCGTGTAGCGAGCCCGATAGTGCGCCGCTACAGCATCGCGGGTCGCATCGCCGATGGTGGTCGGATTGCCGCCGATGGGTCGGCCGAGCGGATGATCGCCGAGCACCGCCTCGAAGAAGCGCTCGTTGGCGACATCTCCCGGATCGTCCTCGGCGCTCGCGAGCTCCTCGAGGATGACGCCGCGCTCGGTCTCGAACTCGTCCGGGTCGAGCAGCGAGGCCGCGACCATGTCGCTCAGCACATCGACCGCCATGCCGAGATGCACGTCGCGGATCTTGGCGTAGTAGCAGGTGTACTCCTTGGCGGTCACCGCATTGTGCTCGCCCCCGACCGAGTCGAAGGCGACGGCGATGTCCAGAGCTGTGCGTGTCGAGGTGCCCTTGAACAGGAGATGCTCGAGGAAATGGGTGGAGCCGAAGACGCCGTCCGTCTCGTCTCGCGAGCCGACCGGCACCCAGAAGCCGACCGTGGCGCTCTGCGCGCCCGGCACCGCCTCGGTGAGGATGCGGAGTCCGCTCGGCAGGACAGTGCGGCGAACCGCGGTTCCCCCTGCTGCGGCGATCCGCAGATCGGGCTGTTCGAGCGGGAAGACTGCACCGCGCCATTCATCGCAGATCACCCTACGGCACGCATTCGGCGACCCCGACGTACCCCGGATTGGGGACCCATGATCTGACGGACAGACCGACTTGTCTGTCCACACCTCTGGTAGCGTCATTTTCGCGCCGCTTCCTGCATCCGGCGCCCGGGGCACCCTACCCGGCTCGAGGATCAACGGAAGAACCCCCCGTCTTCCCTGATCCGCAACGCATCCACCCCGCTGACATGCCGTGGTGGAATCGACAGAGAAGATCGCACAGCGATCAGGAGGAGAGACGCCATGGCGGCTGATGCCCCCATTCCAGCCGCCAGGCGTCCCTCTGCAGCCAAGATCCGACTGCTCGAGGTCGCCGACGAGCTCTTCTACGCCGACGGCATCAACACGACCGGCATCGACCGCATCATCGCGGAGGCCTCGGTCACCAAGGCGACCTTCTACAAGCAGTACGGCTCGAAGGACGCGCTCATCCTCGAGTACGTCGTCGGTCGCGACCGCCAGGTCCGCGAGTCGCTCACCCAGCTGTCCGATGAGGACGCGGAATCCCGAGAAGACGCTCCGCTCGCTGATCGCCGGCATCATCGGCGATACGGGCCGGCCCGAGTTCCGCGGCTGCCCCTTCCTCAACGCCGCGGCGGAGTTCCCGAATCCACAGCCACCCGGTCCGCCGCGCGGTCAGCGAGCATCGGGATTGGTTCACCTCCTACCTCGAGGATCACCTCGCGGCGATGGGCCATCCCACACCCGGCGCGGCGGCCGACGAGCTCTATCTGCTCCGAGACGGAGCCATGACGGGCGGCTACGCCGGCGACGAGATCGCCGCGACCTCCGCGCTCTCCCGTGCGGCCGAGCGGATCTTCGCGGAGATCGACCCGCGCTGAGTCGAGCCGCGCTGAGCCGAGTCGCGCTGAGTCGAGCCGGCAGCGAGACGCCCCGTCGGGGCGCATTCGCTGCCGTGTCCGGTCTGGGCTCGCCTCAGCCGACCGTCCCGGGCGTCAGCCCGCGCTCACCCGATCGAGCAGGGCCACCTGATGCCGGGTCAGGTTCAGCCTCGGTGCCGTGAGAAGGTCGGCCAGCTGCTCCGGCCGGCTGACACTCACGACCGGGGCGGTGACGAGCGGCTTGGTGAGCAGCCAGGCCAGCGCCACCGCTGCCGGGGATCGGTCATGATCCTCGGCAACGTCCTCGAGCGCGTCAAGGACGCGGAACCCCCGCTTGCTCGCGAACTGCGCCGCCCGGGTCGCGCGCGAATGCGCCTCCGATCCCCGCTCCCCTTTGACCCGCCCCCGGTACTTGCCCGTGAGGAATCCGCTGGCGAGGGAGGAGAACGGAACTGCCGC
Source organism: uncultured Actinomycetota bacterium (assembly GCA_963830655.1). Lineage (GTDB taxonomy): Bacteria > Actinomycetota > Actinomycetes > Actinomycetales > Microbacteriaceae > Naasia. The sequence continues at coordinate 56,538 of CAWHND010000015.1, forward strand.
AAGCTGTTGGGCGCGCACGACGGGAAACAGCCGCTGCTCGAACTCGTCGCGCTGGAGAAGGTTGTAGGGCACCTGAACGGCGAGGAATCGCGGGAGGTCCAGCTGACCGGCCAGGATCCGGGCCTGCATGAGCCGGTCGCCATCGAAGCCCGAGGCTGCCAGATAGCGGACCTTGCCGCTGCGGACCAGGGCGTCGGCCGCCATGAGGCTCTCCTCCAACGGAACGCTTCGGTCGTCGAGGTGGAAGTAGAGCAGGTCGAGGTGTTCCACTCCGAGTCGCTGGAGCGACGCATCGACCGACTTCGCGATGCTCTGCGCGGACAGGCCCGGGTTCTCGGAGCTCTGCGCGATCTTCGTGGAGATCACCAGCCCCTCGCGGACCCTGCGGTCGCGGAGCCAGGCGCCGATGACCGTCTCGCTGCGACCCGCCGAATATGAATCGGCGGTGTCGATCGCATTGCCGCCCGCCTCGAGGTAGGCGTCGAGGATCTCGGTGCTGGTGTCGGCCCCCGCGGTCCAGCCGAAGGTGCTCGCGCCGAGGATCAGGGGGAAGACCACCAGCTCGCTGTCGCCCAGTCTGCGCATCCGGAGGGAACGGATGTCGGGAATGGGCCGCGTCTCGTCCGCCGCCATGGCGACGATCGAGCGGTCCACCACCTCGAGAGCCTGGCGCATGATCCGCTGGGCATCGGCATTGGCGTCGGGAGCGGCATCGGGATCCGGACGATCCGACAGAGGCATCGGACGAGCCGTCGCTCGCATCGGAGGCGACATGGGCGCCCGCGGCCAGCTGCTCGGCGAGGCGGATGTCGCGACGTCGCACGGCGACGGCCTCTCCCGCCGCTGATAGCGGTGCAGACGGCGCGCCACCGAGCGTCGCGAGGGCGTCGCGGGGCGGCTCGGGGTGGGCGCCGTCAGCCCGGGAATGCTCCACTCGACCCTCCTGTCCCCCGACCTGAGACACAGGGTACAGGCGTTCTCGCGCGCCTCGTCACGGCGTTCCCGATCGACGCGGCACGTGGACGGACCCGGTCAATGGGAGGCTTTGTCCAGAACGGCGAGGTGGTGTCGCTCGAGGCTCAGCTCCACGGAGGGAAGGAGATCGAGCAGCTGCGGACCATCTGAGGCGCGGACACTGACCGCAGCCACTTCGGGGCGGCTGAGCACCCACGCGAGAGCCACCCGGCCGATGTTCTCGCCGACCTCGTGCGACACGCTCTCGAGCGCCGCCAGCACCTTGTTGCCACGACGGCCGACGTACTTGAGGGCGCCGACGAACATCGACGAGGTGGGGCGGTCGTCCTTCGTGCGGAAATCTCCGCGAAGGTAGCCGCTGGCCAGCGGCAGCCGGGCGATGACGCCGAGGCCGTGCTCGTGCACGATGGGGGCGATCCGCTTCTCGAACTCGACGCGCTCCATGAGGCTGTACTCCGCCATGACGCTCTCCGGCACCGGCAGGCCGAGCGTCGCGCCGACGCGCAGCGCTTCGACCAGTCGGGCGCCCGAGAACTCGGACACGGAGAGATGGCGCACCGTGCCGGCCGCCATCGCCTCAGCGACGGCAGTCAGCGACTCCTCGATCGGCACTTCCGTGTCCGCGCCGTCGAAGGACAGCAGGTCGATGTACGGGGTCCGCAGACGCTCGATCGACGCCTCGATCGCCGTGCCGATCGATCGCGCCGAGAGGCCGGCGGCGTCGGGGTGCCGGCCGATCTTGGTCGCCACGATGAGACGATCGCGCTGATGGTGACGATCGAGCCACGAGCCGATCATGACCTCACTGCGACCCCCCGCGTAATGATCTGCGGTGCTGATCAGGTTGCCGCCGGCCGCGAAGAACTCGTCGAGGACTTCGATCGTCGCCTCGAATCCGGCCGCCCAGCCGAAGATGGAACCATCGATGGCGTACGGGAAGACATTCAGGCCGGTCGAGCCGATCTGCCGCGTCACAGGGTTGGGCGCCACCGAATTCACCGTGACTCCCTCCATCCCGTCCCGTGGCCGCGACACCCCCGGCCGCACGCGAAGCTCCGACACGCGCCCCCGTGCAAGGGCGACACGCTCACGATACCGCCGAGCACCCGGCGACGCTGCATGACGCACCTCCCCGACTCTGGCGATGATGGTCCCGCAAGCATGCCGCATTCCTCCGACAGCGCCCCGGGGCAGACAGCGACTGGCGGAGGTTCCGCCGCAGGCATCCGCGATCGCCGGCAGACATGCCGGACGACGAAGGCCCGCCCCGCACGGGCTGGTTCCAGCAGTGCGGGACGGGCCTTCGGAGCTAGCCGGTCGTTCAGCCTTCGGCGGGTGCCTCGGGGCCGACGGACGCAGGCGACGCTGGACTGCGTGTCGCCGGGCTCGGTCGTCTCATCGACGACCGGGCTCAGCGAGAGCTTTCCGCGGTCGTCCACCTTGGTGATCTCGACCTGGATCTTCTGGCCGACGCCGAGCACGTCCTCGACGTTCTCGACGCGCTTGCCGCCGGCGAGCTTGCGCACCTCGGAGATGTGCAGCAGGCCGTCGCGGCCGGGCATGAGCGACACGAACGCGCCGAACGTGGCCAGCTTGACGACGGTGCCGAGGAACCGCTCGCCGACCTCGGGGTTGTGCGGGTTGGCGATCGCGTTGACCGCGCTGCGCGCCGCCTCAGCGGACTCGCCATCGACGGCGCCGATGTAGACGGTGCCGTCCTCCTCGATGGAGATGTCGGCTCCGGTGTCGTCCTGGATCTGGTTGATCGTCTTGCCCTTCGGGCCGATCAGCTCGCCGATCTTGTCGACGGGGATCTGGACGGAGATGACGCGCGGCGCGGTCATCGCCATCTCGTCGGGCGCGTCGATGGCGGCGTTCAGCACGGCCAGGATCGCGGTGCGCGCTTCCTTGGCCTGCTTGAGCGCGCCGTCGAGCACCGAGGACGGGATGCCGTCGAGCTTGGTGTCGAGCTGGATCGCGGTGACGAACTCGGACTGGTGCCGGCGACCTTGAAGTCCATGTCGCCGAGCGCGTCCTCCGCGCCGAGGATGTCGGTCAGCGCCGCGTAGCGGGTCTCGCCGTCGACCGTGTCGGAGACGAGGCCCATCGCGATGCCGGCGACGGGTGCGCGCAGCGGCACACCGGCGTTGAGCAGCGAGAGGGTCGAGGCGCAGACCGAGCCCATCGACGTCGAGCCGTTGGAGCTGAGAGCCTCGGACACCTGGCGGATCGCGTAGGGGAACTCCTCGCGCGACGGCAGCACCGGCACGAGGGCGCGCTCGGCGAGGAAGCCGTGCCCGATCTCGCGACGCTTGGGGCTGCCGACCCGGCCGGTCTCGCCGGTCGAGTAGGGCGGGAAGTTGTAGTGGTGCAGGTAGCGCTTCTTCGTCACCGGGGCGAGCGAGTCGATCTGCTGCTCCATCTTGAGCATGTTCAGCGTGGTGACGCCCAGGATCTGGGTCTCGCCGCGCTGGAAGATCGCCGAGCCGTGGACGCGCGGGATGACCTGGACCTCGGCGTCGAGCGGACGGATGTCGGTCAGGCCGCGGCCGTCGATGCGGACGCCCTCGGTGAGGATGCGGCCGCGGACGACCTTCTTCGTCACCGACTTGTAGGCGGCGGAGACCATCGGCGGGATCTCTCCGCCGAGCTCGCCGTCGGTGACCTTGGCCTGGATGGCGGCCTTGACGCGCTCCTTGAGGGCGTCGTCGGCGTTCTGGCGCTCGACCTTGTCGGCGATCTGGTAGATCGAGGTGAGCTCGGTCTCGGCCTCGGCGGCGACGGCCGCGAAGGCCTCGTGGCTGTAGGGCAGGAAGACCGGGTAGTCCGCGATCTCCTTGGCCGACTGGGCGGCCATCTCGGCCTGCGCCTCGACGAGCTGCTTGAGGAACGGCTTCGAGGCCTCGAGGCCCTGGGCGACGACCGCCTCGTCGGGCTTGGTCGCGCCGCCCTGGATGAGTCCCCACGAGTGCTCGGTGGCCTCGGCCTCGACCATCATGATCGCGACATCCTCGTTGCCGTCGGAGTCGGTGACAGCGGCCGGCGACGGTGAGGTCGAAGACGGCGTCCTCGAGCTGCTCGAACTTCGGGAACGCGACCCACTGGCCGTCGATGAGGGCGAGGCGGACGCCGCCGATCGGGCCGCTGAACGGCAGGCCGGAGATCTGGGTCGACGCGGACGCGGCGTTGATCGCGAGGGCGTCGTAGAACTCGCCCGGGGCGATCGACAGGACGGTGATGACGATCTGGACCTCGTTGCGGAGGCCGTCGATGAACGACGGGCGCAGCGGCCGGTCGATCAGGCGGCAGACGAGGATCGCCTCGGTGGAGGGACGGCCCTCACGACGGAAGAACGAGCCGGGGATCTTGCCGGCGGCGTAGGAGCGCTCCTCGACGTCGACCGTCAGCGGGAAGAAGTCGAAGTTGTCCTTCGGGTTCTTGCTGGTGCTCGTCGCGGACAGCAGCATCGTGTCCTCGTCGAGGTAGGCGGCGACTGCCCCCTGAGCCTGCTGCGCGAGGCGGCCGGTCTCGAACCGGATGGTGCGCTTGCCGAACTTGCCGTTGTCCAGGACGGCTTCGGCGAACTTGATCTCTGGACCCTCCAAGAGTCACTCTCCTTTGCTTCGCCGTCCGCGCCGGATTCGGCGGGGACGGGCGGCATCTAGCTCAGAGCAGACATGACGGCAGGAAAGAGCGTGGCAAGTCCGATTGCGGACTTCTGGTCATCAGTGGAAGAACTCCAGGCTGCGCGGGATACGAGGCGAGCCTCGAAGATGAGCTGCGAGTTGGATCAGGCGCTCGGTCCCGGTGTTGGAGATCCACCACTAACGACCAGCTTCCTGCCGATCTGCTCTAGTGGAGCCTGCCTCTCCCGAGGCGGGCAACTTGTCCATGCTACCGGCAATACCCTTCAGGCGCTGCGCGGGAGCCCTGTTCGGAGCGTCAGGACCAGTTGAAGAGCTGGACGAGCAGCACTGCGCGATCGCCCGCTCCGTATTGCAGGAAGTAGATCGCAGCCCGCGCAGCGGTGGCGATCGCCAGCAGCAGGTTGAGGTAGCCGAAAGCAGCCGACGCTCCAGCAGCGGCACGCCCCCGCTTGCCTGCACCATCGGGTCGAGTCGCCGCAAGTCCGATGCCGGCGAGGACGATCACGAGAACCGAGAGAACCACCCGGGCGCCGAGCCCCACCAGTCCGATCATGCCGATCGCTGGCGTGCCGAGCTCGATGCCCGGCAGGGTCAGCACTGACGTCGCGAGCATCGTGCTGATGATCTGGCCGACAATCACGCTCAGGCTGAGGACTACAGCGAAGACCAGGCCCGTGTAGGCGGCGCCGCTTCGGCGCGGGGCAGGGGCGAAGTACTCGGAGTCTGTGTAGTTGTCGGAATGATCCGAGTAGTCGGACAGGGGGTGCTGACCCGTCTGGGGCTGCGAATACGAGCCCGCTCGCGGGATTCCAGCGGTAGGCGGAAACGCGCCCGTCGGCTGGCCGAAGGCATCCGGCTGCCCATACTGGTCCGGTTGCCCATACTGGTCCGGTTGCCCGTACTGGTCCGATTGCCCGTACTGGTCAGGCTGCGCGTAGCGGTCAGGCCTGGCGTACAGCTGCGCCTCGCCGTATGCAGCGGGCTGGCCGTACTCCTGGCCTAGGGGCGGATAGGAACCCGTCTGGTGTGTCGGCTGCCCGTAGCCGGATCGGTCATACGCCAGCGGGCCGGAGGGCTGCGGGCCTGTCTGTTCGTAAGACTGCCTACCTGCCGACCCGTAGGGCAGCTGTCTGGGGTCCCGATTGAGGCTGACCCGGGTAGGGCCGGGCCTGGGCGTACGAGCCCTGCCATGTCTGCGGGTACGGGTCCTCGGGGTACCGACCCTGTTGGGAGGGATCCTGAGAGTCCTGCCCGTAAGGATCACCTGCGACGCCGCTCTCCTGTGGCGCCTGGGTTTCGGTGGCATCCGGGTAGCCGCCGTACTCGCCGCGCGGGGCCGACCATGCCCGCTGTGCCTCCGCCCGAGCTCGCTCCCTCTGGAGGTAATCCGAGGGCGTCGGTTCGTAGGTCATCTGAACACCGTATGGCACTCAGCGGCTCTGGCCCAGGCTGCTTTGCAAACGTGAAGAACATCCGTGTAATTCGCTGCATCTCCGCGCTGAGCTGCCCAGTTCTGCTGCGTGGCGACGCATCTGGAGAGCAGAACTGGGCAGCTCGGCGATCGAAAATTGGTAGGGCGCACGCACACCCGGGGCCCCAGCGGTAGAGGTCCGCGGCGTCACCAAGCGCTACGGCAGCACCACGGCGGTGGACGACGCGACGTTCACGGTCGAGGAGAACACGATCTGCGGGCTGCTCGGCCGAAACGGCGCGGGCAAGACCACCCTGATGCAACTGCTGACGGGACAGGACTTCGCCACGTCGGGCGAGCTGCGCGTCTTCGGCGAGCATCCTGTCGAGAACAGCGAAGTGCTGCGACGGGTCTGCTTCATCAAGGAGAGTCAGAAGTACCCGGATGACTTCAAGCCGAAGCACGTTTTCGACAGCGCGCCGCTGGTTCTTCGAGCACTGGGATGCTGAACTCGCCAGCCGCCTGATCGACGACTTCCGGGTCCCGACGGGCCGTCGCATCAAGAAGCTGTCACGCGGACAGATATCCGCCGTCGGCGTGATCGTCGGTCTGGCCTCTCGCGCGCCGCTCACCTTCTTCGACGAGCCATACCTCGGCCTCGACGCGGTTGCCCGGCAGATCTTCTACGACCGGCTCCTGGAGGACTATGCCGAGCACCCTCGGACGGTGATCCTGTCGACGCACCTCATCGACGAGGTGAGCGATCTCCTCGAGCACGTCCTGGTGATCGACGAGGGGCGGATCATCATCGATGAGGATGCCGAGAGCCTCCGAGGTTCGGCGACGACAGTCGTCGGGATGGGAAAGGCGGTCGAAGCCTTCACTCAGGGCCGAGAGGTGCTGAATCTAGATCGGATCGGCGGAATCGCTGCTGCAACAGTCGGATCGCTCAGCTCGACCGAGCGTCTCGAAGGCACGCTCAGGCCGGCTTGGAACTGCGAGCTGTCTCCCTGCAGCAGCTCATCATCCGCCGCAGCGGCCTCCCGGCCGCAGAACTGGAGAAGCAGCGCTGACCTCAGCTTGGTCATCCGACTGCACCTCGTGAACAGAGAACTGGAGAAGAGCGCATGACGACAGCCGACATCGGCGCATCAGGGATCCGGACCACCCGCGCTCATCGAGTCGGATCGGCGCGATGATCCGACTGCATCTGGTGAACAAGCAGACGATCATCGGCATCCCCTTGGGTATCCTCGCCTTCGTGCTGCTCGTCAACATCGCGATCTGGTGGATAATCTCCACCTCGGTGGCGGATGCTCGCAGATCTGGCCGAGGCACAGAGTGGCCTGCAGTGGAGCGGGGCGGCCTTCTATCCGTTCGTCTACGCGATGGTGATCGGGAATAGTCGCGATGTCGGCGACCTTCCCGCTGGCACTCGGCTTCAGCGTCACCCGACGGGACTTCTATCTCGGCACTGCGCTGACCTATCTGCTGCTCTCGGCCCTGCTTCGGCGCGATCTTCACGGTGCTCGCGCTCGATAGAGACCGCCACGGACGGATGGGGATTCAAGGGACGAATGTTCACTGCCGTCTATTTCGGCAGCGGCGCCTGGTATCGAGCGGTTCCTGCTCGTCAGTGCCGCATTCCTATTCTTCTTCTTCCTCGGAACGATGATCGGCACGATCTATGCACGCTGGAGAGTCTTCGGGCACCCTGGTGTTCTTCGCCCTCCTGACCCTGATCCTGGTGCGTGCTGGCTCTCCTCGCGACGCTGTCGGGAAGTTGGCCGGCGGTGGGCGACTGGCTCGTGCGGAACGGCCCCGCTGGCCTGGTGGCCTGGAGCCTCATTCCGACGGCCATGGCCGCCGTCGCCGGCTATGCGGTTCTGAGAGGAACCACGGCGCGCGGTTGACGGGGAGAATCGCCCGGTACCGCCCCTCGGGCACATGCAAACCGTCCGGGCACGCCTTGCTCGATGTGCCCGAACGGTTTCGACGTGCCCGACCGGTGTGACGAGCGACCACTCCCGACGTACCAGACTGGTATGCACGCGCCATACCGAATCGTTCGAATGAGGAGCACCGCCCATGGCCATTGAGATCATCAACCCGACGACGGGTGTCACCGAGCGGACGTTCGAACCGCACAGCGCTGACGAGGTCGAGCGCCGTCTCGCTCGCGCGCAGTCCGCGGTGGGCGCGCTCCGGGCCACGACCTTCGCCGAGCGCGCGGCGTGGATGCTCACGGCTGCCGAGCTCGTCGAGCAGGACGCAGACCAGCTCGCCGCCATGATGACCCGCGAGATGGGCAAGACTCTCGCCTCAGCACGCGCCGAGGCGCTGAAGTGCGCCAAGGGCATGCGCTACTACGCGGAGAACGCCGAGGAGCTGCTCGCCGATGAGCCCCTCAGCGACCCGTCGACTGTCGGTGCGAAGAAGGCCTACGCGCGCTACCAGCCGCTCGGGATCATCTTGGCCGTGATGCCGTGGAACTACCCGCTCTGGCAGGTCATGCGCTTCGCTGCGCCCGCTCTCATGGCGGGCAACGTCGGCCTGCTGAAGCACGCCTCGAACGTCCCCGAATCCGCTCTGTACCTCGACACCCTCTTCGAGCGCGGCGGATTCCCCGTCGGCGCGTTCTCCACTCTCCTGATCGGCTCGGCTGGGGTGCAGGCCCTCATCGATGATCCTCGGGTCAAGGCGGTGACCCTCACCGGGTCGGAGCCGGCCGGACGCTCGGTGGCCGCTGCGGCCGCGGCCCAGGTCAAGAAATCCGTCCTGGAGCTCGGTGGCTCCGATCCCTTCATCGTGCTGCCCAGCGCCGATCTCGAGCGTGCAGTCGCGACCGCGGTCACCGCGCGCACCCAGAACAACGGGCAGTCCTGCATCGCCGGCAAGCGCTTCATCGTGCACGCCGACATCTACGACGACTTCGCAGCTGCCTTCGCCGGAGCCATGAGCGCCCTGCGGATGGGAGATCCGATGCTCGAGTCCACGCAGCTCGGCCCCGTAGCAACGCAATCCGGCCGCGAGGAGCTCGCCGAGCTCGTCGAGGATGCCCGCGCGCAGGGGGCCGAGGTCCTCACGGGCGGCGAGATTCCGGACGGACCTGGATGGTTCTACCCAGCGACGGTGCTCGCCGGGATCACGCCCGAGATGCGCCTTCATCGCGAGGAGGCCTTCGGCCCCGTAGCCACGCTCTATCGGGTGGCGGATCTCGACGAGGCGATCGAACTGGCCAACGCGACGAGCTTCGGCCTGAGTTCCGCGGCGTGGACGACCGATCCGGAGGAGCAGGAGCGCCTCATCGCCGGCATCGAGGCGGGCGCGGTATTCCTCAATGGGATGACCATCTCCTACCCCGAGCTGCCCTTCGGCGGCATCAAGAACTCCGGTTTCGGTCGGGAGCTCGGTGCGCCCGGCATTCGCGAGTTCTGCAACTTGAAGACGATCTGGGCCAGCTGACGAGGCGATCGCGTTGCCCAGGCAGCGTTCGGGAGTCTCCTCCTAGCCTGGAATCAGGCCATCAGGAGGGGAGCGCGCAATGGCTGACGACCCCCGCCTCGATGTCGCCCGGTATCAGCTGGATGAGTTCGCGCGCGCTCAGGGCGGGGTCGTGCCGGACGAGCCGCGGAGCGAGGCTCGCGCCCCCTCGAGTCAGCAGCGAGCCGCCATCGCCGAGACGGCGCTGCAGCAGGCATTCCGTCGCGGAGACTTCGATGGTCTGCCTGGTGCCGGCAAGCCACTGACCGATCTGCACGAGGTGCATGATCCCGATTGGTGGATACGACGGAAGATCGAGCGGGAACAGCTCCGGGGACTCGGGCCGCCCGCGCTCACGCTTCGCACCGAGAGCGCAGGCCTGGAAGCACGACTGGACGCGCTGCATCTCGAGGCCGATGTGCGGAACGTGCTCGAGGACTTCAACAAGCGAGTGATCGAAGCACGCAGGCAGCTGCTCGGTGGGCCGCCCGTGGTCACGCGGACCCGCGACGTCGAGGCGGAGGTGGATGCATGGAGGGCGCGGCGATTGGCCGCAGCCGAACAGCGCCGATCAGCCGACGCGGAAGCCGCCGCCGCGTCACGGACCGAACGGCGCCGCCTCCTTCGTCGCAGATCTTCGAAGCAGGGCAGCTAGCCGGAGGCCCTCCCGTGGGGTTCCACCCGCTCTGAGAGGCGTCGCGCGGTACAGGCGGCTTCGCGCGGTAGGTAGGCGTACCGCGCGAAGCCCTGCGTACCGCGCGAAGAAGCGTGTTACGGGCTACGGGCTTACGGGACGAGGGCGCTGGCCGGCTCCGCGCTCGCGCTGGCCAGCTGCCCGTCGCGGGCTGCGACGAGGGCGCCATGCGTCGGGCCGTTCGGAATGTGGGCCGGGCGGTTCTTCGCGAACTCCTTCCGGAGCACGGGAACGACCTCCTCGCCGAGGATGTCGAGCTGCTCCAGGACGGTCTTGAGCGGCAGACCCGCGTGATCCATCAGGAAGAGCTGGCGCTGGTAGTCGCCGAAATGCTCGCGCATGCCGGCGTAGCGATCGATGACCTCCTGGGGACTGCCCACGGTCAGGGGCGTCTGCTCCGTGAACTCCTCCAGGGACGGGCCGTGTCCGTAGACGGGTGCGTTGTCGAAGTACGGGCGGAAGGCTCGGACGGCATCCTGACTGTTCTTCGCCATGAAGGCCTGGCCGCCGAGGCCGACGATCGCCTGGTCGGCCGCGCCGTGACCGTAGTGCTCGAAGCGCTGGCGGTAGTAGCCGATGAGGCGCATGTAGTGCTCCTTCGGCCAGAAGATGTTGTTCGCGAAGAAGCCGTCGCCATAGAAGGCGGCCTGCTCGGCGATCTCGGGGCTGCGGATGGAGCCATGCCAGACGAAGGGCGGCACGCCGTCGAGCGGGCGCGGGGTAGCGGTGAAGCCCTGCAGCGGGGTGCGGAACGTGCCGCTCCAGTCGACGACGTCCTCGCGCAGCAGGCGGTGGAGCAGCGCGTAGTGCTCGATCGCCAGAGGGATGCCCTGTCGGATGTCCTGACCGAACCACGGATAGACCGGGCCCGTGTTCCCGCGTCCGAGCGTCATGTCGACGCGACCGTCGGCGATGTGCTGGAGCATCGCGTAGTCCTCGGCGATCTTCACCGGGTCATTGGTCGTGATGAGGGTTGTAGCCGTCGAGAGGATGATCCTCTCGGTCTTCGCCGCGATGTAGCCGAGCATCGTCGTCGGCGATGAGGGCACGAACGGCGGATTGTGGTGCTCGCCGAGCGCGAAGACGTCGAGGCCCACCTCCTCGGCCTTGAGAGCGATAGCCAGGATCGCCTTGATGCGATCCCGCTCGCTGGGGGTGTGGCCGTTCGTGGGATCGGTCGTGACGTCGCCCACGGTGAAGATGCCGAACTGGACCGCCGGAGCCGACCCCGTACTCAATGCGTCTGCATACATATTTCTGCCAACAGTGAACGGGTTGGAAGCATTCCCAGGGATCTCGCCAACCCTCGGTCCTTAGCGGGTAGCGCCCAGCAGCAGATCGACGCGCAGACCGTGGCGGGTGGATACGATCCGCACGGGGATGCGCGGTTTACGACCGGCGTCTTCGAGCCGAGTCAGTGTCTCCGTGATCACGCTCTCGAAGCCTCGCGGCACCATTCCGACGACGTCAGTGATGCGGGAGTTGGCGAACAGGCGAACCTCCATGGGCGAATCCGTGCGCTCCTCCTCCGCCGTGCGACGGCCGCCTGCCGTCTGGAGATCGACGACATCCACGAGCGCAGCCAGTGCCTCCTGGTGGGGGTCGCTGTCGGCGAGCCGGATGGTGACTCTGCCGTTCCTCGGTCGGAGGTTGTAGGCGAAGTCGTTGAGCGACGCACTGCCTGCATCCTCCTTGGGAAAGGAGCTCACGGGAATGCCATCGGCTTCGCTGCCGCGCCGGAACCATGCCATGTTCGCCACGATAGCGCGAGCTCCACCCGGGAGGCAGAGACCGGGGTGGACGCGCTGGCGCCGGACGCCCCCAGGGAGAGGCCCGGCTCGACGTAGGCTCGACGGATGCCCTCGGAAGTCGCCACCAGCGCCCCCACCCGTCCGCGCGCGCTCGCACTGCCGCGCCGACTTCGGGCGCTCGCCGGCAATGGGTTCGCCTGGTGGCTCGACTACCTCTTCGTCGGCTACTGGATGGCGCGGGATGTATTCGGTCACGCGGATCCCGACGCCTTCCTGAAGAACCCAGGAACGCGTTCCCCGGTGGTGCTGATTCCCGGGGTCTACGAACGCTGGCAGTTCCTCCGCCCGCTCGGCGATCACCTGGCGGGGAACGGCCACCCTGTGCACGTCCTGCCCGGACTGCGCTGGAACACGGTCTCGGTCTCCGACGGCGCGAAGATCGTGCTCGCCCTGCTCGAGGAGCGGGATCTGCGCTCCGTCATCATCGTGGCGCACAGCAAGGGCGGCCTGATCGGCAAGCAGGCGATGCTGCACGACAAGAGCGGGCGCATCGACCGGATGGTGGCGATCTCGACGCCGTTCTCGGGGTCGATCTACGCGCGGTTCCTGATCGGCGCGACTCTGCGCGCCTTCTCCCCCGCGAATGCAGCCCTGCGATCCCTGGGAGCGCAGCTCGAGGTCAACAGCCGGATCACATCCATCTGGGGCACCTTCGATCCGCATATCCCAGGCGGCAGCGAGCTGAGCGGTGCCACCAACATCAAGCTGAAGGCCTCCGGGCACTTCCGGCCGCTCGGTACGCGCGAGCTGCGCGAGGCGGTCGACAAGGCTCTCCAAGGACCGGCGGCAACCGACTGACACCGACGTAGCCGCGCCTCAGCGGGCGCCGTCGTCACACTGCGCCTGCCGCCGCGGCCGCCTGCTGCGCTTCCTTCTCCTCGACGTAGTACTCGGTGAAGTGCGTGGCGCGTCCCTCGTCGTCGAGCCGGATCAGCCAGAGGTTGCGATAGCTCTTGTCGAGCAGCGGATAGACCGTGCGTCCCTCCACGACACCCAGGTCGCCGTCAGTGGCGATGATCTCGCTCTCGAAGGTCCACGTTCCCGGCTCGTCCTTGCCGCTCAGCCAGCTGGCGACGATCGCTTCAGCGTCGACCTCCGGCTCGTCGTAGGGCTCGTATCGATATTCGGCTCCGGGTGCGAAGAGCGCGCGGATGTCGTTCGGATCGTTGCTGGTCCACGCCTTCTCATAGCTGGCGACCCACGCGCGGACCGCTTCCTTCGTGACCGTCATCGTGCCTTCTTCCTGCGTCCGCATAAGTGCTCGCTTCCATGCTGGCACCGCTCGGCGAGATGTCGAAAGGATCTGGATCGGAGATGGGGGGAGTCCGCTGGCAGGCCCGGCATTGTCGTCCGGGTCGATTCCGCCGAAGTCTTTGGATAGGTGCGCTTAGAGCCGTCTGCGCCGAGGATATGCCCTGATCCAAGGGGAATCTCATCGGAGCTCCGCCCTCGATTCCACTGGCCGCAGAAGACGATGCTGTACATCCGCTCCGTGGCAGGCGAATGCGGGAACATCTTCAGCGCTGGCGTGGTTGTAGAACGTGATGAGCAGGGTATTCGAAGAGATCGAGGACGGCCGCGGCGGTATCACCAAATACCGCAAGCATCCCAACGGGCGCGGATTCGTCGAGGTGACCGCGAGCGTTGACGCCTCGGCGTACATCGCTCCGACAAGCTACGTGGAAGCAGGAGCAGAGATCGGGCGATCCGTACGCGTCGGTCCCGGCTGCTGGATCGGCCGCAACGCACTGGTGGGCGCAACCGCCCAACTAGGCGCGACCGTGAGGATCGGCGAGGGCGCCGTGATCGGCGCCGGCGCGAAGGTCGGAAGCCACACACGCGTGGGCGACAGCGCTCGCGTCCAGGGCGGGGCTCGGGTGCCTTCCGACAGCGTGATCCCCGACCGCGCAGTAGTGCAGTCGAAGAACGGGCGCGGCGACGGCTGGGCGCACGCGGCCTAGCTTCGCAGACGGGCGTCGACAGGCTCGGCCGTAAGGATTGCACCGTCGGCTGAGCTCGTCGAAGCCCATTCCCCCGCTAGTGGATGATCTTGTGCGGGTTGAAGTTGCCGCCCGCGTCGGCGGAGGCGAAGAGACCGCGCATCACGGCGACGCCCTCCGTCGAGATGTCCTGCTCCAGCCACGGCGCGTGCTCGAGGCCGACACCGTGGTGGTGGGAGATCGTTCCGCCCGCGTCGACGAACGCCTGCTGCAGGGCGCTCTTCACGACGTCGTACTCCCCAAGCGGGTCGTCGCCCATCACGTAGGCGAACGTGAAGTACAGGCACGCGCCCGAATGATAGGAGTGCGAGAGGTGGCACATGACCCACCCCTTCCGTCCCAGCTTGGCGTATGCGCCGTTGACGGCGGCAACCGTCGTGTCGTAGACGTCCTGGAGCTTCGACCAGGGTGCGGCCGCTCGTCGACGGCGGCCGCACCCTGGTCGAAGCTCCAGGACGTCTACGACACGACGGTTGCCGCCGTCAACGGCGCATACGCCAAGCTGGGACGGAAGGGGTGGGTCATGTGCCACCTCTCGCACTCCTATCATTCGGGCGCGTGCCTGTACTTCACGTTCGCCTACGTGATGGGCGACGACCCGCTTGGGGAGTACGACGTCGTGAAGAGCGCCCTGCAGCAGGCGTTCGTCGACGCGGGCGGAACGATCTCCCCCCACGGTGTCGGCCTCGACACGCGCCGTGGCTGGAGCAGGACATCTCGACGGAGGGCGTCGCCGTGATGCGCGGTCTCTTCGCCTCCGCCGACGCGGGCGGCAACTTCAACCCGCACAAGATCATCCACTAGCGGGGGAATGGGCTTCGACGAGCTCAGCCGACGGTGCAATCCTTACGGCCGAGTCCTGTCGACGCCCGTCTGCGAAGCTAGGCCGCGTGCGCCCAGCCGTCGCCGCGCCCGTTCTTCGACTGCACTACTGCGCGGTCGGGGATCACGCTGTCGGAAGGCACCCGAGCCCCGCCCTGGACGCGAGCGCTGTCGCCCACGCGTGTGTGGCTTCCGACCTTCGCGCCGGCGCCGATCACGGCGCCCTCGCCGATCCTCACGGTCGCGCCTAGTTGGGCGGTTGCGCCCACCAGTGCGTTGCGGCCGATCCAGCAGCCGGGACCGACGCGTGCGGATCGCCCGATCTCTGCTCCTGCTTCCACGTAGCTTGTCGGAGCGATGTACGCCGAGGCGTCAACGCTCGCGGTCACCTCGACGAATCCGCG
The DNA here is from genome assembly GCA_963830655.1 of uncultured Actinomycetota bacterium. Classification (GTDB taxonomy): domain Bacteria; phylum Actinomycetota; class Actinomycetes; order Actinomycetales; family Microbacteriaceae; genus Naasia. Next base: position 71,785 of record CAWHND010000015.1, read on the forward strand.
CCCGTTGGGATGCTTGCGGTATTTGGTGATACCGCCGCGGCCGTCCTCGATCTCTTCGAATACCCTGCTCATCACGTTCTACAACCACGCCGGCGCTGAAGATGTTCCCGCATTCGCCTGCCACGGAGCGGATGTACAGCATCGTCTTCTGCGGCCAGTGGAATCGAGGGCGGAGCTCCGATGAGATTCCCCTTGGATCAGGGCATATCCTCGGCGCAGACGGCTCTAAGCGCACCTATCCAAAGACTTCGGCGGAATCGACCCGGACGACAATGCCGGGCCTGCCAGCGGACTCCCCCCATCTCCGATCCAGATCCTTTCGACATCTCGCCGAGCGGTGCCAGCATGGAAGCGAGCACTTATGCGGACGCAGGAAGAAGGCACGATGACGGTCACGAAGGAAGCGGTCCGCGCGTGGGTCGCCAGCTATGAGAAGGCGTGGACCAGCAACGATCCGAACGACATCCGCGCGCTCTTCGCACCCGGAGCCGAATATCGATACGAGCCCTACGACGAGCCGGAGGTCGACGCTGAAGCGATCGTCGCCAGCTGGCTGAGCGGCAAGGACGAGCCGGGAACGTGGACCTTCGAGAGCGAGATCATCGCCACTGACGGCGACCTGGGTGTCGTGGAGGGACGCACGGTCTATCCGCTGCTCGACAAGAGCTATCGCAACCTCTGGCTGATCCGGCTCGACGACGAGGGACGCGCCACGCACTTCACCGAGTACTACGTCGAGGAGAAGGAAGCGCAGCAGGCGGCCGCGGCGGCAGGCGCAGTGTGACGACGGCGCCCGCTGAGGCGCGGCTACGTCGGTGTCAGTCGGTTGCCGCCGGTCCTTGGAGAGCCTTGTCGACCGCCTCGCGCAGCTCGCGCGTACCGAGCGGCCGGAAGTGCCCGGAGGCCTTCAGCTTGATGTTGGTGGCACCGCTCAGCTCGTTGCCGCCTGGGATATGCGGATCGAAGGTGCCCCAGATGGATGTGATCCGGCTGTTGACCTCAAGCTGCGCTCCCAGGGATCGCAGGGCTGCATTCGCGGGGGAGAAGGCGCGCAGAGTCGCGCCGATCAGGAACCGCGCGTAGATCGACCCCGAGAACGGCGTCGAGATCGCCACCATCCGGTCGATGCGCCCGCTCTTGTCGTGCAGCATCGCCTGCTTGCCGATCAGGCCGCCCTTGCTGTGCGCCACGATGATGACGGAGCGCAGATCCCGCTCCTCGAGCAGGGCGAGCACGATCTTCGCGCCGTCGGAGACCGAGACCGTGTTCCAGCGCAGTCCGGGCAGGACGTGCACAGGGTGGCCGTTCCCCGCCAGGTGATCGCCGAGCGGGCGGAGGAACTGCCAGCGTTCGTAGACCCCGGGAATCAGCACCACCGGGGAACGCGTTCCTGGGTTCTTCAGGAAGGCGTCGGGATCCGCGTGACCGAATACATCCCGCGCCATCCAGTAGCCGACGAAGAGGTAGTCGAGCCACCAGGCGAACCCATTGCCGGCGAGCGCCCGAAGTCGGCGCGGCAGTGCGAGCGCGCGCGGACGGGTGGGGGCGCTGGTGGCGACTTCCGAGGGCATCCGTCGAGCCTACGTCGAGCCGGGCCTCTCCCTGGGGGCGTCCGGCGCCAGCGCGTCCACCCCGGTCTCTGCCTCCCGGGTGGAGCTCGCGCTATCGTGGCGAACATGGCATGGTTCCGGCGCGGCAGCGAAGCCGATGGCATTCCCGTGAGCTCCTTTCCCAAGGAGGATGCAGGCAGTGCGTCGCTCAACGACTTCGCCTACAACCTCCGACCGAGGAACGGCAGAGTCACCATCCGGCTCGCCGACAGCGACCCCCACCAGGAGGCACTGGCTGCGCTCGTGGATGTCGTCGATCTCCAGACGGCAGGCGGCCGTCGCACGGCGGAGGAGGAGCGCACGGATTCGCCCATGGAGGTTCGCCTGTTCGCCAACTCCCGCATCACTGACGTCGTCGGAATGGTGCCGCGAGGCTTCGAGAGCGTGATCACGGAGACACTGACTCGGCTCGAAGACGCCGGCCGTAAACCGCGCATCCCCGTGCGGATCGTATCCACCCGCCACGGTCTGCGCGTCGATCTGCTGCTGGGCGCTACCCGCTGAGGACCGAGGGTTGGCGAGATCCCTGGGAATGCTTCCAATCCGTTCACTGTTGGCAGAAATATGTATGCAGACGCATTGAATACGGGGTCGGCTCCGGCGGTCCAGTTCGGCATCTTCACCGTGGGCGACGTCACGACCGATCCCACGGACGGCCACACCCCCAGCGAGCGGGATCGCATCAAGGCGATCCTGGCTATCGCTCTCAAGGCCGAGGAGGTGGGCCTCGACGTCTTCGCGCTCGGCGAGCACCACAATCCGCCGTTCGTGCCCTCATCGCCGACGACGATGCTCGGCTACATCGCGGCGAAGACCGAGAGGATGATCCTCTCGACGGCTACAACCCTCATCACGACCAATGACCCGGTGAAGATCGCCGAGGACTACGCGATGCTCCAGCACATCGCCGACGGTCGCGTCGACATGACGCTCGGACGCGGGAACACGGGCCCGGTCTATCCGTGGTTCGGTCAGGACATCCGACAGGGCATCCCTCTGGCGATCGAGCACTATGCGCTGCTCCACCGCCTGCTGCGCGAGGACGTCGTCGACTGGAGCGGCACGTTCCGCACCCCGCTGCAGGGCTTCACCGCTACCCCGCGCCCGCTCGACGGCGTGCCGCCCTTCGTCTGGCATGGCTCCATCCGCAGCCCCGAGATCGCCGAGCAGGCCGCCTTCTATGGCGACGGCTTCTTCGCGAACAACATCTTCTGGCCGAAGGAGCACTACATGCGCCTCATCGGCTACTACCGCCAGCGCTTCGAGCACTACGGTCACGGCGCGGCCGACCAGGCGATCGTCGGCCTCGGCGGCCAGGCCTTCATGGCGAAGAACAGTCAGGATGCCGTCCAGCCTTCCGCCCGTACTTCGACAACGCACCCGTCTACGGACACGGCCCGTCCCTGGAGGAGTTCACGGAGCAGACGCCCCTGACCGTGGGCAGCCCCCAGGAGGTCATCGATCGCTACGCCGGCATGCGCGGGCGCTTCAGCGACTCCAGCGCCAGCTCTTCCTGATGGATCACGCGGGTCTGCCGCTCAGGACCGTCCTGGAGCAACTCGACATCCTCGGCGAGGAGGTCGTTCCCGTGCTCCGGAAGGAGTTCGCGAAGAACCGCCCGGCCCACACCCGAACGGCCCGACGCATGACGCCCTCGTCGAGCCCACAACGGGCAGCTGGTCAGTGCGAGCGCGGAGCCGGCCAGCGCCCTCGTCCCGTAAGCCCGTAGCCCGTAACACGCTTCTTCGCGCGGTACGCAGGGCTTCGCGCGGTGGGCACCTACCGCGCGAAGCCGCCTGTACCGCGCGACGCCTCTCAGAGCGGGTGGAACCCCACGGGAGGGCCTCCGGCTCGTGCCCTGCTTCGAAGATCTGCGACGAAGAGGCGGCACCGTTCGGTCCGTGACGCGGCGGCGGCTTCCGCCCGTGGGCTGATCGGCGCTGTTCGGCCACAGCCAATCGCCGCGCCCTCCATGCGTCCACCTCCGCCTCGACGTCGCGGGTTCGCGTGACCACGGGCGGCCACCGAGGAGCTGCCTGCGTGCTTCGATCACTCGCTTGTTGAAGTCCTCGAGCACGTTCCGCACATCGGCCTCGAGATGCAGGCGCGTCCCAGTCGTGCTTCCAGGCCTGCGCTCTCGGTGCGAAGCGTGAGCGCGGGCGGCCCGAGTCCCCGGAGCTGTTCCCGCTCGATCTTCCGTCGTATCCACCAATCGGGATCGTGCGCCTCGTGCAGATCGGTCAGTGGCTTGCCGGCACCAGGCAGACCATCGAAGTGTCCGCGAACGGAGTGCCTACTGCAGCGCCGTCTCGGCGATGGCGGCTCGCTGCTGACTCGAGGGGGCGCGAGCCTCGCTCCGCGGCTCGTCCGGCACGACCCCGCCCTGAGCGCGCGCGTACTCGTCCAGCTGATACCGGGCGACATCGAGGCGGGGTCGTCGGCCGTTGCACGCTGCCCTCCTGATGGCCTGATTCCAGGCTAGGAGGAGATCCCGAACGCTGCCTGGGCAACGCGATCGCCTCGTCAGCTGGCCCAGATCGTCTTCAAGATTGCAGAACTCGCGAATGCCGGGCGCACCGAGCTCCCGACCGAAACCGGAGTTCTTGATGCCGCCGAAGGGTTCAGGGTGGGGGATGGTCATCCCATTGAGGAATACCGCGCCCGCCTCGATGCCGGCGATGAGGCGCTCCTGCTCCTCCGGATCGGTCGTCCACGGGGCGCCGGAGCTCGTCGCGTTGGCCAGTTCGATCGCCTCGTCGAGATCCGCCACCCGATAGAGCGTGGCTACGGGGCCCGAGAGCCTGCTGCGCGATGAAGGCGCATCTCGGGCGTGATCCCGGCGAGCACCGTCGCTGGGTAGAACCAGTCCAGGTCCGTCCGGAATCTCGCCGCCCGTGAGGACCTCGGCCCCCTGCGCGCGGGCATCCTCGACCCTAGGGGGGGGGGCCGGATTGCGTTGTTACGGGGCCAGAGGGGCGTGGAGCTCGAGCATCGGATCTCCCATCCGCAGGGCGCTCATGGCTCCGGCGAAGAAGGTTCGAATCATCGTAGATGTCGGCGTGCACGATGGAGGACTGGGGGGCGATGCAGGACTCCCCGTTGTTCTGGGTGCGCGCGGTGCCCGCGGTCGCCGAGTTCACGCTCGAGATCGGCGCTGGGGAGACGCGATAAGGGATCGGAGCCGCCGAGCTCCAGGACGGATTTCTTGACCTGGGCCGCGGCCGGAGCAGGGGCGGAGCGTCGGCCGGCTCCGACCCGGTGAGGGTCACCGCCTTGACCCGAGGATCATCGATGAGGGCCTGCACCCGCAGCCGAGCCGATCAGGAGGAGGCGAACTGCGCCGAAGCAGGAAATGCACCACGCTCGAAGAGGGTGTCGAGGTACAGAGCGGATTCGAGGACGTTGGAGGCGTGCTTCAGCAGGCCGACGTTGCCCGCCATGGGGGACAGGCACAGCGAAGCGCATAGACCTGCCAGAGCGGGTAGTTCCACGGCATGCACCGCGCCCAGATAAAACCGAGCGGCTGGGTAGCGCGCGTACGCCTTCTTCGCACCGACATCGAACAGGTGGCTGAGGAACTCATCGGCAGAGGGCAAGCCCCTCGGCGTTCTCCGCGTAGTAGCGCATGCCCTTGGCGCACTTGGCAGTGCCTCGGCGCGTGCTGAGGCGAGAGTCTTGCCCATCTCGCGGGTCGTCGTCTGCAGCGAGCTCGTCTCCGTCCTGCTCGACGAGCTGGGAGCCCGTGAGCATCCCACGCCGCGCGCTCGGCGAAGGTCGTGGCCCGGAGCGCGCCCACCGCCGACTGCGCGCGAGCGAGACGGCGCTCGACCTAGTCACGCTGTGCGGTTCGAACGTCCCACTCGGTGACACCCGTCGTCGGGTTGATCATCTACGATTGCCTTGCCATGGGCGGTGCTCCCTCATTCGAACGATTCGGTATGGCGCGTGTCCTACGAGTCTGGGTCCGTCGGGAGTGGTCGCTCGTTAGCACCAGGTGCCGGGGCCGCGCATCGGAGCCGTCCGGGCGCGTCGAAACCGTTGGGCACACCTGGCGAGGGCGTACCAGGACGATTTGCATGTGCCCGAGGGGCGGTACCG